>NZ_VFPE01000009.1 GCF_006783905.1 Microbacterium kyungheense | reverse complement strand
TGGTGACGCCGGGCGTCGGGCTGCCGGCGGAGAACTGGATGAGGGTCGCCCCGGCGAGCAGGGAGTAGTCCAGCACGTTGGGCTGGTCGGCGCTGAGCGGTCCCAGGACGATGCGGTCGCCCACATGCTCTGCGACGCCGACCTCGTACCCGATCCCGCCCGTAGGGTCGGCGATGTCGGCGAAACAGGCCGACGCCTCGTCCCATGACGCCTGCCGGCCTGCCTCGACGTAGTCGGCGACGGCGGTGCTCGACGTGTTCGCCGTGTAGATGCTGCCACCGCCCGTCGCGCCGGCCGGCGGCGCGGCGCTCGCGGGGTACTGCTGGTGGGTCGCGTCGATCAGCGGTGTCTGGTCGGGGTTCGAGGGGTTCTGGTTGAGCCGGATCCAGTCCGCGCGCGCGAACGGCTGCCACGGCCCGTCGCGCTGCACCATCTTCAGGTCGCCGAACAGCGCCGGATCCGCCGTTCCCGCACTGGTGATGGCCAGGATGCCGGTGCTGTCGGTGCTGTACTGCCCGACCAGGAAGCGGGTCGGATCGCCGTCGACGCTCGGCAGGTCGTAGGCACCCGTGCCGGCCGAGACGTGGATGATCGTGTACTGACCGCTGCTGCCCTGCACCGTGGCGGTGCCGCCGACGGCGATGCTGCCCTCGGTCTCTTGATTCTGCAGGAGCGCATCCTCGCGCGCGTATACGGTGAAGCCGCCAGCGATGGCGAACGGGTTCACCGAATCCGGATACGCGGCGACGGCCGGAAGCGCGGTCACGGCGACCGCGCCGGATGGCGGCGAGTGCGGTCCGAGAGTGCTGCGGCCAGGAATCGGCGCACGCGGGACGATGAGTAGTGCTCACAGGGATGCTCCTCTTGCACCGCCTGGTCTCCCCCCCGGGCAAGTGCGACGCAGTCGGGCTCTGTCGTGGGAATCAGTACACCACACCCTGCCCCCGGCGTCACGTGACTCGGCAGCCGAACAGGCGGATGATGGGGGCCATGGCGGTTCTCGACGACGTACGGGCCATCGCGCTCGGCTTCCCGGGCGTGGTCCGAACGCGTCGACGGTCACCGGCGCGCGGCCACCTGGCGCACGCCCACCGGTGTGTTCGTCTGGCAGCGAGGCCCCAGCGGCCGCGATCTCGAGCAGCTGAGCGCGATCGGCCGCGAGTGGCCGACGGCGAGGTGGTCGGCGTCCGCACCGATGGCGAGCAAGGCAAGCTCGCGCTCATCGAGACCTACCCTGATGTGTTCTTCACCATCCCGCACTTCGACGGCTACCCAGCGGTGCTGCTCCGGCTCGACGCGATCGATGCTGAGCTGCTGCGCGAGGTCGTGACCGACGCGTGGCTGCTGAAGGTGCCCAAGAAGATGGCGAACGAATGGCTGGCGGCGCACCCGCCCGCCTGATCCCTGCGAGGGCCGGTGTCGCCGGAACGATGAGAGACCGGATGCCGCAGCCGCAGCATCCGGTCTCTCACCGTGGGAGCGTGTCCGGCGTTACTCGCGCGCGAGCGCCGCGAGGGCCTCGAGCTCGAGGTCGAGATACTGCTCCTCGCTGACGTCGACGCCGACGCCGAGCAGCTTGCCGCCCGTGAAGGGGAAGCCGCCGGAATACTGTCCGCTCACAGAGTCCCCGCTGTCGAAGCCGACGCACAGGCCGTCACCGGCGAGCGTGAACTTGCCGACCTGCGCGCGCAATCGGACCCTCGGCGACGACCTGGTCGTCGACGTAAAGCTTGGCCGTGCCCAGCGACTCACCGTGCTCGCCGGCGCCGTCGCGGATGAACTCGACGCCCAGCGCGTGCTTGCCCGGTGTCAGCCCGCCCGACGTGAAGGTCTGCTCCGGCGGGATGCCGAGGAAGTTGTACACATAGTTCAGCGTGTTGTCCTTGATGAACAGCGCGTGCCCGCCGAAGCGCGAGCCGTGGGCGAAGAGCACGCCCTCGGCACCCTCCTCGAGGATCACGTCGGCGATGATCTTGTACGACCTGCCGCGGACGTTGACCGCGACGCTCTCGGCGACGGCTGTCGTGTCGGGGTAGTAGATGTATCGCGTGCGCGCCGGCTCGCTCTGCGGCCGCTCGATCGTGAGCTGGTCACGGGCCGATCGGTCGTCGAGGGGCAGCACGTTGTTCTTCTCCGCCTCTTCGAACCACGCGTCGATGAGCTCCTGGAGCTTCTCGGGATGCTCGGCGGCGAGGGTCCTTCGACTCCGACCGATCGACGTCGACGTGGTAGAGCTCCCAGCGATCCTCGTCGAAGCGGCCGTGGCCGGTGAGCGGAGCGTGGATGGCGGCGGCCTTCCAGCCGTCCTTCCAGACGCCGCGCGTGCCGAGCATCGCGTAGTACTGCACCTTCTTGGCGGTGGGCCCGTCGGGTTCCGCGTCGAACGAGTACTTCATCGAGACGCCGTCGAGCGGGCGCTGCTCGACGCCGCGGAACACCGACGGCATCTCGATGCCGATGACGTCGAGGATCGTCGCGACGATGTCGGTGGAGTGGTGGTACTGGTGGCGGATCTCGCCCTTGGCCGTGATGCCCGCCGGCCAGTGGATCACCATCGGGTCGCATGTGCCACCCGAGAACTGCGAGTAGCGCTTGAACATCTGGAAGGGGGTGGAGAACGCCGTCGCCCACCCTGTCGGGTAGTGGTTGTACGTCTCGGGACCGCCGAGCACGCCGATCTTGTCGAGGTTCTCCTTCAGGTCGTCGGGGAAGCCGTTGAAAAACTTGTTCTCGTTGACCGAGCCGTCCGGTGACCCCTCGCCCGAGGCGCCGTTGTCGGCGCAGTAGAAGATGAGCGTGTTGTCGAGCTGCCCCGAGTCTTCGAGGTAGTCGATGATGCGGCCGATCTGCACGTCGGTGTACTCGCTGAAGCCCGCGAACACCTCGGCCATCCGGGCGAAGAGGCGCTTCTCGTCGTCCGACAGCGTGTCCCAGGGCTTGACATAGTCGGCCGCGTTCGCGTGGTCCTCGGGCATCGGGTTGATCGGCGTCAGCGCGGTGTCGGCCGGAACGATGCCGCGTTCGATCATGCGGGCGAGCACCCACTCGCGGTACGCGTCGTAGCCGTCGTCGAAGGCGCCCTTGTACCTGTCGATGTACTCCTTGGGGGCGTGGTGCGGCGCATGGTTGGCGCCGGGGCAGAACCACGTGTACCAGGGCTTCGACGGGTTCGACGCGTTCTGGTCGCGGATGAGCCGGATGGTCTGGTCGGCGAGGTCCTTCGACAGGTGATAGCCCTCCTCGGGCGTGTACGGCGGTTCGATGAAGTGGTTGTCCTCGGCGAGGTCGGGGTACCAGTTGTTCGTCTCGCCGCCGAGGAAGCCGTAGAAGCGGTCGAAGCCCATCGCGAGCGGCCACTGCTCCTTGCTGCCACCGGTGGAGACGTCCTCCTCGGGGACGTTGTGGTTCTTGCCGACCCAGAACGTCGAGTACCCGTTCTTCTGTAGCACCTGGCCGATCGTCGCGCACGACTCCGGGATGTGGCCCGACAGCCCGGGGAAGCCGTTGGTGCCCTCCATGATGTTGCCCATGCCGTTGACGTGGTGGTTGCGGCCGGTGAGGAACGTCGAGCGCGTCGGCGAGCACAGCGCGGTGGTGTGCCACTGCGTGTAGGTGAGGCCGTTCGCCGCGAGCCGATCGAGCGTGGGCATGTTGATGCGCCCGCCGTACGGCGACCACGACGCCATGCCGGTGTCGTCGTACAGGATCACCAGCACGTTGGGAGCGCCCTCCGGCGCCTTCGGACGTTCGTACGGACCCCAGTCCGCGACCGAGTCACGGACGTCCAGCTTGATCGTCCCGTTGAACTCTGCGGTCATGTTCACTCCACCTTCGCTCCCGAGGCGCCGCATGAGGGCACGGCGCACCTCGAAGCTATCCACTGCGCGACACGAGCGGAAGGAATGCCACGAGGGACGGGACCGCTACGGTGAGTCCGACAGCCGACACCCTTCCGGACCAGGAGGCATGCCCATGGGCGCCGTCATCGGAGACATCCTTCCCCTCGCCCTCGGCGTGGCGATCAGCCCCATCCCGATAATCGCGGCCATCCTCATGCTGCTGTCGCCGAAGGCGCGCGTGACGAGCGTCGGGTTCCTCCTCGGCTGGGTGATCGGCATCGTCGTGGCGGTCACGGTGTTCACGCTCCTCTCGTCGGTGCTGCCCGAGGACGACCCGGATGCCTCGAAACCGATCCAGGGCGTCATCCAGTTGATCCTCGGCGTCCTGCTCCTGCTGCTCGCCGTCCGCCAGTGGCGCGGGCGGCCGAAGGCCGGCGAAGACCCGAAGATGCCGAAGTGGATGCAGGCCATCGACAAGGTCACGTTCCCGGTCGCGTTCGGCCTCGGCTTCCTGCTGTCCGCGATCAACCCGAAGAACCTGCTCATGGCGGCGGGCGCCGGCGTCGACATCGGCTCGGCCTCCCTCGAGACCGGTGAGATCGTGCTCGTGATCGCGATCTTCACGCTGCTCGCGGCATCCACTGTCCTCGTCCCGGTCGTCGGGTACCTCATCGCCGCCGACAGGCTGCGCGGACCGCTGGACGCGCTGCGAGTCTGGCTGGGCCGTGAGAACGCGATCATCATGGCCGTGCTGCTGCTCGTGATCGGCGTCTCGATGATCGGCAAGGGCATCGGCAGCTTCTAGGCCGTTACGGTTGTGGGGTGACGTCTGCGATCCACGACCAGGTGCTGCTTCCCGGCGGCACGTTCACGATGGGCTCCGACGAGTTCTACCCCGACGAGCAGCCGGTCCACGAGCGTGAGGTCGCACCGTTCCGCATCGACCGGTACGCCGTGACGAACGAGCAGTACGCCGCGTTCGTCGACGACACCGGCTACGTCACCGTCGCCGAGCGCGAGCTCGACCCCGCGAACTTCGAAGGCGCCGACCCCGCCGACCTCGTCCCGGGCGCCATGGTGTTCACGCCGACGCCGGGGCCGGTCGACCTGCGGGACTGGCGCAACTGGTGGCGCTGGCAGCCCGGCGCGTACTGGCGCCGGCCGTTCGGGCCGGAGTCGTCCATCGACGAGCGGCTGCGGCATCCCGTCGTCCACATCGCCTTCGAGGATGCCCAGGCCTACGCCAGATGGGCGGGACTCCGCCTGCCCACCGAGACCGAGCACGAGTACGCCGCCCGCGGCGGGCTCGACGGCAAGCGGTTCGCGTGGGGCGACGAGCCCTACCCGGGCGGCGTGCCGCAGGCGAACTCGTGGCTCGGCCGCTTTCCGTACGACAACCAGGGAGTGGGGGATGCCGCTCCCGTCGGCTCGTACGAGCCCAACGGCTTCGGGCTGTACGACATGACCGGAAACGTGTGGGAGTGGACCACGGACTTCTACACGCCGCGGCACCTGCGACTGTCGGACAAGCCGGTGGATGCCGGCAAGCGCGCGAACCTGCTCGCCGCCGCCAGTGCCCAGGACGGCTTCCCGTCGATCCCGCGCCGCGTGCTCAAGGGCGGCTCGCACCTGTGCTCGCCTGACTACTGCCTGCGGTTCCGGCCCGCGGCGCGCTCGCCGCAGGCCGAGGACACCGGCATGTCGCACATCGGCTTCCGGCTCGTCGGCGACGTCTGACCGGTCGCCGGGCCACCGGCGCGGCTGCGATCAGGCGGTGGGGAAGACCTGCGCCCAGTCGTCGCGGACGCTGATGACGGTGATGCCGTCGGCAGCGAGCGCCTGCTCGGCGCCCTTGTCGTACGGGGCGTCGCCACGGCCCGTGTCGTCGTCGTGATGCACCAGCAGTGCGAGGCTGCGGGGGTTCCCCTGCGCGAACCGCAGCATCGGCACGTCGCCGTTCGAGTTGCCGGCGGCGAGGATCGGCCGGCGCCCGGTCCGCATCCAGATGCGGACCGGCTTCTCGGGGCCGTCGTCGAAGAACGCGAGCTTCGGCGCGTAGCGCACGGTGTTCGTCTCGGCGTCGTACGTGAGGCCCATCCCGGTGCCGACGACCCGCTCGGCGGGGATGCCGTAGTTCGCCTCGGTCATCGGGCGCATGAAGTCCCGCTCGCCGCCGGACACGATATAGGTCGTGAAGCCGTTGGCCTCGAGGAACCGGATGAGCTCGACCATCGGCTGGTAGACGACCTGGGCGTACGGCGTGCCGAGGGTGAGGTGGCGCGCCTCGCGATAGAACTCGGCGACGGATGCCGCGTACTCGTCGACGCTGACACCGCCTGAGGCGCTCGCGACCGCGGCGATCAGCAGCCCGAGGTCGGCGTCGTCGCCGGCGTAGTGCCTGTCGATCGCCGCGCTGAGCCACGACATGTCGCCGCTGGCGGCGGCCTGGTACGGCTGCGTGTCGGCGAGCGACGGATCAGCGGCTGCGGCGGCCTTCCACTGCTCCAGCAGGTAGTGCAGCTGCGTGGGCATCGGCTTCTCGGTCCAGAGCGTGCCGTCGTTGTCGAACACGGCGACACGTGCCTCGGGCACGACGTAGTCCGGGCCGTTCTCGTCGGTCACGGCGGCCACGAAGTCGAAGATTGCGGTGCGCGTGGCGGTGTCGCGCCACGAGGGCAGGGAGTCGCTCATGCCGCGACTCTAGCGGTGGCCCGCCGCGCCGTCGCGGAGGTCTCCGTTCGCGGCGAGGAAGGCCTCGTAGTCGGCGCGCGACAGGTCCGCATAGGCGTGCGACCACTCCAGGATGGCCTCGGCCGCGATCCGCCCGTTGCCGAGGTACCCCGCCAGCTCCGTCACCATCGGAGACTGCGCGTGTGCGCGAGCCAGCGTGACGGCACACGCCTGCGCGTACGTGGCGAACGGGACGTCCTCGAGCGCCTCGGCCGAGATGCCGCCCTTCATGTCGCGGAACTGGCGCACGTAGAAGTCGCGGCCCTCGGGCCCTCGGGCGTGACCGAGGAACGGGTCCGAGAAGGCCTGCAGGGTCTTCTGCAGTGCGACCACCCGCGCGCCCTGGCCGTGTTCGGCGATGAAGTGGTCCGCCTCTGCCGGCTGCTCGATCCCGCCGTACTCCGAGAGGACGCTGCGACCGGCTTCTTTGACCTGCAGCAGCAGGGGCCGACCGTCTCCATCCTGGAAGACGGTGATCCAGCAGCGCGTGCCGACGCTCCCGACGCCGACGACCCGCCGTGCGATGTCGGCGAAGACGTAGTCGTAGAGCAGCACGCGGATGCTGATGTCCGCGCTGGCGATGTACGTCTCGATGTAGCCCTGCAGGCGGCTCGCGAACTCGGACTCGACATGCGTCATCGTCGGCGGCTGGTCGACGAAACGGCGACGCCCGTCTTCGCCGAGCTGCGTCAGCTTGCGGGCCGCCTTGTCGCCGGTGCGCTTCTTGGCCTCGCGGATCGCGGCGCGCATCGCGCGCCGGGACTGCGGGTCCATGATCGCGAGCGCCGCAGCCACATCGGAGTGCAGGTAGTAGCGCTCGAGGGGTGAGGACCCGACCGACGACCTGATCGCGCGGGCATAGGCGTAGACCGCACCGCGGACCGCGGCATCCACCACCGCCTCGTCGCGCGACGTGGCTTGGCCCGCGATGACCACGCTGGCGATCAGACGCTTGAGGTCCCACTCCCATGGCGCCCACGCCGCCTCGTCGAAGTCGTTGAGGTCGAACACGAGGGTGCGCTGCGGCGACGCGTAGAACCCGAAGTTGGCCACATGCGCGTCGCCGCACGACGCGACGAGGATGCCGCTGTGCGGGTCTCGGGCGAGATCTGCCGCCTGCAGCGCCGCGGTCGCCCGGTAGAACGCGAACGGGTTCGCCGACATGCGCTCGGTGCGCAGCGGCACGAGCTCTGGCACGCGCGTGCGGTTCTGCGCATCGAGGATCGACAGCGGGTCGCGTCCCGATGTGGTCAGCGTGGAGAGGGAGCGGCGCGGCGTCGCCTTGCGGGCGGCGAGCCCGCGTTCCAGATGCTCCGCCGTGCTCATCGGCGCGGTCCAGTCGTTCTCGGAGATCGTGCTCATGTCGTCATCGTCCCTCCGCCTCTTGCACGTCGCATCACCCTCGTCAGATGACGTCGTGGTGCTCCGCTGAGTCGAACAGCCCCAGCTCGGTGGCCCGCTCGATCGCGGCGTCGCGCGAGGCGACCCCGAGCTTGCGGTAGATGTGGGCGAGGTGGGTCTTGATCGTGTTGGTCGACAGGAAGCATCGCTCGGCGATGTCGGCGATCGTGTACCGGGTGGGCAGGTAGCCGATCAGCTCCCGCTCGCGGGGCGTCAGCTCGTCGACGAGCCGTTCGCTGCGCGCCGATCCCTGGCTTCGCAGGCGCTCCGCGATCACCCGCCCGAACTCGGCGCGCCCGGTCGGCACCTCGTCGAGCAGATCGAGCAGCGGCGGCCCGACCCGCAGGAACGGGCGGGCCAGGCGGTCGTCCTGTGCACGCTGCAGGGCGGCCTCGAGGTGCTCCCTCGCGGCCACGCGGTGCCCCTCGGCGAGGCAGAGCCAGGCGGTGAGGGCGTCCGCCTCGATCAGCGCGATCGGGTTCGGCTGCACGCCCGCGGCCCTGAGCTGGGCGAGCCGCTCGCGCGCCTGTGCCGTGCGCCCCGCGCCGACGAGTCCGGCGACCTCTTCGAACGCGACCGCCGACCATTCGGTCGCCGGCGCGGGGAGAGCGCCGCGACCGCCTTCCAGGCGCGCCTCGCGCAGTGAGATCGACAGCAGCGCCTGGCGCACCAGCGGGGGCGGCGGACCGAGGGCCTCGACGTCGTCGGCGAGGTCGAGCGGATGGATGAGTCGTGAGGCGACGTGGGCGAGCCAGAGCAGCTGCGTGCGGTTGTTGGATGCCGCCGCCGCGACGGCCACGGCGAGCGAGGCCGCGCCCGCTCCGGCCTCGCCCCGCTGGATGCACACGAGTGCGCGTGCGAGGTGGGCGTCGGCGGGAGCGGGGTGACCGTGCGCGCCGATGTCGCGCTCGACGGCGAGTGCTTCGTTCGCGTGCTCGGAGGCGCTCGTGAGCAGGCCCGAGAGCGCTTCCGCGACCGCCAGCGAGCCGAGCGCGTGCACCCGATGGCGGGGATACGCGAGCGCGGCCGGTGAAAGGGCTGCGGCGAGGTGCGCGCGTGCGTCGTCGATCCGGCCGAGCATCAGCAGCGCCCGTCCGGCCGACACCTGGCTGATCAGCTGGAGCAGCGGACGTGACGTCAGGCCCATCAGGTCGGGCGGTCCGGCGTCGGGGTGCGCCGCCAGCAGGGCGAGGGCCTCGTCCGCGATGCCCGCGAAGAGCTCGGGGTGCGGGCTGAACTGCACCTCCGCGGCGAGGTAGGCCAGCGCGATCTGGCGACGGCCGACGGTGAGGCGACGGTCGGCGAGCCGCTGCAGCGTGTCGACGGCTGATCTGGTGTGCCCGCTCATCGTGTTCGCGATCGCGAGCAGCAGCACGGCGTCGGGTCGTGCCACCCGCACCTCGGGCGGGACCATCGAGAGCCAGTGGGCGATCTTCGCGGCGCGCACCTCCTCGGACGGGTCGGGCCCGAGGCCGAGGATCAGGTCCATGGCGCGCGTCCAGCGGCGCCCGCGCAGCAGATAGTCGACGGCGGTGTCGGTGTCGCCGGCCGCGAGGAACCAATCGGCGGCCGCTTCGAGCACGCCCTCTTCGACGGCGGGCTCCGTCGCGCGGAGCCGATAGATGAGCAGATCGCGGAACAGCCGGTGCAGACGGAACCAGCCGGGGCGGCCCGGCACACGCACGAGGAACAGCGAGTCGCGCTCGAGCGCGGTGAGGAAGTCGTCGCCGCCCGCGACGTCGGCGACCGCCTCGACCACGCCCGCCGACACCTCGTCGAGCACCGCCAGCCGCATGAGGGCGCCGCGCCGCTCGGGGCGCAGCCCGTCGAGGACCTCGACGCTGAGATAGTTCATGACGAGCTGGTCGGTATCGGTGAGCTCCTCGACCACGCGGCCGGGGTCGTCGGCGAAGCGCAGCCGCAGCGCCGTGAGCTGCACGCCCGCCGCCCACCCCTCGGTCTGCGCGGTGACCGCCGCGGCGGTGGCGGGGCCGATGTGGCGTCCGGCGATCGCGGACAGCACCTTGCCGGTGGTCTCGTCGTCGAAGGCCAGTTCGCGCTGGCGGATCTCGACGAGGTCGTGCTCCAGCCGGTGCCGGCTCCAGCCGAGGTTCAGGTCGACGCGCGACGAGAAGATCGCGTGCGCGTTGGGAGGGAGGAGATCCACGAGCCGCCACAGATCCGTCAGGACCGCGGTCTTCGAGAGGTGGTCGAGGTCGTCGAACACGAGGACGAGGTCGCCCGCGTCCGCCAGCCGTTCCGCGAGGTCGACCAGGAACGGTTCGCCCAGCCGTGCCCTGGCGGTGACGGCGGGCGGCTCCGGCGGCGAGAACCGCGGCGCGACCGCTGCGATCCCCGCGCACAGGCGGCGCGCGAACGCGCCGACGGCACGGTCCGCGGCCGTCAGATCGAACCACGCGACGGCGAGGTCGGGACGCGACTGCGCCCACTGCGTGACGAGGACCGTCTTGCCCGCACCAGCCGGAGCCACGACGAGCGCGAGCGGCGAGACGAGGGCCGCGTCGAGCTGCCGCCGGAGCGCAGGGCGATCGACGGCGTGCGGCGGCATTCTGCGAGGTTCGACCACTGGCATCCCTTTCCTCAGGGGCGCGCGGTGGCCAAATCATCCCACAGGGGTGACGTGGCGGCGAGAGCCATGCTGGAGAGTTGTCGCCTGCGGGAGCCCGAGCGCTGCGGGCGCATCGTCTCGAAGGGGGTCACGGTGCACGATCAGACGGTCGAGATCGTGGTCAGCGGGCCGCTGAGCCCGGACCTCGTCGTCACGGCGCTGGAAGGCTTCACCGTCACGACCGACGCGCAGGGACGCACGCATGTGGTGGGTCCCGTGCCCGATCAGGCACGGCTGATAGGGCTGCTCGCGATGTTCGACGGGCTGCACATCGCCGTCATCTCGGTGAATCCCATCGACGACGGGGATTCTCACCCGCATCGGGTGACGTGACGCCCGAGGACGCGACCATAGCGTGCCTGTGCCAGAACGACAGAACAGGAGAACGTAATGAGCAGTGCAACAAGCGGCCGCACCGGGTGGGCGGGCTGGGGCGTCTTCGCCGGAGTCATCCTCCTCATCAGCGGTGTCTTCGGCGGGCTTCAGGGACTCGTCGCCATCGTCGGGCCCGACGCCTACTTCGCCGTCGTGGACGGCTCACTGTTCCTCTTCGACGTGCAGGGCTGGGGATGGTGGAACCTCATCATCGGGGTGCTGCTGATCCTGACGGGCATCGCCCTGCTGGCGGGACAGACGTGGGCGCGGGTGGTCGCGATCATCCTCGCGGCCCTGAGCGCGATCGGGCAGCTGATGCTGATCCCCACGCAGCCCTTCTGGGCGCTGGCGATCATCGCCGTCGACATCCTCGTGATCTACGCGCTGACGGCCCACGGCCGTGAGCTGAGGATCGAGGAGTAGCCCCCGGTGAGGCCCGGCCCGGGACCCGGACCCGGGCCGTCACCCCTCAAGCGGCGCCGACGACGGCGCGCAACGGCGAAGGAGCGAGATGGAAACCGTACTCGTCATCCTGCAGGCCTGTGTGGTGCTCGGCGCCATCGTGCTCGGTGTCCGCACCGGCGGGCTCGGGCTGGGTCTGTGGGGCGTCGTCGGCACGACGATCCTGGTGTTCGTGTTCCGGCTCGAGCCCGGTTCGCCTCCGATCGACGCGTTCTTCATCATCATCGCGGTCATCACGGCGTCCTCGGCCATGCAGGCGGCCGGCGGCATCGACTACCTCGTGTCGATCGCGTCCAAGATCATTCAGCGCAACCCTCGGCGGCTCACCTACGTGGCGCCGGTCGTGGCGTTCGTCTTCACCGTGCTCTCGGGCACGTCCAACATCTTCTTCGCGCTCATCCCGGTGATCTACGAGACCGCGTATCGCAACGGGCAGCGCCCCGAGCGCGCGCTGGCCGCCTCGACGGTGACCTCGGGTCTCGGCATCACTGCGAGTCCGGTGTCAGCGGCGATGGCGGCATACCTCGTCCTCATGGCGGGCACCGGCTATGAGCTCCCGCAGATCCTCCTCATCACGATCCCCTCGGCGATCGTCGCCTGCATCGCGACATCGTTCGTGCAGCAGCGCCTCGGCAAGGACCTTCTCGACGACCCCGAGTTCCTCAAGCGCGTCGCGGACGGCCGCGTCGAGTTGTCGCCCGCACTGCGCGCACGGTACGACGCGAAGATGGCCGGTACCGCCGAGGGCGGAAGCTCGGATGCCCCGCGCCGGGCACGCACGAGGATGGCCGAGAAGACGGCATCCACCACCTTCATCGAGCACCCGGTGCCCCCGGGCGGTCAGACCGCCGCGCTCATCTTCATCGCGGGGACGCTGCTGGTCGTGCTGCTGGGGCTGTTCCCGGGACTCCGGCCGGCATTCCCGGACGCAGAAGGCGAACTCGTTCCGATCGGCATGGCCACGGTGATCGAGATGGTGATGTTCACCGCCGCCCTCGTGATCATCCTGGTGCGGCGTGTGAAGCCCAGCCTGGTGGTCGAGCAGCCCCTGCTCAAGGCCGGATACGTGGCCGCCGTCGCCCTCTTCGGCATCGCCTGGATGGCCGACACCTTCATCGCGGCCAACGAAGAGACCATCATCGAGCCGCTCGGCCAGATGATCGACGCGAATCCGCTGCTGCTGGCTGTCGCGCTCTTCCTCGTCTGCGGTCTGACCACGAGCCAGTCGGCGACCACCAACACGCTCATCCCGATCGCGCTCGCCGCGGGCCTCGCCCCGGGGGTGATCACGGCGATGTGGCCGTCCCTCATCGGCGTGTGGCTGTTCCCCGCGAACGGCTCGCAGATCGCAGCCGTCGAGACCGATGCCACCGGCTCGACCAAGCTCACGCAGATCCCCGTCTGGCACTCGTTCACGATCCCGATGCTGGTGTCATGGGTCGCGGTCGTCGCCGCGGGGCTGCTGATCCAGCTGATCGTGCCGGCCTGACGCCTGGTCGAGCGTGACGAGAGCCGACAGGTCCTACTGAGAGTCCGCGAGACTCCCGACCGAGAAGAGGAATCATGTCCGATCGTGCGTCCGAGGTCGAGCAACTGATGCCGGAGGTGCTCGACCGCCTGCGGGGTCTCGTGCGGATCCCGTCGGTGGCGTTCCCTGGTTTCGATCCCGAACCCGTCCACCGGATGGGCGAGGCGGTGGTCGAGCTGTTCCAGGCCGCCGGCGCCACCGAGGTCTCGCTCCTCGACGTCCCCGGCGGGTACCCGTGCGTCTACGCCGACCTGCCGGGGCCCGAGGGGTCCCCGACGGTGCTGCTGTACGCCCACTACGACGTGCAGCCCGCGCCGGCCAGCCAGGGGTGGTCCACCACGCCGTTCGAGCCGGTCGACGGCGAGGATGGCCGCATCTACGGCCGCGGCGCCGCCGACGACAAGTCGGGGCTCGTGATCCACTACGCGACGCTGCGCCTGCTCGGCGCGGATCGGCCGTGCCGCATCAAACTGCTGGTCGAAGGCGAGGAAGAGACGATCTCGCACCTCGAGGACTTCGTCGAGGCGAACCCCGAGAGGTTCGCCGCCGACGCGTTCGTCATCGCCGACATCGGCGGCCAGGTCGTCGGGCGACCGGGGCTGACCACCGCCCTGCGCGGGGACGTGGCGTGCACCGTGACGGTGCGCACTCTCGCGTTCCCCGTCCATTCCGGCCTCTTCGGCGGCGCGGCGCCCGACGCCATGACGGCGATGATCCGCATCCTCGACACGCTGCACGACGAGGCCGGCGACACGGTCATCGCCGGGGTCGACACGTCGCGGTGGGACGGTGCGGCGATGGAGGAGGGCGTCTACCGGGACGGGTCGGCGATCCTTCCCGGAGTCGACTACCTCGGCACCGGGTCGCTGTCGGACCGGATCTGGGCGAAGCCCTCGGTGACGGTGCTCGGCATGGACCTGCCGAGCGTCGCCGAGGCCTCCAACGTGCTGCTCCCCGAGGTGACCGCGAAGCTGTCGATGCGCATCGTCCCCGGGTCGGACGCCGATGCGCAGCTCGAGGCCCTCATGGCGCATCTGCGCGCGCAGCGGCCGTGGAACTGCGAGGTCGAGGTCACGAAGGTGAAGACCGGTCACGCGTTCGCGGTCGACGAGACGCACCCCGCGATCGTCGCGGCGAAGGACGCCCTCGCCTCGGCGTACGGCGCCGAGGTCGAATCGATCGGCAGCGGGGCATCGATCCCGCTCGTGGCATCGCTCAAGAAGATCGCCCCCGACGCGGCGATCGTGCTGTGGGGCGCCGAAGACACCGCGAAGGCCCGCATCCACGCATCGGACGAGTCCGTGGATCCGGCAGAGATCGCGCGCATGATCGCCGCGCAGGTCGCCTTCATCGAAGAGGTCGCGTCGTCGGCACGCGCGTGAGAGCGGCTCCCCTTGCTGTAAGGCTCAGCCCACGACGCTGTCGACGCCGCTCGACGGCGCGGGGTCGGGGAGCCGCCGCATCCGCAGCGCGTTCAGCGCACCGGCCGCGGCGGCCAGGATCGGCACGAACAGCGCGATCTGCAGGGCGATCGGGCCCGCCTCGCTGTTGATGCGGATGATCTCGGCCGAGGTCTCGGGCGGCTCGTCGGCGAGCATCTCTTCGAGCCCGGTGTTCGACATGAGCTCGGCGTCCTCTTCGAGCACATCCGAGACGTGGGTCTTCTGGTCGTCGGTGAGCACCGTGCTCTGGTCGGCGAGGGTGGTGAAGCTGCTGGCGAGTGCGGCGAGCAGGATCGCACCGGCGAACGCGAGCCCGAACGACAGGCCGAACGAGCCGGCTGCCGAGTTGACGCCCGCCGCCTCGCTGACCCGCTCCTCGGCGATGGGCGACAGCGTGTAGTTGTTGAGCTGCGAGACGAGCATGCCCAGCCCCGACCCGACGACGATCAGGGGGATGGCGAGGTACCACCCGCTCGTCGCGATCGGCACGAGCGGCACCAGCACGACCAGGCCGATCACGGCCAGCAGGAACCCGACCAGGATGATCGTGGCCGGCCGCCGCTTGACGCCCCGGCCGGCGAGGAGTGCGATCACGAACATGCTCAGCGACAGCGGGGCGATCGACAGGCCCGCCAGGAACGCGTCGTACTCCAGCACCATCTGCAGGTAGAGGGGAAGCACGATCATCGTGCCGCCGAGGGTGATCTGCTGCAGCAGCTGACCTGCCGCGCCGGTGCGGAACGGCTTCGAGGAGAAGAGCGCGGGATCCAGCAGTGTGGCCTGGCCCGCGCGCTTGCGGCGCACGAGCCAGAACCCGAGGCCGATGAGGGCGACGACGCCGAGTGCGATCGTCGCGCCCACGTATCCCGCGCCCTCCTGCCACAGCAGGATGCCGAGCACGATGCCGCCCATGCCGACGACAGAGAGCACCGAGCCGAAGATGTCGACGGAGCGGTCGCCCGTGAACGGCACGTCCTTCACCAGCCGCACGCCGATGAGCACGACCAGGATCGTGAGGGCCTCGAGGGCGAATCCGACGCGCCACGACAGGAACGTCGTGATGGCGCCGCCCAGGAGCGGCCCGACGGCCGCGGCGATCGCCGCCGCCGCACCGACCATCGCGTACACGCGCGTGCGGTGCGCGCCCTCGAAGTTGCCGTGGATGAGGGACTGCATCGACGGGAGGAGGAGGGAGGCCCCGAGCCCGCCGATGATGGCCCAGAAGATGATGACGGCGGTCAGACTCCACGCGAACGTCATCGCGATCGCGCCGATCATGTAGCCGATCAGGCCCAGCACGTAGGCCCGCTTGCGCCCGATGAGGTCGCCGGTCTTGCCGCCGATGAGGATGAAGGCGGCCGACACGAGCGCCTCGAGCGCTATCGCTCCCTGCACGCCGCTCGCGGTGGCCCCCAGGTCCCTCACCACCGCCGAGATCGACACGTTCATCAGCGACGTGTCGACGACCAGCACGAACATCGCCATCGCCATCAGGATCGCGACGCGCGCGTTGAAGGGACCCGCCTGTTGCCCGCTGCTCATGTCGGAAGCGAACCATGCCGGAGCCCGGCGGGAATCACCCCCGCCGGGTGACGGCACGCGGTACAGACTGACGCCATGACCCGGATCACGTCCGACGAGGCGGCGATCGGCGCTCCCGTGCAGACCCGCCGCGCCGAGCGCGAGGCCGTCTATGCGTCGCTGGCCGCGCAGGCGGTCGGCGCCGTCTACGGCTTCGTCGTCGCGCAGATCGGTGGAGCGCTGTCGTTCGTCGGCGACGACCCGTTCGCCGTGTGGGCGGCCGCGGGCGCGGCCGTCGTCGCGGCGATCGCCGCCACCGCCGGCTACTGGCGGTCGCGCGCACAGCCCGAGCAGCAGTGGCGGCGACAGCTCGCGCCGTGGCTGTTCACCGTCAACACCATCTCGGTCGTGGTCGTGCATGTCGCGCTCGCCTACCTCGCGACGTACGCGCTGTACCGGCTGCTGGCGCTGGGGTTCATCGGCCTGCCGATCGTGACGTTCTGGGCCGTCGTGCTGATGGCGGTCACGCTGGGCCTGTCGACGTACTTCGTGTACCTGTCGTCCTCGAGCATCACGACGCAGCGGCTGTCGGCCCTGCTCATGGCGTTCATCTCGATCGGCACGCTGACGGCCACGATCACGACCCCCGACCCGGACTGGTGGAGCGTCCACTTCAGCCAGCTCGGCACGTTCGACGACCTGTCGAGCTGGATCTTCAACGGCACCCTCATCGCGGGCGGTCTGCTCGTCACGACCTTCGCCGTGCACATCTCGCGCGACCTGGCGGCGCTCGCCGCGGCCGGCACGCTGGCGTACGGCGGCGTCGCGCGCTTCGTCAGCACCGCCTTCGTCATCATGGGCATCATGCTCGCGTTCGTGGGCATCGTCCCCGTCGACGTGAACCTGCTCGTGCACAACCTGTCTGCCTCCGGCATGGCGGTCGCGTACCTCGTGCTCCTGATCGCCGGGTACCGGGTGCTGAGAGGGATGCCGCGCGCCTACTTCGTCGCCGCGTCCACGTTTCTGGCGGCGACCGTGGTGTCGATCGTGCTGTTCGCCGTCGGATACTTCTCGCTCACGGCGTTCGAGATCATCGTCTTCGCGCTGATCTTCGGATGGATCGCCGTGTTCATCCGGTTCCTGGGAGTGGCCGGACGCCAGGATGGTGCGGACGAGGGAGGCGCGCGATGACCGACGCTGCGGCACCGCCGCCCGGTGCGACCGATGCCGTGACGCCGCCCGTCGCGCCGGTGGTCGACGCTCCGGCCCCACGGACCCGCCGCCGCGGACCGCTGAACGTGCAGGCGCTGTTCCAGCGGCCGCTCGTGTCGGGGTTCCTCGCGACCATCGGGGTGCTCGGGGCGCTGCTGCTGGGCACGGCGCTCACTTCGATCGGCACGATCCTGCTGTACATCGTGCTCGCGATGTTCCTCGCGCTGGGCCTCGACCCGATCGTGCGCATGCTCGAGCGCAAGCGCCTGAAGCGGGCGATGGCGATCCTCATCGTGTTCGGCTGCTTCGCGGTGCTGTTCGTGCTGTTCCTGGTGTTCGTGCTGCCGCCGCTGCTCGCGCAGATCGGCCAGTTCATCAGAACCATCCCCGAAGCGCTCGACAAGGTCGATCAGACACCGTGGTTCGCGGGCCTTCCGCCCGACATGCAGGGCGCGATCACCGGCGTGGTCCAGGGACTCGCCGACTGGGTCGCGAGTCCCTCCACGCACGCCGCGATCGGCGTCGGCATCGTGGCGGCCGGCGTCGGCTTCGTCGCGGCCATCTCGGCGAGCTTCATCGTCGTCGCGCTGACGCTCTACTTCCTGGCGTCGCTCGACGCGATCAAGCGGGCGTTCTATCTGCTCGCCCCCGCGCACAGCCGGCCGAAGCTCGAGGAGCTGACCGAGCGCATCACCGCGTCGGTGGGCAGCGCGCTGCTGGGCTCGGTGACCCTCTCCGCGCTGAACGCGGGCGCCGTGCTCGTGCTGCACCTCGTGATCGGCCTGCCGTTCGCGGCTCTGATGGCGGTCATCGCGTTCGTCATCACGCTCATCCCGCTGTTCGGGTCGGTCATCTTCCTCGTGCTCGGCACGGGCGTCGCGCTGTTCTCCAGCCCGACCCAGGCGCTCATCTTCGCGATCGCGTACCTGGTGTACATCCAGATCGAGTCCTACGTGCTGAGCCCGCGCATCATGAACCGCGCGGTGTCGATCCCCGCCGCCCTCGTGCTCATCGCCGCAATGGTGGGCGGCGCGCTCGGCGGCGTCATAGGCGTGCTGGTCGCCCTGCCGGTGACGGCATCCATCCTCCTCATCATCCGCGAGATCGTCGTGCCGCGTCAGGACCTCAAGATCACCCCGGACGGGTGAACACCCCGTCGGTAGCGTCGGTCACATGACCACCGCCACCGGAGGATCCACCGAAACGCCCTGGTTCACGCAGGACGCCGACGCCGTCGTGGCGGCCGTCGGCACCGATCGGGATGCCGGGCTCACGAGTGCCGAGGCGCAGCGCCGGCTCACCGAGCACGGGCCGAACGCGATCGCCGCCGAGCCCGCGCCGTCGGTGTGGCAGGTGTCGCTGCGCCAGCTCGCCGACCCCATGAACGTGATGCTCGTCGCGGTCGCCGTGATCAGCCTCTTCATCAACCAGGTGAGCGTCGGCATCCTCGTCGGGGCGCTGGTGATCCTCAACGTCTTCCTCGGCGCACGCCAGGAGCTGAAGGCCAAGGCCTCCGTCGACGCCCTCGCCAAGATGCAGATCCCCAAGGCGAAGGTCGTCCGCGACGGCGCGCTCCTGCAGGTGGATGCGACGTCGCTGGTGCCGGGCGACGTCATCACGCTCGAGGCCGGCGACATCGTGCCGGCCGACGCCCGCATCGTCCGCTCGGCGACGCTCGAGACGCAGGAGGCGGCGCTCACCGGCGAGAGCGCGCCCATCGCGAAGGACGCCGCCGTCATCGCCGATCCCGAGACGACGCTCGGCGACCGCGCCAACATGGTGTTCCAGAACACGCAGGTGACGCGCGGCACCGCGACCGCGGTCGCGGTCGCGACCGGCATGGGCACGCAGATGGGGCAGATCGCGTCGATGCTGTCGGCGGTGAAGCCCTCCAAGTCGCCCCTGCAGCGCGAACTGGACTCGCTGACCGGCGTCCTCGGCTGGATCGCGTGGGGCGCGGTCGCCGTCATCATCCTCACCGGGCTCCTGCGCGGACAGGAGATCACCTCGGTCATCCTGCTCGGCATCTCGATGGCGATCTCGGCGATTCCGACCGGCATGCCGTCGTTCGTGCAGGCGATGCTGTCGTACGGCTCGCGGCAGCTCGCCGAGCACAAGGCGGTCGTGAAGAACCTCACCGACGTCGAGACCCTCGGCGCGACGAGCGCCATCAACTCCGACAAGACCGGCACGCTCACGATGAACGAGATGACGGTGGAGTCGCTGTACTACGCCGGCGAGTGGTTCACCGTCAGCGGCACCGGCTACGAGAAGACCGGTGACATCCGCCACGCCGCAGGTCTGCCCGTACCCGACTTCACGCAGCTCGCGCTGGCCCTCACGCTGTGCAGCGACGCGACGGTCTCGGACGACGGCGATGTGATCGGCGATCCGACCGAGGCCGCCCTGGTGGTGCTCGCGGCGAAGATGGGGGCGGATGCCGCACTCACGCGCGTCCAGTACCCCCGGGCCGCGGAGGTGCCGTTCGACTCGGCCTACAAGTTCATGGCGACGTTCCACGAACGCTCCGCGGCCGGCGGAGGGACCGAGCTCGTCGAGCTCGTCAAAGGCGGACCCGACGTGGTGCTCGAGCGGTGCTCGTCGGTGCTCACCGTCGACGGGGTCGCTCCCATCGAAGAGAAGCGTCAGGAGATCCTCGACGCGAACCGGCAGCTCTCAGAGCGGGGCCTGCGCGTCCTCGCGTTCGCGGTCCGGCGCCTCGCGCCGGGGACCCCCGTGCCCAGCGACCCGATGGCCGAGGTGAAGGATCTCAGCCTCGCCGGGCTCGTCGGCATCATCGACCCGCTGCGGCCGTCGTCGAAGGAGGCGGTGCGCATCGCGCGCGAGGCGGGCATCGAGGTCCGCATGATCACCGGGGACCACGCCATCACCGCGTCGGCGATCGGCGATCAGCTCGGCCTCGGCGGGGGAGCGGCCAGCGGCGCCGAGATCCAGGCGATGTCGGACGACGAGCTCAAGGCGAAGCTTCCCCACCTGCACGTGTTCGGGCGCGTGACGCCCGAAGACAAGCTGCGCCTCGCGCGCCTCATGCAGGAGGACGGCGCCGTCGTCGCGATGACCGGCGACGCCGTCAACGACGCCGCCGCGCTCAAGCAGGCCGACATCGGCGTCGCGATGGGCTCGGGCAGCGACGTGACCAAGCAGGCCGGCAAGATGATCCTCGTCGACGACAACTTCGGCACGCTCGTGACGGCCGTGCGCCTGGGCCGCGCGATCTACGACAAGATCGTCAGTTATGTGCGGTTCCAGATGTCGCAGCTGTTCTCGCTCGTGCTGCTGTTCCTCGTCGCGAGCCTGTTCGACATCAATGACGGCGTGCCCCTCACGCCGATCATGGTGCTGTTCCTCAACTTCTTCATCGCGATCTTCCCGGTCATCGTGATCCTGCTCGATCCCGCACCCGACGGCATCATGCAGAAGCCGCCGCGCGATCCGAAGAAGACCATCGCGAACGGCGGTGCGGTGGTGCTGTGGTTCATCTACGGTGGACTCATCTTCATCACGACGCTCATCCCGCTGCTGATCCACCCCGACCAGCTGAGCTCCACCGCGCCGAACGCGCCGGTCACGATGGCGTTCGTGGTCGCGGCCCTCGGGTCGATCTTCGGCGGACTGGTCATGCGCCGCGATCCGGAGTCGGGCCTGACGGCGCCGATCCTGGTCGCGGTCAAGTGGCTGGCGATCCCGCTGGCGCTGACCGTCGCGGCGGTCGAGATCGGCTTCCTGCAGCGCCTCGTCGGCACGACGTCGCTGACCGGGAACGAGTGGCTCATCTGCCTGGGCCTGTCGCTGCTGGTGCCGGTGTTCATCGAGCTCGAGAAGCTGCTGCGGCGCTCGCGGCACCGGCGACAGGCTGGGGCCTCATGAGCGAGGAGGATCTCGGCGACGAGACGGGCACCTCCCCGTCGCTGCTGCCGATCCTGATGACGGAGGAGGCGATCTACGGCCTCATCCTGGTCTCGGGCATGATCGTCGTCGCCGGCAGAGGAGCGTCTTTCGAAGTGCTCGTCACGGTCATCGTCACCGTTCTGGTCTTCTACGCCGCGCACGTGTACGCCGGCGCCGTGGCGCGCCTCGCCGAGTCCCGCGGCAAGGCGTCGCCCGCCGGGAGTCTGGCATTCGCGGCCCGGGAGTCCTCGGGGCTGCTCGTGGCGAGCGTCGTGCCTGTCGTCATCCTGTTCCTGGGCACCTCTCACGTCATTCCCGACGTGGTCGCCAACTGGGCGGCGCTCATCGTCAACACGATCCTGCTGGCGGTGCTCGGCTGGATCGCGGTCGGGCGCTGGCGGCCGAGGTTCGCCGCGCGCCTGCTCGGCGCCCTCATCGCGGCGTCGTTCGGCGTGATCCTCATCCTGCTGAAGGCGTTCGTCACGCACTGACCACGCCGCACGGCGACGGATCGGTGAATCGTCCGTGAGTCTCTCCCGCGGTCCCGGCATCCCCAATAGGGTCCGAGGTGGGGGCTCCGGGTGCCCTCGACACGTCAACGAAGGAGAGCCCTGTGCCTCGCGATTTCCAGGGGAAGATCGAACTCGACATCCGCGACTCGACGCCTGACTGGGGCGCCTACGAGCTGACGAAGGCGCCGAAGGATGCGCCGAACGTCCTCGTCGTCCTCTACGACGACACCGGCCTTGCGGCATGGGAGCCGTACGGCGGGCGGATCAAGATGCCGACCCTTCAGCGCCTTGCCGACAACGGTCTGACGTATTCGCAGTGGCACACGACATCGCTCTGCTCGCCCACGCGGTCCACCTTCCTCACCGGTCGCACGCATCACCAGAACGGTTTCGCGACGATCTCCGAGTCGGCGGTCGGCTTCCCGGGCTACAGCGGGCACATCCCGAAGTCGAACGCGTCGATCGCACGCATCCTCCGCGACGCGGGGTGGTCGACCTACTGGGTGGGCAAGAACCACAACGTGCCGGTCAACGCCCTCTCCAGCGGCTCGGATCGGAGCGAGTGGCCGCTCGGTCAGGGGTTCGACCGGTTCTACGGGTTCATCGGCGGCGAGACGAACCAGTGGTACCCCGACCTCGCCGTCGACAACCACTACATCGATCAGCCCTACATGCCCGAGGACGGCTACCACCTGTCGAAGGACCTCGCCGACCAGGCGATCCGGATGCTGCGCGACACCAAGCAGTCAAACCCCGACAAGCCCTGGTACCTGTGGTTCTGCCCCGGCGCGAACCACGCCCCCCATCACGCGCCTCAGGAGTACATCGACAAGTACAAGGGTGTCTTCGACGACGGCTATGAGGCCTATCGCGAGTGGGTGCTGCCGCGCATGATCGAGCGCGGCATCCTGCCCGAGGGCACCGAACTCACCGAGATCAACCCGATGACGGAGGGGACGTTCTCGCCCGGCGACGCGGTGCGACCCTGGGCCGAGCTGAGCGACGAAGAGAAGAGGCTGTTCAGCCGCATGGCCGAGGTCTTCGCGGGGTACAGCGAGTACACCGACGCCCAGGTCGGCCGCGTCATCGACCATCTCGAGAAGTCGGGACAGCTCGAAAACACCCTCATCATCTACGCGGCCGACAACGGCGCCTCGGGTGAGGGAAGCCCCAGCGGCTCGGTCAACGAGAACCTCTTCTTCAACGGCTACCCCGACGACGTCGCGCACAACCTCGAGATGATCGACGAGCTCGGCGGCCCCGAGGCCTACAACCACTATCCGACCGGGTGGGCCGTGGCCTTCTCGACGCCGTTCCGCATGTTCAAGCGGTACTCGTATGCGGGTGGCTCGGCCGATCCGCTGATCATCCACTGGCCGGCCGGCATCGCCGCGAAGGGCGAGGTGCGCGATCAGTACCACCACTGCACCGACATCGTGCCGACGATCCTCGAGGCCTGCGGCGTCACGGCGCCTTCCGTCGTGGACGGCGTCGAGCAGACACCGATGCCCGGTGTCTCCATGAATTACACCTTCGACAGCGGCGATGCGCCGACGAAGAAGGAGACCCAGTACTACGAACTCGCCGGCACCCGAGGTATCTGGCACAAGGGGTGGAAGGCCGTCGCCGAACACGGGCCGATTCCCATCGGCCTCGGGAACTTCGACAAGGACCGCTGGCAGCTGTTCCACGTCGACGAGGACCGCTCAGAGGCGCACGACCTCGCCACCGAGCATCCTGAGAAGCTCGAGGAGCTCACCGCGCTCTGGCTCGAAGAGGCGCACAAGTACGGTGTGCTCCCGCTGAACGACCTCAGCGTCCCCGAGCTCGTGAAGCTCGAGTACCACCTGCCCGTGCCCGTCGACGGCCGCTACATCTACTACCCCGGCACGACCGAGGTGCAGGAGCAACTCGCCGCGCGTACGCAGCAGGTGTCGTTCAAGATCCTCGCCGACGTCGACTTCACCTCCGATACGGAGGGTGTCATCGTCGCGCAGGGGTCGCGTTTCGGCGGCTACAGCCTGTACGTGAAGGACGGCGAGCTGTCGTTCGTGTACAACTTCCTCGGCATCCCACCCGAGCAGCGCGTCACCACCGGCGCGCCCTCCGAGGGCCGCCACGTCGTCGGGGTCGGGTTCGAGAAGAAGGGCCATGGCGAGCATGGCGAGGCCCTCGGCACGTTGACGCTCTACGTGGACGACCAGGCCGTGGATTCCGCCGACATCCGCACGCAGCTCGGCCGCTACGCCCTGACCGGCGAAGGTCTGAGCGTCGGATACGACTCCGGCGACACCGTGACGATCGCCTATCCCAACCGGTTCGCCTTCACCGGCGGCGAGATCCACGAGGTGGTCTACGACGTCGCAGACGATCACTACATCGATATCGAGAGGGAGTTCGCCGCGAAGCTCGCGAGCGACTGACACGGGCAGACGAGGGGGTGGATGCCGCGGCATCCACCCCCTCGTCATGTCCGGGCCGGGTTCACACCGACGCGGCAGCGAGACCCTCGTCGACGGTGTCGTGCACGCGGCCCGCCCGTTCGAGTCCCTCGAACCACGGGGTCTTGCGCGCGATGGCCGTGGCCTTCTCGGGAAGCCGCACCAGGTGCAGCACGATGCCCAGCTGAGTCAGCTCGCGGTCGAGGTCCTCGAGCGCGTCGAGGATCGTGACGGTGACGATGTCAAGCCGCTCGACGTCGAGCACGACGGCATCGACGGGCGGCGTCTGGCTCGTCGCCAGGGCGACGATCGCCCGGGCGTTCTCGGCCGCGTTGGCCGTGTACAGGCCGCGCCCGAGGTGCACGGCAAGGGCGTCGCCCTCACGGCCCGTGATGTCGAGCTTGGGGATGTTCACCTCGCGCAGGACGAGCACGAGCGTCATGACGACGCCGATGGCGACGGCGGGGAGCAGCCCGGCCGACAGGCCGATGAGCGCGACGACGAGCGCGATCCAGAAGTCGATCCGGCTGATGCGCGCCCAGCGCACGAGCTCGGGGATGTTGATGAGCCCCATGACGGCGACGAACACCATGGCTGCGAGCGTCGCCTGCGGCAGCAGGCTCAGCACCGGGCCGAGGAACAGCGCCACCAGGATCGCCAGCGCCACCGTGACGATCGTCGACAGCAGCGTCTTCGCCCCGGCGTTCTGGTTGACCGCGCTCTGCGAGAACCCGCCTGCCGCAGGCATCGTCGTGAAGAACGAGCCGACGACGTTGGCGGCGCCGGTCGCGAAGAGCTCCTGGTTGCTGTCGACCTGCGGCTCGGTCGCCTTGCGGATGCCGCGGGCCACGGCCGCGGACTCCAGGAACGCCATGATGGCGATCGCGAGCGCGCCGGGCACCAGCTCGGGCAGGTGCGTGAAGTCGGGGAGGGACGGGAGCGGGAACCCCGACGGCACCGGGTCGATGAGCGCCACCCCGGCCGCGGTCATCCCGGTGAACGCGCTGAGCAGGATCCCACCGACGACGACGATGAGCGTCCCCGGCACGCGCGGCGCGAACCGCTGCAGCAGGACCAGCACCAGGATCGACGCCACCGAGAGCACGACGGTGGGCGGGTTGACGCTGTCCAGGGCCTTGCCGACCGCGACCAGGGAATTGATGAAACCCTCACCCGAGACGTTGCCCGTCTCGCCGAGCAGCTTCGGCAACTGGCCGACCGCGACCGTCGCGCCGACGCCGATCTTGAGACCGAGCACGGTGGCGCCGCTGATGCTCTCGACCAGCGACCCGAGCCTCAGCAGCCAGGCGATCAGGAGGATCGCGCCCACCAGCAGTGTCAGCAGCACGAGCGAACCGAGCGCTGCGTCGGGATCGTCGGCGCTCGCCGCAACGCCCGCCGATACAAGCGTCGTCGCGGTGAGCGTCGCGATCGTGGACGTCGTCGACACGCTCATGGCACGGCTGCCGCCGAGCAGCGCGTACACGAGCATCGGGAGGATGCACGTGTAGAGGCCGACCTGCACCGGAAGGTTGGCGATCGTCGCGTACGCCATCGCCTGCGGAACCACGACAGCCCCGGCCGACAGGCCGCCCACGATGTCGGGCAGGAGCCACTCGCGCCGGTATCCGACGAAGGTGGGCAGCAGCCAGCGAGGGCGCCCGGAAGCGGTGGCGGTCGAGGTCACCCTCGCGAATGTACCGGGATCGCCGCGGAATGCGGCACACTGCTCACGTGGACTCCGGATTCTTCGCCAACCTGGGTTGGACGATCGGCGCGCTCGTCGTGCTCGCTGTCAACATCACCGCGCTCATCATCATCCCGAAGGGGCGCAAGCCCACCGCGGCGATGTCGTGGCTGCTGCTGATCTTCTTGCTGCCCGTCGTCGGCATCGTGCTGTTCCTCCTCATCGGCAACGTCAAGCTGCCCAAGAAGCGGCGGTCCGAGCAGGCCCGCATCGACGGGATCATCCGTGACCGCGTGGCGGCGGTCGCGGACGAGAAGGCGGATCCCTCGTCGTGGCCGACGTGGTTCACGAGGGTCACCACGCAGAACGAGAAGCTGACGAGCCTGCCGCCGGTGGGTGGGAACCGGGCCGACCTGATCGGCGACTACGAGGCATCCATCATCGCCATGGCGGCGGCGATCGACACCGCCCAGAAGTACGTCCACGTCGAGTTCTTCATCGTCTCGTGGGACAAGACGACCGAGGTGTTCTTCACCGCCATGGAGAACGCGGTCAAGCGCGGCGTCACCGTCCGCCTGCTCGCCGACCACGTCGCCTCGCGCAAGGCCGTCGGCCAGAAGAGGACGTTCGCCGAACTCGACCGCATCGGCGTCATCTGGTCCTGGATGCTGCCGGTCCAGCCGTTCCAGGGCAAGTACCAGCGCCCCGACCTGCGCAACCACCGCAAGATCGTCGTCGTCGACGGCCGCACCGCCTTCGTCGGCTCGCAGAACCTGATCGACCGCAGCTACAACACGCCCAAGAACCTGAAGCGCGGACTCAAGTGGCAGGAGCTCGTGTCGCGGGTGGAGGGGCCCGCGGTCGCCGAGATCGATGCCGTGTTCCTGTCGGACTGGCTCGTCGAGACCGGCGTGATGCTCGACGACGAGCAGGTCCCGGCCGCACAGCTCGCCGCCGCCGGAGACCTCGTCTGCCAGCTCGTGCCGAGCGGGCCGGCGTACGAGACCGAGAACAACCTGCGACTGTTCCTCTCGCTCATCCACGGTGCGACCGAGCGCGTGATCCTCACGAGCCCCTACTTCGTGCCCGATGAGGCGATGGTCTACGCGATCACGACCGCCTGCGAGCGGGGCCTGGATGTGCAGCTGTTCGTGTCCGAGATCGGCGACCAGGGCATGGTCTACCACGCACAGCGCTCGTACTACGAGGCGCTGCTGCAGGCGGGGGTGCGCATCTTCATGTATCCGGCGCCGTTCATCCTGCACTCCAAGCACTTCTCGATCGACGACGACATCGCCGTCATCGGCTCGAGCAACATGGACATCCGCTCCTTCAGCCTCAACATGGAGGTCTCGATGCTGGTGCTCGGAGCGTCGTTCGTCGCCCAGATGCGCGAGGTCGAGCAGGCGTACCGCGACGCCGGCCGCGAGCTGACGCTCGACGAGTGGCGCCGCGAGCCCGCGAAGGCGACGTTCCTCGACGGCGTCGCACGCCTGACGTCCGCCCTGAACTGACGGCAGCCGGCATGCCGGGGTCGCGGCATCCACTGAATCTTCTGCACACCGGCCGCTTGGCCGCTCCGCGTCCTCATTTGAGGACGAGCGCCGGGTGGCGGCCGACGTATCACGATCCGGTCCGCATCCGGGCACTGCTCCTCGACTGAGGAGTCTTGGCCGGGCGTCCGTCCAGGCTCGCGATCCTCGTTTGAGGACGCGGGCTCACCTGCGGGCGAGATTCCGCCTTCGCGTCGGCACCTCGGCGCTCTTCCTCAATTGAGGAAGCAGGATGCCGGCGGCCGGGGAGTGCCGTCTCCTCCACAGGCGGCGGCCAGGTGCCGTTCTCCCCAGATCGTGGGGGCCCTCGGCGAGGATCTCCACTTCGCCTTCATGCTCGTCTCATGGCGGCAGAACCCACCTGGAGGCAGACGCTGCAGGCGAGCAGCGGCATCGCCCGGCAGTCAACACTCGTCGGTCGAACGTGCACCAAGCGGGAGCTCGCGGAAGCCGTCGCCGCCGGTCAGCTGGAACGGGTTCGTCGCTCTTGGCTGGCGCTGCCTGCAACCGATCCGCTGCTGGTGGCTGCGGCGCGAGCGGGCGTCGTCATCGGATGCGTGACGCGCGCGCGACGACTGGGCTTGTGGGTGCTCGATGAGGGCGACCTGCCCCACGTGTGCGCTCCGCCGGCCTCTGGTGGCGTGCGCGTCGCCCGTGACGGCGAGACCGACGCGCCAAGAGCGGTGGTGCACTGGTTCGCGCCGGTGATGCCACGGCCGCCGCACACGCTCGAGGACGGCATCGAGAACACGTTGGTCGCCGTCGCCCAATGCGTGCCGTTCGATAATGCACTGGTCATCTGGGACTCCGCCCTCAACAAGAGACTCGTGGACCGGGACGTGCTCGCCCGACTCCCCTTGCCGGCCTCGGCGCGTGCTGTTCTGGCGGAAGCGACGCCGTTCGCGGACTCAGGTCTCGAGACCATCGTCCCCAGACGGCTGAGGTGGCTCCGCTTGCGGATCGTGCCGCAGGCATGGGTGCTCGGACACCGCGTCGACTTCCTCATCGGTGATCGGCTCGTCCTGCAGATCGATGGCGGGCACCACGTCGGTGCGCAGCGTGATGAGGACATTCGACACGACGCGAAGCTCCTGCTCCACGGCTATCACGTGATCCGCGTGAGCTACCAGATGATCATCGGGGACTGGCCGGCCGTGCAGAAGCTCATCATGGAGGCTGTCGCACAGAACCTGCACCGTTCGCGCTGACAGCAATCGCACCAGCGTCTTCTGGAACCGTCCTCAGTTGAGGACGAGTGCCGGGATGCGGATCCGATCAGCGGGTTCGCTCCGCAGTTCGGTGCCGGTCCTCAATTGAGGACGAATGTGTGAGCGCGGACCGCCCGAGCCGAGCGCCCCCGTCCGCCCCGCAGCGTGCAGCAGGGCCAGGCATCGGGTCACGCGGAGGCGGCGGGGGTCAGGGGGCCGGTCAGGTAGCGCTGGAGGTTGGGGCCCATGGCGGCGACGAGGTCGTCGACGGGCGTCGAGGCGATCGGCTCGAGCTCCAGCACGTAGCGCGTGACCATGAGGCCGACGACCTGGCTCGCGACGAGCGAGGCGCGGGTGCGTCCTTCGTCGCCCGGGGCGATGCGCTCGCCGATGTGGCGGATGAGCTCCCGCGAGACGAAGCCGACCATGAGCGAGGCCGTCCGGCGGTTGCCGATCACCGAGCGCAGCATCGCGACACCGCGGTCGCGGAACGCCGGGCGGTCCCACAGTTCGAGGACGAAGCGGACGAGGCGCTCGCCGGCGGTGTCGAGATCGGTGCCGATCACCTCGGGGATGGCGCTCGCCGGGTTGATCGGGATGTCGATGGCGGCCGCGAACAGATCGGCCTTGGTGCCGAAGTAGTGGTGCACGAGCGCCGAGTCGACGCCGGCACGTTCGGCGATCGTGCGGATCGTCGCGCCGTCGTAGCCGCGGTCGCCGAACTCCGTCGCCGCCGCCGCGAGGATCTGCTCGCGCGCCTCGGTCCGGCCGCCACGGGGGCGGCCGCGGCGACGGCGCGGAGCCGTGGCATCGCGGTCGGCCATGGGCCCAGCGTAGGGGCTCGACGAACCCCTTGCCAGTAATTCGTCGCACGGTGAATAATGCGCGTATGCGCGCCATCTTCCTCAAGGAGTTCCAGGAGCTGCGGCGGGACCGTCTCACCCTCGGGATGCTCGTCGTCATGCCGCTCCTGCTGCTGGTGATCTTCGGCTACGCCGCGAACTTCACCGTCGAGACGCTCCGCGTGACCGTGGTCGGCGCGCAGGCGGAGCAGATCGAGGACCTCATCGACGACAACGACGAGCTGAGCGATCACCTCGACGTCGTGTCGACCGACGTCGACGGCGACGCCGCCGACGCGCAGGAGGCCCTGGTGGATCGCACCGCGAACGTCGCGATCTACGCCGAGGACGACACCTCGTTCACGGTCTACATCGACGGGTCGAACCTCTTCGCCGCACAGTCCGCCCAGGTCGTGTTCACCCAGCTCAGCGCGCAGCTCGCGCAGAACCCGCAGGGCCCCCAGCTCGACATCGAGATGCTGTTCAACCCCGACCTGAAGACGTCGTGGGTGATGGTGCCCGCGATCATCGGCCTCATCCTGACGTTCATCGGCACGATCATCACGAGCATCGGGCTGGTGCGCGAGCGCGAGGCGGGCACCTTCGAGCAGCTCGCGGTCATGCCGCTCAAGGCCACCAGCGTCATCCTCGGCAAGATCAGCCCGTACTTCCTGCTCGCATCGCTCGACATGGTGCTGATCACCGTGCTCGGCATCTGGCTGTTCGGCGTGCCGTTCGTCGGCAGCGTGTGGATCTTCGCCGTCGGGGCGGCGCTGTTCCTGTTCGCGGTGCTCGGGATGGGTGTGCTCATCTCGACGGTCGCGAAGACCTCGGGGCAGGCGATCCAGGGCGCCATGATGCTGCTGCTGCCGCAGATCCTGCTCTCGGGCATGATCTTCCCGCTCGACGCGATGGCCGCCGGTGTGCGGTGGATCGGCTACCTGCTGCCCCTCACCTACTTCACGATGGTGTCGCAGGGCGTCATGCTGCGCGGGGCCGGGTGGGACTCGCTGTGGCTGCCTCTCACGATCCTCCTGGTGATGGCGATCGTGCTCTTCGGCCTCGCGGTGCTGCGGCTGCACGCGGGCATCACGCCCGCGAAGCCTCGCCGCCACGGAGCGCATCGATGAGCGGCGCAGGCGCCACGCGGCGCACGCGCGCCGCCGGCGCGGGCGCGAGCGCTGCGACGGCGATCGACGTCGGCGTGGAGGGCATCCGGGTCGCCTTCGGCGACACCGTGGCGCTCGACGAGGTCACCCTGGACGTGCCGGCCGGGCAGGTCACCGCCGTCGTCGGCGGCGACGGCGCGGGCAAGTCGACGCTCCTGCGGGTGCTGGCCCGGCGGATCACCCCGTCGGCCGGCGCCGTGCGCACGCTGTCGAAGGCCGAGATCGGATATCAGCCGTCCACCTCGGGCGTGTGGAACAGCCTGAGCGTCGCCGAGAACATCGCGTTCGTCGGCCAGTCGTTCCGCATGTCGGCGTCGCGCGTCCGCCGGCGCTCGGACGAGCTGCTCCAGCGCGCCGGGCTCACGGCGGCGCGCGACCGCCTCGGCTGGGACCTGTCGGGCGGCATGCGGCAGAAGCTCGGGTTCGTCCTCGCGATCCTGCACGAGCCGCGGCTCGTGCTGCTCGACGAGCCCAGCACCGGCGTCGACCCGGTGAGCCGGGTCGAGCTGTGGCGCCTCATCGCGGCGACGGCCGCGGCCGACAGGGCGGTGCTCATGGCCACCACGTACCTCGACGAGGCCGCGCGCGCAGCGTCGGTGACCGCCCTCGATCGCGGCGCCGTGATCGCCGCGGGAACGGCCGACCGCATCGTCGCAGCGCTGCCGGGCCGCATCGCCCTGGACCCGGGCGACACGCCGTCGTGGAACTCGTGGCGACGCGGGCGCGTCCGGCACGAGTGGATCGCCGCCGCGTCCGATGACGCCGCCGTCCGCACCCCAGCCGTCACCCCCACCCCGGCAGAGCCTCCCGCCCCGCGCGCGGTCACTCCCGACCTCGAGGACGCGCTCATCGCCTACACGCTCGCGCGCGACCCCGGTGAGCGGTCCGGCCCCGCGCACGAGCGCGAGCCCGGTCCCTCGGCCACCCGCCACGACGGTCCCGTCGCCGGGGCGGTCGTGGCGGCCGGACGCGGCGTCACTCGGCGGTTCGGGTCGCAGCTGGCCGTCGACGACGTCAGCCTCGACGTGTCCACCGGCGAGATCGTGGGCCTCATCGGTGCGAACGGCGCCGGCAAGACGACGTTCCTGCGCGCCCTCATCGGGCTCGATGCCCCCGACGCCGGCACGGTCGAGCTCTTCGGGCGGGCACCGGACGCGGCCTCGCGGGAACGCCTCGGGTACGTGCCGCAGGGCCTCGGGCTGTACCGCACCATCAGCGTCGACGAGAACGCCGAGTTCTTCGCGCGCGTGTACCGGATGCCGCGGCCGCACCTGCCGGCGTCGCTCGCCGAGGTCGAGCGCGAGACCGTGGGCTCGATCGGGCTCGGGCGGCAGCGTCAGCTGGCGTTCACGCTGGCGCTCGCCCATGAGCCCGAGCTGCTCGTGCTGGACGAGCCCACGTCGGGCGTGGACCCGCTCTCGCGCGCACGGCTGTGGGACACCATCCACGCGCAGGCCGAGGCCGGACGCGGTGTGATCGTCACGACGCACTACATGCAAGAGGCCGAGCAGTGCACGCGCCTCGCTCTCCTGTCGCAGGGGCGGCTGCTGGGGCTCGGCTCGGCGGCCGAGCTCACCGCGGGGGTGACGGCCGTCGTGGTGACGACGCCCGAGTGGCAGCGGGCGTTCACGGCGCTCGGAGAAGCCGGGCTCCCGACGATGCTGGCGGGCCGCACGGTGCGCGTCGCCGGCGTCGCGCCCGACCGTGTGCGCGAGGCGCTCGGCGGCATCCCCGCCGCCGTCGACGAGGTCGCGCCGACCCTCGAAGAAGCCATGGTCCTGCGGGAGTCCTGAGAGAGGTGGATGCCGGCGGCCCCGGCGCCGCGGAACGCCTGGTATCCGGAACGGGAACGCTCGGGGCATCCGGATAATCGCCCTTTTCGAGTGATGCCCTCCGCGACACGTTGGGAGTAGTGTCGCGACAAGAACGGCGCGCGATGCGCTGTTCCCTTCGTTGCAGCGACGGGCTGTGGGGCCCGTCCGACAGATTGGCGTACCGCTTATGGGTTTCTGGGACCTTCTCGCGTGGATCTTCTGGGTCTTCGTCTTCGTCGCCTACCTGATGGTCATCTTCTCGATCATCGGCGACCTGTTCCGCGACGAGAAGCTGAACGGGTGGTGGAAGGCGGTGTGGATCCTCTTCCTCATCTTCGTTCCGTTCCTCACGGCGCTGGTGTACCTCATCGCCCGCGGCAAGGGCATGCAGGAGCGCTCGATCGCGCAGGCGCGTGCGCTGCAGGCGGCGCAGCAGGACTACATCCGCCAGACGGCGGGCACCGCGGCCAGCCCGGCCGACGAGGTCGCGAAGGCCAAGGCGCTGCTGGACGCAGGCACGATCACGCAGGCCGAGTTCGACTCACTGAAGGCGAAGGCGCTCTCGGCCTGAGAGCCCTGATCGGAACGGAGAAGACATGACTGACTTCGACTACGGGCCCATCGAGTTCTACGCGATCGGGTTCGAAGGCGACCGCCCGGGCCCGGCTGTGCTGCAGGCCATCGACGACCTCGTCGCCGCGGGCACCGTGAACGTCCTCGACCTCGTGTTCGTGCGACGTTCGCCCGAGGGCGAGCTGGAGATCCTCGAGCTGTCCGACACGATCGAGAGCGACGTGCCCTCGCTCGACCTCGAAGGACTCGCCGGCGAGGAGGACATCCTGGCACTCGCGGACGGCCTTGAGCCGGGCACGTCGGCGGCGATCCTCGTCATCGAGCTGCTCTGGGCGAAGGCGTTCGCATCCCGGCTGTACGAGGCCGGCGGCGCCGTGATCGCCCGCGAGGGCGTTCCGGCGCCCATCGTCAACGCGTTCCTCGCTGAGAACGCCGACTGAAGGAGGAAGACATGCCACTCGGAAGATTCGGCCGTCCCGGCCTGATCGGCATGGCCGCTCGCACCGCCGTCGTTGCGGGAACGGCGACCGCCGTCTCGGGCGCCGTCGCCGGTCACCAGCAGCAGAAGGCGTACGAGCGACAGGAGCAGCAGGCCTACGAGGCCCAGCAGCAGCAGGCCGCCATGGATGCCGCGGCGGCCCAGGCCGTCGCGAACGCCCAGTACGCCGCCCCCGCTCCGGCTCCGGCAGCGCCGGCCGCGGGCGGAGACGACCTGATGGCGAAGATCAATCAGCTGGCTCAGCTCCACGCACAGGGCATCCTGTCGGATGAGGAGTTCGCCGCCGCGAAGGCGAAGCTGCTGTCCTGACATCCGCCTGACCGAACACGCGGAGGCCGCACCCGACGGGTGCGGCCTCCGTCGTCGCGGCGCGACTCGAATGGCCCCGCTCGAGCGCGCGTTCTGCGCCATGATGTGCCCATGGCAACGCCTTCAGAGATGCTGCGGAACCTCATTCCGCCGTCGCAGCGTCAGACCGCCGCCGAGGTCACGGAGGCGCTCGACCTCGGCTCGGGAGACCGGGCGGGCAAGCGCAGCGGATTCCTCATCATGCTGGTGCTGGCGGGCATCGTCGCGATCGCCGGCGTGCTGACCGACTCGACGGCGACCGTCATCGGGGCGATGATCATCGCCCCGCTGGGGACGCCCATCCTCGGCATCGCGCTCGGCATCGTCACCGGCCATCTGAGCCTCGTCGTGCGGTCGATCCTGTGGGTGCTGCTCGGGCTGGGCATCGTGATCGTCCTCGGCCTCGCGTTCTCGCTCTTCGTCGCGACACCCGAGAGCCTGGAGACGAACTCGCAGGTGCTCGGCCGCACCTCGCCGAGCTTCATGGACCTCGTCGCCGCACTGGCGACCGGCTTCGCGGGCGGCTTCGCGATGTGCCGCCGCGACCTCAGCGCGGTGCTGCCCGGTGTCGCGATCGCGATCTCGCTCGTGCCGCCGCTGGGCGTGGTCGGCGTCTGCGCGGGGCAGGGCCTGTGGGCGGACGCGCTCGGCGCGCTGTGGCTGTTCCTGTCCAACGTGTTCGCCCTCGTGATCGCGGGCAGCATCGTCTTCACCCTCGCCGGCTACGCACGCGACCCGGGGTCGTCCCGCGTGGCGAACCGCCGCCGCGCCTACGTGATCGTGACCGTGCTGACCGTCATCGTGTCGATCCCCCTCGCCTTCAACTCCGCGGCCTCGGTCGCGCTGGCCCGATGGTCGGTGGCGATCCAGCAGACGGCGGCGCAATGGGTCGCGGGCGACGAGGGGGCGGTCGTGTCGGGCGTCACGTGGTCGGGGACGACGGCGACCGTGGGCGTCCGCACCAGTGGCGGCACGACGCCGCCGGTCGACGACCTCCGCGAGTCGCTGTCGAAGGTCATCCCGTCGTTCGTCGGCGTGGTCGTGGATGCCGAGCAGGGCGTCGAGATCCCGGTCCAGTAGCCCGGGTCAGGGCCGCCGCTCGGGCGGCCCGTCGGCGGCATCCGGTGCGGTCGCGCCTCCCGAGGGACGATTCCCGTCAGCCCCGGCGGACGGGACGTCGCCGTCGCGCGCGGCCGTCAGCTGGTCGATGCGCGCCATGAGCTCGCGCATCTGGGCACGGGTGGCGGGTTCGTCGGCGTCGTTGTTGCGGGTGCCCCGCTCGACCACCCACGACGCCAGGGTCGCGGTGATGACACCCGCCAAGGCGACGCCGCCGAGCATCAGGCCGACGCCGACCCAGCGGCCGGCTGCTGTGACCGGCGTGTAGTCGCCGAATCCGGTCGTCGTGACCGTCACGCACGACCACCACAGGGCGATGCCGAACGTCGTGATGGTGGCCTCGGGGGACTCGCGCTCGGCTTCGAGCACGGCGAGCGAGGCGACGAACACGAGCAGCACCGAGGCACCCGCGCCGTAGACGATGATCTGGGTGCGCAGCAGCGCGCCGCGCGTGGGCTTCATGCCGGGCAGCTTCGTCAGCACCTGCAGCAGGCGCACCAGGCGCAGCACCGGGATGAGCGCGAAGACCAGCGCGAACAGGTGCGTGCGGAACCAGATCCAGCGCTGCTTCGCGAGGAACAGCCGCGTCAGGTAGTCCGCGATGAACATCGCCCACGTGACGGCGATGACCACGTCGGCGATCACGCGCGGCGGTCCCTGCAGGTCGGCGATCACGCGCCACGAGAAGGCGACGAGGTACGCGAACCCCGCGATCATCAGCGGCACCTCGGTGCGCCGATGCCACGTCTGCTCGTTCATGCTCAGGCCCGGCGCGCGTCCTGCTCGAGTGCCGCCGCGTTGCGGATGAACAGCACGATCCACGAGAAGATGAGGATGCCGGCGACGAGCTCCACCGCGGTCAGCGTGTAGTAGCCGACGCCGAACAGGATGCCGAGCACCACGGTGACCGCCAGGAACACCCAGCCGACCGCGTAGAAGGCTCGCGGCATCCCTGGGATCCATCGCGGCAGCATGACCACGAGCGCGGCATAGGCGACCACCATTCCCGTCGCCACGGTGTTGTGGACGAGGAAGAAGTCGTCGACGTGGAAGATGCCGACGCAGGCGAGGAAGACGCCGACCACGACGAGCAGCGTCCGCACCCACCGCATGCCCTTCTCGTCCGCTGTCGGGATGCCTCGCGTCGCGTAGCGGGCGAGCGTGGTCACCAGCACGCCGGCGACGATGATCGTGATGTTGAACGCCCACGACGAGGCGTTCGACGACATGCCGAGAGCGCTGAGGTTGTCTTTCCACCAGTCCGCATCGCTCGCCGTCATCATGCTGGCCACGACGCCGAGCACGAGGAAGACGGCCAGCACGACCGCGAGCAGCTGCAGGTCCATGTGGGTGGCCGAGTAGAACGCGACGTAGGCGCTCAGCGCGGCGGTCGCGCCGGCGAGCACCAGGACGGGGAGGGCGAACACCTCGGCGCCGAGGAACGACTGCTCGAGGATGACGGCCAGCAGCGTCCAGCCGAGGACGGCGATCACCGCGTGCGCGAACGCGAGGGCGGCGATGTCGACGTAGTCGACGAATCGCAGGGGGGTTCGGTGGCGTCCGCTCTGGCGCAGCACGAACCGGCCGGCGACGACGGCGAGCAGCGCGGCGACGCCGGAGGCGACGGCGGCGTACTGCCCGATCGACCCCGGGCCGGCGATGGGCGCCGACTGCAGTCCGAAGACCACGAGCGCCACCAGTGCCGCGACGACGAACGCGATCGTGCCGACGCCGAGTGCCAGGGACTCCAGACCCCGCTCCGTGGAGGAATCGAGCAGGCGCGCTGCCGCCGCCTCGCGCCGGGTGTCCTCCTGCGGCTGCACCGAGGGCGCCGGGCCGCCGGCATCCACCTTCTCGATCGGGGTCTGGGTCATGGCCGCCTCCCTGCGGTCTGAGCGGCGCGCGCGGCCGCTTGAGGGGTCGCGCCGCGGTCGCCCGAGAGCCACCGCAGCCACGTGGATCCGGGATCGCCCTCGAGCACGAGAGCGCGTACGAACAAGGTCAGCGGAATGGACAGGATCGCACCGAGGGGGCCGATGACCAGCGTCCAGAAGATCACCGAGAAGAAGCTCAGCGTGAGGCTGAGGTCGACGGCGTCGCTCACGAACTTCGGCTGGACGAGCACCTGCAGGACCACGTTGACGACGCAGTAGATCGCGATCACGGCGAGCAGCATCGGCCAGCCGCCGACGACGAACGCGAGCACGGCGGGTGGGATGAGCCCGATCACGAAGCCGATGTTGGGGATGAAGTTGGTGACGAACGCGAGGATCGCCCACGTGACCGGCGCCGGAACGCCCAGCGCCCACAGTGCGAGGCCGTCGATGATCGCGACGATCGCCCCGAAGGTGGCGTTGACGACGTAGTACCGGCGCACGCCGGTGTTGAAGCCGCGTGCCCGCTGGATGACCGGCCGGCGCTCGGCGCCGAACACGCGCTCCGCCTCGCCGTAGCGCGCGGCGTCGGCGGCCATGAAGATCACGTACGCGAACACGAAGAACAGTGCGGTCGCGATGCTGATGACCGTGCCACCGAGACTCGACACCACGCCGACGATCGCCGTCGGGTCCAGCGCGGAGGCCGTGGCATCGGCCGCCTGCTGGTCGAGTCCGACGGACTGCAGCCACGCGATCACGTCGTCGGCGCTCGCGCGGAGCTTGTCGGCGTAGTCGGCGACGAGGACCGCGAACTGGGTTCCGGCGACCCACAGCAGCGCGGCCATCCCCAGCAGCACCAGGTAGGCGACGACGATGACCGCCGTCGTGCCGGCCCAGCGGGGCCAGCCCAGCCGCTGCAGCGGGCGGCGGGCCGGTTCGCAGATGATGACGAGCACGATCGCGAGCGCCAGGGGGCCGAACACCCCGCGTGCGACGTACACACCGGCCAGCACCACCGCCGCGGCGGCGAGCGTCAGCAGCACGCGCAGACTCGGCGACAGCACGGGTGCAGCGGGCACGGCGGGCGGTGTTTCGCGCTTCACGTGCCCAGGCTAGCGGCGCGAGGGGCGCGCAGCGGGTTGCGCCGTATCAGTTCTTGGGGTCGATGCGCAGCACCCCGGGCGCCTCGCCGATGGCGACGTCGTCGACGACCCGCAGCGTGCGGACGACGTCGTCGATGCTGCCGACGACGGTGCCGAAGCGCTCGCGGTCCGAGCACACCGCCGTGACGGTCACGAAGTGCGATCCCGTGTCCCACGTGTAGGTGGCGAACGGCGGCGTGCGCGGGTCGCTCGGCAGCGCCATCTCGAGCTTCTCGCCGACGCCCAGATACGGATTGCGGAACGACTCGGTGTCGTCGTACTCCATCGGCATCATGGCGCGCGCGGCGCGCAGGTCGTTCGTCGCCTGCTGGATCTGCGCCATGATGACGACGAGCTCGGGGTCGGACTTCCAGACCCACACCAGCACGCGTCCGGCGGCCTTGCGCATGAGGAACGGCGCGGCCTGACTCATCGCCCAGGCGGCCACCCCGCTGCCCGGGCGCGGGCCGCCGGTCGCTGAGCCCGTCGAGGCGCCGAGCGCGCCGTTGGCCTGGGTCAGCAGCATCCGGATCGCCGCTTTGCGGTGCCGGCGGCCGCGCAGGCCGAGGGACTCGGTCACGGGGACCCAGAGGTTCGGGTCGGCGTCGGCCTGCAGTCGGGGCATGCCCCCAGGGTACGGGGCGTCTCTGGCGCGTTCCTGAGGAGGCGGGTGAAGCACGTCCAGTAAGGTGGATGCCGCGCATCGACCATCCCCCCGATGCACGTCCGCCGCACAGAAGGCCCCTGATCCGTGACCGATCCTGCGACGCCCGACGATGACCACGCCGCTGACGCGCGCCCGCTGACGATCCTGATCGGCGCAGACACGTTCCTGCCGCACGTCAACGGCGCCGCCCGGTTCGCCGAGCGCCTCGCGGCCGGCCTCGTCGCGCGCGGCCACGACGTCCACGTGATGGCGCCCAGCAAGACGCACCGCCAGCACGGCACGTTCACGGAAGTGATCGAGGGCGAGCCCATGACGATGCACCGGCTCCCCGCGTGGCGGTTCCTGCCGCACGACTGGCTGACGTTCGTGCTGCCGTGGATGTCGAAGCACTACGCGCGCCGCACGCTCGACGAGGTGCGGCCGGACGTCGTGCACATCCAGTCCCACATCGTGATCGGCCGCGGCCTGTCGCGCGAGGCGCACAAGCGCGGCATCCCGATCGTCGCGACCAACCACGTGATGGCCGAGAACATCCTCGACTTCACGACGCTGCCGGACTGGCTGGACCGCATCTTCGTCAAGATCGCGTGGGCGGACGCCAAGCGCACCTTCGACCTCACCCGCGCCGTGACGACGCCGACCCGCAGGGCCGCCGACTTCCTGGAGTCGACGATCGACATCGAGGACGTCATCCCGATCAGCTGCGGCATCGACGCCGGCAACTACACGCCCGGCCTGCAGCCGCGGGACGCCAACCGCCTCGTGTTCGTCGGCCGTCTCACCACCGAGAAGCAGATCGACGTCGTCCTGCGGGCGCTGGCGAAGCTCGACCCCGCGCTCGACGTGCGCTTCGACATCGTGGGCAGCGGAGACCAGCGTCGCAACCTCGAGAACCTCTCCACCGAGCTCGGCCTGTCGCAGCGCGTGCACTTCCACGGTCACACCAGCGACGAAGAGATCCGCTCGCTGCTCACCAACGCGAGTGCGTTCGTGATCGCCTCGATCGCCGAGCTGCAGTCGATCGCCACGATGGAGGCCATGGCCTCGGGGCTTCCGATCGTGGCGGCCGACGCCGTCGCCCTCCCGCACCTCGTGCACGACGGCGAGAACGGGTACCTCTTCCGTCCGGGCGACGTGGACGATCTGGCCGCGAAGCTCACGACCGTGCTCACGCTGCCGCAGGACGAGCGCGTGCGGATGCAGCAGGCGTCGCTCGAGGGCGTCAAGGTGCACGACATCCAGCGCACGCTCGACACCTTCGAGGCGCTGTACCGCGACGAGCCGCTGCCCGAGTAGGCCCCCGTGCATGTCGTGATGTTCGGCGACCAGCATGCCGAGACGCTGGGCGGGGCTCAGGTGTCGATGCGCCTGCAGCGCCGGTTCCTCGAGAAGGCAGGGCACACGGTCACGGTGGTCGCGCCCGCGATGCACGGCGCGCGGGCGCGGGCCGCGGCATCCGATCCGTCGTACCTCGACCTGCCGTCGATCCCCATCACGTTCGACCGCGAGTACTCCCTGACCTGGCCGGGAGCCCGCACGGATCGACGACTGGATGCCGCCCTGCGGCGCCTGCTCGAAGACACGGGACGTCCGCCCGTCGACGTCGTGCACGTGCAGGCGGACTTCTGGGGCGCGTTCATCGGCCACCGCTTCGCGCGGCGGCACGACCTGCCCGTCGTCCACACGATGCACAACCGCGTCGACGTCGGGATCGAGGCGACGGCGCCGTTCCCGAAGCTCGTGCTGCGGGCGCTCAACGCGTGGCAGCGGCGCGCGCTCGGCGTGCGGGCCGAGGCCAAGCCGGTCGGGCGTGACGGGTGGGCCTACCTGCGCCGGCTCGCGAGCCGGTCGGATGCGGTGACCGCGCCGTCGACGCACTTCGCCCGCCGCCTGGAGGCGCACGGCGTCGTGCCGCAGGGCCGCCGTGGCATCCTCCCTCATCTGGACCCACCGCCGACGGAGCCGAAGGTCGACGTGATCTGGAACGGCATCGACGACGACCTGCTCGAGGCGGCGCTGGTCGCGTCGCCGGCCGGACGCACGCCGGGCGTGCCCCGCCTCGTGTGGCTCGGGCGCATGAGCCCCGAGAAGCGGCTGCTGCCCTTCCTCGAGGCCCTCGCCCTGTCGGGCATCGAGGCCGACGTGGAGCTCATCGGCGGTGGCGGTCAGCTCGCCGCGGCGCGGCGCCTGATCGACCGGCTCGGCCCCCGGGCGACCGTGACCTTCGCGGGGCGCCTGCCCTACGCCGAGACGCTGCGGCGCATCGCCGCCGCCGACGCCGTCGTGCAGACCTCGATCGGCTTCGAGACGCAGGGCATGACGATCTTCGAAGCCGCCTCGCTCGGCACCCCCGCGATCGTGAGCGACCCCGACCTCGCGCAGGAGCTGGGCAGCGGATACTGGGCCGTCGGCGACGGCCGGCACCCCGACCCGTCTGCCGCCGCGCTCGCCGATGCCCTGCGGGCGGCGGCATCCGACATCGCCGGCGGTACGCCGGCCACGCCCGATCCGACGGTGCGCGAGCGGTTCCGCCAGTCGTCGCGGACCGCGGCGATGGTCGAGATCTACGAGCGCGTGTCGTCCTGAGGCGGGCGCTCAGTAGACGAGGCTCACCAGGGCGCTGAAGATCAGGTTGCCGAGGATCGCCCACACGGTGGCGATGCCGATGCCCAGACCGACCCCCGCCGCACCCTTCGGTGCGCCCTTCTTCGCCAGTCCGATCGCGCCGAGCACGACCGCGGCCAGCGAGAGCAGGCCTCCGATGCTCGTCAAGACGGTCGTCACCAGGTTGATCAGCACGTAGTCGTAGTCGGACTGCATCATCAGCACGGCCTGCGAGACGAGTGTCACCGTCGACAGCACGAGCGTCGCGACGGCGACGATCAGCGCGATGAGGCCGATGGTGTTCTTGGGGCCGACCGCGCCAGGGGCCGGAGCGGCGGCGTGGGCCGGTGCGCTCGCGTAGGCCGGTGTCGCGGCGTAGGCCGGCGCGGCGTCGGCCGTGAAGGCCTGGTCCTGCGGCGGAACGGCGGAGGGGTCGGGGAGCGGAGGGGTGTTCGGGGGAGTCGTCACGTGCCCGAGCATAGGGGCGGCGGCGACGGCGCGGCAGGTGCCGGCGACGGGCGCGGGAGCGTTCCGCGTCAGGGAAGGCGGGTGCGGTCGGTGGGCACTTGACGGTAGCCGTCGCTGCGCACGGCGGTGATCGTCGAGGTGAACGCCCAGACCGACAGTGCGGTGATGACGAGGATCAGGAACATGGCAGAAACGCTACGCTTGCCAGAGAACTGCCACGAGTGGCAGGATGGACACTGACCGCACGAATACTGCCACGCTTTGGAGCGTGGCATCCGAGGAGGACCGATGAAGACCGTCGCCTGCATCGTCGTGGACGGCTTCGCGCCGTTCGAGTTCGGTGTCGCCTGTGAGGCCTTCGGTCTCGACCGGTCCGACGACGGCGTGCCGAACTTCGACTTCCGTGTCGTCACGGCAGATCCCGGCGTGGTGCGCTCCAAGCTCGGCTTCTCGATCAACGTCGAGCACGACCTGTCTTTCGCGTACGAGGCCGACCTGGTCGTGGTGTGCCCCACGCCGCGTGAGTACTGGGGGCACACGGATCCCCGCGTGCGGGACGCGGTGCGCGCCGCCGTCGCCCGCGACGCGTGGGTGCTGAGCGTGTGCAGCGGGTCGTTCATCCTCGCCGAGGCCGGTGTGCTCGACGGGCGCAAGGCCACGACGCACTGGATGTACGCCAACGTCATGGCATCGATGTATCCCGCGATCGAGGTCGACCCCGACGTCCTCTACGTGCAGGACGGCCGCATCATCACGAGCGCGGGCACCGCCGCCGGCATCGACGCGTGCCTGCACCTGCTGCGGCAGGAGATCGGCGCCGAGCTCACCAACAAGATCGCCCGCCGCATGGTGGTGCCGCCGCAGCGCGACGGCGGGCAGGCGCAGTTCATCGCGAGCCCACTGCCGGCGACCACGTCGCTCTCGCTCGCCCCCGTCACGGACTGGATGCTCGACAATCTGCGCCTCGACCTCACCGTCGACCAGCTCGCCGCCAAGGCGCACATGTCGCCGCGGACGTTCGCGCGCCGCTTCAAGGCCGACCACGGTGCGACGCCGGCGGCCTGGCTCGCACGGCAGCGGATCATCCATGCCCAGCGGCTGCTCGAGAAGACCGACCTCGGCCTCGACCGCATCGCGTACGAGAGCGGCTTCGGCTCCGCCGCCGTGCTGCGCCAGAACTTCGCGCGCGTGCTCGGCACCACGCCGACCGCGTACCGCGCCCGGTTCGCCTGCAACGACGAGACCTGCGAGGACGAGCTGATGGATGCCGCGCCCTCCGGGATCGCGGCGGTCGAGGCATCCGCTCTCGTGTCCGTCGCGTAGCGCGCGCCGATTCCCGCTGCGCGACAGGCTCGCACTCGTTCGCTAGCGTGGCACCGTGGGGTTCGATCCGCGATCGTGGTTCTCGCGCAAGACGCTGCGCCGCGACCTCGTGGCGGGGCTGACGCTCGGCGTCGAGAGCGTGCCGGACGGTCTGGCCCAGGGGCTGCTGTCGGGGCTCAACCCGCTGGCGGGTCTCTACGGACACCTCTTCGGCATGGTCGGCGCCGCCCTCTTCACCAGCAGCGCGCTGATGACGGTGCAGGTCACCGGCGCGATGGCCCTCATCGTGTCGGATGCGGGGCTCGAGACGCTCGCCGACCCCGATCGGGCGCTCTACACGCTGACCGTCATGAGCGGCGTCATCCTCGTCGCGGCGGGACTGCTCGGCGCCGGCAGGCTCGTGCGATTCGTGCCCACCGCCGTCATGACCGGCTTCGTGACCGCCGTCGGGGTCAACATCGTGCTCGGGCAGCTCTCGAACTTCACCGGTTACGCCGCCCAGGGCGGCAACCGCATCGTCAAGACGATCGACCTCGTCGCGCACATCGGCGGATGGAGCCTGGCCGCCGTCGTCGTCGGCACGATCACCGTCCTCATCATCGTGCTGCTGCAGAACACGCGCGTGGGCGCGATGGCGCTGGTGGTGGCGGTGTTCGTCGGATCGCTCGCAGCGGTCATGCTCGACCTGTGGGTCGCGACGCCCGTGACGCTCCTGCGCGATCTCGTGGAGGTCCCGGGCTCGCTGCCGGCGCCGGTGCTCCCGAGCCTCGACGACGTCGCGTACCTGCTGGTGCCGGCCGTGTCGCTCGCGTTCGTGGCGATGGTGCAGGGAGCGGGAGTCTCTTCGGGCATCCCGGCGCCGAACGGCAAGCCGGCGGACACCTCGCGCGACTTCGTCGGCCAGGGTGCCGGCAACATCCTGTCGGGGCTCTTCCGGGGCATGCCCGTCGGCGGCTCCTCGTCGGGCTCGACGCTGGTCGCCGCGGCGGGGGCGCGCACCCGGCTCGTGTACTTCGTCGCGGGCGCGGTGATGGCGCTCGTGATCCTGCTCGCGTCGGGTCTCGTCGCCTACATCGCGATGCCGGCGCTCGCCGGCTTGCTGATCGTGGTCGGGGTGACCGCGGTCAAGCCGGCCCGCGTGTACTCCGTCATCCGCAGCGGCCCGCTGCAGACGGTGGTGATGGCGGTGACGTTCGCGCTCACGCTGCTGATCCCGCTGCAGTTCGCGGTGCTCGTCGGTGTGGGGCTCGGCATCATCCTGTTCGTCGCGCAGCAGTCCAACCGCGTGCGGGTGCGCCGCGTCGTGTTCGCCGACGACGGGCGCATGCGCGAGATCGATCCGCCGGAGCGCGTCCCGCCTCACGAGATCGTGGTGCTGCAGCCGTACGGCAGCCTCTTCTTCGCGAGTGCGCCCACGTTCGAGCGGCAGCTGCCGGCGGTCACGCCGGAGTCGACGCGTTCGGTCGTCATCGTGCGTCTGCGCGGCGCCGACGAGGTCGGTCTCGCCTTCGTGGAGGTGCTGCGCCGCTACGCGCGCGAACTGCGCGCGGCGGATTCGAGTCTCAAGCTCGTCGTCAGCGAAGCGCGCGTGATCCGGCAGCTGGAGGCCGGCGGGCTGCGCGGCGAGATGGGGGAGGCGAACATCTACCGCGGCTCGGAGTGGGTCGGGGCTGCGCTCCGGCGTGCGTACGACGACGCGCGCGAAGAGCTGCGCGCCGAGCCGAGGGAAGAGCCGCGCGAGAACTGAGGCGTCTTGCCGCCGCATCCCTCTCTTGGTAAACTTGAGTCAAGACGGCTCAACTTTGAGCCTCACAGATTTCAGGAGACACATGAACGCCACACAACAGCCCGGACAGGAGGACGCGCAGAGCGCCCTCGAGCAGTTCGGCATCAACCTCACCGACCGCGCCCGCCAGGGCAAGCTCGACCCGGTCATCGGGCGCGACAGCGAGATCCGGCGCGTCAGCCAGGTGCTGACCCGCCGCACGAAGAACAACCCCGTGCTCATCGGCGAGCCCGGCGTCGGCAAGACCGCCGTCGTCGAAGGTCTCGCCCAGCGCATCGTCGCGGGGGACGTCGCCGAGTCGCTCAAAGACAAGGAGCTCGTCACGCTCGACATCTCGGCCCTGGTCGCCGGCGCGATGTACCGCGGCCAGTTCGAGGAGCGCCTCAAGAGCGTCCTCAAAGAGATCACCGAGTCCGACGGCAAGATCATCACGTTCATCGACGAGCTGCACGTGCTCATGGGCGCGGGTGGCGGCGAGGGGTCGGTCGCGGCATCCAACATGCTCAAGCCCATGCTCGCCCGCGGCGAGCTGCGCCTCATCGGCGCCACCACGCTCAACGAGTACCGCGAGTTCATCGAGAAGGATGCCGCGCTGGAGCGCCGCTTCCAGCAGGTGTACGTGGGCGAGCCGTCGGTCGAAGACACCGTCGCGATCCTGCGCGGCCTGAAGGAGCGGTACGAGGCGCACCACAAGGTGGCCATCGCCGACGCCGCGCTCGTGGCCGCGGCATCCCTCAGTCACCGCTACATCCCGAGCCGGCAGCTGCCCGACAAGGCCATCGACCTGATCGACGAGGCGGCGTCGCGCCTGCGCATGGAGATCGACTCGGCCCCGCTCGAGATCGACGAGCTGCGCCGCCACGTCGACCGCCTCAAGCTCGAAGAGCTCGCGCTCAAGAAAGAGAAGGACGACGCCTCGAAGGAGCGCCTCGCGGCACTGCGCGAGACCCTCCGGACCGAGCAGGAGCGCCTGGGCGAGCTGCAGGGCCGCTGGGAGCGCGAGCGCGCCTCGCTCAACCGCGTCGGCGATCTCAAGACGAAGCTCGACGCCGCCCGCATGGAGGCCGAGCGCGCGCAGCGCGAGGGCAACCTCGAGAAGGCGTCGCGGCTGCTGTACGCCGAGATCCCGGCGCTGGAGCGACAGCTGATCGAGGCCGAGCGCGAAGAGCCCGCGGGCGACCGCATGGTCAACGACCAGGTCACCGACGAAGACATCGCGGCGGTGATCGCGGCGTGGACCGGAATCCCGGTCGGCCGTCTCATGCAGGGCGAGACCGAGAAGCTGCTGCACCTCGAGTCCGAGCTGGGCAAGCGCCTGATCGGGCAGAAGGATGCCGTCAAGGCGGTGTCCGACGCCGTGCGCCGCTCGCGCGCGGGCATCAGCGACCCGGGCCGTCCCACCGGCTCGTTCCTGTTCCTTGGCCCGACCGGCGTCGGCAAGACCGAGCTCGCCAAGGCGCTCGCGGAGTTCCTCTTCGACGACGAGCACGCCATGGTGCGCATCGACATGTCGGAGTACGGCGAGAAGCACTCGGTCTCGCGCCTGGTCGGCGCCCCTCCCGGCTACATCGGATACGAGCAGGGCGGCCAGCTCACCGAGGCCGTGCGCCGGCGTCCGTACTCGGTCGTGCTGCTCGACGAGGTCGAGAAGGCGCACCCCGAGGTGTTCGACGTGCTGCTCCAGGTCATGGACGACGGCCGGCTCACCGACGGTCAGGGCCGCACGGTCGACTTCTCGAACGTGATCCTGATCCTCACGTCGAACCTCGGTTCGCCGATCCTGATCGACCCGACCCTGTCGGCCGAGCAGAAGCGCGAGTCCGTCATGGCGATCGTGCGGCAGGCGTTCAAGCCCGAGTTCCTCAACCGTCTCGACGACATCGTGATGTTCTCGGCGCTCAGCGAGGACGACCTCGCGCAGATCGTCGAGCTCACGGTCGACGCGCTGCAGCGCCGGCTGCACGACCGTCGCCTGACGCTCGCGGTGACGCCCGACGCGCGGGCCTGGCTCGCCGAGCGCGGCTACGACCCGGTGTTCGGCGCGCGTCCGCTGCGCCGGCTCATCCAGTCCGAGATCCAGGACCGTCTCGCGATGGCGCTGCTGTCGGGCGGCGTGCGCGACGGCGATGTGGTGCGGGTGGATGTCGCAGCCGACGGCTCTTCCCTCGTGCTCACGAGCGACGGGCCGGCCGCGTCCGAGTCCGCTCCGGACGAGGACGACGTGATCGAGGCCGAGCTGCTGGACGACTGACGCGTGCGCTTCTGCGCAGAAGACGGATGCCGCCGCCCCGAGTCGGGCCGGCGGCATCCGTGCTTGGCGCTGCGGGTGTGATCAGTCGTTCACGATGACCGACTCGGCGACGGGGCGACGCAGGCGCGGCGCGTTCTCGCGTGCCTGCAGCTCCTCGGAGGCGGTGCGGATGTCGCCGAGCTCGCCGACGGCCATGACGGTGACCGGCGTGAAGTCCTCGCTCAGACCGAAGCCGGCTGAGATCGCGGCACGGTCGAAGCCGCCCATCTGGTGGGTCGAGAGCCCATCGGCGTGCGCCTGCACCGTGAAGTGGGCGGCGACCTGGCCGGTGTCGTACTGGGCCCACTGCATCGGCTGACCCTCGCGCGTGGTCTCGGCGACGAACACGACGAGCACCGAGGCGTCGCCCGCCCATGCGCTGTTGAACCCGGCGAGCGACGCCAGCACGGTGGCGTGCGCGGCCGATCCGCGGCGCGCGACGATGACGCGCCACGCCTGCGTGTTCGCGGCCGTCGGCGCCCAGCGCGCGGCCTCGAGGGCGCTCGCGAGAGCCGCCTCGTCGATGACGGCGTCGCGGTCGAAGATCCGGGTGCTCCAGCGTTCGGCCAGGACGTCGATGATGGGCGCGTCGGTCTCGGCGGTGCGGGCGGTGAGGGTGGACATGGGAGAGCCTCCTCGGCTGTCGTGCGGTCTGCCGGGACGCCGTCGGCCCGAGTGCATGCAACTGAATGAATGCGGTGAGCATTCCCGGCGTCCGACTTCCCGGGCGTGAGCAGCCCGCGTGAGAGCATCGACACGTGCGCACCGTCCGCGCCCTGTGGGGCTCATCGCATCCGGGCCCGACCCTCGTGGTGACGGCGCTGGCGTTCGCGCTCGGCCTCGCGACGGGGCTGGATGCCGCGCGTCTGGCCCTGCTGACGGTCGCGGTCTTCGCCGGACAGCTCTCGGTCGGGGTCTCGAACGATGCGTTCGACGCCGCGCGCGACCGCGAGGTCGGACGCGCCGACAAGCCCATCGCGCGCGGAGACGTCGCCGTCGGGGTGGCATGGGGCGTCTCGGCGGGGCTGCTCGCGCTCGCGCTGCTGCTCTCGGCGCTCGTCGGCTGGCGGATGCTGGCAGCGCATGCTGTCGCGCTGGGGTCGGCGCTCGCGTACAACGCCGGGCTCAAGTCGACGCGCTGGTCGATCGTTCCCTTCCTCGTGAGCTTCGGACTGTTCCCGTCGCTCGCGACCCTGTCGGCTCCCGTCCCCGCCTTCGCCGCGGGATGGGCGTGGCTCGCCGGCGCGGCCCTCGGCGCGGCGGTGCACCTGACGAACGTGCTGCCCGATCTGGACGACGACGAGCGCACGGGGGTCCGCGGTCTTCCGCACCGGCTCGGGCCGCGCGCGTCGGCCGTGCTGGCGGCCGCGGCCGTCGTCGCCGGAGCGGTCGCGGTGCTCGTGGGCGCCGCGGGCGGCGACCTCTCGGCGGTGTCGCCGGTGTCGTGGGTGTTCTTCGCCGCGGTCGTGGCGGTGGCAGCGCTCACCGCCTGGCGCGCGATCGTCCGGCCTCCGACCCGTTCACTGTTCCGGCTCGTCATGCTCGCGGCGCTGCTGCTGGCGGCGCAGCTCGTCGCGTCGGGCAGCGCGCTGGTGGCCTGACGCGGCGCCGGCGCCACGGCCGCGACCGCTCCCGCGTCACGCGTCGAGGTCGAAGCCCATCGCGTACGCACGGGCGAACAGCCCGGCGCTGGGCGGTGACAGCATCGCGCGTACGGCCGTGCGTCGCACGGCGTCGGCTGCACCGAGCGGTCTGCCCAGCGCCGTGTTGGCGAACGCCAGCGCGGCTGCGCGCCGGGCGGAGCCGACGCGGCGCCGCTCCCACCGTGCAAGCGCTGCGTCGGGCGCGCGACCCTCGCGGATCCACGCCGCGATCAGCGGCGCAAGCGTCGCGGCGTCGAGCAGGCCCAGGTTCATGCCCTGGCCGCCGATCGGGCTGACCTCGTGGGCCGTGTCGCCGATCGCGAGGATCCGCCCGTTGCGCAGGCGGGGTGCCACCACCCGTCGCACGCCGAACGATGTCGCCGCCGACACCGCCGCGGCCGCCTCGGGCTCGCCGCGACGCACGAGCGCCCCCCGCAGACGCTCCCGCCGGGCATCCGGTCCGTCGTCGCCGCCGGGCGCGTCCCACGCGACGAACCGGCGCCGGCCGCCCGGGAGCGGAAAGGACTCCAGCACGCCGTCGGGGTCGAGATGGACCACGGCGACCTCGGGGTCGCTGCGCGCGTGGGCGGAAGCATCCGACATCAGATAGCGGTCGGGATACTCGCGCGACCGCGCGGCGCCCGGCCGGAAGACGAGTTCGCGACCCGCGGCGCCCGCCGCGACGACGACGAGCCGGCTCTCGATCTCGATGATGCGGCCCTGCAGCGCGGCCCGCACGACGACGGCATCCCGCCGCGGGAGCACCGCGAGCACGCGGGCTCCGCGGAGCGCCTCGGGCGCACCGGCGCCGAGCACCTGCTCGGTGCGGGACTGGGGCAGTGTCGCCACCAACGGGAACCGCACCGCCAGGGCGTCGAACCGCACCATGCCGAGCACCCGGCCTCGGCGCCGCGCCTCGCCCCGCCGCACCTGCACGGCGTGGGCCAGCAGCTGCTCGGTGACGCCCGACCGCTCCAGCGCGGCGAGGACGGGAGAGTGGATGCCGATGGCCCGGGTGCCCTCGCCGGCGAGGGGGCGACGCTCGAGCAGCTCGACGTCGACGCCGCGGCGGAAGAGTTCGCCGGCGAGCAGCATCCCGACCGGACCCGCGCCGACGATCGTGACGTCACGCACGGCCGCGCCCGACGGCCAGGACGCGGAACGGCGCCGGCACGACCACCGACCAGACCCCCGGGCGATCCTCGTCCAGCGTCGCTGCGAGCTCTGTCCGCGTGTAGCTGCGGCGGATCGAGCGCAGACCGTCGGTGCGCAGGAACGTGCCCGGCGCGAACGGGGTGATGCCGACGGCGTACAGGCCGTAGGCGAGCCGCGATCGTTCGATGTCGCTGTGCAGCACGATGCCGCGCGACAGCGCGAGCGACTCGTCCGCGAACGCCGGCAGCGCTGCTCCCAGGTGATGGAGCACGTGATTCGACAGGACGGCGTCGAAGACCGCGCCCTCGGCGATGAGCGCAGCGGCGTCCGCACGGCGGAAGGTCACGCCGGGGAGAGCCTCGCGCGCCATCGCGACGGCGTGCGCGCGCGGGTCGGGGTCGATGCCCGTCCACGCGACGTCGAACCCGTCGCGGCGGGCGGCGACGGCGAGGCGGGCGACCAGGTCGCCGCCGCCCGAGCCGATGTCGAGCACGCGCGCCGGCCGTCCGAGTGCGGCGAGGTGCGGTCGCAGCCAGGTGCGGTACGTCCGGCCCCAGCCCGAGACCAGCCGGTTGATCGTGCCGAACCGCTGCAGCGTCGCGTGCAGGCGCCCGGCATCGCACGCCGGGTCGTCCATCAGCTCGACGAGCGCGTCGTCGCGCACGGCGAGGCTCATGGCCGAACCTCGCGGCAGCGACCTGCGGGTGCGATCACGCGGACGCCGCCAGCGCGACACGGGTGTCGGACTCGGCGCGGGCGTCCGGGCGCCGCCGGGTCAGCAGCGCGGACTCGACGGTGAGCCCCGGACCGAACGCGAGGCCGGCGACGCGCGCGCCTGCCGCGACGGCGTCGTCGCGCAGCAGAGCCGCGAGGATGAACAGGATCGTCGCGCTCGACATGTTGCCGAAGTTCCGCAGCACGCCGCGCGACGCCGCGAGCGCCTCGGGTGGCAGCTCCAGTCCCGACTCGACGCGGTCGAGCACGCTGCGCCCGCCCGGGTGCACGGCCCAGACCTCGGGGACGGCGTCATCGCCCAGGAAGCGGCCGACCGCACCGCGGATCTCGCGGCCGATGATGCGCGGAACCTCGGCCGACAGCACCATCTCGAAGCCGTGGTCGCCGATCGTCCAGACCATGTCGGTTTCACCCTCGCTCGTGAGGGTCGAGCCGAACCGGTCCAGATCGAATCCGCCGGGCCTCCCCGTCGCCTCGTCGGAGGTGACGACGGCAGCTGCCGCGCCGTCGGCGAAGACGGACGCGGCCACGATCTGCTGCGGGTCGCTCGACCGTCGCAGGTGCAGCGAGCACAGCTCGAGGCACACCACCAGGACGACGGCGCCGGGCCGGGTCGCCGCCAGCGCCGAGGCCACGCGGAGGGCTGGCAGCGCCGCGGCGCACCCGATGAACCCGAGGTGGCAGCGCTCGACGGTCGGCGACAGGCCGAGGTCGCGCACGAGCCGGTGGTCGAGGCCGGGCGCGAACATGCCGGTGCACGACACCGTGACGACATGCGTGACGGCAGCGGCGTCGACGGCGCCTTCCGCCAGGGCCGTGCGCGCGGCGTCGGCCGCCAGGTCGGGTGCCACGGCGATGAAGAGGTCGTTGCGCTCGCCGGTCGACGGAGAGAGGATGCCGCGCCCCGCGTCGACGAACGCCGGAGCACCCGGCATCCGATCCGCCGCGTCAGCCCCCAGCTCGGCGAGCACCGTGTGGCGCCGCCGGATGTCGGCCGCGTCGAAGACGGCTTGGATGCGGCGGCGCGTGAGCCGGTCGAGCCCCTCCTGCGCCGCGAAGAGATCTCGCACGTCCTCCTGCCGGAGCTCGGTGCGAGGAACCGCCGTGCCGATCGAGACGATGCGGGCCGTCATGCAGCAACCTAAGCACGCCCGGCGCGCGTGACGCACCGCCTTGCCGTGATCCGGCGTGTGGGATACGGCGCGGGCGGAGAGAGCGGATGCCTCGGCCCGACCCTGCACGGCGAGCCGAGGCATCCTGGTCGGGTTCAGCCGGTCGCGCCGTCCGCATGCTCGGCGTGGGCATCGGGCAGGTCGCGCATCGTCCAGAAGGGGCCGATGACGACGAAGAGGCAGGCGAAGAGCTCGAAGGTCGCCGCGATCCACAGCGTCGGCACGGTGCCGATCCATGTGCCGAGGGCGCCGGCCAGCAGGGCGCCGATGGGCATGACGCCCCACACCACGAAGCGCACCGAGGCGTTCATGCGTCCGAGCAGCCGGGGCGGCGTGATGCGCTGGCGGAACGTGACCTGGGTGATGTTGTACAGGAGCACTGTGAAGCTGCCGAGGAAGAACTGCGCGACGAGCAGCGGGAACGCGAGAGCGGGCACCAGCGAGATCGCCGGGAGGAAAAACGGCACGACCGAGAAGGCGATGGCGCTCAGCGGGATCGCGCGGGCTTCGCCGATGCGGGCCACGATCTTCGGCGTCGCGATCGCTCCCAGCAGCCCGCCGACCGCTGAGAGCGAGAACACCACGCCCAGCATCTGCGGCGTGAGGCCGAGCTCACGCAGCACGAAGATCGGCAGCAGCGTCATCGAGATGGTGCTGAAGAAGTTGGCTGTTCCGGTGGTCAGCACGATGCGGCGCAGCAGCGGGTTGCCGAACACCCAGCGCAGGCCCTCCCCGATCTCGTGCAGCAGCGGCTTGTGGTCTTCGGGGGCGCGGAGCTTCTCGTGGTCGCGCGTGAACGTCAGCGCGACGAACGACGCGAGGTAGGTGCCCACCGTGATGAAGATCGCGAGCGGCGCCGCCAGCACGCCGATCAGCCAGCCGCCGGCCGCGGGGCCGGCGAGATTCGCCAGCTGCTCGGTCGACTGCAGCTTGCCGTTCGCCTCGGCGATCTGGTTCGTGCGCACGAGCGAGGGCACGATGCTCTGGTTGGACACGTCGAAGAAGACGGTCGCGACGCCCATGACGAGAGCGACGACGATCATGTGCCAGATCTGCAGCACGCCCAGCATGGCCAGCACCGGCAGCGTCGCGAGCGCCACGGCGCGGACCGCGTCGGCCACCATCATCACGTGCCGCTTGCGCATGCGGTCGATCCATGCGCCCGCGGGGAGACCGACGATGAGGAAGGCGGCGACCTGCGCGGCATTGAGGACGCCCACCTCCCACTCCGTCGCGTTCAGCGCCAGCACGGCGAGCACCGGGATCGCGAGCTCGGTGATCTGGGCGCCGAACTGACTGAGCGCCTGCCCGCTCCACAGCGTCATGAAGTTGCGGTCGCGCCACAGCGAACCCTTCGGCGCGGGGGTGACAGCCGGGCCGGCAGTGGCGGCATCCTGATCCGCCTGCACGGCCTCGTCGGCGCCGGCGCGAGAGGTGAGCGTCGTCGCCTCGGCGCGCGCTTCGGCCAGCGCTTCGGGACCGAGCTCGCCCGCGGCGTCGGTGGCGCGGAGCTCGTCTGATTGGGACATGTCAATCAGTGTGCGCCACTGATTGAGATCTGTCAATCAGTGGCATACGCTGACATTGTGACGGATGGACAGGAGCGCATCGAGCTGCACCGCGGCGACCCCGAGGCGGAGGCGCGCATGCGCGCCCTCAGCTCTCCGCTGCGCCTGCGCGTGCTGCGGCTGTGCGCCTTCGAGTCCCGCACGAACAAAGAGCTCGCGGAGCTGCTCGGCGTGAACCCGGGCACGATGCTGCACCACGTGCGCACCCTCGTCCAGACCGGCTATCTCGCGGCCGAGCCCGAGCGCAGCGGCGCCCAGGGTGCGCGAGAGGTCCCGTACCGCGCGACCGGGCTGTCGTGGCGCACCTCGATGCCCGAGGGCTCGCCGGTGCTCATCGAGACGTTCCTGCAGCAGATCCAGGGTGTGGATCCCGATGAGCTCGACTCGACCTGGCTGGGCCTCAAGCTCACCCCCGAGCACAAGTCGGAGTTCCAGGAGCGGCTCTACCGGCTCGTCAACGAGTTCAAGGAGCGCGGCCCCGACCCCGACGGCGACACGTACTCGTTCTTCAGCACGCTCCACCCCGACCACAACCCGCCGTCGTCCCGCTGAACCTGCCCGCCGCAGAAGGTCGCGAGAACTTCTGCCTCCGCCCGGACCGGCGCCGGTGGCGCCCCGCCGTAGCCTGGGCGCATGACCACAGCCACCGCTGACCTCTACGACGAGCGCGGCGACGACCTCGACTCGCCGGCGCTGCAGTTCCACGACCTCGGCGGCCGCGTCGCCTTCGACGGCCCGATCCGCACCGTGCGATGCCATCGCGACAACGCGCTCGTCAAAGACGTGCTCGCCACGCCGGGCGGCGGCGCGGTCCTCGTGATCGACGGCGGGGGATCGCTGGAGTCCGCGCTCGTGGGCGACCTCATCGCGGGCTCCGCCGTCGACAACGGCTGGGCCGGGCTCATCGTTCACGGCGCGATCCGCGACCGCGAGGCGCTCGCGGGCCTCGACCTCGGCGTCAAGGCGCTCGGCTCGAACCCGCGCAAGAGCGCGAAGACGGGCATCGGCGAGGTCGATGTGCCGGTCACGATCGCGGGCGTGACCTTCGCCCCCGGTCGCCACGTGTGGGCCGACGCGGACGGCATCCTCGTCGAACGCTGAGGCCTCTGGACAGCCTCCCGACGCAAGAGGATCGTGGATCCGGGAACGATCACTGGGAGGATGAGATGTTCACCACACAACAGGCATATTCGAGCTTCGCCGTCCCCGACGTCGACGAAGCCGTGGCCTTCTATCGCGATACCCTGGGACTCGAGGTCACGGTCTGGGAGGAGATGGGCGGAGGGTTCACCTTCAAGCTCCCCGGCGGAGGCAGTGTGTTCGTGTATCCGAAGGAGGACCATGAGCCGGCGGTCTTCACGATCCTGAACTTCGGCGTCGACGACATCGATGCGGCGGTCGACGACCTCAACGCGCGCGGCGTCGTGACGAAGATCTACACCGACCCCGACTACGGCACCGACGAGAAGGGCATCTCGCGCGGGTTCATGGGCGGTCCCGACATGGCGTGGTTCCGCGACCCGGCGGGCAACGTCATCTCGGTCGGCGTGATGACGCCCCAGATGATGGGGCAGTGACCGGCGGAACACCCCTGCCCTCGTCCGGGGGCTGACCCGATACCGGCGCGGCCCGCGGACCGCTTGGCTGGGCTCATGCGACCCCTCGTGCTCCTCCGGACCTGGGCAGCCGTCGTGCTGGGCTGCCTTCCGCTTCTCGCTCTGCTGCTCGTGCCTCAGCTCATGCGCAGTCGCGCCGGCAGTGAGACGCTGCTGATGCTCGGCGTGCTCGCGCTGTTCCTGGTGCTCGCCGCAGCGGTGGCTCTCGCGCCGGTCATGAGCGCGCTCGCTGCGCCGGTGGAAGGCGTGTGGCAGCCTCGGACGGCGCTGCGCTCAGCCCGGCGGGTCTGGCGCACGCGGCCGGGGCAGTCCTGGCTCGCGCTCGGCCTGTTCGCGCTGGTCTACGTCACCGGACAGGTCGTCGGCTACGCGCTGGGCGAGGCGGTGCCCTACGTGCGTGACAACCCGCAGGCGGCCGGCGACCCCTCCGCGCCGCTGTGGGTGATCGACTACCCGGCGTACGCGCTGCAGGCCATCGTGATCTACCTCTTCACCACGCTCGCGCTCGCCGTCTACGCCGCGCGACTGCGCGCCCTCGCAGCGACGACCGGCGTCCCGGACGATCAGGGGAGCGCCGGCCAGTGGTCGGGACCGAGCGACCCCGCCGGGTACTCGTCCAGGGGCACTTCGCCCGCGCGCCACGAGGCGAGCACCGGGTCGACGATGCGCCAGGACTCCTCAGCCGCGTCGCCGCGGACCGCGAGCGTCGCGTCGGCGTCGAGGATCCCCGAGAGCACCTCGCCGTAGGCCTTCAGCGCGCCTTCGCCGAGGTCGGCGCCGATCGTCGCCCTTTCGAGCTCGAACGGGTCGTCCCCGCCGTTGACGTTCAGCTCGACGTCCATGTGGTCCGGCCCCAGTGAGAAGCGCAGCACCGAACCGGGAGCCGGCCCCACGAGGCCGTCGGGAACGTGGTTGGCCTTCCGGAACGTCACCACGATCTCCCCGTCCTTGCCGCCGAGCGCCTTGCCCGAGCGCAGCCGGAAGAGCACGCCGGCCCATCGTTCGTTGCGCACCTCGCAGACGACCTCGGCGAGCGTCTCGGTGTCGAGGGCGGGATCCACGCCCGGCTCGTCCACGTACGACGGGAGTGCGCGGCCGGCGACCTCGCCCGCGGTGTACCGCGCACGGCGCGATGCCGTGGCAGGGTCGTCCTCCCAGACGCGGGTCGCGCGCAGGACGGCCGTGGTCGCGTCGCGGAAGTCGCGTTCGTGCAACGTCGCCGGGGGCTCCATCGCGACGACCGCCATCACCTGCAGCAGGTGGCTTTGGATCATGTCGACGAGCGCGCCGGCGTGGTCGTAGTAACCGGCGCGACCTTCGAGGCCGAGCGTCTCGTCGTAGCGGATGACGACCGACTCGATCTCCTGTGCGCTCCAGACGGACGCGATGACGCGGTTCGCGAACCGCACGCCGAGGACGTTGAGGGTCGTCGAGCGCCCGAGGAAGTGGTCGACGCGGAAGACCTGGCTCTCGGGGACGAGTCTGGCCAGGCGGTCGTTGAGGTCGCGCGCGCCCGCCTGGTCGACGCCGAAGGGCTTCTCCAGCGCGAGGACGGTGCCTTCCGGGATCTTCACGTCCGCGAGGGCGTCGCACGCGGATGCCGCGACCGCCGGCGGAACCGCGAAGTACATGGCCAGGCGGTCGCCCGGGTCGGCCATGATGCGCTCCAGGTCTTCCTTGCGGGTGATGTCGGCCTGCTGATAGGTCGACTCGTCGACGGCGTCGAACGCCTTCTCGAAGCCGCCGGACGCGAACGATTCGCGCACGACCTGCCGCCAGTGCTCGTCGTCCCAGTCCTCCATGCCGGCGCCGCGCAGCCGTACGCGTCGGTGCGGCTCGCGAGCCAGCAGCTGCCCGAGTGCCGGCAGCAGCAGCCGCGAGGTCAGGTCGCCGGTGGCGCCCAGGATCAGGAGAGTGGTCTCAGCAGCCATGCGGCCCAAGCTAGACCGGCGGGGTCGTGTGCGTGAGGGGCTGTCGCGCGGCGGTCGGGTTTGCGACAATCGGCCGATGCCCGCACCGATCGAGGACTACGCCCTCCTGAGCAGCTGTCGCACGGCGGCGCTCGTCTCTCGTGACGGGAGCATCGATTGGCTCTGCGTGCCGCGCTTCGACTCGCCCTCCGTCTTGGGTGCCCTCCTGGGCGACGAGGACCACGGATGCTGGAGCCTGCGGCCGACGGACCCCGGCGCGGTGGCGACACGCCGCTACGACGGCGACACCTTCGTCCTGGTCACCACATGGCGCTGCGCGACGGGCGTTGCCGAGGTACATGACTTCATGCCGATCGACGGGCACCGCGTCGACGTGGTGCGCCGCATCGTCGGCGTCTCGGGCGCGGTGGAGTTCCAGGACGAGCTGCGGGTGCGCCTGGACTACGCGAGGGCCCTGCCCTGGATGCGGAAGGTCGCGGCCGAGACCCCCACGATGCTCGCCGTCGCCGGGCCGGACGCGCTCGTGCTGCGCGGACTGGCGCGCGACGCGGCGGACCACGCGCACGTCGGCCGGATCGTGGTGGCCGCGGGTGACACGGCAGACCTGAGTCTCACCTGGTTCAAGTCGCACCACGATGTTCCCGCGCCACTGGATGTCGACGCCTCCTTCGAGGCGACGAGGGCGTGGTGGCAGGAGTGGGCCGACCGTATCGATCACCACGGGCCCCACCACGCGGCCGTCGTACGCTCGCTCCTCCTGCTGCGAGCCCTGACGCACGAGAGCACGGGAGGGATCGTCGCGGCGGCGACCACGTCGCTGCCCGAGGAGTTCGGCGGTTCGCGCAACTGGGACTACCGCTACGTCTGGCTCCGCGATGCGGCGTGGACGCTCGAGACGCTGCTGGAGCACGGCTTCACACGCACCGCCGAACGCTGGAGGGCGTGGCTGCTGCGCGCGATCGCGGGCGATCCGGCTGATGTGCAGATCATGTACGGAGCGGCAGGCGAGCGTGAACTCTCGGAGCGGGTGCTCGACAGTCTGCCCGGGTATCTCGGGGCCGCGCCGGTGCGCGTCGGCAACGGCGCCGTCTCGCAGTACCAGGCCGACGTCATCGGCGAGGTGCTCGTGGCGCTGGAGGCCACACGCGCTGCGGGCATCACCGAGGACGCGTTCTCGTGGCCGCTGCAACGCGCGCTCCTCGGCCAGATGCTGCAGTGGCGCGACCGGCCTGACCGGGGCATCTGGGAGATCCGCGCCGAGGAGCGGATGTTCACGCACTCGCGCGCGATGGTGTGGGCCGCGCTGGATCGCGGCGTGCGTGCGGTCCGCGAGTCCGGCCTCGACGGTGACGCCGACGCCTGGGAGCGGGCGCGCGACGAGATCCGGGATGAGGTCGACCGCCATGGCTTCGACGCCGGCCGCGGTCACTTCGTCCAGCATTACGGCTCTGTCGAGGTGGATGCCTCCCTGCTGCTGCTCGCGCAGGTCGGGTTCTGCGCCTACGACGATCCGCGCATGCTCGGCACGGTCGCCGAGATCGAGCGAACCCTGATGCGCGACGGCCTCGTACGCCGCTACCGCACCGAGACGGATGTCGATGGACTCGCCGGCGGTGAGCATCCGTTCCTCGCCTGCTCGTTCTGGCTGGTCGAGCAGTACGCGAACAGCGGCCGGAAGCAGGATGCCGCGGCGCTCATGGACCGGCTCTGCGGCCTGGCCAACGACGTCGGCATGCTGTCTGAGGAGTACGACGTCGAATCCGCCCGCCACGCCGGCAACACTCCTCAGGCGCTGACGCATCTCGCACTCGTGCGGGCCGCCGACGCCCTCGTCGGGCATCACGGCCGGGCCGCGCTCCGCCGCTGACGGCGCGCCTCCGCGGCGCCGGCGGGTACCGCGGCCCGGCCGATCCCGGACCTCGTCGCGATCAGCCGGCGAGGGCCTCGGCGAGCTTCACGCGGCCGCCCATGCGCAGCAGCGAGTTCTGGTAGATGCGCGCGGCGACGAGGATCGCGGCCACGCACGTGGCGACCAGGATCACGAGCGACACCAGCGGCTCCCACCACTGCGCTTGTCCCAGGAAGATGCGCATCGGCATCCCCACCGGGGCCGAGAACGGCACGTACGACATGATCGTCAGCACCAGCGGGTTGTCGTTGAAGAAGATGACCAGGAAGTACGGCGCCATGATCAGCATCGTGATCGGCATGGTCGTCGAGCCGATGTCCTCCTGACGCGAGACCATCGAGGCCGCGGCGGCGAACAGCGACGCCAGCAGGATGAACCCGAAGAGGAAGAAGATCGCGAACCAGGCGATCGGCGCCCCGAGCCCCTGCAGCAGGGCGGTCTGATCGGTGACGGTCAGACCGATGACGGCGATCGCCGCGAGCACCAGGATCTGACCCATCGCCAGGATGGTGTTGCCGATCACTTTGCCCGCCAGCAGCGCCCGCACGGGGATCGCCGAGATCAGCAGCTCCACCACACGCGTCTGCTTCTCTTCGACGACGCTCTGCGCGATGGTGCTCCCGAACAGCGACGCGGCCAGCAGGAACACGATGCCGAAGCCGATCGCGGCGATGTAGCCGAGCGCGGCGGCCTGGCCGCCTTCGGGGTTCAGCAGCTCGACCGGCGGAAGCTGCGCGAGCGACAGCAGCAGCTGCGTCGGCGCGGAGTCGTCGGCGATCACGACGAATCCCATCGGCGACGCACTGTCGCCGACGATCGCGGCGTCGACCGTGCCGTCCTCGACGAGCGCCTCGGCTGCGGGCTTGTCGGCCACGTCGGTGACGTCCAGGCCGGGCAGCCCACTCACGTACTCCTGCGCGTCCGCGGTGACGGCGACCGGCGTGCCGGTCTGGTTCGACGCCGCGAAGCCGGCCCAGATCACGCCGGCGAGTGCGACGATCAGCAGCACGGCGGTTGAGATCACAAACGCCTTGCTGCGCAGCTTGGAGGCGATCTCGCGCTCTGCGACGAGCCAGATCGCCTGCGGGTAGCCGAGTCCCTGCGTCGCGGGGTGCGGTGCGGTGCTCACTGGATGACCTCCTTGAAGATCTGGGCGAGGGAGGGATGCTGCGGCGCGAAGCTGGCGACATCCCCCTGGGCGACGGCTCGGCGCAGCACGCGCTGCGCGGTCTCGTCGCTGTCGGCGTCGAACACGGCGTACCCGCCGTCGAAGTCGAGCACCTCGACCCCCGGCTCGGAACGCAGCCAGCCGGCGTCGCCCGCCGAGACGAGCTCGAACCGGCGGGTGGAGTGCTGGGCGCGCAGCGCGTCACGGGCCCCCGCGGCCCGGATCGTCCCGCCGGCGATGATGACGAGGTCGTCGCACAGGCGCTCGACGACGTCGAGCTGGTGCGACGAGAACAGCACGGCCGCGCCGGCCTGGGCGCGCTCCTGCAGCACGCCGGCGACGACGTCGACCGCGAGGGGGTCCAGGCCCGAGAAGGGCTCATCGAGGATCAGCACCTCGGGGTCGTGCACGAGGGCGGCGGCGATCTGCGCACGCTGCTGATTGCCCAGCGACAGCGTCTCGACGTTGTCGTCCAGCCGCTCGCCGAGACCGAGCTGCTCCAGCAGCGCGCGGGCGCGGGCCGTGGCATCCGCCTTCGAGAAGCCGTGCAGCCGTGCGAGGTACACGATGTGCTCGAGCACCTTCATCTTCGGGTACAGCCCGCGCTCCTCGGGCATGTAGCCGAAACGGCGGCGATCGGATGCCGTCACGTCGGCGCCCTCCAGCGTCACGGTCCCGGCATCCTTCGCCAGCACACCCAGCACGATGCGCATGGTCGTGGTCTTGCCGGCGCCGTTCCCGCCGACGAAGCCCGTGAGCCGCCCCGGCCGGACGTCGAACGACACGCCGTCGAGCACGCGGCGACCGCCGTAGCTCTTGGTGACACCGCTCAGCTGCAGCATCTGATCCCCTTTCGTTGCCTCCTCAACCGAGGCTAGGCAAGCGCGAGGTCCACGTCCTCCCCCCTGCGGGGGATCCTGCACCGTCCGCCGTGCGGGGGATTGCATACGACGGAATAGATCCAAGGTTCATGTGCTTGCATGGATGTGGAACGTCCACGGTGGATCCGCCGCGGACGCCTTTTTTGTTGTGAAGGAGCAGGACACATGACCGACCGGAAAATCGGCTACATCGTCGGCAGCATCTCGTCGACCTCGATCAACCGCCGCCTCGCCAAGGCGCTGGAGCGTCTCGCCCCCGAAGGCACCGCGCTCGTGGAGATCCCCATCGAGGACCTGCCCTTCTACTCGCCCGACCACGACGCCGACTACCCGCAGGTCGCCCGCGACTTCAAGAAGGCGATCGAGGACGTCGACGGCGTCATCATCGTGACTCCGGAGTACAGCCGCTCCATCCCCGGCGTCCTCAAGAACGCGCTCGACTGGGCCGCCCGTCCGTGGGGCCAGGGGTCGTTCGACGGAAAGCCGACGGCCGTCATCGGCACGTCGGGCGGCGGGATCGCGACCGCGGCCGCGCAGCAGCACCTCAAGGCGATCCTCAGCCACTACAACGCCCCGACGCTCGGTCAGCCCGAGGGTTACGTGCAGACGACGCCCGGCCTGTTCACCGAGACCGGCGAGGTCACCAACGAGCAGACCGCCGAGTTCCTCACGGCCTACCTCGAGGCGTTCGGCGCCCTCATCGAGCGTTACGCCCCGGTCGCCGTCGCGGCCTGACCCCCTCGTGGCCGGCTGCGCGCCGGCCTCGTTCCAGCCGATGGATGCCTCGGCCCTGGAGTCCCCGCGGACTCGGGCCGAGGCATCCGTCGTTTCATCCCCTCCGCATCATGTGCTCTCGCCGAACGCACATGATCCAGGCGCGCACAACGTGGGTTCTCGGCGAGAGCACATGATCCGTACGGGGGTGCGGCGCGACCGGGGTCAGGCCAGGCCGTGGCGGTGCGCGTAGACCACGGCGGCGACGCGGTCGCGGGCGCCGAGCTTCTGGAGCACGTTCGAGACATGCGTCTTGACGGTCGCCTCGCCGATGTACAGGCGCTGGGCGATCTCGGCGTTGCTCATCGCCTGCGACACCAGGCGCAGCACCTCGGCCTCGCGGTCGGTGAGCTCGAGCGCAGCGCGCGCTTCGACGGGCTCAGCGACCGGCCGTGGCGCCGGAGCCCCCGGCCCCTGAGCCTGTCCATGCGATACGTGCGCCGAAGCCCCCGGCCCCTGCCCCGGAGCCCCCGGCGCCTGCGCCGGTGCCCCCGGCACCTGCCCCGAAGCCCCTGGCCCCTGCGCCGGAGCTCGCGGTCCCTCAGCCTGCCGATGGGCGGGCACTGCGGCGAAGCGCGCGATCACGCGGCGTGTCACCTCGGGCGCGAGCAGCGCGTCGCCGGCGGCGGCGACGCGCACGGCCGAGATGAGCTCCTCGGGTCCGGCGTTCTTGAGCAGGAACCCGCTGGCCCCCGCGGCGAGAGCGTCGAAGAGGTAGTCGTCGCGATCGAACGTCGTGACGACGACGACCGCCGCGTCGACACCGGCATCTGCGACGATCCGCCGCGTGGCCTCGAGGCCGTCCATGTCGGGCATCTGCACGTCCATGCAGATCACATCGGGGCGGAGAGTGGATGCCGCCACCACCGCCTCGACCCCGTTCGAGGCCTCGCCGACCACGGCGACATCACCCGCGGATTCGAGGATCATCCGGAAGCCCGCGCGCATCACGGCGTGATCGTCCACCAGCAGGACGCGGATCGGCGCGCTCACGCGACAGCCCCGACGTGCGTGTCGAGGGGCACGCGCAGCCGCACGAGGAACCCGCCGCGCGACCGCTGCCCGGTCTCGAGCTCGCCCCCCGATGCCGCGGCGCGTTCGCGCATGCCGACCAGGCCCAGTCCGGGCCGCATGGGCGCGGTCACCGCCCGGCCGGTGTTGACCACTTCGAGCTCGACCGCGTCGTCGCTGTAGCGCAGGCGCACATCGGCGGCGGCATCCGGTCCGCCGTGACGGCGGGCGTTCGTGAGCGCCTCCTGGGCGATGCGGTACACGTTCACCTGCACGAGGTCGGGGAGCGGCACCGGGTCGCCGACGACCGTCAGCGTCGTGCGAAGTCCGTTGCCGTTGGCGTGCGCGACGAGGTCGGGCAGGGCGGAAAGGTGCAGCGTGGACGCGCCGTCCGGGTCGCCGGCGGGCGTGCGCAGCGTCTCGAGCAGCTGCCGCAGCTCACCCAGCGCCGAGCGCGCGGACACCTCGACGCCGAGGAGCGCCGAGCGGGCGGCATCCGGATCCTGCTCGAGCACCGCGCGGGCAGCGCCCGCCTGCACGCCCATCGCCGAGACGTGGTGGGCGACGACGTCGTGCAACTCGCGCGCGATGCGCACGCGGTCGAGGGCCACCGCCTGCGCCGCGGTCACCTCGCGCTCGCGTTCGAGTTCGTGCGTGCGCTGCTCGAGGGCGCCGCGTTCCATCGCCGCGGCGTACGCGCGATCGCCCATGTAGTACGCGCCGCCGAAGAACGCCGCGTTGATCAGCAGCTGGATGAGCAGCATCGCCGCGAACGGGGAGAACAGCCCTGCCTTCGACAGGGCGTCGTCGGAAGGATCGATCGCCGCCTCGAACATCGTGACGATCAGCCAGATGAACATGCCCACGATGACCGCCGCGCGCACCCACATCGCGCGGCGTCGGTCGTCGACCCACGCGCCGACCGTGTACATCGCGATGAACATCGAGACGTTCGCGACGTACAGGTCGGGGATGCGGAAGGTCACTCCCACGAAGAAGACGACCGCGACGGCCACCACGACGATCTCGGGGTACCGGCGCCGGACGGCCAGGGGCGCGGTGAGGCCCGCCGAGTACAGCAGCGCCCACTGCGTGCCGTGTGCGGCGTCGTCGCCGTAAACGCCGGCGACCGATCCGAGGGCGGTGCTGAGCACCGCCGTGACGAACAGCGCGGCGGCGAGCCAGAGGTCTCCCCGAAGCTCGCGCGGGGTGGGCGGCGTGCGCCCGGGCGGGGTCGCGGGTGGCGGGACGGACATGACTCCACGGTACGGATCCCGCGAGGCCGCGGCATCCGCCTCACGGGGGAGACGGGCGACGCTACTTGCTATTGACAAGCAAGCTTGTTTTTTGCAACCATGGTTCGACAAGCTCACCAACCATGGTTCGACAAGCTCACCAACCGGGCGACAAGCTCACCAACCCGCCGGGGGACCCCGGCATCGCACACAAGGAGCACGGCAATGACGCACATCTTCGTCAACATCCCGACGAGCGACCTCGAGCGCTCCAAGGCCTTCTACACGGCCCTCGGCGCCAGCCTCAATCCGACGTTCACCGACGACAACGCCGCGTGCATCGTGTGGGACGACAATGTGTACTTCATGGCGGTGACGAACGAGTACTTCGCGACGTTCACCGACAAGAAGACCGTCGATCCGCGCACTCACGCGCAGGTGCTCATCGCGCTCAGCCGAGAATCGCGCGCCGCCGTCGACGAGATCATCGCCGCGGGCGTGGCCGCCGGCGGCAGCGAGCCCACCGAGCCCAAGGACTACGGCTTCATGTACAGCCGCGACCTCGACGACCCCGACGGCAACGGCGTCGAGTTCTTCTTCATGGAGCCGGCGGCCGTCGACCAGGGTCCCGACGCCTACCTGGCGGAGCAGGCGAAGGCGTAAGTGGCGTCCCGCAGCTACGGGCAGTACTGCGGGGTCACGACCGCCGTCGAGCTGATCGGGGAGCGGTGGGCGCTGCTCATCGTCCGCGATCTGCTCGTCGGCCCTCGCCGTTACACCGACCTCAAGCAGGGACTGCCCAAGATCCCCACCAACATCCTCTCGACGCGGCTGAAAGAGCTGCAAGAGAGCGGTGTCGTGCGCCGCGTGCCGCTGCTGCACTGCGGCCTCGTGTACGAGCTGACCCCGTACGGGCGCGAGCTGGAGCCGATCGTGCTGGCGCTCGGCCGGTGGGGGTTCGCGCAGATGGGAGACCCGCAGCCCGACGACGTGGTCACGGTCGACTCGCTGACGATCGCGCTGCGCACGGCTTTCCGGGTGGATGCCGCCACCGCCGTCCCTCCGGCCGACTACGAGCTGCACGTCGGCGACATCGTGCTGCGTGTGCAGGTGTCGGCTGAGGGCCTGCGCGTCGCCCAGGTGCAGCCCGCAGGGCGGCCGGTGGACCCGCGGCTCGGAACCCAGGCCTCGACCGCCGGCGACCCCGACGTGGTGTTCGCCGCGGGTCCCGGCATCCGTCGCGTCATCTCGGGCGAGCTCACCCCTGCCGAGGCGATCGACCAGGATGTGCTGACGGTCGTCGCGGGTGACGCGACGCTTCTGGAGCGGTTCGCTCAGACGTTCCGCATCGAACCGGGGGTCGTGCTCGTCGCATAGCCCCCATGTGGAAGGGAGGCGGCCATGACGGGCCGCATCTACATCGATCTGTTCACCACGCTCGACGGCGTCGCACAGGCGCCCGGCGGCCCCGAGGAGGACCCATCGGACGGGTTCCCGTTCGGCGGCTGGCAGGCGCCCTTCCCCGACGAAGAGATCGGCGAGGCGATCGGGCAGGGGATCGACGAGCTCGACGCGCTGCTGCTGGGCCGGCGCACCTACGACATCTTCGCGGGGTACTGGCCGCACCACACCGACGGCCCCGAGGGCGGCATCGGGCGCAAGTTCGACGCCGTTCCCAAGTACGTCGCGTCGCGCGGGACGCCGGCGCTGGAGTGGCAGGGGTCGTCGCAGCTCGGACCGGATCTCGCCGCCGAGGTGCGCGCGCTGCGCGAGCGTCATGCCAGCATCCACGTGATCGGCAGCATCGACTTCGCGCAGACGCTGCTGCGCGAGCAGCTGTTCGACGTGCTCACGCTGTGGGTGTACCCGGTCGTGCTCGGCCAGGGCAAGAAGGTCTTCCCCGACGGCGCTGCGCCGGCGAACGTGACGCTGCTCGAGCCCGCGACGTCGGGTCCGCTCGGTGTCGTGCAGCTGCGCTACGGCCCCGCGGCCGGTCCGGTGCAGACCGGCACGATGGGCAGCTGAGCGGGAACGGATGCCGGTGGCCGGCCGTGCTCGCGTCCTCGTTTGAGGTGGGTGGATGCCGGTAGCCGGCGTGCTCGCGTCCTCGTGTGAGGAGGGGAGCCGAGATGAGGAGCTGGAGGCCGCGTGGGGTCCGCATCTGGGCAACAGTCCTCAATTGAGGAAGCTTCATGGCGATGGTAGGTCCTCAATTGAGGACTGTTGCCCAGATGCGGACCCCACGCGGCCTCCAGCTCCTCATCTCGGCTCCCCTCCTCACACGAGGACGCGAGCACGCCGGCTACCGGCATCCACCCACCTCAAACGAGGACGCGAGCACGCCGGCCACCGGCATCCGTTCCCGCTCAGCTGCCCATCGTGCCGGTCTGCACCGGACCGGCCGCGGGGCCGTAGCGCAGCTGCACGACACCGAGCGGACCCGACGTCGCGGGCTCGAGCAGCGTCACGTTCGCCGGCGCAGCGCCGTCGGGGAAGACCTTCTTGCCCTGGCCGAGCACGACCGGGTACACCCACAGCGTGAGCACGTCGAACAGCTGCTCGCGCAGCAGCGTCTGCGCGAAGTCGATGCTGCCGATCACGTGGATGCTGGCATGACGCTCGCGCAGCGCGCGCACCTCGGCGGCGAGATCCGGTCCGAGCTGCGACGACCCCTGCCACTCCAGCGCCGGCGTCCCGCGCGACGCGACGTACTTGGGAACGGCGTCGAACTTGCGCCCGATGCCGCCCTCGGGGGCCGTCGGTGTGGTGCGGCCTAGTACCCCGCGAAGATTGTCGTAGGTGCGCCGGCCCAGCAGCAGCGCGTCGAGCTCGTCGATCCCCTGCCCGATCGCCTCGCCGATCTCTTCGTCGGGGAAGGGCGCCTGCCAGCCGCCGAACGGGAACCCGTCCGATGGGTCCTCCTCGGGGCCGCCGGGCGCCTGTGCGACGCCGTCGAGCGTGGTGAACAGGATCGATGTAGATGCGGCCCGTCATGGCCGCCTCCCTTCCACATGGGGGCTATGCGACGAGCACGACCCCCGGTTCGATGCGGAACGTCTGAGCGAACCGCTCCAGAAGCGTCGCGTCACCCGCGACGACCGTCAGCACATCCTGGTCGATCGCCTCGGCAGGGGTGAGCTCGCCCGAGATGACGCGACGGATGCCGGGACCCGCGGCGAACACCACGTCGGGGTCGCCGGCGGTCGTAGGCCTGGGTTCCGAGCCGCGGGTCCACCGGCCGCCCTGCGGGCTGCACCTGGGCGACGCGCAGGCCCTCAGCCGACACCTGCACACGCAGCACGATGTCGCCGACGTGCAGCTCGTAGTCGGCCGGAGGGACGGCTGGTGGCGGCATCCACCCGGAAAGCCGTGCGCAGCGCGATCGTCAGCGAGTCGACCGTGACCACGTCGTCGGGCTGCGGGTCTCCCATCTGCGCGAACCCCCACCGGCCGAGCGCCAGCACGATCGGCTCAAGCTCGCGCCCGTACGGGGTCAGCTCGTACACGAGGCCGCAGTGCAGCAGCGGCACGCGGCGCACGACACCGCTCTCTTGCAGCTCTTTCAGCCGCGTCGAGAGGATGTTGTTGGTGGGATCTTGGGCAGTCCCTGCTTGAGGTCGTGTAACGGCGAGGGCCGACGAGCAGATCGCGGACGATGAGCAGCGCCCCACCGCTCCCCGATCAGCTCGACGGCGGTCGTGACCCCGCAGTACTGCCCGTAGCTGCGGGACGCCACTTACGCCTTCGCCTGCTCCGCCAGGTAGGCGTCGGGACCCTGGTCGACGGCCGCCGGCTCCATGAAGAAGAACTCGACGCCGTTGCCGTCGGGGTCGTCGAGGTCGCGGCTGTACATGAAGCCGTAGTCCCTTGGGCTCGGTGGGCTCGCTGCCGCCGGCGGCCACGCCCGCGGCGATGATCTCGTCGACGGCGGCGCGCGATTCTCGGCTGAGCGCGATGAGCACCTGCGCGTGAGTGCGCGGATCGACGGTCTTCTTGTCGGTGAACGTCGCGAAGTACTCGTTCGTCACCGCCATGAAGTACACATTGTCGTCCCACACGATGCACGCGGCGTTGTCGTCGGTGAACGTCGGATTGAGGCTGGCGCCGAGGGCCGTGTAGAAGGCCTTGGAGCGCTCGAGGTCGCTCGTCGGGATGTTGACGAAGATGTGCGTCATTGCCGTGCTCCTTGTGTGCGATGCCGGGGTCCCCCGGCGGGTTGGTGAGCTTGTCGCCCGGTTGGTGAGCTTGTCGAACCATGGTTGGTGAGCTTGTCGAACCATGGTTGCAAAAAACAAGCTTGCTTGTCAATAGCAAGTAGCGTCGCCCGTCTCCCCCGTGAGGCGGATGCCGCGGCCTCGCGGGATCCGTACCGTGGAGTCATGTCCGTCCCGCCACCCGCGACCCCGCCCGGGCGCACGCCGCCCACCCCGCGCGAGCTTCGGGGAGACCTCTGGCTCGCCGCCGCGCTGTTCGTCACGGCGGTGCTCAGCACCGCCCTCGGATCGGTCGCCGGCGTTTACGGCGACGACGCCGCACACGGCACGCAGTGGGCGCTGCTGTACTCGGCGGGCCTCACCGCGCCCCTGGCCGTCCGGCGCCGGTACCCCGAGATCGTCGTGGTGGCCGTCGCGGTCGTCTTCTTCGTGGGAGTGACCTTCCGCATCCCCGACCTGTACGTCGCGAACGTCTCGATGTTCATCGCGATGTACACGGTCGGCGCGTGGGTCGACGACCGACGCCGCGCGATGTGGGTGCGCGCGGCGGTCATCGTGGGCATGTTCATCTGGCTGATCGTCACGATGTTCGAGGCGGCGATCGATCCTTCCGACGACGCCCTGTCGAAGGCAGGGCTGTTCTCCCCGTTCGCGGCGATGCTGCTCATCCAGCTGCTGATCAACGCGGCGTTCTTCGGCGGCGCGTACTACATGGGCGATCGCGCGTACGCCGCGGCGATGGAACGCGGCGCCCTCGAGCAGCGCACGCACGAACTCGAACGCGAGCGCGAGGTGACCGCGGCGCAGGCGGTGGCCCTCGACCGCGTGCGCATCGCGCGCGAGTTGCACGACGTCGTCGCCCACCACGTCTCGGCGATGGGCGTGCAGGCGGGCGCTGCCCGCGCGGTGCTCGAGCAGGATCCGGATGCCGCCCGCTCGGCGCTCCTCGGCGTCGAGGTGTCCGCGCGCTCGGCGCTGGGTGAGCTGCGGCAGCTGCTCGAGACGCTGCGCACGCCCGCCGGCGACCCGGACGGCGCGTCCACGCTGCACCTTTCCGCCCTGCCCGACCTCGTCGCGCACGCCAACGGCAACGGACTTCGCACGACGCTGACGGTCGTCGGCGACCCGGTGCCGCTCCCCGACCTCGTGCAGGTGAACGTGTACCGCATCGCCCAGGAGGCGCTCACGAACGCCCGCCGTCACGGCGGACCGGATGCCGCCGCCGATGTGCGCCTGCGCTACAGCGACGACGCGGTCGAGCTCGAAGTGGTCAACACCGGCCGGGCGGTGACCGCGCCCATGCGGCCCGGACTGGGCCTGGTCGGCATGCGCGAACGCGCCGCGGCATCGGGGGGCGAGCTCGAGACCGGGCAGCGGTCGCGCGGCGGGTTCCTCGTGCGGCTGCGCGTGCCCCTCGACACGCACGTCGGGGCTGTCGCGTGAGCGCGCCGATCCGCGTCCTGCTGGTGGACGATCACGCCGTGATGCGCGCGGGCTTCCGGATGATCCTCGAATCCGCGGGTGATGTCGCCGTGGTCGGCGAGGCCTCGAACGGGGTCGAGGCGGTGGTGGCGGCATCCACTCTCCGCCCCGATGTGATCTGCATGGACGTGCAGATGCCCGACATGGACGGCCTCGAGGCCACGCGGCGGATCGTCGCAGATGCCGGTGTCGACGCGGCGGTCGTCGTCGTCACGACGTTCGATCGCGACGACTACCTCTTCGACGCTCTCGCCGCGGGGGCCAGCGGGTTCCTGCTCAAGAACGCCGGACCCGAGGAGCTCATCTCGGCCGTGCGCGTCGCCGCCGCCGGCGACGCGCTGCTCGCGCCCGAGGTGACACGCCGCGTGATCGCGCGCTTCGCCGCAGTGCCCGCCCATCGGCAGGCTGAGGGACCGCGAGCTCCGGCGCAGGGGCCAGGGGCTTCGGGGCAGGTGCCGGGGGCACCGGCGCAGGCGCCGGGGGCTCCGGGGCAGGGGCCGGGGGCTTCGGCGCACGTATCGCATGGACAGGCTCAGGGGCCGGGGGCTCCGGCGCCACGGCCGGTCGCTGAGCCCGTCGAAGCGCGCGCTGCGCTCGAGCTCACCGACCGCGAGGCCGAGGTGCTGCGCCTGGTGTCGCAGGCGATGAGCAACGCCGAGATCGCCCAGCGCCTGTACATCGGCGAGGCGACCGTCAAGACGCATGTCTCGAACGTGCTCCAGAAGCTCGGCGCCCGCGACCGCGTCGCCGCCGTGGTCTACGCGCACCGCCACGGCCTGGCCTGACCCCGGTCGCGCCGCACCCCCGTACGGATCATGTGCTCTCGCCGAGAACCCACGTTGTGCGCGCCTGGATCATGTGCGTTCGGCGAGAGCACATGATGCGGAGGGGATGAAACGACGGATGCCTCGGCCCGAGTCCGCGGGGACTCCAGGGCCGAGGCATCCATCGGCTGGAACGAGGCCGGCGCGCAGCCGGCCACGAGGGGGTCAGGCCGCGACGGCGACCGGGGCGTAACGCTCGATGAGGGCGCCGAACGCCTCGAGGTAGGCCGTGAGGAACTCGGCGGTCTGCTCGTTGGTGACCTCGCCGGTCTCGGTGAACAGGCCGGGCGTCGTCTGCACGTAACCCTCGGGCTGACCGAGCGTCGGGGCGTTGTAGTGGCTGAGGATCGCCTTGAGGTGCTGCTGCGCGGCCGCGGTCGCGATCCCGCCGCCCGACGTGCCGATGACGGCCGTCGGCTTTCCGTCGAACGACCCCTGGCCCCACGGACGGGCGGCCCAGTCGAGCGCGTTCTTGAGGACGCCGGGGATGGAGCGGCTGTACTCCGGAGTCACGATGATGACGCCGTCGACGTCCTCGATCGCCTTCTTGAAGTCGCGGGCGACCTGCGGGTAGTCGGCGTCGTGGTCGGGCGAGTAGAAGGGCAGGTCCTCGATGGGGATCTCCACGAGCGCGGTGCCTTCGGGGGCGAGACGCTCCAGCGCCTTGGCGAGGCGGCGGTTGATCGAGGTCGACGAGATGCTGCCGACGATGTAGCCGATTTTCCGGTCGGTCATGTGTCCTGCTCCTTCACAACAAAAAAGGCGTCCGCGGCGGATCCACCGTGGACGTTCCACATCCATGCAAGCACATGAACCTTGGATCTATTCCGTCGTATGCAATCCCCCGCACGGCGGACGGTGCAGGATCCCCCGCAGGGGGGAGGACGTGGACCTCGCGCTTGCCTAGCCTCGGTTGAGGAGGCAACGAAAGGGGATCAGATGCTGCAGCTGAGCGGTGTCACCAAGAGCTACGGCGGTCGCCGCGTGCTCGACGGCGTGTCGTTCGACGTCCGGCCGGGGCGGCTCACGGGCTTCGTCGGCGGGAACGGCGCCGGCAAGACCACGACCATGCGCATCGTGCTGGGTGTGCTGGCGAAGGATGCCGGGACCGTGACGCTGGAGGGCGCCGACGTGACGGCATCCGATCGCCGCCGTTTCGGCTACATGCCCGAGGAGCGCGGGCTGTACCCGAAGATGAAGGTGCTCGAGCACATCGTGTACCTCGCACGGCTGCACGGCTTCTCGAAGGCGGATGCCACGGCCCGCGCCCGCGCGCTGCTGGAGCAGCTCGGTCTCGGCGAGCGGCTGGACGACAACGTCGAGACGCTGTCGCTGGGCAATCAGCAGCGTGCGCAGATCGCCGCCGCCCTCGTGCACGACCCCGAGGTGCTGATCCTCGATGAGCCCTTCTCGGGCCTGGACCCCCTCGCGGTCGACGTCGTCGCCGGCGTGCTGCAGGAGCGCGCCCAGGCCGGCGCGGCCGTGCTGTTCTCGTCGCACCAGCTCGACGTCGTCGAGCGCCTGTGCGACGACCTCGTCATCATCGCCGGCGGGACGATCCGGGCCGCGGGGGCCCGTGACGCGCTGCGCGCCCAGCACTCCACCCGCCGGTTCGAGCTCGTCTCGGCGGGCGACGCCGGCTGGCTGCGTTCCGAGCCGGGGGTCGAGGTGCTCGACTTCGACGGCGGGTACGCCGTGTTCGACGCCGACAGCGACGAGACCGCGCAGCGCGTGCTGCGCCGAGCCGTCGCCCAGGGGGATGTCGCCAGCTTCGCGCCGCAGCATCCCTCCCTCGCCCAGATCTTCAAGGAGGTCATCCAGTGAGCACCGCACCGCACCCCGCGACGCAGGGACTCGGCTACCCGCAGGCGATCTGGCTCGTCGCAGAGCGCGAGATCGCCTCCAAGCTGCGCAGCAAGGCGTTTGTGATCTCAACCGCCGTGCTGCTGATCGTCGCACTCGCCGGCGTGATCTGGGCCGGCTTCGCGGCGTCGAACCAGACCGGCACGCCGGTCGCCGTCACCGCGGACGCGCAGGAGTACGTGAGTGGGCTGCCCGGCCTGGACGTCACCGACGTGGCCGACAAGCCCGCAGCCGAGGCGCTCGTCGAGGACGGCACGGTCGACGCCGCGATCGTCGGCGACAGTGCGTCGCCGATGGGATTCGTCGTGATCGCCGACGACTCCGCGCCGACGCAGCTGCTGCTGTCGCTCGCGCAGCTTCCGCCGGTCGAGCTGCTGAACCCCGAAGGCGGCCAGGCCGCCGCGCTCGGCTACATCGCCGCGATCGGCTTCGGCATCGTGTTCCTGCTGGCCGCGTCGCTGTTCGGGAGCACCATCGCGCAGAGCGTCGTCGAAGAGAAGCAGACGCGTGTGGTGGAGCTGCTGATCTCGGCGATCCCCGTGCGGGCGCTGCTGGCGGGCAAAGTGATCGGCAACACCATCCTGGCGATGGGTCAGATCCTGGTGCTCGCGGCGATCGCCGTCATCGGTCTGACCGTCACCGATCAGACCGCCCTGCTGCAGGGGCTCGGGGCGCCGATCGCCTGGTTCGCGATCTTCTTCCTCTTCGGGTTCATCCTGCTGGCGTCGCTGTTCGCCGCCGCGGCCTCGATGGTCTCGCGTCAGGAGGACATCGGCTCGACGACCATGCCGATCACGATGCTGATCATGGCGCCGTACTTCCTGGTCATCTTCTTCAACGACAACCCGCTGGTGCTGACGATCATGTCGTACGTGCCGTTCTCGGCCCCGGTGGGGATGCCGATGCGCATCTTCCTGGGACAAGCGCAGTGGTGGGAGCCGCTGGTGTCGCTCGTGATCCTGGTCGCCACGTGCGTGGCCGCGATCCTCGTCGCCGCGCGCATCTACCAGAACTCGCTGCTGCGCATGGGCGGCCGCGTGAAGCTCGCCGAGGCCCTCGCCGGCTGATCGCGACGAGGTCCGGGATCGGCCGGGCCGCGGTACCCGCCGGCGCCGCGGAGGCGCGCCGTCAGCGGCGGAGCGCGGCCCGGCCGTGATGCCCGACGAGGGCGTCGGCGGCCCGCACGAGTGCGAGATGCGTCAGCGCCTGAGGAGTGTTGCCGGCGTGGCGGGCGGATTCGACGTCGTACTCCTCAGACAGCATGCCGACGTCGTTGGCCAGGCCGCAGAGCCGGTCCATGAGCGCCGCGGCATCCTGCTTCCGGCCGCTGTTCGCGTACTGCTCGACCAGCCAGAACGAGCAGGCGAGGAACGGATGCTCACCGCCGGCGAGTCCATCGACATCCGTCTCGGTGCGGTAGCGGCGTACGAGGCCGTCGCGCATCAGGGTTCGCTCGATCTCGGCGACCGTGCCGAGCATGCGCGGATCGTCGTAGGCGCAGAACCCGACCTGCGCGAGCAGCAGCAGGGAGGCATCCACCTCGACAGAGCCGTAATGCTGGACGAAGTGACCGCGGCCGGCGTCGAAGCCATGGCGGTCGACCTCATCCCGGATCTCGTCGCGCGCCCGCTCCCAGGCGTCGGCGTCACCGTCGAGGCCGGACTCGCGGACCGCACGCACGCCGCGATCCAGCGCGGCCCACACCATCGCGCGCGAGTGCGTGAACATCCGCTCCTCGGCGCGGATCTCCCAGATGCCCCGGTCAGGCCGGTCGCGCCACTGCAGCATCTGGCCGAGGAGCGCGCGTTGCAGCGGCCACGAGAACGCGTCCTCGGTGATGCCCGCAGCGCGTGTGGCCTCCAGCGCCACGAGCACCTCGCCGATGACGTCGGCCTGGTACTGCGAGACGGCGCCGTTGCCGACGCGCACCGGCGCGGCCCCGAGATACCCGGGCAGACTGTCGAGCACCCGCTCCGAGAGTTCACGCTCGCCTGCCGCTCCGTACATGATCTGCACATCAGCCGGATCGCCCGCGATCGCGCGCAGCAGCCACGCCCTCCAGCGTTCGGCGGTGCGTGTGAAGCCGTGCTCCAGCAGCGTCTCGAGCGTCCACGCCGCATCGCGGAGCCAGACGTAGCGGTAGTCCCAGTTGCGCGAACCGCCGAACTCCTCGGGCAGCGACGTGGTCGCCGCCGCGACGATCCCTCCCGTGCTCTCGTGCGTCAGGGCTCGCAGCAGGAGGAGCGAGCGTACGACGGCCGCGTGGTGGGGCCCGTGGTGATCGATACGGTCGGCCCACTCCTGCCACCACGCCCTCGTCGCCTCGAAGGAGGCGTCGACATCCAGTGGCGCGGGAACATCGTGGTGCGACTTGAACCAGGTGAGACTCAGGTCTGCCGTGTCACCCGCGGCCACCACGATCCGGCCGACGTGCGCGTGGTCCGCCGCGTCGCGCGCCAGTCCGCGCAGCACGAGCGCGTCCGGCCCGGCGACGGCGAGCATCGTGGGGGTCTCGGCCGCGACCTTCCGCATCCAGGGCAGGGCCCTCGCGTAGTCCAGGCGCACCCGCAGCTCGTCCTGGAACTCCACCGCGCCCGAGACGCCGACGATGCGGCGCACCACGTCGACGCGGTGCCCGTCGATCGGCATGAAGTCATGTACCTCGGCAACGCCCGTCGCGCAGCGCCATGTGGTGACCAGGACGAAGGTGTCGCCGTCGTAGCGGCGTGTCGCCACCGCGCCGGGGTCCGTCGGCCGCAGGCTCCAGCATCCGTGGTCCTCGTCGCCCAGGAGGGCACCCAAGACGGAGGGCGAGTCGAAGCGCGGCACGCAGAGCCAATCGATGCTCCCGTCACGAGAGACGAGCGCCGCCGTGCGACAGCTGCTCAGGAGGGCGTAGTCCTCGATCGGTGCGGGCATCGGCCGATTGTCGCAAACCCGACCGCCGCGCGACAGCCCCTCACGCACACGACCCCGCCGGTCTAGCTTGGGCCGCATGGCTGCTGAGACCACTCTCCTGATCCTGGGCGCCACCGGCGACCTGACCTCGCGGCTGCTGCTGCCGGCACTCGGGCAGCTGCTGGCTCGCGAGCCGCACCGACGCGTACGGCTGCGCGGCGCCGGCATGGAGGACTGGGACGACGAGCACTGGCGGCAGGTCGTGCGCGAATCGTTCGCGTCCGGCGGCTTCGAGAAGGCGTTCGACGCCGTCGACGAGTCGACCTATCAGCAGGCCGACATCACCCGCAAGGAAGACCTGGAGCGCATCATGGCCGACCCGGGCGACCGCCTGGCCATGTACTTCGCGGTTCCGCCGGCGGTCGCGGCATCCGCGTGCGACGCCCTCGCGGACGTGAAGATCCCGGAAGGCACCGTCCTCGCGCTGGAGAAGCCCTTCGGCGTCGACCAGGCGGGCGCGCGCGACCTCAACGACCGCCTGGCCAGACTCGTCCCCGAGAGCCAGGTCTTCCGCGTCGACCACTTCCTCGGGCGCTCGACGACCCTCAACGTCCTCGGCGTGCGGTTCGCGAACCGCGTCATCGCGTCCGTCTGGAGCGCACAGGAGATCGAGTCGGTCGTCATCCGCTACGACGAGACGCTCGGCCTCGAAGGTCGCGCCGGTTACTACGACCACGCCGGCGCGCTCGTCGACATGATCCAAAGCCACCTGCTGCAGGTGATGGCGGTCGTCGCGATGGAGCCCCCGGCGACGTTGCACGAACGCGACTTCCGCGACGCGACCACGGCCGTCCTGCGCGCGACCCGCGTCTGGGAGGACGACCCTGCCACGGCATCGCGCCGTGCGCGGTACACCGCGGGCGAGGTCGCCGGCCGCGCACTCCCGTCGTACGTGGACGAGCCGGGCGTGGATCCCGCCCTCGACACCGAGACGCTCGCCGAGGTCGTCTGCGAGGTGCGCAACGAACGATGGGCCGGCGTGCTCTTCCGGCTGCGCTCGGGCAAGGCGCTCGGCGGCAAGGACGGGGAGATCGTGGTGACGTTCCGGAAGGCCAACCACGTTCCCGACGGCCTCGTGGGGCCGGCTCCCGGTTCGGTGCTGCGCTTCTCACTGGGGCCGGACCACATGGACGTCGAGCTGAACGTCAACGGCGGGGACGACCCGTTCGAGCTCGAAAGGGCGACGATCGGCGCCGACCTCGGCGAAGGCGCGCTGAAGGCCTACGGCGAGGTGCTCTCGGGGATCCTCGACGCCGACGCGACGCTCGCGGTCCGCGGCGACGCGGCTGAGGAGTCCTGGCGCATCGTCGACCCGGTGCTCGCCTCGTGGCGCGCGGGCGAAGTGCCCCTGGACGAGTACCCGGCGGGGTCGCTCGGTCCCGACCACTGGCCGGCGCTCCCCTGATCGTCCGGGACGCCGGTCGTCGCTGCGAGGGCGCGCAGTCGCGCGGCGTAGACGGCGAGCGCGAGCGTGGTGAAGAGGTAGATCACGATGGCCTGCAGCGCGTACGCCGGGTAGTCGATCACCCACAGCGGCGCGGAGGGGTCGCCGGCCGCCTGCGGGTTGTCACGCACGTAGGGCACCGCCTCGCCCAGCGCGTAGCCGACGACCTGTCCGGTGACGTAGACCAGCGCGAACAGGCCGAGCGCGAGCCAGGACTGCCCCGGCCGCGTGCGCCAGACCCGCCGGGCTGAGCGCAGCGCCGTCCGAGGCTGCCACACGCCTTCCACCGGCGCAGCGAGCGCGCTCATGACCGGCGCGAGAGCCACCGCTGCGGCGAGCACCAGGAACAGCGCGAGCACGCCGAGCATCAGCAGCGTCTCACTGCCGGCGCGACTGCGCATGAGCTGAGGCACGAGCAGCAGAGCGAGAAGCGGAAGGCAGCCCAGCACGACGGCTGCCCAGGTCCGGAGGAGCACGAGGGGTCGCATGAGCCCAGCCAAGCGGTCCGCGGGCCGCGCCGGTATCGGGTCAGCCCCCGGACGAGGGCAGGGGTGTTCCGCCGGTCACTGCCCCATCATCTGGGGCGTCATCACGCCGACCGAGATGACGTTGCCCGCCGGGTCGCGGAACCACGCCATGTCGGGACCGCCCATGAACCCGCGCGAGATGCCCTTCTCGTCGGTGCCGTAGTCGGGGTCGGTGTAGATCTTCGTCACGACGCCGCGCGCGTTGAGGTCGTCGACCGCCGCATCGATGTCGTCGACGCCGAAGTTCAGGATCGTGAAGACCGCCGGCTCATGGTCCTCCTTCGGATACACGAACACACTGCCTCCGCCGGGGAGCTTGAAGGTGAACCCTCCGCCCATCTCCTCCCAGACCGTGACCTCGAGTCCCAGGGTATCGCGATAGAAGGCCACGGCTTCGTCGACGGTCGGGGACGGCGAAGCTCGAATATGCCTGTTGTGTGGTGAACATCTCATCCTCCCAGTGATCGTTCCCGGATCCACGATCCTCTTGCGTCGGGAGGCTGTCCAGAGGCCTCAGCGTTCGACGAGGATGCCGTCCGCGTCGGCCCACACGTGGCGACCGGGGGCGAAGGTCACGCCCGCGATCGTGACCGGCACATCGACCTCGCCGATGCCCGTCTTCGCGCTCTTGCGCGGGTTCGAGCCGAGCGCCTTGACGCCGAGGTCGAGGCCCGCGAGCGCCTCGCGGTCGCGGATCGCGCCGTGAACGATGAGCCCGGCCCAGCCGTTGTCGACGGCGGAGCCCGCGATGAGGTCGCCCACGAGCGCGGACTCCAGCGATCCCCCGCCGTCGATCACGAGGACCGCGCCGCCGCCCGGCGTGGCGAGCACGTCTTTGACGAGCGCGTTGTCGCGATGGCATCGCACGGTGCGGATCGGGCCGTCGAAGGCGACGCGGCCGCCGAGGTCGTGGAACTGCAGCGCCGGCGAGTCGAGGTCGTCGCCGCGCTCGTCGTAGAGGTCAGCGGTGGCTGTGGTCATGCGCCCAGGCTACGGCGGGGCGCCACCGGCGCCGGTCCGGGCGAGGCAGAAGTTCTCGCGAACTTCTGCGGCGGGCAGGTTTCAGCGGGACGACGGCGGTTGTGGTCGGGGTGGAGCGTGCTGAAGAACGAGTACGTGTCGCCGTCGGGGTGGGCCGCGCTCCTGAACTCGTTGACGAGCCGGTAGAGCCGCTCCTGGAACTCCGACTTGGGCTCGGGGGTGAGCTTGAGGCCCAGCCAGGTCGAGTCGAGCTCATCGGGATCCACACCCTGGATCTGCTGCAGGAACGTCTCGATGAGCACCGTGCGAGTCCCTCGGGCATCGAGGTGCGCCACGACAGCCCGGTCGCGCGGGACGGGACCTCTCCGCGCACCCCTGGGCGCCGCTGCCCCCCCCCCGCTCGGGCTCGGCCGACGAGATAGCCGGTCTGGACGAGGGTGCGCAACGTGGTGCAGCAATCGTGCCCGGGTTCACGCCGAGCAGCTCCGCGAGCTCTTTGTTCGTGCTGGACTCGAAGGCGCACAGCCGCAGCACGCGCAGGCGCAGCGGAGAGCTGAGGGCGCGCATGCGCGCCTCCGCCTCGGGGTCGGCCAGCGCTTCGGGACCGAGCTCGCCCGCGGCGTCGGTGGCGCGGAGCTCGTCTGATTGGGACATGTCAATCAGTGTGCGCCACTGATTGAGATCTGTCAATCAGTGGCATACGCTGACATTGTGACGGATGGACAGGAGCGCATCGAGCTGCACCGCGGCGACCCCGAGGCGGAGGCGCGCATGCGCGCCCTCAGCTCTCCGCTGCGCCTGCGCGTGCTGCGGCTGTGCGCCTTCGAGTCCCGCACGAACAAAGAGCTCGCGGAGCTGCTCGGCGTGAACCCGGGCACGATGCTGCACCACGTGCGCACCCTCGTCCAGACCGGCTATCTCGCGGCCGAGCCCGAGCGCAGCGGCGCCCAGGGTGCGCGAGAGGTCCCGTACCGCGCGACCGGGCTGTCGTGGCGCACCTCGATGCCCGAGGGCTCGCCGGTGCTCATCGAGACGTTCCTGCAGCAGATCCAGGGTGTGGATCCCGATGAGCTCGACTCGACCTGGCTGGGCCTCAAGCTCACCCCCGAGCACAAGTCGGAGTTCCAGGAGCGGCTCTACCGGCTCGTCAACGAGTTCAAGGAGCGCGGCCCCGACCCCGACGGCGACACGTACTCGTTCTTCAGCACGCTCCACCCCGACCACAACCCGCCGTCGTCCCGCTGAACCTGCCCGCCGCAGAAGGTCGCGAGAACTTCTGCCTCCGCCCGGACCGGCGCCGGTGGCGCCCCGCCGTAGCCTGGGCGCATGACCACAGCCACCGCTGACCTCTACGACGAGCGCGGCGACGACCTCGACTCGCCGGCGCTGCAGTTCCACGACCTCGGCGGCCGCGTCGCCTTCGACGGCCCGATCCGCACCGTGCGATGCCATCGCGACAACGCGCTCGTCAAAGACGTGCTCGCCACGCCGGGCGGCGGCGCGGTCCTCGTGATCGACGGCGGGGGATCGCTGGAGTCCGCGCTCGTGGGCGACCTCATCGCGGGCTCCGCCGTCGACAAACGGCTGGGCCGGGCTCATCGTTCACGGCGCGATCCGCGACCGCGAGGCGCTCGCGGGCCTCGACCTCGGCGTCAAGGCGCTCGGCTCGAACCCGCGCAAGAGCGCGAAGACGGGCATCGGCGAGGTCGATGTGCCGGTCACGATCGCGGGCGTGACCTTCGCCCCCGGTCGCCACGTGTGGGCCGACGCGGACGGCATCCTCGTCGAACGCTGAGGCCTCTGGACAGCCTCCGACGCAAGAGGATCGTGGATCCGGGAACGATCACTGGGAGGATGAGATGTTCACCACACAACAGGCATATTCGAGCTTTCGCCGTCCCCGACGTCGACGAAGCCGTGGCCTTCTATCGCGATACCCTGGGACTCGAGGTCACGGTCTGGGAGGAGATGGGCGGAGGGTTCACCTTCAAGCTCCCCGGCGGAGGCAGTGTGTTCGTGTATCCGAAGGAGGACCATGAGCCGGCGGTCTTCACGATCCTGAACTTCGGCGTCGACGACATCGATGCGGCGGTCGACGACCTCAACGCGCGCGGCGTCGTGACGAAGATCTACACCGACCCCGACTACGGCACCGACGAGAAGGGCATCTCGCGCGGGTTCATGGGCGGGTCCCGACATGGCGTGGTTCCGCGACCCGGCGGGCAACGTCATCTCGGTCGGCGTGATGACGCCCCAGATGATGGGGCAGTGACCGGCGGAACACCCCTGCCCTCGTCCGGGGGCTGACCCGATACCGGCGCGGCCCGCGGACCGCTTGGCTGGGCTCATGCGACCCCCTCGTGCTCCTCCGGACCTGGGCAGCCGTCGTGCTGGGCTGCCTTCCGCTTCTCGCTCTGCTGCTCGTGCCTCAGCTCATGCGCAGTCGCGCCGGCAGTGAGACCGCTGCTGATGCCTCGGCTGTGCTCGCGCTGTTCCTGGTGCTCGCCGCAGCGGTGGCTCTCGCGCCGGTCATGAGCGCGCTCGCTGCGCCGGTGGAAGGCGTGTGGCAGCCTCGGACGGCGCTGCGCTCAGCCCGGCGGGTCTGGCGCACGCGGCCGGGCAGTCCTGGCTCGCGCTCGGCCTGTTTCGCGCTGGTCTACGTCACCGGACAGGTCGTCGGCTACGCGCTGGGCGAGGCGGTGCCCTACGTTGCGTGACAACCCGCAGGCGGCCGGCGACCCCTCCGCGCCGCTGTGGGTGATCGACTACCCGGCGTACGCGCTGCAGGCCATCGTGATCTACCTCTTCACCACGCTCGCGCTCGCCGTCTACGCCGCGCGACCCTGCGCGCCCTCGCAGCGACGACCGGCGTCCCGGACGATCAGGGGAGCGCCGGCCAGTGGTCGGGACCGAGCGACCCCCGCCGGGTACTCGTCCAGGGGCACTTCGCCCGCGCGCCACGAGGCGAGCACCGGGTCGACGATGCGCCAGGACTCCTCAGCCGCGTCGCCGCGGACCGCGAGCGTCGCGTCGGCGTCGAGGATCCCCGAGAGCACCTCGCCGTAGGCCTTCAGCGCGCCTTCGCCGAGGTCGGCGCGATCGTCGCCCTTTCGAGCTCGAACGGGTCGTCCCCGCCGTTGACGTTCAGCTCGACGTCCATGTGGTCCGGGCCCCAGTGAGAAGCGCAGCACCGAACCGGGAGCCGGCCCCCACGAGGCCGTCGGGAACGTGGTTGGCCTTCCGGAACGTCACCACGATCTCCCCGTCCTTGCCGCCGAGCGCCTTGCCCGAGCGCAGCCGGAAGAGCACGCCGGCCCATCGTTCGTTGCGCACCTCGCAGACGACCTCGGCGAGCGTCTCGGTGTCGAGGGCGGGATCCACGCCCCGGCTCGTCCACGTACGACGGGAGTGCGCGGCCGGCGACCTCGCCCGCGGTTGTACCGCGCACGGCGCGATGCCGTGGCAGGGTCGTCCTCCCAGACGCGGGTTCGCGCGCAGGACGGCCGTGGTCGCGTCGCGGGAAGTCGCGTTCGTGCAACGTCGCCGGGGGCTCCATCGCGACGACCGCCATCACCTGCAGCAGGTGGCTTTGGATCATGTCGACGAGCGCGCCGGCGTGGTCGTAGTAACCGGCGCGACCTTCGAGGCCGAGCGTCTCGTCGTAGCGGATGACGACCGACTCGATCTCCTGTGCGCTCCAGACGGACGCGATGACGCGGTTCGCGAACCGCACGCCGAGGACGTTGAGGGTCGTCGAGCGCCCGAGGAAGTGGTCGACGCGGAAGACCTGGCTCTCGGGGACGAGTCTGGCCAGGCGGTCGTTGAGGTCGCGCGCGCCCGCCTGGTCGACGCCGAAGGGCTTCTCCAGCGCGAGGACGGTGCCTTCCGGGATCTTCACGTCCGCGAGGGCGTCGCACGCGGATGCCGCGACCGCCGGCGGAACCGCGAAGTACATGGCCAGGCGGTCGCCCGGGTCGGCCATGATGCGCTCCAGGTCTTCCTTGCGGGTGATGTCGGCCTGCTGATAGGTCGACTCGTC
>NZ_VFPE01000008.1 GCF_006783905.1 Microbacterium kyungheense | reverse complement strand
GCGCTCCTTCGAGACGGACAGACAGGGGAAGAGTGGATGCCGCACCCCGGTGCCGCGGCGTGACGCCCGAGTTCACCGTGTGCAGGGTCAGGTCGGCGCGGTGCGCGGGCGGCAGCTCGACGACCACGGCGTCTTCGCCGGCATCGAGCTCGCGCGTCACTGACACGGGATGCCCGGGCGTGGACGCGTACGCCGTGCTGCGGCCCGGATACACGCCGTCGGCGGACGTGTGCGCGGTGACCGACGCGATGCGCCGCTCGCCGAACCGCGAAGCCCGCACCACCACGCGGCGAGCGCGGGTGGTCGAGGTGTTGACGAGGGCGAGGTCGAGGTCGTCGCCGTCCAGACGCGACACGAGCGCGGCCACGTCGGGCGGCAGCCCCGGGCGGGAGGCGTCGGCGTCCTCGTACACGACGGCGGCGAACGGCAGACCGCCGTTGTAGAGCACCTGCGGGGTGCCCGAGACCAGCTGGCTCAGCACCTCGGTGACCACCGGGTTCACGCGCTGCCAGAAGTGCAGGTGCGCGGCATCCGGATCCGTCGGAGCGCCCTGCATCAGCGCGACGCGACGCGCGACCTGACCCAGCGCCATCTCGAGCGCGCGCTCGGGGTAGTCCGGCAGCTCGCCGTCGAGGAACGCCAGCCACGGGGCCTCGTGCCCCGCCTCGGCCTTGTCGCGGAACGGCTTGACCCGCTCGGCCATGGCCGGCAGGCCCTCGATCGCTCGACGCAGCCGGGCCAGGTCGTCGTCGCGGCGCGACCACCACCACAGCCACAGCGGCAGCTCGAGCGGCATCGGGCCGTAGTCGAACCAGCCGTGGCGCCCGAACCGGTGGGGCACGAGGAGTGCGGGGGTGGCGGCATCCTCACCCCACCGCGCGAGCCAGCCGCCCCGCAGACTGAACGGGGTCTCGGCGATGGGGGCCACGATCGCGTGGTCGAGCACGGTGTCGAGCACGGCGCGCGCCATGTCGAGCGCGGCGTCGTCACCGGTGACGAAGGCCTCGTTGATGCCGGCGATGACGGTGGCCATGCCCACCGAAGGAAGACCGTGCGGCCAGGTCCAGCCGTAGTGCCCGCCGTGCCAGCGTCCGTCGTGGAGTCCGCCGACGACACCGTCAGGCGACACGTTGTCGGGGATGAGCCCGGCGTTCTCGGCCGCGCGGGCCCGCCAGCCGTCGACGTAGGTGCGCAGCCACTGCGCCGACGCCTCGTCGCCGTCGTACAGCCAGCGGTTGGCGACGAGGCTCGTGGCGGCGAGGTTGACGGCGACGTCTCCGGCGGCCGCGCGGTGCATCGCCTCGCCCATCGCGGTCGCGCGCGCGGGATCGGCCAGGTCGTCCCATTCGTCCACGCCGGGCACGTAATCCAGCGGCAGCCCGTACGGACGCATCTCGCGGCGGTCGGCCGAGTACGGCTCAGGCTCGTCGCTGAGGCCGGGGCGCGGGCCGAGGGCGCCGTTGTGGGGCGCGGTGATGATGTTGTGGATGCTGTCGTAGTTGCCGTGCGCGGCATCCACATACAGCTGCGCGAACCGGCGCGCCCGCTCGGCGAACGCGGGATCGGCGGGGTCGGCCGCGCACAGCGCGTAGAAGAAGATGAGCGACTCGCCCTGGTGGAACCAGTCGTAGCCGTTCTCGTACTCGCCCGTGACCATGCCGGCAGCGGCGAGCTGCGCGGTCACGCCCTCCCAGTGGCGCTTCGCCGCGGTGAGCACGTCGTCGCTGCCGCCGAGCAGGTAGAACGCCGGCCAGTTGAAGAACGGCTCGTACAGGTCGTCGACGCCGTCGCGGTCCTCGAAGACCGCGTCGAACCTCAGCCCGCCGTCGGGGCGCGTGAAGGTCTCGGAGAACAGGCGCCAGGCGTCCTCGATCTCGGCGAACAGACGGCGCTGCAGAACGGCCCAGGCGGGGATCGCCGTCAGCGGGCGCGCGGGAACGGGCTCCGGCATCCGTCAGCCCTTCGTCGCCCCGGCGGCCAGGCCGCCGATGATGTGCCGCTGCATGATGATGAAGAAGATCACGGCCGGCGCGATCGCCAGCAGCAGCGTCGGGAACAGCACCGTGTAGTCGGTGGAGTACTCGCCGACCGCCGCGTACACGCCGGTGGTCACCGTGTACACGCCGGACCCCGGCCCCAGGATGATCTGCGGGCTGACGAAGTCGTTCCACACGCCGATCGAGTTGAGCACGATGATCGTCGCCACCACGGGACGCATGATCGGGAAGATGCACGACCAGAACGCGCGCATGCGGCTCGCGCCGTCCAGCGCCGCGGCCTCGTCGATGTCGCGCGGGACCGTGCGCAGATACGCGGCGAACAGGAAGATCGTGACCGGCAGCGTCGCGGCCGTCTCGAACAGGATGAAGCCGGGGATCGTGTTGATGAGCCCGAGCACCCGCAGCACGAACACCACCGGGATGAGCGTCACCTGGCCGGGGATGAACAGGCCCGACACGAACACCACGAGCAGCGCCACGTGCCAGCGGGTGCGACCACGGGCGATCACATACGCGACCGGCGCCGACAGCACGATGCAGAAGAAGTTGACGAGCGCGACGAACAGCAGCGTGATGCCGTAGGCGCCCACGACGTTGAACTTCTCGCTCGTGATCGCGTTCCACAGGTAGTCGAACGTGAACATGTCGGGCGTGATCAGCAGCGGGTGCAGCACGATGTCGGCCTGCGGCTTGAACGCGCTGATGAGCAGGATGTACATCGGCACGAGCATGATCAGCGCGAGGGCGCCCAGCAGCACCCACTTGACGATCGACACCGCGAGCGGCGTGCGCTCGGCGGCGGAGCCCGGGCCCCGGCGGCGACCGCTGCGCCGCGGCTTGCGTCGCACATCGGCGAGGTAGACCTCGCCCGCGATGCTCGGGCCGGTGGTCTCGGTCGAGATGGTCATGATTCGCTCGCCTTCTGGTCGGCGCCGCGACGGGCGAAGGTCACGGCCAGGCCGATGACCGCGGTCACGACGAGCAGCACGATCGACTGCGCCGCGCCGAACCCGAGGTTCGCGTGCGCGAACGAGTCACGGAGGATCTGGTACACGATCGTCTGCGTCGAGGCGGCGGGACCGCCGTCGGTCAAGGCCAGGATGATGTCGTACGCCTTGAGCAGGCCGACGAGGGTGAGCACCAGGTTCACGGTCACGACCGGCGCGATGAGCGGCACCGTGATGCTCTTGAACTGCTGCCAGCGGGATGCACCGTCCACCGTGGCGGCCTCGTAGTACTCGGCGGGCACCGACTTGATGCCGGCGAGGTACAGGATCATGTTGAAGCCGAAGTGCGACCACACGATGGTGGCGATGACGCTCACCTTGGCGAAGGTCACATCGGTCAGGAACGGGAGGGGACTCACCCCGAACTGCGTCAGCAGCGAGTTGATCGCTCCCTGCGGCGACAGGATCGCCGACCACAGGAACCCGATGATCAGCGCGCTGATGATGTACGGGTAGAAGAAGATCGTGCGCATCACGGTGTTGGTGCGCGTGTTGCCCGCGATGAGGGCGGCCACGCCGAGCCCGATGCCGTTGCACAGGATGGTGCCGGCCACCGCGATGACGGCGGTGAAGGCGGCGGCGTCGAGCGTGCGGGGGTTCTTGAACGCCTTGGTGTAGTTCTCCAGCCCGATGAAGTCGAAGTGCAGGCTGTACCCGTTCCAGTCCGTGAAGCTCAGCACCACGGCCAGCAGCATCGGGATGAGGAACATCGCGATGAACACGATGAGGGCGGGGCCGGCCATGATCGCGCCGGAGAGGCGGTCCTGCCACGAGGTGAGCCCGCGCCGGCGGGAGGTCGCCGCCGCCCGGGAGCTCGTGGTGCCCGCGAGGCGGGCCACGGTATCGGCCATGTGAGTCTGCTTTCGTGTCGTCATCGAAACGAGGGATGCCGGGGGTGTCGGGGTTCCCGGAAGGTTGCCGCCGCGCCGGCTCGGCAGCGCTCATGCGTCACCGGCGCGGCGGCAGGTCATCACTGGATGTTCGCGGCGAACCACGCGTCCATCGAGCTGTTGACGTCCGCGGCGGGCGTTCCGCCCAGCAGCGCCTGCGTCTGCGTGTTGATCTCGCCCGAGTAGCCGTCGGGCAGCTTCTTCTCGCCGTAGCCGCCGCCGGTCGGGGTGTACGACGACGCGGGCGTGTCGGACACGATCTGCAGCAGCTCCTTGCCGAGGTCGGTCATGTCGTACTCGTAGCCGTCGCGGTAGTTGCCGTCGACCTCCAGCTGGCTCATGACGGCGTCCTCGTCGGTGACGAGCCACTCCACGAGCTTGGCCGCCGCGTCCGCGTGCTCGGACTCCTTCATGATCACGTACGGGCTCGCGATGTTCGCGCCCATCGCGGGGTCGTCGACGCCGTCCACCGCAGGGCCGCGGAAGACGCCGATCGGGGCCGGGTCGGTCGCCTTCGCCTCGCTGCCGACGAACCAGCTGCCCATGGGGTACAGCGCGGCGCCGCCGCTGAGGAACGTCTGCTCGGCGTCGACGTACTTCACGCCGAGTGCGTCGGCGTTCGTGTAGCCGTCGGCGATCCAGTCGGCGTAGAGGTCGGTGTAGTCGCCGTAGCTCTTGGTGAACGTGGTCTTGCCGGAGTTCATGTCGGCGTACCAGTCGGGGTTGTCGCCCACGACCGAGGGGAGCGCGAGCGTCTGCAGCGCGTGGCTCGACATCCAGTCGCCACCGGTCTGGATCGGCGTCCAGCCGGCGTCCTTCAGCTTGGCCAGATCGTCGGTCAGCTCGTCGACCGTCGTGGGGACCTCGTCGATGCCCGCGGCGGCGAACGCGTCCTTGTTGTAGAACCACAGGCTCTGCAGCTGCACGCCGACGCCCGCCATGTAGTACTTGCCGTCGATCGAGTACTGGTCGGCGAGCGGGCCGCTGGTGGCCCAGTCGTAGTCCGACAGGTCGACCAGCTCTTCTGCGAGCTCGGGCGAGGGCGCCACCGACTGCACGATGTCGGGCGCCTGGCCGGCGGCGAGCAGGCGCGGCACCGCGGCGCTCACACCCTCCTGACCGGGGTTGTCGATCACGACGTCGATGTTCGGGTTGGCGTCTTCGAAGGGGGCGACCAGCTCGTTCCACCAGTCCTCGGTGAGGTTCGGGGTCACGTTGACGAGAACGCGCAGCTGGATCTTCTCGTCCTTGCTCTCACCCCCGCTCGGGGCGGCCGAGGAGCAGCCGGCAAGAAGCGTCACGGCGGCCGCTCCGGCGCCGATCGCAGTGAGGGTACGTCTGGTGATCATCGTCGATCCTCTCGTGGGCACATCATCGGGACGGGTCGAACATACACTAATCGATAATCGGTTATCAACAATCTGTGCTCACGATGCGGCGAATCCAACGACGGCGGGTCCCGCGGACTCGGCAGGCACGTCGATGACGAGCACGCCGCCACGGCGCTCGGCCCACACCGGCTCACCGTCGACGGTCACGGCGGTGGCGGCATCCACCCCGTCCGGAGCCGCGATCTCGACCCGACCGCTCGCGTCGATGATCGCGTTGGCGCGCGCACCGGTGCGCGTCCAGCGCACCCACGGGTCGTCGGAGGCCAGCGCCCCGGCCAGCGGTCGCGAGCCGAACACCGCGTCGCCGTGGCGGGCGTTCCACGCGCCGAGCGCGCGGAGGGTCGCCGCCTGCGGCTCGGGGAGGGTCCCGGATGCCGTCGGCCCGACGTTCAGCAGCAGGTTCCCCCCGCGCGACACGACGTCGACGAAGAGCCGGACGGCGGCGGGTCCGTCGAGGTTGTGCTCGGGTCCTTCGAGGCGGTTGTAGCCGAACGAGTACCCGATGCCGCGGCAGTTCTCCCACACCTCGGCGGACTCACTGGAGCGATGGGCCTCGTACTCGCTCGTGAGGTAGTCGGCGTGCACGCCGCCCCAGCGGTCGTTGACGACGCCGTCGGGCGCCGCCGCGTAGAAGCGGTCGAACACGTCGGCCAGGCTGAACGGACCCGGCGCGTGTCCGGCGGTCGGCCAGCCGATGTCGCCCCACAGCAGGTCGGGGCGATACCGGTCGATCAGGTCCACGACGTGGTCGTGCGCGTACTGGGCGTACTCCGCGCTCGTGGGCACGACCAGCTGCTCGTCGGACTCGATCGGCGCGGCCGGGGCCGCGTGCCAGTCGAGCCCGCCGGAGTAGTACGCGCCGAATCGCAGCCCCGCCGCACGCGTCGCGGCGGCGAACTCGCCGACGAGGTCGCGCCGGGCGCCGCGGGCGACGGTGTTGCGGCCGCCGGTGTGCGGGGCGTCCCACAGCGCGATGCCGTCGTGGTGCTTGGTGGTCGGCACGACGTAGCGTGCGCCGGCCTCGGCGAACAGCGCCACGAGCGCGTCGGCATCGAACGCCTCGGCCTTCCAGTCGTCGAGGAAGTCGTCGTACGGGCGTCCCCGGTAGGTCGTCCGGTGATGCTCGGCGGCAGGACTCCCCTCGATGCGGATCGTGTTGGCGTACCACTCGGCGTACGGGTTGTGGCGGTACCACCGGGTGTCGTCGATCGTGCCCAGTGCGCCGATCGGCTCGGCCCACGCGGGCACGGAGTACGCACCCCAGTGCACGAAGATGCCGAGCTTGGCGTCGCGGAACCAGTCCGGCACCGGCCTCTCGAACCGCTCGTACCCCTCGGGCCGGGTCTTGACGTCATGGTCCATCTGCGGGTCCTCCTCGCCGGTTCCCGCGTCGGCGCGGGCCGGTCCTCGATGCTATCGATAACCGATCACTCCAGACCCGCGAGAGGATGCGTTTCCGCGGGCTGATCGGCGGGAACATCTCCTTCCGCGAACCCCGTGGACGCCGGGTGGATGCCGCACCGCGGGTAGCGTGGCGGCATGACGTCCCCGGCCCCGGCCCCGCCCGCGTTCGACGCGCGGCCCCTCGTCGAGCCCGTGCCGCCCGGAGCGGCGCACGCCTTCGTCCAGGAGCTCAAGCGGAGCGGGCGCCTGCCGAGCGGCTCTGCTGCCGTGATCGTGTTCGTCGTGGTCGGGATCGTCGTGCTGTTCGGATTCGGGACCGTCGCGGTGTCGCTGATCACGGCGGTCTTCGCGACCATTGCCTCGGCGATGGCGGGGAGCGGCGAGGCAGCCGGGTTCGGCATCGTCGGCGCGTTCCTGCCGGTGCTGTTCATCGGCGCGATCGTGACCGTCGCCGTCGTGGTCGGCGTGCGCCTGGCGCGCAGCGGCGAGGAGCGCATGTACCGCCTCGACCGGTTCGCGCGCGCCAACGGCATGTCGTACGTGCCCCGGTTCGACGACCCGGGGCTGCCGGGGATGATCTTCTCGCTCGGCAGTTCACGCAACGCCACCGACCTCGTGCGCGGCGAGCGCCCGCGGTTCGTGGAGTTCGGCAACCACGCCTACACGACGGGCTCGGGCAAGAACAAGACGACGCACAACTGGGGCTACGTCGCCGTCAAGCTCGACGTGCCGCTGCCCAACATCGTGCTCGACGCGACGAGCAACAACTCGCTGTTCGGATCCAACCTGCCCGCGTCGTTCGACAAGGACCAGCGACTGAGCCTCGAGGGCGACTTCGACCGCTACTTCGACCTGTACTGCCCTGCCGGCTACGAGACCGATGCGTTGTACCTGTTCACGCCCGACATCATGGCGCGCTTCATCGACCACGCGGCCGCCCTCGACGTCGAGATCGTCGACGACTGGCTGTTCCTCTACTCGCGACGCCAGTTCTCCACCCTCGACCCGGCCACCTGGGCCTGGCTGTTCTCGGTCGTCGGCGCCCTGCTCGACAAGTTCGCGCAGTGGGCGCGCTGGCGCGACGATCGCCTCGCCCACAGCTCGCCGGTTCAGGATGCCGTCGTCGCAGGCATCCCGCAGACCGCGGGCGCCGGCATCCCGAGCACGGCCGCCGCTCAGTCGGTCCCGTTCGTCGCGCCCCCGCAGTCGCTGCGGCCGCCGCCCGGGGTCGCCCCGCAGGGCCGCCGGCTGCGCCAGCGGGTGCCGTGGCCCGCGATCGTCGTGATCGCCGTGTTCGTCCTGTTCTGGATCCTCTCGCAGGCGGGCGTCTTCGGCGCGCTGCTGGGCGGTCTGTTCGGCGGCTGATCCGCCGGCGCCGGCATCCAGCCTCCGCGGAGGGGCATCGGCGTATGCTGTCGGGCGTGCAGAACTCGGTCACGACGCCCCGCGGGCGTAAGGGGGTCCTCGGCGCTCGACGCGCCGAGGGGATGTAGCTGTGCGCGTCACCCGGTCCTCGACCAGCGGTGACGCAGCCCGCATCATCCGCGAGCCGTCGGCTTGCGGCATCCCATCGTTCGCCGAATCCGGCGATCCTCGTGAATCAAGGAATCATGCACGCATTCACCGAGAAGGACATCCGCGCGTCCTTCGTCAACGCCTCGCTCCGCGAGCGCAATTCGCTCATCGTCCCCGACCTCGCGCACGTCGAGTGGGACAAGCTCGACTACTTCGGCTGGCGCGACCCCAAGCAGCCCCTCGCGGGCTTCCTGGTGGTGGCCGTCGACGACACCCCCGTCGGCATCCTGCTGCGCCAGACCGAGCAGCGCACGCGCACCCGTGCGCAGTGCTCCTGGTGCGAGGACGTCACGCTGCCCAACGAAGTGGTGCTGTTCAGCGCCAAGCGCGCCGGCAAGGCCGGCCGCAACGGCGACACCGTCGGCACCCTGCTGTGCGAGAACTTCGAGTGCTCGGTCAACGTGCGCCGTCCGGTGCCGCCCGCGTACCTCGGGTTCGACGTGAAGGCCGCGCGCGACCGGCGCATCGCGGCCCTGCGCGACCATGCCGTGGGCTTCGCCCGCGACATCCGCGACAGCGCCTGACGCCGGGGCCTGTGGATGCCGCCGCCCTGGGCCGCCCGCGCCGCTGCGGCGCCGGTCGGCCCCGGCGCCAGCGCCGCCGCCCCGGGCCGCCCCGCGCCGCCAGCGCCGCCCGTCGGCCCCGGCGGCGGCATCCCCTTGTCCCGATCATGTGCTCTCGCCGAGCGCACACGCAAAGTGCGCGCACGACATGTCGTCTCGGCGAGAGCACATGATCGCGACGGGGGGAAGACGGGGAACGGGGACAGGGGCTGGTGGCACCAGCCATGACGGATGTCACGGGGACGTCGTGACGCACGTGTGAGGGTCCGGGGCCGGCCCGCCGCGACCATGGAGACATGGAGATCACACAGACCACGACGGCGACGCGGAACGCACCGCGCGCGACCCCGCAGTGGGCCGTCGACGCGACGGACCTGCACAAGGGCTTCGGTGCCGTGACGGCCGTCGACGGGGTGACGCTGCAGGTGCGCCCGGGCGAGATCGTCGCGTTCCTCGGCCCCAACGGCGCCGGCAAGACCACGACCATCGACATGATGCTCGGGCTGTCGCAGCCCGACTCGGGCGCCGTCACGGTGTTCGGCGAGTCGCCCCGCGCGGCCATCGCCCACGGCCTCGTGAGCGCCGTGCTGCAGACCGGCGGACTGCTCAAAGACATCACGGTCCGCGAGTCGCTCGACCTCACCGCGAGCCTGTTCGCCGACACGCGCCCCATCGCCGAGGTCATGCAGCGCGCCGGCATCAGCGAGATCGGCGACCGGCTCGTCGGGCTGTGCTCGGGCGGCCAGCAGCAGCGGCTGCGCTTCGCGATGGCGCTGCTGTCCGACCCGGGCCTGCTCATCCTCGACGAGCCCACCACCGGCATGGACGTCGAGGGCCGCCGCTCGTTCTGGAACGCGATCCGCGCCGACGCCGCCCGCGGCCGCACGGTGCTGTTCGCCACCCACTACCTCGACGAGGCCGACGAGTACGCGGACCGCATCGTGCTCATGAGCCGCGGGCGCATCGTCGCCGACGGCACGACCGCCGAGATCAAGAACCTCGTGTCGGGACGCATCGTCCACGCCACCCTGCCCGGCGCCGACCCCGTCGCGATCGCCGCGCTCCCGGGCGTCGAGGACGTCGAGACCAAGGGCGACCGCGTCGCCATCCACACCAAGGACTCCGACGCCGTCGCCCGGCACCTGCTGACGCAGACCGCGGCGCGCGACCTCGAGATCACCGCCCAGAACCTCGAGAGCGTCTTCCTCGCCCTCACCTCGGAAGGGGACAAGTCATGACCACCGCCACCACCGCGACCACCGACCGCGTGCAGCTGGATCGCCGCGTCCCCCCGTTCGGCGGCTTCAACCTGACCTATCTGGGCATCGAGCTCAAGCGCAAGCTGCGCAACCGGCGCACGCTGATCTTCACCGTCGCCTTCCCCATCGTGATGTTCGTCATCATCGGCCTGCCGCTGCGCGACACGCAGCTCACCGCCACCCCCATCGCCGACGGCGGCCCCTCGGTGGCCGCGTACATCATGGTGTCGATGGCGATGTACGGCGCGATGATGTCGGCCACGCAGACCGGCGCCGCGGTCGCGGTCGAGCGCGCGCAGGGCTGGAGCCGGCAGCTGCGCCTCACGCCCCTCAACCCGCTCGTCAACGTGCTCATCAAGATGATCGCGGGCATGCTGTTCGGCGTGATCGCCATCGTGGCCACGTTCGCCGCAGGTGCGATCGCCGGCATCCAGCTCTCGCCGATCCAGTGGATCTCGACCGGCCTGGCCGCCTGGCTGCTCGCCGGCGCCGTCTTCACGACCCTCGGTCTCATGGTCGGCTACATGGTGCGCAGCGAGAACGTCGCCCAGATCACGAGCCTCGCCATCGTGGTGCTCGCCTTCCTCGGCGGCCTGTTCTACCCGGTCGAGACGATGCCCGAGTTCATGCAGGTCATCGCCAAGTTCACGCCGGTCTACGGCATCAGCGAGATCGCCCGCGAGCCCCTCACCGGCTCCTCGTTCGACGCCCTGGCGCTCATCAACGCCATCCTGTGGCTCGGCATCTTCGTCGCCGGCACGGTGTTCTTCTTCCGCCGCGACACCAAGCGGGTGTGAGAACGGCAGGTGGATGCCGGCGGCCCGGGCCGCCGGCATCCACCTCTCGCATGTCATGGCGCTGAGCGCGGGTGCGACGGGTCCTAGGGTGAGAGGTCGAGAGGTGAGAGCGTGAGCGAAGGCTCGGAACGGCAGGCGTGGGGGCCGCTGTGGATCATGCGTCCCGGCGGCGGACGCCCGATCGACGGCTACCGGGTGCCGTCGGTGCTGTGGTCGATGGCGGCGCTGCGCTGGTACATCGGCGGCGGCATCTCGCTGCTGTGGATGTTCAGCGCGGGCACCGAGATCATTCACGTCGCCTCGTCGGCGGCCTCGGCAACGCTCGGCATCGCGGTGCTCTGCGTCTACTCCGTGGCGTTCCTCGTCGCAACCCCGATCAACTGGACCCTCCCGCGCGCGCAGCGGGCGGTGCCGATCGTGACGGTGTTCGCACTGTCGTTCGCGCTGTGGCCGTGGCTCGGCTGGGGCATCGGCACGCTGTGGACCTACGTGGGCGTCGTCATCGCCACCGCGCTGCTGCCGTGGCCGGTGACCTGGATCTCGATCTTCGGTCTGGCCGCGCTGGCGCTGCTGTTCGACGTGATCGACGCCGGCTGGAACGCCGACGTCCTGTGGGTACCGGCGATCATCGCCTCGATCTCGCTCATGATGGCCGCGTTCATGCGGTCGATCGACTCGCTCGGTCGCATGCGGATGGCCCAGCGCGAGGTCGAGCGCCTGGCCGCCGAGCGGGAGCGCGGCCGTGTGGCCCGCGACATCCACGACATCCTCGGGCATTCCCTCACCGTGATCACGGTCAAGACCGAGCTCGCGCGACGGCTCATCGACGCCGACCCCGAGCGTGCGAAGGCCGAGCTCAGCGAGGTCGAGGCGCTCTCGCGCGGCGCCCTCGCCGACGTGCGGGCGACCGTGGCGGGCTTCCGCGGCGTGAGCGTCAGCGGAGAGCTCGCCGCCGCCCGCGTCGCCCTGGCCGCCGTCGACATCGCCCTGGACGCCCCCGCGACGACCGACGCCGTGGCGCCCGAGTACCGCGAGCTCGCCGGCTGGGTGGTGCGCGAGGGCGTCACGAACGTCGTGCGGCACGCACACGCCGGCCGCTGCCGCATCCGCCTCGAACGCGGGCGCATCGCCGTCGAGGACGACGGCGTCGGTCCGCTCGACGGTGCGGCCGGGACCGGCCTGACCGGTCTTCGCGAGAGGGTGGATGCCGTCGGCGGATGCCTCTCAGTCGGCCGCAGCGATCTCGGCGGATTCCGCCTGGAGGTGACGCTGTGATCCGGCTGCTGATCGCCGACGACCAGGCGCTCGTGCGCGGCGCCCTGTCGGCCCTGCTCGGACTCGAGAGCGACATCGAGGTGGTGGCCGAGGTCGGCCGCGGCGACGAGGTGGTGGCGGCGGCCATCGCCGCGCAGGCGGACGTCGCCCTGCTCGACATCGAGATGCCCGGCATCGACGGGATCGCCGCGGCAGCCGCGCTGCGCGACGCCTGCCCGTCGTGCCGCGTGCTGATCGTCACGACCTTCGGTCGCCCCGGATACCTCGCGCGGGCGATGCGCTCGGGCGCTTCCGGCTTCGTCGTGAAAGACACCCCGGCCGCCCAGCTCGCCGACGCCGTGCGCCGCGTCGCACAGGGCATGCGCGTCGTCGACCCCGCCCTTGCGGCGGATTCGCTCGCGCAGGGGGTCTCGCCCCTCACCGAGCGCGAGACCGACGTGCTGGCGGCCGCGCGCACGGGCGGCTCCATCGCCGACATCGCCCGCATCCTGCACCTGTCGGAGGGCACGGTGCGCAACCACCTGTCGAGCGCCATCGGCAAGACGGCCGGCCGCAACCGCGCCGACGCCGCGCGCATCGCCGACGAGAACGGGTGGCTCTAGGCGCGCACTGCGGTCAGCCGCGCAAGCCGAAGTGGTCGAGCTCGGCGTCGTCGAGCATGCGGGAGCGGATGATGAACCGGTTGCCGGTCGGGCCCTCGACACTGAAGCCGGCACCACGGCCCGGCACGACGTCGATCGTCAGGTGCGTGTACTTCCAGTACTCGAACTGCGCGGCCGAGATGAACACCTCGATCGGTTCGTGGAGGCCGACGTCGAGCTCCCCGAGCCGCACGTCCGACGGACCGGTCATGAACATCCCCACGGGGAAGCACATCGGGGCGCTGCCGTCGCAGCAGCCGCCGGACTGATGGAACATCAGCCTGCCGTGCTGAGCGGTCAGTGCACGGAGAAGGGATGCCGCAGCATCCGTCACCGCCACACGCGAGTACGTGCGGGTCTGTGCCATCGGAACTCCTCGGTGTGCCAGTAGCCGGGGGACCCGGGCGGAGCGTCTGGGGCGCTCCGCCCGGGCCGGGGAAGGGCCGGTCGCGCAGCCCCCCGGAGGCGCGCCCGGCCCGTGAGGGCTCAGAAGAAGCCCATGCCGCCTTCGGCATACGACACGAGCAGGTTCTTGGTCTGCTGGTAGTGGTCGAGCATCTTGAGGTGGTTCTCGCGCCCGATGCCGGACTGCTTGTACCCGCCGAAGGCCGCGTGCGCCGGGTACTGGTGGTACGTGTTCGTCCAAACGCGCCCGGCCTCGATCGAGCGGCCGGCGCGGTAGGCGGTGTCGCCCGAGCGGCTCCAGACGCCGGCGCCGAGCCCGTACAGCGTGTCGTTGGCGATCGAGATGGCGTCGTCGAAGTCGTCGAAGCTCGTGACCGACACCACGGGCCCGAAGATCTCCTCCTGGAAGATGCGCATGTCGTTCGTGCCCTCGAAGACCGTCGGCGCGACGTAGTAGCCCTCCGAGAGGTCGCCGCCCAAGTCGACCCGCTCGCCGCCCGCGAGCAGTTTCGCGCCGCCGGCCTTGCCGATCTCGATGTACGACAGGATCTTCTCGAGCTGGTCGTTCGAGGCCTGGGCGCCGATCATCGTCGCCGGGTCGAGCGGGTTGCCCTGCACGATCTTCGAGACCCGGTCGAGGCCGTCGCCGAGGAACCGCTCGTAGATCGACCGCTGGATGAGCGCGCGCGACGGGCACGTGCACACCTCGCCCTGGTTCAGGGCGAAGAACGTGAAGCCCTCCAGGGCCTTGTCGTAGTACGCGTCGTCGGTCGAGCGCGCGACGTCCTCGAAGAAGACGTTGGCGCTCTTGCCGCCGAGCTCGAGGGTGACAGGGATGAGGTTCTGCGACGCGTACTGCATGATGAGGCGGCCCGTCGTGGTCTCGCCCGTGAACGCGACCTTGCGAATCCGCTTGTGCTGCGCGAGCGGCGCACCGGCCTCGATGCCGAAGCCGTTGACGATGTTGACGACTCCGGCCGGCAGCAGGTCGCCGATGATGTCGAACAGGAACAGGATCGACGCCGGCGTCTGCTCGGCGGGCTTGAGCACCACGCAGTTGCCGGCGGCGAGCGCCGGGGCGAGCTTCCACGTGGCCATGAGGATCGGGAAGTTCCACGGGATGATCTGCCCGACCACACCCAGAGGCTCGTGGAAGTGGTACGCGACGGTGTCTTCGTCGATCTGGCTGAGGGAGCCCTCCTGCGCGCGCAGCACCCCGGCGAAGTAGCGGAAGTGGTCGACGGCGAGCGGGATGTCCGCGGCCAAGGTCTCGCGGACGGGCTTGCCGTTCTCCCACGTCTCGGCGACGGCGATGCGCTCGAGGTTCGCCTCGATCCGGTCCGCGATCTTGTTGAGGATGTTCGCGCGCTCGGACGGCGTCGTGCGCTTCCACGACTCGAACGCCTTCCATGCGACGTCCACGGCGCGGTCGACGTCTTCGACGGTGCCGCGGCCGACCTCGGTGAACGGCTTGCCGGTCACCGGCGAGATGTTCTCGAAGTACTGGCCCTTGATCGGCTCGACGAACTCGCCGCCGATGTAGTGCCCGTAACGGGGGCGGTAGTCGGCGATCGAGCCGCGCTGCCCGGGGGCGGCGTAGACGCTCGAGACGCCCTCTTCGACGATGGTCATGCTGGTCTCCTTCGACGCTTCGGCGACGGTCGTCGTCACCTGCGAAGAAGGTAGGCCGCGCAACGTTGCATCGCGTTGCGCGGCCTGTCGGGCACGATCGTCGGGCGACGGGAGCGAGACGCGCGTCAGGCTCCGAGGCGCTCGCGCACCCCCGCGAAGTGGACATTCTCCATGACGCCCAGAAGATTGCCGAACGGATCGACGACGGATGCCGTCACGAACCCTTCGCCGCGCACCGTGACCGGCTGGAACTCGGTCGCGCCCCGTTCGAGGAGCGACGCGTTGACGGCCGCGACGTCGTCGACCTGCCAGTAGAGGATCGGCCCGCCCGGCACGGTCGCCGCATCCGGCCGGTAGGCGGCGTCGATGATGCCGAACTCGTGCTCGTACGGCCCGACGCGGAACTCGACGTAGCCGGCACGGCGGAAGTAGGGCTCGATGCCGAGCACGTCGGCGTACCAGGCGGCCGCGGCGTCCAGGTCGGCCGAGTAGACGTTCTGGGTGGCGAATCCGTTGAGCATGAGGGTTCCTCTCTGTGGTGAACCCATCATGGCGAGCATTGCGGACAGATCGGGTCCGCAATCAGCTGTCAGCTTCGAGCTTCTCGATCCGCGTCACCAGCCCGGTCCGCCGCGGCGACCGCGCGGGCAGCATCGACAGGCACAGCCGCAGCAGCTCGGCGTCGCCCGACCCGGCATCCGTGTCGGCGAACGCCAGCAGGACGTCGATGGATGCCTCGGCCATGAGCGCCTCGCGCAACGCCGTCCGCACCGTGTCGCGGAACTCCTCGACGCCGGGTGCGACGGAGTCCGGCAGCACATCGCCACGGTAGGCGGCGAGCGCCACCCGGTGCGCGCCGCGATCGAGGAGCGACAGCACCTGGTGCGCGTCGGTCTCGAGCTCGACACCCAGCCGGTACGGGCGGGACTCGGGCACCAGTGCGGGAGCAGCCCCGGCCAGCGTCCGCCGCAGGCGCACCATCTCGGCGCGGAGCGTCACCGCTGACGACTCGGCGGCAGCCTCGCCGTAGACGAGCTCGCCGAGCCGGTCAGCTGACAGCCCCTGCCGGTGGACGGCGAGCATCAGCAGCAGCTCGGCATGCCGTGCACCCAGCTCCGACACCGTCTCGGCGCCGTCGCCGGCGACCTCGAGCAGTGCGCGGTCCCGCCCGAGCACGCGCAGCGTCGCGCGCGTCGGCTCCGGTCGGCGAGCCGTGGGCCGTCGCGTCGTGCGCCCCGGTCCCTGACCCGAGTGCCCCGGTCCCTGAGCCTGTCGAAGGGCCCGCTCCTTGAGCCGCGCGACCAGGAGCTCGCCCTCGATGGCCCGGGCGGTGGCATCCACCAGCAACTGGGCCTGCGGGGTCACGGCCTGCGCACCGCCGGTCACATCGATCACGCCGAGCAGACGCCGGGTCTCGGGGTCGTGCACCGGCGCGGCCGTGCACGACCACGGCTGCACGAGGCGGTTGAAGTGCTCGGCGCCGTGGATCTGCACCGACCTGTCCAGCGCCAGCGCAGTGCCCGGTGCCGCGGTACCCACCGCGTCCTCGGACCAGTTCGCCCCCTCGACGAAGCCCATGGCACCCGTCAGGCGCCGCACGTGCCGGTCGCCTTCGACCCAGAGCAGGCGCCCGGCGGCGTCGCCCACCGCGACGGCGACCCCCGACTCGGAGGCGTCGCCCGGCAGCAGCAGGCCCCGCACCATGTCGATGACGGCGGCCAGCGGGTGACCCTGCCGGTAGGCCTCGAGCTCGTCGGCCGTGAGGTCGAGCGGCGGAAGCGCCTCGGCGGCGACGAGGCTCTCGAGCGAGCGTCGCCAGGAGTCGCGTACCAGCACGCGCACGTCGCCCAGCCGGTGGTCCGCGGCATTGCCCGCCACGAGCTCCTCATGGGCGCGCTCGATCAGCAGACGGGACGTCTCGGGCGAGACCTCGCGGCGCTCAGACCAGGGTGATGGCACGGCGGCTCCGATCGGCATCGGTGGAGCGTGCGTCCAGTGTAGGCGCGGCCGCGGCCGCCGGCATCCCGCGCCTCTCGGGGGTCGGGGCGCACGCGGTCGATGCGCCCCGAACCCGAGATCGGTCAGGTCAGCTCGCGCGCCAGGCCTCCCGGCGCACGGCCTGCTCGGCGGGGTCGGGCACGGGCAGCGAGGCGATGAGGCGCTTGGTGTACGCGTCCTGCGGGTCGCCGAGCACCTGGCCGGTCGGCCCCTCCTCGGCGATCACGCCCTTGTGCAGCACCACGACGCGGTGCGCGAGCATGTCGACGACGGCGAGGTCGTGCGTGATGAACAGCGTCGCGAACCCGAACCGCTCCTGCAGTTCGCGGAACAGCTCCAGCACGCGCGCCTGCACCGACACGTCGAGGGCGCTGGTGGGCTCGTCGGCGATCAGCAGCTTCGGGTCCAGCGCGAGGGCGCGGGCGAGCGACGCGCGCTGCCGCTGACCGCCCGACAGCTCGTGCGGGAACCGATCGCCGAACGACCCGCCCAGCTGCACGGCGTCGAGCAGCTCGTCCACCCGGTCGCGCGCGGCATCGGCGTCCGACGCGTCGGAATGCACGACCAGCGGCTCCGCCACGTTCTGTGCGATCGTCAGCAAGGGGTTGAAGCTCGTGGCCGGGTCCTGGAACACGAAGCCGAGGTCCTTGCGACGAGCACGGAACTGCCGCTCCTTCACCCCGTTCATCTCGACGCCGAGCACGCGCAGCGATCCGCCCGCGACCGGAGTGAGTCCCGCGATGGCCCGACCGATCGTGGTCTTGCCCGACCCGCTCTCGCCGACGAGTCCGAGCACCTCGCCCGGCCTGATCGCGAAGCTCACGCGGTCGACCGCACGGAACGCGGAGCGCCCGAACCTGCCGGCGTACTCGATGACGAGCTGCTCGGCCTGGACCACCGGCTCGGCGGCCTGCTCGTCGGCCGACAGCGTGCGGTCGGCCAGCTCGAGCCGCGGCACGGCGGCGAGAAGGCGCTTGGTGTACTCGTGCCGCGGGGCCGCGAACAGCTCCTTCACCGGAGCCGTCTCGACGACCTCGCCTTCGAGCATCACCGCGACGCGATCGGCGAGATCGGCGACGACGCCCATGTTGTGCGTGATGAGCACGATGGCGGTGCCGTACTGGTCCCGCAGATCCCGCAGCAGGTCGAGGATCTCGGCCTGCACCGTCACATCGAGGGCCGTCGTCGGCTCGTCGGCGATGATGACCGTCGGGTCGAGCGCGAGCGCCATCGCGATCACGATGCGTTGCTTCTGCCCGCCCGAGAACTGGTGCGGGTAGTCGTCGACGCGCTTCGCGGGATCGGGGATGCCGACACGTGCCAGCATCTCGACGGCCCGCTTCTTCGCCTGGGCCTTGGTGTAGCCGCCGTGCGCGCGGAGGCCTTCGGCGAGCTGCCACCCCACCGTGAAGACCGGGTTCAGCGCCGTCGACGGCTCCTGGAAGATCATGGCCGCCTTCGACCCGCGGATCTCGCGCAGCGCGTCGGCGTCGAGCCCGACGATGTCGAGCCCGTCGAGCAGCACCGCGCCGCCGACCGTGGCGGTCTCGGGCAGCAGGCCGATGATCGTGCGCGAGGTCACGGTCTTGCCCGAACCGGACTCACCCACGATCGCGAGCACCTCGCCGCGGCGGACGTCGAGCGTCACGCCGCGCACGGCGTGCACGTCGCCTCCGTCGGTGACGAACGTGACGTCGAGATCGCGGATGTCGACCGCGGGGGAATCGGATGCCGCAGCCATCACTCCACCTCTCCCATGAACTCGCGCGACACCGGCTGGGTCGCGGCCACCGCGTCGGCCGGCGTCGGCTTGACCGCGCGGCGACGGGCGCGAAGGCGCGGATCTGCCAGGTCGTTGAGGCTCTCGCCGATGAGCGTCACCCCGAGGATCGCGACGACGATCGCCACGCCGGGCGGGATGGCCGTCCACCAGATGCCGGCCGACACGTCGCCGATCGACTCCTTGAGGTCGTAGCCCCATTCGGCCGCCGCCGTCGGCTCGATGCCGAACCCGAGGAAGCCGAGGGCGGCGAGGGTGGCGATCGCCTCGGAGGCGTTGAGGGTGACGATGAGCGGCAGCGACCGCGTCGAGTTGCGCAGCACGTGGCGGAACATGATGCGCCACGTCGACGCGCCGATCACCTTCGCCGACTCCACGAACGCCTCCGCCTTCACGCGCACCACCTCGGCGCGCACGACGCGGAAGTACTGCGGGATGAAGACCACCGTGATCGCGATCGCGGCCGCCATCACTCCGGGCACGAGGCCGGACTGACCGCCGCTGATGGCGATGGCGGCGACGATGGCGAGCAGGAGCGACGGGAACGAGTAGATCGCGTCGGCGATCACGACGAGCACGCGGTCGAGCCAGCCGCCCAGGTATCCCGACACCAGACCCAGCAGGATGCCGGCGAACACAGACAGGATGATCGCGACGACGATGACGAACAGCGCCGTCTGCGCACCCCAGATGGTGCGCGAGAGCACGTCGTACCCGCCGACCGTCGTGCCGAGCCAGTGCTGGGCGCTGGGCGGCTGCTGCGCGCCGAAGAGCCCATCCGGCCCACGAAGCTGGTTGTAGCTGTATGGCGCCAGCCAGGGAGCCAGGATCGCCACGACGATGAACAGGCCGGTGAGGGTGAGGCCTGCCACGAGCATTCCGCGCTGCAGGCCGACACTCTGCCTCAGCTGGTGGATGACCGGCAGACGGTCCACGAGGCTGCGCTTGGCCATCTCAGTACCTCACCCTCGGGTCGAGGAAGGCCGCTATCACGTCGACCACGAAATTGGTCAGGGCGACGATGATCGCGATCATCGCGACGATGCCCTGCACGGCGACGAAGTCCCGCGAGCCGAGATACTTCGCGAGCTGGAATCCGATGCCCTGCCATTCGAACGTCGTCTCGGTGAGCACCGCGCCCGAGAGCAGGATCGCCACCTGGAGTCCGATCACGGTCACGATCGGGATGAGCGCCGGCTTGTAGGCGTGCTTGCGCACGAGCCGGTACTCGCTCACGCCCCGCGAACGGGCGGCATCGATGTACGGCATGTTGTGCGTGCCGATGACGTTGGTGCGAACGAGTCGCAGGAAGACGCCGCCGATGGCGAGGCCCAGCGTCATCGCGGGGAGCACGGCGTGCAGGATGACGTCCTGCACGTAGGCGGGGTTGCCGCTCGCGATGGCGTCGATGAGGTAGAGGCCGGTGCCGCCCTCGCGATTGAGCGCCAGTTCGGTCCGCACGCTGGCGCGTCCGCTGACGGGGAACCAGCCGAGCCACACCGAGAAGATGAGCTTCGCGACCAGACCGGCGAAGAACACCGGCGTCGCGTAGAACAGGATCGCGCTCACGCGGAGTCCGGCGTCGGGCGCCTTGTCACGCTTGGCCGCGGCGACCAGTCCCAGCGGGATGCCGACGATGAAGGCCACGATCAGCGCGAACACGGCGAGCTCGAGGGTCGCCGTGCCGTAGCGGATCAGCACGTCGGTGACGAGCTGGTTGTCGGTGAGCGTCGTGCCGAAGTTGCCGGTGAAGACCTGGCCCAGGTACTCGAAGTACTGCACGATGATCGGGCGATCGAAGCCCGCCTCGTGGATGCGCGCCTGCAGCTGGTCCGGAGGGAGCCGTCCGCCCAGCGCCGCGGTGATGGGGTCTCCGGTCAGGCGGATGAGGAAGAACACCACCGACACCAGGATGAGCACCGTGGGGAAGATGAGCAGGAAGCGCACCAGCAGGTAGCGCCACAGCATCCCCCCTCCGGATCGGGTCCGGGGTGCGGCGAGCATCGGAGGAGGCTGTTCGACGGCAGCGACGTCGCTGGTCATGGGCGGGGCCTAACTGTGGGTCTTGCGGCAGACGGATCGACGCATGGCGATGGGGCGGCCCGACGAGCGGACCGCCCCATCGCCGGCACCGTCTCTTACTTGGTGAGCGGGGCGAAGCGGAACTTGAACGACGCGTCGAGGATGACACCGTCGACGCCGGTGCCCGCGACGGCCACCTGAGCGCCCTGCAGCAGCGGGACGGTCGAGAGCAGCTCGGCCACGCGAGCCTGGATGTCCTCGATCTCCTTGGTGCGGGCAGCGGGGTCGGGGTTGACCGCCTGATCCAGGATCATCTGCTCGGTCTGCTCGTCGCTGAAGTGGTTGCCGAGGAAGTTGTCGGTCAGGAAGAACGGCGTCAGGTAGTTGTCGGCGTCCGAGTAGTCCGGGAACCAGCCCAGCTGGTACGCGGGGTACACGTCCGACGTGCGGTCCTTCGAGTACTGCACCCACTCCGTCGACTTGAGGTCGACCGTGAACAGGCCACTCTCTTCGAGCTGCGACTTCACGAGGGCGTACTCGTCGCCCGACGACGGGCCGTAGTGGTCCGGGCTGTACTGCAGGCTGAGCGCGACCGGAGTGGTGACGCCGGCGGCCTCGAGCGTGGCCTTCGCCTTGTCGACGTCGGGACCGCCGTCGCCGTCGCCGTACAGGCCCTTCAGCGCGTCGGTCGCGCCGGCGAAGCCCTCGGGCACGTAGGAGTACAGAGGCGTGTACGTGCCCTTGTAGACCTGCTCCGAGATCGCCTGGCGATCGACGAGGTCGGCCACGGCCTGGCGCACCGCGAGTGCCTTGGCCGGGTCGGCCTCAGCGGTCGTGGCACCGTACGGCTGCGTGTTGAAGTTGAAGACGATGTAGCGGATCTCGCCGCCGGGACCGTCGACGACCTTGACCTTGTCGTTCTTGCTCAGGTCGTCGACGTCCGTGGCCGAGAGGCTGCGGTACGCGACGTCGACATCGCCCTCCTGCACGGCGAGCTTGAGGTTCGACGACTCGGCGAAGTAGCTGAGGATCACGCCGTCGTTGACGGGCGCGTCCAGCAGACCCTTGTAGTTCTCGTTCGGGGTGAACTCGACGGTCTTGTTGAAGTCCCACGACGTGATCGAGTACGGACCGCCGAACGCCTCGGCGTCGACGATGTCCTGGTCGGGCGTGACCGCGTCGGCCGAGAAGACCTCTTCGTCGACGATCGCGCCGGGGAAGCTCGTCAGGATGAACGGGAAGACCTGGTCGTTCGCCGTCTTGAGGTGGAACACGACGGTCGTGTCGTCGGGCGCCTCGACGCTGTCGAGGTTGTAGAGCAGGCTCGACGCGCCGTTCGGGTCGGCGATCTTGATGTTGCGGTCGAACGAGAACTTGACGTCGGACGAGGTCAGGTCGTTGCCGTTGGCCCACTTGAGGCCCGAGGGCAGCTTGACCGTGTACTCGGTGTCGGAGGTGAACTCGGCCGATTCGGCGAGGTCGGGGACGACGTCGGTGCTGTTGTAGTCGGTGTTCACCAGGTACGGGAAGACCTGGGTCTGGACCGCCAGCGAGCCGTTGTCGTACGAGCCGGCCGGGTCGAGCGTGGTCACCTTGTCGGTCGTCCCGACGATCAGCGGCTCGCCCGACGCGTTGCCGCCGTCATCGTTGCCGCCCCCTCCGCCACCGCCGGCGCAGCCGGCGAGGAGCAGGGCGGAGGCCCCGAAGGCTCCGATGGCGAGGCCGATGCGGCCGCGCGCGCTGTGGTGCAGTGACATGAGTGCTACCTCTGCTGTGTGTGTCGGGTTGCCGCGTCTCCGATGACACGACTCGTTGCGCTATCTTCACCCCGCACGGGCGACTTGGCAATCGAGTGAACGATTCGTAACCGAACTGAAACCCGCTCGACGTGACACCGGGTGTCAGCGCGCGTCCTCGCTGCGCGCCGCCCACCAGTCCCGCAGGCGCCGCTCCGCCTCGTCCTCGCCCACGACGCCCTCGTCCAGGCGCAGGTCGAGCAGGAACCGGTACGCCTCGCCCACCTCGCGCCCGGGCGGGATGCCCAGCACCTCCTGGATGCGGTTGCCGTCGATCTCCGGCCGGATGGCGTCGAGCTCCTCCTGCTCGGCGAGCTCGGCGATGCGGCGCTCGATGTCGTCGTAGGCCGCAGCCAGGCCGCGCGCCTTGCGGACGTTGCGCGTGGTCACGTCGGCGCGCGTCAGGATGTGGAGGCGTTCGAGCTCGGCTCCGGCATCCCGCACGTAGCGGCGGACCGCGGAGTCCGTCCACGCGCCCTCCGAGTACCCGAAGAACCGCAGGTGCAGCTCGATGAGCCGCGTGACGGTCCCGATCGTGTCGGAGTCGAACCGCAGCTCCTGCAGGCGCTTGCGCGCCAAGCGGGCACCCTTAAGGTCGTGGTGGTAGAACGTCACGCCGCCGCCCGACTCCAGACGGCGCGTCGCCGGCTTGCCGATGTCGTGCAGCAGCGACGCCAGGCGCAGGGGCACGTCGGGTGCGGCATCCGGGTTGCGTGTCTTCTCGAGCTCGATCGCCTGCCGCAGCACGGTGAGCGAGTGCTCATACACGTCCTTGTGGTGGTGGTGCTCGTCCACCTCGAGCTTGAGCGCGGGGATCTCGGGCAGGAACTCGGCCATGAGCCCGGTCTCGACGAGGAGGCGGATGCCGCGCAGCGGGTCGTCCGTCGCGAGGAGCTTCACGAGCTCGCCCTGGATGCGCTCGGGGCTGACGATCGACAGGGTGTGCCGCAGCTCGGCCATCGCCGCCTCGGTGGCGGGGTCGACGGCGAACCCGAGCTGCGACGCGAAGCGGGCGGCCCGCAGCATGCGCAGCGGGTCGTCGCCGAAGCTCACCTGCGGATCGGCGGGCGTGCGCAGGACGCTGTGCACGAGGTCCTCGACACCGCCGGTCGGGTCGACCAGCGTGCGCCCGGGGACGCGCAGCGCCATGGCGTTGACGGTGAAGTCACGGCGCACGAGGTCGGACTCGAGCGTGTCGCCGAACTCGACGGTGGGCTTGCGGGTGACGCCGTCGTAGCTGTCGGCGCGGTACGTCGTGATCTCGACCTGCTCGCCGCGCACACGCGCGCCGATGGTGCCGAACGCACGCCCGATGTCCCATTGTGTGGAGCTCACCGGCTTGACGACCCGCAGGATGTCGTCGGGGCGCGCATCGGTCGTGAAATCGAGGTCGTTGGTGCGGCGTCCGAGGAGCGCATCCCGCACCGGACCCCCCACGATCGCGAGGTCGAACCCGGCGTCCGCGAAGGCCCGGGCGAGCGTGTCGACGACGGGGGACTCGGCGAGCGCGCCGAGGCGCGCGATGCCCTCGGCCATATTGAGCATGGTCTCCAGCCTATCGAGCGTCAGTGCGCGAACCGGAGGAACCCGGTGAAGAGCAGCTCGCGCACGCGGGGGAGCAGGTCCGCCCGCAGCGGGGGCGCATCGACTCCGAGCAGCTGGGCGATCGCGTCGATGAGGACGCCCACGGGCAGGTCGCCGTCGCACGCGCCGACGAGGGCGGCCAGCCCCGGGTCGACGCCCAGCGCCCGGCCGAACCCGCCGCCCTGGCGCAGCTCGATGACCGTGGGATCCTCGGCCCCGGGCAGGTGGTGCCTGGCCTCGGTGACGTCGCCGGCGACGACGAGGGTGGATGCCGCCAGCCCGGCGTCGTCCAGCGTCCGCAGCCGATCGTGCGCGGCGAGCGCGTCGGCGAGGTGCGCGCCGAGGCCGTCGCCGGCGAGCACCCCTCCCCTCCCGAGGGCACCGTGCAGTCGTTCGTAGCGCGCGAGCGTCGGGGCGCCCTCGACCGGGCGCCGCAGCAGCAGGTACCCGAAGCCGACCTCGCTGACCCGGCGCTCCGAGAAGTCGTCGAGCCACGCGTCGACCAGCCGTGTGAAGCCGGCGGTCCCGGGCAGCGTGCCGCCGTCCCGCACCCACAGCTCCGCGTAAGACAGCGGGTCGAGGCTCTCCCGCTCGACCACCCACGCGTCCAGCGGCACGGGCGACGACTCCACCCACGCGCGCACACGGTCGAGGCCGTCGACACCGTCGCGGGTCTCCCAGTTGCCGAGCAGCTGGGCGATGCCGCCCGGCGTCAGGTGCGCACCGACACCGGTGACGAACGCGGCCACCACGTCGTCGCCCACCATGCCGCCGTCGCGGTACTCGTACGCGGGCACGTCGGCGACCCTCGGCGTGATGACGAACGGCGGGTTCGACACGACCCGGTCGAACTCCTCGCCCGCGACCGGCTCGAACAGGCTCCCCAGCCGCGTCTCGATGGCTTCGATGCCGTTCAGCAGCGCGTTCAGCCGTGTGAACGCGAGCGCCCGCGCCGAGATGTCGGTCGCGACGACGTGGTCGACCTGTACGCGGGCGCGCAGCGCCTGGATGCCGCATCCCGCTCCCACATCCAGTCCGCGGGCCGCGGGAGTCGGCAGCTGCAGCCCCGCGAGTGTCAGCGACGCGCCGCCCACCCCGAGGACGTGGTCCTCGGGCAGCGGACCGCCCAGCGCGGCCTCGTCGAGGTCGCTCGCGATCCACCACTGCCCGGGGCCGGATTGCTGGTCGGGGCCGGACTGCTGGTCGGGCACCGTCCCGTCGGCGTACGACTGCGGCCGCACCACCGCGAGCGGACGCACGAAGTCGCCCTCGACCGCGGCGAGCCCCAGCCCGACGAGGCCGGCGGCGCCCGTGCGGGTGAGTGAGCGATCGACGGATGCCGCGGCCTCCGGCATCCCGAGCACGAGAAGTCTCGACAGCACGGCGAGGGCGTCGTCGCGGCCCCCGAGTGCGCGCACCGCCGGCGAGCGCAGGCCGCGCGCGATGGCGTCGTCGGCCGCGGCGCCCCACGCGTCGCGCACGCCCTCGGCGGTGAAGCCCGCGTCGCGCAGATCAGCGGCGAGCGAGCGGCAGAGGGCGGGGTCCGGTTCGGGAAGCACGTCTTCACGTTATCCGGCACACCTGGAGCATGGCGTCCTGCAGGCTCGGAGGCGCGGACCGTAGAATCGCAGTCGATCGTGCGGTCAGGACATCGCACAGGAGCGAACCCCCGACAGGATGATCGTGACCAGACCGCGAGTTCGGCGGCGCCCCCCACGCCGCGCCCCTCGCCTCGTGACCGCCGCCCTCGCCGCCGTGGCGGCGCTGGGCGTCGCGCTACCCGCTCCTGCGTTCGCCGCGACCGAGCCGTCGCCCACGCCGACCCCCACCTCGTCGATCGCGCCGGGCACGACCGTCTTCACCCTCGCCCCGGTGTCCAACGGCATCGTGCGTCCCGGTGACGCGCTGACCGTGTGGTTGTCGCTTCAGAACGGCACGGACGCCGAGCTCGCCCCCATCGAGGTCACGCTGTCGATGGGCCGGACGCCGCTTGCCTCGCGCACCGCCCTGGGGGACTGGCTGTCCGGCGACCTCGACGAGGCCACCGTCCAGCCCATCGCCACCAAGGCGCTGGAGGCCGTCGCGCCGGGCACCGACGAGGAGGGTGCGCTTACCCTGGCGCCCGAGGACCCCGCCCTGGCGGGCCTCACCCCGGGTGTCTACCCGCTCGTCGCGTCCTACACGTCCGATGCGGGCGTGGTGAGCTCCACGAGCGCCGTGATCGTGCCGGACGACAGCCGCGCCCCCGTCGACATCGGCGTCATCGTGCCGATCACCGCCGGACCCCGCCAGGAGGGCCTGCTCACCTCGGACGAGCTCGCCGAGCTCACCGCACCCGACGGCGCCCTGACCAGCCAGCTCGGGGCCGTCACGGGCACCGACGCGATCCTCGCCGTCGATCCGGCGATACCCGCCGCCATCCGCGTGCTCGGCACGGCCGCACCGCAGCCCGCGCTGGAATGGCTCGCGCAGCTCGACGCCCTTCCCAACTCGCGGTTCGCCCTGCAGTTCGGCGACGCGGACGTGACGGCGCAGCTGCAGTCCGGGCTGACGCGCCCGCTCGCTCCGAAGTCGTTCACGTACGCGATGTCGCCCGACGACTTCCCGCCGGCGACGCCCTCGCCCGAGCCCACCCCGACGCCGACCACGAGCGCCACCGCGACGCCGGCCCCTGGTGCGGCCCTCCCGTCCACGGCGGAGCTGCTCGAGATCGGCCCGGCCGACCGTGCGGCCATGTACTGGCCGGCCGACGGGACCGCCGACACCGACGTCATCGCGACGCTCGGCGGCCTCGCCACCGACGACACCGCATCGTTGACGGTCATCCCATCGGCGACGACGCGGGCCGGCGCGGCCGGTGCGACCGTCGCGGCTAACGGCTCCGTGGGCGATGCCGGCGTGCTCGTGTACGACAGCGACGTCTCGGAGGCGCTCAACGAGGGCTCGGAGCGCGACGAGACGTGGCTGCGCGGCGCGCCGCTGACCGCCGCGACCGCGTACCTCGCGTTCGCGACAGCCGAGTCCACGGGTCCCCTGCTGGTCACCGTCGGCCGCGGCGAGGACCGCTCCCGGCTCGGCCTCGGCACCGCCATCACGGCCGCGGCGGCCGCCCCGGGCGTGGATCCGCGCGGGCTCGCGGTGCTCGCATCGGGTGCGCCCACCGCCGTCGAGCTCACCGACATCGAGGCGACGCCCGAACGTGCGGCCGCGGCATCCGCGCTCGTCGGCGACGAGAACGAGCTGAGCCGCTTCGCGACGATCCTCGACGACCCGTCGCTGCTCACCGGTCGAGAGCGCAACGCGATGCTGCAGGTGCTGGGCGTCGCGTGGGTGGGCGACCCCGAGTGGCCGACCGCTCTCGCCGACCACCGCGCGGCCACGCAGACCACCCTGGGGTCGGTGGGCCTGCTGCCCACGACGCCGACGAACCTGTTCGGGTCGAGGGCGCCGCTGCAGTTCTGGGTGCACAACGACCTGCCGTATCCGGTGAACCTCGTGCTGTACACGACGCCCGACAACCTGCGCCTCGACGTGCAGGGAGAGACCACCGTCGTCGCCACGCCCCAGAGCAACACCCGCGTCGACGTTCCCGTGCAGGCCCGTGTGGGCCGGGGCGAAGTCACCCTGACGCTGCAGCTGCGCAGTCCCGCGTTCGTCGCCATCGGCGAGCCCGAGACCGTCGACATCAACGTGTGGGCCGACTGGGAGGGCGTCGGCATCGCCGCCCTGGCCGTCGTCGTGGGCGGTCTCGTCGTCATCGGCATCGTCCGGACAGTCCTGCGCATGCGCCGCCGCCGTCGACCCGTGGATGCCGCTGCCCCCGCACCCGAGACGTCCGATGCGCAGGCGGCCGACGCCGAGGATCCCGCGGACGAGGCATCCACCCCCTCCGCAGGAGACGACGGAGGCGAGAAGTGAGCGGCATCGGGCGCGCGAGCGTCATGATCGGCGCCGGCACGATCGTGTCGCGGCTGACGGGGTTTCTGCGCGGAATCGTGCTCGTGGCGGTCGTCGGATCGGTCAACAGCCACGCCGGCGACGCGTTCGCGACGGCGAACCAGCTGCCGAACAACATCTACGCGCTCATCTCCACCGGCCTGCTCACCGCCGTCGTGGTGCCTCAGATCGTGAAGGCGGCGTCGCACCAGGACGGTGGGCGCGCGTTCATCTCGAAGGTCTTCACGCTCGGCACCGTCGTGCTGCTGGTGACGACCGCGCTCGCCACGCTCGCGGCGCCGTGGCTCGTCCAGCTGTACGCCCCGGGTTACAGCGCCGCACAGCTCGCGCTGGCGACGGCCTTCGCCTACTGGTGCCTGCCGCAGATCCTCTTCTACGGCCTGTACGCGCTCGTCGGCGAGGCTCTCAACGCGCGCCGCATCTACGGACCGTTCACGTGGGCGCCGATCGTCAACAACATCGTGTCGATCGCGGGGTTCCTGGTCTTCCTCGCCCTGTTCGGCGGCCCGCTCACGGAGGTCGTCGACTGGACGCCGTCGATGATCGCCCTGCTCGCAGGTACCGCGACCCTCGGCATCGTCGTCCAGGCCGTCATCCTGTTCTTCTTCTGGCGCCGCACCGGCCTGCACGTGCGACCCGACTTCGCCTGGCGGGGCGTCGGCCTCGGGCAGATCGGACGCCTCGCGGGCTGGACGTTCCTGATGGTGGCGGCGGGGCAGATCGCGGGCCTGCTGCAGGGCCGCGTCGTGTCGGAGGCGTCGGGTGACGGACCCGCGGCGGCCGCCATGGGATACGCGTGGCTGCTGTTCATGCTCCCGTACTCGATCATCGTCCTGTCGATCGGGACCCCCTACTTCACCCAGCTCAGCGAGCATGCCCACGCGGGACGCGACGACGAGGTGCGCGGCGACATCGGCCGGAGCATCCGCACCCTCGGCGTGTTCGTGGTCTTCGCCACGTTCGCCCTCGCCGCCGCGGCTGTGCCGGCCTCGCGCATCTTCACCAACACGGCGAGCGAGGCCGTGCAAGCCGCCTGGGTGCTCCTCGCCTATCTCATCGGCCTGATCCCGCTGGCCGTCCTCTTCGTCATCCAGCGCACGTTCTACGCCTACGACGACACCCGCACGCCGTTCTGGTTCACCCTCGTGCAGTGCGCGATCGTCGTCGCGACCGCTTACGGCGCCTGGGGCCTCGTGAACGCCGGCGTCATCGGGCTCGAGTACCTCGCCGCCGTCGTCGCCATCGGGCAGTCGTTCGCAAGCATCGTGCAGGTCGTCCTCGCGACATGGCTGCTGCAGCGCCGGCTCGGGGGACTGCGCACGGCCTCCTGGCTGCTCTCGCTCGGCCGATTCGTGCTCGCCGCCATCCCCGCCGCCGCCGCGGGGTGGGGCGTCTTCGTCCTGCTGGGCGGAGCCGACGGGTGGACGGCATCCAGCGCTCTTCTCGGGGCCGTCGGCTCCGCGATCATCGGACTGGCGTCGATGGTGGTCTACGTCGCGTTCCTCGCCCTCTTCCGCGCCCCCGAGCTGTCGGTCGCGACGGGGCTCGTGCGACGGTTCCTCCCCGGCCGTCGCTGAGCGCGCCGACGCCGGGCCGGTCGGCGGAATGCCACGCGGTTACCATGTGTTGAGGCGTCCGGAGCCATTTCGCCCGCCGTGGCGAAGAGTGCTCGGCAACAGGAAGGTGCGAACGTGCGTCAGGTCATCATCATCGGGTCGGGCCCCGCGGGGTACACCGCCGCCATCTACGCGGCCCGGGCGAACCTGAGCCCGCTCGTCGTGGCGAGCTCGGTCGAGGCCGGCGGCGAGCTGATGAACACCACCGAGGTCGAGAACTTCCCGGGCTTCCCCGAGGCGATCATGGGCCCGGACCTCATGGCCAAGATGCAGGAGCAGGCCGAGCGCTTCGGCGCCGAGGTGCTCTACGACGACGTCGTGTCGCTCGACATCGACGGCCCCGTCAAGAAGATCACCCTCGGCAGCGGCGCCACGCACGAGGCCGACTCGCTCGTGTTCGCGACCGGCTCGGCTCCGCGCAAGATCGGCATCGAGGGCGAGTCCCGCCTGTCGGGCCGCGGCGTCTCGTACTGCGCGACGTGCGACGGCTTCTTCTTCCGCGAGCGCGTGATCGCGGTCGTGGGCGGCGGCGACTCGGCGATGGAAGAGGCGACGTTCCTCACGAAGTTCGCGTCGAAGGTGTACATCATCCACCGCCGTGACGAGCTGCGCGCCTCGAAGATCATGCAGGAGCGGGCGATCAAGAACGAGAAGATCGAGTTCGTCTGGAACAGCGAAGTGGTCGACATCCTCGGCGACGAGGCGGTCACCGGCGTCGTGCTCCGCGACACGGTCGACGGATCCACTCGCGAGCTGCCGCTCGACGGCGTGTTCGTCGCGATCGGCAACGACCCCCGCACGCACCTCGTCCACGAGAAGCTGCGGCTGACCCCCGAGGGCACCGTGTGGGTCGACGGACGCTCGTCGCGCACGTCGGTCCCCGGCGTCTTCGCCGCGGGTGACGTCATCGACCCGACCTACCGCCAGGCGGTCACCGCCGCCGGCAGCGGCACGGTCGCCGCCCTGGACGTCGAGCACTACCTCGCGGGGCTCGGCGAGGCCGGCGCCCCCGATCCTGCCGGTGCAGAGATCGACGGCCTCGCGGATGCCGCGACCCTCGGCCGCTGAACGCACGCACACCGTACGCGCAGCTGCCGGAGGAATGATTCCCTGACCGGCGTTGTTGACGCTGGTGACAGACTTCCCACCTAAGGAGACAGAAAGATGACCGCCAAGGCGACGACCTCCGCCACGTTCGAGCAGGACGTGCTCCAGGCCGACGGCCCCGTGCTCGTCGACTTCTGGGCCGAGTGGTGCGGGCCGTGCCGTATGGTCTCGCCCGTCCTCGACCAGATCCAGTCCGAGCACCCCGACAAGATCACGATCCTGAAGCTCAACGTCGACGAGAACCCCGACCTCGCGATGAAGTACCAGATCACGTCGATCCCGGCGATGAAGGTGTTCCACAAGGGCCAGGTCGAGACCACGATCATCGGCGCCAAGCCGAAGTTCGCGCTCGAGCAGGACCTCGCGCCCTACATCGGCTGATCTCAGCTCACAGAACCCCGTCAGGCAGCGCCTGGCGGGGTTTTCTGCTGCCTGCCCGCCGGCTGCGCGGGACGCATCCTGAACTTTTCTGCGCGGAAGTGTCGATCTGGGCAAGGCTGGTTCGACGCACAGGGTGACGGGCCGCAACGGACCCGCACACCCGGGCCACACGGCCCCGACGAAAGGGAACACCATGCGTTACATGCTCATCATGCAGGTGGATGCCGCAGCCGCCGCCGCGTTCGACCCCACCACGACCGACATGTCCGAGGCGTACGCCGCCATGGGCCGCTACAACGAAGAACTGCAGAAGTCGGGCGTCTTCCTCAGCGCCGAGGGACTCTCGGACGCTTCCGAAGGATTCCGCATCGACTTCGACTCCGCCCCGCCGGTCGTCACCGACGGCCCGTTCGCCGAGGCGAAAGAGGTCTTCACCGGCTTCTGGATCATCGAGGTCGCCTCGCGTGAAGAGGCGGAGCACTGGGCGCGCAAGTGCCCCCTCGGCCCCGGCACCGCCCTCGAGGTGCGCCGCGTGAACGAGCTCAGCGACTTCGATCCGAGTGACGAATGGGTCGCGAAGGAGCAGGAGTGGCGTGCCGCCAACTCGTGAGCCCGCGGACTCAGTTCGCGTCGACGCGCACCGTCGCATCCCAGCGGCGGTGCGTGTTCGCGTCGCCGAGCAGCCGCCACACGGCCTTCGTCAGGGGCGGATAGTCCAGGGCGATCTGCCGCAGCACGCGGTAGTGCCGGCTGGCGTTCGGGCGCGAGCCGCCGTTCTCGGCGATGTTCTCTGCGCGCAGCATGAACACGACCAGCTCGTCAACCGAGGGCAGCTCTTCCATGAAGTCCCACGGGTCTTCGCCGGCGCGCAGCCGCTCGGTGATCAGCACCGACAGCTCGTCGGCGGCTTCGGCACGCAGCAGCTCGAGGCTGGCCCGTCTCCTCGGAGTCTGCTCGTCGTTCGCCACCCGTCAAGCGTACGTCGCCTTGCCGACAACACGGGTCGCCGGGGCGAGAGTCCCCGTACGCTGTGAGCATGACGCCGGCGCCCGCGCACGATCCCCGCGCCTCCGAGCACCGCGCCGTCGAGGCGGTGTGGCGCGACCAGTCCGCCCGCATCGTCGCGGCGCTGACCCGGCACACCGGCGACTTCGCGTGGGCAGAGGATCTCGCGCAGGAGGCGCTCGTCGAGGCCCTCGACGCGTGGCCGAAGAGCGGCATCCCCGACAACCCGGGCGCGTGGCTCATGTCGGTGGCGAAGCGGCGCGCGATCGACGGATGGCGGCGCCGTGAGCGCATGGCACAGCGCGAACCGCTCTTCGTGACGGAGGCGCTCCACGCCGAGGCATCCGATCCGGTCCCCGCCGAGGGCGACCCCGACCGCATCGACGACGACGTGCTGCGCCTGGTGTTCGTCGCATGCCACCCCGTGCTGCCGGCGCAGGCGCGCCTCGCACTGACGCTGCGCACCGTGGCCGGCCTCACCTCGGAGCAGATCGCCCGGGTGCTGCTGATGACGGTGCCCGCACTGCAGCAGCGGATCGTCCGCGCCAAGAAGACCCTCGCCGCCGCGGGCGTGCCGTTCGAGGTTCCCGACCGCGCTGAGCGACCCGCCCGGCTCGCGAGCGTGCTGCAGGTCATCTACCTGCTGTTCACCGAGGGCTACTCGTCCGCCGAGGGGGAGCGGCCGCTGCGCCCCGACGTCGCACGCGAGGCGGTGCGCCTCGGTCGCCAACTCGAGACCCTGATGCCGGGCGAACCCGAGATCTCGGCGCTCATCGCCCTGATGGAGTTCCAGTCCTCACGCTTCGCCGCCCGCATCGACGACGAAGGCCTTCCGCTCACCCTCGAGCAGCAGGACCGCCGCCGATGGGACCGTTCGGCCATCGCCCGCGGCTCCGCCGCGATGCGGAGAGTGGATGCCGCCGGCCGAGGCCTCGGGTACTACGGGATGCAAGCGGCCATCGCGGAGTGCCACGCGGTCGCCCCCACGTTCGCCGAGACCGACTGGACCCGCATCCTGCGGCTCTACGACGCGCTCGAGACGCTCGCGCCGTCGGCAGTCGTCCGCCTCAATCGAGCGGTCGCGGTCTCGATGGTCGACGGCCCGGATGCGGCGCTCGCGCTCGTGTCGCAGCTCGAGCCCGAGCTCACCGGCTTCCGCCCGCTGGTCGCGGTGCGCGCCGAGCTGCTCGAGCGTCTGGGACGAGCGGATGCCGCCACCGCGGAGTTCCTCGCCGCAGCCGAGCTGCCGGGCAACGCGGCCGAGACCGAGGTGCTGCGCCGCCGGGCCCAAGCGCTGCGCGCGTGACCCGGCCGGTGGTCACCGACGGCTAGGACGCCTCTGCCGCCCCGTACTCCGTCTCGCCGAGCTCCTCAAGGATCCGGTTGAGATCCTGAATGGTAGCGAAATCAATGCTGATCTGGCCTTTTCGTGCCGTGAGCGAGATCTTGACCCGCGTGTTCAGACGGTCACCCAGTCTTTCGGCGACCTCGTCGAGATGGGCTCGGCGCGAACCTGCCTGCGGCTTCGCGGCACGCGTGGGGGAGGCATCCGGAAGCTTCGCGGCCGCCTCCGCGGCACGCACCGAGAGGTCCTCGTTCACGATCTTGTCAGCGAGGCGCTGCATCGCGGTGGCGTCCTCGAGCGACAGGATCGCGCGCGCGTGACCCGCCGTGAGCACGCCGGCGGCAACGCGCTGCTGGACGGGTACCGGAAGCTTGAGCAGGCGGATGGTGTTGCTGATCTGCGGGCGCGAACGGCCGATGCGGGTCGCGAGCTCTTCCTGTGTGATACCGAAGTCTTCGAGCAGCTGCTGGTACGCGGACGCCTCTTCGAGCGGATTGAGCTCGGACCGGTGCAGGTTCTCGAGCAGCGCATCGCGGAGGAGGTGCTCGTCCGCGGTGTCGCGGACGATCGCGGGGATCGAGTCGAGCCCGGCCTCTCGAGCGGCGCGCGTGCGGCGCTCACCCATGATGAGCTCGTACTCGCCCTTTTCGTTGAGGCGCACGACGACCGGCTGTAGCACGCCGAACTCGCGGACGCTGTGGACGAGCTCCGCGAAGTGCTCAGGATCGAAGTTCGTCCGCGGCTGGCGCGGGTTGGGGACGATGTCGTTCGGATCGATGTGCGCGAGCCGGGCGCCCGGCACCTCGACGAGATCCTCCTGCGGCTCCGGTGCGGATGCCGCGACAGCGGCGGTCGGCTCGGCTTCGTCCACCGCGACCGCGCGGGGGAAGAAGACATCGGCCGGGCGCTCGTCGGCCTGCTCGTTGGTCGGGATCAGTGCGCCGATTCCGCGGCCGAGTCCTGTGCGCTTCGCTGCCATCAGGCGCCCCTTTCGTTCGAGGCGCTGTCGCGCCGGATCATCTCGACGGCCGCTTCACGATAAGCGATGGCGCCGGCCGACTGCCCATCGTAGGCCAGAACCGACTGCCCGAAGCTCGGTGCCTCTGAGACACGCACCGAACGGGGGATGATCGTGTCGAGCACCTGCTGGGGGAAGTGGGCGCGCACCTCGTCCGCCACCTGCTGGGCGAGACGCGTGCGGCCGTCGTACATGGTCAGGAGGATGGTCGACAGCTGCAGCCGGGGGTTGAGGTGCTTCTGGATCATCTGCACCGTGCCCAACAGCTGGCTCAGTCCCTCGAGTGCGTAGTACTCGCACTGGATGGGGATGAGCAGTTCGCCGGCGGCGGTGAAGGCGTTGATGGTGAGGAGGCCGAGCGACGGCGGGCAGTCGATCAGGATGAAGTCGAGCAGCTCGGGGTTCTTCTCGAGGTAGTCGTCGACCGCGACACGCAGGCGGTGTTCGCGGGCGACCTGCGACACGAGTTCGATCTCGGCGCCGGCGAGGTGGATCGTGCTCGGCGCACACAGCAGGTTCGGCGACTCGGGGCTCACCTGGATGATGTCGGCGAGCGGGAACTCGTCGATGAGCACGTCGTAGACGCTCGGGATATCGGACGTGTGCGGAACACCCAGGGCGGTCGACGCGTTGCCCTGCGGGTCGAGGTCGATCACCAGCACGCGCGCCCCCCGTTCCGCGAGGGCAGCGGCCAGATTGACGGTGGTGGTCGTCTTGCCGACGCCGCCCTTCTGGTTCGAGACGGTGAGCACGCGGGTGCGACCGGTGAGGTGGACCTCGGCTTCTTCGAGCGCTTTGCGCCGTGCCGTCAGATCCGCGAGTTCCCGCGCGATCGGGGAGTCGTCGTCCGCCTGGACGACGTCTGCGGGGTCTTCCTGCGCGATGGCGGATTCCTCTTCCTGCGTGAGGGCGGGGGCTTGTTCGGCTGCGGCTTCCCGTTCGACACCGGCCTCTTCCGGTTCAGCCGGCTCGGTGGGGGCGACGGGTTCAGCGGCATCCGTCTGCGCCAAGGCCTCGGCGTTATCGAAGGCACCGGCGTCGTCGGCGTCATCGGAGGCAGACTCTGGCTGGGTGTCGGATGCCTGGCCAGCGTACTCGCCGGATGCGACATCCGCGCGGGCGGGCAGAGTCGTCGTCTGCTCCGGCGCCGTCGTGTCATCCGCTGCTGCGATCGCTTGCTCTTCGCCCACTGGGGCGGTCGGCTGATCCTCGGCGAATGCAGCGACCGCGGTGGGTTCGGACTCGAGGCCAGGGTCGGAGTCGAGCTCGGCGGTCTCGGAATCGACCGGGTTGTCGGCATCCAGAGAAGCGTGATCGATGGGCGAAGCCGAGTCCTCCGCCACAGGCTCAACGGCATCGGGAGTCGAGGCGGTCGGCGGTTCAGCGGACGAGATGGATGCCTGAGAGTCGGTCTCGTCGGGTTGTTTCACGTGAAACTCTCCCCCTTGCGCGAGCCGCTCAACATCGCTTTCCACCTTATCCCGCCTTCCCCCCATCCCCAGCCGCCGCAGCCACTTATTCATGCGTCCCTTACCATTCCGCGTGGAGCATCCACCGCTCCTAGTCAACCTCGCAAAGGCGCGTCCACCTCGCCAACCCGCCGCTCAGATCCGAAGCGATCGGGGCGCATGAGCCCCGTGGCGGGGTGCGGGCGATTCGGGTCGTCGACCGGCCGTTCTGCCGCGTGATTCCGCGGCTGCGGAGCCGTGGATCGACTTCACCTGAGGCTCTAGGCCGCGGTATGTGGGCGGTATATGAGCAATCCCTCATGTAGGGCGGCTCGCCAGCGCGCCGTGCCCTTCGTGACTACCGGAAAGGAAGCGACTCGCGAGGTTCGACCTCGTGGTCGAGCGGCGTCGACGCGGTTGTTTCACGTGAAACAACCGCACGCCTCGGTGCACCACGGTGACACTGTGCTCTTTCACCTCGCGGCCCCGGCCGATGCAACGTCGGGCACGCGGAGCGCGAATGAACCAGGACCGCACGATTCTTGAGCGGCGGAATCCGCGGGGTGAAGATCCCGACGGCAGTGTGTGAGCGAGCGAATTGCGCGGTGCGTCCACAGCGCGGAGCGGAGGGGTGAGAGGTCGTAGCCAGTAGCGACCGCGACACCATCGGACGGGATCACCGATGGGTAGCACCGCCGCGGTTTGGTCGACGTTGTTGGTGCGGGACCGAACCCGCGCAAAGGCTCCTGCTCCTGGGCACTGAGTCGGAACACCTGCTGGCCGAACGCACACCCTGGACCACGGTGGGTGGGCACGCGGTGTTGCGCACCCGCTGGTAGGGCACCCGGTGCGGGGCACCCGCTGCGGAGCACCCTGCGCGGAACACCCGCTGCGGAACACCCTGCGCAGGACGCCCGGCGCAGGACGCCCGGTGCAGGACGCCCGGTGCAGGACGCCCGGTGCAGGACGCCCGGTGCAGGACGCCCGGTGCAGGACACCCGGTGGAGAGCGCGCACATCGCACGGCGCCAATAGCGCAGACCAGTGGCAGCCTCACACCAGCGCGATGGACCGGGCGACATCCGGGAGCGCATCGGGGACAATTGCTGCGGCCGTCGAGTGGACCCTTCTCGCTCGTCGGCCAGCGTGATCGTTCATCCGAGACGGACGTCAGTGCGCCCGCGCCAGGAAATGCGGCGGCCTGCGGACTGAAGAACTCTCCCGCCGTGCGCACGGCGGCCACAGTCCTTGGTCCAGCACCGCTCGGCAGTTGATGTTTCACGTGAAACGTCTGCGTGTGACCCGCGTTCCGCCGACCACGCACCTGCAGCGCGGGGCCGTTCATGAGGTTGGTACGCGTCGCGAGGCTCCCACGCAGCGGGCCGTTGAGTGCCTGGAGCCATGCGTGGCGTCATCGTCTGATACGCCCTGAGACGCAGGGTGCCCTCGCGTGGGGACGACGCCCGCTGAGCTGCCCACCGGCTCACGATCACCACGCGTGGATCGGACATCAATCCGAATCGCAGCTGGCGCAGGCGCCCTGTCTGCGCAGGATTACCGATGACGGCCCGCTCGGGCGCGGGGACGGCGTTGGTTTGGGTGTGTCATCCGGGGACACGGTGTTCAGTCGAAATCTACACGCGGCATCGCCGTGCTGCGAGGTGGTGCGAGGCGCGGGACACCGACTCAATACGGAGGACTATTCACGGGAGCACCCTTTGGCATTGCGCGTGACACGGTCACCCTCAACGCCCGACGTGAACGTCTCGGCGCTCCATCTGTACACCTCACAGACTCCCGCCGGTGGATGGCATCGTTTGGTGGTTTGACACCGGAGCAGCGTGGACTCCTCTCGACTCGGGTAGGGCGACCTTTCACGTGAGACGCCAGCGTGCAACTTCCATCCGCAGCGTGGAGTCGGGCTTGAGGAACCGTGTTCTTCGAGCGGGGGGACGTAGCTCAGTGGGCGCGGGCTGGCCGCCGCTCGACCCGAACGACCACACCAACCCCGGCACATGGATTGCGCCTAGGGCGCCGAGCTCGATTGGCCGCCCGTGTCGGGCGTCGCAACGGCTGGCGATACCCGCAGTGTTTCACGTGAAACATCCCGTGATTCCGCGCTATCCCTGCAGGCCCCGCCGTGGAGAGTCGACGGGGGCGACCGCGTGTCAATGGTGATAGCAACCCCCGGCGTCCCGCGGCTCACGGATGGACAGCTTCACTACAACCCGAGAGGCACAGCGATGATCACACCGGGGCAGCCTCCGCGGCGTGGCTGCGAGGGACCTGGTCGTAGGTCGGCATCAACCTGCAACACCGCAGAACAGGCCAAGCCATGACGCCGCAACCGGTGGCTGCGGTACACACGTTTCACGTGAAACATGCGCGTCGACCGAGACATCGACCTTGGCCGTAGGCGGATCGTGCGGCGCCAATCGAGGTCGTCACCGTCGTTGCCCGTGCGCATGGCTCCGGCAGGCGCCGGTCGTTACCGGCATCCTTCGATGTTTCTCACAATCGGCAGGCCATCCGGTTCCTCGCCCGCTTCCTCTGAAGCCCAATGTTCGTAGCGCCCAGAACGCCGGCGGCACGCCGTCAACCATGAGTTCGCCCACGGCCGACTTAGTCGCGTCGCCCCCAACGCTCAACCGAGCGGGGGACACCCTGGCCTTGGCGGGAGCTCTCGCATCACGCCGACACGACCTAGCGTTGATGGCACCGCCTGGTGCCCTCGACGCCGCTATCCACCTCGGCGGCTCGAGCCGTGGAGATGACTGCGCCCAGTCGCTTCAAGCCGCGGAGACGGCCGGACTTGCCGGGTTACGGCAGTCGCGTGAACAGCTAAAGGCCCCGGGGTGAGTAGCCCGCGCTCGGACGGGCACAAACTCGCCACTGACACAACGAAGCCCGCTGTCGCTCCCTCGGCTCTGGGCTTTGCCGCCGAGAGGCTGGCGCCTCACCCGGAGCGCTCCATGTTTCACGTGAAACATCGAGCATGGTCAGTCGGCCGTCCGGAACGAGCCACCGGCTGGGTAAATGGCTCCATCGCCATCGCCGACGGAACGCCGCGGCATCGCGCGACTGAGCTGGCGGTGTCTGTAGGAACCACACGGGCTCCGCATGGCGGTGTCCGTCGGCACACCCACCGCGATTGCGCCACTCGTGGCAACCGTCCGACCATCACCGCCCCAGATCCCCGCCGCGACGCCACGGCCACCCTCGAGCAACGCAATACCCTGGAAGCCGGCGGAGGTCTCGAGGACTTGGTGAACCGCGGCGAGCCGTAGGAGTGGAGACGTCGTCCCGAGCGACACATCTCGTTCGCGTGCCAGCCGACCCTGCAGTCGGAAGAACCACTGCTGCGTCGGACCAGTTCTGCAGGACGAACAGTGCGAGCAGGAGCACCCTCCACGTTGCGACAGTGTCTCCAGGGCACGCGCGGACCACCAATATCCGCTGTCCCAACGCCGCACAGGCCTCGCTTACCCCTGTGATCCACGTCATGTCGTACTCGGGTGCAGGACGTGTGGAACGCCACCCCCATGCGGCGACTCCCGGTGCAACGCCAAGAAGGAGGGTACGCCGTGGGCTTCGGGGGGCGGCGGGGTAGTAAGGGAGACCTGTGCCCCGTGTGTCCTCTGCGCGCAGTAGCCGCAGGGCGCACAGATTGGAACGCCGCCCACCCCAACATCCGCAGGAGGTGGGAGCTGTGTGGCGATCAGGGGCGACGCATAGCGAGGAGCACACATCGCCAAGATGAGCGAGACTTCGCCACCTGCACCGATCCCGCACTGCACACCACCGCTCGCGCCGCCCAGCACTCCGGCAGAGTTCGGGATTGCAACATCGACGTCCTCAGTGAAGTCGCACGCTGACGATGCCGGCGTGGTCGCGCGGTGCTCGTCAACCCGATCGAATCACGGTCAAAGGCTGGCCAACGAGCCAACAGGGACGAAGCTGGCATCGGCAGTCCGGATGGTCTCTTGGCTTCGAGATTCAGCATGCGCACTTCCTCGGATGGGCCGAGCCGAAGAGGGGGCTGCGATGGCACCCTCGACGCGCACAACGACATGCGTGCACTGCGGAACAACCCGCAAATTGCCCCGGCCACAGCACCGCGGTGAACAGGTCGCGACGCCGGTTCAGCCGGGCCTGCGCGAGCCGGGCAACCGGGCAGTTCTCACACGCAGCTGCGTAGGCAAGAGCGAGTTCACCCGCACGACAGACGGTTAGAGCCCCCGCGTGCGCTACCATGCTGCGCGGCGACCGAGCCGGAACCGTGCGATGCGGCCCCAGCGCACTCGACCGCGTCGCCGTGTTTCACGTGAAACATCGCGACTACTGGGCTCCACCGAGGCAGCCGAGCTCTGAGGATGCAGTCCGCTCCGGCACGGCGTAAGTCGCCCTGCCGAGTGCCGGTCCGGCTAAGTCAACAGTGCGCCCGGATCGCCGCCATGCGTTCGACCCGTCGCGTTTCACGTGAAACATCCCGAGGGGGGGTTGGACAGAAGGCGGGCGAGCCCGGCAGGCGCAACTCTTTCCGCGCGGCGCCGCTAGAACTCCCTAGCGGGAGTATCCGCGACCTTCGCCTACAGAGCCGCCCGGTAGGCCCGCCGTGCGTACAATTCCGACGGAAACAGCCGAGCCTTGGAGATGCAACGCGTGCCAGGAGTCGCACGAAACTACGGGCGCAAACACCAGTCGCCGTCGCCGACTGAGCCGCCCGATTGGCCCGCCATTCGTGCATCCAGCGTTTCACGTGAAACACCCGACGACGGATCCCCAAGGAGCCAACCGAGCCCTGCAGATGCAACTCGTGCCGACAGCCGCACGAAACTGGGGATGCGAATACCAGTCGCCTTCGCCGACAGAGCCTTCCGATTGGCCGCCCTAGTACGAGCGATCGCGTTTCACGTGAAACGTGCATCCCGTCACGCGGCCCCCATGGAGTACGAGAGACCGACGGATGCACCCAGATGCTGAACCACCGGCGTGCCCTGTCGACCTTGACCGTGCTGTCACGTGCATCAGGCGTCTGGCCGAGCCGGTGCCCAGCTCCCAACTGGGCACCGGCACGTGTGAAACACGCGACGCTTGTCGCGGGGGGGTCGGTGCGAAGGGCGGCCGACGGATTCTTCACGGCCGCACGCAACCGACAGCTTCGGCTGGCCGGCAATATCCCACCAGCCCACAGGACGCGGCTTGGCTTGAGGGACACGCACCTCCGCGAACCCTGCCACCCGACGGCTCTGGGGGGTGCGCCGCACGAGCGCGCCCTCGGTGTGGTCACTTCAGCGTCACTCAGTGCCCGTAGCGGTGCTTACCGAAGGGAGCGGGGCACCCTGGAAGCGATATCGTCTCACGTCGAGTTAGACGATAGTCAAGCCAGAGCACGAGAACCCGTGATCTGTGCGTCGCGGAAGTGCTGGCACAACGCGGCGGCCGATGTGTCGATCCGGCCGCCTGTCGATCTGTGTGCACCTCGTCGACTTCACCGGTGCCGGGGCGGTGAGGCCTTGATCGTTCACCATCACGCATCTACCGAACGGGTCGCGGTCGAGGCACCACCAATCCCGGGAGAGACGTTTGCTCGGAGAGTGGGGAGGCGGCGGCCTGCCCACCACTGCTCCAGCGCATCCACCGCGCCGCTCGGAACAAGACAGTTCTCGAAGATCAGCAGCGTGAACGCAGCGGGATCGTTGGGTGGTGAACTGTGCGAGCAGCTCGGGCCGTCGCCGCAGCCGTCTGAGTCGACCGTGATCGGAACCGCAGCGGATGCGCACGCCGCCATGGACGGCAGCACCATCGCTCGGACGGGCGTCGACGATCGGAGTTGCGCCGAACCGTTCCCCGTGAGGGCTGGACGAGATCCACGGGCAGGTCATAGCTCGCCCGTTTCACGTGAAACATCCCGCGTCCTAGCCCGCGCGTGAATACAGGCAGCCGACGCGATCGGCGCACTGTTGCGTCCGTGACCGTGGACTTCTCCGCCCACCCCGCGAGGCAGGATCGCCGCGGTGACACATCAGCCACCGGTCGATGACCGTTGAGCTACCGTCAGGCGAGCGCGCATACAGAAGTCTTGACGTCACCGGGCCGAACTGCGATGCCGATCGCGACGCGGATACGGCAAGTGGCGCGACTCCCACCAGCACGTGACTCACTCCGGCACTATTCTGCGACGCCGGCGCAGCGGCGGGGGAGCCGAACGGAGTCCACACCTCTTCAGACGCCTCGCCCCTAGCAGGCTGAGTGACACTCCGTCGGTAGCGGGCGCGCCCGGCGGATCTGTCGCCGCTGGAGGTCGCCATCCGCGGTCCCACACTGTCAACCCCACCCCCTCCGGCGTCAGTGGGACCAGGCACCGACGGCTCACTGTTTCACGTGAAACGCGTTCGAGACCCTGCTCGCGAGTTCACCCCACACCGGAGAGCGTCCGCTTCGAGGACAGCTGCGCCGACGACAGCGCCGACGGCTGTGTCCCGGCGCCGCGTCTGAATACCTCGAGCGAACCATCAGCGCCGGCGGTGGAACCGCCGCTCTACGCGATCGACGTGCACCACCCGTGCGCGGCGACGGCACCGAAGACGGCATCCTCGACGCGGCCGACACCAGTTCGCGCACCTGTGCACGCGGCGCAGTCGGTCACCTCACAACCTCGAGCCCCGTTCCGTTCCCCGACGTATCCAGCGCCGAGCGTGCTGCGTCGATGAGTCCGTCGCCGATCGCGCGGGACCGACTCTGCCTCAGCGCAGTCGCACGGCCAGTCGCAGGCGGTCAGCCCCCCAGGACATCACCGCACACACCACACCGCAGCTCTCCATCAACGGGGCCTACCGTCACCTCACACCCGCGTAGATGAATACGCGTCGACGCCTGACCAGACACAGACGCCGCATCCCACACCGGAGAAACGGCGCCCCGACCCGGCCGGCCCCGCTGCGCCTCACTCCCATCGAAGCTCGACGAAAACGCAGGTCAGCGCACACAACGGCGGCCCCGACCATCCAAAGAAGAACGCCCCGCTCGAGACGAGCGGGGCGAAGAGGTCCAGTCAGCGGACGGTCGCTCGAATCACCCTCGAGGGCTCGTCCAGCAGACCCTCGCCCACCACTTCGACGCGGGCGTCGGTGACCTTGAACTTGCGCAGCTGCTTCTCGGCGGCCTCGATCTCGTTGCCCGCGCTCGTGCCCTTGAGGAGGATCAGCTCGCCGCTGTCGCGCACCAGGGGAGCGGTGAGCGGTACGAGCGTGCGCAGCGCACTCACCGCACGCGCGGTGACAGCATCCAACGAAGGTCCGCGTTTCCAGTCCTCGGCCCGCGCGCGCAGCACCTCGACATTCTCGAGGCCGAGCTCCGATGCCTGCTCCGACAGCCACGCCACACGGCGCTCCATCGGCTCGATGAGCACCCACTCGACATCCGGGCGCGCGATGGCCAGCACCAGGCCGGGCAGCCCGGCACCCGAGCCGACATCGCCGACGCGTCCCGAGAACAGCGGCGCGATGACGGCGCTGTTCAGGATGTGCCGCGACCACAGGCGGGGCGGCTCGAGCGGGCCGATGAGGCCGCGCTCTTCACCGTGCTGTCCGAGCGCGTCGGCGAACCGGCGTGCAAGTTCGAGACGGTCCCCGAAGATCTCGGCGGCGGCGGCGGGCTCCTGCTCGATCTCGATCATCGATGCTCTCCGTGAACCGCGCGTCAGCCGCGACGGATCACGGTGTGGCGGTCGGCGCCCTCACCGTACGACTCCGACACGAAGCCGCGGTCGGCGACGATGTCATGCACGACCTTGCGCTCGTAGCTCGACATCGCGGGGAGTGACGCCTGCGAGGCGCCCTCGTCGATGCGGGCGATCGCACGGTCGACGAGAGCCTCGAGCTGGTGCTGGCGCGCGTCGCGCGAGCCGCCGATGTCGAGGATCAGGCGCGAGAAGCGCCCGGTCCGATTCTGCACCGCGATGCGCGTGAGCTCCTGGAGCGCCTGCACGGTATCGGGCGCAGCGATCAGGGCGACCGATCCACCGGCAGGAGCCTCGACCGAGACGTAGGCGCGGCCGGCCCGCACGTCGAGGTCCAGGTCGCCGTCGATGTCGGCGATGTCGAGCAGACCCTCGAGGAAGTCTGCGGCGACATCGCCTTCCTGCTCGAGTTCCTCGACCGTCGCGGGGGCGCGGTCGTGGCGCTGCTCGGCGGAGGCGAGCTCAGGGGAGGTGGTCATGACGTGTCCTCGTCTTCGGATCAGGGGAGTAGCCGACGCAGCGGTCGTCAGGATGCCGTGCCGGAGCCGCCGGCCTGACCGGAGGCGTTCGTGCCGCCGGCGGAACCGCCGGGCTGGCCCTTCTGCGACTGCTTCTTCGCGCGCTGCTTGCTCACCGGCTGCTGGCGCTTGGGAGCGGCGGCCTTGGCGCGCTCGGCCTCTTCGTACAGCCGCTGCTGCTCGGCGAGGTACTTCTCCATCGGGACGACCTTGCCGGATGCGTCGATCGCCTTGCCCTTGCGTGCCAGGCGCTCTTCGCGCTCCTTCGCGGCTTCGGAGCCGGGGGTGGGCATCTCTCGGATGACGAGGAACTGCTGGCCCATCGTCCACAGGTTCGAGATGAACCAGTAGATGACGACACCGAGCGGGAAGAACACACCCGAGAAGATGAAGCCGAGCGGCAGGATGAACAGCATGATGCGCTGCATCTGGTACGCCTGGCCGGTCTTCGCTTCGGGCGAGAGGTTCTTCGAGATGATCTGCAGCTGGGTGAAGAACTGCGACGCGATCATGAGCACGACGAGCGTGATGAGGATGATGATCGCCGGGGTGTTGCCGGTCTGGAAGGCCTGGATGAGCGTCTCGTGCAGCGAGGCGACGCCGAACAGCTTGGCGTTGTAGAACTCCTGCGTGAGCTCGGCGTTGAGCAGGCCCACGCCGCCGATGCCGGCGACGGCGTGCTTGGCGACGTCGTTGAGCACGCTGTACAGCGCGAAGAACACGGGCATCTGCACCAGCAGCGGAAGACAGCTCGACACCGGCGTCGTGCCGTGCTTCTTGTACAGCGCCATGGTCTCGCGGCTCATCGCCTCACGAGACAGCTGGTCGCGCTTGCCCTTGTACTTCTCCTGGACTTTTCGCAGTTCAGGAGCGATTTCCATCATCTTGCGCTGACTCTTGATCTGGCGCACGAACAGGGGGATCATCGCGGAGCGGACGACGATGACCAGGCCGATGATCGAGAGCACCCACGTGAGTCCGTCGGCCGGCGGCAGGCCGATCGCAGAGAACAGCCAGTGCCACGCCACGAGCACGAGCTCGACGAGCCACTTGAGCGGCCACAGGATAGTGCCGAGCAGATCGAACCCACCGCCTGCCGCGGGCGAGGGGCTGGGCGTCGGGGTGGCGGCCAGCGCCGTGAAGAGATCCATGCGGTGGATCAGTCCTTTCCTGTGGGGGCAGGCACGACGAACCCGTGGCGGGTCAGTGCGTGCCGGAAGTGCTTGTGGGGCGGGACGTCATCGACGCCGCCGGCAGCCCAGGGGTGGCACCGTGCGATGCGCGCGACGGTGAGCGCCGACCCGACGACCGCACCGTGCTGCTGGACCGCGCCGACCGCGTAGGCCGAGCACGACGGGTAGTACTTGCAGACGTCGCCGTAGGTGTGCGAGATCGTCGCACGGTAGCCGTGCAGGAACGCGAGGACGGCGTTCCGGGGGAGCAGCGGAACGCTGCGGAGGGCATCGGATGCCACGAACTCGGCGTCGCCGAGCGCGTAGGCCGGGAGCACGCTCATGCCGGCCTCCGTGCGAGGCACTTCTCGACATCGGCACGCAGGTCGGCGAAGGACGCCGACGCGGCGGTCGGGAGGGCGCGGATCACGATGTCGTTGCCGGGCGAGACCGCACCGAGGGACTCGTAGCAGAGCGCTTTGAGCCGCCGGCGCACAGAGTTGCGCACGACAGCGCCGCCGACCTGGCGGCTCACGATGAAGCCGAACCGCGCCGGACCATCGGTCTCGACGCGGCTCACATAGGTGACGGTATGCGCTCCGGCACAACGACGACCCCGACGGACGACGGCCTTGTAATCCGCGCCGCGGGTGAGTCGGTTCGCCCTCGCGAGCACCGCTCGGCTCAGGCCGAGAGCTCGGTGCGCCCCTTGGCGCGGCGAGCCGAGAGGATGCTGCGGCCGGCGCGCGTGCGCATGCGGGCGCGGAAGCCGTGCTTCTTGGCGCGGCGGCGGTTGTTGGGCTGGAAGGTGCGCTTGCTCATGAGGATTACTTCCGATCAGGGGTCACCGGGACGCTCGACCGGGGACGCGTGTACAGGAGGACTGCCCTGAGACTTTGGGTCCAGTGGGCATAAGTCAACCGATTAAGGCTACGTCGAGACGCCCCAGAACTCAAACCGAGCCGGGCGAACCCGTAATTATGCCCCGCGTACCGTCGCCGGGTCGGTAGGGACACGCCGCGGTCGTCCACAGTGGGGTTTGCTCAGGCGCCGCTCGCTGACTAGCGTTGCTCCGGCAGTTATCCACAGGCTCGGGCCGACGTTTCCGCGTCATCCGGAGGAGTCATCAACAACCCGGGGGGGCCATGTCACCGCACGAGATTCCAGATGTTCCGGTCTGGGCGGCCGTTCTGGACGAGCTTGCGCGTGATGAGCGCATCACCCCTCAGCTTCACGGGTTCCTGAACCTCGCGGTGCCGCAGGGGGTCATGGGCGGCACCCTCTATCTGGATGTGCCGAACGACCTCACCGCCGCCCAGTTCACCAAGCGCATGCGCGCGCCGATCCTCGAGGCGCTGTCCCGGGCCGAGCAGGGTGCCGAGAACGCGGCATCCACGTTCCGCGTCGTGGTCAACCCGGATCTGGCGGACGCCCACCTCACCGCTCCCATCCCGATCCAGATGAACGCGGCGCCGGCACCGGCCGCGGCGACGGCGCCGCTCGGCTCGCCGATCGGGCGCCCGCCGCTCGAGGAGCCGGTCGACACCGCGTCCGCCTCACGCAGCGACACGCGGCTCAACCCGAAGTACACCTTCGACAACTTCGTCATCGGCCAGTCCAACCGCTTCGCGCATGCCGCGGCGGTCGCGGTCGCCGAGGCGCCGGCGAAGGCGTACAACCCGCTGTTCATCTACGGCGACTCTGGCCTGGGCAAGACCCACCTTCTCCATGCGATCGGCGACTACGCACTCAGCCTCTATGCGGGCATCCGCGTGCGCTACGTCTCGAGCGAAGAGTTCACCAACGACTTCATCAACTCGATCGCCAACAACCGGGGTTCGGCGTTCCAGGCGCGGTACCGGGACGTCGACATCCTCCTGATCGACGACATCCAGTTCCTGCAGGGCCGCGCCGAGACGCAGGAGGCGTTCTTCCACACCTTCAACCAGCTGCATGACCACGACAAGCAGGTCGTGATCACGAGCGATGTGCCGCCGAAGCACCTCACCGGCTTCGAGGACCGCATGCGCAGCCGCTTCGAGTGGGGCCTCATCACCGACGTCCAGGCGCCCGACCTCGAGACGCGCATCGCGATCCTCCGCAAGAAGGCGCAGTCCGAGCGGCTGCACATCCCGGACGAGGTGCTCGAGTACATCGCCACCGTCGTCTCCAGCAACATCCGTGAGCTCGAGGGCGCCCTCATCCGCGTCTCGGCGTTCGCGAGCCTCAACCGCTCGACGCTCGACATGTCGCTCGCCCAGACGGTGCTGCGCGACATCGTCGACCAGGACGACGCCAACGTCGTCTCGCCGACCGACATCATCACGGCGACCGCGCAGTACTTCAAGCTGACCGTCGACGACCTCTACGGCTCGAGCCGGTCGCAGTCGGTCGCCACCGCCCGGCAGATCGCCATGTATCTGTGTCGCGAGCGTACGAGCCTGTCGCTGCCGAAGATCGGGCAGCTGTTCGGCAACCGCGACCACACCACGGTCATGTACGCGTACAAGAAGATCAGCGAGCTCATGAAGGAGCGCCGCTCGATCTACAACCAGGTCACCGAGATCACCGCGCAGCTCGGCCGCAACGGCCGCTGACGCCCCTCTCGCGCACTCACGCACCCCTCGAACCCGTTCCGGCGAATATGCCGGAACGGGTTCTTGACACGCGCGGGGGACAGGGCCAAAATTCCGGTTCTGCACAGTGTGGAAAACCTGTGGATAACTCCCCGAGTCTGCGGAAACACCTGTGAGTGAGCGGGGACAGCCTGTGGATGAATCGTGGATGCCGCGGCCGCCGGCATTCCGGATCCCGCAGTCCGTCCGCAGCCGATCCACAAGTCACAACCGTGTGGTTTCCATGTCCCGACTGCACTCGAGCGAGTTGTCCACAGTTTCCACAGCGGTTAACACCATGACAAGAAATCTCTCTGATGAAACCCGTCCGATGACCTTTTCGGTGGACAAGCCCTCCGAGAGGATCACGGGCTGGCATTCTCCAGACCTGCCACTAGCATGAGAACCCCGAGCCCGCAGTCGAGGGGCCCGTTGCTGCAGAGGGAGCATTCGTGAAGTTCCACGTCAACCGCGATGTGTTCAGCGAAGCCGTGTCGTTCGTCGTCAAACTCCTGCCGCAGCGCAACCCTCAGCCGATCCTGGCCGGCGTGCTCATCGAGGCGTCCGAGCAGGGCCTGTCACTCGCCGCCTTCGACTACGAGGCCTCGGCCCGCACCACGATCGAGGCGACGGTCGACGACCCGGGCACGATCCTGGTCCACGGGCGCCTGCTCTCCGACATCGCCAGCCGGCTGCCGAACGCGCCGATCCAGATCGAGGTCGATGACGACGGCGGCATCCTCCTCACCTGCGGCTCCGCGCGCTTCACGCTGGCGTCGATGCCGGTGCAGGAGTACCCGGCGATCCCCGAGGTCACCGGCGATTCCGGTCTCGTCCCCGCCGAGGACTTCGCCACGGCCATCGCGCAGGTCGCGTTCGCGGCATCCCGCGATGACGTGACCCCCGTCCTCACCGGCGTGCAGCTCGAGGTCTCTGGCACGAACCTCAGCCTCGTGGCGACCGACCGCTACCGCGTGGCACTTCGTGAGATCCCGTGGGACGGCGGCGGCACCGCCACCGAAGAGGCGACGACTGCGCTCGTGCCGGCCCGCACGCTCACCGAGGTCGGCAAGACCTTCGCCCACGGCGGCGACATCTCGATCGCGTTTTCGGGCTCGGGCGATCGCGAGATCATCGCCTTCACCGCCGGCAACAAGACGGTGACCTCGCTGCTCATCAAGGGCAACTTCCCGCCGGTGCGACGCCTGTTCCCGGCGCAGACCGAGCACCACGCCGTGGTCAACACGGCCGAGCTGGCCGAGGCCGTGCGCCGCGTGTCGCTGGTGCTCGACCGCTCGGCGCCGCTGCGCTTCACGTTCACGAGCGACAGCGTGTCGATGGATGCCTCCGGCACCGAGCAGGCGCGGGCCACCGAGTCCGTCGACGCCACCCTCATCGGCGGCGGCGACGTGACGCTGGGGCTCAACCCGCAGTACCTGCTCGAGTCGCTGGGCGCGGTCAAGAGCGAGTTCGTGCGCATCACGTTCACCTCGAGCGAGAACGCGAACAAGCTGAGCCCCGTGCTCATCACCCCGCAAACCTCGGTCGACAAGGCTGGCGCGGACTCGTTCCGCTACCTGCTGCAGCCGAACCTGCTGCTGCGCTGACGCGTTTCGTCTCGCTTCGCTCGCTCAACGACCGCGTCTCGGTCGCACGCGAAGCGACGAGGGAGCGAAGACGAAACGTCGCACACTCGAACTAGGCTGACGCAGTGATCGTGGAGCACCTGAGCCTCGTCGACTTCCGCAACTACGCGGCAGCCGATGTCGAGCTCGGCCCCGGTCCGAACGTGTTCGTCGGCCGCAACGGCCAGGGCAAGACGAACCTCGCCGAGGCCATCGGGTTCTTCGCCACACTGGGCTCGCACCGCGTGTCGAACGATGCGCCGATGGTCCGCGACGGCGCGGACGCCGCGATCATCCGGGCCCGGCTCGCCCACGGTGAACGGCGCGTGCAGCTCGAGGCGCAGGTCAACAGGCAAGGATCCAACAAGGCGCGCGTCAACGGCGCCCCGGTCAAGCCCGCCGAGCTGCCTCGGTACGCGCAGGTCGTGCTCTTCGCGCCGGAAGACCTGCAGATCGTGCGCGGCGATCCGTCCGCCAGGCGTCGGTTCGCCGATCAGCTGCTGGTGCAGCGCGCCCCCCGCATGGCGGGCGTCATCGCGGACTACGACCGCGTGCTCAAGCAGCGGACCGCGCTGCTCAAATCGGCAAAGGCGCGGGGCATCCGCGGCGACGCGCTGTCGACGCTGGATGTGTGGGACGACAAGCTCGTCACCCTCGGCACGCAGCTGATCGCGGCACGCCTCGCACTGTCGAATGACCTCGCCGCTCCGCTCGCGTCCGCGTACACCGCCATCGCGGGCGCCGACCACGACCCCGAGATCGAGTGGGCGCTGTCCGTCGCGGGCGCCGACAGCGGCGAAGACGCCGACGCGGGCTCGTCGGCACCTGGTGATCCCGCTTCGCTCGAGACCAGGGATGCCGGGGCCCCGCGCATCGCCGAGCTCTTCCGTCAAGCGCTCGCGGCCAAGCGCACCGCCGAACTCGAACGCGGGCTGACCCTGGTCGGACCGCACCGCGACGATCTGCTGCTGCGGATCCGGGGTCTTCCGGTCAAGGGATACGCCTCGCACGGCGAGTCATGGTCGGTCGCCCTGTCGCTCCGGCTGGCGTCGGCCGAGCTGCTGCGCGCCGACTCGAGGCTCGGCGACCCCGTGCTGATCCTCGACGACGTGTTCGCCGAGCTCGACGCCGATCGCCGCGCACGGCTCGCGCAGCTGGCGGGCGACTACGAGCAGGTCGTGGTTACGGCCGCTGTCGAGGGCGACGTGCCCGATGTCCTCCGTGCGCGCATGGTGCGGGTCGAGGCGGGCCGGATCCTCGAGAGCACCGAGGCGCGCGATGACTGACCCTTCGACAGGTTCGGGGACCGGCCGCCGGGACGACGGCGGCGAAGGCGGCGCCGGCATCCCCGAGACGATCGCGACCTACCTCAGGCTGCGTGGCCTCGAGCCGTCGGCGCGCTCGTCCTATCGCAAGCGCCGCCGGCGCACCGAGGACGACGACAACATCCCGTTCGCCCCGGGCCGCGACCCGAAGGGCGTGGGCGACGTGCTCGCCGATCTGACGCGCGAGGCCGGGTGGAACTCCCAGCTGGCGCGAGAGGACGTCGTGCGCGCCTGGGACGAGGTGGCCGGCGCCGACACGGCTCGGCACACTCGTCCAGTCGCGTTCTCGGAGGGCACTCTCACCGTCCAGGCCGACTCGACGGCATGGGCCAAGCAGCTCCAGCTGATGCGTGCTCACATCCTGTCGGAGATCGTCCGACGCTTCCCCGAAGCCGGTGTCGACGCGGTGCGTTTCATCGGGCCGGACGTCCCCTCCTGGAAATGGGGTCCCAGAACGATTCCAGGGCGTGGTCCGCGCGATACCTACGGCTAGGCCACCTCGGGAGCTGTCTTTGGCTATTTCAGGGCGTCACAGGGGCGTATGGGGCCGTGATCGGGTCGTTACCCGATAGACTGTCAGGGCCCCTTCGAAGGATTTGGAGCCATCGAGAAGATGACGTCAGACAACCCCGACAACGTGTCCGAGGAACCCGAAACGCCCGCGACGGCTCCCACAGGTTCTCCCGGCGATTACGGGGCCGACGCCATCCAGGTGCTCGAGGGCCTCGAGGCCGTCCGCAAGCGCCCCGGCATGTACATCGGCTCGACCGGTGAACGCGGTCTGCATCACCTCGTGTACGAGATCGTCGACAACGCCGTGGACGAGGCCCTCGCCGGCTACTGCGACACCATCAATGTCACGATCCTGCCCGACGGCGGTCTGAGCGTGTACGACAACGGTCGAGGCATCCCGGTCGACATCCATCGCACCGAAGGCAAGTCGACCCTCGAGGTCGTGCTCACCGTTCTGCACGCCGGCGGCAAGTTCGGCGGCGGCGGCTACGCCGTCTCGGGCGGTCTGCACGGCGTCGGCTCGTCGGTGGTGAACGCGCTGTCCACGCGCCTGGACGTGCAGGTCATGCGTCAGGGCCACGTGTGGCGGCAGTCCTACCGCGACGGCGGCCAGCCGCTGGCACCGGTGTCGAAGGACGAAGAGACCGAAGAGACCGGGACCATCGTGACCTTCTGGCCCGATGACACCATCTTCGAGACCGTCCACTTCGACTACGACACGCTCCGCACCCGCTTCCAGCAGACCGCGTTCCTCAACAAGGGCCTGCGCATCACGCTGTCGGACGAGCGCCCGAGCTCGACGTACGTCACCGACACCCCCGAGGGCGGCTCCGAAGAGCGTCAGCCCTTCGACGACTTCCTCTACGAGCGCGGCCTCGTCGACTACGTGGAGTACCTCAACAAGGTGCGTCACGCCGACGTCGTCAACGAGGAGATCATCGAGATCGAGTCGGAGGACACCGTCCGCCACATCTCGCTCGAGCTCGCGATGCAGTGGACGACCAGCTACACCGAGAACGTCTTCACTTTCGCGAACACCATCAACACGCACGAGGGCGGCACCCACGAAGAGGGCTTCCGGGCGGCGCTGACGACGCGCATCAACACCTACGCGCGCGACAAGAACCTGCTCAAAGAGAAGGACGACAACCTCACCGGCGACGACATCCGCGAGGGTCTCACCGCGGTGATCTCGGTCAAGCTCTCGGAGCCGCAGTTCGAGGGCCAGACCAAGACCAAGCTCGGCAACACCGAGGCCAAGGCGTTCGTGCAGAAGGTCGTCGGCGACCAGCTCGCCGACTGGCTCGACCGCAATCCGGTGCAGGCCAAGCGCGTCATCACGAAGGCGATCGACGCCGCGACCGCCCGCATGGCGGCCCGCAAGGCCCGCGAGACCGCCCGCCGCAAGAGCGTCTTCGAGTCGGCCGCGATGCCCGACAAGCTGAAGGACTGCACCAGCAAGGACCCGTCGATCAGCGAGATCTTCCTCGTCGAGGGCGACTCCGCCGGCGGTTCTGCCGTGCAGGGCCGCGACCCGCACACCCAGGCGATCCTGGCGCTGCGCGGCAAGATCCTCAATGTCGAGCGCGCGCGCCTCGACAAGGCCCTCGGCAACCGCGAGGTGCAGGCCATGATCCAGGCCTTCGGCACCGGCATCGGCGAGGACTTCGACATCGACAAGGCCCGGTACCACAAGATCGTGCTGATGGCCGATGCCGACGTCGACGGCCAGCACATCACGACGCTGCTGCTGACGATGCTGTTCCGCTACATGCGCGGGCTCATCGAGGCCGGCTACGTCTACCTCGCGATGCCGCCGCTGTACCGCCTCAAGTGGACCAACGCCGCGCACGAGTACGTGTACTCCGACAAGGAGCGCGACGCCCTGCTCGAGGACGGCCTCGCGAACGGCAAGAGGATCCCCAAGGATTCCGGCATCCAGCGCTACAAGGGTCTCGGCGAGATGAACGCCAAGGAGCTGTGGGAGACCACGATGGACCACACCACGCGGACCCTCCGCCAGGTGACCATCGACGACGCGGCCGCCGCGGACGAGATCTTCTCGGTGCTCATGGGCGAGGACGTCGAGTCCCGCCGCACGTTCATCCAGCGCAACGCCAAGGACGTCCGCTTCCTCGACATCTGACGCTTGTCAGTTCGAGGACCGGTAAGACAGAAGACGAGAAACACGAATGGCTGAAGACGAACGCCCCGAACCCGAGCACGAGCACGGCCGCATCGACCAGGTCGACCTGCAGCTGGAGATGCAGCGCAGCTACCTGGACTACGCGATGGCCGTCATCATCGGCCGTGCGCTGCCGGATGTGCGCGACGGCCTGAAGCCCGTGCACCGCCGCGTGATCTACGGCATGTACGACGGCGGGTTCCGCCCCGACAAGTCGTTCTCGAAGTGCGCCCGCGTCGTCGGCGAGGTCATGGGTCAGTACCACCCCCACGGCGACTCGGCGATCTACGACGCCCTGGTCCGCCTGGTGCAGCCGTGGTCGCTGCGCTACCCGCTCGCGCTCGGCCAGGGCAACTTCGGCTCGCCCGGCAACATGGGCGCCGCGGCCCCGCGGTACACCGAGACGAAGATGGCTCCGCTCGCGCTCGAGATGGTGCGCGACATCGAAGAAGACACCGTCGACTTCACCGACAACTACGACGGTCAGACGCAGGAGCCGACGGTCCTGCCGGCACGGTTCCCGAACCTGCTGGTCAACGGCTCAGTCGGCATCGCCGTCGGCATGGCGACCAACATCCCGCCCCACAACCTGCGCGAGGTGGCCGCCGGAGCGCTGTGGGCGCTAGAGCACCCCGCCGCGAACCGCGAAGAGCTGCTCGAGGCGCTCATGGAGCGCATCCCCGGTCCGGACTTCCCGACGGGCGCGCAGATCCTCGGCACGAAGGGCATCCGCGAGGCGTACCGCACCGGCCGCGGTTCGATCACGATGCGCGCGGTGGTGGCGATCGAAGAGATCCAGGGCCGCACGTGCCTCGTGATCACCGAGCTGCCGTACCAGGTCAACCCCGACAACCTCGCGGTCAAGATCGGGGACCTCGCCCGCGACGGCAAGATCACCGGCATCGCCGACATCCGGGACGAGACGAGCGACCGCACCGGTCAGCGCATCGTCGTCGTGCTGAAGCGGGATGCCGTGGCGAAGGTCGTGCTGAACAACCTGTACAAGCACACCCAGCTGCAGGAGAACTTCGGCGCGAACATGCTCGCGATCGTCGACGGCGTGCCGCGCACGCTGTCGCTGGACGGGTTCATCTCGCTGTGGGTCGACCACCAGATCGAGGTCATCGTCCGCCGCACCGCGTACCGGCTGCGCGAGGCCGAGAAGCGCATGCACATCCTGCGCGGCTACCTGAAGGCGCTCGACGCGCTGGATGAGGTCATCGCGCTCATCCGCCGCTCGCCGACCGTCGACGAGGCGCGCGAGGGACTGAAGTCGCTGCTCGACATCGACAACGACCAGGCCGACGCCATCCTGTCGATGCAGCTGCGTCGCCTGGCCGCGCTCGAGCGCCAGAAGATCATCGACGAGGCGAACGAGCTCGAAGCGAAGATCGCCGACCTCAATGACATCCTCGCCACCCCGGCGCGCCAGCGCACGATCGTCTCGGACGAGCTGACCGCCATCGTCGACAAGTTCGGCGACGAGCGTCGCACGCACATCCTGCACGGGTTCGACGGCGACATGTCGATCGAGGACCTCATCCCTGAAGAAGAGATGGTGATCTCGGTCACGCGTGACGGCTACATCAAGCGGACGCGCAGCGACAACTACCGCCAGCAGCACCGTGGCGGCAAGGGCGTCAAGGGCGCGCAGCTGCGCGCCGACGACGTGGTCGAGCACTTCTTCGTGACGACGACGCACCACTGGCTGCTGTTCTTCACGAACAAGGGCCGCGTCTACCGCTCGAAGGCCTACGAGGTGCCGGAGGCCGGCCGCGACGCGAAGGGCCAGCACGTGGCGAACCTGCTCGCGCTGCAGCCCGACGAAGAGATCGCGCAGATCCTCGACATCCGCGACTACAGCGTCGCCACCTATCTGGTGCTCGCGACGCGCAGCGGCCTGGTCAAGAAGACGCGCCTCACCGAGTACGACACCAACCGTCAGGGCGGCATCATCGCCATCAAGCTCCGCGGCAACGGCGCGGACGAGGGCGACGACGAGGCCGAGGTCGGATCGGACGACGAGGTGGTCAGCGCGCTGCTCGTCGACGAGGGCGATGACATCCTGCTCATCAGCCGCCACGGCATGTCGCTGCGCTTCTCGGCCACCGACAGCGCCCTGCGGCCGATGGGCCGCTCGACGTCGGGTGTGAAGGGCATGGACTTCCGCGCGGGCGACAGCCTGCTGTCCGCCTCGGTCGCCAGGGACGACGCCTTCGTGTTCGTGGTCACTGAGGGCGGCTACGCGAAGCGCACCGCGGTGGACCAGTACCGCGTGCAGAATCGCGGCGGACTGGGCATCAAGGTGGCCAAACTGAGCGACGATCGCGGCGATCTCGCGGGCGGTCTGATCGTCTCGGAGGACGACGAGGTCTTGGTGGTTCTTGCCAGCGGCAAGGTGGTACGCTCTGCCGTGGCCGAGGTGCCTGCCAAGGGTCGAGACACCATGGGTGTCGTATTCGCCCGGGCCGGCGGCGATGATCGCATCCTCGCGATCGCCCGGAACGGCGAGCGTGGCCTGGCCGAAGAGACCGAGGACGCGGACGCCGAGAACGGCGTGGCCGACCCCGACGCCGCAGCGGCGGCCGAGACCCCCGGCGGCCCCGACACCTCGCCTGAGACCCCCGAAGAGAGCACTGACGCATGAGCACGGTAGCCGACAAGCTCGCAAAGAAGTCCAGTCACAAGACCAGCGCCAAGCAGGTGCGCCTGCGACTGGTGTACATCGACTTCTGGTCCGCGGTGAAGCTGTCGTTCCTCGCGGCGATCGCGATCGCCGTGGTGACGGTGGTCGCCTTCGTGATGGTCTACCTCGTGGTCACGGCCACGGGTCTCATCGGCGAGGCCGACAAGTTCTTCTCGAGCTTCTCGGACGGCAGCGTGCTGCTCTCGCAGTTCATCAACTTCCCGCAGGTGCTGGCATTCTCGGCCGTGGTCGCGATCCTGAACCTCGTCGTGGTGACGGTGCTCGGCGCCGTCGTCGCGGGCATCTACAACCTCGCGGTCAAGGTGACCGGCGGGCTCCTGGTCGGCTTCACCTCCAACTGACGCGCGACCCCGCAGCTCCTGCACGACACTGAGCGCCGGCATCCACTTCTCACGAAGGGATGCCGGCGCTTCGCCTTGCCGGTCAGACGACGGTCGTGCCGAGCAGGGTTCCGATGAGCCAGGTCGCGACGAGGGCCAGCGCGCCGCCGACGACGAGTCGGGATGCCGCCCGCAGTCGCGGCGCGCCGCCCAGCTGAGCCGACACCGTGCCCGTCGCGGCGAGGGCGATGAGGACGGCGACGAAGGTCACCGGCACGCGCCATTCCGGTGGCGGGAGCAGGATGGCCAGCAGCGGCAGCAGTGCGCCGAGGGTGAACGAGATCGCCGACGACAGGGCGGCGTGCCAGGGGTTGACGAGGTCGTCCTGATCGATGTGCAGCTCGACCTCGAGGTGTGCGGCCAGCGCGTCGTGCGCGGTGAGCTCGACGGCCACCTGGCGCGCGGTCGCCTCGGTCAGGCCCCGGTCGCGGTACAGCTGGGTGAGCTCGGCGAGCTCCTCGTCCGGCATGTCGCGCAGCTCGGCCTGCTCCTTCGCGATGAGCGCACGCTCGGAGTCGCGCTGGCTGCTCACCGACACGTACTCGCCGAGCGCCATCGAGATCGCGCCGCCGACGAGCCCGGCGATGCCGGCGGTGAACAGGGCGCCCAGATCGGTGGTGGCGCCTGCGACGCCGACGACCAGGGCTGCGACCGACACGATGCCGTCGTTCGCGCCGAGGACTCCCGCGCGCAGCCAGTTCAGGCGCTGACCGAGGCCGACGCCGTGCGGCTCATCGGGGTGGGACTGATCGGTCACGCCCTCAGTCAACTACGCCGACCGTGAAATCCGGGCCCGATTCGTGAAATCCAGGATCGTCAGGTAAAGTCTTGGAGGTTGCGGAGCGCAAGCGACGCAGACATTCGGGGCTATAGCTCAGGCGGTTAGAGCGCTTCACTGATAATGAAGAGGTCCCAGGTTCAAGTCCTGGTAGCCCCACCGTAAGCCCCGGGGCCTTAGCTCAGTTGGTAGAGCGCCTGCTTTGCAAGCAGGATGTCAGGAGTTCGAATCTCCTAGGCTCCACATAGTAGAAGTCCCCTGATCAGAGCGCCTTTCCGGCCTCCTGCTCGGGGGACTTTCTCGTTGCCTCCAGAGCCGTTCGTGCCATGGTCGTGCCAGTAGCGGTCCCGATTGACCCTCCGGAGAGGGCATCCATGCCCGCCGCGATCGCCCCGCTTCGCTCCTCCGCCGCGTGCTGGTAGAGCAGAGCCGCTCGGGCGGTCGAGTGTCCCGCGCGGGCCATGAGTTCGCGGGTCGTCGCGCCCGCCTGAGCCGCCAGGGTGAGGCTCGCGTGCCGCAGATCGTGGAGCCGGAACTGGGACAGCCCAGCCTTCCGTGCCGCCTTCCGCCAGGCCTGACCGATCGCTCCTCCGGTGAACCGCTCGCCGTCCGTTCCGGGGAACATCGGAGCCTTGCCGAAGCCCGGAGCAGTCGAGAGGTAGACCTCCAGATCGGCCGCGATGCTCGGCGGGAGATCGACCCTCCGGACGTTGCCGGTCTTGGTGCCGCTCTCGATGTCCTCGCCGCCTACGCGGACGATCTGCCGCTCGACCAGGAGGACCCCGTTCGTGTAGTCCCGCCGCTGGAGCGCGAGCAGTTCCCCGAGGCGGAGATGCGCGCCGAACATCACTCGGATGGGCAGATGCCACTTCGCCGGCATCGCCGCGACGATCCGCCCGAGATCCTCGGCGCTCATGTACGGGCGCTCTGCGTGCTTCACCGATCCGGCCCGGTCGATCTGGCAGGAGTTCGCGGGGATCATCCCGTCCCGGACGGCGGTCGCCATGATCGCCCGGAGAAGGCTGTAGGCCTGGCGGAGTCGGGATGATCCGTCGCCGCCCTGCCGCTTGGCGGACGCCGCGAGGACTCGGCCCGTCTTCGTGTACCAGGCGCGCACCTGGGAGGGCGTGATCGAGGCGATCGGTATCTCCCGGAGCGGAGCGAGTGGACCGGCGAGGGTCGTCTCGTAGAGATCTCGAGTCTTTGGCGCGAGCGCTCCTCGCCGTCCTCCGTGGGCGATCCAGTCGGCGGCGTATGGGCCGAACGGGACGAGCCCCGCGCGGTGGTCGATGTAGGTCCCGCGCATCCGGTCGGAGCGGACGGCGGCGAGATGGTCAAGGGCCTCCCGCTTCGTCTGGAACGTCTGCGGGCCGGTCATCGGCCTCCCTGCCGGGTCGAGATAGCGGGATTGCCACCGCCCGGAGGGAAGTTTTCGAACTGATCCGAAGTCGATTCTGGAGGCCTTTCGGCTGGTCTGAGTCATGGTCTGCCTTTCGTGCTAAGCGCCTGGTTTTCGGGGCTGATCTGATCTTTCCTGTGTCCTCGGCAGATCTCACGTCGAGAGGGCTGGGCGATCCACTACATACGATTGCCTAGCCCAATAAATCCCAGGTCAGATGTAATTTCGTGGGCGCAATGACACCCTATTCTGGTCCCAAGACACCGGTCCGAACCGAACGAACGGAACCCAGAGATGACGAACAGAACCACCGCCCCCGAGCGGCCCACTCTCACAATCGATGACCTCCACGGACGCGCCACATGCACCGTCCCCGAGGCCGCGCAGATCCTCGGGATCGGCACCTGGAGCGCCTACGAAGCGATCAAGCGCGACGAGATCCCCGTGATCCGCATCGGCAAGCGCATCCTCATCCCGGTCCCACGCCTTCGCGCCCTCCTGGGCGACTGAACCACTCTCACGAGATCCCGGCGACTGGAGCGCGAACATGACCAAGAACGAATCGGGCTATGCGAAGGTGCCCACCTGGCTCCAGGAGAGAGCCCTCGACCTCGGGATCGGACCCAACGGCATCGCCGCCTACGCGGCCCTCTACACCTGCGCCGACTGGAACACAGGGATCACGAACGCCGCGAGCATCGGACGAGTCGCCAGGCTCTCCGGGATGGGGAGCCGCATGACCGCCGCGGGAGCATTGGACTCCCTGGTCGCCGCCCGAGTCGTGCAGATCATCGAGCGGCGCGCCAACCGCGCGCACGTCTACCGGATCGCCCTGACCGGCCCATTCGAGAGCCTCCTCGGTGCCCAGGATCTGGACACCCAAGACGACCCGATCGGAGCAGGGGACGATGCGCTCGGTGAGACGGGAGAGGATCTCGGTGCCCAGGATCTAGCCACTGAGTGCCCAGGATCTAGCCACCCAGGTGCCCAGGATCTAGCCACGATCAGATCAACAGATCTCTCCAGATCTCTAAAGACCGATCCCTCCGGGCTCGCCACTGCAAAGCCCGACAAGTCGGGCGACCTCGATGACAACCTCTCCGCCGTCTCTGGCTCAGATCCTTGCGACCCTCTCGGGAGCGGCGGATCCACTCCCGACGGCCAATCCGGTGACCTCCACTCTCAGAGTCAGGGACGGACTCCTAGAGTTCCGCGCCGCGCCACCCGCGCCCAGGTTCTCTGGGTCCGCGACCTGCGGGTGATGACAGGGGAACGAATCGAGAACCCTGCTCCGCTGACTGACGCAGAGGCCGACGAGGAGATCCGAGATCTCTGGCCCGAGGTAGAGCGACGCCGGCACCGGGGCGAGCCTCTCGACGGCAACTACTGGGACCTCAGTCCGAGAGCCCGCTCCTACGTGGACGACCAGGATCTCGACATCGACAGGAGGGAAGCATCATGAGCGAGCGAGAGATGCGGACATTCAGAGCCGCACAGCACACGATCGGGCAGATGCGCGATGCCGCCCGAGCCACAACCCCGCCCGACTCGGCCCGAGACGATCTCCTCCGCCAGATCCGGCAGACCCTCGACGGACCCGACCGGACCAGCCTCCGAAGGGCGAAGGATGACCGCGCCTACGCCCTGCGCGGGTTCAAGTCCGGGATGGAGCACTCCCAGCGTTGGGTGGCCGATGCCGTGACTCGATATGTGGGCGCGGTCACGGCGGAGGCGGCGGCGAACCGGGTCGAGGCCCGGGAGGTCAGGGCTCTCCTGGCCGCTCTCCTCGCCCTTCACGAGCAGGAGAGCGGGAAACACATGGAGCAAGACACATCGGAGGTTCGAGCATGACGCAACGCACATCCCCGGCGCGGGGTAAGACTCAGACGCAGATCCGGGCGGAGGCGCGCACCAGGGAGTCGAAGGCTCTCGATCTCCGCCTCCTCGGCTACTCGCACGATCGGATCGCACGGGAACTCGGCTACGCCCACCGGAGCGCCGCCAAGAAGGCAATCGATCGGGCTCTCGCGGGGATCCCTCGCGAGGCGGCGAAGCAACTCCGCGACATCGAACTGGAGCGGCTGGATCTCGCCCAGCGTTCCCTGGCAGATGGGATCGTTCGCGGGAACCTCGGCGCGATCGATCGGCTCCTGCGGATCATGGACCACCGCGCGAAGTTGCTCGGGCTGTACGAGCCCCAGGCTGACTCGGGCATCGCTGAGGTCGCGGCGGTCCTCGGCGCGTGGCTCGGGAAGGTCCGCGAGGAGGACGACGCGCTGGACGCCGATCTGCCGGATCGGGAGCCCCAGACCCCCCAGGACCCCCTGGAAGGCGAGAACGCTCGGCAGAGGCGAGCAGGGAGCGTCTGAGATGCATGTACGAGGTTCAGGCGGCAGAGATCCGACGAGATACGTAGATTTATCCACATATCCACAGCCCTATCCACAGATCAGGAGATCATCATGACCACGAACTACCCCGGCGCTTTCAGTCGCCATCAGCAGGAGACACGCTCAGCGATCACGTTCCAGGATCGCAACCTCACGCGGAAGGCTCTCATCGCCCGCCAAATCGGACTGCGCCAGAGCGCGAACGCGAACCTCGCCGCCGTCATCCCGACCGTCCCCGAGATCCCCGGCTCGTCGCGGGCCGAGATCCTCGAAGCCCTCCGCCCGGGAAACGCCGATGAAGTAGCGGTCGCCCTCCACCAGCGGGAGCGCATCCAGGCGGATCTAGACCGTGGTCGTCGCCCCGAGCAGATCGTCGCCTCGGGGGATCTCCGAACGGTCGTCGCTCTCCTCGACTGGCTCCCGTCGATGCCTGGGGTCAAGGACTCGCCGCACCGCGAGGACATCGAGGCTGAGATCGGCGCGCTCGCGTTCGATCGCCTCGCCGCCCTCGGCCATGAGCCCGCCGCCCAGCGGATCCAGGCCGAGCAGGAGAGCGCCGGTCCGGCCGCATGGGCTCGCGTGCTCACTGAGGCTCAAGCGGGCGAGATCAGCACGGGCGCGTGGACGGCTCTCTACCGCGCCGACCCCGAGGGCTACCAGGAGGCCCAGGCGGCAGAGGTTCCCGGGCTCGGGGATGAGGTTCGCCGGTTCGATATCTCGGCGGCTCGGGAGGTCGAGGCGAGCGCGGGCGTCCAGGGCATCCGGTAGTCGTTTGCCTGATCGAGAGCCCTTGTGTCTGCGGATGCCGGGGGCTTTCGACTGCCGGCGCTACTCCTCGGGGGTTCCCCCGTTCTGCACCGCGAGCCTCGACCGGCTCAGGCGCATGGTCACGCTCTCCGGGATCTCCCGATCTCCACACGCGGCGACGTAACGCTCCAGGAATGCGAGTTCATGGGGATAGTCCCGGAGACGGCGAAGGACCACTGAGATCTGCTCGGACGGCCACGGATCCGGAACCTCGCCGGTCACGACGCTCTCGCGCTCTGCGGCGTAGATGCATTGCTCCAGGAGATCTCGGGCCTCCTCGAACCGCTTCTGCCGCTTGAGTTCGGAGATCGAGGGCTTGAGGAGCGGCCAATACTGCCCCTCGACCTCGCCCGCGGTCCGGCGCGCTTCCTTGTGCGCTTCCCGAGCCTCACGCTCTGCGGCCTTGCGTGCTTGCTCGGCCTCGCGCTCGGCGTAGTAGGCGTCGGCCTCTTGACGCTCTGCGGCGTAGTCCTTCTCGCTCTCGGTCTCCCCGGAGAACGCCAGGGTCACGCGGCCACGCCAGGTGCCGTCATCGTTGCGCGCCCAGACTCGGGCCGGGACGGTGGCGACGTTCCCTCTGCCGACTCCCCGGCAAGCCCTCATGACGGAGGCGCTGACCTCCTGGGGGACGTGGCCGACCTGCTCGCCCATGACGACGACACGGACGGCGTTGGGATCGTACTTGTTGTCGGGCTCGGGGATGAGCCACGCGGTTTGCATCGTCACACCACCCTCGGGGCGTCCGAGGCTCCGGAAGATCTTGCCGATGCCGTCGCGGTAGTAGGCCTCTCCGGAGACTTCGAGATCCTCCCCGAAGCCGATCGGGACCTCGCGCCCAGGAGCGGATGCTGGTGATGAGGGCTGGGCGCGCGGAGCGGGTGTGGGCTCCATCTTCGTCTTGTCGCCGCCGAACAGTTTGGACAGGAACCCACCGGCCATTGGTGCCTCTCGTTGGGGGGGATGGAGGTTGACCCCACGAGCCGAGTGTAGTGATCACTAGGGAAGGGACCTCGGCCCTACTGTGGGAAACGTGACGCGACCGTGGAGTAACCGCCAGATGCGGCGTCTGGGTGACGCGCTACGAGACGGGACGCCCATCCCGGACGGGTGCCCCACGTACGACGAAGTCGTGCTGTGGTACGTGGATCTAACTGTGATGATCCAGGATCGGATCAGCCGCATCGACTGGTCACCGCTGCTCGGTCCGGAGACACCGGAGATCACTTCCAGGGTCAAGACGATTGGCACCCTCCAGGACAAGTTGCGTCGAACACCGGAAGCGCCTCTCCAGACGATTCGAGACATCGCTGGTGTTCGTTTCGAGGCCATGATGAGCACAAGTGTTCAGGACGCAGTCGTTCAAGCGATCTGTGGACTGTTCGAAGATGACGCGACCGCTGTCGTGAAAGATATGCGTCGGGACGATCACTTCGGCTACCGGGCCGTGCACATCGAGTTGCGCTTCCATACGATCGCGTGGCGCGCAGAGATTCAAGTCCGGACCGCTTTGCAGGGCCAGTGGGCCAATATGTACGAGATCACGGCTGACATTCTCGGTCGAGAGATCCGCTACGCGAGTCCAGAAGAAGGCACGGTCGCGTACGGCGTCGTCACGGCAATGCGTGGGATCTCGACCGAGACCATCGCTGTAGCCGAGGAACGCTTCGACGCAGTGATCATGCAGGAAATCTTGGTCGAAGATCTGGCTCGGCTTGGCAACTCAGCCCGCCTCCAGATGGAACAACATAAACTAGAACAACTGCGTGGTGAAGCAGAACCGCTTACACTGTCGCTAACGTCGCAACTGGAGCGGATTACTTCGTTGCTTCAAGACATCAGAAAGCCGGGGTCATAGGGTGTCGGGATTCCTCCTCGTCTATCACCGCAAGTCTGGTCGGCTCGAACGACTCGAAGAGTTCAGCGGCCCACAGGGGGCCAGGGATGCGCTTCGCGAGCGCCTCCGTGTTGAGAACGAGAACGTTGACCCCGATGTCGAGGTGGTCTCGCTGAACAGCGACTCTGAGGAGACTCTGCGTCGGACTCACTCGCGTTACTTCGACGCCGCTCTGGTCTGACAGGACGGTCGCATCGCCTCGTGCCAGAGTCGTGCCACTAGGGGGCACAACGTGCCACAACTGGGCGGTATCAACCGACATGACCGAGGCCCAAGATCCCCGTAATTCTGCGGCATCCCGGGCCTGCGGATGAGCCATAGCGCCTGCTTTGCAAGCAGGATGTCAGGAGTTCGAATCTCCTAGGCTCCACAGACATGCGACTTCCGTCACGGGGGTCGCATTCTTCTTGCTGCGAAGCGTCCGGACGATCGATCGGATGCCGCGGACGCACGGTCGGGTGGCCCGGCCGCTCTCGCACGAGGCTGGAACCATGACGACCACTGCCACGATTCCCGTGACCTCCCCGGCGCTGCCGCGCCTGCGCTACGGCGCCCTCATTGCGATGATGGCCATGAGCTTCCTGCTCGTGACGGCGGAGTTCCTGCCGGGCGGCGTGCTCACCGAGATCGCGGCCGATGTCGGCGTGACGCCCGGTCAGGCGGGCCAGATGGTCGCGGTCACCGCCCTGGCGGGACTCATCGTGGCGCCGACGATCGGGCTGGCGCTGCCGAGACTGGACCGGCGGTCGCTGCTGGTGTGGATGGCGATCGGCGCGACGGTGTCGAACGCGATCGTCGCCGTCGCCCCCAGCCTTCCCCTGCTGCTCGTCGGCCGGGTGCTGCTGGGCGCCGCGCTGTCAGGCTTCTGGGCGATGTCGATCACCGTCGCGGCGCGCATCGCCGGACCAGAGCGCCTCGGACGCGCGGTGATGTTCACCTCGGCGGGCACGTCGCTGGCGACCGTGGCCGGAGTGCCCATCGGCGTGATGCTCAGCGAGGTGCTGGACTGGCGGGCGGTGTTCGTGTTCGCCGCCGCCGCGACCGCGGTGCTGGCCGTGCTGCTGCGCATCCTGCTCCCGTCGGTCCCTGCCGAGGCTTCGGCGTCGCTGTCGACCCTCGTCGGCACACTGAAGCTGCCGGGCATCGGACTCGGCGTCGCCGGCCACGTGCTCGTGGTGCTCGGCCACTTCCTCGCCTTCACCTACATCCGCATCGCGCTCGATCGCGTGCACGATGCCGGGCAGCAGATCGACGCGACGGCCGTGATCGTCCTGCTGGCGGTGTTCGGCGTCGGCGGGTTCGTGGGCAACATCCTCATCGGCATGATCATCGACCGCACCTACCGGGTGTTCGCCGTCGTCTCGCCGCTCGTGATGGCGCTCATGACGCTCGCCGTCATCGTGGCCTCGGGTGCACCCGTGCTCGTCGGCGTCGCGGCGTTCGCGTGGGGCTTCTTCTTCGCCTCGTGGCTGCTCATCGTGAACACGTGGGTGGGGCACCGCATGCCGGATCGGCTCGAGGCGGGCGGCAGCATCGTCGTGGTCGGCTTCCAGGCGGCGATCATGCTGGCCGCGGGGGTCGGCGGGCTGCTGGTCGACGGCCTGGGAATCGTGACGGTGTACCTCACGGGAGCCGTGATCCTGGTGCTGGGCGCCGTGCTGTTCGGGCTCTCGAACCGCGCGAGCGCTCGCGCATAGTCGAAGGATGCCGGCGGCGCCTGCCGCCGGCATCCACCCTGCGTCAGGCCGACACCGGCTGATGCGTCGAACGCCACGCCGACGGCGTCGTGCCCACGCTGCGGCGGAATGCGCGGCTGAAGCCCTCGTCCGAGGCGTAGCCGAGTTCGCGCGACACGGTGCTGACGCCCAGGCCGCGCGACAGCAGCTCCTGCGCCGCGCGCATCCGCACGGACGTCACGTAGCCGGCGGGCGACCGGCCGAAGCGGACGCGGAAGCGCTCCGCGAACACGGAGCGCGACATCGCACCGAGCGCGGCCAGTGCGTCGACGGTCCACTCACGACCGGGGTCGGCGTGGATCGCCGCGATCACCCGGTCGAGGAACGGGTCGCCCGCGGCCGCGGGCCAGCCGTCGGGGGCACAGCCGCCCGCGGCCCACGCGCGGATCGCCGAGATCAGCACGGTCGCCGCCATCATGCGGCACACCGCGAGGTCGCCGCCGCGGGTGATGAGCTCGTCGTCGGCGTCGACGCCCATGTAGGGCAGCATGGCCGCGGCCGCCGGCTCCTGGTCAGCGAACGCGTACACGACGGCCGCGTCGGGCAGGAGGCTCGCCAGATGCGCGACCTCGTCGACGAGGTCCAGCTCTGCCAGCAGCAGGCTGACAGGTCCGTGCGCCGTCAGGGTTCCCTGGGCGCGGCCGCTGGTGAGCAGGATGTCGCCTGCGGCCACCGATCCCGGCGCACCCACCGTGAGGCGCGTGCGGACCTCGCCCGACAGGACGTACGCGTAGGTGATCGCGCCCGGGTCGAGCACGACCGGCTGGCCGTCATGCAGGTGGAACCGGCGCTGGCGGCGGATGCGGACGTCCACCGCGGCGAGCAGCCGCTCGAGGGCGTCGTCGTCGGCGACCGCGCGGCTGTGGCCGCGCGCATGCCCGGTCGGATCCATAGGGTGACGAACCGTCCGTCCCGACGCGGTATTCCTCGCGCGGGCACCGTTCTCACACAGGCGGGTGGCGCATTAGGGTGAAGCATGGACCTGCGCGTCGCGGCGTACGCGGTCATCCTGGACGAGGATGACCGGGTGCTGCTGGCGCACTGGAACGAAGGACGCCGCGCTGCGTGGACCATGCCCGGAGGCGGACTGGAGCCCGGCGAGGATCCCGAGCGTGCGGCCAGCCGCGAGGTCCGGGAAGAGACCGGCTATCGCGTCGCGGTGGGCGAGCTGCTCGGCATCCATTCCCGCGTCATCCCCGCGGGACGCCGGCTGACCCCCGGGGTCACCGAGCCCCTGCACACCCTGCGGATCGTCTACCGCGCCCGCATCACCGGCGGGCGCCTGCGCAACGAGACCGACGGCTCGACCGACCGCGCCGAGTGGTTCCCCCTCCGCGACGTGCACGGGCTCCAGCGGGTGAAGCTCGTCGACATCGCCCTCGAGCTCGCCGGCGTCGTGATCCCGACGCCGTGAAGGGTCCGGCCGATCAGCCCAGCGGCTGCGAGATGTCGGCGACGGTCGCGCCGTACGCGGCGATGAGGTCGTCCGCCTCGACGAACATGCTGTACCCGTGCGCGCCCGCGCCCATCGCGACCCGTCGACCGGTGATGTCGGCATCCGCGTAGACCGGCCAGTCGTTCGTGCTGCCGACCGGGACGATGGTGCCGCGCTCATAGCCGGTGGCGGCCAGCGCGCGCTCCTGATCGGGCAGCTGCAGCTTGTTCACGCCGACGACGGCGCGCAGCTTCGGCCACGAGATCGCCCGGTCCCCCGGGATGAGCGCGAACAGGTACGTGTCGTCCGAGCGCTTGACCACCAGGGTCTTCACGATCCCCGACGGGTCGATCCCGAGGATCTCTGCGGCCTCGTTGAGGCTGTTCGCGGCAGGCCGCTGCGTGATCTCGATCTCAAGACCGCGATCGGATGCCGCCTTCCTGACGCGTGCGATGCCCTCCGGTTCAGGCATCCGGGGCGCGCAGCGGGTCGTCGGCGACCCAGAGCTCGTCGTCGGCACGCAGCGTCTGCCATGCGGCGTACAGGACGCCCACCGCAGCGGCGACACCCAGGATGATGGCGATGACGCCGCCGGCGCCCATCCCCTGCTTCTGGGGTGCGACGCGGTCGACACGCGCGGACAGGTACTTGCTCGCCTCGCGGGCGTACTTGTCGGCCTTCTTGCCGTACTTCTTGGTGTCGGGCAGCTCGAAACCGCGCCCGCTCGCCAGGCGGGACCGCTGCTCATTGGCGGCGTCCCACACCGACAGCGCCGATCCGACCACGGCGCCTGCGGCCGGGATCACGGTGCCGTTGAAGACCTGCTTGCCCTTGTCGACGTACGGCGCGGCGTACCGGTCGTAGTTGGCCTGCATCTGCGGGGCGACCCGCTCTCGGCCGTAGTTGCCCAGCTGGCGGCCGGCCTCGCGGGCCACGGTGGCGGCCTCGCCGACCAGCACCTGCTGCGCCTCCCACAGGTTTCCGGCCTGCTTCTGCAGCTTCTCGAGTTCCTTCTTGCGCTTGCGGCTGAGGCTCACGGTGCCCTCCCGTTGTTGGGGATGTCGGTCTCCCCATCTTGCCAGACCGCCGCCGAGACGGGAGGGGTTGCAGGGAACTCTGAGACAATGTAAAAATGCCGCTTCACACCGCAGTCGCAACGATCCACACCAACTACGGCGACATCGTCGTCAACCTGTTCGGCGACCAGGCGCCGCGCACGGTGCAGAACTTCATCGGCCTCTCCGACGGGTCGCAGGCGTGGACCCACCCCGCCACCGGCAAGCCCGGCGAGGGTCCCCTGTACAAGGACGTCATCTTCCACCGCATCATCTCGGGCTTCATGATCCAGGGCGGCGACCCGCTCGGCCAGGGCGTGGGCGGACCCGGCTACAACTTCAACGACGAGATCTCGGGCGAGCTGACCTTCACCGAGCCGTACAAGCTCGCGATGGCCAACGCCGGACTGCGCCGCAACGCCATCACCGGCCAGGCCGAGGGCACCAACGGCTCGCAGTTCTTCATCACGGTCCCCGGTCAGGGCGGCCGCGGACCGGAGTGGCTGCAGGGCAAGCACACGATCTTCGGCGAGGTCGTCGATGACGCGTCCAAGGCCGTGGTCGACACCATCGCCGACGTGCCGACGGCTGCGGGCGACCGTCCGGTCGAGCCGGTGGTCATCGAGTCGATCGACATCGCCGCGGTCTGAGCGCGGCCCGCGTGACCACCGACGACTTCCGCGGCAACGCCGAGAACTTCTGCTACCGGCATCCTGATCGCCAGAGCTTCGTGCTCTGTCAGCGATGCCTGCGCACGATCTGCCCCGAATGCCAGACGCCGGCCGCGGTCGGTGTGATCTGCCCGGAGTGCCTGCGCGATCAGCAGAAGGGGCAGTCGCCTGCCCAGCGCAAGGCGGAGCGCCGGTGGTCACGCCCGCGGGCGGCATCCGTCGTGGCCGACGGCCGGCCGGTCGTGACGTACGCCATCATCGGCGTCACCGCGTTCGTCTATCTGCTGCAGCTGATCCCGGGGTTCGGCAGGACCGTCGAGAACGCCCTCCTGTTCTACGCGCCCATGCTCTACCCCGGGCTCACCGGCATGTTCGAGCCGTGGCGGCTGCTGACCGGTGCCCTGGTGCACTCGAGCTTCTGGCACCTCGCGCTGAACATGCTCGCGCTCTTCATGATCGGACGGACGCTCGAGCCGCTGCTCGGCCGCATCCGGTTCCTCACGCTGTACGTGCTGTGCGCGCTCGGCGGCTCGGTCGCGGTCACGCTGCTCTCGTTCGCCACGCCGGTCGTCGGGGCCTCGGGTGCGATCTTCGGTCTGTTCGGAGCGCTGCTGATCATCGGCCGGCACCTCGGCGCGAACATCGCAGGGATCGCGCTGGTGATCGGCATCAACCTCGTGATCGGCTTCGTCCCGGGCATGAACGTGTCGTGGCAGGCGCACGTGGGCGGTCTGGTGACTGGCCTGCTGGTGGCGTTCATCTTCACCCGCACACGCGCCGTACGGCAGCGCGGACTGCAGACCGGACTGCTCATCGCGGTCGGTGCGGTGCTCGTGGCACTGCTGTTCGTACCGGTCCTCTTCCCCGCCCTGGTGCTCGCCGCCTGATTATCCCCAGGAGTTATCCACAGGTTCATCCACAGCCTGGGGAGAATGACACGGGTGTAATTCACAGCTGTTAACAGATCTGTTAACAACTGCCGGGATGCCTCGGATCGCGGCATCCAGGCACGAAAAAGCCCCGGTCAGCCATGACCGGGGCTCTTCTCGTAGGGTTTATCGCCAGCGCGTCGTCATCAGGAAGCCGACGAAGGCGATGCCGAAACCGATCACCAGGTTCCATGCACCGATGTCGGGAATCGGGAACGCCATACCGCTGAGGTAGAAGACGAGGATCCAGATCAGTCCGACGAGCATGAGGCCGATCATGATCGGCTTGAACCACACCGGGTTGGGTGCGGATTCGCCTTCTGCGCGCTCGACGAGCGAGTCGTCGTCTTTGCCGGGTCGTGCCATGCACAAGAGTCTAACTGCCAGCCGGACCACAACTATGCTGTGCGAGAATCCCCCTGTGGATGAAGCGGTCGCCATGTCCCGGGGCGCCGCCCGGACCAAGGCGCGCCCCCGGCGGCGCGTATCGGTCGCGGGCGTCATCGGCGAGCTTCTCATCACCGCCGGCGTCATCGTCCTGCTGTACGTCGTGTGGCAGCTGTGGGTCGGCGACATGATCTACGGCGCCGAGCGCAACGCGTCCGGAGCCGCGCAGTCCGAGCAGTGGCAGCAGGAGTGGCAGCAGCAGAATCCGCAGGCTGTCGCACCGACGCCCGGAGCCACCGGATCGGATCCGGTGACCGCGCCCCCGCCCGTCATGGCCGAGCCCGGTGACGGCGAGAAGTTCGCCGTCATGCGGATCCCCCGCTTCGGCTCGGACTACGCCGTCGACATGGCCGGCGGCGTCACCCGCCCTCGCACCCTTGACCCGATCGGCATCGGCCACTACCCGGGCACCATGATGCCCGGGCAGCCCGGGAACTTCGCGCTGGCCGCGCATCGCACCACGTGGGGCAAGCCGTTCAACCGCATCGCAGACCTGCACGTCGGCGACGCCATCGTCATCGAGACCGAGGCCGGCTGGTACACCTACCGGTTCCGCACGCTCGAGTACGTGAAGCCGAGCGCCGTCGAGGTGCTGCTGCCGGTGCCGCAGGTGAAGGACGCCCCCGCAGAGACCGCGTACATGACGATGACCAGCTGCAGCCCGATGTACGCGATGACCGAGCGCATCGTGGCCTACAGCGTGTTCGAATCGTTCACCCCCCGCACCGAGGCCGGGCCTCCGGCATCCCTCCAGGCGGTGAGCTGATGTACGGGGCTCTGTGGCGTGGCCTGCCCGGACCCTGGTGGGTCAAGGTGCTGATCCTCATCGTGCTCGTCGCGGCCGTGTTGTACGGCCTGATGTTCTACGTGTTCCCGTGGGCGAGCCAGTTCATCGTGCCGCAGGAGGTCACGGTCGGGCTGCCGCTGCCCGGCGTCGGCACCGTCGCCGGAGCATGACCGCCGCGCGCGCCGCTGCGCCCATCCTCGTCATCGACAACCACGACAGCTTCGTCCACACGCTCATCGGGTACCTGCACGAGCTGGGCGCCGACACCGACCTCGTCGAGGCGGACGCGATCGACGATCCGCACGCCGCGATCGCCGGCAGGAGCGGCGTGCTCGTGTCACCGGGGCCGGGCGCACCCGCCGACGCGGGCGCGTCGATCGCCGTCGTCCGCGCGGCGGCGGCGGCCGGCATCCCACTCCTCGGCGTCTGCCTCGGCCACCAGGCGATCGGCGAGGCGTTCGGCGCGACGGTCGACCCTGCCCCCGAGCTCATGCACGGCATGACGTCGGCGGTGCACCACGACGGCTCGCCGCTGTATGACGGACTCCCCGACCCGTTCACCGCGACGCGCTACCACTCGCTCGCGATCGTGCCCGAGACCCTCCCCCGCGACCTCGTGGTCACCAGTCGCACCGCGGGCGGCGTCATCATGGGCGTCGCGCACCGGACCGCCCCGATCGTCGGCGTGCAGTTCCACCCCGAGAGCGTCCTCACCGAGGGCGGTCACCGACTGCTGGGCAACTGGCTGGCGTCCGTGGGATTCGTGGATGCCGCCACTCGAGGCGCGCGGCTCAGCCCGCGCCGCTGAACCCGACGACCCCCGACGGCAGGGCTCAGGCGCCCGTGCAGACCGTGAGCGAGATCTGGGAGTGCACCGGCACATCGCCTGGCGGCAGCGACTGCGCCGACACGGTGGGCGGATCGGTCGCCTTGCAGCCCGGATCCTCCTGCGTGGTGACGGTGAGCCCGGCATCCTGCAGCTCGCGCGTGGCCGCGTCCGCCGTGTACCCGCGGACGTCCTTGATCGTCACGCGGCCCGATGCCACCACCAGGTTCACGGTCGCGCCCGCGGCGACGCTCGTGCCGTCCTTCGGGTCGGCCGAGATGACCGTCCCCGCGGCGAGATCCTTGTCGTTCTGCGGCGTGATGGTGCCGAGCACGAGTCCCGCGTCGGTGATCGCCTGCGTGGCGGCATCCTGTCCGAGTCCGACGAGCGGCGGCACGTCGGTCATCTGCTGCCCGCTCGAGACGTAGACCTTCACCTGCTGGTCGCGCTCCACCGAGGTGCCCGCCTCGGGGTCCGTGCGGATCACGTTGCCCTCGGCCACGTCGGAGCTCTCTTCATCGACGCGGATCGCCCGCAGATCCTCTGCGGCCAGCGCCTCGTTCGCACTGTCGTACGTGAAGCCGGTGACGTCGGGCACGCTGCGCACGCTCGGCGTCTCGGCCGGCTGGATCGTCAGCACCCAGAACAGCAGAGAGATCAGCAGCACGGCCAGCACCGCGACACCCGCCCAGATCCACGCGACCGGCGGGCCGGCCTGGGTGCGCTTCATGGTCGTGTCGGTGCTCAGCTGGCGCAGCGACCGTGCGGTCTCGGCCGCCTGCCGGGGGTTCGGGCCGTACAGCTCGCTGGTGAGGGCGCCCACCTGACGCTTGCTGGGCTGGCGGCCGTCGACGGTCGCGTCCAGCGCCTCGCGGAAGCTCGCGGCGTCCTGGTAGCGCTGGAACGGATCCTTCGCGAGAGCGCGCAGCGCGACCGTGTCGAGCGTGCGCGGCACGGTCTCGTTGACCTCTGAGGGAGGCACCGGCGCCTCGCTGACGTGCTGGTACGCCACCGCGACGGGCGATTCCCCCCGGAACGGCTGGCGGCCCGTGAGCAGCTCGTACAGGACCACCCCCGTCGAGTACACGTCAGCACGGGCGTCGACGGGCTCGCCCTTGGCCTGCTCGGGCGAGAAGTAGGCGGCGGTGCCGAGGATCTGCGTGGTCTCGGCGACCGTGGACGAGCTGTCCGACACGGCACGGGCGATACCGAAGTCCATGACCTTGACCTGGCCGGCGTCGGTCACCATGACGTTGCCCGGCTTGATGTCGCGGTGGACGACACCCGCGCGATGCGAGTACTCGAGAGCCTCGAGGATGCCGTCGACGTAGCGCACGGCATCCGTCACCGGGACCGGGCCGGCCGAGATGATGTCCTTGAGCAGCCGGCCCTTGACGAGCTCCATCACGATGAACGGCACCGGACGGACGCGCCCGTCGGGGCTCGTGAGCGAGTCCTCCCCCGCGTCGTACACGCGCACGATCGTCGGGTGGGCCATCCGCGACGCGGCCTGCGCTTCGAGGCGGAAGCGCGTGCGGAACGCGTTGTCGTCGGCGAGCTCGCGGTCAAGGATCTTGATCGCGACGTCGCGGCCGAGCGTCAGGTCATAGCCCTTGTAGACGCTCGCCATGCCGCCACGGCCGATGGGCTCGTCGACGCGGTAACGCCCCGAAAGCACATGCGGCTCAGCTGTCACGGTCACTCCTGCCTGGAACAACAGCCAGACTAGCCGAGGCCGAGCGGGTCACGTGTCGCGTGACCCGCTCGGCCGGACTCACGGCGTCGGCGTCGGCGACGGGTTCGGCGCCGGGGCCGCGGTGATCACGCCGCTCGCCTCGGCGGAGGGGCTCGTGCGCTCCTGGCCGTTGCCGTTGCCCGTGCAGGTGACGGTGTAGCTGACGATGAGCGAGGCTCCGGCGGCGCCGGTCACCTGCACCTGGCCGCTGCGCTCGTTCGGACCGAAGGCGGCCGTGGACTGCCCCGTGTTCGGGAAGACGCCCTGCGTCGCGGTGAGGTTGTACGCGCTGACGCTGCCGGTGCCGGACGGGCAGCTGTAGCCGGACCACTGCACGGTGACCGTCTCGCCCTCTTCGATCGGGGTCGACAGCGTGGGCGCAGCGGGCGGGTCCATCGGCACCTGGCCGGCGTACACCGTGAGCTCGATGACCGTGGCCAGCGGGACGTTGCCGGTCGGGGCGACCGCGTAGACCTTGCCTTCGCTCGCCGAGTCCGGTGCGGCGTTGCCCTCGGTGCAGCGTGCCCCGAATCCCAGCTCGTCGAGTGCGGCGGACGCGGTGGTGCAGTCCTGACCGACGTAGTCGGCCGCGACGACGTTGCCCGTGGTCGCGGTCGGCGTCGGCGTGTCTTTGGGCGTCGCCGAGTGCGACGGCGTCGACTTCTCGGGACTCGGCTCGTTCTGGTTCGCCACGACGGCCCAGATCGTGCCGATCAGAACGAGCAGCAGCAGGGCGATCAGCGCGATCAGCGGCCACGTCCACGGGCTGCGCTTCTTCTTCTCGGGCGTCTCTTCGGCGACGGCCTCGCCCGGGGCGGGCATCAGCTTCGTCGCGGCCGAGGTGTCGCTCGCACCGAGCAGCTGCGTGGCGGCCTCGCCGGCGACGGCGCCGCCGGCGATCGCGGGCACTGCCGCGGCGGCTGCCGCGACATCGCCGCGGCGGAGGGCCGTGGCCGCCCGTGCGACTGCTGCGGCGGATGCCGGGCGCTCCTCGGGCTTCTTGGCGATCATCGCCATCACGAGGTTCTGCACGGGCGCCGCGACGGTCGCCGGAAGCGGCGGCGGCTGCTCGTTGATCTGCGCCATCGCGATCGCGACCTGCGACTCGCCCGTGAACGGACGCTTGCCCGCCAGGCACTCGTACGCGACGATGCCGAGCGAGTAGATGTCGGTCGCCGGCGATGCCGGGTGGCCGGACGCCTGCTCGGGCGACAGGTACTGCACGGTCCCCATGACCTGGCCGGTCGCGGTGAGCGGCACCTGGTCCGCGATGCGGGCGATGCCGAAGTCGGTGATCTTGACCCGGCCGTCAGGCGTGATCAGCAGGTTGCCCGGCTTGATGTCGCGGTGCACGAGGCCCGCCGCATGCGCGGCCTGCAGCGCCGCCGAGGTCTGCGCAACGATGTCGAGAGTCTTGTCGGTCGACAGCGACCCGTCCCGTTCGAGGATGGTCGAGAGCGCCTCGCCGGGCACCAGCTCCATCACGAGGAACGCGCTGCCGTTCTCTTCGCCGTAGTCGAACACGCTGGCGATGCCCTCGTGGTTGACCAGGGCCGCGTGGCGGGCCTCGGCGCGGAAGCGCTCCAGGAAGCCCGGATCGCCCATGTACTCGTCTTTGAGGATCTTGATGGCGACGGTGCGGCCGATGACGTGGTCGGTCGCCTCCCAGACCTCGCCCATGCCGCCGATCGCTATGCGCGAGTCGAGTTCGTAACGGCCGCCGAAGGTCACGCCCTGCGTCGGTCTCATTTGCCCAGCACCGCCTCCATGACCTTCTTCGCGATGGGAGCGGCGATCGTGTTGCCGCTGCCCGACTGTCCTTGCCCGCCGCCGTCTTCGACGACCACGGCGACGGCGACCTCGGGGTTGTTCGCGGGAGCGAACCCGGTGAACCAGAGCGTGTACGGCTCGTTGCCCGTGTTCTCCGCCGTTCCCGTCTTTCCGGCCACGTCGACGCCGTCTATTCTTGCACCCGACGCCGCGCCGTCACTGACATTGGCCACCATCATGGCGACGAGCTCGTCGGCCAGGGCGGTGTCGAGGGCGCGACCGAACTCGGTGTCGTCGTACGTCTTCTGCACCGACAGGTCGGGTCCGATCACGCGGTCCACCATGCGGGGGTTCATGACGATGCCTCCGTTCGCGATGCCGGCGGCGACCATCGCCATCTGCAGCGGGGTCGCGGTGACCTGACCCTGGCCGAAGCCGCTGAGCGCCGTCTGCGCGTCGTCCTGGATCGTGCGCGGGTAGCCGGAGGCCGTCGAGGTCAGCGGGATGTCGAAGGACTGGTTGAACCCGTACTTCTCGGCCTCTTCGCGGATCGCGGTGTCGCCGAGCTCGACCGCCAGCTCGGCGAACGGGATGTTGCAGCTCAGGCGCAGCGCATCGGCGAGGGTGACGGTGTCGCCCGGACCGCACGCGCCGCCGCTCGCGTTGTGCACGATGCTGCTGGACTGCGGCAGCTGGTACTGGGCGGGGTTGGGCAGCGTCGACTGCGGCGTGTAGTCGCCCGACGCCAGGGCGGCCGAGGCGACGACGAGCTTGAACGTCGAGCCGGGCGGGTTGAGGTCGCCGGCGATCGCGCGGTCCGACAGCGGCTTGCCGGGATCGGCCACCAGCGCGTCGTATGCCTGGTTGACGGCGTCGGTGTCGTGCGAGGCGAGCACGTTCGTGTCGTAGCTGGGGCTCGTCACGAGCGCCAGCACCCTGCCCGTCGACGGCTCGATCGCGATGATCCCGCCCTGCAGGTCGCCGAGCGCCTCGAAGGCGGCGCGCTGCACGTCCGCGTCGAGCGACAGCACGACGTTCGACCCCCGAGGCGGCTGACCCGTGAAGATCCGCTCGACGCGCGAGAGGAACTGCGAGCCGGCCGTGCCGCTCAGCTCCTGGTTCATGGACTGCTCGATGCCCGTGCCCGCATTAGGGCCGAGCGCGGGGTTGATGTACCCGGTGACGGGCGCCCACATCTCGCCGTCGGTGTACACGCGCTGCCAGCTGTACACGTCGTCCGACGGCACCGATGTGGCGATGGCGGCGCCGCTGGCGATGATCGAGCCGCGCTGCACCTCGAACGAGTCGTACAGCGATCGGCGGTTCGACGGGTTCGCGGCCAGCTCGTCGCTCTGCACCACCTGGATCCAGCTGGCCGAGCCGAACAGCGCGAGGAACATGACCAGCATCAGGATGCTGAGCCGTCGCAGCTCCTTCGTCATCAGCCGATCACCACCCGGGGCCGGCTGCGGACGGCGTCCGAGATCCGCAGCAGCAGCGCCACGATGATCCAGTTCGCGACGAGCGACGAACCACCTGCCGCGAGGAACGGCGTGGTCAGGCCGGTCAGCGGGATGAGGCGCGTGACGCCGCCCACCATGATGAACACCTGCAGCGCGATCGTGAACGACAGCCCGGTCGCGAGCAGCTTGCCGAAGTCGTCCTGGCCGGCCAGGCCGATGCGGATGCCGCGGCTGGTGAACACCATGTACAGGCACAGGATCGCGAACACCCCGATGAGGCCGAGCTCCTCCCCGAGTGCGGGCAGGATGTAGTCGCTCTCGGACACGGGCGTGAGGTACGGCCGGCCCTGGCCGAGCCCGGTGCCCAGCAGCCCGCCGTTGGCCATGCCGAAGATGCCGTTGACCAGCTGATAGCTCGCGCCGTCCATCAGGTCGGGGTTGAAGGCATCCAGCCAGATCGTGAACCTGTTGCCGACGTACGGCAGGAACCGGGATGCCACCCACGCGCCGCCGGCGGCGAGCACGACGCCGATGAGCACCCAGCTCGTCTTGCCGGTGGCGACGTACAGCATCGCGACGAACATGCCGAAGATCAGGAGGCCGGTGCCGAGGTCGCGCTGCATCACGATGATGCCGAGCGAGACCAGCCAGATCACCAGGAGGGGGCCGAGCTCCCGGGCGCGCGGCCAGGTCAGGCCCAGGAAGCGCGAACCCGTCGATGTCAGGCTCTCGCGCGTGCGCACGAGGTAACCCGCGAAGAAGATGCCGAGCGCGATCTTCGCCAGCTCGCCCGGCTGGAACGAGAAGAAGCCGAGCGACACCCACACGTCGGCGTTGGCGTCGGTGCCGAGGCCCGGGATCACCGGCAGGATCAGCAGCACGATGCCGACGAGGCCGAAGATGTATGTGTACCGGAACAGCACGCGGTAGTTGCGCAGGAACATCACCACGAGGATCGCGGCCACCAGGGCGATCGCCGCCCACGCCAGCTGCCGCGTCGAGAACGCGTCCCAGCCGTGCCGGTCGCGGGCGATGTCGATGCGGTAGATCATCGCCAGGCCGATGCCGGTCAGCAGCGTCGCGATCGGCACGACGAAGGGATCGGCATCCCGCGCGCGCAGGCGCAGCAGGATGTGCAGGGCGATCACGAGCGCTGTGAGGCCGCCGCAGTAGACCAGGAACGTCCAGTCGATGGCGCCGAGCGCGCCCAGCTGCACGAGGGCCACCGCCGAGCCGTTGATCACGAACGCGAAGATCAGCAGCGCGAGCTCGCGGTTGCGGTGCGTCTGCGGCACCCGGATGCGCCGCAGCGCACGGATGACGGCGGTGTCGGCCGAGACCGCGTCGGCGGGAGTCGTCACAGGCGCACTCATCCGCTTCCTCCCGCCAGATCACTGATGTCGGCGACGATACGGCGTGCGTCTTCGAGAGAGCTGGCCGAGATCGTCCCCACCACCGTCGCACGGGCGAAGTCCGACAGCGAATCCAGCGGGATCTCGGTGTCTTCGTACGGCGTCGACAGCGAGATCGGGCCGATGTTCTGCTGCACGCCCTGGTAGATGACCACGGTGTCCTCGTCGGCGCCGACGAAGAAGCGCGTCTGCGTCCACTGGTAGCCGAGCCACACGGCGCCCGTGATGAGCACGAGCACGAGGGCCAGGCCCGCGATCCAGCCGATACGGCGCCGGCGGGAGCGCCGCCGGTCCTCCTCGATCAGCTCCTCGAGGAACTCGGGGGCCGGCTCGAAGTGCGTGGGCTCGTTCGCGGCCTGGCGGTTGGGGTGCAGCCAGCTGGCGCGGCGCGGCGCGGCCGCCGGCACCTCGACCCCCGCCGGATTCGAGGCCGACCCGACGATCGTGGCCGTTCCCGAGAACACCGGATGCTGCCCGCCGACGTCGACGATCACCATCGTGACGTTGTCGGGGGCACCGCCGTCGAGGGCCTGCTTCAGCAGGATGTCGGCGGTGCGGCCGGGCGCGAGGCCCATGCCGAGCGCCTTCGCGGTGTGGGCGTCGTCGACGACGCCCGACAGGCCGTCCGAGCACAGCAGCCAGCGGTCGCCGGGCTGCGTCGGCATGATGAACGTGTCGAGCTCGGGGTCGGGGTCCATGTCGCCCAGCACCCGCATGAGCACGGACCGGCGCGGGTGGTAGCGCGCCTCTTCGGGCGTGATGCGGCCGGAGTCCACGAGACGCTGCACGAACGTGTGGTCGGTCGTGATCTGGGTGAGCGTGTCGTCGCGGTACAGGTAGATGCGCGAGTCGCCGATGTGCGCGATGACCGCGTAGTCGTCGACCATGATCAGCGCGCTGACCGTCGTGCCCATGCCGGCGAGCTCGGGCCGGACGTGCACCGTGTCGATCAGGTCGACCGCGGCCTCAGAGATCGCGTCGCGCAGCGCCTTCTCGGCCCCCGCGGTCGTGTCGTAGGGCTTGTCGAGCGCCTCCAGGCGCGCGATCGCGAGGCTCGAGGCGACATCGCCGCCCGCGTGGCCGCCCATGCCGTCGGCGACGACGAACAGGTTGGAACCGGCGTAGCCGGAGTCCTGGTTGTTGGAGCGGACCTTGCCGGTGTGCGAGATCGCAGTGCTCGAGCCCTGGAAGACCATGTGCGCGGGGTCCGCCCGCTACTTCCGCAGCTCGAAGGTCGTCGCGCCCACCTTGATCGGGGCGCCCACCTTGATCGGCACGGGCGAGGCCACCCGGGCGCCGTCGTGCCACGTGCCGTTGGTCGAGTCGAGGTCCTGGATCATCCACTGATCGCCCCACAGCACGAGGCGCGCGTGGTGGCTCGACGTGTAGTCGTCGCGGACGACGAGGCCCGACTCGCTGGAGCGGCCGATCGTCAGCGCCTCGTTGCCGAGCGGCAGCTCGAGGCCGGCCTTGGGGCCGCTCGTGATGACGATGCGCGACACCGTCGAGGTCGTGGCGGGACCGCCGTCAACGTGCGGCGCCGGCGCGGCGGGTGCGGCGACGGGGGCGGTGGCCGCCGAGGCTGCTGCCGCGGGCGCAGCGGCCCCGGGCGCCGCCGCCGCAGCGGCATCCGGCATCCTGCGCACCTTCACGCCGAACAGGTCGGCGCGCAGCGAGTAGACCACCGCGAACACGAAGGCCCACATCAGCACGAGGAAGCCGATGCGCAGCAGCAGAAGGGTGAGCTCGCTCATGCCAGCGGACCGCCTTCGCTGAGGTCGAACCGGCGCGTGGAATCGTCGACGGATGCCGGCGGCCGCGGTGCCGCGGCCTGCGCGACCACGCGGAACACGATGTCGGTCCGGCCGATGCGCACCGTCGAGTCGGGCGGCAGCGCGGCCTCGGTGATCTTGCGTCCGTCGAGCATGGTGCCGTTGGTGGAGTTCATGTCGCGCACCATGGCGCGCTCGCCGTCCCAAAGGATCTCGACGTGCTTGCGGCTCGTGCCGGAGTCCGCCACCGTGATGTCGGCGTCGCTGCCCCGGCCGATGACGGTGCGCGACTTGCTCAACGGGATGCGGCGGCCCTCGACGTCGACGACGCCGCGCCACGCGACGCGTCCGCCCTGCGCGGTCGTCGATTCGACCCGCAGCGTGCCGGTGCTCAGCTGGTCGTCGCGGCGCAGCGCGATCGTGACGGGCCCTGCGAACGAGTAGCCCTGCGCCTTCGCGTGCTTGTGGACGAGCGTGTCGAGCTCGTGCGTCAGGGCGTCACCGAGTGCCGACATCCGCTCGTCGTCGGCCGCCGAGAGGCGCACCGTGAACGTGTTCGGCGCGAGGATGCGGTCGCGGCTGACCACGGCGGCCTTCTTGTCGAGTTCGCTGCGCAGGGCGGACGCGATCTCGACAGGCTGGATGCCGCTGCGGAAGGTCTTCGCGAACGCGCTGTTCACAGCGCGTTCGAGACCTTTCTCGAAGCTGTCAAGTAGTCCCACGGAGCTCCTCTTGAGGGGGGTGCCGGTTGCTACATGCTAATTGCACAGCCTGTCTGCGCGATGGATCGCGTTGCGGATCAGGCGAGTTCGGTGTCAGGGGATTGGCGTGATATCCTCGGGAAGTTGAGTTTCGCGGGTCCTCGGATCCGCGGCTCGCGCGAGTGGCGGAATAGGCAGACGCGCTGGCTTCAGGTGCCAGTGCCCGAAAGGGCGTGGGGGTTCAACTCCCCCCTCGCGCACAGAACGAAGGCCCCCGGGATCCCCGGGGGCCTTCGGCGTTCCCGGGCGAACCATGGCGCGGCCCGGCCGGCGCCGGTTCGCGCCGCCGTCACCGGCATCCGCTGTGGTTCTCGCGGCGACGGCGAGATCCGCGCTGTAGAAAGCAGCACAAGCTGTCGATCTTTTCGATCGCGAATGCCGATTTCGACAGCGCGAAGAGGATGAGGGATGCCGCGCGCAGAGCGGATACCGTTGAATGGTGCGCGAGTTGACGGCTGCCGGTGTCGAGTTCGTCCGGGAGCGGCATCTCGGCACGCTCTCGACGATCTCGAAGCAGGGCGGGATCCATGCGGTTCCGGTCGGCTTCACCTTTCATGACGGGATCGTCCGGGTCATCACGTCCCGCACGTCGCAGAAGGTGCAGAACGTCCTGCGCGACGAGACGGCCACGGTCAGCGTGGTCGACGGCGCGAAGTGGATCGCGTTCCAGGGCGTCGCGTCGGTCCACGACGACCCGGCCGAGGTGGCGCGGGCCGTCGAGCTCTATGCCGAGCGGTACCGTCAGCCGCGCGTGAACCCGCTGCGGGTGGCGATCCACCTCGTCCCGACGCGGATCATGGGCAGCGCTGGCCTCTTGACCTGAGCGTCAGGCGCCGTCCAGGGCGGGCGGGAGGGTGAACACGATCTCTTCGACCTCGCGGCCGAGGCCCGGGGCGAAATCGACGTTGCGCGAGAGCTCGGTGAAGCCGACCTTGCGCAGCACGGCGATGGAACCGCTGTTGTGGACCGCCGCGCGGGCGTAGAGGGGGCGCACCGGCTCGTGCGAGATGAGAAGGCGAAGCGCGGCGGTGGCGACGCCGCGGCCCCACGCATGCCGGGCGATCCAGAAGCTCACCTCGCGATCGCCGTCGACGGTGAAGGCGGCGGCGGTGCCGGCGAACCCGCCGTCTTCGGTGACGACGAGGCACAGCACGTCATCGGAGGCGCGCTGGCGGGCGATCCACGCGTCGAACGCGGCGCGGTCGTCAGGATCCGCGGCCGTGAACGAGGCCATCTCTATCGCCTCGCGGTCGCGCATCATCTCGAAGACCGCGTCGAGGTCGTCGTCGTCGATCGGGCGCAGGTCGATGTGGTGCACGCGACTCACGGTAGCCGCGGCATCCGACGTCGAAAAGGGCGGCAGGGGCGGCGGGGGATCAGGGGAGGCCGTGGATGCCGCGCAGCAGCGCCTCGGCGCGGTCCCCGTCGCGCGCCACGAAGGCCTCGCGGAACTCCTCGTACGCCGCGGTGCGCCCGATGGGGCACTCCAGGAACGGCACCCAGCCGACCATGTCGCGGCGGATCGCGAACTCGTACTCGCGCACGAACTGCAGGAGCGCGTAGTTGCCGGCGGCCCTCGTGATCACGGCGAAGAACGCGTGGCTGGCGTCGGCTAGGGCGACGGCGTCGTCCGCGCGTGACGAGGCGATCACCTCGTCGAGCCGCTCGAGCGCCTGCGCCAGCTCTTCGTCGTCGGCGCGCGCGACGGCCATGCGCACCGCCAGTCCCATGTTGAAGGCGACGAGCTCGGCGGTGTCTGTCTGGCGGTTCGGCTGCGACACCCGCGTGTAGCGGTGCGGCGACACCTCGACGAGTCCGATGCGCTCCAGCCGCTGGAGCGCCTCGCGCACCGGCGTGCGCGATACGCCGAGCCACTCGGCGAGCTCCTGGTCCCGCAGCCGCTCGCCGGGCGCGAGTCGGCCGTCGAGGATCGCCTCGCCGAGGCGCGCGTAAACCTCGTCTCCGAGGACGGCGCCGCGCGGGTCGAGCGGAACGAAGGGGACAGTCATGGGTGGCACCAGTGTACGCCGGAGGATTCACCTGCATAGACCGGGTTTTCGGAGCGGAATTCCGCGGTGATCGCCCCTCGCTCTTGCGCTGATATATCGGTACGATGTGCATGTCCACGCTTCGGCGTGGCCTATCCGGGGGGATCCGTCGACGCCCGGGCTTCGAGCACCGCTCAGCCCGGGCGTACGATGGGCGTACCCGAAACCCTCATCGTCGCGTGCAACGTTTGTGTCACCATCCGACGAGGGTCTCGCCGTGCGCCCGCGAGTTCACTACGTTGGAGTCAATCGCCGCAATCGCGACGAGATCAACGAAGAACGGCAAGTAATGGCAACGCAGGGCACCGTCAAGTGGTTCAACTCCGAGAAGGGATTCGGCTTCATCGCTCCCGATGAAGGCGGCGCAGACGTCTTCGCGCACTACAGCGCCATCGAGTCGAGCGGCTACCGCTCGCTCGAGGAGAACCAGCGAGTCGAGTTCGAGATCGCCCAGGGCCCCAAGGGTCTTCAGGCTGAGAACATCCGCCCGCTCTGAGTCGAGCGGACTGATCGCCTCGCGCGATCAGTGAGCCGCGGCATCCCGACCTCTTCAGATCGTGGGTGCCGCGGCTTCAGCGCGCCCACCGCGAGGTCAGGGCAATCCGGGAGTGGACGCCCCGGCCTCGGTCAGCGGTCGGCTCCGCCATCCGCGTCCTCGCCGCGCACCAGCTCGAGACCGGCGCCCGCGAACTGACGCAGGGTGGCGTCGGGCAGGAACGCACGCGTGAGCGCGCCGCCGATCCGCGTGAGATCCGTCTCGTCGCGATACAGCAGGTACAGCGTCTCGTACCGCGGGTGGAACTTCTCTTTGAACCGGTGCAGCGACCGGAACCCGTACACGGGCTCGAGCGCGTCAGCCAGACGCTCGCTCAGCGCGGCGATCATGCCCGCGTCCGGCGGGTAGTCGTGAGCGAGCGGCGCACCCGAGAGCGACATGATCTCGGCGCCCTCTTCGGCGAAGAGCTTCGCCGAAGACCCGATGAGATACTCCATCACCGGCCCGAAGCCGCCGTCCCGCCGGCGCATCAGGTCGAGCGTCCAGCCGCGGATCCGGCCGTCGCCGCCGAACACGGGAAGCCATGACAGGAAGCCGTCGACGTCGCCGTTCGGCGCGATCGCGAGGGCCAGCCGCACGTCGGGGCTCTCGGCCTCGACGAGCGTGCCGAGGGTGAACCCCATCTCGGGCAGATCCTTCTCGCCGACCCACATCTCCGAGATCGCGCGCAGCTGCGCCTGGACGCCCCACGACTCGTCCTTCAGCCGGGTCATGCGGAACGTCATCTCTTCGCGCCCGGCCCTGTTGAGCGACGAGCGCACCGAGTTCCACCGCTTGCCGGTGAACTCCAGGCCCTCGAGGTCGACGATGGTGTCGTCGGCCACCACGAGGCTCCGCCACGTCGACGGCACGGCCGCCCGGGTGGCCTCGTTCGCGCTGAAGAAGCACGGCACGAGGCCCGCACGCTCGGCGTCGTGGATGAACTCGGCGACGGATGCCGCACGCGACGCCTCGGGGCCGAGCGGATCTGCGAGGGCGAGGGCGACCCCCGCCCGGCGCTGGTAGGCGACGATGCCGTCGACGGTGCGCGCGTAGGTGTTCCCCTCCCACGTCGTCATCCACGAGAGGGTGCCGCCGCCGTCGGAGCGCAGCATGGCGACCGCGTCGTCGACGGTGGGCGACGGCTGGCGTCCGATGCGTGAGCGGCGTCGCGCGCGGAACGCGCCGCGCACCCAGATCAGGTAGACGAACATGAGCAGCCACAGCACGCCGCTCGCCAGCGACAGCTCGGTCTCTCCGTCGATGGTGGCCTCGAGCTGACGCTCGCTGGTGAGGACGATGAGCACGACCACCAGGGCGGCGGTCAGCATGTTGAGCACCGCGAGCACGATCGCGACGATCCACGACCACCGTCGCCCGCGGCGCAGCCCGTTGGCCACGACGAGGATGACCACCGCGTCGAGGGCGACGTCCCAGAACCCGCCGGATGCGGGCGCGGTCGGACCGAAGGGGCCGTCGGTCGGCACGATGAGCGTGACGAGCTCGACGGCGCCCAGCACCAGCACGGCCAGGAAGGCGATGAGCCGCTGTTCGCGGATGGTGGTGCGCTGGATGCGCAGCGACCGGTCGACGAACAGGATCAGCAGCACGGCGACGAGGTGCTCGAGGTCGGCCAGCGCTCCCCAGAACAGCATCGCGACGAACAGGTAGCCGAGCAGCACGAGCCACCCCCGCACGCGCCACGGACTGCGCAGCAGCCCGATCGCGGCGGCGATGCAGGCGAACGTGCCGCCCGAGGCCCCGACGTCGAGGGCTGCTGCCTCTGTGGCTGCCCACGCCCACGGGAACATCGAGAGCAGCCACACAAGGAGGGCGGTCGCGCAGATCGCGAAGAGCTGCCCGACCCAGTAGTACGCCAGCGCCACGCGCGTGCCGCGTCGCCATTCGAGGTAAGCCATGCCCACGAAGGTGGAGAGCGTCAAGGCGTACACCCACGGCTCGTTCACGAAGAACGTGCCCGTGATCGGGGTCCACCAGCGCCCGGCTTCGAAGGCCGGCAGTCCGTACGCCACCGCCTCGAAGACGGGGGAGTCCTCGAAGGGCCGCCACAGCCCCTGCCAGACCACGCCGGCGACGAGGATCAGTCCGATCATCGCCAGCGTGCCGGGGATCCTCGCGACGACGGCGAGGACGCGGTTCGGCGCAGAGGTCGGAGCGTCGCTCATGCGTTCAGGGTAGCGAGCGACGTCGCGGCGGACGGGGTGCGCTGTGAGAAAGCGAGAGCTCAGCGGGCCGACAGCCGGGCGTAGTCGGCCAGTGCCTTCGCGTCCTCGGCGTCGCGCAGCGCGCGGCGGGCGGCGTCGATCGCCGCGACGGGATCGGCGGCCTGCCGCGCCTGGGCCAGTTCGTGCTGCGCCGACAGGAGCCTCGAGCGGGCGTCGGCTCCGGCGCGTGAGCGGGCGACGGACGCCTCCGCCTGGGCGATCGCGCCGCGCGCTGCCGCAAGGGTTCCGGGCAGCGCGGTGCGGGCCCCGCGCAGGCGCTGCTGCGCGGTGCGGGCGTCTCCGAGCGCGAGGTCGAGCCGGCCTCGGAGCCGGGCGATGGCGTCGACGGTGCGCGTCGGCCGGCGGGCGGCATCCGTCTCGACGCGCGTGAGCTCCGCATCGATGGCGTGGAGCTCGGCGCCGAGGCGCTCGGCATCGGCGGGTTCGAGGTTCTGGTGGGTGTGAGAGGCCGACGCGAGCGCGGCACGCGCGGCGGCGATCTCGTCGGGCACCGCCTGCGCGGCCTGCAGCACGAGCCGGTGCGTCTCTTCGAGCGTGCGGGCGTCGTTTCCGGCACGGCGCAGCGCGCGCTCCGCCGCAGCGAGGTCGGGCAGGGCGCTCAGCGAAGGATCCGCGGTTCGCGACGCGGCGGCGTCGAGCAGTCGCTCGGCCTCGGCGACCTCGGCCAGTGCCGCATGGGCCGCGTGCGAGGCATCCCGCCACTCCTCTTCGGCGAATCGCGCCGACAGCTCGGCGACGAGCGCGGCAGGATCACCCATCGTCGCGCGCAGCTCGGCGAGTCTGCGTCGCGCGGACTCGACCTGACCCGCGGCAGACACGTTCGCACGCACCCACGCGCCGTGCTCGGCGCGTGCGGCGGCAACCGTGGCGAGGGCCTCGCGGGTGCGGCGGTCGATGCGGGCGGCGCCCCGGCTGACCTCGGCCGGCGCCACGCCCGGTGCGCTGATCGCGCGGTACTCCTCGAAGGCGTCGTCGCGCACATGCTGCGCGGTCAGTCGTGCGCGACGCAGTGAGGCGGGGGCGTCGCCGCCGTACAGGGCGCCTGACAGGCCCACCTCGAGGTCCAGCTCGCCGACCTCGTCGTCGAGGCGCACGAGCGTCGTTCCGGCGTGGACGCGGGCCTGCTCGGCCGCGGCGCGGGCGCGCGGCGAGCGTCGCGCGCGGCGGACAGCCCAGACGAGCACCGCGACCGCGATCGCCGCGACGCCGAACACGACCACGGCCGGCACCAGCCAGCCGACGAACGTGGCGACGGGATCGGTCATCCCGCGAGACCGGGGCCGTCGTCCGCCCCGGGTCCTTCCGCGGCCGCGTCGAAGATCAGCAGGGCGCGCAGCTGGTCGACGTCGTCGACGACAGCCTGGGCACCCTCGGACTCGTGCGGCCAGCTGAAGCCCCAGCGCACGAAGATCACAGGCACGCCGTGTTCGGCGGCGCCTTCGACGTCGTGATGCCGGTCGCCGACGAGCACCGGCCGGCTCGTGTCGACGCCGGCCGCCTGCAGACGGCGCAGCGCCTCGGCGACGACATCGGACTTGCTGCTGAGGGTCTTCTCGTCGGGCGTGGCACCGACGATGGAGATGAACGACGTCGACAGGTCGAAGTGGTCCATGAGCGCCACGACCTGCACCTCGGGCTTGGAGCTGGCGGTGGCCTGCGGGATGCCGGCGGCCGCGGCATCCCGGATCAGCTCACCCACGCCGGGGAAGAGCTTGGCGCCCGCGGAATACCCTTCGGACTTGTTGAGGCCCCGGTAGAACGTGACGGCCTCGGCCGCCTGCTCGGGCGTCATGCCGACATTGACCTGGAACGACTCGAACATGGGCGGGCCGATCCAGTGCACCAGCTCCGCGCGTGTGGGAGGGCGCCTGCCGAAGTGCTCCAGCGCGATCGTGAGGCGGCGCAGGATCCCCTCGGATGCGTCGACGATCGTGCCGTCGACATCCCACAGGATGCATGTCCACGGTGATCGGGTCGCCATGCCTCCAGCCTAGGGGGAGCCCGCGCGCCGCTCCGCGACGGAGCGGTGCACGCGGGCGAGGCGGGCCATGGTCCGCCTGAGCTCCTCGACCTCGGCGGGCGACCAGTCCGCGAGGACGAGTCGCAGGTTCGCCTCGGCGACGGACATGATGCTCTCGCCGATGGCACGCCCGTTATCGGAGAGCGCCACGAGCACACCGCGATCGTCGTCGGGTGCCGGAACCCGCTGGACGAGGCCCGCCTGCATCAGCCGGCCGACGATCTTGCTCATGTTGGTGGCCGTCATGCCCAGCGCGAGCGACAGCTCGATCGGCCGCATGGCGCCGTTGTACGACAGCTGGTTGACGACGAGGAACATGCCCATGTCGTCGACCGGGAACGCGACCCTCGCCATGACGTCGCGGCGCACCGCCGTGCTGTCCGCCCAGTGCACGATCGACGCGAGCGACAGCCGCAGATCGAGGGGGTCGGCGCCGATCACCGGGCTGAGGTCAGCGGAGGCGTCGGTGTCGAGCTCGCCTCGGGCCATCGTGCTCTCGTTCCTCTCGGTGGTCCTGGCGCGTTCACTCCTCGCGCAGCAGCCGCACCGGTCCGATGAGGCCGTACTCGCGCACGATCGCGTGCTGCATGCGCTCTTCGCCGGTCAGCTGCGCCCCGATGTCGGGGACGCGCTCATAGTAGCCGCGGGCACGAAGGCGGTTGTTCAGCGAGCTCGAGACGCGCACCACCACCTCGTTGCCGCCCGCCCGCAGGTCGGTCGTCACCTCGACGACGGGATGCGCCGTGTCGAAGCCGCGCTCGGGTCCGTCGCCGACGCGCACCGAGCCGAGACCGCCGCACGTCGATCCGAGGTCGAGCACGTAGCGCGCTCCGGCTGCGAGCTCCGGCACGGTGAGGGTGGCCGTGTACCGGCCGACGCCTGAGACCTCGGGACCCACGGCGTCGAGGCGCGACCAGGGCTCCAGCCGCACCTCCCCGGCGTCGATGCGGGTGACGGCCGTCGTCGGACGCACCTCTCTGGTCTCGTAGCCCAGACCGCGGTCCTCGGTCAGCACCTCGGGCTCGCCGGCGTCCCAGCTCTCGACCTCGAGGCGCCACACCTCCGCGCGCGCGACCTCGACCGGCGCCGCCGCGGGGGAGTCCGCGGGTGCCGCCGAACGGTCGAGCACCACGACGGCGACCTCGCCGGGAGAGAGCGTCAGCTCCACGACGGTCCGGTCTCCGTCGGCGGCGGCGCCCCGATGCGGGCGCAGCTCGCCCGTCCACGGATCGAGGCGATGCACCGGCCCCGTGCCGTCGAGGGCGACCCGGACCGTCGTGGGCTCGTCGGTCTCATAGAGGAAGTGGTACGCGTACAGCACGGCCAGCCCGGCGTCCTCGCGCAGGTGCGTGAGGACGTGCTGATCGTCGTCGACGAACCGTGCACGGCCACCGGCGCCGAGGTCGTCGAGGGCGGCGACCACCCCGGACGGCGCCGCGACGCGGACGCCCGGCATCCTCCGCAGCTCCGCCATCGTCGTGGCGAGCTCGTCGTCGCGCCCGTCGAGCCCGGGAGTGGAGGATGCCGCCACCTCGTGGGTCCGGAACCGCCCGGCCAGCAGCGACTCGAGCTCGCGCGCGCCGTCGACGACCACGAGCCGCAGTCCCCGCCGCGCCCACGCGAGCAGGTGCGCGGCGACGTCGGCGTCGAGGGTGCTCTGGTAGACGACGAGGGCGCGGTAGCCGGGGCCGGAGGGCTGCACCTCGTCGCCGTCGAAGACGACGTCGTCGCGCAGCAGCAGCGAGCCGTCGAAGAACTCGTACGTGATGCCGGCATCCTGCATGCCGAGGTCCTGCCACCAGTGGTTCTGGCGGTCGCGCATCCACATCGTGCCATACGCGACCTCGTCGGGGATCCGCTCGCCGTCCGGCCCGATGAGGGCCATGCCGATGAGGTTGTCGGTGAAGTGATCGGTGCGCAGGATCCCGACATCGATGCGCGGGCGCCCGCGGCGCAGCGCGTACTGCAGCCGGCCGATCGCCGCCGTCCACAGGGGGTAGAACTCCGACCCGGGCTGACGCGTGTCGAACCGCTCCGAGAACATCGGCCACATGCCCTCGTGGCCCGGCCACTCGGTGACGCCCTCGGCGCCGGCGGGGCTCGCCCAGCCGTGCAGCACGGTCTTGGTGATGCCCGCGGCGAGCTGCGTCGCGATGATCTGGTCGTAGAACCGGTGGTCGAGCATGTGGTTGCGGGTCGTCGCGCCCGTCTCGGACGAGTACTGCTTGCCGAACAGGTGCGCTGGTCCCGCCATGAGCCGGTAGGCGTCGATCTGGGCGCCGAACTCGAGCGACTCGGTCTCGATGCCGTCGACCTCGGGCCCGGGCCTGGTCAGCTCGAAGGGCAGGCCGTAGCTGATCTCGGCGCGCAGGGTCATGCCCACTCCGTGCAGGAACGCCGCGAACGGGCGCAGCATGTTCTCGATGTACAGGTCGGTGAGCGTGCGGACGTAGTCGAAGCGCACCTTCTCGACGGTGACGCGCGCGGCCTCGTCGGCCGGCTGATGGTCGTACACGGTCGAGACCGCCATGAACGGCGCCTGGCGCGTGAGGAACGGCAGCCACGGCACGATGTCGTACCCGCGGCGCGCGCGGAACTCGTCGGCGACCGTGAAGCCCCAGAACATGCCGCCGGCACCGTACGTCGACAGCTCGAGCGAGTCCATGTACATCTGCGCGCGCGGGTTGCGGGCGATCTCGGCGCGCAGCGCCGGAGTGAGCACGACCTCGTCCCAGTAGGCGATGACGGCGTCCACGCCGTCGCGGTCGAGGTAGTTGACGGTGTAGTTGACGGTCGCCGAGGGGGATGCCGTCTGCCCGGTGCCGTGCACCCAGTACACGAACAGGCGCCACTCACCGTCGGCGGGCTCGGCGGGGGCTGTCCAGTCGAGTGCTTCGCCCGTGACCTTGGCGGTCAGATCGGTGAGGGATGCCGCATCCAGCAGCCCCTCGCCCGTGACGCGTGCCGCGACGACGGCCGCGAGGTGCTGGTCGCGGACCGTGCCGCGATGGCCGGGCAGGGTCGTCGCGGCGATCGGCGCATCGAGGTCGACCCGCGGGAGCGCGCCGGAGCGGGACCGCCCGGCGGCCAGGGTCTCGTGCACGACGTCGAGCTCCTGCGCCGCAGCCCGCTGGTCGGGGTCGATGGTGGGAAGGTTGGCGTTGGACCAGTTGGTGCCCGAGGTGAAGCTCACCGACATACCGCGGCGCGTCGTCTCTTCGACCACCACCTGCGAGTCGTGGACCCACTCCTCCGCGCCCCAGCCGTAGCGTGCGTGGTCGATCGCGCCCTCGTCCATCGCGAGGAACTCCATGCCGCCGAAGCCGAGGCGGTGGGCATCCTCGATCTCGCGTCGCAGCGTGGCATCGGTGTGCAGGCCCTCCGCCAGCCACCAGCGCAGCTCGGGGCGGAACTCGATGGCGGGGTCGGCGATCTCACGCCGGAAGTCGTCGAGCGTCATCGCGCGGCATCCATTCCTCAAAGAACTGTCTCCGCGACAGTATGTATTGTCAGAGGGACAGAACACAAGACCCCGGACGGGGTCGCGTCAGAACAGGCGGGGCGCGCCCGACTCGATGCCCTTCATGCCTTCGTAGTCGAGGGTCACGCAGCGGATGCCGCGGTCCGCGGCCAGCACCTTCGCCTGGGGCTTGATCTCCTGCGCGGCGAACACGCCGGTCACGGGGGCGAGGTGCGGGTCGCGACCGAGCAGCTCGAGGTAGCGCGTGAGCTGCTCGACGCCGTCGATGTCGCCGCGGCGCTTGACCTCGACGGCGATCGTGCCGCCCGCCGGGTCGCGCAGCAGCAGGTCCACCGGCCCGATCGCGGTCGGGAACTCGCGGCGCACGAGCGTCAGGTTCTCGCCGATGACGTCGACCTGCTCGGCGAGCAGGCGCTGCAGGTCGGCCTCGACGCCGTCCTTCTGCAGGCCCGGGTCGATGCCGAGCTCGTGCGAAGAATCGTGCAGCACCTCATAGATGCGCACGAGCAGCGCGTCGCCGGTCTTGGCGTGCGTCACACGCCAGTGCTCGAGCACACCGGCCGAGGCGGACTCCTCGTCGGGCAGTTCCACATCGAGCCGGCACGGCGGGCTCATCCAGTTGAGCGGCTTGTACGACCCGCCGTCCGAGTGCACCAGCAGGGAGCCGTCGCCCTTGTGCACGAGCAGGCGCGTCGCCAGCGGCAGGTGGGCGTTGAGCCGCCCGGTGTAATCGACGGAGCAGCGGGCGATGACGAGACGCACCCGAAGAGCCTAGCCCGCGGCTCGGGCGGCCCGGCCCCTCCGCCGACCTGCCGCCTGTCGGCCGCGCCTCAGCTTGCCCGCAGGCTGGTCGGTTAGCGTGAACCTCCGTGTCGCATGTGCGACGACGGCCGACGCTGCGATCCTGACGGGTCCGGTGCCCGTCACCGCCCGCCGTCTGCTGCGGGCCCCCGAACCCGGCTCATACGCCCCATCGCCCGGAGAGAACCGATGAACTCACGTCTGCCCGACGCGACCGTGCACATCCTGTCCAGCACCGTCGCCGAAGTCCACGTCGGCAGCGAGGTCGCCGAAGTCGTCGCCCCCGACACCCTCGCCCTGCGCGACCGCGTCGTGGAAGAGATCCGCCAGCTCGCGGCATCCTCCGGCGAACCCGCGCACGCCACCCTCGTGGAGGGCACGTCGCGCTGGCCGCTGGTGGTCCACCCCGACGGCACCTTCGCGGAAGAGCTCGAGGCGGCCGCCGTCCCCGCCGATGACGCGGCCGTCACGGTCGCATCGTCTGCCGCTGCGTCGCCGTCGGTCACGGCGCCCACGCCGGTGTCGGCCGCAGCGGCGGCCGTGTCGCCCGCGGCGGCGCCCGCTGCCCCGGCCCCCGAGGTGCGCCCCACCGTGCAGGACCTGCTCGACTCGCGCGGGGGCAGCAGCCGTGCCCGCGCCACCGAAGGCTGGCAGGCCGCGGTGCGACGCGCGACCGGCGGGCTGATCTCTCCGGCGCCCGGGCGCGCGGAACGGTCTCGACTCGACCGCGAGAAGCGGGTCCAGCGCCGGCTGGACGCGCCGCGCACCATCGTCGTGCTGAACCCCAAGGGCGGCGCGCACAAGACGACCAGCACGCTCCTGCTCGCCGCCACGTTCGGCACGATCCGCGGCGGCGCCACCCTGGCGTGGGACAACAACGAGACCCGCGGCACGCTGGGCTGGCGCGCGCAGAACGCTCCGCACCACCGCACCGCCGTCGACCTGCTCGAAGAGCTCGACGAGTCCTCGAACTTCCGCGGCTCGAGCCTGGCCGCCCTGGACCACTACGTGCGCACGCAGGTCGACGCCCGCTTCGACGTCCTCGCCTCGGATGAGGACGCCGCCGCCTCGTCGACCATCGACTCCGCGGCGTTCGACCGCCTCCACGCGCTGCTGCGCCGCTACTACCGGCTGATGATCGTCGACACCGGCAACAACATGCGCGCCTCGAACTGGGTCGCCGCGGTCGCCGCCGCCGACCAGCTCGTCATCGTGTCGACCGTCCGCGAAGACACCGCCGCCAGCGCCGCCTGGCTGCTGGACGGCCTTCGCGAGAAGGGCTTCGGCAGGAAGATCGACGAGGCGGTCACGGTGCTGACGGCGCCGTCCTCGCGCCCCGACCGCCAGCTCGAGGCGCGGCTGTCGCAGCACTTTGAGCAGGTCACGTCGGCGGTCGTGAAGGCGCCGTTCGACCCGTCGCTCGTCGACGGCGGGCCCATCGACTTCGACGCGCTCGCCCCCGAGACGCGCGACGCGTGGCTCACCGTGGCGGCGACGGTGGCCGACCGGCTCTGACCTCCGGCAGCACCTGCGCCGACCGCATCCTGCGCCGACCGCGCGCCTTGCGCCGACCGCATCGCGCGCCGACCGCCCCCTGCGCCGACCGCCCGCTCGCGGAGTCGCCCGGTGCGCCGAGACCGGGGATCCCGGCCGAAGCAGAGGACGTCGCGCTGTGTCTCGCCGCGGATCCCCTGGTTCGGCGGCTCGATCCCCTGTCTCGGGATGCCGGCGGCTTCGGCATCCCGTCGACGAGGGCGTCAGGGTCAGTGGTGGCCGGCGCCGACCTTGGATCCCGCGATCGGCTTGGCGGCGCCCGACGCCAGCCCGGACATCGCGATGAGGGCCACGATGATCCACAGCGTCGGCAGGATGCCGATCTGGTGGCTGATCCAGCCGAGCACCGGCGGCCCGCACAGGAACGCCAGGTACCCGATCGTCGCGGCGGCCGAGACAGAGGCCGCGGCCTTCTTCGGGTCGTCGGCGGCCGCCGACATGCCGAGGGGGAAGCCGAGCGACGCGCCCGCGCCCCACAGCGCGATGCCGATGAACGCCACGGGCAGGTTCGGGGCGAGGATGAACGTGATCAGCCCGACGCCCGCCGCGATCGACAGGACGCGCAGCGTCCAGACGCGGCCGATCCGATCGACCAGCGGGCCGCCGAGGATGCGGAAGACGGTCATCGCCACCGAGAACACGGTGAGGGCGACCGCGCCGGTCGTCTGGGTCTCGCCGTGGCCGTCGACCATCGCGATCGTGAGCCAGTCGTTCGCGCTGCCTTCGGCGAAGGCCATGCCGAGCATGATGGCGCCGATCGCGTAGGTGCGCGGGTCGCGCCAGACCGACAGGAGCTCGGCGAACCGGTCGCGGCGAGAGACCTTCGTGGTCGGGTCGTCGTGCACGATCTCGCGCGTCGGAACCGCGGTGAGCGAGAACAGCCCCGCGAGCAGCACGAGGGCCGCGGCGCCCCACAGGTGCCAGGCGACGCCGACGTTCAGGGCCGCCATCGCGATGCCGATGCCGGCGCCCGCGACAGTGCCCAGGCTGAAGAACGCGTGGAACAGCGGCATGAGCGTCTTCTCGAAGGACTGCTCGACCGCTGCGGCCTCGACGTTCATCATGACGTCGGTGGCGCTCATGCCGATGCCCATCAGCACCATCGCGACGCAGACCACCGCGTACGACTGGAGGAACTGCACGCCGAGCCCCGCCACCAGCCCACCCGCTGCGAACGTGATGATCGTGACGAACATGCCGCGTCGCGCACCCCAGCGCGCCACGATGATGTTGGCGAGCGACAAGCCGACGATGGATGCCGCGCCGCTGACGAACAGCAGGACGCCCAGCTGCAGGTCGTTGATGCCGAGGTCTGCCTTGACCGCCGGAAGACGGGACGCCCACGACGCGAATCCGAGGCCGGTGACGAAGAAGATCGTGAAGATCGCGGCACGCCAGCGCACGAGCTGGGTACGGGTGAGCGCGGTGTCCATCCGCACAGGCTACCGAATCGATTCGACAAGACCTAAACCGGCAATCGGCGCAGGCCGAATCGATTCGGATGGATGCCGCGCACGGGCTACGATCAGGACGACATGAGCCGTCACGACCCCGGCACGCGCCGTGCCACGATCTCGGACGTCGCCCGCGAGGCCGGCGTCTCGCCGTCGACCGCCTCGGTCGTGTTCAGCGGCAAGACCCCGGTGTCGGACGCGACGCGCCGCCGGGTGCTGGACGCCGCAGCCGCCCTCGGCTACACCGGTCCCGACCCTCGGGCCGCGTCGCTCCGCCGCGGACGCTCGGGCATCGTCGGCGTCGTCTTCGAGGAGCACCTCGGTCAGGCGTTCCTCGATCCGGTCAAGACGCTCATGATGGACGGGCTCGCCGACGCCGTGGCTCCGCTCGGCGCCGGACTGCTGCTGCTGCGCGACCACGAGCCCGCCGGGAGCGATGCCGCGCAGGCGGCCGGCCCCTCGCTCACCACGGCGCCGCTCGACGCCGCCGTGCTCATCGGGTGCAGCGGCATGCTGCGCGAGTCGCTCGAGACGGTCAAGGCCCGCGGCATCCCGGTGGTCGTGATCGAGGGCGACGCGGGCGGCGATGTGCCGCGCATCGACCTCGACAACCGCGAGGCGCAGCGCCAGCTCGCCAGCCACCTGCGTGCGCTCGGACATCGTCGTGCCGCCGTCGTCACCCTGCCCGTGCGCGTGGACTGGGAGCGCGGCTGGATCGGGGACGACACCGCGATCACGGTCGACGTGACGCGGGACCGGCTCGCCGGTGCGCTGGACGTCTTCCCCGATGCCCCGGCCTACGCGGCGGCCGGCAGCTTCATCGATGAGGGCCTCGCGGCAGGACGCGAGATCTTCGCCGATCCCGATCGCCGCCCCACGGCCGTGATCGCCCAGAGCGATCTGCTCGCCGCGGGCGTCGTGCGCGCCGCCGAAGAGGCGGGGCTGCGCGTGCCTGAGGACGTCAGCGTCACCGGATTCGACGGCATCGTGGTGGACGGCCTGGCGCCGTACGAACTCACCACCGCGGTGCAGCCCGCGGCCGACAAGGGCCGTGCCGCCGGGGCCGCCGTCGCCGCCATGCTGGAGGGCCGGCCCGCGGCATCCATCCGCTTCACCTGCACATTCCGCGAGGGGAATACCTCGGGGCCCGCCCCGGCGTGACCGACCGCCGGCCGGTCAGGAGCGCAGCGGTCCGATCGGGAGGGCGCGGTCGCCGAAGTCGTAGATCGTGTACCGGCCGCAGGGGACGGGTGCGGCATCCGCCATCGAGACCCCGGAGGGCAGCTCGAACGCGGGGGAGTGGGCGTCGGTCACGAGGAACGACAGCCCGTCCGCAGAGAAGTCGTCGCGATTGACGAGCCATGCGTAGCCGCGCAGCTGGTGGTCGACCTGCACGAGGCCCCGCGGATCGGCGAGATGCGTCTTGGGCAGCCGGACGGTCCAGAACTGGCCGCCACCGACGCGGCCGGAACCTTCGGCCCACTGCACGACGCACTCCAGGTCGCGGTCGGGTGCGGTCGCCGCGGCGACGAGCGGAGGGATGCCGAGTCCCACGGCCGCCGCCACCGCCAGGACTGCCGCACCGATGGCGGCCGGCGCCGCCATGACGGGCAGGGACCGCGGCAGCAGCGTCGGCAGCACCACGAGCCCGAGCAGAGGTGCGAACACGGCCGGCTGCAGGTACCGCGCGGCGTGCGTGCCGAGGACGACGGCCCCGACCGTCACGACCAGCGGCATCATCCACCCGCACGCGGCGACGACGAGGGCTCCCGGGTCGCGCCGGCGGGCCAGCAGCACGGTGGCGACGAGGCTCCACCCCCAGAGCAGCACGACGGCGACGAGGGATGCCGCTCCCCAGGGCGCACCCCATCTGTCGGCGAGCAGCGCACCGTAGTAGTCCAGCGAGGCGTGCCACTGCGAGGAATCGATGTAACCGGCCCCGGTGTTGGCGATGAGGTCGGCGAGCGGGAGGCGCGCGAGGTACCCGACGACGGAGCCTGTGACGAGTGCGCCCGCGAGCCACCACGCGGTGCGCCATCGCACGCCGATCACCGCCAGCACGATGCCGAGCGGGACCGTCGCCCACGCGGCGAACAGGGGATTGGTGAGGACGGAGGCGGCCGCCACCAGCCCCAGTCCGGCGACCGCCACCGCCCGCGCCCGCGTTCCACGTGAAACATCACGGCGGTCGAGCCCGCGACGGGCGAGTCCGACCACGACCACGGCTCCGACGACGGTGGCGCTGTAGTACGTCGTCGTGACGAGCAGCGACGCGAGCTCGAGCGCGTCGCGTGACGGCGACCACTCCGATGCCGCGAGCAGCCCGAAGGCGCCGAGGGCCAGCAGGGCGCCGGCGATCGGTGCGCGCACGGTGCGTGACGACCCGGCCGCGACCCGGAGCGCGCCGTACAGGGCCAGCACATTGACCGCCCCGGCGAGGGCCAGGGCGCCGTTCACGCCCAGACCGAGCTGCGACAGCACCCACAGCACGGCGATCTCGGGCAGGAACAGCACTGAGGACATCGCCCAGTCCTGCGGCTGGCCGATCGCGAGCGAATGCACGACGAGGGTGGTGATCATCGAGTCGCCGTCGCGGAACACCAGCTCGGACCGCGCTGACGAGGAGACCGCAGCCACCACCGCGACCGCGATCGCGGCGGCCACGACGCAGCCGAGCAGCTCCCGCAGCCACCGCGGCGCGGTGCTGCGTCGCGGGGTGTCGTCGGCGCTCACCCTGACACTCTCGCACGGCCGGGTGGCGGCATCCCCTCCCCATCTGAGGATGAGAGCCGGGATGCGGACCCGCCCCGGGCTTCCGAGCCGCAACTCGGCCCCGAACCTCAGCTGAGGATGCCGGTGGTGACGGTCGCCGCCGACGGAGATTCCCGTCCATGCGCCGCCGCGAATGCCTGCCGCCCGTAGAATGGACCGGACACCCCGATCGCCCTGGCCCGCCGTCCTGCCTGGACGCCGTGCGGCCGACGACCCCGAGGAGGCCATGGATGCTCCTCGTGCTCGGCGCGTTCGCGGTCGTCCCGCTTCTGCTTCCGTGGTTCGTATCGCGCATCGGAGCACGGGCCTTCTACATCGCGGCGATCCTGCCGATCGCGGGTTTCGTGCAGGCAGCCGTGCTCACGCCGACCGTACTCGCGGGGGATATTCCGTTCGAGTCATACGCCTGGATCCCTTCGCTGCACATCGATCTGTCGATGCGCATGGACACGCTGTCGTGGTTGATGACGCTCATCGTCACCGGTGTCGGCGCGCTCGTGATGGTCTACTGCCGCTGGTACTTCCGGGGCAAGCGCGAGAACCTCGGCCAGTTCGCCGCCGTGCTGCTGGCGTTCGCGGGGGCGATGTACGGTCTCGTGCTCACCGACGACCTCGTCGTGCTGGTGATGTTCTGGGAGATCACGAGCGTCCTGTCGTACCTGCTCATCGGCTACTACAACAAGCGCGCCGCGAGCCGCCGTGCCGCGCTGCAGGCGCTGCTGGTGACCACCCTCGGCGGTCTGGTGATGCTGATCGGCGTGGTCCTGCTCGTCGTCGCGGCCGACACGTCGAGCATCTCGCAGATCCTCGCCGACGCACCCACGGGCGCCGTCGTCGACGCCGCGCTCGTCATGATCCTGGTCGGGGCGCTGAGCAAGTCCGCCATCTTCCCGTTCCACTTCTGGCTGCCCGGCGCGATGGCCGCACCCACGCCGGTGAGCGCGTATCTGCACGCGGCGGCGATGGTGAAGGCGGGCATCTACCTCATCGCGCGGTTCGCCCCGGTCTTCGCGATCGCCCCGCCGTGGCGGCCGATCGTGGTGGCGCTCGGCGTGTTCACGATGCTGCTCGGCGGCTTCCAGGCGCTGCGCGAGACGGACCTCAAGCGTGTGCTGGCGTTCGGCACGGTCAGCCAGCTCGGCATGCTCACCGTCGTGCTCGGCTTCGGGACGAGGGATGCCGCCCTCGCCGGTCTCGCCCTGCTCCTCAGCCATGCGCTCTTCAAGTCCGCGCTGTTCCTCGTCGTCGGCGTGATCGACCGCCAGCTGTCGACGCGCGATCTGACCGAGCTCTCGGGCGTCGGACGCCAGGCGCCGGTGATGGCGACCTTCTCGATCATCGCCGTCGCCTCGATGGCAGGCGTGATCCCGACGATCGGGTTCGTCGCGAAAGAGGGCGCGCTGGCAGCGCTTCTGCATGAGGCGCTGGGCGGCGACGCCTGGGGGATCGTGGCCGTGTCGGGGATCGCCCTGGGCTCCGTGCTCACGGCGGGCTACGGCATCCGGTTCCTGTGGGGTGCGTTCTCGACGAAGCGCGACACCGCGGGCGACCGCCTCCCCGACACCGAATGGCCCGACCCGCCGATGGGATTCCTCGTGGCGCCCATCGTGCTGTCGGGGCTCACCCTCGTCGCCGGCTTCGCGACGCCGTGGCTCGACAAGGTGTTCTCGCCGTACGCCGACACCGCGCCCGCATCGACGCCGGGGGTCGCACCTGTTGCGCATCCCGCCCATCTCGCGCTGTGGCACGGGTTCGAGCCGGCCCTGTGGATCTCGCTCGGCTCGATCGCGCTCGGCGTCGTGGTGTTCTGGGTGACGCGCGCGTGGCGCCCCGCCAAGCGCCTGCTGCCCTTCACCGCGGCCGATGCCTACAACGGCACGCTGCGCGTCATCGCGCGCCTGTCGGTGGTGACCACCAGCCTCACCCAGCGCGGCTCGCTGCCGGTGTACGTCGGCACGATCTTCGTCGTGTTCGTCGCGGCTGAGGCGACGGCACTGCTCGCCAGCGACGACTGGCGTGCGCAGCTCGACGCGTTCCAGACGCCGATGCAGCTGTTCGTGGCGCCGATCATGATCGCCGCGGGTCTCATCGCGATCCGCGCGCGCAAGCGGTACACGGGGGTCGTGCTGGTGTCGGTCACCGGCCTCGGCATGGTGCTGCTCTTCGCGACGAGCGGCGCGCCCGACCTCGCCCTCACGCAGATCCTCGTCGAGACCGTGACGCTCGTGGCCTTCGCCCTCGTGCTGCGCCGCATCCCGTCGCGCATGGGCGAGCACAACGCCTCGGTGTGGCCGGTGGCGCGCGCGGTGCTGGGGACGGCTGTCGGCATCACGATGGCCCTCGTCGCGATCGTGGCGACCAGCGCGCGTGTCGAGAAGCCGATCTCGGAGCGCTTCCCCGACCTCGCCTACCAGCTCGGCCACGGCAAGAACGTCGTGAACGTCGCCCTCGTCGATCTGCGCGGCTGGGACACCATGGGCGAGCTGTCGGTGCTGATCCTGGCGGCGACGGGTGTGGCATCCCTCGTCTTCGTCACGCATCGTGCCGACACGCTGTCCCGCGCGATCTCGTCACTGCCCACCGGCGCCATCCGCACGCGCCGCCCGCTCGTCGAGACCGAAGAGGGCGTCAAGCCCCGCGGCGCCCGCGGCGGGCCGATGGCATGGCTCGTCGGCGGCCAGCGCGTGCGGCCGGAGAACCGCTCGATCATGCTCGAGGTGATCGTGCGCATCCTCTTCCACACGATCATCATCGTGTCGCTGTACCTGCTCTTCGCCGGCCACAACCTGCCCGGCGGCGGCTTCGCCGGTGGACTCGTCGCCGGAATGGCCCTGGTCATGCGGTACATCGCCGGCGGCCGCTACGAGCTCGGCGCCGCCGCGCCCACTGACGCCGGGCGCCTGCTCGGCACGGGCATGACGATCGCCGTCGCGTGCGCCGTGGTCCCGGTGTTCCTCGGGGACCAGCCGCTGACCAGCTACTTCTGGGAGGCCACGATCCCGGTGCTCGGCCACGTCGAGTTCGTCACGTCGACGCTGTTCGACATCGGCGTGTACCTCGTCGTGATCGGTCTGGTGCTCGACGTCCTCCGCAGCCTCGGCGCCGAGGTCGACCGCCAGGCGCAGGAGCTCCGGGAGGCTCAGGCATCGGGTTCGCCGGAGGAGGTGAGCGTGCCGTGAACGTCTCGCTCATCCTCATCATCGTGATGGCGGTGCTGTTCGCCTGCGGCGTGTACGCGATGCTCGAGCGCAGTCTCACGCGCGTGCTCATCGGGTTCCTGCTGCTGGGCAACGCGACGAACCTGCTGCTGCTGATCGTGATGGGTGCGCCCGGCGTCGCGCCGTTCTTCGGCGCCGCCAAGGACGTCGAAGACATGTCGGACCCACTGCCGCAGGCCCTGACGCTCACCGCCATCGTCATCACCTTCGCGGTCTCGGCGTTCCTGCTCGCCCTCATCTACCGTTCGTGGCAGCTCGGCCAGGCCGACACCGTGACGGACGACGAGGCCGACCTCGAGGTGCGCGTCCGCGGCACGCTCGCCGAGGACGCCATCGACGAAGAGACCGAGATCGAAGACGCCGACGACGAGACCACGACCGACTTCGTGGGCACCGCGACGGCGCCCATCACGATCCTCGGCGCCCGCGACTTCGCCGGGCTCCGCGACGACGCTCCGGTCGATCGCCCCGAGCAGGGCGGGGGCCGGGATGCTTCGTCTCGTTCCTCGCTCAGCACGAGTGCCGCCACCCGGGCGGACGACGCGGCCCGCGGGACCGGCATCCAGACCGACGAGAAGCGCGGCACGGCAGATGACGACAAGGACGGGGGCGACGCATGAACATGACGTCCATCGCCCCGGCGCTCGTCCCGCTGCTGGTGACGCTCCCGCTGCTGGGCGCGGCGATCGCCCTCATCGCCGGCCGGCATCGCCGGACCCAGGTCGTGGTCTCGGTCGTCACGCTCACGGCGGTGCTCGCGATCGCCGCGATCCTGCTGTACGTCGTCGACTCGGGCGACAAGCCGATCGCGGTGTCGGTGGGCGGCTGGCCGATCCCGTTCGGCATCGTGCTGTACGTCGACCGGCTGTCGGCGCTGCTCGTGGTGGTGTCGAGCGTCGTGCTGCTCGCGGTCCTGCTCTTCTCGATCGGTCAGGGCGCGGCCGACGGCGACGACGACACGCCGGTCTCGATCTTCCACCCGTCGTACCTGATCCTCGGCGCCGGCATCTTCAACGCGTTCATCGCGGGCGACCTCTTCAACCTCTATGTCGGGTTCGAGATCCTGCTCGTCGCGTCGTACGTGCTCATCACCCTCGGCTCGACCGAGTCGCGCATCCGCACGGGCGTCGTGTACATCGTCGTGTCCCTGGTGTCGTCGATCCTGTTCCTCGCCGCGATCGCGATGATCTACGGCGCGCTCGGCACGGTCAACATGGTGCAGATCGCCGAACGGATGGGCGAGCTCCCGCAGCAGACGCAGCTCGTGCTGCACCTCATGCTGCTGCTCGCGTTCAGCATCAAGGCCGCCGTGTTCCCGCTGTCGTTCTGGCTGCCGGACTCGTACCCGACCGCGCCCGCGCCGGTCACCGCCGTGTTCGCGGGCCTGCTGACGAAGGTCGGCGTGTACGCGATCATCCGCACCGAGACCGTGATGTTCCTCGACAACGACGTCAACATGCTGCTGATGTTCGTCGCGCTCGCGACGATGATCGTCGGCGTGCTGGGGGCGGTGGCGCAGGCGGAGCTCAAACGCATCCTGTCGTTCACGCTCGTGAGCCACATCGGCTACATGATCTTCGGCCTCGCGATCGCGACGCCCGCCGCGATCGGCGCGACGATCTACTACATGGTCCACCACATCGTGGTGCAGACGACGCTGTTCCTGGCCGTCGGCCTCGTCGAGCGAAGAGCGGGGTCCACCTCGATCCTGCGGGTCAAGGGCCTCATGAAGGCCGCGCCCGTGATCGCCGTGCTCTACTTCATCCCCGCGATCAACCTGGGTGGGCTGCCGCCGTTCTCGGGCTTCATCGGCAAGTACGCGCTGTTCGATGCGGCGGCGCAGGTGGGCACGCCGATCATGATCGTGCTCATGGTGGGCGGCATCGTCACGTCGCTGCTCACGCTGTACGCGCTCATGCGCGCGTGGAACCTGTCGTTCTGGCGCGAGGACGAGGACTCGGCCGAGACCGAGGCGCGGATCTCGTACCTCGGCACCGCACCCGCGGCCGGGGTCGAGACCGAGCGCCGGGTCATCCCGAAGATCATGACCGCCGCGACCACCGGCATGGTGGCCGTCACGGTCGCGCTGACGGTGTTCGCCGGACCCCTCTACGACGTGTGCAACCGCATCGGCGAGGCGCTGCTGCAGCCGGTGTCGCTCACGCAGCTGCAGGATGACTCCACCGGGACGGAGAAGGCGCCGTGAGCCCCGACCTGCCCCAGAGCCGCCTGCGCCGCGCCGCGGTGACCGCGTGGCGTCAGCTGCCGTTCTTCGTGTGGCTCATCGCCCTGTGGATGCTGCTGTGGGGCCAGTTCACCTGGCTCGCGTTCCTCACCGGCCTCATCGCCGCCGTGATCGTCACGAGGGTGTTCCGCCTTCCGCCGGTCGAGCTGTCGGGCCGGGTCAACCTGTGGTGGGGGCTCGTGTTCGTGCTCGAGTTCCTCTTCGCGGTGGTGCAGGGGTCGCTCACGGTGGCGTGGCAGGTGCTCGACGTCCGTCGTCAGCCGGGGACCGCCATCATCGCGGCGCACCTCGTGACCGACGACGATCTGATCATGACGCACGTCGGCGTGACGGCATCCCTCATCCCGGGATCGCTCATCGTCGAGACCGATCGCGACCGCCGGATCCTGTACCTGCACGTCATCGGGGTGCGCGGCGACGCCGACGTCGAGAAGCAGCGCGCCAGCGTGCACCACTGGGAGGAGCGGATCGTCCGCGCCGTCGGCTCGCGCGCCCAGCTGCAGGCGATCAAGGATGCCGCGGCCGCCCGCTCCGCGTCCGTCCGGGGAGGTGCGCGATGAACGTGATGCTGATCGCGATCTATGTCATCTTCGGCGTCGCCGCGCTGCTGACCCTGTGGCGCATCGTCATCGGGCCGTCGATCCTCGACCGGGCCGTGGCATCCGACGTCCTGCTCACCGAGGTGATGTGCGTGCTGGGCGCCGAGATGGCGATCAACCATCACACCCGCACACTGCCGGTGCTGCTCATCATCGCCGCCGTCGGGGTGTTCGGGTCGATCTCGATCGCCCGGTTCGTCGCGAGAAGGGACCAGGAACGCTGATGGATGCCGCACTCGACGTGACTGCGCTGGTCCTGATCCTCATCGGGGCCCTGCTGTGCCTGACGGCCGCCATCGGCGTGCTGCGGTTCCGCGACGTGCCCACGCGCCTTCACGCGGCGACCAAGCCGCAGGTGCTGGGGCTGATCCTGATCTGCCTCGCCATCGCGCTGTCGCTGCGGTCGTGGCCCGTCGTCGCGTTCCTCGTGCCGGTGGTGCTGATCCAGCTGGCGACCGCGCCGCTGTCGGCGCACATGGTGGGGCGCCAGGCGTACCGCAACGGAACGATCGACGAGACGGGGCTCTACGTCGACGAGCTGGCCGAGTCCAAGCGCACGCCTCCCGCCGCGGGGGGCTGAGGATCCCGCCACGGACCGGCCGCGCTCAGTGCGCGTCCGGCCTGGGGATGCGCACGCCCGCGGCGCGCAGTCGCGCCTCGACCAGACCGACCAGGCGTTCGGCCGCGGTCCCCTCGTCCGAACCGAAGTCCCGCACGATGCCGTAGCGGGCGGAGGTGTCGGTACGCGCCTGCAGTCCGGTGACGATCCGCAGGTGCTCGGGGTGAGCGAGGTAGTGGTCCGCCATGGCGGTGGCCAGCTCGGGGATGCGGGGATCGTCGGGCGTCCACGCTGCGGCGCCGGCGCCCCGCCTGCTCAGCGCCACGAACTCCGGATCGAGGACGGCGTTCTCGATCGCCGAGAGGTGGTCGTCGAACTGCTCGGGCACGAGCGCCTTCGCGAGAACCAGGCCCTCGCGTGACGAGGCCGTCTCTTCGGGGCTGAACCCGAGCGCCGGCATCCGCTCGAGCAGTGCCACCGCCCGATCCGGAAGGAGCGCACGGTTGCCGTCGGTGAGCTTGTGCAGGGTGTCGCGGCGCGCCGTCAGCTCGTCGATCTGGGCGTTCAGCCGGGTCTCGACCTCGGCCAGCCCTTCGGCGAACTCCGCGTCCTCTGCGTCGAGCAGGCCGCCGATGTCGGCCAGCGGCACGCCGGCCGCGGCGAGCGTGCGCACCTGCACGAGTCGCAGCAGATCGTCGGCGCTGTAGCGGCGGTAGCCCGAGGTGTCCCTCTCGGGCTCGGGCACCAGATCCAGCTTGTGATAATGCCGCACCGTCTTCACCGTGACGCCGACGAACGCGGCCGCCTGGCCGATGGTGACTCCGCTGCTCATGGTTCCAGCCTGCCCTGCTCTCCGGACGGCGGTCGTCCCGCCGTCCGGAGAGTCACGTGGGGCACGGTCGTCACGCGGTGACGGCGGGCGCGGTGCGGAAGACCGCATCCACCAGCCGCTGCGAGCCCTGCTGGAAGGGAACGGCCAGGGTGAGCGCGGCGTCGTCGATGTAGTTGAGCGTCGCCGTCATCGAGCGGCGGCCGTCGGGGGTGCAGTACACCAGTGCTGCATAGCCCGCGGCGCCGCCGTTGTGCGTGATGACCGTGCCGTGCTCGCCGAGGTCCTGGACGAAGACGCCCAGGCCGTACTCCATGCCGGGGATCGGGGTGGGGGTGGTCGTGCGCATCTCGGTGAGCAGCTGGGCGGGGAGCAGGCGCCCGGTGACGAGCGACGTGAGGAACGTCTGCAGATCCTGCGACGTCGAGATCATGTCGCCGCCGCTGGAGATCCACGACGGGTTGTGCTCGCTCACGTCGACCGTGCGCTCCACACCGTCGTCGTCGTACCGGTAGTACGCGTGCGGATGGGGCTCGGCGATCGCCGTCTCGTACGTCGGCTGGGCGGTGTCGCGCAACCCGAGGGGTGTGAAGATCGCGCGGTCCATCTCCTCCGCGATGGGGCGGCCGGTGACCTTCTCGACGATCAGCCGGACGATGACGTAGTTCGTGTTGGAGTAGCTCCAGTCCGTGCCGGGCTCGAAGCGACCGGGCTTCGACAGCGCCAGGCGCACCAGCTCTTCGGGCGCGTAGCGCGTGAAGCGGCTGTCCACCCACTCCTTGCCCGAGATCGTGGAGGGGATGCCGGCGACCACGGTTCCGTCGGGATAGAACTCGCCGGTGAAGTTGAAGACCCCGCTGGTGTGCTGCAGCAGCATCCGGACGGTGATGCGGGGATCGAGGTCGAACCCGCGCAGGTACCCTGCGGCGCTCGCATCCAGGTCGAGGCGTCCCTCCTCGACGAGGCGGAGTGCGAGGGCCGCCGTGAACGTCTTGGTGTTGCTGCCGACGCGGACGTGGCCGTCGATCGGTGGCAGGGCATCCGAGCCGAGCTCGGCGCGGCCTGCGGCGCCCGTCCAGTCGCCGCGCTCATCGCGGACGCGCAGCGTGATGCCGGTGATGCCGGAGGCCACGATGTCGTCGAGGATCTGCTGCAGCTCCGGGCGGTCCTGCGCCTGGGCCGCGGTCTGGTTCGGGGTGGCGAGAGTCATGTCGTGCTCCTGGATTTCCGTTGTCGGCGACCCGGTTTCGCGTCGCTGCGGCGAGTGTGAACCCTGACCCAAGGTCAAGGTCAAGCAGCCGCGGAGCTTTCTTGTGAGCGCAACGTCGACGCTCGTGCGCTGCGCCCGATGCCGACACAGAGAGACGGCGCGCCGGCCGAAGCCGACGCGCCGTCTCCGGGAGTCACTCCGCGACGATGACCTTCACGTCGTCGACGAAGCCGGTGTTGTCACCCTCGAACGTCGTGGCGACGAACGAGATGGTGTGCTGGCCGGACTCGACGGTGAAGGAGTCCGTCTGATGGAGCTCGTACGCGCCACTGTCGTCCGGTGCCGCGTGGCCGACGAGCTGGTCGTCGACGAACACGTCGAACTCCTGCAGCCCACCGAAGTCGGCGCGGTTCGCGGCGTAGAACGTGATCGCGTACGTGCCTGCCGGGAAGATGACCGTCTGGTCGATCCGGCTGTTCAGGCCCGAGTCGGTCTTCAGGTACGCCGTGCGCTCGCCCTCCGGCGCGGGGAACGCCGGGTTGAAGACGCTGTCGTTGTGCTGGATGCCGGCGCGGGCGCTGAACGTCCAGCCGTTGACCATCGGACCGTTCGCCGTGCCGTTCGTCGCCGGGCTCTCGAAGCCGGCGTTGAAGATCGTGACCACCGGCTCCTCGTCGGGGATCTCGGGGTTCACGAAGCACCGGTTGTCGCCGCCCGGGTTCGGGTCGCCGCCGAACGACACCGCCGTGCAGTCGACGCCGTCGGTGAACGTGCCGAAGCGGAACAGACCCTCCGATCCGAATGCGACGCTCGCCTCGCCGTCGAACTCGCAGGTCCCGCGGTCGGCGTACTGGCAGAACTCGTAGCCGTCGGGGGCGTTCTGCACGTCGAGCACCTTGTAGAGCCGAGACGTCACGCCCGACGGCTCCAGCCCGGGCGCGACCGCGATCGCGCGCAGGTACGTCGTCTGCAGCGGGTTCAGGATGATCTGACCGGTGTAGAGCGTCGATGCGGCTGTCGGGATGCTGCCATCCGTCGTGTACCGGATCTCGGCGCCGGGCGTGCCGGTCGTGATCGTCACGCCCTCGACCGACGGGTACAGCCCGGGTTCGAGGCTGAACACGGGGGCGTCCGCGACGCCGGCACGCGGTGCCGGGGTGACGAGCACCTGTGCGACGCCGTAGGCACCGCTCTTCGTGGTGGCACGGATGGCGACCGACCGCTCGGACTCCACGGCCGGCGCGGTGAAGACGCCGTTCGCGTCCACCGACCCGTTGCCCTCGCCCACCACCGACCACGTCAGCTTTCCGCTGCCGTCGATGATCGAGGCATCCAGGTCGACCTGCGCGCCACCGGCGACCGTCGACTGCGCCGGTGTCATCGCGACCTGGGTCTCGGCCGGTGCCGTCGTGTAGATCGCGAAGGTGTGGGCGGAGCCGATCTCACCGTCGATGAATGCCGACTTCTTGGGCTTGAACTGACCGGTGGTCGCCGGCAGCAGCGCGTTCGCCTCGGGCTGGGCGACCGAGTCGTCGAACACGAAGCGGTTGAAGCGGTCGTTGACGTTGCCCCCGGTGAACTGCACCTTGACGTCCTTCGGGCGCCCTTCGGCCGTCTCCACCAACACGGTCAGCTCGCCGTCGGCGTCGCGGAACGCGGTCGCACGGATGTCGTCGTCCGACACCTCCGTGCCGAGCACCGTGCTGTGGGCTGGGATGTAGCGCATGAGCAACCCGGCCTCGTAGAACGCGGCGGTCGGCTTCAAGCCGAGTACGAGCGAGTCCCACATGTTGAACGAGCCGTTGGTGTCGCCGCGGGGGTCGTCGGTCATGACGCCGTTGAGCTGCCACACGAGGTTCGAGTGCACACCGCCGTTGGCGCTGCGGATGATGTAGTTCGGATACCCGGTCTCCCAGACGCTTGTGCCGGGGTTGGTCCAGCCCATCTCCGACAGGTTCAGCGGGGCGTCGCCGATGGAGGCGCGGCGCTGGTCGATCGCCTGGCTCATGAAGTCGTACGACTCGCCGTAGAGGTGGAACGAGTACTGGTCGAACACGTCGCCCGCGTTCTCGGCCATGTACTTCGTCCAGTCGGGGGCGTTGACCTCTTCGGGGCCCCAGATCTGCACGTCGTCCCGCAGGCCGTCGGCCTGCAGCTGCTCGTGCACCTTGCGCGCCATGTCGGCGTAGTACGCCTTCTGGTCGGCGGGTCCCTCGAAGTCCCAGCTGCCGTTGGGCTCGTTGTAGAACGTCAGGTAGTCGACGTTGTCGTAGCCGCGGTTGTTGATGAGCTCGTTCAGCAGGGCGGAGGCGGAGTGCCCGTACGCCACCAGATCGCCGGGGGCGCTCTCGTACGGCTTCTGCACGCCGGGGTAGAGGAACCAGTCGTGCACGCGCTCGCCGACCTTCCACCCGAAGTTCAGCAGCACCTCGGTGCCCGCCTGCTGGAAGGCGTCGAGGTAGCGGTAGAACGCCTTCATCTCGGGGCTCTCGAAGTCGTACTGTCCCTTCTCGAGCTCCATCCAGTCGATCTGGAACCATACGCGCGCCACCTTGGGCTGCACGGTGAGGATCCGCTCGACGTCGACCTCCCAGTCGGCGTCGTCGTAGCCGTAGGCGGCGGTGTCGCCCATGAGGCTCCACGGGATGACGTTGACCCCGATGCCGAGGTAGTCGTCCTGCACGACCTCGTCGAGGTCGACCGTGACCGTTCGCTGCGCATCCGTGCTCGCCGCGAAAGCGGGCAGTGCGGGCACCAGCGTCCCCACCGCCAAGGCTGTCGCCGCCGCGATCGCGGTGCCGATTCGCCGTCGTCGCATTCCATTTCTCCTATCGACGTCGATAGAGCGCAGCGCCGCCGGTGTGACCACCGATGGTCATCCAGATGTAGTGACACTACGCATATCGTGGTGCGAGCCAGGCTAGAGGGACGCAAATGGGCCGCGCAAGGCCTATTGGAAAGGTAGTGGAGGTAGTGCTGCTACTAACTTGCCGAACTCTCGATGGCGGCCGTCGCGGCCGCCGACAGTGCGCGAACCGTGTCGAAATCGCCCGCAGCGATGGCAGCAGTGGGCACCATCCACGACCCGCTCACGGCGAAGACCGACGGCGAGGCGAGGTACTCCGCGGCGTTGTCGACCGACACGCCGCCCGACGGCAGGAACTTCACGTCGGGGAAGGGGCCGGCGAATGCGCGCACGGCGGCGCCCCCGCCGACGAGCCCCGCCGGGAAGAGCTTCAGATGATGGATGCCGCGGCTCACTGCCCGCTGGATCTCGGTCGCGGTCGCGACACCCGGCACGATCGGGATGCCGCGCTCGGCCGCGCGGGCGATCACGGCGTCGTCGAGCCCGGGCGACACCAGGAACTGCGCTCCCGCGTCGGCGGCGGCATCCACCTGGTCCGGGGTGAGCACGGTGCCCGCCCCCACGACGAAGTCCGAGCGCCCGGCCGTCGCGCGGATGGCGTCGAGGCCGGCGGGCGTGCGCAAGGTGATCTCGGCGCAGCGGATGCCGCCGGCGGCGAGGGCGTCGGCGAGGTCGGGCGCGCGACCGGCATCGTCGATGACGACGACCGGCACGATGCGGTTGGCGCCCAGCACGGTGGGCGCGGAGGTCATACCGGGAACCCCACGCCCGCCGTGAGGAGGACGTTCGCGTATGGGGTGTCCTCGGCGGTGCGCACGGCGAAGCGGGCGGAGACCGCGCGGCGCTTGAGCTCGGAGTGGTCGACGGTGCCGAGCTCGCCGAACCGGCCGGCGATGACCTCGTGCGCCGCGGGGTTGGCGTCGGCGAGTTCCGTCGCCACGAGCGCGTGCTCGACGACGACCTCGTCGGCGATCGCCGTCAGCACGGGGGCGAAAGCGGGCAGGCCGTACACGACCCGAAGGTCGACCACGGGGACGCCCGGCGGTACCGGGAAGCCCGAATCGACGACGAGGAACTGGTCGGTGTGACCGAGCCGGGCCAGGTGCCCGGCGAGTTCGGCGTGGAGGATTCCGCTCTTCTTCATCAGGCGTCCTGCGAGGTGGGTGCCACGACGATCTCGCGGAACGAGATGTGCTGAGGCAGCTGGTACGCGGTGAGGATGGCGCCGGCGATATCGTCGGGCACCAGGCCGCCCCCGATGCTCTTCTTGTAGTCGAGGTAGCCGTCGAGCACGTCGCCCTCGCCGGTGTTGCCGAGCAGGCCGGTGTCGACCATGCCGGGGGCCACCAGCAGCACGCGGACGTTGTGCGCGGCGTTCTCGCGGCGCAGGCCCTCGGTCATGGCGTGGACGGCGTACTTGGTGCCGTTGTAGACGGTGTGGTCGGCGTAGAGCTGCTTGCCGGCGATCGACCCGATGTTGACGATCGTGCCGTGCCGGCGCTCCTGCATGCCCCGCAGCACCAGCTGGCTGTTCTTCATGAGGGCGACGCAGTTGACGTCGAACTGCTCCTGTACGAGTGCCGGGTCCTGCTCGGCGACGGACGACAGCGCCATGAGGCCCGCGTTGTTGATGAGCAGATCGACGGGCCCGAACCGCTCCTCGGCACGGGCGATCGCGGCGGCGACGGCGGGGGTGTCGTTGACGTCGGCGGTCGCCAGTTCAGTGTCGGGCAGGCCGAGCTCCTGCATCGGCTCGAGACGCCGCGCGATGAGCAGCAGCGGGTGGCCGGCGGCCGAGAAGGCGCGCGCGGTGGCGGCGCCGATGCCGGAGCTGGCTCCGGTGATGACGACCAGGGGCTTCGTGGTCATGAGGACTCCAGGTGGTGGGACGGGGCATGAGGGGGCAGGGCGGCGAGGGCAGCCGAGGCGGCGTCGAAGCGCGCGCGTGCGGCGGCATAGGCGGCCTCGCCGTCGTCGGCGGGCAGGACGCGCTCTATCACGGTGTGGGCGTCGTCGACGCGGCCGAAGTCGGTCCACGCGCCCATGCCGACGAACGCGATCGCGGCCGCGCCGAGCGTTGCGGCCTGCTGGTCGACACTCGTGCGCACGAGCGGCGTCTGCAGGATGTCGGCGTAGATGCGGTTCCAGTGCGGCGACCGGCTGCCGCCGCCCGAGATGAGCAGCTCGTCGTCGCTACCGCTGAGCTGCCTCATGAGGCGCAGGCTGCGGTCGAGGGCGAAGGCGATGCCCTCCAGGCACGCGCGCACGAGGTCGGCGGACGTGGTGCCCAGTTCCAGCCCGGCGAGGCCTCCGCGCACGCCCGAGCCGCCCTCCAGCGGCGTGCCGCCCGCGAGCGTCGGCAGCATGACCGCGCCGCCGGCACCGGGGGCGCTCGCCGCGGCACGCTCGACGAAGGTGCCGATGGGCTCGCCGGGTGCGAGCAGGTCCCGCAGCCACCCGATGGTCGTGCCGCTCGAGAAGGTCGACAGCGCGCTCACGTGCAGGCCGGGGATCGCGTGGCGGAAGACGTAGGGCCGGGAGTGCTCGTCGAGCACGGGGCGAGCGCTCGTGACGGTCATCCAACTCGACGATCCGAGCGCGGCGTACAGGCGGCCCTCGGCGGTGCCGCGTGAGCCGAGCGCCATGGCCGCGTTGTCGACGGCACCCGCGAACACCGGGATGCCGGCCGGCAGGCCGAGCGCATCGGCGGCGTCGCGTGTGAGGGCGCCGACGACGTCGGCGGACTCGACGGGTTCGGGAAGGAGCTCGCGCGCGATGCCCGCGGCGGCCAGGATCTCGTCGTCGTAGCCGCCGCGCTCGAGTGAATAGGCGCCCGAGCCCGACGCCATCGAGTGGTCGGTGACGAGGCGTCCGGTCAGCCGCAGGTTGATCCAGTCCTTCGAGCCGACGAGGTGCCGCGTGCGCGCCCATGCCTCCGGTTCTTCGGCGGCGAAGGCAGCGGCCTTGAATACCGGGTAGAGCGCCGCGCCGAACCCGTTGCCGGTGCGCCGGTACCACTCCGGTTCGGGCAGCGCGGCGAACACGCGCGCGGTGCGGCCGCGCGCGTCCGACCAGATCGGCGTCGTGGGCCGCACCAGTTCGAGCGCATCGTCGAGCTGCACGGCGCCCAGGCTCTGGCCCGACAGTGCGATGCCGGCGACGGCCGTCGCGGCATCCGGAATCCGCTCGATGATCTCGCGGGTGGATGCCACGATGGCGCGCCACCAGTCCTCGGGGCGCTGCTCGTTGCGGCCGGGGGCGGGGTGCGTGGTCGCGTACTCGCAGACCGTCTCGGCGAGCATGGTCGCGTGCTCGTCCCACAGCGAGGCCTTGCAGCCTCCGGTGCCGAGGTCGAAGGCCAGCGCGAGTGCGGTCACGGCGTCACCGCGTCGCGAGGGCGAGCTCGCTCAGACGCTCGAACGAAGGCCCCGCGGTGGGGATGTCGATGTGGAACACCTCAGCGATCACCTGCGTCCATCCGTGCACGAAGTAGATCCAACCATCCTCCACCTGCAGGGCGTGCGCGTCCTCCTGAGCGCGCGCCTGATCGAGGAAGACGAGGTCGCCGCGGTAGTTGAGGTCCCACGCGATGGCGCGCTCGGGAAAGACGCCGGCATCCGTCAGCGGCGAGCCCGGGGCATCCTTGCCGAGGCCGGTCGCGTTGACCACGAGCGACCCGGGCGCGAGCCCCGCCATGACGCGGTCGTTGTCGGCGGAGGTCGGCGTGAGCACGTACTCGAACGCGGTGTCGGTGTCGAGCTGCGCGTGGATCTCGCGGATGTGCTCGAGGCGCTGCGGCGATCGGTTCGTCACGATGATGCGGCCGGGGCGCTCGGCGCCGGACTCGAGGCGCGAGAGGTACCAGCTGATGGCGATGGTCGAGCCGCCGGCCCCCATGCACAGCGCGTCGGCGCCGGTGCGGCTCCAGTGGCCGTCGGGGATGAAGGTGTCTAGAGCCAGGCCGCTCGAGATCGGGTCCTTGGCGTGGCAGATCAGCTTGCCGTCGCGCTTGGAGATGCAGCTCGTCTCGCCCATGAGCCGGGCGAACGGGTCGATCTCGTCGAAGAGATCGCGGCACGCGGTGAAGAGGTCGATCTTGTGCGTCGTGACGAGCGCGCCGAGACTCAGCGGGTCGGCGGCGATGAACTCGACCACGCGGCGGTAGTCGTCCGCCGGCGCGCGCAGCGGCAGGTCGATGCCCTGCAGTACAGCCCCCTCGAGCCCCAGCTGCTCGGCCCAGCGGGGGAAGACGTACTGGATCGACGAGCGCCCGGTCGTCACACCGATGAAGTAGAGCGTCGGCGTCTCCGCCGGCCGCAGGTCGTGGGCGTTCATGGTGGGAAAGGTCATGCTTCACTCCTGGATGCCGCGGCCACCGCCGCGACGGCGGCATCGGCGTTCATTCCGAATCGGGTGACGCCCAGGCGCGCCATCTCGCGCACCGTGGCGAGATCGCGCACGCCGCCCGCCGCCTTGAGTGCCGCGCGGCCGGCTGCCTGGTCGGCGATCACGCGGATGTGGTCGACGGTGGTCGAGATGCCGGACCAGCCCGTGCCGGTCTTGATCCACGGCACACCCGCCGCGATCGCGGCGTCGACGCCCGCGCGGAGCTGGTCGTTGTCGAGGTAGCCGACCTCGAGGATCGCGCGAAGGGGAACGCGGTCGCCCACGACCTCCACGACGGCGGCGAGCTCGCGCGTGACATAGTCCGTCTCGCCCGAGCGCAGCCTGCCGATCGCGACGACGACGTCGAGCTCCTGCGCGCCGAGGTCGAGCAGTTCACGGGCCTCGGCGACCTTGGTGGCCGTCGTGGCGCCGCCGCTCGGGAAGCCGACCGGCGACCCGGCGAGCACCGTCGAGCCGTCGAGCAGTTCGCGCATGACGGGCAGCCAGTTCGGCAGCACGTGGGCGCTCACGAAGCCGCCGGCTATGGCGCGCTGCGCGAGCTCTTCGAGGTCGGCGCGGTTGTGGCGCGCCTGCACGCAGCTGATGTCGATGTGCGCCGCGAGGTCGGCGAGGACGTCCTGCTCAGGCAACGTAGCCTCCGTGGTCGGGGTTCGGCCGGGTGGTCCAGCCGCCGTCGCCGTCGGTGACGACGAGCTGCTGCATCCCTCCTGCCCGCTCGATGATGCCGTAGTCCTGGCCTGCCTCGGTCGCGTACGCGAAGAGCGTCACGAGCTTGTCGGCGCCGACATTGACACTGCGGTGCACCCAGCCCCCGGGCACGTGCACGGCGACGCCGGGTGTGATGGGCACCGCGCGGGACTCGCCGGCCACGCTCTCGAGCAGCATGACGCCGCTGCCGGCGATGCCGTAGTACAGCTCGGCGAACTCGGCCTGGGCATGCAGGTGGCCGCGGGTCATCGCGAACTCGTCGCCGATGCGGCCCGGCTGCAGCACGCTGAGCCCGATGGTCAGGGCGCCGCGGCCTTCTTCGGGCGTGCTGCTCTCGACCCAGTACACCGGCTCGCCGTCGTGGGCGGCCAGCGCCGCGTCGAACGCCGCGGTGTCGCGGTACAGCCCGCCGAGGTCGGCGAGGTGCTTCTCATAGCGCTCCGATCGCCCCGAGAAGAGGCCGTTCAACGGGTCGACCTGGAGCGAGGCAGGTTCCGCGACGCGTGCAGCGGCGCACATAGGCGTCCCTTCTTCGGTGAGCATCAGGGTAGTAAGACTACATCACGCGCGGCCCAGGACGAGAATCGGATGCCGAAACCCTGCGAATCCGCCAGTTTCGGGTAGTCGCGCTACGTGTCGGGCCGCGAGCCTGTGCTACTCCTAGGGGTATGACTTTGCGTGAGCTTCACGACGGCTGGACCCTGCGGCACAGCGGTGGCGGCATCCCTCCCGCCTTCGCCGGCGTCGCGGCCGAGCCGGTTCCGGCGACGGTCCCCGGTGTGGTGCACACCGACCTGCTCGCCGCCGGGCTCATCCCCGATCCGTATGTCGACGACAACGAGTCGCTGCTGTCGTGGATCGGGCGGTGCGACTGGACGTACGAGCTGACCTTCGACGCACCGGCCGACGGCGCCGACAACCACGACCTCGTCGCAGAGGGCCTCGACACCGTGGCCCGCGTCGTGCTCAACGGCGTCGAGGTCGCGACCACCCGCAACCAGCACCGCACCTACCGCTGGCCGGTCGGCGCGCTGCTGCGGCCCGAGGGCAATCGGCTCGAGGTGACGTTCCGCTCGCCCATCGCCTACGCCGAGGAGCGCGAGGCGGTGCTGGGGGAGCGTCCGCACGGCTACGTGCACCCGTACAACGCGATCCGCAAGACGGCCTGCAACTTCGGCTGGGACTGGGGTCCCGCGCTCGTGACGAGCGGCATCTGGCGTCGCATCGGCATCGAGAGCTGGAGCGGCGCGCGCATCGCGTCCGTCCGTCCGGTGGTCGGCGTCGACGGCGATGCCCGCCGCGTCGACGTGCACGTCGAGCTGGAGTGGAGCGACGACGCCACCGATCTCGAGGTCGTCGCACACGTGGCCGGCGAACGCGCGGCGGTTGCGGCATCCATCGGCACTTCTTCTGTCGTGCTGTCGATCACCGCGCCCGACGTCGAACTCTGGTGGCCGCGGGGGCATGGCGCGCAGCCGCTGTACGAGCTGACCGTGCAGGCGGGTGAGGCGGAGTGGAGCCGGCGCATCGGCTTCCGCTCCGCCGAGATCGACGTCGAGGCCGATGCCGACGGCAGCCCGTTCACCGTGATCGTCAACGGCAAGCCCATCTACATCCGCGGGGCGAACTGGATTCCCGAAGACACCTTCTTCGCGCGCATCACGCGCGAGCGGCTGGCAGAGCGGTTCACCGACGCCGAGGAGTCGGGCATGAACCTGCTGCGGGTGTGGGGCGGCGGCATCTACGAGTCCGAGGACTTCTACGAGCTCGCCGACGAGCGCGGCGTGCTGGTGTGGCAGGACTTCCTGCTGGCGTGCGCCGCCTACAGCGAGGACGCCGAGCTGTGGGACGAGTTCGAGGCCGAGGCCCGCGACAACGTCACGCGCCTGTCTTCGCACCCGAGCCTGGTGGTGTGGAACGGCGGCAACGAGAACATCTGGGGCTGGGTCGACTGGGGCTGGCGCCCGCGCCTCAAGGGCGCGACGTGGGGCGAGGGCTACTACCTCGACCTGTTCCCGCGCGTCATCGGCGAGCTCGCGCCCACGACGCCGTACTCGGCCGGAAGCCCGTACGGCTTCAGCCGCTTCGTGCACCCGAACGACCCGAAGCACGGCACCGTGCACATCTGGGACGTCTGGAACCAGGTCGACTACGACGTCTATCGCACCTACCGGCCGCGGTTCGTGTCGGAGTTCGGCTTCCAGGGGCCGGCGGCGTGGTCAACGCTGTTCTCGGTCGTGCACGACGAGCCCGCCGACCCGTATGGCCCGCTCATGCTCGTGCACCAGAAGGCGAACGACGGCAACGGCAAGCTCGAGCGCGGCCTCGGCGCGCACATCGCCGAGCCGCAGTCGATCGACGACTGGCACTGGGCCACGCAGCTCAACCAGGCCCGCGCGGTGCGCTTCGGCATCGAGCACTTCCGTTCGCTCCACCCCCTCAACCAGGGCTCGATCGTGTGGCAGCTCAACGACTGCTGGCCCGTGATCTCGTGGGCCGCGGTCGACGGTCACGGCATCCGCAAGCCGCTCTGGTACGCGCTGCGCGACGTCTACGCCGACCGCTTCGCGACCATCCAGCCCCGCGACGGCGGCCTGGCGCTCGTGCTGCACAACGACTCGGACTCACCGTGGGAGGCCTCGGTGTCGGTGCGGGTGCTCACGTTCGCGGGTGACGAGCGGACGTCGATGGATGCCTCGGCCTCGGTGCCCGCGCGCTCGGCGGTGTCGGTGGCCCTGGACGTGTCATCGGACGACCCGACGGGGGAGTTCGTGGTCGCCGAGCTGTCGACGGGCGAGCGGGCGTTCTGGTACTTCGACGAGGACCCCGCGCTGCGGTTGTCGCCGTCGCCGGTGGTCGCATCGGCTTCGGCGGTCGAGGGTGGCTACGAGGTGCGGGTGCGGGCGACATCGCTCGCGAAGGACGTAACGCTGCTGGTGGACCGAGCGGATGCCGCCGCACGGGTCGACCGGGGGATGGTGACGTTGCTGCCTGGCGACGAGGCTTCGTTCCGGGTGACGGCGCCCGCGGGGCTGGATGCGGAGGTGTTCGCGGGCGCGCTGGTGGTGCGGTCGGCGAACGATCTGGTGCCGGTGACCGTGGGTGTCTGACGCGGGGTTATGGCGATTGGCAGGGGCGTGCGGTTAGCGGACCCGAACGTGCGATTTCAGCGGGCTGGGTATACGGGCACTTGCCTCGCGTCGGGGAGAGAAGCGGAGCAAACGTTCGTTGACGCGCGCTCAAGGACCGGCGCTCGTGCACTCCACGACCACCTCGCGGGCGCGCGTTGGCGAGCACTCCTATACAGGCTTGAAGTCCTGCTTGGGCAGGCCAGCGGCAAGTACTATCCACTCCTCGTCCGCGATCGTCTCGCCAAACGTCGTCCAGACTCTCGCGCTCGAGTCGCGGTCGACCACACGCAGGTCGGTAGCCCCGTCAAGGGTCGAATCGAGCGTATGCGCTGGCACTACGAAGGAGGGACCGATGCTGTCCTCCGCCTTAAGATCAGTCAGCCGCGGCCAGGAGCCTGCATGGAACTCCGGTGACGTTGTGCAGGTGACGGTCTGACCATCGCGAGTGACTGCGGTCACCTGGCGCATCATTCCTTCGCTGGCGGAGACTCCCAACGGTGCGCTAGGCCTCGATGCGAGCTTCGTCCGCACTCGCCGGACTGTTTCCTCGCGGGCCCGCAACAGTCGGTCAGTCGTGAATCGCTCAATAGCATTCGGTCCATCAAAGACTTCGATCTCGACCTCAGCCGAGGGAGGCAAGACGTTTCGTACTCTTTGAACGACAGTATCGGGGTAGAGATCACAAACGGTGATCCGGATGTGTGATCGTCTGGAGAGAGATTCTCGAAGTAGGCCGAGAGTCGTGAGGTCGGTGGTTGGTACGGAATAGCCCATGAGCACGATCTCGGCTGCTTCCCCTATCGCGTGGCTTGCTGACTGCCAGAGGTGCGAAGTGATCGGGCCGCCGTAGAACGCGGACTTCAGCGCAACGGGCGGGACGATGTACGGCTCCTTACCCGGTAGCCACCGTGCCGGCGCAAAGTTTCGCTCTTCTTCGCGCTCACCGTCGAAGAGAGGTACGCGCTCGAGCGTCGCGCTACTGTCGTCGCCGGGAACCCAGTACCAATTGATAGATCCGTGCAGCTTGAGTAGGTCGAACGACGTCCAGGTTGCGTCGCGCCCGTCCTCACCGAACGTTCGACCTGCACTGCCCGACGGGGCGAAGTTGATGACTGTGGGCCATGGGACGATGAGTCTGCTGTTCGCGTCGTACAGGCAGGCTCGTCGGACCGCTAACTCGACGAGTGTGTCGTAGTTGAAGGTGCTGACCGATGCGCGGGTGGCGTGCCAGAGCTCGACCAAGTCCAGCAGCCAGCCTGGAAGCGGGCGGCTTGATGCCGTGATCACTTCGTCGCGAAGGATCGCGCTGATCTCTCGAGTCGCTCGCAGATAGAGGCCCTTCGCTTCGAGGTTTTCGGCCCGGTCGCGATAGGGCTGCGGAGTCGATGCCTGCGACATCCAAGACTCAAACGCCTCGATCTCGTGTGCGCTAACTCTGTTCGCGATCTCCTCGTCGCCGTCCCTCACGCGGAGGCCTAGCTCGGTCAGCAACGGCATCGAGGACGAGACAGCGCGAGAGAAACCTGCGCCGAGGATGTAGCTGGAGCCCATTGGCCCATTCTCGTGCCCAGCGTCGAACACCTGAATCTGCAAGCCATTGCGGCGAGCGCATGACGACCACTCTCCGTCCAGCGAGTCTAGTGACGGCGGTACCCCTAAGCTTGCGCCGTGAGTGTTGACCGCCGCGCTGTGATCCAAGACATCTCTTTCGGCGGACGTACCGCCGAGGACGAGAGCGACCATCTTGCTCGATACTTCGTCGAGACCGAGCAGTGGCGGAAAGTCTGGTCCGACGAGGTCGACATCGTGTTCGCCCCGAAGGGGGGCGGGAAGAGCGCCATCTACAGCATGCTGGTGTCGCGTGAAGAGGCGCTCTTTAGCCGCAACGTCATACTCGTGCCTGGCGAGAACCCGACCGGTGCGACAGCATTCGCGTCGATTCAAACTGCGCCACCGACTACGGAGACGGAGTTTGTCCGGATTTGGCAGCTGTACTTCCTCGTCCTAATCGTGGAAGAACTCGAGCGGTACGGCGTTACCTCGGAGAAGCTCAAGGAAGTCCGTCGAGCCCTCGGATCGATTGGGCTCACTGACGCCATCAAGGTGAGGCGGACGATTGTCACACGAGTGCGCGACGTAATCAGCCGGTTGTTCAACCCTGAGAGCATCGAAACCTCGATGACCGTCGTTGACCCATCGACGGGTTCTCCGATCGATTTCGCAGCAAAGATCACTTTCGACGAACCGAATGCTGCGCAGTCAGCGGCAGGCGTGGTTTCGGTTGACCAGCTTTACGAGGATGTGAATGAGGTTCTCGAGGGGCAGGTCTTCAAGGTTTGGCTCATGCTCGATCGACTCGATGTCGCCTTCACGGCCTCACCCGAACTCGAAGCCAATGCACTGCGCGCATTGTTTCGCGTGTACAAGCTCGTGGAGCCTCTGAAGAACATTCGGATGAAGATCTTCTTGCGCACCGATATCTGGGCCGAGATCACTGCTGGCGGCTTTCGCGAGACCAGCCATATTACGCGGGACATGACTCTGCAATGGAGCAAGGCCAATCTCCTCCAGCTGATCACGCAACGCTTGATCCAGAGCTCGAAGCTATCCGCCGCGCTGGGTGTTGACCCCGACGCCGCGGTCGCAACCGCTGTCGCACAGCAGGAGTTGTTCCACAGAGTGTTTCCAAAGCAGGTGGACGCCGGAACGCGCAAGCCAGCGACATTCGACTGGTGCATGTCTCGCACGGAAGATGGAAAGAGCACGGCGGCGCCGCGCGAACTCATCCATCTGTTTACCGTCGTGAGGGATCGACAGCTCGGACGGTTCGATACCGGCGAGGCGTCGCTCCCGGATGACCTCTACTTCGAGGCGCAGAGTTTTCGAGAAGCGCACCCCGAGGTGTCCGAGACTCGACTACAGAAGACGATCTACCCGGAGTACCCCTGGCTGCGAGATTGGCTTGAAGCGCTTCGTGGCCAACGGACACTTCACGACCTAGCGAGTCTCCAGGCGTTGTGGGGTTGCGAGAGGTCAGTCGCCGAGGAGCGTGTTCGCCGTCTCGTCGATATCGGCTTCTTCGAATCCCTGGGACCCGTCGCCAGCCGTACATATAAGGTGCCCTTCCTCTATCGCCCCGCCTTGGAGATGATCCAGGGTGCGGCCGAGGGCGTGAAGGCGCGATCTGGCGAGGACGACGAGGAGGCTCTGTTCGAGGACGCTACGGAGGTCGAAGCGCTCCCTGAGATGGGAACGTGACGCAGGCTGCAAAGTTCGATTGGTCTACTCATTCGTCCGGCGAGAGGAGACTGCCCGGTTAGGGATCGAAGCACGCAGTCGATCTCGCTCCGCCGAATAGAGAAGCAGCTGAGGACACGTTGATTGCGGAGATCCCGGCGTCGCCGTGCGCATTGTGCAACGCGCGTTCGGGCACTCCCCGATCGTGTGGGGCGATTGGCGGCCGGGCGGTTTGCGCATAGGTGAACTGGCGGGATCGACCGGCTGAGCGGATCCCGGCATTCGCGCGCGGGTGGAACGCTCGGGTCGCGATTGTTAATGCGAGCGGTGACCGCGGCATCATCGTGAGCACTGTGGTGTGGCGCAACGCGGTCACGCTGCGCAGGGACTAACTGGATTTGCCCCCGAAGTACCTCTTCCGAATCTGCGTGAACCGCGATGCCCAAACCGTCCGCCGCTGAGAGCGGTGGGCCGCCATTGCCGCGTCGTTTTGGGCGCGAACGGTGTTCCGAAGATTGTGAGCACTCCGGATCGCGTTCATGTTTCTCACGTGACCGCCTCTGCCAAGCAGGTACATCAACGCGCCGATTATGAGCGTGCCGATGCCAACCAATGTCATGGCTGCCGCGATGGCGCCGATATTGGATGCCCACTCGGGATAGGTCTTGGTCGAGACGCCTGAAGGGAACTGCAGCGTTACGGCGACGGCTACTCCCAGAACGCCGGCAAGCCCACCAACAGACAGGAGCGACCCGAAGACAATGAGTGGGCGCGCTGCGGTGATGAGTTCGTCGTAGGAATGATCCGCCTGTCTAAGAGCCCACTCCACGACGAGGTCGTCATGGACGTCACGCACGAGTCGCTGCTCGGCCGAACCTTTGGTCATGGACTCAAGCCCCGCCGACAGGTTCTTGGCTTGCTGGAGCTGTCGAGGAAGGCGTCGCCGCGAGGTTCCAATGAGAGCCCCGAGTGCCCCAAGTCCCGCGGCGAGAACCACCGCTCCTGCCGAAACAAGCGCGACGACCAGTTCCGTATCCAATCGACGCCTCTCTCGCCCGAACATGGGAACGTGCAACGATCATAGCGACGCCCTGAACGCCATCCGTTGCATCGACCGGCTATCCCGGCTGTGACGCATCGGGCGCCGCTCACCGCGTCGGGATAGAACGCGACATTGCGACAACGCACGAGGATTCTGCGGGCCGACCCGGCCCCGCACTTCCCCCACGACGTCGGCATCGCCGGCGAATTCAGCACGGACCGGAACCGCGTGCGTGCATTGCCCGCATAGGGATCGATCCCGGTTGGGATGCTTGGATGAGCCGGGTCTCCGGTGACAACTACCGCGACTGATCCTCGGCTACCGTCTCATCGGTGTTGTTGATCCAGTCCCGGAGATTCTTCGGAAGCCCGGAATGGAGTTTGAATAGTTCGGAGCAACCAGCGGTGAACTTCTCGAACGCTGCGTGATCAAACCGTCTGGTATCCAGATGCGCGGGCGCCTCACCCTCTCCCTTTCGATTCATCCAGATGATCGTCGGGTGCCAGGTGACGCCATCACTCTGGTCGGCGTAGGAACCGTGGAAGATGGAGTTCCGTTCGTCATTGAGGGCACTGCACTTCTTGAGCCAACCGTTGATGGCGTCCGCTTCCTGCCCGCCATATCCCTTACCGGCGATCTTGAGAGCCTCGATCAATTGCGCGGTTGATAGTCGGCGCGCCAGGTAGGCGCTCAATGGCGGGGGACTCTCGAGAGCGGCCCGGAATGTCATCGCGATGAGAAACTCAGCGCGGGACCACATCACGACGGCCTTGCCGATGGTGGCCTCGATGGCTCGCCAGCGAGCCTCGTAGTCGTCGCTTGCGTTCTCGCTGCTGTTCGAGGGTTCGACCGTCACTGGCCGACCGTACCAGCGGATCGCGCAAGTTCGCCGACGTCAAAGGCGGCACCATCGAATGGGAGGCCGTCGAGCCTGAGGAATCGCGACTGCCCGGCGAAAACGACTCCTTCGGCGCCCGAACGAGGATGCCTGGACAAACGCGCGCGAGCCAGCTGCTCGAGGCTCGGCGCTGAACGGAGGCGACCGGTGAAGACGAACATGTTCACTACCATCGGGCCATGGCTAACCCAGCGAAACTAGGCCGTGGCTCGTACAGATTCCCCCGGGCTGTCGTCTTCGCCGTTTCGCTTGTTGTCGTCGGGGCTTTCGTTCTCGCGACCTATCTGACACTCGATCAACCGAAGTCTCGCGAGTTCGACGGGTACATCACACTACTCGGGCCGGTTGCACAGGAGCAGGAAGCCTTCATCTCGGTGCAGATGCGCGACGATGGCGCAAGCGACGATCCGCTTGTGCGGGTTTCGGTCGCGATATGCGGCGAGGGGTCCTTCTCAGGCGTACTCCTGTTCGGCGGCGACGCGGTGCTTGACGATCTCGCCGCCACGATCCCCGGAGAGTCCGTTCCGACGACGAAGACTTACACGGGTGAACTCTCGAGCGCCGGCCAATCGCAGGGCAACATCGACGAGGTCCAATCGCTCGACGTCATCGAAGCAGAGTTACCTCCGTGCATACCCCTCGAATCCGGCGCCATTTGGCCGATCGCCTTACAGGTCGAGGGGCGGTTCCAGTCTGCAATCTCATCGACCACATCGATCCTTGGGATGACATCCCCCAGAACTGGGTACGCGTTTCCGCTGATTGGCGCGTTCCCCCCTCCGACTTCAAGTGCACTGCTCGGCATATTCAGCTTGCCTGGAGATTCCCGCGATCTTGCCCGGCCCACGCATCTCACCGCGAGCGTTAGCGGACCCGCACTCGACATCGGTGACGTCGTCGAGACCAGCGACCCGGTCGTCGCCGACCCTGAATCGCTTGGTTGGGATGCGCCGGCACCGCTCGCCGCATCCGCGACCACCCTTGACCGCGATGCGCAGGCGGTTTGGCTTCAGATCAATGCGTATCTCGGCATAGCATTCGGCATCGCCGGATCGGTCTCCGCAGCGATCGCGCTCGACTGGCTGGCGCCGCAGCGAGAGCCCTCTCCCGTCCCGCAGATGAGGCGTCGCGAATCATCAACTCGTTCATCCGCTACTGGATTGATGGCAGTGCTCGGCATTGGGATTGCCATGCTTGCGCTAGCCCGCGTACGCCGAGCGCGGCGATAGTGGGAGATGCGAGGCGGACCGGCGGTTTCGACCCGCCGGTCATCAACGTCCTCTCGTCGATCGGAGCCAAGGGCCCGTCACGGTTCCCTGTCCGCGCATCGCCCGAATGAGGATCCGTTTCGAGCATCGGCACGGATGGGCATTATCTCGGCACGGCGCCGATCTGCTCCCGTGGTGCGCTGTTACTGCTAACCAGTTGCTGTGGTTGAGAGTCAGGCGGCGCGTACAGCCCCGGCCGGCGAGTCCCCACGCGGAAAGCGCCACCGTTGAATGAAGGCTAGGGGAGCATCCCGTCAGGTAGTGCGAAGCGCTGCTGGAGTGTGCGGAAGTCGCCCTCGTCGATGTTCGCGCCGACGTCGGCGAACTCAACGACGAGGACATCGCGGTGCTCAACGAGCGCAGCAGCAGCCGCAGCGTCGCCGCGCGCGGCGGCGTCAGCGGTCGCGCAGAGCCAGTCGTAGACGACCGTCCGCGGCGCGCTTTCCACGCTGGCTATTCGCTCCGTCGCAGTGGGCCACGTGTAGCCAGTCGGCAGCGAACGCCCCCACGCGGCGACGGCGGCATCGTAGGCGGCGACGAGTGCGGCGGAGCGCTCAGCCCAGTCTTCCGTGGTCGGGCGCAGCACGAGGACATCCCCGGGCTGGATCACCTTCGGGCCGTTGCGGCCGTTGTAGCTCGCCAGCGAGAGGAAGTCGATGCAGAAGCGGTTACCGATCGACTCGCCGGCATCGCCGGGCTGCACCGTATAGGTCGCGATCTGTCCTTCGGCGTCGTAGCCGACCTGCCCGTCGGCGAGCTCCGTCGGGCCGTTGTCGACCAGCGTGCCGACTAGCGCTGGGAACTCGCTCTGCATCCAAGGAATGCGGGCGCGGGAGGCGCACTGTGCTTCGTCAGCGACGACCGCGGAGTCCGGCCCGGCGGCCACGACGCTCGTCTTGTTCTTCGTCCCGTTGTCGTCGATCGAGTCGCCGGCCCCGGTTGCGTCCGGTGCGAAGCCGATGCCCGACGTGGCGGCCGCTGCGGCGAAACCGATCCCCACGACGGCCGCTGCGCTCGCGACGACGACCGTGGTGACCTTGGCTGCTCGGTTCATGCTCGTGAATCTAGCGGGTATGACGGATTGACCACACGACGAGGCCCCTCCACTGGACGGTGCCCGTCACGGATCCGCTCGCGAACGTTGGTTCCGTACGAAAGGCCAGGCGGTGGCCGTCCTCGGTGCCGCCGATTGTGCGCCAGTCGCTGCGCTTTCGTGCTGCGCCGGAAGACTCGCGTCCCGCGAACGCGCTGTTCCCGCCGTTGGTAGCGTCACTCACGATGGATGCCGCAAGCACACCCCCGTACGCGAGCCCGATGGAGGACTCGCCGGCCGCGCGCGGCGCCGCTGTCTGGGTTGTCATCGGTAGTGGACTCGCCGCGCTGATCCTTGGCTCAGGTGCGATTGCACTCGTGCGCGAGCAGTTGCACATCGCCTGCAGCATGGGAGCGCCGGGTTCGGAGGGGGCTGACGTGTGGACCTGCAGCGACGGCGTCGGCTATCTCAGTGTTGCCGTGACCCTCGGTGGGATGTGGTTCCTCACGGTTCTGCTCGGCACCTTCGCCGCGGGGGTGGTCCGGCGCGATGCAACCGCACGCACGGTGCTCGTGCTGCTCGCCGGCTTGTCGACGGCGTGGGTTCTAGGCTTCACGTGGTACGGCTCAAGCGAACTCGTCCTCGACGAGTACGCACCGATGAGCGGTCAGGAGTATTGGCAGGCGGCTGTCGGGCGGGCCGCGATCGCGTGCGGTGCCGGCATGGCCGCTGCGATCGGAGGTCTCTTCCTTCGGGGACGCCTCATCCGCGTCGCGAACGTCGCCGCTGCTCTCGGTGTCGTCGTCGCCACCGCCCTGCAGCCGGGACTCAGCATCAACACGATCCCCGCCGCGGGCTTGCTCGTTGCAGCCGCGGTACGGGCCACAATCCGCCCGGCCCAGCCTGATGCGATCGCCTCTGCGATCTGACCCTCTTCGCCGCCGGCCGACGGGCGCATCAGCTTGGTCGGTTTGCGCGTGACGCCGCGCGCTCGTGGACCTCACGCATCTCGGCGTCGAACGGTGCCACGGGCGCGATCACGATGGCGTCCGGCACGACGTCCGTGATCGGCGTCGGCGCCACCGGCCCGGCAGGCAACCCCCACGACGCCCGCCACTCGGCGAGCTGTGCCGCCGAGGCTGCCGCGACCACGCGTCCGAGCCCCGCCCACCCGTGCGCGGCAGCGCACATCGGGCAGTGCTCGCCTGACGTGTACACCGTGGAGGTCGCCCGCTGCCCCGGCGTCAGGTGTGCGATCGCCCAGCGCACGAGCGCGAGCTCGGGGTGCGCGGTCGGGTCGCGATCGGACTGCTCGCGATTCATCTCCTCGGCCAGCACGGCGCCGCCCGCGTCGACGAGCACCGACCCGAACGGGTCGTCGCCGTTCTCGAGCGCCTGCTTCGCCAGTTCGACGCATCGCCGTAGGTGGCCCGCGTCGGAGCGGGAGATCTCGCTGCTCATCCTCGTCCTCCCGTCCGTGAAGGCTTCTCGCGACTGCGCATCGCCGCCGATCCACCCGGGGCGACGGCATCCATCCCTGCCACTTCGCTGCGGTACACGCTAGACGCTCGCCCGTTGGGCGCCGAGCAGTTCGGCAACCAGCGATCCAGAAGGTTGCCGAACTCAGCCGAACCGGCAAGTGGACTGCACGGAGCCGGCATCGATCTCACCGAGGATGGACCCATCGCCCCGACCACTTCGAAGACGACGTCCCTCCGATCGTCGCCCCGCCGACCGGCGCCCCGTCTGGACGAACGCTCACGTTCGCCGACCCCGACGGCACTGGCTACGCTGACGTCACGATGGACGACTACGCGCTCGTAGCGCCGCGCCGCGGGGGCTTCGGTCCGCGCCGCCGGGCTCCTATCCTGTGAGCATGGCGCCCGACCCCGACCGAAAGCGCATCGTCACCTGGGATGATCCGAAACCGCCGCTCGCGGCATCCCGCGAACTCGATGGGCTGGCGTTTCTCCGCGCAATGATCGCGGGAGACCACCCACCGCCTCCCATCTCGCGGCTGATGAACTTCTGGCTCGTGTCTGCGGACCCGGGTGAGGCGGTGTTCGAGTGCGATCCGGGCGAGTACCACGACAACCCGCTCGGGATGGTTCACGGCGGCCTCGCTTGCACGCTGCTGGACTCGGCCGTGGGTTGCGCCGCACACACCACTCTCGCCCAGGGCGTCGGTTACACGTCGATCGACCTGAACGTCTCGTATCTGCGCCCTGTCCTGTCGACCACGGGTGTGCTCCGCGCACGCGGACGCGTCGTCAAGGGCGGCCAGCGCGTGATCTTCGCTGAGGGAGTGTTGGAGGATGCCGCCGGTCGCGCACTCGCGACGGCGACGAGTTCCCTGCTCGTGCTGCGGCCGTAGGCTCCGGTCGAGCATGGATCGGCGAGGTGATGAGCCGCCGCCAGTGGATGGGTGGGCGACGGGCCCGCGCCAAGCGGTATCGGGAGAGGATCAGAACATGAGCACGACCGACAGTCCTAACGTCTTCGACGCCCTTCTGGCGGAGATCGCCCACAACAATCCTCGCGGGCGCATCGTCGTCGCCGTCGACGGTGCGCAGGCCGCGTCGACGGCGCGGTTCGCGGACGCCCTCGCCGCCGCGGCGCGAGCACAGGGCAAGACGACGTTCCGGGAGAGCGCCCCTGGTCCCCAGCTGTACAGCAGCAAAGACGACGCCCCGCAGCTCCGCTCAGTGCTGGCCGGCTTCCGGGAGGGGGCGCTGGAACAGGACGGCGCGAGTGCTGCGGTGCCGGCCGACGCACTCCTGATCGTGGACGGACGATTCCTTTTGAGCCCCGCGTTGCGCGGAGCGTGGCATTTTCGCGTGTGGCTGGAGGAGGACGCGACGCTCGACCAGGACGCGTACGAGCAGCGCCTGCGCTACGTCCGCGATGAGGAGCCGCGCGGTGCTGCCGACGCGATCTACGACGTCTCCCGTCCCGACGCGCCGAAGCGGATCTTCTCCGACTCGTGCTGAGTTCGCCGCCGGCTCTCGTCGGCTCCGATCTGCACGATCACACTCGCCAGGTGAGCCATTCCGCCGGGTTGCGGCGCAGCACCGCGTCGGCGAGGTCGGCACCGCCCTGGGTCACGAGGCGCGGGACGAAGCGCTCGCCGAGGTAGCGCAGCCCCGGCATGCCGCCGTAGGCGACGTACCGGGTGCGGCGAGCGACGTCGCCACCGAGCAGGATGCGGCGCGGTCCGCCGGCCTCGGCCGTCGCGATGAGGCAGTCCAGCAGCATCGAGTCGGGCCAATCCTTCGCGCGAGCCGCTCCGTCGTAGCCGAGGAACGCACCGGCCGCCGCCAGCTCGGCGTGCAGGCCGGGGTCAGGATTGCGGTCGATGTGCGCCAGGGCCACGCGATGCGCCGGCACCCCGGCCGCGGCGAGGGCCTCGAGCGCTTCGAAGGCCGCGGTTCCGTGTTCGAGATGCACCATCACCGGCGCGCCGGTCTCGCGATGCGCGGCGCCGATCGCCTCGATCGTGCGGGCGGCGGCGTCGTCGATGCGCCAGTAGCCCAGTCCGGCTTTGAGCACCCCGGCCCGCGGCGGCACAGAGGCTTCCGACCCTGCCGTGGCCCCGGCATCCGTCTCTGCGAACTCCGCGGCACCCTCCGTGAGGTCGCGCAGAAAAGCGGCCGCCAGCTGCTCGGCGCTCGCCTCGAGCAGCGGATGCCCCGTCGCGTAGTGCTCGCGCCGGTGCACCCCTGTGGTCATGACGACCCGCAGGCCGGTCGCCTGTGAAATGCGGGCGATCGCGCCGGGGCGACGGCCGAGACCCAGGGGCGTGGCATCGACCATCGCTTCGAAGCCCGACGCACGCAGCTGCGCGGCCTCGCCGGCGCTCGCCGACTCGTCGTCGAGGTCGTCACCGGGCAGCAGCGGCGACACCTGGAACAGGTGCTCGTGGTAGTCGACGCGTCCGAGCTCGGCCGGATCGATGTCGCCGGTGACGGTGCGGACGAAGCCGGTCACGGCACGGGCACCGGGTTCACGGGCGGCTCGCCCGACAGCACGGCGAGCAGGTTCTCGGTCGCCATGCCGCCCATGCCGTCCACGCCCTCGCGCGTCTGCGCGGCCAGGTGCGGGGTGACGATCACGCGGTCGGCGAGGTCGTCGGCCAGCAGCGGCGACGCTCCCTCGCCGTGGTTCTCGGTCGCGAGCGTGTCGGCCGCGTAGGCCAGCACACGCCCGCGGCGCAGCGCCGCAGCGACGGCGGCCTCGTCGATGAGATCGGCGCGCGCCGTGTTGACGAGAAGGACGGGACGATCGGATGCCGCCAGCCAGCGCTCGTCGACGACGGTCTGGCCGCCGGGGGCATGCAGCGTGACGACGTCGCACTCGGTCGCGAACGCGTCGGCGTCGGAGCGCTCGAGACGGTCGAACAGCGGGTCGTCGGCGGGCACCCACGGGTCGGCGCCCAGCACACGCGGCCCGAAGCCGGCGAGCCGGTCGATCACCGAGCGCCCGATGCGACCGAGGCCGACGACGCCGACGGTGAGGGCCGACACCTCGCGGGTGTACCAGGCCGACCAGTCGCCGCGCCGGACGCGGCGGTCCGCCGCCGGGATGCCGCGGAGTGCGGCCAGCAGCAGTGCGACAGTGTGCTCGGCGACCGCCGACGTGTTGGCACCCGGGGTGTTGGTCACGACGATGCCACGGCGCGCGGCGGCATCGACGTCGACCTTGTCGTAGCCGACGCCGTAGCGCGCGACGACCCGCAGATGCGGGGCGAGCGACAGGTGGCGCTCGGTGACCGGACCGGTCCCCGCGATCCATCCGACCGCGTCTCCGAGCACCGGGCCCAGCTCGTCGAGCTCGTGCGCCGCGCCGGCGCGCACGACGTGGAACCCCGCGTCTGAGATGCGGCGTTCGAGGTCGAGCCCTCCCGAGCCGAACGACCGGGAGGTGACGAGGACGGTGCCGCTCACGACACCGGTTCCTCGGGCGAGCCGGCGGGCTCCGCCGCCTCCACAGCGACCGCCACGCCCTGGCGCATGCTGGCCAGCTCGCTCTTCATGCGCCGCACGGCGGCCGTGTGCTCGGGGGTGCGGCGAAGTGCCACGCCGGTGGCGAGGACGTCCACCACGACCAGGCCCGCCAGCCGGCTGGTGGACGGCGTGTAGACGTCCGTGTCTTCGAACGTGCGCGCGACCAGCGCGATGTCGGCGAGCTCCGACAGCGGGCTCGTGCGGCCGGTGAGCGAGATCACCGTCGCGCCGGCCTTCTTGGCCGCCTCGGCGACGATGAGCGTCTGCTCGGTGTGCCCGGTGTTCGAGATCGCCACGGTGACGCTGCGCGGCCCGCTCATGGTCGCGGCGATGAACTGCTGGTGGAAGTCCTCGGGCGCCTGGCACGGCACTCCGAACAGCGGGAACTTCTGCTGCGCGTCCTGGGCGATGATGCCGCTCGCGCCGAATCCCACGAACAGGATGTCGCTCGAACCGAGGAGCGCCGTGATCGCGTGCTCGACGGCGTCGGCGTCAAGGGTGCGGCGCGCGCGGTCGAGGCTCGAGATGGTGTGGTCGAAGATCTTCTCGGCGAGGTCGGCGCTCGAATCCTCGGCGCTGATCGACGAATGCGTCACGGGCAGCCCGAGAGCGAGGGTCTGCGCGAGCTGGATCTTGAAGTCCTGGAAGCCCTCGCACCCGACCGACGCGCAGAAGCGCATGACGGTCGGCTCGCTCACCTCGGCGGCCTCGGCCAGCCCCGCCATCGTGAAGTGCACGGCGCCGACGGGGTTGTCGAGCACGATCGCCGCGACCCGCTGCTCGGACCGGCGCAGATGCGGCAGCTGCCGCGTGATGCGTTCCAGCAGCGTGTCGGTCGAGTCCTCGGTGCCGGATTCGGCCTGCTCCACCTCGAGCGTCATGGTCGACTCCCTCCATGTAGTATCGCTACAAACCATAGCGCACGCCCCGCGGAAGGATCCTCGATGTACCGAGAACTGCTCGATCTGACCGGCAGGATCGCCGTCGTGACCGGGGGATCGCGAGGCATCGGACTCGCTGTCGTCACCGCCCTGGAGGAGTTCGGCGCCCACGTCGTGATCGCAGACCTCCTCGACGATGCGGGCGCGGCGGCTGCGGCATCCTTCCCCAGCGGTCGCGTCGAATACGCCCACCTCGACGTCACCGACGCCGCCTCGGTCGAGCAGACGTTCGCCGGCATCGCCGAGCGCCACGGCGCCGTCGACATCCTGGTCACCTCGGCGGGGATCGCCAATCACCAGCCGTCGCTCGAGCTCGAGCGCGAGACATGGGACCGCGTGCTCGCGGTCAACGCGACCGGCACGTTCTGGTGCGCCCGCGAGGCCGCGCGGCACATGGGGTCGCGCGGCGGCTCGATCGTCGCGATCGGCTCGATGTCGGGCGAGCTGGCGAACGCGCCGCAGCGTCAGGCCGCGTACAACGCGTCGAAGGGCGCCGTGCACCTGGCCGTGAAGTCGCTGGCGATCGAGTTCGCCGAGCAGAACATCCGCGTCAACGCCGTCGCCCCCGGCTACGTGGGCACCGAACTCACCAAGGACGGCGTGCCGTCCGACTGGTGGGACGACTGGGTACGCCGCACGCCGATGGCGCGCCTGGGCCGCCCCGAAGAGATCGCGTCGCTCGTCGCGTTCCTCGCCTCGGACGCCGCGTCGTACATGACCGGCTCGATCGTGCTGGTCGACGGCGGCTACTCGGCCTGGTGAGCCGGCGACCGCACCTCGTGCGCGCCTGAGCCGAGCGTCGTGCGCACGCCCGGCAGGTCGACGTCCGCGGTGACCCCGACCGGCACGCGGCAGGCGAGCACGACCTCGTCCCCGTCGAGGCGCCAGGCCGTTGCGAGCTCTCCGTAAGGAGTCACGACGGATGCCGCGGCCCGCTCGATCCCGTGCCCCGTGACGCGCGGCGCGATGCGCGCCCGCCGCCAACCCGGCGCCGTCGGCTGGATCCCCGCGACATGCGAGAACAGCCAGTCATCGATCGTCCCGAGGAAGTAGTGCCCACGCGAGCGCGACTCGGGCTTCCAGTGCTCCCACAGCGACGTCGCGCCCTGCTGGACCCAGTACCCCCAGCTCGGGAACGTCGTCTGCAGCGCCACGGCCGCAGCACGGTCGGCGTGGCCCCACTCGGTGAGCACCGGCAGCAGGTACTTCGTCGCCAGCGCGCCGGTGCTCAGGTGGTCGCCCCGCTCGGCGACGTCTCGCGCCAGGCGATCCGCGGCGGACTGACGCGCCGCCTCCGGCAGCACGTCGAACGCCAGTGCCAGCACGGTGTGCGCCTGGCGGTAGCCCTCGTCGAGCTCGCCGCGCACCTCGGCCGACGCCTCGTGCCAGAACCGCTCCACGAACGCGGCGCGGCCGCGGGCCGCGGCATCCGTCCACTCCCTCACCGGTTCGCCCAGCACGCCCGCCATGGCGGCAGCCGCGTCGCACATCGCGATGACGAACGCGGTCGCAGCGACGCGCCGGTCTTCGGGGGCGTTGCCGCCGCCGGGATCGGTCTCGGGACTCACCCAGTCGCCCAGCGTCGTGTCGGCGATGCCGTCGACCGTGCGGGCGAGCTCGAAACGCAGGTAGTCGCGGGCGTCGGGCCAGATGTCGCGCAGCACGCGCTCATCACGCCGCTGCAGGTACAGCTCCCACGGCACGAGCAGCAGCGCAGAGTGCCACGTCGGCGCCGGCGACCAGTCCATCAACCAGCCGCCGTGCGGGGCGATGACCTCCGGTGCGCCCGCGCCGTGCCGCGAGGCGGCGATGTCGGCGGACCACTTCGCCAGCAGCTCGTGCGTGTCGAAGTTCTGCAGCATGAGCCTCGCGCCCAGCATCCCGTCGCCGGTCCAGCCGTTCTTCTCGTACTTGGGGGTGTCGGTCGGGATGCCGTGCAGGTTGTTGAGCACCGTGCGCACCGTCAGCTCGTGGACGGTGTCGAGCAGTCGCGACGACGACGAGAACGCGCCGGTGCGAGGTGCGCGGGTGTGGACGACATGCGCACGGATGCCGGGCAGCCGCGCCGCGCGCACCTCGACGTGCTGGAACCCGTGCCACGTGAACCGGGGATGCCACGTCACCGGGTCGCCGGCGAGCGTCAGCGTATCGGTCTGGAAGCGGCCGTCGAAGTACCCCTTCTCGTCGACGCAGTTCGGCGTGCCGTCGTCGCGGAGAGTCTCGCCGAAGCGCAGCTCGACGACGTCCCCGGCTTCGCCGTCCGCGTCGATCTCGACCCAGCCGGCGATGACGCGCTCGAACGAGACCACCCAGCGACCGGCGTCGAGCTCGGTCACGGCGACCGGCTCCAGCACCGCGGAGATCTCGATCGGCGGCTGCCGCTGCGCCACGGCGGTGCCACGCGGTCCGGTGACGGCGACGGCGCCCGTCCACCCGCCGTCGTCGAACCCGGGGCTGCTCCATCCCGGTTGCGCCAGGCGCGCGTCGTGGTCTTCACCGGCGTACAGGTCATCGAACGTCGTCGGGCCGTCGGCGATGCGCCAGTCGGCGGCGCTGACGACGGTGCGCACGCCCTCCCCGGTGCGCATGACCAGCACGACCCGGGCGCAGGGGTCGGCGTGCCAGGGCGCCGTCTCCCAGTTCCAGGTGTTCCGGCCCCGCATGCCGAAGAAGCCGCGGCCGAGCTCGAGTCCGAGGGCGTGGGGCCCCGGCGTCAGCCGCTCGGTGACGTCGACGACGGTGTACTGCGCGGTCACGTCGTAGTCGGTGAAGCCGGGCGTCAGCACGCCGGGCCCTGTCGCGACGCCGTCGAGCTCCACGTGAGCGTAGCCTCCGGCGCCGACGACGAGATACGCCTCGGTGACCGCCTCTTCGACCGTGAACGCCGTCCGCAGCAACGGTGCGGCGGCGGTAGGGGCGGGCGCGCCGATCCAGGCGGCGCCGTGCCAGTCGCCGTCGAGCACGCCGGTGACGAAGGTGCCTGCGCCCGTCGCCGGCCCCGCCGTCGTCTCGACCTCGACGCTCCAGCGGTAGCGGCGCAGCGACTCCAACGCCGGGCCGGCGTACTCGATGTCGACGCAGCGCTCGTCCTCGGCCTCCGCCGTCCAGATCTCCCCCGCGACGCCGGTGACGGTGAGGCGCCAGGACCTCTGGGTCGTGCCGACGACGTCGCTCACGACGTTCCATCCGAAGCGTGGCGTCACATCGATGCCGACCGCGTCCGCTCGGTGCTCGACGGTGAGTGCGACGAGAGCGATCATGCGAGGCCTCGCAGACGCGCGAGTTCGGGCGCCGCGCTGTACCGCTCCGCGAGGGACGCGTCGACGTCCGAGTGTGCGGTGAGGAACCGGCCGAGAGGCACCGGCTCGTCCTGCGGCCGGGTGCGCTTCTGATTGATCTCGCCCAGGAGGCTCCATCGGCGATCGCCGAGTTCGACGGGCTCGCGCGCCCCGGCGCTATACGCGGTGAAGTCGAACACCTCCGCCCGCCCCTCCGCCTCGACGACGCCCAGCCGGAAGTCGGTCGTCATGAACCACGTCACCGTCTCGCCCGCGCGCGAGGCCTGGACGCCGCTGCCCTCCTGCTGCAGCAGATAGGCGAGGTCTTCGTTGTCGGCGTGGATGCCGCGCCACTGCTCGCCGAACTCGCCGATGGTGGGCACCTCGAGGTCGGCCCACTCTGCCGCGAGCCATCGGAGCCACCCGGCCCAGGCATCCAGCATCCCGGCGTCCGTCTCAAGGCCGCGGGCGACCTCGCTGATCTCGTAGTTGACCGTCAGCCACCCCAGACCGTTGCGCTCGACGTTGCGGTCGTTCAGGTGCGCGGCGCTAGTCGCCTTCAGCTCGCGCAGTGCGTCCGCGCGCGGAAGGCGGTGCAGGGTCTCGATCGGGCCGAGACCGAGGCGTGAGTTGTAGTCCGACGACATGCCGGCGCTCCGGGCCGCCACGAGGTCGACCGTCCAGCCGTCCAGCTGCACGGCATCCACTCGGTCCTCGCGCCGCCCGGGCACGAGGAAGTGGTGCCGTGAGGGGTAGTAGGGGTACGCGAGCGAGCCGTCGCCGTCCTGCAGGTCGATGTCGAACTGGCTCCAGATGTTGCCCTGCACCGTGCGGATGCCCTGCTCGCGCGCGCGTGCGATGTTGTCGGCCGACAGGAATCCGGCCACCAGCGACCGCGGCGACACGCCCATCTCGTCGGCGACCCGCTCCACTGCGTCGGAGATGTCGGCGGCCACTTCGTCGCGGGTGCCGTAGAGGTTGGCGAAGAAGCCTCCCGGCACGAAGGTCACGTCGTCGCCGGTCTCGCGCACGATCTCGGCGAGCAGGCGCCGGATGTCGCGGTAGCGCGGCGACTCGTCGGTCAGAGCGCCCCACGACAGGGCCCAGGTGAGACGCGCGCCGGGGATCGCCTCGCGCACGGCGCGGGAGAATCGTTCCACCAGCTGCGCCGAGTGCAGCTCGGACTCGTCGTCCCACAGCGAGCGGGTGCGGGTGGCCTCGATCTGATGGCGGCGGACGACGGTGTTGATCGTGAGGCGCCGGCCCAGGGCGGGAGGCTCGAATGAGGAGGTCACCCGGTCGAATGTACCGGTGTCGACGGCGGAAAAAGTAGTCGCACTAGCGAGATCGGCGGAAAAGCGGTCCAGAAGTCGACATGCGAGTGGTATTTCGAGGGAATCTGTGTAGTATCGCTACAGCATCACATTCCCGAGTCACGGCGCACCTCCGTGACCATCGACGGAGATAGGAGAGGCCATGAAGAAGTGGCTCAAGGGCACGGCAGCCGCCGGGGCCGCGATCGTCACGATCGGCGCGCTGTCGGCATGCTCGGGCGGCGCCGGCGACGGCACGACCGAGATCAGCTTCATGATGTGGGGCGACGGTGGTGACACGCAGACGGCGTACGAAGACGTCATCGCCGCGTTCGAGGAAGAGAACCCCGACATCTCGGTGAACGCGGAGTTCTTCAACACGAACGACTACGACAACATCCTCAAGACGCGCCTGTCGGGCGGCGCGGGCCCCGACGTCTACGGCTTCGACCTGGGCAACATCGAGAGCTTCGTGGCCGACGGCTTCGCCGCGGACCTGTCCGACGGCGGCGAGAGCTACCTGAAGAAGCTCACCCCCGAGGCCGCAGAAGACAGCCAGCGCGAGGGCGGCACCTACAACCTGCCCATCTCGCTCTCGGGCAACGGCATCATCTACAACAAGGCGCTGTTCGAGAAGGCCGGCATCACCGAAGAGCCCACCACCTACAGCGAGCTCCTCGAGGACGCTCAGAAACTGTCCGACTCGGGCACGATCCCGTTCGCGATGAGCGCGCAGGACAACTGGTGGCCGCAGTTCATCGTGTACTACCCGCTCGCCGAGCACGGCGCGAACGAGGAGCTCGGCGCCGAGATGGCCGCGGGCGAGGCCACGTTCTCGGACAGCAAGCCGTGGAAGGAGTCGCTCGACATCGTCCACGAGCTCACTCCGTACTACATGCCCAACCCGGTCGGCACGAGCCAGACGGCCGCGCAGTCCGCCTTCCTCGCCGGGCAGTCCGCGATGTTCCCCGCGACCTGGATCCTGTCGGATGCCCGCGACGCGGGCCTCGACGTCGGTTACATGAACTTCCCGACGACCGACGGGCCCACGGATGCGATCTGGGGCACGTACCAGGTGCGTTTCGGCGTCAACCCGAACAACGGAGACGCGAAGCTCGCGGCATCGCAGAAGTTCCTGGACTTCTTCATGCAGGACGACGTCTACGCGGACTTCCTGGGCAAGGTGAAGCTCTTCCCGACCACGACCACCGTGCAGATCGGCGAGGACGTCGACCCGCTGTTCCCCGACATGCAGCAGTCGTGGGAGGGCAAGCAGTTCATCGCCGCGTTCTCGCCGACGGACCCCAGCATCCAGGACGCCCTGCTCGTCGGCCTGCAGAACGTCATCAGCGGGCAGAAGACGACGGAGCAGGTCCTCGCCGACCTCGACCTCGCGCTCGACCAGTACATCGCCAACAACAAGTAGGACGACTCACGCTCGCCCCGCCGGAGGTCGTCTTCCGGCGGGGCGTGCGCGTTCCCGCACCGAAGAGGACCGCCGCATGCCCCGCTCGATCACCATTGCCGACGACCGGATCTCGGTCGCGTTCGACGCCGACACGGGCGGCATCGTCGCCGTGTCGCAGGAGGGGGTCGGGCCGTGGCTGCGATCCCCTGCGGGCGGGTCGCTGTTCGTGTTCGAGGTGCCTCGCCACGGCGACCGCACGGTGGTCGTCGAGACGGCCGGCCAGACGCTCAGCGCGAGCACGGTATCGCCGGACGGACGGACCGCACAGCTGACGTGGGATGGGCTCACGACGTCCACGGGGGAGCGCTTGGGCGGTCGCATCGAGGTGCGCGCCGCCGTCGAAAACGGAGCGCTCGAGCTGACGCTGCGCTTCGCCATCCTGGATGCCGACGTCGAGGCCGTCCGCTTCCCCGCGATCCGCGGGATCAGCCCCGCGCACGGCGCGCTCGAGTACCGCGGCGTGGACTACTCGACCGGCACGCGCGTGCGGCTGCTGCCGGTGTTCGACAACAACTCCCCGTACTGGGGCACCACCTTCCCCGATCACGCGAGCGGCAACCTGCGGCCCGAGGTCATCGCGAATCCCACCTCGCCGTTCGTGGTGCTGGCCGGTGACGAGGCCGGCCTGACAGTGCTCCCGGCGGCACCCACCCTGGAGTTCATCGGGTGGCGCACCTCGCTCGAGCCGGGATACCTCGACAGCCTCTCCCGCACGACGGCGCCGGATGCCACCGTGACCTTCGAGGCCATCCACTTCCCGACGCCGGCCGCGCAGGAGGGCGAACTGCCGGCGATGCGGGTGGCGCCCTACCGCGGCGAGTGGACCGCCGGCACCGACGTCTACCGTGCCACGCAGGGGCCGACCCGGCGCTCGCGTGCCGCGTGGCTCGCCGAACCGCGGTCGTGGCTGCAGGTGCAGCTCATGTCGACCGAGGGTGAGCCGAGATACGACTTCGACGCGCTCGTCGACATCATCGAGGAGTGCGCCGCGACCGGTATCGGCGCCATCCAGATCACGGGCTGGAACGAGGGGGGTCAGGACGGCCTCGTCCCCGTGCATCGCCCGTCCGAGAAGCTCGGCGGGCTCGCGGGACTGCGCCGGGCGCTGGAGCGCGCCCGGGAGCTCGACGTCAAGACCGTGCTCTACGTCAAGTACGTGTGGGTCGAGAAGCCCGGCCCGTACTGGGCCGAGTTCGAGGCATCCGTCGCCCGCGATCCGAACGGTCAGCCGTACGCGCAGCCCGGGCCCGTGTACCACTCGTCGCGCAAGCGGTACGGAATCAGCACGCCGTGGTACGTGCCGCTGTGCTTCGGGGTCGAAGCCGTGCGCGACCGCTTCGCTCGCGAGGTCGCCGAGCTGCAGTCGTGGGGGGCGGACGGCGTGCTCGCCGACGAGTCGCTGTACCACGGGCGGTCGCTGATGTGCTTCGCCGAAGACCACGGGCATGAGCCGGGAGCGAGCTCGTTCCTGTGGGACGGCCAGTTCGTCGAAGACCTCCGCCGGGCGATCGGCGAGGGAGCCGACGAGTTCGTCATCGCCGCCGAAGGCGCCTACGACGAGCAGTTCGAGCACTACGACGTGTCGTACTTCCGCAGCTTCTCGGCGACCCATGTGCCGCTGGGAAGGATGCTGCGCCCCGATGCCCGCATCGTCACCGCCCTCATCGGGTCCGATGATCGCAACATGGTGAACCAGAGTCTGCTGTACGGCTACGCCCTGAGCTTCGAGCCGTTCAACTTCAAGGGACGACCGGGCGACATGCCCGCGACCGTCGCCTACGGCACCGCGACGGACGCGCTGCGCACCGAGCTCGCGCAGTGGCTCTGGAGCGGGAGCCTGACCGCGGGGGACGGCATCGATGCGCGGGTCGTGGACGGCGACGGAGACCTCCGCACCGCGGTCTGGCGCGACGCGGCCGGCACGCCGTGCCTCGTCGTCGCGAACTACGCCGAGGAGGCCTGCACGGTCGCCGTCACGGGGCTCACCGAAGCGGTCGACGTGCACCGTCCTGACGGTGCCGCGGCATCCGCGCCCGCCTCCAGAATCACGCTGCCCGCACGGTCCGCGGCGGTGGTCAAGTAGCGAAACTAGCGTCTGACGTGGCTGGGAGTGGGCTACCTCCGCTACATCGGCGCCTGGAAGCGCCGCGATTCGTCCTTACAGACCTGATCGTGTAGTATCGCTACACAACCCCGGTCGAGGACGATAGGACGATGCCATGACGCGGTGGCCCGCAGACGAACGGAATCGAACATGAGCACACGCGTAGACGACGTTCGCGTACTCGCGGTCGACGATCCCGGCACCACGCGCTCGCTGAAGCGCCGGCTCTGGACCGACCGCAGCTCGGCCGGCAAGTTCTGGATCGCCGTCTCTCCGGCGCTGATCCTCTACCTGCTGTTCACGGTCTACCCCATGATCCAGGTCGTGGTGGCGAGCTTCACCGACGCGCGGGGCTTCAATCAGCCCTGGGAGTTCGTCGGCCTCGACAACTTCGTGCGGATCTTCTCGGGCGACCCGGTGCTGATGGAGGCCGTCGGCAACACCGCGATCTATGCCTTCTTCAAGATCGTGGTGCAGACGGTCCTGGCGTTCCTCATCGCCGTGCTGCTGCACCGCCAGCTGATGCTCGGCAACATCTACCGCGCGATCTTCTTCGCACCCATGGTGATCAGCCCGGTCGCGATCGTCTTCACGTGGAGCTTCATGTACGACCCCACGTCGGGGACGTTCAACACGATCCTTCGCAACATCGGGCTGGGCGCCCTGGCACAGGACTGGCTCGGCAGCTACGACCTGGCGCTGTACAGCGTCATCCTCGTCGACCTGTGGAGCGGCCTCGGCTTCAACATCGTGATCTTCCTCGCCGGGCTCAGCACCATCCCGTCCGAGATCCTCGAAGCCGCTCGCGTCGACGGCGCCCGCGGGTGGAAGACGCTGCGCTACATCACCCTGCCGCTCATGATCCCGTCGATCGGCCTCGTACTGGTGCTGGCGATCAACGGCGCGCTGCGCGCGTTCGACACCGTCTACCTCATGACGAAGGGCGGGCCGGGCAACTCCACGCAGCTCTATATGACGCAGGTCTTCCAGGAGGGGCTCGTCAACAACAACTTCGGCTACGCGTCGGCGATGGCGGTGCTCGTGCTGATCGTGCTGATCGCGATCGCCGCCGTGCAGAACAAGCTGAACAACAAGATCGCGGAGGATGACCGATGACCAGCCGCAACGTGCTTCGGGTGGCGCGGCGGGTGCCGGTCAACCTGCTGCTGATCGTGCTCAGCATCCTGATGATCTACCCGATCGTCATCATCGTCATCACGGCGTTCAAGCCGAACCTCGAGGTGCTGACCAACCCGACCGGCCTGCCGCAGCAGCCGACGTTCGACAACTTCGTCACGTCGTGGGTCGAGGCCGACTTCACCAACCTGTTCGCCAACTCGATCCTGCTGACCGTGGTGAGCATGACGATCGCGACGATCGTCGCCGCCCTCGCGTCGTACGCCATCGTCCGTGCGGCCACGCGCATCGGCTCCGGTGTCTACCTGCTCATCGCGGCGGGCATCTTCCTGCCCATGCAGCTCGCCCTCGTGCCGCAGTTCCGCGTCGTGCGCGACCTCGGTCTCATCAACAACTACGCCGGTGTCATCCTCATCTACATCGCCGGGGCGATCCCGTTCGGCGTCTTCCTGATGGCCGCGTTCATGCGCCAGGTGCCGAAAGAGATCGTCGAGGCGGCCACCATCGACGGCGCCGGCTACTTCCAGCTGTTCTGGAAGATCTTCCTGCCGCTGGCCCGTCCGGCGATCGCGACGTTCTGGGTGCTCCAGGGAGTCGGGGTCTGGAACGACTATCTCGTCCCGCAGCTGTTCCTCACCGACCCCGGCAAGCGCACGCTGACGACGGGCGTGCTGTACTTCAAGGCGCAGTACCTCGCCGATTGGGGCAACATCATGGCGGCCGTGCTCATCATGAGCCTGCCGATCCTGTTGATCTTCATCTTCGCTCAGCGCTACTTCGTCAGCGGCCTGTACGCGGGTGCGGTGAAGTAGCGCGTGGCCTCGTCACTCGACGATGTCGAACGGCGGCGCTGGCTCGACTCGCCCCTCTTCGGCGACCGCTTCACTGACGTCCACGCCGCCGTCCCGCCCCGTCGCGCCCGCGCCGCGTCCCGCGACGGAGGGAGCGGCCCGTCGCCGGTGACGGATGCGCCACGAGAGACGCTGTCGCTCGACGGAGAGTGGCTACTCGCCGGCGCCGATCCCGGCCGCGAGTTCTCGATCGACCGGTGGGCGGGCGACCGCTCGGAAGCGGCACGACGCGAGCCCGTCGGCTGGCACCGCGAAGGCACCGATCGCTCCACCTGGGTCGCGGCGACCGTCCCCGGCACCGTACAGGGCGCCCTCGTCGCGGCCGGGGCGATCGCCGACCCGCTGCTCGACGACGCGACGCACGCCGAGCTCGTCGAGCACGGCGCGCCCTCCGAGTGGCCGTGGTTCTTCCGCCGCACGCGGATCGAGCAGCAGGAGTGGTGGTACGCCCGCAGGTTCACCGTGCCGGCGCACTGGGCCGGGCGTGGCATCCGTCTCGCGTTCGACGGCATCGACTACGCGGCCTCGGTGTACCTCAACGGCCAGCCGGTCGCGCGGCACACCGGCATGTACGGCGGACCCGAGGTCGACGTGACAGCGCTCGTGCGCATCGACGCCGAGAACGAGGTCGTGGTGCGCATCGACCCGCCGCCGCGGGACTGGCACGGCGTGATGAAGCCGTCGCCCGGCTGGGGCTGGCACTACGGGCACCTCATCTCGATCGGGATCTGGCGCGGCGTGCGTCTGGAGACCGTCCCCGGGATCGAGCTGGCCGATCCGTTCGTGACCACGCGCGAGCTGACGGATGCCGCAGCCTGTGTCGGCGTGCAATGGGACGTCGTGCGCCACGACGAGGGCGACGGCGATCTGCCGCTGCGTGTCGTCGTGCGCGATCCTGCGGGTGTCGTCGTGGCCGACGTGGATGTCGAGGTGGCGGCTCGCGCGCCGTTCACACGCCATGAGGTCGAGCTCGACATCCCCTCGCCGCAGCCGTGGTGGCCGTTCGGCTACGGCGAACAGCCGCTGTACTCCGTCGAGATCTCGGGCGCCGGGCAGTCCGTCGACACCGCGTTCGGCATCCGCACGGTCCACATGCGCGCGCTCGCCGGGCGAAGCGGTGCCGACACGTACGACTGGCGGTTCGTCGTCAACGGCCGCGAGCTGTTCCTCAAGGGCGCGAACTGGTGCTGGACCGACCCCATGGCCCGGCGGGAGTTCGACGTGGACCGGCACATCCTCGACCTGGTCGTGCGCGCGAACCTGCAGATGCTGCGCGCGTGGGGCGGCGGCACGGTCGAGAGCGACGAGTTCTACGAGGAGTGCGATCGGCGCGGCATCCTCGTGCTGCAGGAGTTCCCTCTCACGTTCGGGCTCGACTCCACCGGCGCCGACCTCGCGACGATCGATGAGCAGGCCGGACGCATCGTGCGCCGGCTGCGCAACCACCCCTCGCTCGTGATGTGGGGCGGCGGCAACGAGCAGCCCGCCACCATCACCTCGGACGACCTGCTCACGGTGATCGGGCGCCGCGTGTCGCAGTACGACCCCTCGCGGCCGTTCCACCGGACCGACCCGTGGGGCGGGAGCGAGCATTTCTACGGCGTGTACCACGAGGGGATGCCGGTCGAGGCGTATCGCGATCACGTGCCGCCCGTCTTCGGCGAGTACGGCCTGTCAAGTCAGTGCGATCTCACGAGCATGCACCGGTTCCTCGACGGGGCGCTGCTCGAGCAGTGGCCGCCGCCGCCCGAGCACGGCGCGATCCTGCAGCACCAGGCGCAATTCTCGCTCTTCGACCTGTTCAAGCAGGCGCGGTACGCGCACTACGGGCCGATCCGGGACTGGCCGACCTTCATCGAGTACTCGCAGTTGGCGCAGGGCGACGCGCTGCGGTTCGCGTCCGAACGCATCCGCGCCCACAGCGGCACCGAGACGTCGGCGTACTGGTTCTATAAGGTCGGCGAGGCGTTCCCCGGTGCGTCGTGGGCGGTCATCGACTACTACGGGGTGCCGAAGCTCTCGTACTACCGCGCGAAGCAGTTCGGGGCCCCGGTGTCCGCCTACGCGGTGTACGACCGGCTCGACTGGGCGGCCGGCGACACCTTCCGTGCCGGCATCCATGTGTCCAATGACACCCCCGCCGAGGCGCACGGTCTGCGGCTGGAGGTCCGGCTGTACGACGGCGACCTGCAGGTGGTCGCGACGCGCGCGGAGCGGGTCGACATCGGCGCCGACGGCCGGGTGGACGCCTTCGAGCTCGCCGTCGGACTCGCGGGCGTGCGTCTTGATCCCCTCGTGCTGTCGGTGGAGCTGACCGCGGCCGACGGAACCTTCGTCTCGTCGGCCTGGTACCCGTTCAACCACCGCCCGAACAGCGCCGCGGCACGGGAGCTCGAGGCGCTGCCGCTCGACAGTCTCGCCGACCGGCCGGTCGCGGAGCTGCTTGCGCCGTACGCTGACGGCGTCTCCCCGCTGCGGGACCTGCCGCGCACGCGGCTCGCCGCGCGGATCGAGGGCGACGAGCTCGTGGTGAGCAACGTCGGCCCTCATCCGGCGCCGCTCGTGCTCATCGACGGCTTTCCGCACGACGTCGGGCGCGTACTCGACGACAACGCGTTCGGTCTCGCCGCCGGCGCGTCGCGGCGCGTGGCCTTCGACGCGGGCGGAGCGTCGGTCGAGGGCCTCTCGGTGCGTGCCTGGAACGCCGACGCGGTGCGGCCGTCATGACCGAGCGGCGGATCCTGGCCACGTGCGGCGGCTGGAGCGCCGCCCGCTGGGGAGATGTCGAATTCAGCCCGCTGCAGCGCCATGCGCTCGAACTGACCGGCGTCAGCGGGCGCCGCATCCGCGTGGCGTTCGTCAACACGGCCTCGGGCGACCAGCGCGTCGACGAGGGGCGCGAGCTCGCCGCCGCGGCGCGGGCGAGAGTGGATGCCGTCCATGTCCGGCTCTTCGGGCGCAATCAACCGGACCTGCGCGAGGCCGTGCTCGGCAGCGATCTGGTCTGGGTGGGCGGCGGCAGCGCCGCGAATCTGCTGGCCGTGTGGCGCACGCACGGGCTCGACGAGGTGATGCGCGAGGCGTGGGAGTCGGGGATCCTCCTCGCCGGCACGTCTGCGGGTGCGCTCTGCTGGCACGTCGGCGGGCCGACGTCGACCTTCGGCCCCGTCTCCGTCATCGACGACGGGCTTGCTCTGGTGCCGTACGCGCTCGGTGTCCACTACGACTCGCAGCCCGATCGCCGACCGGCTCTGCAGCGGGCAGTCGCCTCGGGTGCCCTGCCCAGCGGTTTCGGCCTCGAAGAGGGCACGGCCGTCCTGTACGCAGGTGCGGACCCCGTCGAGTTCCTGACCGAGATCGACGGTGCCGCCGTGCACCGCGTCCAGCGAGAGGGTGCCGACGTCGACGAACAGCGCGTCGACGCCCGGCTCGTGGGATGAGGGGTCCGCAGCACATGTCTCAGGTCGCACTGGCTGTCGACATCGGGGGCACGAAGGTCGAGGCGGCCCTCGTCGACGCGACGGGTGCGTTCCTCGACGGGTCGCGGCACCGTCGCGGCACGGGTCGTGCGGCGACGCGCGAAGAGCTGCTCGCCGCGATCCGCGAGGCCGCCGCGGCAGCCGTCGGCAGCACGCCGGCCGCGGTGATCACCGGCGTCGGCGCAGGATCCGCCGGGCCGGTGGACGCGATCGCCGGCACCACTTCGCCGCTCAATCTGCCCGGTGGTGCGCACCTCGATGTGGTGGGCGCCCTTCGGCGCGTGGTGCCGGGGGTGCCGGTGCGGCTCGCGCTCGACGGGGCGTGCCTGATGATGGCGGAGCACTGGCTGGGGGCGGCGCAGGGAGCGCGCAACGCGCTGGCGATGGTGGTGTCGACGGGCGTCGGCGGGGGACTGCTGCTGGACGGTGGCGTCGTCACCGGCCGCACCGGCAACGCGGGACACGTGGGCCAGATACGTCTGCGCGTGCCGGGCGACGATGTGCTCGACGGGACGCTGGAGGCGCTCGCTTCCGGTCCGTCGACGGTCGAGTGGGCTCGCTCGCAGGGGTGGGCGGGCCGCAGCGGAGAGGAGCTCGCCGTGTCGTACTCCGCCGGCGACGCCGTCGCCCGCGCTGCCGTTCATCGGTCCGCGTCTGCGGTCGGCGAAGGCATCGCCAGCACCGCGGCGCTCCTCGACCTCGAAGTGGCCGTGGTCGCCGGTGGGTTCGTCAACGTCGCGGCGGACTACATCGACATCGTCCGTGCGAGTGTGCGGCGGCACGCGCCGTTGCCGCATGCCGCGGAGGTGAACGTGCTGGCCTCGCCGCTGGACGGCCGGGCGCCCCTCCTCGGAGCGGCCTATCTCGTCCACGGGGGTCTGATCCCCGAGCGGACGGCGCTGCGTGAGGCGGACGCCGACCGTAGGCTGTCGGCGTGACGCAACCGCTGGACGAGGGGCCGTTCTTCCACGGCACGAAGGCCGATCTGCACGAGGGCGACCTCCTGACCGCGGGGTTCCGCTCGAACTACCGGCCCGAGGTCGTGATGAACCACATCTACTTCACCGCCCTCCGCGACGGCGCCGGGCTGGCCGCCGAACTCGCGGCCGGCGACGGTGAGCCGCGGGTCTACATCGTGGAGCCGACGGGGTCGTTCGAGGACGACCCGAACGTGACCGACAAGAAGTTCCCGGGCAATCCGACGCGCTCGTTCCGGAGCACCGAGCCGCTGCGGATCGTCGGAGAGGTCCTCGACTGGACGCGGCTGACGCCGGAGGCGTTGCAGCAATGGCGGGACCGCCTGGCCGAGCTGGCGGCCGACGAGCGCGGCGAGATCATCAACTGACCCGGGCGGCAGACGGCCTCAGACAGGCAGTGCGTCGCGTCGCTGCGTGAGGAACGCGACTTCGGCCGTGTTCTCGGCCAGGGCGATGGCGGTGTCGTACGCGCGGCGCGATTCGGACGCCCGCCCGGCCTGTCGCAGCAAGTCGGCACGTGCCGCGTGGAAGGCGTGATACCCGCCGAGCGCCTGCTCCAGCTCGTCGATCAGCGAAAGCCCCAGGTCGGGTCCGTCGCACTGCCCGACCGCGATCGCCCGGTCCAGTAGCACCAGCGGTGAGCCGTCGATGCGCGAGAGCTGGTCGTAAAGGGCGACGACCTGCGTCCAGTCCGGCCGGTCGCCGTCGGTGTGCACGGCGTTGATCGCCGCCATCAGCTGATAGCGGCCGGGCGCCTGGCCGGATGCCAGCCGCTCGCGCACCAGGGCATGACCCTCGGCGATCTGTGCGGCATCCCATCGCCGACGATCCTGCTCGCCGAGCGGGACGAGTTCGCCGCCCTGCGCCACGCGGGCCGCGCGGCGGGCGTCGATCAGCAGCATGAGGGCGAGCAGCCCGGTGGTCTCGCCGTCGTCGGGCAGCAGCCGGTGCACCAGCCGTGCGAGCCGGATGGCCTCGCCGGTGAGGTCCTCGCGCACGGGCGCCGTCTCGGCGCCGGAGGCGAGGTACCCCTCGTTGAAGATCAGGAACAGGACCGTCAGCACCCCGGCCACCCTCCGGGGCAGGTCCGCGGCATCGGGGACGCGGAAGGGGATGCCGGCGGCCGAGATCTTCGCCTTCGCACGGGTGATGCGCGCGCCCATCGTGGTGTCCTGCACGAGGAACGCGCGGGCGATCTCGGGCACGGTCAATCCGCCCACCATCCGCAGGGTCAGTGCCACGCGCGCCTCCATCGACAGCGCCGGATGGCAGCACACGAAGAACAGCCGGAGCCGGTCGTCGTCGATGATGCCGACCGGCTCGGGTCCGGTGTCGTACACGAGCAGCGCCTCCCGGTGCCGTGCGTCCCGGCTGCTCTCGCGCCGGAGATGGTCGATCGCCTTGCGAGTGGCGGTGGTCGTCAGCCACGCTCCCGGGGACGGCGGGATGCCGTCGTCCGGCCACCGCTCGGCTGCCGTCGCGAACGCTTCGGCCGCAGCATCCTCCGCCACCTCGAGGCTGCCGAACCGCTTGGCGACCGTCGCCACCACCCGTGCCCAGTCGTCTCGCTGGGCGCGGGCGAGGGCCTCGTACGCCGTCGTCACTCCCACAGGAGCGGACGCACCTCGAGCCGGCGGTTGCAGGCCTTCGACCCCTCGCTCATGAGGGCCAGCGCCGCGTCGAGGTCGGGGGCGTCGATGATCCAGAAGCCCGCGGCCCACTCCTTGGCCTCGAGGAACGGGCCATCGGTGAACACCGGCTCGTCGCCACGGCCGTCCACCACGGTCGAGGCGCCCGGGTCGGCGAGGCCGGCGGCGAACACCCAGTTGCCGCCTGCCCGGAGCTTGTCGTTGAAGGCATCGATCGCGATCATCTCTTCGGCAGTGCCGGAGTTGCTGCGGCTGTCGATGACGTTGACGAGGTACTGCATGCCCATATCCTTCCGTCCCTGTCGGCTGCCCGACAGCCCTCAGCCGGCGTTCCGTCGCTGCGGCCCGACACCCTCGGGGATCTCGCCGTGCAGCTTCGGGGCGTAGACGAGCTTCTGCGTGCGGCCGTCGAGAACCGTGGACTCCAGGAGCTCCAGGTCGAGCTCGGCCGCGTCGTGCAAGAGCGCCGACCCTCCCGCGCGGCCGGTCACAGCGGGGAAGATCGTGACCTCGAGGCGGTCGACGAGGCCGGCCGCGAGCAGAGCGCGATTCAGCGTGATGCTGCCGTGGGAGCGCATCGGCACGTCGGTCGTGCGCTTCAGCCGCTCGATGGCCGACACGGCGTCCTCTCGGATGACGGTCGAGTTCTGCCAGCCCAGCGGCTCCTGCAGCGTGCGGGAGAAGACGATCTTCGGCGCCGCGTCGAGGCTGCCGTAGTACGGCTCGTCGTACTCGCGGATGAACCGGCGGAACTCGCGGAACGTGGTCGCCCCGTACACCAGCACCTGCTCCTGCGCGTAGGTGCGCTCGAGGTCCGCGAGCAGCTCGGGGCCCTCTTTGCCCCAGTAGCCCGGCCAGCCGCGGGCCATCCCGTACCCGTCCAGCGTGCAGAAGAAGTTGACGGTGAAGGTGGTGCTCATGATGGTGCTCCCTCGCGTGTGCGTTCGCATCCTCCGGGGCCGTTCCGGTCCCGCTGTCACCCTCGTTACGAACGGGCGCCCGCCGTTTCGACAGGATCGCGAGATCTTCTCGCCGACGTGGGGGAGGATGCGGTCGCGCCGGGCGCGACCGCTCCGTCAGGACCGCCGCTCGGTGAGGTGGATGTCGACGTCGTCCCCGTCGGTCTTGCCGATGGCCCGGCGGATCGCGGAGGCGATCGGCAGCTTGTGGGTGCCGTCGCCCAGGGCCATGAACGCGCCCTCGAACGGCTGCCCGTCGACGGTGCCGGCGACCTTCACGAGTCCGCGGGTGCTGAAGATCGCCGCCGAGTCCGGCAGCTGCACGCAGGTCCAGGTGTCGCCTTCACGCACCTTGCCGAGCGTGGCGGTGAAGCGGATGTCGAGCGGTCCGGTCGTACGAGCCATGGTGTCCTCCGTGGTGCGTCCCGTCCCGAGTATCTCTCCGGCGGTGCCTCAACGCGATGACGATCGGGCGGCGCCGGGATCGACATCCGCGAGCCTCATCGTCGCGGAGGCCGCCGCCGCGAGGTCCGCGGCCGTCCGCGCGATGGTGCGCTGCAGCACCCGCACGGCCGAGGTCGGGGCGATGTCGGCCGGCCGGGCGATGCTGATCGTGCGGGTGAGCGTCGGCTCGCGCAGCCGCACCGAACGCAGCCCGGGGCGCTCGACGAGCACCATGGCCGGCACGATCGCGACGCCGAGCCCCCGCTCGACGAAGCGCAGGACGGCATCCATCTCGGCCCCTTCGACGACCACGTTCGGGGTGATCCCGGCGTTGTCGAAGGCCGCGTCGGTGGTCGCGCGCAGGTCATAGGTCGCGCTGAACACGATCTGGGGGAGACCCGCCACCGCTGCGAGCGGGAGCGTGTCGCGGTCGGTGACGGGCGGGGCGCCGGCCGCCGAGATCAGCACGAGCTCCTCGACCAGCAGAGGCGCGACGATGAAGCGGTCGGCGGCGTCGCCGCGCGACGTCGTGACCAGGGCGAGGTCGAGCTCGCCGGCGCCGAGCTCTTCGAGCAGCCGGCGCGAGCCGTTCTCAGAGAGATGCAGCTCGATGCCCGGGTGCGCGGCGTGGAACGCGGCGAACACCTCGGCGACGAGGCTGACGCACAGCGTCGGCGTCGCCCCGAGGCGCACGCGCCCGCGCCGCAGGCCCGCGAGCTCGTCGAGCTCGCGACGGACCGAGTCCGCGTCGGCGAGCATGCGACGCGCCAGCGGCAGCAGGGACTCGCCCGCCACGGTGAGGGTGCTGCCCGAGCGCGCCCGGTGGAACAGTTCGGCGCCGAGGTCCTGTTCGAGCGTCGTGATCTGGCGGCTCAGCGACGGCTGCGCCAGGTGCAGGCGCTCAGCGGCCCGGGTGAAGTTGCCGACCTGCGCCACCTCGACGAACGCCTTCAACTGTTCGAGGTTCACAGTCAATAGCGTATCGCTATTGATTCAAGCCGGATTATGCATTGGAGTAATCGAAGCCGCGTGCTTACCGTCTTATGCGTGAAGACTTCAGAACGCCAGCTTTCCACCACCGTCCTCGTCATCGGCACCGGGGGCTCGGGCCTGCGCGCGGCCATCGAGCTCGCCGAGGCGGGCGTCGACGTGCTCGCGCTCGGCAAGCGCCCCAAGTCCGACGCGCACACGTCCCTCGCCGCCGGCGGCATCAACGCGTCGCTGGCGACGATGGACCCCGAGGACACGTGGCAGCAGCACGCCGCCGACACCCTGAAAGAGAGTTACCTGCTCGCCAACCCCGAGACCGTCGAGGTCGTCACGAAGGGCGCGGCCCGGGGCATCGACGACCTCGAGCGCTACGGCATGCCGTTCGCCCGCGAAGAGGATGGCCGCATCTCTCAGCGCTTCTTCGGCGCGCACACCTACCGCCGCACGGCGTTCGCGGGCGACTACACCGGGCTGGAGATCCAGCGCACCCTCATCAACCGCGCCGCACAGCTGCAGGTGCCGATCCTCGACACGGTCTACGTCACGCGCATCCTCGTGAACGACGACGGCGCCGTGTTCGGCGCGTACGGGTTCGACCTCGAAGACGGCACGCGCTACCTGATCCACGCGGATGCCGTCATCCTGGCCGCGGGTGGCCACAACCGCATCTGGCGCCGCACGTCGTCGCGCCGCGACGAGAACACCGGCGACTCGTTCCGACTGGCCGTCGAGGCCGGAGGCCGGCTGCGCGACCCCGAGCTCGTGCAGTTCCACCCGAGCGGAATCATCGAGCCCGAGAACGCCGCGGGCACGCTCATCTCGGAGGCCGCGCGCGGCGAGGGCGGCATCCTGCGCAACGGCCTGGGCGAGCGGTTCATGCACAAGTACGACCCCGAGCGACTGGAACTGTCGACCCGCGACCGCGTCGCGCTGGCCTGCTACACCGAGATCAAGGAGGGCCGCGGCACCCCGAACGGCGGCGTGTGGCTCGACGTGTCGCACCTGCCGCGCGAGGTCATCATGACCCGCCTGCCCCGGGTGTACCAGACGATGCTCGAGCTGCAGATGCTCGACATCACGAAGGAGCCGATCGAGATCGCGCCGACCGCGCACTACTCGATGGGCGGCGTGTGGGTCCGCTCGTCGGATCACTCGACCGACGTGCCCGGCCTGTACGCGATCGGCGAGGCGTCGTCGGGCCTGCACGGCGCGAACCGCCTCGGCGGCAACTCGCTCATCGAGCTGCTGGTCTTCGGCCGCATCGTCGGCCGGGCCGCTGCCGCGTACTCGGCAGCGCTGCCGGCCCAGCAGCGCTCCGCCGCCTTGGTCGAGACGGCGCGGGCCGAGATCGCGGAGCTGCTGGCGGCATCCGGAACCGAGAACGTCCGTGCTCTGCAGCGCGCGATCCGCGACGTCATGACCGAGTACGCCGGTGTCGTGCGCGACGAGGAGGGGCTGCGCCATGGCCTCGCCGAGCTCGACGCCATCGAGGCGCGCATGGCCGACATCGGCGTGCACCCCGACATCGCCGGGTACCACGACCTCGCGCACGCGTTCGATCTCAAGTCCGCGGCGCTCGCCGCGCGTGCGACCCTCGAAGCCGCTCTCGAGCGCCGTGAGACCCGTGGATGCCACAACCGCAGCGACTACCCGGACCTGGATCCCGAGCTCCAGGTGAACCTCGTGTGGTCGCCCGAGACGGGTGTCGTGCGGGAGCAGATCCCGCCGATTCCGGATGAGATCGCCGCGCTCATGCGCGAGGTGTCGGTGGTGGGCAAGCTCGTCGAGTAGGGGTCGATCGAACGTTCTTGGCCTGAGGTGTCCCAAATCGGAAGGTGCCGGACACTACTTAGCAGGGGCGTCGATTCGCATGACGCCCAAGACCGTACAAAGGAGTTCGGGTGCTGAAGACCGTTGTAGGAAGCGTGGCAGGAATCGGGCTGGCGCTGAGCCTCGTGGCCTCGAGTGCGGGAGCGCAAGAGCCGCGACCCGAACCGTTGACCCCTGTCGTCGCCGAGCCATCTGACGGCGGTGCCCAGCTTGAGGACCTCGCGACGTTCGCCAAGGAGCGAAACCTCCCTGTCGACCAAGTTGTCGAGCAGTACGCCGGCCAGGAGGACTTCTCTCGGCTCGTAGCACAGATCGACTCCATCGACGCGAATGCTCTCGTGGAGGCCCGTTGGAACCCCGACTCGAAGCCCCACGGAGAATTTGTGCTCACCAAGACTGCCGACGCTGCGGCTGCGGCACGGCTGTCCAAGTCCGCGGATGTTCAGGTACAGATCGCGGACGTGCCATCGCGCCTCCAGCGCGAGGCCGCGGTGGAAAGTGCCTATCAAGCCGTGTGGAATTCACGCGAGGTCACCAGTGCAGTTGGCTGGAGCGACTCTGAGACAGGCAAGGTCGTCATCGAGTACGTCGGCAGCCTCGATGAGTCACTGCAGATGGACCGCCGGGCGGGTGACTACGCCGGGTCGATCGAACTGCGTTCAGTCGGGTCGTTGGATAGTGGTCTCGCGTACCGCGGCGGAATGATCACCGGCAGCTGCACGGCCGCATTCGTCGTTCGCTCAGGGTCGACGTACGGAATCACCGGAGCTGCACACTGCCCTGCGATCTCGATCTACGACGGTGCTAATTTCAGCCCGGTCGCTGTGCTTGCTTCGGGTAACGGAGACCTCCGATGGTCTGCGGCCACGTCGGGGTCGCCCTCCAACGCCTTTCAATACAGCTCTGGGGCGTTTCGATACGCGGACAGCGGCCTCAACCCTGGAGTAGGTACGGTGGTTTGCAAGTACGGGCGGACCACCGGCTATAACTGCAGCACGGTGTACGGCACCGGTTACTGCAATGCGGGCTGTTGCGGCCTCTACGCATCGACAGAAAACATTGTTGCCTCAGGCGACAGCGGTGGACCGTGGTTCTACGGGAACGGCGCGAAGGGCATCTCAAATGGTTACGGCCCTGTCGGTGGCGCCACCCGGTCCTTCTTTACGAGAATTGGTGCTGTGAACCTACTGAACACGGTGGTCTTCACAGGGTGACCATGCGGCCGTGGGGTGCGCTCGTCCTGCTGCTTGCGGCAGGTGCCTTGACGTCCTGCGCTGGCTCCCCGGAATTTCTCGACAACGGAGCCGTGCAGGTAGCGGTGTATCCGGCACCTCAAGGCATTCTGGCGATCGCTCAACCAGCAGATGTCATCGATCTCGGCGACGGCTGCGTCGGAGTTGAGCTACCCGGGTACGACGAATCGCCCATGATTCTCGCTGTGCCGTTAGGGAGCACGCTTGATGCGGATGGCAACATCTCGGTCGTCACCCCTGACATTCTCGAACTCGACGAACCAACGTTCGCGGTCGGCGACCAGATCCATATGCAGGCCGCGCACATTTACAGGAAGGGCGAACACGTGCCCGACGACGTGCTCATACCTGACGCCTGTCCGAGCGTTGGAGTGTGGTTGATGCTGCCGTACTCGACAGACCTCGGCGGGTGAGAACCCGTCGACTCCACGGGCGCCATGGTGCAGCCGTAGGCTCCGACGTGCACCCCCGCACGACGAGCACAGGAGGCCGCGCCATGGCGCCGATCACCACCTTCGACCATGTCGGCGTGACGGTCCGCGACCTCGATGCGGCCACGGCGTTCTTCGTCGCGCTGGGCCTCGAGGTCGAGGGCCGCACGTTCGTCGAGGGGGAGTTCATCGACACGGTGTGCGGCATCCCGGACTCGCGCACCGAGATCGTGATGCTGCACCCGCCCGGCGGGGGCACGAGCGTCGAGCTGTCGAGCTTCGTGCGCCCCGAACCGGTCGAGGGGTCGCCCGCCGCCATGGCGAACGAGCTCGGGCTGCGCAGCATCGCGTTCCAGGTCGACGACCTGCGCGCCGAGGTCGCGCGCCTGGCCGATGAGGGCTACGGGCTCGTCGGCGGCATCGGCGAGTACGAGGGCATGTGGCTCATGGCCTACGTCCGCGGACCCGAGGGGATCACCGTCGCGCTCGCCGAGCGTCTGCGCTGAGGGAGACCCGGGTCAGGACGCGTCGGCCTTGCGGCGCTCGCGGTAGGCCTTCGCCTTCATGCGGCTGCCGCAGGTCGCCATCGAGCACCACTCGCGCCGGTGCCCTCGGGAGGTGTCGAGGTAGACCTGCGTGCACTCCGGGCGAGAGCACTCGCGCAGCAGGGCGGCCTCTTCGCCGCCGACGATCTCGACGGCCTCGCGCGCGAGGTGCGACAGCGCCTGCCGGGGCGTCCCCGAACGCGCCCAGCCGTCGGGCGTCAGCGCGGCGGCCAGCGGGGGCTCCGCGGCGACCGCGTTCAGGGTCGAGACGGCGTCGGCCGGAAGATCCTGTCCGTGCAGGCGAGCCCACACGAGCGCGTAGATCGCCTCGCGCACCTCCACAGCGGCGTCGAGGTCGGCGGCGACGGATGCCTCGGCCCGAGGCACGAGCCCCGACTCGATGAACCACGCATCGAGGTCGGTCGGCACCGCGAGCTTCTCGGTCGGCTCGTCGTTGCGTCGCGCACGCAGCGTGCCCACGAAGTCGAGGGCGAGCGTGCCGCAGGGGAAGGCGTGAATCACATCACCATTCTGACAGGTGACACGCCGGAAGGGGGCCGAAATGCGTCACCTATTTGACAGGTGACGGGAATGCGTGCAGAGTAGTCACCGTTCAGACCGGTGACGCACTGGTCGCACACTGAGGAGAGATCATGGACCTGAAGCTCGAAGTCGTCGTCATCCCCGTCTCGGACGTCGATCGTTCGAAGGCCTTCTATGAGGCGCTCGGCTTCCGCCCGGACGCCGACTTCCGCTCCGACCGCGGGCTTCGCGTCGTGCAGGTGACGCCTCCCGGGTCGGCGGCATCCATCATCTTCGGCGACAAGCTCACGACCGCCGAGCCGGGATCGACGCAGGGACTGCACCTCATCACGACCGACATCGCCGCCGCGCGCGCCGAGCTTATCGCCGGCGGGGCCGAGGTCAGCGAGCTGTGGCACGACGCCGACGGCATCTTCCACTGGGCCGGCACCGACAACCGCGTCGCCGGTCCGCACCCCGCCACCGACAGCTACGGCACGTACGCCTCGTTCGCCGACCCCGACGGGAACGGCTGGGTGCTGCAGCAGATCGTCACGCGGGCTCCGGGCCGCTGATCGCAGAGCGGGGCATGAGATGTCGAACCAGATGCCGGTCGACGAGACCAAGGACTTCCTGCGCGAACTGCTGATCCGCACCGCCGCCGCACACGGCGAGCACGAGCGCGACGACCTGGGCGGCGTGTACGACGAGGACTGGCCGCGCTGGTACGCCGCCTTCATGGCCGACGCCCTGGCCGACGGCGGTCACACCATCGTGCGGAGCGCGTCGTGAGCGCCGGACGCCGCGTCGATCTCGCCGACGAGGCCGCCCTCGCCCGCTACCTCGTCGCGATGCGCGACAGCGGCCCGGGCCTCACCCCCGAGCTCGCCGCGGCCTTCGACGAACTGACCCCGGCCCAGCTCGACGTGCTCGTCGGCCTGCTCGTCGACGGTGCGGCGCAGGGCACGGGCGAAGCCCGGCCCGACGCCCCCGCATCGGCGACGCCCGCGAAGACCACCGCGAGTCACGTGGATGCCGCGCCGCCGGCCGACCGCGCGCCCTGGTCGCTGCGCGCCTGGGCGGCGCTGCTGGTCGGCGCGTCGCTGGTCACCGGCGCACTCGTGTGGGCCGCGACCGTGGCGATCGACGGCCCGTCGCCGCAGGACAGCACGAGCGTGGTCGCCGAACGGGGCGAGGCCCCCGTGGACCCCGGCGACCTCGGCATCGACGTGACCGGACTCGACGCCTGGGACTGGTGACCCCGTGCCGGCCGGTTCGCCCGGCTGCCGGCATCCCGAGACCGAGGATCTGCTCGCCGAGACCGTGGGGCCGCGCCGAAACCCGTGGTGGGGCCCCCGGTCTGACGCAGAAACCCCGGTCTCGACGAGACCGGGGTTTCGGCGCGACAGGCGTCAGGGCTTCAGGATCAGCGTGTCGGTCGTCGCGGCCGTGACCGCCTTCGACGAGTACGCCCACGGCGTGAGCTCGGCCTTCTGCCACGACGCCACCTGGTCGGTGTAGTTCGTGTGGAACGCGTGGCCGCTCTCGCCGGTCAGCTGGTTCCAGCGCGAGTGATCGAAGTCGTCGAGGTTCACGATCATGCGCATGGACGGCACGGTGATCGTCGAGAAGTCGCCCGAGCCGAGGTCCCAGCCCGTGGCGTTCACGACCGACGAGCCGCCGCCGACCGGGAACGGGCCGCGGTTGAAGAACCACTCGATGGGCGCGATGCCCGACTCGCCGAAGGTGCCGCTGGTGAGGGGCAGTGCGTGCAGCGACCCCCAGTTCCAGCGCGACTGGTTGTCGCCCTGCTCCTTCGCGAGCCGCTCGTAGGCGTCGATGGCCGAGCGCTTGAGCATCTCGCGCATGCCGTCGACCCCGAGTTCGTCGTTGGTCCACCACGGCGACGAGTCGTCCGCCAGCAGGTTGTCCATCACGAGGAACAGGCGTCCCTGGCCCGTGAGCGGTGCCGGGTTCTCGCGGCCCTTCGCGAACACGTTCTGCGCGAGGGTGTCCCACAGCACGCTCGCGTATGCGGCGGCCGCCGAGTCGGCGCTCGCCTGGGCGTCCCACTCCTGCAGCAGGTCGAGCGCGGCATCGGTGCGGCTGTCACCGGTCTCGATGTCGGCGTACGCGGCGGTCAGTCGCATGCCCATGTACGAGTAGTTGTCGGCCTGGATCGCGTTGAGGTCGTCGGCGGTGACCGGTCCCTTCGCGATCGCGCGCTCGATGAGCTCGGTGATGCGCGCGGCGCGCCAGCCGTAGTCCCAGTCGTTCGTGAGGAAGTACGGGTAGTCCTGCCCGACGATCGCGTTGTTGGCGGTGACGATGTATCCCTCATCGGGGTTGTACGACACGGGCAGCGACTCGAACGGGATGAAGCCCTGCCACGCGTACTCCGAGCTCCAGCCCGGCTGCGGCATCGAGCCGTCGCCCGCGCCGCGGATCGGCAGCTTGCCGGGCGTCTGGTACCCGATGTTGCCGTCGACGTCCGCGTAGATGAGGTTCTGCGCGGGCACGTCGAACAGCGCCGCCGCGCCGCGGAAGTCGTCGAAGTCCTTGGCCGTGTTCAGGGCGAAGATGGCGGATGCCGTCGTCCCCGGCTGCAGGGCGGTCCAGCGCAGGCTCACGGCGTACTCGCCCTCGGGAGCATCGGCCGGAGGCTCGGTGACGGTGCCGCCGGTGCCCACGTACGGGTGCTCGGCGATCTCGGTGAAGTCGTCGGTGAGACCCGACACGATGGGCCCGTTCGCGGTGGAGCGGACGTCGAGCTCGACGTCCGGGCCGCCGGCGACCTTGAAGGTCTCGGTGTGCGTCTGCAGCGGCACGAGCGCGCCGTCGTACCAGTACGAGTCGCCCTGGATCTTCTCCAGGTACAGGTCGGTGACGTCGGTCGTGAGGTTGGTGAAGCCCCAGGCCACCCGCTCGTTGTGGCCGATGACGACGCCCGGCAGCCCCGAGAACGAGAAGCCGGCGACGTCGAAGGGGCACTCGTCGGTGACGTCCGAGCACTTCAGCTGGATCTGGTGCCAGACGCTCGGCAGGGATGCCCCGAGGTGCGGGTCGTTGGCCAGCAGCGGCTTTCCCGTGTCGGTGTTCGCGCTCGAGACGACCCACGAGTTCGAGCCGATGCCCTCGCCGGCGTCGCCGACCAGCTCGCCGACGGCCTCGATGACGCTGTCGACCTGGGTCCACTCGATCGCCGACGTGTCGGCATCCGTCTCGCCCTCGCCCTCGGCGGTGGCGTCCGGCGCGGTGCCGACCGCCGGCACCGTCGAGATCTTGGGCACGATGACGGGGTTCCGGTCGAACGGGTACCCCGGGTAGAGCTCGTCGATCTGCTCCTGCGTGAAGTCCGACGCGAGCACGGCCCGCTCGGTCTCGCTCTCGATGTTGCTGCGGAGGTCCCAGGCCATCGCCTCCAGCCAGGCCACCGAGTCGGCGGGCGTCCACGGCTCGATCTTGTAGTCCGGGTTCTGCAGTCCGAGCACGGCGTACTCGAACGAGGCGTCGGCGCCCTGGTGCTCGGCGAGATAGGCGTTGACGCCGTCGGCGTACGCGTCGTAGTACGCCCGCTCGGTGTCGTTGAGGGCCTCGACCTCCTGCTCGGCGATCTCGTGCCAGCCGAGCGTGCGCAGGAACTTGTCGGTGCCCAGCTGCGACTCGCCGAACAGCTCCGACAGGCGGCCGCTCGTGACGTGGCGGCGGAAGTCCATCTCCCAGAAGCGGTCCTGCGCCTGCACGTACCCCTGTGCGAAGAAGAGGTCGTGCGACGAGTCGGCCGTGATGGTCGGGATGCCGAGGGCATCGCGCTGCACGGTCACCTCGTCGTCGAGCCCCGTGACGGTCACCTCGCCGCTCAGCTGCGGGAACGACCGCTGCACGGTGTACGTGACGAATCCGATGGCGACGAGCGCGATGACCACGACGATCGCGACGATCGTGAACAGCGTGATGCCGATCGCGCGTCCGACCGAGCGGCGCTGCACGGTGTCGTCGGTGGCATAGGGCGAGGCGGGGGGCTTCGACATTGAGAGCTTTCCGGGCTGGGGTGGGGGGCACGCGGTGCCAGGCGCCGCGAGACGGGGTGCCACATGCGTTCGGGTCGCACCGGCACTGTTTCGCATCGTAACCCCGACCGGTGTCCCGAGCCGAATCGCGCTCGCTTTTCGGTACGCGACCGGCCTCTCTCCACCGTGACTTGGCGTATATGTACGCGACACACCGGTGTGTCGCGTACATATACGCCAAGTCAACGGAAATGGGTGGATGCCGCGGGCCGCGGCATCCCGATCCCCGGCGTGTCAGCCGATCACGCTCGGCTGCAGGTCGCGCAGCGTGCGGAAGTGGGTCATGCGGGTCACCCCGATGGCCGCGATCACGCCTGCCCCGACGAGCCAGGCCACCAGCACGGTCAGGTCGAGCCACACGCGGTCCGCGCTGCCGCCGTACATGACCTGGCGCATCGCGTCGACGACGTACCCCATCGGCAGCACGTGGTGCAGCGCGGCCAGCGGCGCGGGCAGTGTCTGCCACGGGAACGTGCCGCCCGCCGTGACGAGCTGCAGCACCATGAGGACGAGTCCGAGGAACTGGCCGACCGATCCCAGCCAGACGTTCAGCGCCAGCACGATCGCGGCGTACGTGGCCGAGGCCAGCAGCAGGATGCCGAGGGTCGCCAGCGGATGCGCGAACGAGAACCCGAGCGCGAGTGAGAGCACGCCGAACAGGCCGAGCATCTGCACGCCGCCGAGGAGCGCCGGCGTCGCCCAGCCCGCGAGCGTGATGCGGATCGGCGAGTGCAGCGCCGTGACCGCGCGCTTGGACACCGGCTTGACGATGAGGAACAGGGCGTAGATGCCGATCCACCCAGCCAGCGCGGCGAAGAACGGTGCCAGGCCCGCACCGTAGTTCTGGGCCTCGGTGAGCGACGAGCGCTCGACGTCGACGGGCGTGGCGAGCGTGTCGGCCTGCTTCGCGCGGGTGTCGGCGTCGTACGACGGCAGCTGCGCCGCGCCGGCGCTGAGGCCGTCGCGCAGCTGCGTCGCGCCGTCCTCGAGCTGGGTCAGCCCGCCGCCCAGTGCCGTCGCCCCATCCCGCAGCCGGCCGGCGCCGTCCTGCAGCTGGGCTGCGCCGTCGGCGGCCGTCGCGGCACCGTCGGCGAGAGTCGCGGCGCCGCCGGACACCTGCTGTGCGCCGTCGTTGAGCCGGTCGATCTGCGCGACGGCGCCCTGGACGCGCTCGTCCACGGCCGTGAGCCGGGCGCCCACGGGGTCGAGCGTCGCCAGCACCTCGTCGATCTGCGCCTGGTCGAGCCCCGCCTCCGCGAGCTTCGCCGCGATGTCGGAGCGTGCCTGCGGGAGTGCGGCGATCGCCGTCGAGGACGCCGCGCCGACGCGATCGGCGATGCCGTCGAGCTGTGCGGTGCCGTCCGCGACCTGCGCCGCTCCCGCCGACAGCTGTGCCGCGCCGTCGCGCAGCTGCGCGGTGCCGGCCGCGAGCTGTGTCGCGCCGTCCGTGAGCTGCGTCGCACCGTCGGTCAGCTGGTCCGCGCCGTCGCCCGCCTGCGCCAGGCCGTCGACGAGCTGCCCCGCGCCTGAGGCGGCGTCCGTCAGCTGCACGCGGATGGTGTCGAGCGCATCGAGCATCGTGAGACCGGCTTCGGCCACGACCTTCTCGGTCACGGTGGTCTTGATCTTCTCGACCGCCTGCGTGCCGATCGTCGAGGCGAGGTAGTTGTTGGCATCGCTCGTGTGCAGCACGATGTCGGCCGGATGCGGATCGCCCGACGTGATCGACGCGATGGAGGCCGTGAAGTCGGCGGGCAGCTCGACGCCGAAGTCGTAGGTGCCGTCGTCCAGGCCGGCGGTCATCCCGGCGTCGGTGGTGAGATGCCAGTCGAACGAGCCGTCCTCGATGAGCTCCTGGGCGACCTCGTCGCCGAGGTTGCGGTCGGTGCCGTTCAGCTGCGCGCCGGTGTCGGCGACGACGAGGGCCACCGGCACCTGGTCGAGCTGCCCGTACGGGTCGCGGTTGGCCCACAGGTAGAGCCCGCCGTAGAGGATCGGCACCGCCATCAGCGCGATGAGCGCGATCAGCGACATGCGCGTCGAACCGAGTCGCCGCAGCTCGGCGAGGATCATCTGGGGGACCTTCATGCCCGGCCTCCTCTCGTGCGCACGGTGAGCCTGCGCAGGCGCGGGCCCCTGCTCCCGGTCGTTGAGCGAGCGAGGAACGAGCGAGACGAAACGCCTCGGCCGACAGTCGGGTCGTCGTCGAGTTCGGCTCGCGACGTTTCGTCTCGCTTCGCTCGCTCAACGACCGGGAGGGTGGCGACCGGTCGCTCGGCGACCCGCTGCGACGCCTGCCCGGCGATCACGAGCACGGCGAAGCCGCGGGCGGCGAACTCTTCGGCGATCGCCCACCAGGCCTCCGGCTCGCCGCCGTGGCGGTCGGGCGAGACCAGCACGAACGCCTCGACGCCTCTGCGCAGCACCGCCAGCTCGCACAGCGCGCGCACGCGATCGGCGGGATCGACGTTCGAGACGGGGAGGGATGCCGCCTCGGCCAGTCCGTTGTCGGCCAGCCAGTTCTGCACGGCGATGGGGTGAGAGCGGCGTCCGGCGAACATGAGCTCCTCTGCCACGACGCCCGCGAGCGTGACGTTCGGCTCGGGCTCGGACACCTCGGGTGCATCGACCAGGGCGACCCTACGGCGCAGGGCCGAGGCATCCACCCTTCCGTCGAGCTCGACGCGCCCCGTGTCAGGACGCATGCGGCCCGAGGCGATGAGGCCGAGGACGGTGGGGCGCTGCTCGGTCTCGGCGGCGACCAGCGTCGCGGTACCCGACGCGAAGGCGGTCGAGGTGACCGGCAGCGCGTGGTCGCGGCGGCCCTTGCCGACCGCGTCGAGCACGACCCTCATGCGCTCGCCGTCCCGGCGTCGCTGAGGATCTCGGGATGGGTGTCGAGCAGCGCTTCTGCCTGGCGCCACGACAGACCGGCGATGCTGAGCACCGCGCGCACGGCCAGCGTGCGCGCCTCGGGCGACGAGGCGTCGATGCGGGTGATCACGGTGCGCGCCGTCTCTTCGACCAGGCGCGCGAGCGTGGGGGCGGCGACGTCGGTGCGCAGGACGTCGGCCTCCTGGCCCTCGCGGACGATGCGCACGACGGTGCGGCGCAGCGGTGCGAGGGCCGTCGCGGTTTCTTCGAGGTGCGCCTCGTCGAGTGCGATCGCGGCGAGCACCTGCACGTGCGCGGCCTCGTTCCACAGTGCGGCGGCCAGGCGCGCCAGCGCCACTCGGGCGTCGGTGTCGTCGATGGTGGCGGCGACAGCGTTGAACCGGGCGGCGCCCTGCGCGACGAGCTCGCTCACGAGCGCGTCGCGGTCGTCGAAGTGTCCGTACAGGGCACGGCGCGAGAGGCCGGCCTGGCGGGCGATCGCGTCGACCGAGGCACGGGGGTCGTGCGCGAGGGCGACGTGGGCCGCGGCGAGGATGCCGGCGCGGTTCTCGCGGGCATCACGCCGCGGCTGGCGCAGCTGCGTCGTGTCTGACATGACACCAGTGTACATAACATGCACACTGGTGTGCAAGATAATCAGGCGGTCTGCACCTCGACCACAACCTTTCCCCGCGCACGCCCCTCGCCGTGACGCACCAGCGCCGCGGCCACCTCGTCCAGCGGGAACCGGCTGTCGATCCGGACCTGGACCTCGCCGTCGACGATCCTGTCCGCCATCGGCGCGAAGTGCTCCGGACCCTCGCGCACGACGAGCACGCGCAGCCTGGTTCCGCTGAGCGCGCCGACGATGGTGCCGAGCGTGAGCACCCGCAGCAGCGCCCGCAGCGTGCCGCCGACCACGTAGTAGCGGCCGCCTGGCGCGAGCGCGCGCCGGTATGCGAAGACCGAGCGATGAGCGACGAAGTCCACGATGAGGTCGTAGGGGCCGCTCCGCGTGAAGTCCCGTCGCACCGGGTCCTCCGCGCGGTAGTCGATCACCCGGTCGGCCCCGAGCTCGCTCATGAAGTCGAGCTTCGCCGCGTTGTCGACGCCGGTGACCTGCATCCCGGCGGCCACCGCGAGCTGGATCGCGAGCGCGCCGGATCCGCCGCCGGCGCCGTTGATCAGAATGCGCTCACCCGCTCTGCCGCGCGCGACCGCCTGCAGCGCGATCGCACCGGCCTGCGGGATCGCGCTCGCCTCGGCGAAGGTGAGACCGGCGGGTTTGCAGGCCAGCGCCGTCTCGGGCGCGACCGCGAACTGAGCGAACCCGCCTTTGCGCTCCAGGTTGTCGCCGTAGACCTCGTCGCCGACGCCGAAGCGCGTGACCCCGTCGCCGACGGCCGCCACCCGGCCCGCGATGTCGGATCCGAGGATGCGCTGCCGCGGGCGCCGCAGCCCGCCGGCGATCCTCGCGTACGCGGGCGATCCGCGCAGACCCTCCCAGTCCGAGAGGTTGATCGAGGTCGCGACCACCTCGACGAGCACCTCACCCGCGCCTGGCATCGGGACCGGCACCTCCTCGAGGCGGAGCTGCTCGATCCCGCCGTAGCGGTCGTACACGGCGGCGCGCATCGTCGCGGCGATCCCCGGGCTCACGCCCGCCAGCGTAGGCGGGGCGCGCGATCACCGCCACCGAGGCGTCGGGCGCCGCGTGCGGGCGAGACTCCTCGGCTCAGTCGGTGCCGAGGTCGAAGGCGGATGCCTCGTTGGCGGCATCCGTCGCGTCCGCGAGCTCCTCGCCCGCGGCCGAGAGCGGCGTCGCGCTCTCGGTGATCTCGCCCGCCTCGCCCTGCGACAGGTGGCCGACGAGCTCGCCGGTCGCGCCGCCGATGATGCCGGCCGCGGCGTAGTGCTCGAGGCGCACGCGCGAGTCGGCGATGTCGAGGTTGCGCATCGTGAGCTGGCCGATGCGGTCGGTGGGGCCGAACGCGGCGTCGCCGACGCGCTCCATCGACAGCTTCTCGGGGTGGTACGACAGGCGGGGGCCGTCGGTGTCGAGGATCGTGTAGTCCTCGCCGCGGCGCAGGCGCAGCGTGACGGAGCCGGTGATGGTCGAACCCACCCACTTCTGGATCGACTCGCGCAGCATGAGCGACTGCGGCTCGAGCCAGCGGCCCTCGTACATGAGGCGGCCCAGGCGCCGGCCCTGCTCGTGGTAGGTCGCGAGGGTGTCCTCGTTGAGGATGCCGTTGACGAGGCGCTCGTACGCCGTGAACAGCAGGGCCATGCCGGGCGCCTCGTAGATGCCGCGCGACTTCGCCTCGATGATGCGATTCTCGATCTGGTCGCTCATGCCGAGGCCGTGGCGGCCGCCGATGCGGTTCGCCTCGAAGACGAGCTCGACCGGGTCGGTGAACTCGACGCCGTTGAGGGCGACGGGGCGGCCGGCCTCGAACGTGACGGTGACGTCCTCGGTCTCGATCTCGACCGACGGGTCCCAGAAGCGCACGCCCATGATGGGCTCGACGGTCTCGAGCGAGACGTCCAGGTGCTCCAGGGTCTTCGCCTCGTGCGTGGCACCCCAGATGTTCGCGTCGGTGGAGTAGGCCTTCTCAGCCGAGTCACGGTACGGGAAGCCGTGCTCGACGAGCCACTCGCTCATCTCTTTGCGGCCACCCAGCTGCGTGACGAAGTCGGCGTCGAGCCACGGCTTGTAGATGCGCAGCGCCGGGTTGGCGAGCAGGCCGTAGCGGTAGAACCGCTCGATGTCGTTGCCCTTGTAGGTGGAGCCGTCGCCCCAGATGTCGACGCCGTCCTCTTTCATGGCGCGCACGAGCAGCGTGCCGGTGACGGCGCGGCCGATGGGCGTCGTGTTGAAGTAGGTGCGGCCGCCCGAGCGGATGTGGAACGCGCCGCAGGCGAGGGCGCCGAAGCCCTCCTCGACGAGCGCGGGCTTGCAGTCCACGAGCCGCGACAGCTCGGCACCGTACTCGAGCGCCCGGTTCGGGATCGCGTCGATGTCGTCCTCGTCCGGCTGGCCCAGGTCGCCGGTGTACGTGCAGGGGATCGCGCCCTTGTCGCGCATCCACGCGACGGCCACGGAGGTGTCAAGGCCCCCCGAGAAGGCGATGCCGACGCGCTCGCCGACGGGCAGGGACTGGAGGACCTTCGACATAGTCCCCCAGCTTACCGAGGGGCGAGTGGATGCCGTGGGCCGAGGCATCCGGTCGGTCACAGCAATCACTCCTTTCACTCGCGAAGCCTAGAAATGGCCTGTGAACAGGTCCTAGGCTGAGGCCCGTTACGTGCGGAATCGGGGGGTCGACGAGTATGGGACGCCGGAGAGGCTTCATCGCAGGGCTGACAGCGGTGGTGCTGGCGGCGGCCACCGTCTTCGTCGGAGCAGCACCCGCGGCCTTCGCCGTGGCGGCGTTCTCGATCCAGAAATCCGTCGTGGAGCCGGGACCGTTCAGCCCCGGCGACACGGTCACCTACCAGATCGTGGTCAACTGCTCGTCGACGAACGACGCCGGATGCTTCAACACGGTGCTCACCGACACCCTGCCTGAACCGCTCGAGCTGAACCCGTCCAACCCTGACCCCGTGACCGTCGTGCTCACCGCTCCCGGCGGTGCCGACCCCGGTGTGTTCGACCTTCAGGTCGACCCGGCGACGAACAGCTTCACGGTCGAGCCGGGCAACGACCTCACGGCGGATCCGGTGCTCTGGCCGGCCGGCAACAGCATGACGATCACCGTCAATGCGATCGTCAGCCCGGATGCGCCGGGCACGTGGGACGGCCAGACGGTGACCAACACCGCCACCGTGGCCGCCGACAACGCGACCACGGCGAACGGCACGGCCGACGTCACGCTCTCGGTGGACACGACGCTGCTGCCCGGTATCGACAAGTCCGTCACGCCGACGACCACGATTCCCGCCGTGCCCGGCCAGCCCGTGGACTGGACCGTGACACCCGGGAACGGATCGAACCAGAACGTCGACACGATCGTCGTCCAGGACCCGATCGAGCCGCCCGCCGACTACGGCTACCTCGACGTGACGGGATACGACGTCACCGCTCCACCCGGGACGACCGGCACCACGACCGAGTACTACGTCGACGGCGACTGGACCACGGTCGCGCCCGATCCGATCAGCGAGTCCGGTGGCATCCGCGTCACCTTCGCCGGGACGTTCGCGCCCGGTGCGACAGGCAACGTCGTCGTGCACACCGTCACGAACGACACCGTGACGACCATTCCCGACCAGACGGACGTTACCGTCACGAACGACGCGTCGTCCACCGTCACCAAGGGCACGGACACCAGCGACCCCGTCACCGACGACGCGAGCATCACGATCGCCCAGCGCGATCCCGACGTCTCGGTCGAGAAGACGTTCGGCGACGACACCCTCGTGAGCGGCCAGAGCACGACGGCGAACATCACGGCCACCGTCGGCCAGCAGAACGTCCAGACGCTCACCATCACCGAGCCCTCGGCAGGGACCTCCACGTTCACCGAGCAGGGCCTGACCTTCGACGGCTTCGCAGACGGCGTCGCATGGCCGATCGCGGCGACCGCCGCCGAGATCACCTACACCTACAGCGACTGCGCCGACAGCACGGCGTCGACGACAACGATCGACACGCTTCCCGATCCCACCGCGGGCTGCACCGTCGAAGGCTTCACCGTGGTGTTCTCCGCGGACGGCGACGACATCGTGTCGGGCGCCTACGCGACGCTGCCCCTCGATGTCACGGCGATCTCGACCGACACCGCCGTGTCGAGCACGAACGCCGTCGACACCCAGGTCGAGAACAGCAACGGCCAGACCGGTCAGGACGACGCCGAGGCGCCGTTCACGATCGACCCGCTGCTGCTGGACACGACGGTGACCAAGGCCATCAGCCCCGACACGATCTGGGGCGTGCCCGGCACCTCGGCCAACGTGACGCTCACCGGCAACGTCACGCCCGAGTCCAACACCGGCTCCGACAGGCTTGTCATCTCGGACCCGCAGTTCCCCGGTGTCCAGACCGAGTTCTGGGACAGCTTCACCGCCACCGAGATCAACAACACCGACATTCCCGAGTGCACGACACTCACCGTCCGGTACTGGCCGAAGTCCACCAACGGCGACTGGACCGACCTGCCCGGCGCGACCGGCATCGCGGGCCCGCAGGAGCTGTGGTCCTACCAGATCCCGGCGGATCTGCAGGACGACATCGGCGGCATCCAGCTGGAGTACGACCCCACCGACGCGGCAGGGTGCCCCGGCCAGCTGCAGCCCGGATTCACGGTGGCGACCAACATCGCCGTCGAGCTGACGGACGAGCAGGACGAACCCGTCACGTTCACCAACTTCGCCGAATCGCTCGTCGACAACCCCGACGCGGGCGGCGAGCACACCGACGACACGTCCGACACGATCGACGTCAACCCGATCGACGGCGGCGAAGGCGCGGACTTCCTGGACAAGACATGGCTGCAGGACACCGTGCCCGCCATGTCGGGTGAGACCCGCACCGCGCGCCTGCTGTGGTCGACGGACGGGCTCAACATCAGCCAGATGACGCTCACCGACATCTCCGAGACGGCAGACCCGGCCGACACCGCGGCCTCGGTGTACGACGCGTGGGACCTCGTGCGCATCGACCCGATCACGACCGCGACCGATCCGCTCATCTCCGACGCCGTGATCACCGAGGTGTCGCTCTACTCCGACGACGCCGACGACTGGGTCGACATCACCGCCCAGGCGTGCGCGAGCGGCTGCGACGGCCAGTTCGGCGGATACACCCTGACGGACGAGCAGGCATCCGACACCCTGTCGGTGCGCGTCGTGCTCACTGAACGCGTGGCGGGCGCCGGCATCGGCAACTCGTACGAGCGCCGGCCGTTCGACCTCGACTTCCAGGTGCGCGACACCCTGCGCAGCAACCCCGGGCAGTACGTGCTCGGCAACTTCCACACCTACACCTACAACACGGACGAACCGGGCCTGGTCGACAACACCGCCAGTGCGCACGGCGTCAACACCACCACGGGCGTCGACAGCACGGACGTCGCCGACGACACGATCCTCATCGTCGACCAGCCGATCAACGCCGACATCACCAAGACGTTCGATCAGGATGCGCTCGGCCTGCCCGACCCGACCCTCGGCGTCGATCCGGCCGACTACCCGCTGATCAGCGCGACCATCGTGGCGACGAACCTCTCGGCGGCCCGCGTGACCGGCATGGTGATCGATGATCCGACCGATGGCGAAGCCCTGCCCGACACCGTGTTCGACTCGCTCAACCTGTACGACATCGACGCGATCCAGGTGCCCCAGGGCATCACCACCGACGAGGTGGCGGTCACGCTGACCGTGGGCGGCGGCCCGGTCGCGTACACGTACGACGAGGCGCTGGCCCTCGGACCGGACGACCTGATCGCGGCGACCGGCATCGAGGTCGCCTTCCGCTCTGCGGACGGCAGCGCCGTGATCCCCTCGCAGGCGCAGGGCGGGGTGACCCTCACGTGGCAGCTGCGCGAGACGCTCCGGTCGGACGAGAGCCCCGTCACGGTCACCCCCGCAGGGGAGTCTCTGGTCAACGACACGCACGTCCAGCTCGAGAGCCCCGTCCTCGTCGAGTGCGCCGACAACCAGTGCGGCACCGGCGCCGACGACGCGAACGACAGCTTCGTGATCGTGGCCGCGAACTACGCGATCACGACGACCAAGTCGATCACGCCTGAATCGGTCTACGAGGACCAGTCCAACAGCTACGTCACCCAGCTCGGCGGCCGGCCCAACGGCACGGCCCGCACGACGTTCTTCAGCCTGACCGACACGACGCCCACGTTCTGGAACACCATGGACTACCTCGGGGCGCAGATCAACGTCCCCGCGCCGGTCAACCAGGTCGCGATGGACGTGCTGGTCGATGACGACGCCGGCAGCGACGTCGAGTACACCGTCAACGGAGGCGTGCTCGAGGCCACGTGCAACGGCGCACCGATCACCGACACCTCGCCCTGCTGGGTCGACGGCGAGTGGGAGGATGCGCCCGCCGGCGGCATCCACAGCTTCACGCTGCCCGCGGGCGTCCCCGCGGAGACGGTGGTCGGCGTGCGTTTCCGCGCGCAGGAGGTCGACGGCGACGGGAACGTGCTGCAGTGGGAGCGTCCCTACAACCCGCAGCTGACGTTCTCGATGACCACAGAACGCCGCGACTACCTGCGCAGCGACCCGACGGTGCTGGTCGGCACGACCCGGCCGGATCTGCAGCCGAACCCGGGCGAGACCGACCTCGGCGTGATCAGCGACGACGTGCAGTCCTACAGCACCGCCCAGTTCGGCGCCCAGACGTTCGAACAGTCGGGCTCCGCCGCCGACACCACCATCGTGCTGCACCGGCCCAACTCGGTGAAGGTCACCAAGACCCGCGGCACTGCGGCTCTCATCGGGCAGACCGCGACCATCCCGTACGTGATCACCGCGACCAACACCGGCCAGTGGAACATGACCGGGTTCACGATCGTCGACCAGGTGGCGACCGACGCGAACGGCTCGCTGCTGGTCGAGCCCACTCCACCCGCCTACACCTTCGAGTTGAGCGGCAGCGGGGGCCAGACGGGCGACCCGGGTTTCTCGGCATCCCTCGATCCGGCGACAGGGCTGCTCACGATCACTCCGCCGGACGGCTTCGTCTTCAATGCGGGATCCATCCTCACCGTGCACGCCCCGCTGAAGTTCCGCAGCGACGTGACCCCCGACACGATCGTCACCAACGAGGTGACGGTGAGCTCGGACCGCCTGTTCGAGACGTGCGAGGGCACCACGACCGACCTCGTGCCCAAGCCGGTCGAGAACACTCCACCCGGCGTGCCCGACTGCTCGGCCGACACGTCGATCGCTCCGCTCGCGATCGCCACCATCGCCTCCAAGAAGTACGTGAAGGGCACCGAGGCCGGTGACCCCAACGTCGCGGGAGACGACGACCTCGGCGTGCTCAACGTCGACGGCGATGCCGCCGGATGCGACCCGAGTGTGCCGGGGGTGACGAACAACGGGTTCTACTCCTACCCCTGCACCCCGATCACGCGTCCGGGCGGTCTCGAGACGTGGCGCGTGGACTTCACCAACACCGGGAACACCAGCGCGCGTGTCGTCGCGTCCCTCGACACCCTTCCGACGGTCGGCGATCAGGGCGTCATCGTCGAGGGTGACCGCGACTCTCAGTTCCCGGTCACGCTCATCGGCAATCTGACGGCGAACTTCGGCGAGCTCACCTCCGGTGAAGCCGGCGCCAGCTACGGCATCTACCTTTCGAAGGTCCAGCTGAGCCAGTCCTGCAACACCAACGCGATCAAGGTCTGGACCGAGGGTGAGACGCCCGATCCGAGCTGCCCCTTCGACTGGCAGCTCGTGGATGCATCGACGACGCAGGCCGACCGGGAGGCGGCGCGCAGCATCCTGCTGGCCCTGCAGTACGGAGCGGGCGACGGTGAAGGCCCCGCGCCCGGCCTGGAGCCCGGCGAGACGCTGACGATGACGTACGACACGCAGACGCCGTACATCCTGCCGGCCAACTCCGCCGTGCCGGACGGACTGCCGGTCGCGTGGAACTCGTTCGCGACGGCATCCCGCTCCGCTGCGACCGTGACGCAGCCGGAGCGCGCCTCTCTCGTCGTCGAGCCGCAGAAGGTCGGCGTCGCCGGCGCGACCGGTCAGCTCGAGATGCAGAAGGAGGTCACCGCGCCCGACTTCGCGGTGCCGATCGACCTGCCCGACAGCTATCCGCTGCTGGTGACCTGCTTCTCGGGCGACGAGCAGAGCACGCTGCTGCATGCCGACGGCTCCGACGCGAGCCGGCCGTCGGTGCCCGCCGACGGCACGGTGTTCGTCTACGACAGCGCCACCGGCCCGGTGAACCTGCCGCTGTTCTCGGACTGCTCGGTCATCGAAGACCCGGTGACGCCGGGCGTCGAGTGGAGCGTCGATCCCGAGTCGGTGATCGCGGATCGCGACTACAGCGAGGACCCGCGGGTGTGGGATCCGTACTCGGGCGACACCGCGAGCACGCTCTTCCAGATCTCGAACGAGTACTTCGCCGGCGGCTTCACGGTTGAGAAGTCCGTCGACAACGGCGGGGCAGTGGATCAGGACGGCGGCGACATCGTCTACGACCGGACCTACTCGTTCACCGCGAGCTGCATCTACCTCGAGCAGGAGACGATCCCCGAGGCCGACCGCACCTTCACGCTCGCGGACGGCGAGTCGAAGACGTTCGACAGCATCCCCGCCGGCGCCGAGTGCACCGTGACCGAGACGGACTCCGGTGGTGCCGCGAGCACCGACATCACCCTCACCGAGGGCGATGCCGATCCGGTGACCGTGGACGAGGCATCCTTCACGATCCTCCCGTACGCCGACGGAACAACCACCGCCCTGACGACCGTCGCGTTCGAGAACGTCTACACGGTGGGCTCGGTGTCGGTTGTGAAGACGATCGTCGATCCCGGCGGGTGGGCGACCGCCCCGTTCACGGTCGAGATGACCTGCACACTCGAGGGCGCGACCCCCGACCCGGTGTTCCAGGACACGCACACGCTGACGCCGCCCGACGACCTGACCTGGACGGTCGATGACCTGCCGACCGGCGCGTCGTGCACCGTGACCGAGCCCGACACGGGCGGCGCGAACGACTCGACGCCCAGCGTGACCGTGACGGTCGGCGACGACCCCGAGGTGCCGGTCGAGGCCGACATCACGAACACCTTCACGGTCGGCGCGCTCGAGGTGCAGAAGGAGCTCGACGGCACCCCGGCGAACGCGCTCGACCCGGCGACCACCGATACCTACACCGTGAGCCTGGCGTGCACGCGCGAGGTCAACGGCGAGACGGTCGACGTGACGATCCCCGGCGGCGCGACCCGCACGATCACGGGTGCGGGCACGGCGCTCTATCAAGGCCTGCCCACGGGCGCCGAGTGCACCGTGACCGAGACCGATCAGGGCTTCGCGACGGGCACGCCGGTGATCACCCCCACCCCCGTGACGGTCGGCGAGGGCGATACACCGGTCGTCGTGACGGTGACCAACGTGTTCGAGAACGGCTTGATCTCGGTCGAGAAGACCGTGGACGCCCCCGAGGGCTTCCCGGTGCCGGAGTCGTTCACCGCCACCGTTTCGTGCACCTGGCAGGGCGCCGACGTGCCGCTCGCGGACGGCGGCGTCGTGACGATCGTCCCGGGTGAGGATCCGGTCGTGATCCCCGACGTGCCGGTCGGCTCCATCTGCACCGTCGCGGAGGACGACGCGGGCCAGACCGGCACCACGGTATCGCCGGAGTCGATCACGGTCACGGATGCCGACCAGACGTTCGGGTTCGAGGTGGAGAACACGTATGAGTGGGCCTCGCTCCAGGTCGGCAAGCTCGTCGAGTCCGAGAGCCCGAACGTTCCGACGCAGTTCGAGTTCCACGTCGTCTGCACGTACCAGGGTGCGACCGTCGTCGATGAGACCTTCACGCTGGATGCGGGAGAGACCGAGACGATCACCGAGATTCCCGCACGGTCCGAGTGCACCGTGACCGAGACGGACGACCGTGAGGCCGACAGCACGATCACCGAGGCGGATGTGCCGGGCGCCGAGGGCGATCTCGCCCCGGTCATCGATCAGGACACCCGCACGGTGGTCATCCCCGAGCTGCAGCCCGACAGCACCGCGGTGGTGAACACCGTGACCTACACGAACCTGTATGACGCGACCGCCATGGTGCTCGTGAAGGAGTTCGAGGGTGCAGGCGCCGACCAGTTCGGCCTCGACCAGACGTTCACCTTCACCGTCACCTGCACGTTCGCGGGCGAGACCGTGCTCGACACGCAGGTGGAGCTGAACGCCGAGAACGGCTTCACCACGTCGATCCACCAGGTCGTTCCCGGTTCGGTCTGCACGGTGGTGGAGGACGACCTCAACGGCGCCGACGCCGTCGTCATCACCCCGAACGACGGCGAGGACACCTCCATCGGCACCGGGACGGTCCCCGAACAGGGCGGCCTCGTCACGGTGACCGCCACGAACTGGTACCTCACCGGCTCACTCGAGGTGACCAAGACGTTCGCGGGCGACGGCGCCGAGAAGTTCGGCACCTCCGCCTACGAGTTGAGCCTCACCTGTGTGCGCGACGGAGAGATCGTCGACATCCCCGAGGGCCGCATCCGCGTCGTGAGCGCCGATTCGCCCACCGCGCTGTGGGAGAACCTGCCGACCGGCGCGGAGTGCCGTCTCATCGAGGTGGATGCCGGCGGCGCGAACTCGACCGAGATCCTCGACGCCGACGGCAACGTGGTCGCGGGCGACGGTGAGGGCTACACGTTCACGGTCGAGACCGACCCGACGATCCTGAGCGTGGACGATCAGCCGCAGCCGTCGTTGACGGTGCAGAACACGTTCAACCTCGCGCAGGTGTCTGTGACCAAGACCGTCGACAACGGCGGCGCCATCGACATCAACGGCGATCCCGTCGAGTACGGTCCGTTCGAGGTGCAGCTCGCCTGCATCTGGGACGAGCAGCAGGTCACTGCGGCCGAGCCCATGACGCAGACGATCGCCGACGGCGAGACCTTCACGTGGACGGAGCTGCCCGAGGGCGCCGAATGCACCATCACCGAGACCGACACCATGGATGCGCTTGCCACGACGGTGACGATCACCGAGGGCGGCACGACCGGCGATCCGGTCGCCGGACCTGTCGCCGAGCTTCAACCGCTGCCGAACGTGGACGCCGAGGATCAGACGTCGGTGGCGCTGTTCAACCAGTACGGCGATCCGCCGATCACCGTGAGGAAGGTCGTCGACGGCGGGGCGGCCGCCGACTTCGCGGGCCGCTCGTTCAGCTTCGCGGTGCGGTGCGTGCTCATCGACGCGTCGCATCCCGCACCGGGTCTGCTGCTGCGTGACGCGACGTACCAGGTCGGCGGTCCGATCGGTCCGCTCGTGACGACCCTGCCCACGGGTGCGCAGTGCTCGATCACCGAGGTCGACACGGGCGGCGCCGATCAGACGACGATCACGATCGACGGCGTCCCGCTGACCGGCACCACCACCGTCGCGGTCATCGGCACGGTCGCCATGGACATCGTCGTCACGAACACGTTCAACCCGCCGTTGCCGGCAACCGGCCTGGACGGCCGTGCGACGGTGCTCGCGCTGTTGGCCGGGTTCGCCGTCCTGGCCGGGGGCGTGGCGCTCATACTGGTCGCCCGCCGCCGCCGCCGTCAGCTGAGCTGAGCTGAGCCGCACGACAGAGAGGGGACGGGATGCCGAGCCACCGGCATCCCGTCCCCTCGCGGTCGCTCAAGGCGGCACTGCTCAGACCGGCAGGGCGCCGCGGGCAGCCGGCGAGCCGTGGCGGGTCGCGCGGCGGTCGCGGTAGCGCCCGATGATGATGATCATCGTGCCGATCGCCAGGAACGCCGCCATGATCGCGCCGATGTAGACGAATGCCGCGCTGTACCCGCCCGCACCGTGCGGGTCGAGGAAGGGGTACGGGTACCACCACGGCGTCGTCCCGTCGGGGTTCGCGACGCGCTCGCCGCGGACCATCGTGTAGCCCGTCCAGGCCAGCGGGTAGCCGACGAACACGGCGAGCGACCACCACGGCAGTCCGCGACGTCGCGGGGCCAGCAGCAGGTCGAGGATGAAGTACAGCGGCAGCGCGACATGCAGCACCTCGACCGCGTACTGGTCGAGCATCGCGATGCCCGCCGTGTCGCCGAGCGCGACGGGCGAGGGGAGGTCGCGCAGCAGCGCGTTGTAGACGACCCCCAGCAGCAGCACCGGTCCGGTGACCGCTCCCATGGCGAGCGCGATGCCGAGCGGCTCGCGCGTGGAACCCGGGTGCCGCATCGTCCATGACGCGGCCGCGACCAGGGTGCCGATGCTCAGGAGCGTCGACACGATCGTGAAGAGGCTGAAGTAGTTGGCGAGCACGTCGCCCAGCCCCTGGCCCTGCCGTGCGGCGCGATCGACGTTCACGATGAAGCCGGCGACGACTCCCGAGAACCCGGCGATCGCGGCCGCGATCCGAAACCATGCCCAGTACATGACACCACCCCCAGATATGCGGCGACCCGCGGAGTGCGAGTCGGTGTTCACGAGGTCGAGGGTGCTCTCGCAATACGCGGTGATGCGAAAAGTTGGCACGCGACGGATCGGAAAGCGCGCGTCGGATGCCGCACCTTGTGTGTGATCTACAACGTGTCGGCCGTTTGGGGACAGATGCCACAACCGCTCGATCGGCGGTGCGACGACCCCACCAGACGACGAAGGAACCGACGGCGATGATGGCGATGGCGATGCCGACGACGTAGAGGATGACCGACGGCCACCCGCCCGGGTTGTTCGGGTTCATGAACGGATACGGGTACCAGAACGGGTCGCCGCTGACCGGGTTGATCACGAGCGGACCGCGCACCATCGTGTACACGACCCACACGATCGGGAACGCCACGATCGTCCAGAGCGATCGCCACGACAGCGCGCGGCGCAGCGGCGCGAAGAGCACGTCCGCGAGGAGGAAGAGCGGGCCCACGAGGTGCAGCACCTCGTTCGACCACCACACCGGCTCGCTGCCCTGGGGAAGCTCGATGCCCCGCAGCAGGGTGTTGTAGACGATGCCGGTGATGATCATGTACGTGCTGACGGACGCCAGCGCGACGGCGAGACCGGCCGGTTCGACGTCGGCGCGGCGGCCGCGTGTCCAGAACCACACCGCAGCCCACAGCAGCACCACGGCCGCCGCCGCGTTGGAGAGGATCGTGAAGAAGCTGAAGAAGTTCGCGACCGTCGTGGCGACGTCGCGTCCGAGCTCGATCGACGTCCCGACCGACTTCACGAGTTGCGCGACGATCGCCGCCACCGTCAGTGCGGCCATGGCCGCCCGCGCGATCGTCCAGCCCTGTGCCCACCCCGGCGTACGCGTCATGGCCACACGATATCGGCCGGTCACGGGTCCCTTGGATAGGATGGGGTGTAACCGTCCAATAAACGGGGGAGTAGCCCATGCCAGGCATCGTGATCGTCGGAGTCCAGTGGGGGGACGAGGGCAAGGGCAAGGCCACCGACCTCCTCGGTGAGCGCACCGACTGGGTGGTCAAGTTCAACGGCGGCAACAACGCCGGTCACACGGTCGTGATCGGCGACGAGAAGTACGCCCTGCACCTGCTGCCCTCGGGCATCCTGTCTCCGGGCGTCAACCCGTGATCGGCAACGGCGTCGTCGTCGACCTGGAGGTGCTCTTCGCAGAGCTCGAGGCGCTGAAGTCCCGCGGTGTCGACACGTCGCGTCTGAAGGTGAGCGCCAACGCGCACATCATCACGCAGTACCACCGGACGCTCGACAAGGTCACCGAGCGGTTCCTCGGCAAGCGCATGATCGGCACGACCGGCCGGGGCATCGGTCCCGCGTACGCCGACAAGATCAACCGCGTCGGCATCCGCGTGCAGGACCTGTTCGGACGAGAACATCCTGCGTCAGAAGGTCGAGGGCGCCCTCGACCAGAAGAACCACCTGCTGGTCAAGGTCTTCAACCGCCGCGCCATCACGTGCGACGAGATCGTCGACGACCTGCTGTCGTACGCCGACCGGCTGCGGCCCATGGTCGACGACACCGCGCTGCTGCTGAACCAGGCGCTCGACGCCGGCGACGT
>NZ_VFPE01000007.1 GCF_006783905.1 Microbacterium kyungheense | reverse complement strand
CGACGCGAGCTGGGCCGCGCCGTCGGCGAGTTGCGTGACACCGCTCGAGGCGGAAGTCGCGCCGTTCGCGAGTCCGTCCATGCCGCCGGCGACCTGCTGCAGGTTGCCCGACAGGCCGACGAGCGTGTTGCCGAGGGCGGGGAGCTGGCTCATGCCCTGAAGCCCCTGCGCGATCATGCCCGACTGATCCAGGATGCCGTTGACCGGCGTGAGCAGGGCTTGCGCACGGTCTGCCGCCGCCGCGATGCCGTCGCAGACTTCCTGTGCGTTGGAGCCGGCCTCGCAGGTCTGGGCGAGATCACGCAGCTGCGTCACAGACGCGGCCGCCTGAGCTTTGAGCGCGGGGCTGTTCGCGGCGAGCTGGTTCGCCTGGTCGATCGCGCTCTGCGGGATCTGCGGCCACTGTGCGAGTCCCGAACCGATCTGCTGGATGCCGCCCGCGATCTGCCGCGTGCTTCCGCCGAGCGTCTGCGCGCCGGCAGCCCACTGGCCGAGGCCGGAGGCCGCCGTTCCCGCTCCGTCTGCCCACTGCGTGATGCCCGACGACAGCTGCGCCGCGCCGCCCGAGAGCTGACGCACCCCGTCGGCGAGGCTGACCGCGCCCGACGACGCCTGCGTCGCGCCGTCGGCGAGCTGTGTCGCGCCGTCGGCGGCGGTGCCGAGCTGGTCGCCCAGCGTCGTGAAGCCGAGGAACACGTTCTCGAGGTACACCTGCGACAGCTGCGTGCCCATGCTGGATGCCGCGACCGATGCGACCTGAGCGGTGATGGCGTCGTCGACGATGAGGCTGTCCGGAGGCGTGGTGACCTCGATCGTCGCCTTCTCCGGCGTCTCGCCGGGCTGCGTCGAGGTCGCGGCGGCCGAGAAGTTCTCGGGGATCGTGATGACGGCCGCGTACGTGCCGTCGGCCAGGCCTGCAGCGGCGTCGTCGGCGTTCGAGATCGTCCAGGTGAGGTTGCTGTCGACGTCGTCCGATCCTTCGACGAGGCCCGCGGTCAGCTGGCGGCCGAGCGGCACCATCTGGCCGTCGATCGTGACCGGCTCGTCCTCGTTCACGACGGCGGCGGTGAGCGTGTCGAGCCGCTCGGTCGGGTTGTACAGCGCGGCGACGAGGATGCCGCCGATGACGACGGGCAGCAGCAGCACGCCGACGAGCGTCAGCCACGTGACGGGGCGCCGGGAGCGCGAGCGCTCGATGGCCGTGGTGATCCAGTTGGGGGTCATGCGTTCACCTCTGCGGTGGTGGAGGAGCGGGTGGCGCCCGTCTGCAGCGTCAGCGTGGACAGCGCCGGGCGGTGCGCGTCGGCCAGCAGCGCCAGGGCGGCGCTGTCGGTGCGCGAGGTCAGGAGGAGCGTGAGTGCGGGCGTGCGCTCGGCGGTCGCCCGCGCCGCGAGGGCGGCGGTGGCGTCGCGCAGCAGCGCGGCAGCCTGGTCGCGCTCGGCGCCGTCCAGTGCGTCGACGCCGTCGATCACGACGAGCTCGGCGCGACCCGACAGTGCGCGGCGCAGGCTGTCGACGCGGTCGTCCGCGTCTCCGAGGAGCGCGAGGCCGACATGGCCGCGCACCCAGGCGGCGCGCTCGGGCAGCAGGTGGCCGGCCACGCGCAGGCGTCCGTCGGTGGGGGCGAGGCGTCCGGCCGCGACGAGGGCGAACGCGCGGGTCGCGCGCGGGTCGCCGGTCGCGATGAGCGTGCCGCCGGGCTCGACCCGGAAGGTCGCCCCGTCGAACAGCGCCACCTCGCCCACGGACTTCCCGCCGTCCGCCAGCACGCCGACGTCTTCGCCGACGACCACGGCCGTGGTGCCGGGCTCGGGCCAGTCGGCGAGCGACAGTTCGCGCTCGACGGCCTCGCCCTCGATGTCGAAGTGGGGCAGCACGCGGTCGAGCCAGCGCGGCATCCACCACGCCTTGTCGCCGAGCAGCGCCATCACGGCGGGCACCAGCGTCATGCGCACGAGGAACGCGTCGATCGCGATGCCGGCGGCGAGGCCGAGTGCGATCGGCTTGATCGACGAGTCGCCTTCGGGGACGAACGCGGCGAACACCGCGAACATGATGACGGCGGCGGCGGTCACGACGCGCGCGGATGCGGTGAAGCCCGACCGCACGGCGCCGATCGCGATGTCGCGGGCGCTGCGGGTGGCGTGGGACGAGGCGCCGCGGCGGGCGTGCACGTAGTCCTCGCGCATGCGGCTGACGAGGAACACCTGGTAGTCCATCGCGAGGCCGAACAGCACGCCCATGAGGATGATGGGCATGAAGCTGATGACCGGACCCGTCTTGTCGACGTGCAGCAGGTCTGCGCCCCAGCCCCACTCGAACACGGCCGATACGACGCCGAACGCGGCGAGCACCGACAGCAGGTAGCCGAGCGCGGCGGTGAGCGGCACCCAGATCGAGCGGAACACGATCATCAGGAGGATCAGCGAGAGCCCGACGACGAAGATGCCGAACGGCAGCAGGGCCGCACCGAGCTGGTCGGAGATGTCGATGCCGACGGCGGTGAAGCCGGTGACCAGCAGATCGACGCCGTACTCGTCCTTCAGCTCCGGGGCGAGGTCGCGCAGGGCGCGCACGAGCTCGGCGGTCGCGGGGTCGTCGGGGCCGGTCTCGGGCACGATCTGGATCAGGCCGGTGTCGGCGGTCTCGTTCGGGGTCGCGAGGGCGACCTCCCTGACGCCCGGAACCTTCTCGATCTCGGTCTTGAGGTCGTCCATGAGCCCGAGCGGGTCGGTCGAGGTGACGATCGTCCCCGTCATGATGAGCGGGCCGTTGGCGCCGGCGCCGAAGTGCTCGGCGGTGAGGTCGTAGGCCTGACGCGCCTGGCTGGACTCCGGCTGCTGGCCTGCGTTGGGCAGCGCCAGCGCGAGGCTCGCGGCGGGGATCGCCACCACGCCGAGGGTGATCACGACGGCGAGGGTCGTGATGAGGGGATGCTTCGTCACGAGCATCACCCAGCGGTTGGGCTTCTTGGCGGCCGGGGTGAGGGTCTGCGCCCTCGTCGCCGCGCGGGTGTCGGCGTGCGCGTCGTCCGGGGCGCTGTCGTCCGCGGCCTCGGTGGCGTCGGCCTCCGCCGCCCGACGGCGGCCGGGAAGCGGCATCCCTCGATGCTTCCTGCCGTGGCCCCACCCGGCGACGCGCTCCTTCGCGAACCCGAGCAGCGCCGGCGTGAGGGTGATGGCGACGACGACGGCGATCGCGACGGCGACGGCCGCGGCGATGCCCATCGTGGTGAGGAACGGGATGCCGGCGAAGCCGAGGCCGATGAGCGCGATGAGCACTGTCACCCCGGCGAACACGACGGCCGAGCCGGCCGTGCCTGTGGCGCGCGCGGCGGACTCCTCGGGGTCCTCGCCGGCGCGCACCTGGTCCTGATGTCGGGCGACGATGAACAGCGCGTAGTCGATGCCGACCGCCAGGCCGAGCATGATCGCGAGCATCGGGGTGGTCGACGAGATCGACGCGAACGCCGTGGACACGTAGATGAGGGCGATCGCCAGTCCCACGCCGATGAGCGCCGAGACGAGCGGGAACCAGGCCACGGCGAACGAGCGGAACGTCACGATGAGGACGAAGAGGGCGATGAGCACGCCGACCGCCTCGATGAGCGACAGCGCGGGCACAGACGTCGAGAACAGGTCGCCGCCCATCGCCACCTGCGAACCGGCCGGCAGGGTGTCGCGGAGGTCGGCGGCGACGTCCTCGAGCTGGGACTTGGTCTCGTCCGACACGTCGGTCGACTGGCCGTCGAACTGCAGCCGGACGATGGCGGCGGACTCGTCCTCGGCGACCATGCCGCTGACCATCTCGTCGTAAGGGTCGGTCACGGCGATGACGCCGTCGATGTCTTCGAACTGCGAGACGGCGTCGCCGATGTCGCTCCGGTACGGGGCATCGGCGACGCTGTCGCCGTCGGCTGCGACGACCACCATCTGCGCGCTGGTGCCGCTGGCCTGGGGGAAGCTGCGATCGAGCAGCGCGATGCCCTCCTGCGCCTCGGTGCCGGGGATCGAGAACGAGTTGTCGGTGCCCTTCATGAACACCGCGGCGCCGCCGCCGGCCAGCGCGAGCAGCAGCAGCCACGAGACGAGCACGCGCCACGGGTGACGGTACGACCAGCGGCCGAGCGCATACAGGACAGTCGACACAGCGCATCCTCCGGTTACGGGTGAGAGGTTGAGGTTCGGGAACTGTCGATACAGCGCTGTATCGGATACATGAGTGTATCGTAAGGCGGGTTCGCCGCCCGAACCTGAGTAGTCCGTGTGAGACTGGCGGAGAGGAGAACCGATGACCGACACCCAGACGGCAGACACCGCCGTCACGTCCCCCCGTCGTGAGGCGACCCGGCAGAAGCTGCTGGATGCCGCGGCCCTCGTCTTCGCCGAGGTCGGGGTGGATGCCGCCTCCGTCGAGGCGATCTGCGAGCGGGCCGGCTTCACCCGCGGAGCGTTCTACTCCAACTTCGAGACGAAGGACGAGCTGATGCTCGCCCTCACCGAGCGGGTCGCCGGCGAGAAGATCGACGAGGTCGCCGACCGCGTCGCGGCGTTGCAGGCGCGCGGCGAAGAGCTCGAACCGGGCGATCTGGTGCGCCGGCTCCTCGACGCGGCGTTCGACAAGAAGCAGGGCATCCTGCTCACGAGCGAGATCCGCACGCGCGCCATGCGCGACCCGCGCCTGGCCAAGGCGTACATCGAGTGGCAGGCGAATCTCGTCGAGCGCGTCGGTTCGTTCATCGAGAACCTCGCTCAGACCTACGGCTTCCGCCTGCGCGTGCCCGCGACCGAGTTCGCGGGCCTCATCCTGCAGACGTGGGAAGACACCGCGGCGTTCGCCGTGATGAGCGGCCTCGACCCCGAGGCGACCCACACCCTCGTCAACGAGCGCACCGCGCGCCTCGCGACGGCACTGGTCGACCCGGTCTGATCCTCAGCCCTCGGCGCTCAGCACCGCGTGGCACCGCCGCACACGGTCGAGCCACCACTGCCGAGGCTCGGCGGGCGCCGCGTGCTCGGCCAGCAGCGCCATGTCGGGCGTCACGCGCCCGGCCGCCAGCATCCCGTCCCGAGGGGTGAGCGGTGGCGCCGAGACGTCCGCGGTGAACAGCGACGCCGTTCCGAGCCCGCAGTCGTAGTCGAGCCGGGGGAGGGCGGCGGCCAGCGCCACGCCCATCGACAGCCCCACCGACGTGTCCAGTGCGCTCGACACCACCGCGGGCAGACCCGCCTCGGCCACGATCTGCAGCGCGCGCCGCACCCCGCCCAGCGGCTGCGCCTTGACGACGAGCAGGTCGGCGGCGCCGGCGCGGGCCACGGCGAGGGGGTCGGCGGCCTTGCGCACGCTCTCGTCGGCAGCGATCGGGATGCCCATGTACTTCACGCGGCGCCGCAGCTCGGCGAGCTCCTCGACGCCGGCGCACGGCTGCTCGGCGTACTCGAGATCGAACTCGGCCAGCGCGTGCAGCGCGCGTTCGGCCTCGTCGACGTTCCAGCCGCCGTTGGCGTCGATGCGCACGCGTCCTTCGGGGCCCATGCTCTCGCGGACGGCGCGCACGCGCGCGACGTCGTCGGCCAGGCGCTGTCCGGCCTCGGCGACCTTGACTTTGGCGGTGCGGCATCCGTCGAACCGGGCCAGCACGCCCGGCACCGCGTCGGCGGGCACGGCCGGCACCGTCGCGTTGACGCCGACCGTGCCGCGGACGGGCTCGGGCCGCGGCATCCACGCGTCCTCGATCGCGGCCGCCAGCCAGGTGGACGACTCGACGTCGCCGTACTCGGTGAACGGCGAGAACTCGGCCCACCCCTCGGGGCCCTGGAAGAGCAGCGCCTCGCGCACATCGACCCCGCGGAATCGCGTCGCCAACGGCAGTGCCACGACGTGCGCCGTGTCGAGGATCTCGCCGAGCGGGGGGAGGGGTGCGTCGCTGCTCACCTCCCCATCCTCCGCCTCCACCCGGTGACTTGCCTCAGATGTACGCGCCACGCCGGGCGTGTCGTGCATTTGAGCCAAGTCAGGCCGATAACAATGTGCGCTTGACGATAGTGTGTGTCGCACAGTACAGTGTGAGACATGAGCGAAACCGAGACCCTCGAGACGCACCTGCAGGAGCTCCGGCGCGGCACCGTCGTGCTGGCATGCCTGCGGCTGCTCGAGACGCCCGGGTACGGCTACGGGCTGCTCGAAGAGCTGGGGGAGCGCGGGTTCCCCACCGACGCCAACACCCTGTACCCCCTGCTGCGCCGTCTCGAGAAGCAGGGGTTCCTCACGAGCGAGTGGAACACCGACGAGGCGCGGCCCCGCAAGTTCTACCGCACCAGTGACGCCGGCATCCGGCTCGCCGGCGCACTGACCGACGACTTCCGTGCGATCGCGACCGCGATCGGCGGGCTCGACACCGAACTGTGAACCCCACGGAGAAAGCCATGACCACCACCGACACCCTCACCGACCGCTACATCGACGCCGCGATGCGCACCGTCCCCGAAGCACAGCGGGACGACCTCGCCGCCGAACTGCGCGGGTCGATCGACGACCAGATCGAGGCGCGGATCGCGGACGGCGCCGACCCCGAGTCCGCCGAGCGCGCCGTGCTCACCGACCTCGGCGACCCCGATGTGCTCGCCGCCGGCTACACCGGCCGGCAGCTGCACCTCATCGGTCCGCGCTACTACCTCGACTGGTGGCGCCTGCTCAAGCTGCTGCTGTGGATCGTGCTGCCCTGCGTCGCCTTCGGTGTCGCGCTCGGCCAGGTCCTCAGCGGTGCGACGATCGGCGAGGTCATCGGGTCCGCCGTCGTCGCCGTGCTGACCGCCGCCCTGCACATCGCCTTCTGGGTGACGCTCGTCTTCGTCGTGCTGGAGCGCACCGGCCACGAGACCATGACCTCCGGCCCCTGGACGCCCGAGCGCCTGCCCGAGCCGCGGCAGCGCGGGGCGGGCCTGGGCGACATGATCACCTCCATCGGCTTCCTGCTGGTGATGGCCGGCGTCATCCTGTGGGACCACTTCATCGGCCTCGTGCCGACGCAGCGCGGTCTGCCGTTCCTGGACGACGGACTGTGGCCGTGGTGGATCATGGCGCTGTTCCTCGTGATGGCCATGGAGGCGGTGCTCGCCATCGCGGTCTACGGCGTCGGGCGCTGGACCGTCGCGCTGGCCGTGGCAAACGGCATCCTGAATCTCATCATCGCGGTGCCGGCGCTGTGGCTGCTGGCAGAGGGGCGCCTGATCAACCCGGACTTCTTCCCGTCGATCATCGAGGGCGCCGACGGCGAGACGGTGCAGACGATCATCGTCACGATCGTCGGGTTCGTGATCGTCGGGGTCGCGATCTGGGACACGACGGATGCCGCACTGAAGGCGGCCAGGTCCCGCCGCGCCGCGCACGCCCTCGACTGAGGGCCGCAGCCGGGATGCGGATCCGATCGCGTGATCGGGTCCGCATCTCAGCGCGTGTCCTCAAACGAGGATGCTCCCCTCGGCGCGGCCCTAGTCTTTCCCCATGCCCCTCCTCGACACTCCCGTGCGCTTCGGCGTACAGATCCAGCCCCAGCACACCCCTTACGACGGGATCCGCGACGCCGTCCGCCGGCTCGAAGACCTCGGCGTCGACATCCTGTTCAACTGGGATCACTTCTTCCCGCTGACCGGCGAGCCCGACGGTCTCCACTTCGAGTCCTGGACGATGCTCGGCGCGTGGGCCGAGCAGACCGAACGCGTCGAGTTCGGCGCCCTCGTCAACTGCAACAGCTACCGCAACGCCGACCTGCAGGCCGACATGGCCCGGACGATCGACCACATCTCGGCGAAGGGCGGCGACACCGGTCGCTTCATCTTCGGCACCGGCGCGGGATGGTTCCAGCGCGACTACGACGAGTACGGCTACGAGTTCGGCACGCCCGGCTCGCGGCTCGACGATCTGGCCGCGGGCCTGGAGCGCGTCGAGGCCCGCTGGGCGAAACTCAACCCCGCTCCGACGCGCAAGATCCCGGTGATGATCGGCGGCAAGGGCGAGCAGAAGACGCTGCGCCTCGTCGCCCGCCACGCCGACATCTGGCACAGCTTCGTGCGGCCCGACGAGATCGCGCACAAGGTCGACGTCATCGAGCGCTGGGCCGAGCGCGAGGGGCGCGACACCTCGAACCTCGTCATCTCGAACGAGGTGTACGGACACGGCGTCGAGCACGGCGACGCGCTGTACGACGCGGGCGCGCGCCTCATCACGTTCGGATTCCGCGGCCCCGACTTCGACTTCGAGCTCATCGAGTCGTGGCTGCGCTGGCGCGACTCCAAGAACGCCTGATCCGCAGACAGCCGGCACGGACGGTGGCAGAGCAGTGGATGCCGCACGCCGGGCGCTCCGCGGGTCTGAGCGGCCCGTCATCAACGGCGCCGGCCGGTCACCCCGCGACTAAAATCGCGGGGTGACCGCTGTGACCTCCGCACCCCGCTTCGCCCTCGACATCGACGGGGTGCCGCGCCCCGAGCGTGCGCAGCGGCTGCTGGACGCCGTGCGCGGCCGTGTCGTGATCGCCGACGGCGCCATGGGCACGATGCTGCAGCGGCACGACCTCACGATCGACGGCGACTTCCAGGGGCTCGAGGGCTGCAACGAGATCCTCAACGTCTCGCGCCCGGACGTCGTCGGCGCGATCCACGACGCCTATCTCGAGGTCGGGGTGGATGCCGTCGAGACGAACACGTTCGGCGCCAACTGGTCGAACCTCGGCGACTACGGCATCGAGGACCGCATCGCCGAGCTCGCCGAGAAGGGCGCGCGCATCGCACGCGAGCGCGTCGAGGCGGCCGAGGCCGCTGACGGCCGGGAGCGCTGGGTGCTGGGGTCGATGGGGCCGGGCACGAAGCTCCCGAGCCTCGGCCACACCACCTACGACAACCTGAAGCAGACGTTCGCGCTGCAGGCGGAGGGCCTCATCGACGGCGGCGCCGACGCCTTCCTCGTCGAGACCAGCCAGGACCTGCTGCAGACGAAGGCCGCCATCAACGGCTGTCGTCAGGCGATCGTGAGCCGCGGCATCCGTCTTCCGATCTTCGTCGAGGTGACCGTCGAGACCACCGGCACGATGCTGATGGGCTCCGAGATCGGCGCGGCGCTCACGGCGATCGAGCCGCTCGGCGTCGACGCCATCGGCCTGAACTGCGCCACCGGACCGACCGAGATGAGCGAGCACCTGCGGCATCTCTCCCAGCACGCCACGGTGCCGATCGCCTGCATGCCCAACGCCGGCCTTCCCGTGCTGGGCGCGAACGGCGCCCACTACCCGCTCTCGCCGGCGGAGCTCGCAACGGCGCACGAGCAGTTCGTGCGCGAGTTCGGCCTGGGCCTGATCGGCGGATGCTGCGGCACGACGCCCGAGCACCTCGAGGCGGTCGTCGAGCGCCTGCGTCCGCTGCGCACCGCCGGTGAGCGCCACCCGGCCGTGGAGCCCGGCGTCGCGTCGCTGTACCAGCACGTGTCGTTCCAGCAGGATGCCTCGTACCTCGCGATCGGCGAGCGCACCAACGCGAACGGCTCGAAGGCGTTCCGCGAGGCCATGCTCGAGGGGCGCTGGGACGACTGCGTCGAGATCGCCCGCGACCAGATCCGCGTGGGCGCCCACCTGCTGGACGTGTGCGTCGACTACGTGGGCCGCGACGGCGTCGCCGACATCCGCGAGGTCGTCTCGCGCTTCGCGTCCGCGTCGACCCTGCCGCTCGTCGTGGACTCGACCGAGCCGGCCGTGATCCGCGCCGGACTCGAGCTCATCGGCGGACGCCCGGTCGTCAACTCGGTGAACTACGAGGACGGCGACGGCGCGGCATCCCGATTCGGACGCATCATGCCGCTCGTGAAGGAGCACGGCACCGCTGTCATCGCCCTCACGATCGACGAGCACGGGCAGGCCCGCACCGCCGACGACAAGGTGCGCATCGCGTCGCGTCTGGTCGACGAGCTGACCGGGGAGTGGGGCCTGCGGGTGAGCGACATCATCGTCGACTGCCTGACCTTCCCGATCGCCACTGGGCAGGAGGAGACCCGGCGCGACGCGATCGAGACGATCGAGGCGATCCGCCGCATCACCGCGAAGTACCCGGGCATCAACACGACCCTCGGCGTCTCGAACGTGTCGTTCGGCCTCAACCCGGCCGCGCGCAGCGTGCTGAACTCGGCGTTCCTGCACGAGGCGGTCGAGGCGGGTCTCACGAGCGGCATCATCGACGCCGCCAAGATCGTGCCGCTCGCCTCCATCTCGGACGAGCAGCGCCAGGTCGCCCTCGACCTGGTATGGGACCGGCGCGAGTACGACGCCGACGGCAACGTCACCTACGACCCGCTGGCGCGCATGCTCGATCTGTTCGCGGGCGTCGACACCGCCGCGCTGCGCAACCAGCGCGCCGCCGAGCTCGCCGCGCTGCCGACGGGCGAGCGCCTGCAGCGACGCATCATCGACGGCGAGGGCAAGGGCCTCGAAGCCGACCTCGACGTCGCGCGCGCCGAGGGCATGACGCCCCTCGCGATCATCAACGACCACCTGCTGGAGGGCATGAAGGTCGTGGGAGAGCGGTTCGGCGCGGGCGAGATGCAGCTGCCGTTCGTGCTGCAGTCGGCCGAGGTCATGAAGAACGCCGTGGCGCTGCTCGAGCCTCACATGGAGAAGTCGGATGCCTCGGGCAAGGGCCGCATCGTGCTCGCGACCGTGCGCGGCGACGTCCACGACATCGGCAAGAACCTCGTCGACATCATCCTGACCAACAACGGGTACGACGTCATCAACCTCGGCATCAAGCAGCCGATCGCCGACATCATCGCCGCCGCCGAGGAGCATGACGCCGACGTGATCGGCATGTCAGGGCTGCTCGTGAAGTCGACGGTCGTGATGAAGGAGAACCTCGAAGAGCTGCAGTCCCGCGGGCTCGGCAAGAAGTGGCCGGTCATCCTCGGCGGCGCCGCGCTCACCCGCGCGTACGTCGAGGACGACCTCGCGAGCCTGTTCGACGGCGAGGTGCGCTACGCACGCGACGCGTTCGAGGGCCTCGCCCTCATGGAGCCGCTCGTCAAGATCGCCCGCGGTGCCGACCCGGCATCGGTCGGACTGCCCGAGCTCAAGAAGCGCCGCCATGCGGCCGGCTCCAAGCTCACGCTGACCGAACCCGAGGCCATGCCGGCACGGTCGGACGTGGCATCCGACAACCCGGTGCCCGCGCCGCCCTTCTGGGGCACCCGGATCGTCCGCGGCATCGCGCTGCAGGACTACGCCGCCTTCCTCGACGAGCGTGCGACGTTCATGGGCCAGTGGGGCCTCAAGCCCGGCCGCGGCGAAGACGGGCTCTCGTACGAGCAGCTGGTCGAGGCCGAGGGCCGGCCGCGGTTGCGCTACTGGCTCGACCGCATCCTCGCCGAGGGCATGCTCGACGCATCCGTCGCGTACGGCTACTTCCCGGTCGTGTCGGAGGGTGATGACCTCGTCGTCCTGCACCACGCCGACGACCCGGCCGGCGTGCTGGGCGTGCCCGGCCTGCTCGCCCCCGACGGCGGCAGCGGCGGCCCCGTCGGCACCGACCGGCTGCGCTTCCACTTCCCGCGCCAGCGCCGCGACCGTCACCTGAACCTGGCGGACTTCGCACGCTCCCGCGCGTCGGGTGAGGTCGACGTGCTGCCGGTGCAGCTGGTGACGGCGGGCGCTGCCATCGACGCCGTGACGGCGAAGCTCTTCGCCGAAGACAAGTACCGCGACTACTACGAGCTCAACGGCCTCGTGATGCAGCTGACCGAGGCGCTCGCCGAGTTCTGGCACGCCCGCATCCGCTCCGAGCTGGGCTTCGCGGCCGAGGACCCGACCGACACCGCGGGCCTGTTCAAGCTGGAGTACCGCGGCGCCCGCTTCTCGCTGGGCTACCCGGCGTGCCCCGACATGGAGGACCGCCGCAAGGTCGTCGAGCTGCTGCGTCCCGAGCGCATGGGCGTCGAGCTCAGCGACGAGCTGCAGCTGCACCCCGAGCAGTCGACCGACGCGTTCGTGTTCCACCACCCCGAGGCGAAGTACTTCTCGGTCTGATCCTCCGGCTCGTGGATGGTGGATGCCGGGGCCCCGGCATCCACCCTTCCCCGGCTGTGCGCGCCGCTGGTGCCCCTCTGTGCGCTGTCGAGATCGGCACGCGCTGCAGCTTCTGCGCCGACCTGGCCTTTCGCGCTGTCGAAACCGTCATGCGCTGTCGCTGTGTTCTGGCGCGCATGCCGATTTCGACAGCGCGGACTGAGCCCGGTCTCAGCGGCGAGCAGGCGCCGTCGCCGCGACACGGCGCCCGACGGGCGTGCCCGTCCACGGCGGCTGCTGCAGGGGCTTGGCGCGACGGAGCGCGGCGAGCACCGGACGCCCGACCACGACCAGGCCGATGACCGTGGTGACGGCGCGCAGGGTGTCCCAGCTGAGCGTCGACGTCACCAGCGAGTACAGCAGGAAGCTCGACAGGTTCACGGACAGCGGCGCCGAGCCGTCGTACGAGATGCCGGTGCCGTAGCCCACCGCGAACGGCCAGTACCAGAGGTTCATGATGAGCCCGAAGAGGTACGAGGCGACGACGCCGTAGACGGCGAGCATCGCGATCTCGCCGGCACGCGAGCGCAGCCGGGGGAGGAGGCCCGCGCCCGCCCCCACCCACGCGCAGGCGAACATCTGGAACGGGGTCCACGGGCCGAATGTGCCGGTGACGAGCGTCGACAGGGCGATCGAGGCCATGCCCAGCAGCATGCCGAAGCGCGCGCCGAACGCGCGGCCGGCGAGGATCAGCAGAACGAACACCGCCTCGACCCCGCCCACCCCGGTGCTCGCGATCCGCACGGCCGCGCCGATCGCGGCGAGCGTGCCGAGCAGCGCGAGCATGTGCGCCGACCGGACGGTGCCGTCGAGCGTCGCGATCACCACGAGCACGGCCAGCGGGGCCAGGGCGAGGGCCGCCACCGGCACGGCCGCGTGCGCCTGAGCGGGCACCGCGGTCGCGACGAGGGGCCAGCAGAACGCGCCGAGCGCCACGAGGTTCGCCGCGACGAGGGCCGCGACCGGAAGGAGGGGACGACGGGATGCCGGCGGCCCGGCGGGTCCCGCGGCCGGTCGTTCCGGGGCCCGGACCGTCGAGACTTCAGGAGATCTGGGGGTCGGCGCCGCGGGCGGTGCGGGATTCCGGGCCTCGCGCCGCTGCGGCGTGCGATTCTGCTGAATTCTGTGCGCCGCCGGCGCGGCAGCCAGTGTCCCGGCCCGCATCTGCAGCACGCGGTCGGCGTGTGCGGCGATCTCAGGCTCGTGCGAGGCGACGAGCACCGCGGTGCCGTCGTCGGCGAGCGTCACGAGCGCCGCCCAGACGACGGCGCGGGCGGCGGGATCGAGGCCGCGCGTCGGCTCGTCGACGAGCATCACCCGCGGGGCGGTCGCGAGCTGGATCGCCAGGGCCAGGCAGCGCCGCTCTCCGGCGGAGAGGTCGAGGGGATGCCGCGCCAGCCGCGCGGCGAACTCGGGGCCCTCCGGATCCAGGCCGAGGAAGCCGGCGAACCGTGCCGCGGTGCCGGCCTGTTCCCGCGCGCCCGGGTCGCGCTTCGTCTCGCTCGTTCCTCGCTCGCTCAGCGTCCGGAGCTCGGCTGCTTCGCTCGGCATCGTCTCCGGGGTGCCAGGGTCGCGCTTCGTCTCGCTCGTTCCTCGCTCGCTCAGCGTCCGGAACTCGGCCCCCCGGTCGCTGAGCGAGCGCCAGCGAGACGAAGCGTGGCGCGTCGACCGGTGCCGATCCGCCCGCGCGCACTCGCCCGCGACGGTGTCGTACACGAACAGGTCGTCCGACGCGTCAGGGACGAGGGCCACCCACCCGGCGGCCGCAACGTCCGACCCTCGTTCCGGCAGCGCGAGCGCGCCGAGCAGGCTCGACTTGCCGGCGCCGTTCGGCCCGGTGAGGGCGACGATCTCCCCGGCGCGCAGGTCGAGATGGGCGCCGGACACGGCCACCGTGCCGCGGTGCGTCACGGTGATGCCGCGGGCCCGAAGCACCGGCTCGGCACCCGGGCCGCGAGGGGCCGACGCGACCTCCGCGGCGCCGTCCGCGGCGCCGTCCGCGACGTCGGACGCCGGCACGACCCGGGCCACCCCGTCGTCGATCCGCAGCACCTCGTCGGCGACCGGCGCCAGCGCCCCGACGCGGTGCTCGGCGACGACGACGCACATCCCGGCCTCGTGCGCGAGCGATCCCAGCTGACCGGCGACCCGCACGCGTGCCTCGGCGTCGAGGTCGGCGAGCGGCTCGTCGACGAGCAGCAGGATGGGGTGCTCGACGATCGCGGCGGCGATGGCGACGAGCGTCGCCTCGCCCGCGGAGAGACCTCGCGTCGGCCGGTCGAGCAGGCGTGCGATGCCGACCCGCTCGGCGACCTCGGCGACGCGGGCCCCGACGATCACGCGCGCGACCCCGCGCAGCTCGAGCGCCAGTCCGATCTCGTCGCGCACGCGTTCGGTCGCGAAGGCCTCGCGGGGATGCTGCAGCACCACCCCGACGCGCTGTGCCAGGTCGCGCGGAGGCACCGCCGCGCGGTCGTGTCCGACGACCCGCAGCGTCCCGGCGATCCATCCGCCGTCGGTGTGGGTGTGCAGCCCCGCGATCGCCCGCAGCAGCGTCGACTTGCCGGAACCGGTCGTGCCCGTGACGAGCGTGAGGGTGCCGGCTTCCAGTGTGAAGACCTCGGGCAGGCGGATGCCGGGGGACGAGGCATCCCGCATCGCCGGCGCCGTGCGACTCCCTGAAGGGGTGTCGAGACCCGCGGTTCCGCGTGTCCGGTCCGCTTCGCTCGCCGGATCGAAACCGATCGACACCGCCCGCGCTTCGACGGGTGCGAGGCAGTCGCCGTCGAGGCCGCGGCCGGCGAAGCCGCGCAGCTCGAGGGCGGCGGCGACGTGCCCCGCGCGCTCCAGGGTGCGCTGCAGCAGGGGCAGCAGCAGGCGGACCCCGCCGCGCTCGCCGCGCAGCCGCTGCGCGAAGCGCACCGCGCGGGCGCCGTCGGCGAGCGAGGGCAGCGTCGCCCAGGCGATCGCGAGCGCCCGGGCGATGCCCCGCAGCGGGCCGCGCCGCGACGCGCGGGCGAACACACGGTGCAGGTCGACGAGGGAGTTCAGCACCCCGAACGCGAGGATCGCCAGGGCGATCGGCAGTGCGCCGGCGACGGCCCCCACGAGGCCGTCCGTCGTGACCGGGCCGAGCAGCACGACGTGCGCGAACGGCGGCGCGAGGCGCACCTCGGGGAGGGGGAGCAGGACCGTTCCCGAGCCATCGGCCCCGTGGAACAGGATGCGGTAGACGACCCGGGCCGCCACGAAGCCGGCGGCGAGCACCGCCGCCGCCCGCAGGGGCCCGGGCCGGAGGATCATGACGCGGGCGCCGCCGGTTCGCCGTTGAGGGTGAACAGCAGCTCGACGGCGTCGCCGGGCTCGAGCTGCTGCGTCGCGAGGCCCTCCTGCGCGTAGCCCCACTCGCCGCCCGTGGGCTTGACCCACAGCGACCAGTAGGCGAAGGCGGCCGGCATCGACTCGCACTTCTCGAAGTAGTCCGAACCGTCCTCGGCGGGGATCGCCTCGTCCTCGGCGGGTACGCCGTTGACGCGGCACACGACCTGATCGCCGTACTGGTCGGTGCCCTCGGTCTGCACCTGAGCGGCGGTGAGCGCGTCGGCCGCCCCGATCGTGTCGTCGGCGCTCACGCACCAGGTGCCCGAGACGTCGTCGGCGTCGCCGAGGGCACTCGCGTCGACGACGACGGTCACGCCCTCGTCGCCCTCGCACGCGTCCGGCACCGCGAGGGCGGCATCGGTCGACGCCTGCGCCGACGCGCTCGTCGTCGGATCGGGCGACGGGGTGGAACAGGCGGAGAGGGTGATCAGCAGAGCGGCGGACGCCGCGGCCACGGCCAGGGTGCGAAGAGTCGAGGTCACCGATCAAGGGTAGTCGGCGGCATCCCCTGTCCGGTTCCGGATGACGCCCGTATGACGCGCGCCTGCGCCCCGCCGTAGGCTGGGCGCGTGAGTGTCTCGGAACTGTTCGACGAAGACGAGTGGATGCCGGCGGCCGGAGCTCCCGAGGGCGGTTACACCGACATCACCTCGCACGTCTCCACGGACGGACGCATCGCGCGCATCGCCTTCGACCGTCCCGAGGTCCGCAACGCGTTCCGTCCGCACACCGTCGACGAGCTCTACCGTGCGCTCGACCTCGCCCGTCAGGATCCGCGCATCGGCGTCGTGCTGCTCACCGGCAACGGCCCGAGCCCCAAGGACGGCGGCTGGGCGTTCTGCTCGGGCGGCGACCAGCGCATCCGCGGCCGTGACGGCTACAAGTACTCCGAGTCCGAGGAGTCCGTCGGCGCGGACGCGCAGGCGCGCGCCGGGCGCCTGCACATCCTCGAGGTGCAGCGGCTGATCCGGTTCATGCCGAAGGTCGTGATCGCGGTGATCCCCGGGTGGGCGGCCGGCGGCGGGCACTCGCTGCACGTGGTCTGCGACCTCTCGATCGCGTCGGCCGAGCACGGCCGCTTCAAGCAGACGGACGCCGACGTGGGCTCGTTCGACGCCGGCTACGGCTCGGCGTACTTCGCTCGGCAGATCGGGCAGAAGTTCGCGCGCGAGGTGTTCTTCCTCGCAGAGGAGTACTCGGCGCAGCGCGCGTACGAGATGGGCGCCGTCAATCGCGTCGTTCCCCACGCGGCGCTGGAGCAGGAGGCCGTGGCCATGGCCCGGACCATCCTCACGAAGTCGCCGACCGCGATCCGCATGCTGAAGTTCGCGTTCAACGCCGTGGACGACGGCATGGTCGGGCAGCAGGTGTTCGCCGGCGAGGCCACGCGCCTCGCCTACGGCACCGATGAGGCGGTGGAAGGCCGCGACGCGTTCCTCCAGAAGCGGGACCCCGACTGGTCGCCGTACCCCTGGCACTACTGACGCCATGAAGCTCGAACCCGTCGTCGGCGACGACCCGCGTGACATCCTGCGGGCGCTGCGCGGTGCCCTCCACGGCGCCGGCCCTGCCCTCGGGCTCGGCATGGTCGAGGGGTTCCCGACGGAGGTGCGTCCCGGCACCGCCGTGGTCGTCACGACGTCGGGGTCTACGGGCGTGCCGAAGAGCGTCGTGCTGAGCCGCGACGCGCTGACCGCCAGCGCGCTGGCCACCGCGGACCGCATCGGCGACGGCGCGTGGCTCCTCGCCCTGCCGGCGAGCTACGTGGCCGGGCTGCAGGTGCTGGTCCGCTCGCTCGTCGCCGACCGCGAGCCCGCGATCCTGTCGGGCGCGTTCACGCCGCAGGCCTTCACGGCGGCGGCGCTGACCATGACGTCGTCGGTGGGAGGGGAACGTGTGCCCACCTACACGTCGCTGGTCCCCGCTCAGCTGTCCAAGCTGCTGGACGCCGCCGACCACCATGCCCACGCCCTGGCAGCGCTCCGCTCGTTCGAGCGCATCCTCGTCGGCGGTCAGGCGCTCCCGGCGGCGACGCTCGAGCGTGCCGAAGCCGCGGGGGTCCGCATCGCCCGCACGTACGGCTCCACCGAGACCAGCGGCGGGTGCGTGTACGACGGCGTGCCGCTGCGCGGCGTCCAGGTGCGCATCGCGGGCGGCGAGGTGCAGATCTCGGGTCCCACGCTGGCCGAGGGCTACCTCGGCGATCCGGCGAGGACGGATGCCGTCTTCCTGCGTGAAGCCGACGGCCGGCGCTGGTATCGCACGGGCGACGCGGGCCTCTTCGAGGACGGCGTGCTGCGCATCCGCGGCCGCATCGACAACGTGATCGTCTCAGGCGGGGTCAACATCTCGCTGGACCGCGTCGAGCGCATCGTCCGATCGGTCCCCGGCCTCCACACTGCGGTGGTCGTCGGGATCCCGGACGAGCGCTGGGGTGAGGCATCCGTCATCGTCGCCTCACGAGGCGAGGCACTCCGCCGCAGCGAAGCGGTGCAGCTCGACGAGGCGCGCGCCGCAGTTCAGGCCGAGATCGGCCCGCACGCCCGCCCCAAGCGGCTCGTGCTGGTCGACGAACTGGCGACGCTGCCGTCGGGCAAACCCGACCGCGAAGCGATCCGCCGCGCGGTCGCCGCCCTGCACTGACGCGTCAGGCCGCGGGATACGGACCGCTCTGCACCACGCAGAACCGGTTGCCCTCGGTGTCTTCGAGCACGATCCAGTCGGCGTCCTCGGGGTAGTGATCCCAGTCGACCTCGCGCGCGCCGAGGCCCAGCAGCCGCTGCACCTCGGCGGCCTGATCCTCGGCGTAGAGGTCGAGGTGGATGCGCGGCGGGTAGTGCTGCGGATACCCCGTCACCGACAGCGCGAGGCTCGCACCCGGCGCAGCCCAGTGGGACTTGCCGGGCGGGTCGAGGATCACCCAGTCGTCGCTCGGCTCGCTCCGGTCGACGTACCCGAGCGCTGCCCGCCAGAAGTCGCCGGCGCGCGCGATGTCTTCGACCGTCAGGACGATGGTTCCGATGCTCAGCATGCCGCCCATCCTGAGCCGCGCTGCGCACCGCCGGCCAGGGGGTTGACGCCGCGCCGACACAAACCCGAGCCCTATGATGTGCTCTCGTGGCAGGAACCCCGAGCAAGAAGCGCAAGACCGCGGGCCCGAAGAAGCAGCACCCGCGCGGCAACCCCCAGAAGTCCCACGTCTCGCGCGACCCCGCGCACGTCGAGAAGGCGACGACGCGCGACTGGATCGGCGCAGCCCGGCTGCGCACACTGCCGCTCGCGATCACGCCGATCCTGATCGGCACGGGCGCCGCGATCATCGTGACCGATGTGTTCCACTGGGTGATCGCGCTGTTCTGCCTCATCGTGTCGGTGTCGCTGCAGATCGGCGTCAACTATGCCAACGACTACAGCGACGGCATCCGCGGCACCGACGACTTCCGGGTCGGCCCGTCGCGCCTGACCGCGAGCCGCCGGGCGAAGCCGCGCACGGTGCTGATCGTGGCGCTGGCGTTCTTCGCGATCGCCGCCCTCGCCGGGCTCGCGATCACGATCCGCACGCAGCAGTGGTGGCTCATCGCCGTCGGCGCGGTGTGCATCATCGCGGCCTGGTTCTACACGGGCGGCAAGCGTCCGTACGGCTACTACGGCCTGGGCGAGCTCTTCGTCTTCGTCTTCTTCGGACTCGTCGCCACGCTCGGCACGACGTGGGTGCAGGCGCTCGCGCTGCCCCAGGAGGCCTGGTTCGGCGCGGTCGGCGCCGGCCTCATCGCGTGCGCCGTGCTGCTCGCGAACAACCTGCGCGACATCGACCAGGACCGTGCCGCCGGCAAGAAGACCCTCACGGTGCTGATCGGCCGTCGCGCGACGCAGGTGCTGTTCACGGTGTTCCTGCTGCTCGCGTTCCTCATCGCCGTGTTCCTGGCGTGGATCGGCTACCCGATCGCGTGGCTGACGCTCCTGGCGCTGCTCGCGGGCCTCCCCGCGATGCTCATCGTCTGGACCTACCGCGATCCGCGCGAGCTCGTCGTCGCCCTCGGCCTCACGTCGCTGACGTCGGTCGCCTACGGCGCGTTCCTCATGTGGGCCTTCATCGGCTGAGGCTCGGGGGACGGGATGCCGCGGCCCGCGGCATCCCGTCGGTCCGAGGTCGGGCGTCAGGCCTTGGGGGACTCGGGGGAGTCCGTGCCGGCCGCGGCGTCGGCGGCGGCATCCTCCGCCTCTTCGTCGGTCGCGGCTGCCCGCGCCTTGGCGCGGCGGTCGGCGAGACCCGTCGTGACCTCGTCGAGCGGCTTGCGCAGGAACAGCACCGACAGGCTGAGCCCGATGAGCGCCGCGAAGATCGCGGCGAGCCAGTAGTACTCGCGCATGATCGGGAACAGCATCATGATGCCGAAGGGCACGAGGAACGCCAGCAGTCGCAGAACCGAGTAGACGATGGCGGAGCGTGCTTTCACCCGTCCATCCTACGTTTGCGTCACGGAGGGCACCCTCGCCGCCCGGATCGGCCCCGTCCCGCCTAGGATGGGTGCATGGCTCGTGGGCTGCTCATTCTGGCCCTGGTGGCGACAGTGTTCTGGGTCTTCACCATCGTCGACTGCGCCATCCAGCCTCCGATCCGCCATCGCGGCGTGAGCAAGCCGGTGTGGGTGCTGATCGTGGTCCTGCTGCCGGTGCTCGGCGGCATCCTGTGGCTCGCCGTCGGCCGCGCCCGCGGATCGGTCGCCGTGCTCCGCCGCGCACCCGACGACGACCCCGAGTTCCTCGGCACGCTCGGCTCGATCAGCGACCAGGACGAGCGCATCCGCCGGCTGGAAGAGGAGCTCGCGGCGCTGGACTCCGAGGACGACGACCCGAAGTGGAACCCGCCTGCCCGTCCCGCGGCGACCGACGACCCCGCCGCCTCCGGAACCGCGACGCCGGGCACCACCGCCGCCGGGGGCACACCGCCCACGCCGCCGGCACGGCCCGAGGGCGACGACGACGCCCGCGGTCAGCGCGGAGCCATCGGCTGACGTGACCGACCCCCACCGCGCCGACGGCGCCGACGACTTCGCGCCCGCCACCGACGCCGCGGCGGCCCTGCTCGGCCGGCTGGTCGAACTGGGCGTGCGGCACGTCGTGGTGAGCCCCGGCTCGCGGTCGCAGGCGCTCGCCCTGGTCGCCGCGGAACTCGAGCGTCGCGTCGCGATCCGCCTGCACGTGCGCATCGACGAGCGCGTCGCAGGGTTCACGGCGCTCGGCATCGGACGGGAGTCCGGGATGCCGGCGGCCGTCGTCTGCACGTCCGGCACCGCGGTCGCGAACCTGCTGCCGGCCGCGCTGGAGGCCCACCACGCCGGCGTGCCGCTGCTGCTGCTGACCGCCGACCGCCCGCCCGAGCTGCGCGGCGTCGGCGCCAACCAGACGACCCGTCAGCCGGGGATGTTCGCACCGACGGTGCGGTTCGAGGCCGACCTTCCCGTGCCCGAGGCACTCGATCCCGATGGCTCGCACGAGCAGAGCGTCATGCTGCGCGCTGTCGCGGCGTCGGCCGTCGCCGCCGCGCTCGGCGAGGGGACGTGGTCTCCGGGCCCGGTGCACCTGAATCTGCCGTACCGCGAGCCGCTCGCCGGCGCGCTGCCGTCGTGGTTCGGCGTGCCGGCGGCCGAACTGCAGACCGCGTCCGATGTCGATCCCGACGGGCCCCCGACCGAGGGGGAGCCGGAGGACGAGCCGTCCGGAGCCCTCTACCAGGGCGGCGGAGGCATCGGAGAGTCCGACGTGCCCGCCGAGCCGGAGGACGCGCCGTACGTGCTCGAGCGCGGCCCGCGCACCGTGGTGCTCGCGGGCGCCGACGCGGGAGCCGACGCGGAGGCCCTCGCGCACGCGGGCGGCTGGCCGCTCATCGCCGAGATCGTGAGCGGTGCGCGCTTCGGCCGGCAGCTGGTGCACGGCTACCGCGCTCTGCTGCGCGACCCCGGGCTCGGCGGGCGCATCGAGCGCGTCGTCGTGCTGGGGCACCCCACGCTCAGCCGAGAAGCCGCACGCCTGCTCGCGGACCCCGACGTCGAGGTCGTCGCGGTGCGCGGCCCGGGCGAGCCGCTCAACCTCAACGGTGCGACCGTCGCCGTCGACCGCATCGCCGTCGCGACGGGCGACGGCGACCGCGCGTGGCTCGGCGAGTGGATGCGGGCGTCCCGCGCCGCGGCCGTCGACCTCACGCCTCCTGCGCCCGACGCCGACGGCCTGTCGTCCGCCGAACCCGCCGAGCGGCTCGGCGCCATCGCCGCCGAGCTGCAGGTCATCCGCGCGCCGCTGGACCGCGTCGCGCTCGTCGACGCGGTGTGGCGCGCGACCTGGCCGCACGACCGGCTCGTGTTCGGGTCGTCGCGTCTGGTGCGGGTGGCCGACGAGGTTCTGCCGGGCAAGAAGGTGCCGGTGCACGCCAATCGGGGACTCGCCGGCATCGACGGCACGATCGCCACCGCGACCGGCATCGCGGTCGCGAGCCAGGCGGGCGCCGGGGCCGGCGTCACGCGCGTGCTGCTCGGCGATCTCGCGGTGCTGCACGACGTGGGCGCGCTGCTGCTGCCGCCCCACGAGGACGAGCCGCGGATCCAGCTCGTCGTGGGCAACGACGGCGGCGGAACGATCTTCGACGGCCTGGAGGTGGCCGGCGTCGCCGGCGCCGAGGCGATGGATCGTGTGCTCTTCACGCCGCACGCGGTGCGACTGGAACAGCTCGCCCTCGCCTACGGCTGGGAGTACCGGCGGGTCACGACCCGGTCCGCGCTCGACCAGGCGCTCACGTCGCCCGTCGGGGGCCGCCAGCTCATCGAGGTCCCGCTGGAGCGTTGAGCCCCGGCATCCCGGATGTGGGCCATGATGGGCCCATGATCGCCACGAGTCAGAAGCACTGGAGCGGCGATGTCGCCGACCTCCTGCGCGTCGGTGACGGGTTCGTCCTCGCCGACGTCGATCCCCGTTCCACGCCTGGATACGAGCACGACAAGCACGCCGCCGCCGAGGATCTGAAGGCCGGCGCGCAGCAGCTCGACGAGTTCCAGGAGCGCCTGTTCGCGCAGAGCCGGGTGGATGCGACGGATGCCTCGGTGCTGCTCGTGCTGCAGGCGATGGACTCGGCCGGCAAGGGCGGGATCATCCGGCACGTCGTCGGGTCGACCGACCCTCAGGGCATCGCGCTCGCCGCGTTCAAGAAGCCCACGCCCGAAGAACTGGAGCACGACTTCCTGTGGCGGGTCGAGAAGCGGCTGCCCGAACCCGGGCTGATCGGCGTGTTCGACCGGTCGCACTACGAGGACGTGCTCATCGGCCGTGTGCGCGCGCTCGCTCCGGCAGAGGAGATCGAGCGTCGGTACGGCGCGATCAACGACTTCGAGAAGCGTGTGGTCGACTCCGGCACGCGCATCGTGAAGGTCATGCTCCACATCTCGCGCGACGAGCAGAAAGAGCGCCTCATGGAGCGCCTGGACCGCCCCGACAAGCACTGGAAGTACAACCCGGGCGACGTCGACGAGCGCGAACTGTGGCCGTCGTACATGGCGGCGTACCAGACCGTGTTCGAGCGGACGTCCACCGACCAGGCCCCCTGGTACGTCGTGCCCGCGAACCGCAAGTGGTACGCGCGGCTGGCGGTGCAGCACCTGCTGCTCGAAGCGCTGGAGTCCATCGACCCGCACTGGCCGGCCGCGACGTTCGACGTCGCCGCCGAGAAGGCACGGCTCGCGGCGAGCTGACCTGGCGCGCGTCAGGGAGGGCCCGGAACTCGGCCTGACAAAGTAGTTGATGCTTGCGAGTACTTGACGTGATACAGTACTTGGCATGACACAAGACGACGCGTTCGCAGCCGACCTGCTGCGCGGGCACACCGACACGATCGTGCTCGGCGTGCTCCGGCGCGGCGACGCGTACGGCTTCGAGATCTACAAGGCGATCCGCGACGCGACCGGCGGCGACTACGAGATCAAAGAGGCGACGCTCTACGCCACGTACCGCCGCCTCGAGAAGGACGGCCTGGTCGAGTCCTACTGGGGCGACGAGTCCCAGGGCGGCCGCCGCAAGTACTACCGCATCACTGACGCCGGCCGCGCGGTCTTCCGCGGCAACGTCGCGGCGTGGACGGCCACCCGGCGCATCATCGACGAACTGCTCGACGTGAAGGAGAGCCAGCAATGAACACCGACATCCATCGCCTTCTCGACGAGGCGTTCCAGGGGATCGAGATGACCCCCGACGCACAGGACCTGAAAGAAGAGGTGCGCGCGAATCTGATGTCCCGCGCCGACGAGCTCGAGGCCGCGGGGGTGACGCCGGGCGACGCCGCGCACCAGGCCATCGCCGAGCTGGGCGACGTGCGGGCCCTCCTCGAAGAGACGGCGGATGCCGCGCCCCAGCGCTCGACCGACGCCTACGTCGCGCTCATGCAGCGCCATCGCGTGCGCCCGAAGCCGGGCTTCGTGGTGCGGACCGTGGTGTGGTCGATCGCGGCGGTGGTCGGGATCACGCTCGCGATCCTCGGCGCGAGCGGCGTCCTCCCGCTTGCGCTCGGCGCCCAGATCGGGCTGTTCGGCATGGCGTCGACGGGTCTCGCGCTGCTCGTCGGCGACTCGCTCTCGCAAGAGACGACCACCAATCACCCGATGCCGCAGAACCGCGCCGCCGGCTACTTCCTCGCGACGCTGCTCGGCGCGTTCGGCCTCGGCTTCGTCGCCCTCGTCGCCTTCGGGTCCATGCCGATGTGGGGGATCGTGTTCGCCGCTCTCGGTGTGATCGCGTCGATCATCCTGTTCTCGTTCCTCGGCGCCACGCAGACCAATCGCCACAAGGCGTGGACGCGCCAGCTCGCCGCCGCCACGCCGCCCAACCGGTTCGAGCGCGAGCCCGAGACCGCCGCGCGATTCGGCGTGTACACCGCCGCCATCTGGCTCGTCACCTTCGCCGTCATCGCGGTGCTGGTGTTCACGGTCGGCTGGTGGTGGGCGCCGATCGCCTTCGTGGGCGGGTTCGCGCTCATGATGCTGCTGCTCGCCCGCATGATGTTCACCCCCGAGAAGTCCGACAAGAAGTCCTGACCCGGGAGGGCCGTGCGGCGGCCCTCCCGGCGACATATCCACCCATTCGAAGGAAGGGATGCTTCGCCATGCCCGAAAACAACGCCATCGTCGCCCGCGACCTCGTGAAGGTCTACCCGGGCCGCGGGCGCCGACCCGCCGTGCGAGCGCTGGACGGCCTCGGATTCTCGGTCGCCGCGGGCCGCGTGTTCGGACTGCTCGGCCCGAACGGCGCCGGGAAGTCCACCACCACCAAGATCCTCACGACCCTGTCACGTCCCACGAGCGGCTCAGCGACCGTCGCAGGCCACGACGTCGCCGCCGACCCGGCGGCCGTCCGCGCCGCGATCGGCTACGTGTCGCAGGGCGTCAGCACGGATGCGCTCCTCACCGCGCGCGAGAACCTCGAGATCGCCGCGCGCTTGCGCGGGGTCGGTGCCGGGGATGCCCGCGGCCGTGCCGCACACCTGCTCGACGAGTTCGGGCTGGCCGAGGCATCCACTCGTCCTGTCGGGTCGTTCTCCGGCGGCATGCGCCGGCGGCTCGATGTGGCGGCGGCGCTCGTGCACCGGCCGCGCGTGCTGTTCCTCGACGAGCCCACGACGGGGCTCGACCCCGAGGCGCGCGCCGCGATGTGGGCCGAGATCCGGCGGCTGTCGGGAGAGGAGGCCCTCACCGTGGTGCTCACCACGCACTACATGGAAGAGGCCGACCGCCTGGCCGACGAGCTCCTGCTCGTCAACAAGGGCCGCGCCGTCGTGCAGGGCACGCCGGACGAGCTGAAGGCGGCGCTCCACGGCGACTCGCTGCGCGTCTCGCTCGTCGAGCCCGACGCCGACGCCGTGCGCGCCGCCATCGCCCGCGTTCCGGGCCTGCGCGACGTCGTGATCGAGGCGTCGGGCGTGGACGGCGTCCTCGCCGCCCGCACCGACGACGCGTCGGCTGCCGTCGGCGCCGTCATCGGGGCGCTGGATGCCGCCGGCATCCGCTTCGGCCAGGTCGCGGCATCCCACCCCACCCTCGACGACGTGTACCTGCATTTCGTCGGCCACACCTTCGGCGACCCTTCGACAGGCTCAGGGACCGGAGAGCTCACCGAAGGAGTCGCAGCATGACCACGATCGCCCTCACCACCGCGCCGGCCGCGCCGTCCCGCGCCGGCTGGTTCACCCAGACAGGCCAGGTGCTGCGCCGCTGGCTCATCGCCACGCTGCGTCAGGTATGGGGACCGGTGATGTCGCTCATCCAGCCGGTCATCTGGATCGTGCTGTTCGGTCAGGTGTTCCAGTCGCTGGGCGCGCTGCCCCAGTTCGCCCCGTCGACAGGCTCAGGGACCGCGGGCTACATCGACTATCTCGTGCCCGGCATCCTCATGATGACGGTGCTGTACTCGGGCGCATGGGCCGGCACGGGCTACATCGACGACATCAACTCGGGCGTCATGGACCAGTACCTGACCTCGCCGGTGTCGCGGTCGGCCATCGTCACGGGGCAGCTCGTGCAGCAGCTGATCATCAACCTCGCGCAGTCACTCGTGGTGCTGGGCATCGGCTGGCTCGCCGGGGCACGCTACCCGGGCGGCGCCGGCGGGATGCTCGTGGCCCTCGGCGTGGCCACGCTGCTCGCGACGATCTTCTGCTGCGCCTCGACGGCCGTCGCGCTCACGGCGCGCAGCCAGGTCGCCCTCATCAGCCTGTCGCAGCTCATCGTGCTGCCGGCGACCTTCCTGTCGACGACCATGATGCCCGCCGACCTCATGCCGCAGTGGGTGCAGGACGTCTCGCGCTGGAACCCGATGACGTGGGCCGTCGAGCTCGGCCGCGGGGGCCTCACCGGCATGTACCCCGACAACGGGTGGTGGCAGGTCGCGGGTCTCACGGTCCTGGCGGCACTCGCCTTCGTGTGGGCGATGCGGTCGATCCGCGCCTACCAGCGCTCGGTGTGACGGGTCCGGTCGAGCTTAGGGTGGACCGGTGAGCTCTGACCCGGTCCGCGACATCGCGGACGCCTACGTCCGCGAACTCGCCCGCCACGAGCCCGACGCCGCACTGGCGCTCGGGCTCGAGGCGCGTCCGCTGCCGGACCTGTCACCGGAGTGGCTCGTCGCCAAATACGACCTGCAGGGATCGACGCTCGCCGCGCTGGAAGCAGCGGGCGCCGGCGATGCGGTCCTGAGCGCCGCCCTGCGCGAGCGGCTCGAGCGGGAGCGGCTGCTGTTCGACACGGGCTTCACGCCGCGCCTCGTCGCGGGGCTCGCGACGCCCGTGCACCTCGTGCGGTACGCGTTCGAAGGCACGACCGTGACGGCGGATGCCGCCGGGCGGGCCGTGCTCGCCAAGCTCGAAGCCGCGCCGGCGGCGGTGCGCGAGTACATCGCCGCCCTGCGCTGGGCGCGCGACCAGTCGGGGCGCTTCCGCGGCGGCGGCGTCGCGCCGGTGCGCCAGCTCGACGGACTCGCGGCCCAGGTCGCGATGTGGGTCGAGACGCACTGGTTCGGCTCGCTGCCGGTCGCCGAGGATGCCGACGCCGCCACCGTCGCGCGCGTGCGGTCGGCGGCGGATGAGATCGGGGTCGCCCTCGCCGAGCTCGTCGCGGTGCTGCGCGACGAGCTGCGCCCGCTCGCCCCGACCGTGGACGGCGTCGGCGATGCCGTCTACGCAGACCTCGCAGCCGGCATGCTCGGCGCTCGCGTCGACCTCGACGACACGTACGCCTACGGCTGGTCCGAGCTGGAGCGACTCGTGTCGGAGGCGCGCGTCCTCGCACGGGAGCTCGGCGGCTCGGGTGATGAGCCGGTGCGGTCGGCGGCATCCCTCCTCGATTCCGACGCCCGGTACCGGCTGGACGGCGTGGCGGCGATCCAGGCATGGCTGACCCGGCGTGTGGGCGAGACGATCGACGCGGTCGTGCCGGCGTTCGACCTGCCGCAGGCGGTGCACGACGTGGAGTGCCTCGTGTCGGAGGCGGCGACCGGCGTCGTCTACTACACCCCCGGTGCGCCCGACGGCTCGACGCCCGGCAAGGTGGTGTGGACGATCCCGAGCGGCGTGCCCGTCGCGGCGACGTGGCAGGAGGTCACGAGCGTGCACCACGAGGGAGTGCCGGGCCATCACCTCCAGTTCGTGCTGACCGCGTCCTACCCCGAGCTGCATCCGTGGCAGCGCCACCTGTGCCACATCCACGGCTATGCCGAAGGGTGGGCGCACTACGCCGAGCAGCTCGCCGACGAGCTGGGCCTGATCCGCGACCCGGCCGAGCGGCTGGGGCTCGTCCTCGGCCAGATCTGGCGCTCGGTGCGCATCGTGGCCGACATCGGGCTGCACACCGGACGACCGATCCCGCCGAACGCGCTCGTCGCGGCGGGGGAGTGGACCCCCGCGATCGCCCGCGACCTGCTCGTCGACCTCGCCCTCGTCGAGCCCGCGCTCGCCGGCTTCGAGGTCGACCGCTACCTCGGGTGGCCGGGGCAGGCGCTCGCCTTCAAGGTCGGCGCGCGGCTGTGGAACGAGGCGCGGACCGCGCACCGTCAGCGGCTCGGGGACGCGTTCTCGCTGCGTGACTTCCACCGCGACGCCCTCGCCCTCGGCCCCATGGGCCTCGACCCGCTGCGGGAGCTGCTGGCCGGCGGCTGACGCGGGAAGCCCGGGCCGACCGACCTGCGGGTGGTCGATCCCGGCCCGCGCGCCGCGGTCGGTCCCCGCCGACGTCGGTCGCGGTCGCAACGGGTACTGTCTCAAAAACGCGATGAACTCCCGGTTCACATGAGTCGATGAACTTCCAGTTCACATGCGTGTTGGGTTGTGTCGTGTGAGCCGGAAGTTCATCGCGGTTTCGGGATACAGCCACCTGCGGGCGAAGCGTCCGGCGTCACGCTGAGCGCGAACGAGGCGACGCGCGACGACGGTTCAGGCGAGGGCGTCGACGATCGGGCGGAACTTCACCCGCGTCTCGAGCAGCTCGCTCTCGGGGTCGCTCGCGGCGACGATGCCGGCGCCGGCGTGGGCGACGACCGGAATGGTGTCGGAGTACTCCGCGTAGCGCCGTGCGGGGCCGGCCCCGATCTGCGCGCAACGCAGCGCGATCGCCCATTCGCCGTTGCCGTCGCCGTCGACCCAGCCGACCGGGCCGGCGTAACGCCCGCGGTCGAAGGGCTCGAGGCGGCGGATCGCGTCGAGTGCGGCATCCGTCGGCGTGCCCGCCACGGCGGCCGTCGGGTGGAGCGCCGCGACGAGGTCGAGCGACGACGCGTGGTCGGCGAGATCGCCCGCGACATCGGTGGCGAGGTGCCACAGGTTCGGCAGCTTCAGGGTGAAGGGCTCGGGGTCGGCACGCAGGTGGCGCGTGTGGGGGCCGAGGGCATCGAGCACGCTCTGCACGGCGAAGCGGTGCTCGCCGAGGTCCTTGTCGCTGTGCGCGAGAGATGTGGATGCGGCCGTGTCGTCGTGTGCGTCGGTCCCGCGCGGGATCGTCCCGGCGAGCACGCGCGCGGTCACGACGCCGCGGGAGGCGGTCACGAGCGTCTCGGGGCTCGCCCCGATCAGGCCGTCGACGGCGAACGTCCACGTGTCGGGGTAGTCGTGGGCGAGGGCGCGCACGAGACGCCGCAGGTCGGCGCCGGCGGGGATCGTGCCGACCAGATCGCGGGCGAGGACGACCTTGTCGAGCTCGCCCGCTCGGATGGCATCCACGGCGGCGCGCACGGCGGCCTGGTAGCCGGCCGGATCGAGGGTGCCCGGTCCGAGCGTGCCCGACCAGTGCGGGCCATACGGCCTCGGCCGGACGACGGGCGCTTCGAGCTCGGCGGCGGTCGAGCGGATGCGCGTGACCCACGAGCGTCCGCGGTGGCGTCCCACGACGACCTGCGGCACGATGAGACGGCTCGTCCCCGAGGAGCGCTTGTCGAACACGAGCGTGCCGAAGGCGACCAGCCCCGTGCCGGGGAGCCCCACCGGGTCGTCGACCTCTGCCATGGCTGCGAGGTGACGCCACGCGTCCGCCGGCGCCGGGATGCTGTGACGGTCGATTCCCGGAGGCATACCGGGACCGTTCTCGTACCCGCCGACGGTGCCGATGCCGACGATGCCGTCGCCGCGGCGCAGCCACGCGAGCGGCTCGTCGGGCGAGGCATAGGCGAGCAGATCGTCGACGTGCTCGATCTCGCGGGTCTCGACCACCAGCTGCGGCGGGCGGCGCGAAGATGTCACCCCTCCAGCCTAGACTCGCGAGGTGACCGACGCCGCCGCCGCACAGCCCAGCCCGCACCGTCCCGACCGGCCCGAGGTCGGAACCGCGCTGCAGTTCCGCTGGCGCAAATGGGACGGCGGGCCGCACTGGGTCAACGACGAGGTCTACCTGGGCAGCGACCGGTGGGGCGACTGGCTCGGCCAGCGCGCCGGCTGGCGCAACGTGCGCCCCGGCCGCGCGTTCCCGGCCGAGCACGACAGCGTCACGCTGCTCCCGCCGACCGGCGACTTCGCGTACACCTACAACGCGGCTCCTCACCCGACGCGCGTCTACATCGACGTCGCGTGGGATGTGCGGTGGGATGACGGCGTCCCGACCGGCATCGACATGGACCTCGACGTCGTCCGGCGCGAACCCGCCGAGCCGTACGTCGACCGCGAGGGCGTGCTGCGCAGCCCCGGCGACGTCTACATCGAGGACCGTGACGAATGGGACGAGCATCGCGTGGCCTACGGCTACCCGCTCGACCTCGTCGACAGGCTCGAAGCCGTCGCGGTGGACCTCGAGCAGCGGGTGCGCGCCGCCGAGCCGCCGTTCGACGACGCGACGGCCGCGCACTGGCTCGCGCGCCTGGCGGCGCTCCCGCCCATCGCACCTCCCGAGCCTGTGACGTTCCCCGCGCCTGACGGCGCGGAGGGTCACGAGGACTCGACGGCCACGGACCCCGCCGATCCCGCCGACGCGTCCGCCCTCGGCGCGCCAGGCCCCGCGGCCTAGACTCGAGCCCGTGGCCCCGCACCCCTCCGATCACGAATCCAACCGCGCCGACCTGCACAAGGACCCGTCGCGCGTGAGCGGCATGTTCGACCAGGTCGCCGCCGGCTACGACCGCACCAACACCGTGCTGAGCCTCGGCAACGACCGGTTCTGGCGGGCCGCGATGGTGCGTGCCGTCGACCCGCGCCGCGGCCAGCGCATCCTCGACCTCGCCGCCGGCACCGCCATGTCCAGCGCGGCCCTCGCCGGACGCGGCGCCGAGGTCGTCGCCGCGGACTTCTCGCCCGGCATGCTCGCCGAGGGCGAGAAGCGCTACGGTCCGAAGGCGCCGGGCGGCGGCATCCCGAACCTCTCATTCGTCGAGGCGAACGCCACCGACCTGCCGTTCGCCGATGACGAGTTCGACGCCGTCACGATCTCGTACGGCCTGCGCAACGTCGATGACCCGAAGAAGGCGCTGCACGAGATGCTGCGCGTGACGAAGCCGGGCGGGCGACTGGTGGTGTGCGAGTTCTCGCAGCCGCCGTCGAAGCTGTGGGGCGGGCTCTACCGCTTCTACAACGACCGCGTGCTGCCGGTCGCCGCGCGGGCGGTGAGCTCGAACGCCGACGCATACGACTACCTGAACGAATCGATCCGCGACTGGCCGGACCAGCGCCGGCTGTCGGCGTGGATCCGCGAGAGCGGCTGGACCGAGGTCGCGTACCGCAACCTGTCGCTCGGGATCGTCGCTCTGCACCGCGCCGTGAAGCCTTTCCCGGTCGTTGAGCGGGCGACGAAGGAGCGAGACGAAACGCCCCGGTAGGCTGGCAGGGTGACACCGACCGTGCCGGGCTCGCGTATCGCGGGCAAGCTGGGCTTGACCGACCGCGTCTTCGCGGGCGCGCGTTCGCGCGGCCTGCGCAAGACGGTCGACGAGGGCCTGAAGCGCGTCGACCTCGCCCTTGAAGCCGAACTGCACGCGACCGACGCCCTGGTCGACGCCACCAGCCGCTACCTGTACGACGCGGGCGGCAAGCGCGTGCGGCCGATGCTGGCTCTGCTGACCGCCCAGCTCGGCGACGGTGCGACCGACGAGGTGATCCAGGCGGCCACGGCCCTGGAGATCACGCACCTCGGCTCGCTGTACCACGACGACGTGATGGATGCCGCAGACAAGCGCCGCGGCGTGCCCAGCGCCCACGCGGTCTGGGGCAACAACATCGCGATCCTGACCGGCGACCTGCTGTTCTCGCGCGCCAGCCAGATCATGGCCCGCAACGGCGACCGCGCCATCCGGCTGCAGGCCGACACGTTCGAACGTCTCGTCCTCGGGCAGATGCACGAGACCGTGGGGCCGACGGACGCGGACGACGCGGTCGAGTTCTACCTGCAGGTGCTGTCCGACAAGACGGGGTCCCTCATCGCCGCCGCCGCACAGGCAGGCGTCATCTTCTCGAACGGACCCGAGGAGTTCGAGCAGCCGATGGTGACGTTCGGCGAGAAGGCCGGCGTGGCCTTCCAGCTTCTGGACGACGTCATCGACCTGTCCGCCGATCCGGGCGAGACCGGCAAGGTTCCCGGAACCGACCTGCGCGCCGGCGTGCCCACGATGCCCTACCTCGTGCTCGCGCAGCGCACGGACGCCGATGCGGTCGCGCTGCGCGCCCGCATCGACGAGGGCGTCGCGCAGATCGCCGACGGGGCCGACCCTGCGCTCCTCGACGAGCCGCTCGCACACCTGCGCGACCACGAGGCCACGCAGGCCACTCTCGACCTCGCGCACGCGTGGTCGCACGAAGCCATCGAGGCGCTGGCGCCCCTGCCCGACGGCGCGGTGCGCGAAGCGCTCACCCGGTTCGCGCAGGCCGTCGCCGACCGCTCCAGCTAGCCGCGTCGGCGTTTCGTCTCGCTTCGCTCGCTCAACGATCGGAGCCGGGGCGAGCCCCGACTTCCGAAAGGACACCCATGACCAAGCTCCGACTGGCGATCGTCGGTGCCGGACCGGCGGGCATCTACGCCGCCGACATCCTGCTGAAGGCCGAGCGCAAGTTCGACGTGTCGATCGACCTGTTCGAGCAGCTGCCGGCGCCCTACGGACTCGTGCGCTACGGCGTCGCCCCCGACCACCCGCGCATCAAGGGCATCATCACGGCCCTCCGCGAGGTGCTCGACCGCGGCGACATCCGCATCTTCGGCAACGTGCGCTTCGGCGAGGACATCACGCTCGATGATCTCAAGCACCACTACAACGCCGTCATCTTCGCCACCGGTGCGGTCCGTGACACCGACCTCGACATCCCCGGCATCGACGCCATCGGCTCGTACGGTGCCGCGGACTTCGTCAGCTGGTTCGACGGGCACCCGGACGTGCCGCGCGAATGGCCTCTGGACGCGGCGTCGGTGGGTGTCATCGGCAACGGCAACGTCGCGCTCGACGTCGCGCGCATGCTCGCCAAGCATGCCGAGGACCTGCTGCCCACCGAGATCCCCGACAACGTGCACACGGGACTGGCCGCTTCGCAGGTCACAGACGTGCACGTGTTCGGCCGCCGCGGGCCCGCGAACGTGAAGTTCACACCGCTGGAGCTGCGTGAGCTCGGCGAGCTGCGCGATGTCGACATGGTCGTCTACGACGAGGACTTCGACTACGACGAGGCCGCGCAGGCGGCGATCGCGAGCAACAAGCAGGTCATGGTGATCGACCGGGTGCTGCAGTCGTGGCGCACGCGGCCGTCGGTCAACAACGCCGGGGGGACGGCATCCCGTCGTCTTCACCTGCACTTCTACGCCAAGCCGGTCGAGGTGAAGACCGACGACCAGGGTCGGGTGTCGGCGTTCGTGTACGAGCGCACGCGTCCCGACGGCGAGGGCGGCGTGGTCGGCACCGGCGAGCTGCGCGAGGTGCCGTTGCAGTCGCTGTACCGCGCGGTCGGCTACTTCGGCTCGCCGCTCGCCGGCGTCCCTTTCGACAAGAAGCACGGCGTCATCCCCAACCGGGAGGGGCAGGTCCTCAGCAAGGACTCCAACCAGCGCGTCAACGGCGTGTACGCCACAGGCTGGATCAAGCGCGGGCCGGTCGGTCTCATCGGCCACACCAAGTCCGACGCGATGGAGACCGTTCGTCACCTGATCAACGACCAGGGCACGTGGTGGCAGCCGGCCGACCCGTCGGAGGAGGCGATCCCCGCGCTTCTCGCCGAGCGCGGTGTGCGCTGGACCGATCTCGACGGCTGGCACCGTCTCGACGAGCACGAGATCGCTCTCGGCGCGCCGCACGAGCGGGCGCGCATCAAGGTCGTCCCGCGCGACGAGATGGTGACGATCTCCCGCGGGGAGTGACGGGGCCGCCATAGGCTGAGCCCATGGCCGGGCCGTCGCTTGCGTGGGTCCCCGACATCCTGGGGAAGCCGTTCGAGCAGCTCACGATGCCGCTCGGCGTCCAGGGCGCACAGGGCGAGCTCGTCGCGACGCTCGTGCGCAGCATCCCGAATCCGCTGCTGACGCTGTTCGCGCCGCTGCGCGACGTCGATGTGCTGTACGTCCACGGCTGGTCGGACTACTTCTTCCAGCGCGAGGTGGCGCAGTTCTGGACGAGCCGCGGCGCCCGCTTCTACGCGCTCGACCTGCGACGCTACGGGCGGAGCCTCCGCCCCGGGATGACGCCCGGCTACATCGACCGGCTCGAGGACTACGACATCGACCTCGCGGCGGCCCTCGACGCGATGGGACAGGGATCACCGCAGGAGCCGTCGGTGCGCCGGCTGGTGCTCATGGGGCACTCGACCGGGGGTCTCATCTTGACGCTGTGGGCGTCGCGGCACGCCGGCCGGGCGGCCGCGCTCGTGCTGAACAGTCCGTGGCTCGAGCTGCAGCTCGGGGCGATCGGGCGCCACGCGCTCGCGCCGCTGGTCGAGATGCGCGCCAGATGGGACCCGCGGGGCGCGCAGCCCGAGGTCGACTTCGGGTTCTACACCCGTGCTCAGCAAGAGATCGGTTCGCTTCCCGACGATCCCGAACGCGCGACGTGGCGGCCCGACCGCGGATTCCCGACCGCGCCGGGCTGGCTCGCGGCGGTGATGGACGGGCACCGCGCGGTCGCGGCGGGGATCGAGGTCGGCTGCCCCGCGTTCGTGATGCTGTCGGCGCACTCGACGCCGCCGCTGTCGTGGAAGGACACGATGACCACGACCGACTCCGTGCTGTGGGTCGATGACATCGCCCGGGCGGCGACGCGCATCGGCCGCAACGTCACGCTGGCGCGCATCGAGGGGGCGATCCACGACGTCTTCCTGTCGCGTCCGGAACCTCGCGCCGAAGCGTTCGCGATGCTGCGGCGCTGGTCAGACGGCTATATCGTCCACCACTGATGCGTGCAGCCTTGTCCCCCGAAGAGGGGACAGACTTGGTTGTACCAATCGGGTTAGGCTTGTCGCGAGGCGTCCCCAGCGCCTCAGGGAAGGGACCTCCCCAAGAAACCTTCCCACCGTCGCAGGTGCCGTTCGCCGGGGGGTGGACGAGCGTGAATGCCAGCGACGACAGGCCCCGGGCGTCCCCAGCGCCCGGGGCCTTCTACGTCGTGCGGGGACAGCCCGATGGCAGGGATGCCGCGGCACCCGGCATCCTCGATCGCTCAGCGCTTGCGGGGCTTCGGCTCGGGACGCACCAGGGCGCGGATGATGAGCGTGTACACCGCGAGCGACAGGACATAGCCGAGCGCGTAGACGACCAGCTCCTGCACCAGGAAGCGGCTGTAGACGAGTTCGCCGTCGACGATCGCCGGTGACGCCACGCCCACGAAATACGCGGCGGTCTGGCCGGCGGCGAAGATCGCCAGCAGCGCCAGCGCCGCCAGGATCGCGAACCAGATGCGGGTGCGCCACACGCGCCCGGTGGCGGCCATCGCCGTCGAGGCCGTCCAGTCCGGCACCTGGGGGTCAAGAGCGCCGTTGACCTTGGGGATCAGGATGATCGCCGCCAGGAACAGGCCGTTGAGCCACGGGCCGCCGAGCGCGGCGAGTCCCGGGTCGCCAGCCCCGCCGTGCACGAACTGCGGGATCAGGAGGAGGACGAGCACCGGCAGGGTCGCCGCGGCGGCGGACAGGACGGCACGGAACAAGCGCATGGCCCGAGCTTAGGGGGCGGATCCTCTGCCGATCGGCGAGGGCGGTTGTCGCAGTTCATGCTGACCCCCTACCATGCGGTGAGTGCCGGAGATGCTCCGCGAATCGGTCCTGGGGGGACGCGATCTGCAAACGGTTCTGCTCGAAAGCAAGACCGAAATCCCACGTCCCACGTCGAGCGCGGTCAAAAGAACGCGCCAGATCAGGCGGGCGCGCGACAGCGGTGCGCGCGTCGTGTCGGTCGCGGCTCCCGCCGGATACGGCAAGTCCACGATGCTCACCGAGTGGGCGGCGACGGAGAGCCGCCGGGTCGCATGGGTCTCGCTCGACCGCACCGACGACGACCCCGCGCTCCTGCTCCCGCTCATCGCCGCGGCCTGCGCGCCGTTCTCGCCTCTGGCCGACGCCGTCATGGCCGACATGCGCGGCGTCGGTGCCGGCGCGCTCGGAAGATCCGCGCCGATGCTGGCGGCGGCTCTCGCATCCACGCCGGTGAGCTTCGTGCTGTTCATCGACGATGCGCACCTGGTCGCCTCCGAGGAATGCCAGGACGCGCTCGAAGTCGTGCTGTCGCGCATCGCGCCCGGATCGCAGGTCGTCCTGGCCAGTCGGCAGGAATCACCGCTCATCGCCCGGCTGCGCAGCACCGGAGACGCGTGGGACGTGTCCGCCGCAGACCTCGTGTTCGACCGCGTGGAGGCACGGGCGGTCTTCGCGGCCGCGGGGGCGGCCGACGTGGACGATGAGGCGCTGGCGGAGGTCGTCGCACGGTGCGAGGGCTGGCCGACCGGTCTGTTCCTCTGCGCCCTCGTCGCCCGGTCGTCCGCGGCACCCGTGACGGCCACCGGGAGCGACCGCTACCTCGCGGACTACCTCTATCGCGAGTGCCTGGCCCGCCTTCCCGAGGAGCTGCAGTCCTTCCTCCGCCGCAGCTCGGTGCTCGACCAGCTGTCGCCCGAGGTCTGCAACGCCGTGCTCGGCATCGAGAACGCGCGCGCCCTGATCCATCGGGTCGAGACCGGCAACCTCTTCCTCGTCCGCGCGGACCGCAACGGGGACTGGTTCAGATTCCACGCCCTGTTCCGCGAGTTCCTCCTCGCCGAGCTGGAGCGCGCCGAGGGCGCGACGGCGGTCGCGGAGCTGCACCGGCGTGCGGCCTCGTGGCATGAAGCGCATCAGGCGCCGATCCTCGCGGTCGAGCACTGGATCAGCGCCGGCGAATACGAGCGCGCGAGCGGTCTCGTGGCCGAACTGGGACTCGGCCTGTACGGGACGGGACAGGTCGCCACCGTGCGTCGATGGCTGCACGATCTCGGCGACGACATCCTGCTGGCGCACCCGGCACTGGTCGTGTCGATGACGTGGACGGCGATCCTCCTCGGCGACGTCCGGGCGGGCGAGCGGTGGGCGAGCGCCCTGGACGACATCCGCGTGGAGGATCTGCCGGCGGCCGACCGCCTGCTCTTCGAGTCCGCGCGGGCGATGGTCCGTGCCGCGATGTGCGAGCACGGCTACAGGAGGGTCGGCGCAGACGCCGCGTTCGCCTTCGAGCACGAGCCGGTGAAGAGCCCGTGGCGGGATCAGGCGCTTCACCTGTACGGCATGGCGGCCCTCCTCGCCGGCGACGAGCAGACGGCCCGCGTCGCCTTCGAGCAGGCCGTCCCGCTCGCGACGGCGATGGGGAACCCCGACACCGTGATCCTCAGCGAGCCCGAGCTCGCGCTGATCGCGATCGACGAGGGCCACTGGGCCGTGGCCGCCGAGCATGCGCAGCGGGGTGTGGACGCGATCGACGCGAGCCACATGGAGGGCTACCCCACGACGGCACTGGCGCTCGCGGTGGCCGCCCGGGTCGCGCTGCACGGCGGCGACCATGCCGCGGGCGGGCGGTTGCTGGCGCGCGGGATGCGCGCTCGGATCGGCTGCACGCACCTCATGCCGTACGTGTCGGTGCGGGTGCGGGTGCAGCTCGCGCGGGCGCACCTGATGCTGGGCGACCGCGCCGCGGCGGCGCACCTGCTCCGAGAGAGCGACGACATCGTGCGGATCCGACCCGACCTGGGGACGGCAGGTGCCCAGGTCGAGGAGCTGCGGGTGGCGCTGTCGGTCGAGCCGATGACCGGCGGATCCGTCCCTCTCACCCCTGCCGAACTGCGGCTCCTGCCCTACCTTCAGACGCACCTGACGATCGCCGAGATCGGCAAGCGGCTCTTCGTCTCGCGCAACACCGTCAGCTCGCAGCTGGGCTCGATCTACCGCAAGCTGTCGGCGACATCCCGCAGCCAGGCCGTCGAACAAGCCGACGCGCTCGGCCTCCTGGGCGACTGAGCGGCGGGCTCAGCCGTCGACGCCGAGGTCGTCGCTGTCGCCGTACCCGAGTGCATGGGCGATCCGCGGCGCCTGTGCCACGACGCGGGGCAGTCCGACGATGCCGACCAGCCCATCGAGGACGGCGATGATCTCGTCGGATTCGACCCCGGCCGCGATGGCGTCGTCGACAGCCGCGCGCATCGACGCGTCGGGGGCCCCGACGGCGATGAGCGCCGCGATGCGCACCAGCGCGGCCGTCCGCCACTCCAGCTGCATCGTGGGCGACTCGGCATTCGACGCGAGGCGCGCGTCGTTGATGCAGTATCGCCGCAGCAGCTCTGGTGCGTCCATGGGGCTCACGTCTCTTCCGATCGCCGGGGGTGGTGCGTAGGTGCCATTCCACGGCGGAAACCGCGATCGCGCACCACCCAGAGTGAATGATCCGACGCGGCACTCGTCGCTCGAGGGGGCAGGATCAGTGAGCGGCGGACGGTGCGTCCGACACCCGGTCGAGCAGCAGCGCCAGGGCGGCGTCGACCGTCTGCGTCAGCACCTCTTCGGGATCGCCGCTGAGGGTCAGCAGGCGTGCGCCGGAGTCTGTCGCCGTCGCCCAGCCGAGGTAGACGGTCCCGGGCGGATGCCCGTCTTCGGGGTCGGGACCGCCGACGCCCGTCGTCGAGACGGCGATGTCGGCGCTGAGCAGCTCCCGTGCCCCGGCCGCCAGCTGCGTCGCGCAGACGTCGGAGCACGGGTCGATGCCGGTCGGCAGGCCCAGCAGTCGCTCCTTCACCTCGGTGCGGTAGGCGACGATGCCGCCGCAGAACCACTCCTGCGCGTCCGGGCCGCTCCCCACGGCACTGGCGAGCATGCCCGACGTGAGCGATTCGGCGACCGCGATGCGCACCCCGCTGCTCCTGCAGGCGTGCGCCAGGCGTTCGGCATCCGTCTTCATCGATCCTCCGAGCCTCGGTGTCAGCCGCGACGTTACCGGGCGCGCCGCGACCAGGGAGCACGATTGTGCACCACAGGACGTCGTGCTACCGGTGCTGGCGCGGCGTGGGGTTGACTGGATGCCATGCCGATCCACGCCGACGATGTGACGATCCGCCCCATCGAGGTCTCGGACGCGGGAGAGGTGCTCACGCTTCAGCGCGCCGCTTTCGTCCAAGAGGCCCTGATCTACGACACGGTCCGGATGCCGGCGCTCACCCAGACGCTCGAAGAGGTCGAGGCCGAGCTCGTCGGCAACCTCGGTTGCGTCGCCCTGGTGCAGCACCGGGTGGTCGGTGCGGTGCGCGCGCGGCGGGACGGCGAGCTGCTCCTCGTCGGTCGCCTCGTGATCGCGCCGGACGTGCAGGGTGCCGGCATCGGATCCCTGCTGCTCGAGGCTGTCGAGGACCGGGGAAGGGCAGTGGGATGCCGCACGACGGAGCTCTTCACCGGCTCACTGAGCGAGGCCAACCTGCGCGTGTACACGAGACTCGGCTATCGCGAGACGCAGCGCGTGGACGGGGATGACGGGATCCAGCAGGTCTTCCTGCGCAAGCCCCTCGGCTGAGGCTCCTCGCGTCACGGGGTGAGGACCACCTTGACGCATCCGTCCTCCTTCTTCTGGAACGTCTCGTACAGGGCGGGCGCATCCTCCAGCGGCACGCGGTGGGTGACCAGATCCATCACCCCGAGCGGATCTGCGGGGTCCTCGACGATGGGCAGCAACTCGTCCGTCCACCGCTTCACGTTGCACTGGCCCATGCTCAGCGTCACCTGCTTGTCGAACAGCGTCTTCATCGGCATGAGATCGGCGTCGCCCGCGTAGACGCCGCTGATCGACACCGTGCCACCGCGGCGGACCAGATCGATGGCGGCGTGGAGCGCTGCGAGGCGGTCCATCCCGGCGGTCTCCATGACCTTCTGTGCGACGGCATCGGGCAGCAGCCCGACCGCCTGCTGCGCGAACTTCACCACGCCGTTCCCGTGGGCTTCGAGCCCGACGGCATCCACCACGGCATCCGGGCCACGGCCGTCGGTCAGATCGCGCAGATGCCCGACGACGTCGTCTGTCAGGTCGAATGCGTCCACGCCGTGCCGCTCGGCCATCGCGCGCCGCTCGGGGACCGGGTCGACCGCGAGCACGCGGCATCCGCGGTGCACACCGATGCGGCTGACGAACTGGCCCACCGGTCCAAGCCCGAGGACCGCCAGCGTGCCGCCCTCGGGCAGCCGCGCGTACTCCACCCCCTGCCACGCCGTCGGGAGGATGTCGCTCAGGAAGAGGTACCGCTGGTCCGGCAGGTCCGACCCGACGCGCACCGAGTTGTACTCGGCGAGCGGCACCCGCAGCAGCTCCGCCTGTCCGCCCGGGACCTGGCCGTACAGCTTCGTATAGCCGAACAGCGCAGCGCCGCTGCCGTACTCGGTCACCTGCGTGGTCTCGCATTGCGATTGCAGGCCGTGCCGGCACATGAAGCAGTGGCCGCACGCGATGTTGAACGGCACGACGACCCGGTCGCCGACGGCGAGCGTCGTCACCTCGGAGCCCACTTCGACGACGACGCCCATCGACTCGTGGCCGAGGATGTCGCCGGCGTCCAAGAACGGCCCGAACAGCTCATAGAGGTGCAGGTCCGAGCCGCAGATCGCCGTCGACGTGATGCGCACGATGGCGTCCGTCGGTTCCTGGATCGTCGGATCGGGCACTGTCTCGACGCTGATGTGCCGCTTTCCCTGCCATGTCACCGCACGCATGGGGCCGCTCCCGTCTGTTCGACCGCGGCGTCAGCCGTGGTGTCAGCCGAATCGCTCACGAGGTGAACGTACGCGGGCGCAGCGGTGGACGCCCGCGGGTTGACGGGAACCCCCGTGGATGCGACGATGGCGCCTCGCCGGACGCGGTGGCCGCATAGTCGGTCGACGACGTCCCGTCAATATGCCGGGCTGCGCCTTCGACCACTGCCATGATGGCTGCAGCGGGGGCCGTCGTCATGCCCCGTGAAGTGGGGATCCGGCACATGGTCGAGTTCGCGGAACTGTCGCGCGCACTGCGTGGTGCGCTGCGGCGTGGCGAGCTGTCGGCGTGGTTCCAGCCCCAGCTCGATCTGCGGACCAATCGCGTCGTCGCCGCCGAGGCGCTCTGCCGGTGGCATCACCCGACCTGGGGGCCCATTCCTCCGACGCAGTTCATCCCGATCGCCGAAGAGGACGGGACGATCGGCGAGATCGGCGAGTTCATGGCGACGGAGGCCATGACGGCGATGACCGACTGGGCGATCGACATGTCGGTGAACGTGTCACCGGCACAGCTGGAGGACGCCGCCTTCACCACCTGGCTGGAGCGCATGATCCTGCGCATCCGCCGGCCGGCGAGGCGCCTGACCTTGGAGATCACCGAAGGACGCCACCTCGGGGACGTCCCGGCCCTGGTCGCCCGGCTCGATCGCCTGCGCGGTCTGGGGGTGGGAATCGCGATCGACGACTTCGGCTCCGGACAGGCCTCGCTCACCCAGGCCCGACGGCTTCACGCCACCGAGCTCAAGATCGACCGCGGACTCGTCAGCGATGACTCGCCCGATGCGTCCCGGGTCGTGGCCGATGCGGTGGCCCTCGCCCATGACGCGCACATCCGCGTGGTCGCGGAGGGCGTCGAGACCGCGGACCAGCTCGACAAGGTCACGCGCCTGGGATGCGACCGTGCGCAGGGCTACCTGCTCAGCCGGCCGGTGTCGAGAGATGCCATGGCACGGCTTGCCGCGGCTATCGTGTGAGCTCGCGGTCCAGCCGGTCCAGGAGGGCCTCGAGCGATACCTCGAACTCCTCGTCGCTGCGGTCCTCACTGAGCATGTCCCGAAGGCGGAGAACCTCGGGAGCGTCCTCGAGCACGGAAGCATCGTCTGTCGGTGCGGCATCGGGGTGCGACGGCGCGGACTCGCCCTCGTCGATGGGCGCGTCCACAGGACCGGTCGGCGCGCCCCGGGTCGCGGACTCCAGCAGCAGCTGGCCGAGCAGGAAGCTGGTGAACGACCGGTAGGTGTCCACCGCCTGCCTGTCCGAGAAGCCCTGCCGGATCAGGGTGGTAAGGAACGCATTCACGGCCTCCACGCTGCGCAGCGGGGGCCGCAGCCACGGCGCCGCCGGATGCCGGGTGGCCACGAGCGGGAACACGCGCGGGTGCTCGATCGCGATGCGCCGGATCGCGTGCGCGCTTGTCTGCAGGTAGCCCTGCCAGTGCTGCGTGGGGTCGGCGTCGAGATGCGGCATCAGATCGGCCATCAGCAGGGCCACGACACCCTCGAGCAGGTCCTCCTTGCCGTGCACGTAGCGGTAGAGCGACATCGCCTCGACGCCCAGTTCCTGCGCGAGCGACCGCATCGACAGGCTCTGCACGCCGGAGACGTCGATCTGTGCGAGCGCCGTCTCGACGATCAGCTCGCGGCTGAGCCGTGCCGCCGAGGGTCTGGCGGCGGCCGAGTCCACGGCGTCCGCGTTCTCATGTGCTGCCATGACGGTCATCCTCCTCCACGTGGGCTCTTGGTTCGAGGGGTTGCTCGCGACGGGCCGCCGCGAGGTATGCTCGCGACAAGGCTTACGCTGTAAGCGGTTGTTCGCGGTCCACCCCTTCTGCATCGCCTGCTCGAAAGGCTCCCCATGCTCGCTCATCCCGCACGAGCCTCGTGATCGGGCACGCCGAAACGGTGTCGTCGGCAGGCGGCGCCGATGTGCTGCGCCGCAACAACGTGAGGGTCGCAGGCGATCCATCCGGGCCCGTCGTCATGTTCGCGCACGGTTTCGGATGCAGTCAGGAGACCTGGAACCTCGTCGCCCCCCAGTTCGAAGCCGATCACGCCGTGGTGCTGTTCGACCATGTGGGGTCCGGACGCTCCGACTGGTCGGCGTACGACCGCGCGAAGTACGCCGGCCTCGACGGGTATGCGCTCGACGTGGAGGAGATCCTCGACCGCCTCGGGGCGCAGGACGTCGTGTTCGTCGGGCACTCCGTCAGCGCGATGATCGGCGTGCTGGCGGCGAACCGCAACCCGGGGCGGTTCCGCGCCCTCGTGCTCGTCAGCCCGTCGCCGCGCTACATCAACGACGTGGGCTACGTCGGCGGCTTCGAGCCGGCCGACATCGACGCCCTGCTCGACTCGCTGGATGCCAACTACCTCGGGTGGTCCCGGCAGACGGCGCCGATGATCATGGGGACGCCCGAGCGGCCGATGCTCGAGGAGCGGCTCACCGAGGGCTTCTGCAGTGTCGACCCCGAGATCGCGCGCCATTTCGCCCGGGTGACGTTCACCTCCGACAACCGCCGCGACCTCGAGCAGGTCAGTGTCCCCACACTCGTGCTCCAGTGTCAGGATGACGTGATCGCGCCGATCGAGGTCGGCCGTTACGTGCACGGCGCGATCGTCGGCAGCACGTTCGAGATGCTCGACACCACCGGTCACGTGCCGATCCTCTCCGCGCCCGAAGACGTGGTCCAGCAGGTGCGGCGGTTCCTGTCATGAGCGCCTCGGAAACGGACTGGTTCCAGCTGGCGCCATGCGGGCTGGTGGCAACCACGCAGGACGGCACGATCGTCGAGGCGAACGACACGTTCCTCGAGTGGACCGCCTACGAACGCGCGGACGTCGTGGGGCGGACCTTCGTCATGCTGCTGGAGCCCGGCAGCCGGCTGTTCTTCGAGACCCGCCATCGACAGGTGCTCCATCTGCGAGGCGCCTTCCACGAAGTCGCGCTCACGCTGCGGCGTGCGGACGGCGAGGAGCTGCCGGTCCTGGTGAACGCGACGCGCGACAGCGACGACGGCGGCGTGGTGCGCTTCGCGATCTTCAACGCCACCGAACGCGTGCGGTACGAACGCGACATCCTCGCGGCCCGCCGAGCCGCCGAGCAGTCGGAACGCCGCGTGCGCGTGCTGCAGGAGGTGTCGACGATGTTCGGCCTCAGCGCGACCGACGAGGAGGTCGCGCAGTCCTTCTCAGCCGTCGCCCGCGACGCGTTCTCGGCGCGCGAGACGGCGGTCCTGATGACCCAGGACGACGGGCGGCTGCTGCTCACGGGCGGCAGCAACCCGCTCGAGGACAAGGTGGCGCCGGTCCCCGAGCTGCGCGGGACCGCCGAGGTGACCGTCGTGCACGACGACGACACCGCCTTTCCCGAGTTGAGCGCGGCGATGCGCGACAACGGCCTCGCGTCGCTGAGCGTGACCCCTCTCATCGCCGACGGCGAGCGGCTGGGCGTGCTGGCGTGCTTCTTCGCCGGCCGCGTCGACGTCGACGACCACTTCATCGATCTGCAGCAGGCGCTCGGGCGACAGGCCTCACAGACGCTGGTCCGGGTGCGACTCCAGCGGCGGCTGGCGCTGCTGGCACTGCACGACCAGCTCACCGGCGTCGCGAATCGGCAGCTGCTGCAGATGTCCCTCGACGACGCCCTCACTCTCGCGGAGGCTTCGCTGGAGCCGCTGGCGGTGCTGTTCCTCGACGTCGACGACTTCAAGGCCATCAACGACACCTTCGGCCACGCCGCCGGCGACAGCGTGCTCGTGGAGCTCGCCTCCCGCCTGCACAGCGGCGTGCGCGCGGGCGACATCGTGGGGCGGATGGGCGGTGACGAGTTCGTCGCGCTCTGCCCGGGCGCCGACTCGTCGGCGGCCGAGAACATCGCGCAGCGCATCCTCGAGGTGTGTCGCGAGCCGATCGCTGTGGCCGACGGCGTCGTGGTGGCCTCGGTCAGCGTCGGCATCTCGCTCTTCCGGCCGGGCGTCGACCCTCAGCCCAGCGCGCAGCAGCTGCTCGTCCGCGCGGACGCCGCCATGTACGACGCGAAGCGCGCCGGCAAGGACCGCTCACAGCTCAGCATCGCCTGAGCGCAGACCGGGCGATCCCGGCCTGACCGGCGGCGGGATCGTCCGTGCCGACGCCGCGTCAGCGGTAGTTGACGAACTGGAGGTCGACGTCGAGGTCGGACGCCTTGAGCAGGCGCTGGACCTCCTGCAGGTCGTCGCGGGACTTCGACTGCACGCGCAGCTCGTCGCCCTGGATCTGGGCCTTGACCGACTTCGGTCCCTCGTCGCGGATGATCTTCGAGATCTTCTTCGCGTTCTCGGACGAGATGCCGTCCTTGATCGTCGAGGTGATGCGGTACTCCTTGGAGCCCGCGACCGGTTCGCCCGTCTCGAGGCTCTTGAGCGAGATGCCGCGCTTGATGAGCTTCGACTGGAACACGTCGAGCACGGCCTTCGCGCGCTCCTCGGTGCTCGCCTTGATCAGCACGGCCTCGCCGCTCCACTCGATCGAGGCGCCGGTGCCCTTGAAGTCGTAGCGCTGCTCGACCTCTTTGCGGGCCTGGTTCAGGGCGTTGTCGGCCTCCTGGTGGTCGACTTTCGAGACGATGTCAAAGGAGCTGTCAGCCATGCCGGGCAGTCTATCCGCGGCTGTCGCGCAGCGTGGAGAAGTGGATGCCGCTGCAAGCGGTTGCAGGCATGCATTGGCGTGCAAGCGGTTCCATGCAGACCGATTGTCACGGGCTGATATCGATCATCCGCTCCCGTGTTGCCCCATTCCATCTCGTCATGCAGAATGTAAGCGCTTGCAGTAATGCGAGACACGAAGACGGCCTCGTCAATCACGCGACGGCCGGCATATCAGCACTCAAGAGAGGCACCCACCAATGAAGGTGAACAAGAGGAGCATCGCGGCTTTCGGCGCGATCGCCGCTGTTTCCGCGCTGACCCTTGTCGGCTGCGCAGGCGGAGGCAACTCGGACTCCGGCGATGACAGCGAGTCGGCCGGCGAGATCACGGTCTGGGTCGACGCCGACCGCGCGACGGTGCTCGAGGACGCGGCGAAGGACTTCACCGCCGACACCGGCGTGAAGGTCAAGCTGGTCCAGAAGGAGTTCGGCGAGATCCGCGACCAGTTCGTGCAGCAGGTGCCGACCGGCAAGGGCCCGGACGTCGCCGTGGGTGCGCACGACTGGCTGGGCACGCTGGTCACCAACGGCGTGGTCGCCCCCGTCGAGCTCGGCGACACCGCCGGCGACTACGAGAAGGTCGCCATCGACGCCTGGAGCTACGAGGGCAAGGTCTACGGCGTGCCGTACGCGATCGAGAACATCGGTCTCCTCCGCAACACCGACCTCGCTCCCGAGGCGCCCACGTCGTATGACGACATGATCGCCAAGGGCCAGGCCGCGGGCACCGAGTACGCGTTCCTCGTCGGTCTCGACCCCGAGGCGGCGGACCCGTACCACCTGTACCCCTTCCAGACCTCCTTCGGCGCTCCCGTGTTCGGCACCAACGCGGACGGCAGCTACAACCCCGACGATCTGCAGATCGGCAACGAGGGCGGCCAGGCGTTCGCCACGTGGCTCGCCTCGCAGGGCGCGACCGGCACCGGCGTGTTCAACTCGAACATCTCGGGTGACCTGGCTCGCGAGAACTTCGTCGCCGGCAAGGCGCCGTTCTACCTCACGGGCCCGTGGAACGTGCCCGCCGCCGAGGAGGCCGGCCTGAACCTCGCCGTCGACCCGATCCCGTCCGCGGGCGGCCAGACCGCACAGCCGTTCGCCGGCGTGCAGGGCTTCTTCCTCAGCTCCGAGAGCAAGAACAAGCTCGCCGCGACGGAGTTCCTCGTCAACTACATCGGCAGCGAAGAGGTCCAGACGGCCCTCTACGAGGTCGGCGGCCGCACCCCGGCCCTGACCGCGGCCTACGACGCGGCTGTCGCGAACGACCCGATCACGGCGGGCTTCGGCGCGGTCGGCGCTGACGCCGTCCCGATGCCGAGCATCCCCGAGATGGGCTCGGTGTGGCAGTACTGGGGCGTCACCGAGACGGCCATCATCAACGGCACCGGCGGCAGCCCGGTCGACCTGTGGAACAAGATGGCGTCCGACATCCAGACCGCCATCCAGTAACCGGCATGATCGGGGCGGCGTCCGCGAGGACGCCGCCCCGACGCCACGTTCCCGCAGTTTCGGAAAGAGGAGCCGATGACGACGCCGACCATCGACCGCGATGCCGCGATCGAGACACCCCCCAGCAAGAAGTCGAGGCGCGCGGCGCGCATCGCCGAGGCGGCAGGCGCCGGCTGGAAGCTGATGATCTTCAAGGTCGTCGCTCTCGGCCTCATCGACGCCCTCGCGCTCTATGCCGCCCTGGTGCTCTTCCAGAGCAGCCAGTGGATCCCGGCGGTCATCGTCCTGGCGATCACGGGCGTCGCCAACTGGGTGTACTTCAGCCGCGGCAACCTGCCCGCGAAGTACCTCATCCCGGGCCTCATCTTCCTGCTGATCTTCCAGATCTTCGTCGCCGGCTACACCGCGTACATCGCCTTCACGAACTACGGCACCGGCCACAACGGCTCGAAGGACAGCGCTGTCAACGCGCTCATGCTGTCGGCGCAGGAGCGCGTCCCCGACTCGCCCGCCTACGACCTGACGGTCGTCGAGCAGCTCGGGGAGTTCTCGTTCCTCGTGACCGACCCCGAAGGCGACGTCGAGCTCGGCGGTGCGGACCGGCCGCTCACCCCCGTCGACAACGCCGAGATGGACGGCGGCAAGGCCGTCGGCGTCCCGGGCTACAACACCCTCAACTTCTCGCAGATCGTCGCGAACCAGGAGGCGATCGCCGACATAGCGGTGCCGATCAGCGACGACCCGAACGACGGTTCGCTGCGCACGCCCGACGGGTCGGTCGCGTACGTGTACCTCTCCAGCCTCGAGTACGACGAGGCCGCCGGCACCATGACCGACACCCAGACCGGGACGGTCTACTCCGACATCGGCACCGGCGCCTTCACGGCGCCCGACGGCACCGAGCTGATGCCGGGCTGGCAGATCAACGTCGGGTTCGACAACTTCGTGCGGGCGTTCACCGAAGAGTCGATCCGCGCGCCCTTCTTCTCCGTGCTGGCGTGGACCTTCGTCTTCGCATTCCTGTCGGTCTTCACGTGCTTCGCGCTGGGACTGTTCCTCGCGATCGTGTTCAACGATCCCCGCATGAAGTCGAAGAAGTACTACCGGGTCATCATGATCCTGCCGTACGCGTTCCCGGGCTTCCTGTCCGCGCTCGTGTGGGCCGGCATGATGAACCAGGAGTTCGGCTTCCTGAACGTCGTGCTGTTCGGGGGAGCGGACATCCCGTGGCTCACCAACGAGTGGCTGGCGAAGTTCAGCATCCTGCTCGTGAACCTGTGGCTCGGCTTCCCGTACATGTTCCTCATCTGCACGGGCGCGCTCCAGTCGATCCCCGACGACGTGCAGGAGGCCGCGAAGGTGGATGGCGCCAGTGCCTGGCAGATCTTCCGCAACATCAAGCTGCCGCTGCTCTTCGTCGCCGTCGCACCGCTGCTGATCGCCTCGTTCGCGTACAACTTCAACAACTTCAGCCTGATCTACATGTTGACCGGTGGCGGGCCCCGCGACGTGACGGCTGACGTCAACGTGGGCGCGACCGACATCCTGATCACGATGGTCTACAAGGTCGCGTTCGTGGGCTCGTCGGCCGACTACGGCCTCGCGAGCGCGTTCTCGATCATCATCTTCCTGATCGTCGGCACGATCTCGGTGATCGCCTTCCGACGCACCAAGGCACTCGAGGAGCTGAACTGACATGAGCGGCACCAACGACACCGAGAAGAAGTCGACGCTCCAGGAGTTCGGCGAGTCCGTCGGGCGCGCCGAGGCGCTGATGGCCGCCCCGGGAGCGATCGACGGGTTCGACTCCCACGAGAGCGCCGGCGTCCGCGGCGAGGCGCCCCTGCCGCGCCGCCCGTTCAAGAAGTACTTCCGCGAGACCGGCTGGCGCCACCTCGTCGGCATCGTGGTCGCGATCTTCGCGATCTTCCCGCTGCTGTACGTCCTGTCGGCGTCGCTGAATCCCGGCGGCACGCTGCTCACGGCCAACGGCCTGTTCGGCAACGTGAGCCTGGAGAGCTACTTCGACCTGTTCCAGTCCGAGACGCACCCGTACGGTGCGTGGTTCGTGAACACGCTCATCATCGGCCTGATCACCGCGGCAGGCACGGTCATCCTCGGCGCTCTCGCGGCGTACTCGTTCTCGCGGATGCGCTTCACCGGGCGCCGCTTCGGCCTCACGACGCTGCTGGTGGTCCAGATGTTCCCGCAGATGCTCGCGATGGTCGCGATCTTCCTGCTCATGGTGCAGATCGGAGACATCTTCCCGGCGATCGGCCTCAACACCCAGATCGGCCTCATCATGGTCTATCTCGGCGGCGCGCTGGGCGTGAACACGTATCTCATGTACGGGTTCTTCAACACCATTCCGGCATCCATCGACGAGGCGGCCAAGATCGACGGCGCCGGCCACGCGCGGATCTTCTTCACGATCATCCTGCGTCTCGTGGCGCCGATCCTCGCCGTCGTGGGCCTGCTGTCGTTCATCGGCACGTCGAGCGAGTTCGTGCTCGCCAGCATCATCCTCGTCGACCCCGAGAAGCAGACGCTCGCGGTGGGCCTGTACAAGTTCATCTCGGACGAGTTCTCGAAGAACTGGAGCCTCTTCGCGGCGGGCGCGGTGCTGGCCGCCATCCTGCCGGTGGCGCTCTTCCTCGCTCTCCAGCGGTACATCGTCGGCGGTCTGACCGCGGGCAGTGTGAAGTAGAGGATGCCGCGACCCGGTGACCCCGGCATCCGCCGGGGTGTGCTCGCCGCGTGTGCGGTGACGGCGATGCTGGCGCTCGCGGCATGCTCCGGTCCGACACCGTCGGTAGAGCGTGCCGCGCCGGACGCCGGCATCCAGCTCTTCCAGCTGCCCTGGTCTTCGATCGCGGAGGAGTGCGAGACCAGGCTCGGACCCGCAGGATTCGCGTGGGTGCTGACGTCGCCGCCGAACGAGTCGATCGCGCGCGAGGAGTGGTGGGCGTCGTATCAGCCCGTCTCGTACGGCCTGAACTCGCGACTGGGCACGCGGGACGAGTTCGCCGACATGGTGAAGCGCTGCGATGCGGCCGGGGTGGCCGTGATCGCCGACGCCGTCATCAACCACATGACGGGTCAGGATGCCGCCGGCACGGGCTTCGCCGGCACCCCGTACGCACACGACGAGTATCCCGGACTCTACGGTCCCGACGACTTCCACCACTGCGGCCTCACGCCCGGCGACGACATCGTGGACTACACGTCGCGCGAGCAGGTGCAGACGTGCGAGCTCGTGAATCTCGCCGACCTCGACACATCCGGCGAGCAGGTGCAGCGGACGATCGTGGCGTACCTCGACGATCTGCTGTCGCTCGGCGTCGCAGGGTTCCGCATCGACGCCGCCAAGCACATGGCGGCAGACGACGTCGCGGCGATCGTGGGCCGGCTGCCCGAAGGCACGCGCATCATGAGCGAGGTCATCCGCAGCGCCCGCGAGCCGGTGCAGCCCGAGGAGTACACCGGCTTCGGCGAGGTCTTCGAGTTCAGCTACGCCCGCGACCTCGACCCCCAGCTGGAGAGCGGCGTGTTCGCCGACCCCGAGCTCGAGGGCGATCGTCCCGCGCATGTGCCGGCCGACCGGGCCGTCGTGTTCATCGACAACCACGACACCGAGCGCGGCGAGGCCGACATCACGTACCGCGACGGCCGGCTGTACGTCATCGCGAACGCACTCATGCTCGCCGACGACTACGGCACCCCGGTCGTGTACTCGGGCTACGCCTTCTCGGACCGTGACAGCGGAGCGCCGGCCGAAGCCGACGGCACGGTGTCGCCGGCGTCGTGCGCGGACGCCGGCGGGCCCGCCGAGTCGTATGCCGACGGCGAGCGCACGTGCGTGCAGGCGTGGCCGGCGATCGCGGGCATGCTGGAGTTCCGCGCCGTCGCGGGCGCCGCCCCACGGTTGGAGGGTGTGAGCGACGGCGACGCCTACGGCTTCGAACGCGAAGGCCGTGGCGTCGTGGCCGTGAACGTCGGCGACGAGACGCAGACGCTCGCGGTGCCGACCACCCTTCCTTCCGGGCAGTACTGCGACGTGGTCTCGGGCGGGAAGGACGCGATCGACGGCGAGGGATGCCGCGGCGCGGCCTACACCGTCGATGGCGGCGTCGTCCGGTTCGAACTGGCTCCGCAGACGGCGGCGGCGATCCATCTGGGGTCACGGCGCTGAGGCTGCGGCATCCGGTCCCGCCCATCGGCGAGGCGTGCCATGATCGGGACCGGCACAACTGAACAACAACTCAAGGGCTCTGTCATGGCTGCGGCCGTGCAACCACGTCGCATCGAAACAACATCCGGCGGCCACGCGCCGCCTGTCCTCGAAAGGCAAGAGCAATGACAACCCTGACCCCTCACCACGACGGCTCGCCGCTGTACGTGTCGGACCTCGCCCCGCAGCTGGGCGATGTCGTCACGGTGCGCCTGCGCGTCCCCGCGGGCTACGGTCCGCTGTCGGCCGTCCGCACCCGCTCCAACCCCGACCACGAGCCCGAGTGGACTGACGCCGCGCTCGTCGGATCGGCTGACGGATGGGACTGGTACGAGGCGGCGGTGACCGTGCGCAATCCGCGTCACGGATACCGGTGGCTGCTCGTCCACGAGGGCGGCCGCGTCGAATGGCTGAACCAGACCGGCCTGCACACGCTGGAGACGCTGGATGCCGAGGACTTCGCGCTCGTGGCCTACCCGGCTCCGCCGGCGTGGCTCGCGGATGCGGTCATGTACCAGGTGTTCCCCGACCGGTTCGCGCGTTCGCCGCAGGCCGACACCCACCCGACGCCCGACTGGGCCATCGCCGCGAGCTGGGACACGCCCGTGGACCCGGTGATGCCCGGACGGTCGCAGCAGTTCTACGGCGGCGACATCGACGGCATCATCGAGAAGCTCGACCACCTCGTCTCGCTCGGCGTCAATCTCCTCTACCTGACGCCGATCTTCCCGGCGGCCTCCAACCACCGCTACGACGCGGCGAGCTTCGACCGGGTCGATCCGCTGCTGGGCGGCGACGAGGCGTACATCCGGCTGATCGAGGCGGCCCACGCGCGCGGCATCCGCGTCATCGGCGACCTGACCAGCAACCATTCGGGTGACCGTCACGAGTGGTTCCAGGCGGCGCTCGGGCACCCCGGCGCGCCGGAAGCGGACTTCTACTACTTCACCGACGACGAGAACACCGAGTACGTGTCGTGGCTGGGGACGCCGACGCTGCCCAAGTTCAACTGGTCGTCGCAGGAGCTGCGCTCGCGGTTCATCGAAGGTCCGGACTCGGTCGTCGCGAAGTGGCTGAAGCCGCCGTACAACGCGGACGGATGGCGCATCGACGTCGCGAACATGACCGGGCGCCTGGGCGACATCGACCTCAACGCCGAGGTGAGGCAGCTGCTGCGCCGCACCATGATCGAGATCAACCCCGACACGATCCTGCTCGGCGAATCGACCAACGATGCGGCGAGCGATCTGCAGGGCGACGGCTGGCACGGCGCGATGACCTATCCGTCGTTCACCCGTCCGCTGTGGGGGTGGCTGTCCGACCCGAAGGGCACGCCCTTCCTCACCGCGGAGGGCGTGGAGCGCACCGAGCCGTGGTTCTTCGGACAGCCCATCGGCGGCATCCCGGCTTACACGGCGCAGCAGTTCGTCGACGCCGTCGTGCGCTTCACCGCCGGCATCCCGTGGCGGGTGCGCCTGGGGAACATGCAGCCGCTCGACACCCACGACACCGGTCGCTTCGCCACGAACGCCGGCGAGGGGACGATCCCCGTGGCGGTCGGTCTGATGATGACGCTGCCCGGGCTGCCGGTGGTCTTCGCGGGCGACGAGTTCGGCCTCGTCGGCGCAGAGGGCGAAGACAGCCGGACCCCGATGCCGTGGGGCACCGAAGGCGACCCGGCCGTCGCGGAGCGCCTCGGACTGTACCGGGACCTCATCGCCCTGCGCCACGCGCATCCTGTCCTGTCGACCGGAGGGCTGCGCTGGGTGCACGTCGACGATGACGCGGTCGTGTTCGTCCGCGAATCCGCGGACGAAACGCTCCTCGTGCTCGCCGCGAAGGGGGACGTCGACGCGGCGATCCCCGCCGGCGCCATGCCCGGGGCTTCGCGCGCCCAGCACGTCTGGGGCGAGGCGACCCTCGCGGTGGCGGCTGACGGCGCGGTCGCCGTGTCGGCCGACGGCCCTGCGTTCGCGGTGTGGCGTCTGGACGGCGTGGAGCTCCCCGCAAGGGCGGAGGGATGAGCGCATCCGCGCGCTTCGATGAGCTGAGCGTGGGTCTTGCGACCGCCGTGCGGGAGCGCGACGGGTTCGTGGGGCTCGTGCTGCTGGGCTCGGCGTCCGAAGAGGCCAGGGAGCGTCGTGACGAATGGTCGGATCACGACTTCTTCGCGGTGACCGAGGCCGGACGCGGTCGCGAGATCCGGCCGGATCTGTCGTGGCTGCCCGATCAGGACCGCCTCGTTCTCACGGCGCGCGAAGGCGAGATCGGCTTCGTCGCGGTGTACGACGACGCGCACGTCTTCGAGTTCGCCTTCTCGGATGCCGCTGAGCTCGCGGACGCTCGGGCCGGCGCGGCCACGGTCGTCGTCGATGACCCCGCCGGAACGACGGCGACGCTGATCGCCGAGTCCCGTGCACGGGCGATCGAGGGCGACCGGTTCGACCCGGCCAACGACACGCGCCTCGTGCTCGTGAAGCTGCTGATCGGCGTGGGACGCGTGCGGCGCGGCGAGCTGCTGAACGGCAACGCCTTCATCCGGCAGTGGGCGGTGCAGCTGCTGGTGCGCGCCATCCGCGGTCGTTTCGCCGATGCGTCGACGGCGGCCCGCGACGCGATCGACCCCATGCGCCGATTCGAGCAGGACTTCCCCCGCTGGGGTGCGGACATCGCGGCGTCCCTCGATCTGCCGGTCGAGGAGTCGGCCTACGAGCTGTTCCGCCTCACCCGTCGGATCCTCGAACCGGGCTGGGACGAGTTCCCCACTCGCGCGGCGGACGCGATCGCCGCGCGTCTCGGCTGGTGAGCGAATGCCGCCGCTGCCCTCCCGCGTGCAACCGCGCATGACGGCACGGGGTGGCGGCGGCATCCGGTCTTCGTAGACTGGGGCGGCGAGGAGGTGCCATGCGCCCGCTGACCGAAGAAGACGTGCGTTCATCGTTCGTGAACGCCTCAACCGACGAGCTGAGACTCGTCGCCCTGCCCGCCGATTTCGTCCTGACGGACTGGGATCACCTCGACTTCCTGGCATGGCGTGACCCGCGCACGCGCGGACGCGGGTATGTCGTCGCCGAGATCGACGGGCACCCCGCCGGCATCGTGATGCGCGCGGCGGAGGGCTCGTCGCACGCCCGTGCGGCGATGTGCAACCTGTGCCACACGATGCAGCCTGCCGACCAGGTCGTGATGTACACGGCCCGCAGGGCGGGCGAGGCCGGTGCCCACGGCGACAGCGTCGGCACGTACATCTGCGCCGACCTCTCGTGCCACGAGAACGTCCGACTGGCCGCACCGCTCGCCCCGAACGAGGTGCGGGCCAGCGTCGACCTGAAGATCGACGGCACCCGCCGGCGCACGGAGGCGTTCGTCGGTCGTGTGCTCGAGACCGCGGGCGTGCGCCGGTGACCGTCGTCGTCGTCGGCGACGCGCTCATCGACGAACTGCGCGACGACCACGGCGTGCGTGAGTTCGTCGGCGGAGCCGCGCTCAACGTCGCGGTCGGCCTCGCGCGACTGGGGGTGCCCGCGACGCTCATCGCAATGCTGGGCGACGACGAGCCCGCGTCGCGCGTCCGGCGCTACCTCGACGACTACGGCGTCGGCCTGATCGCGACCCCGTCCCTGCTGGGCACCGCGCGCGCCGTGTCGACGCGCACCGGCGGCGGCGAGCCGACGTACGTCTTCAACGAGGCCGCACAGCGCCGGCGCATCCGCTTCGGCGAGGCCGAGCGCGCCGCGATGGCGGACGCCGACCTGGTGGTCGTCAGCTGCGTCGCCCTCGACGACGCCGAGCAGGCGACGGAACTGGCGGAGGCGATCGACGAGGCCGCGGCATCCATCGCTCTCGATCCCAACCCGCGCTCGGGCATGATGCACGACAAGGCGGAGTTCGTGCGCGGATTCGAGGCGCTCGCCGCACGGGCGGCCCTCGTCAAGGTCGGCGAGGACGACGCGGCGCTGCTGTACGGCGAACGCATCGACGCTCTGCGGGCGCGTCTGATCGACCTCGGCGCCGAGGCGGTGCTCGCCACCGAGGGCGCCGCGGGCGCCACGATCGAGGCTGGCGAGGTCGTCGTGACGCGACCCGTCTCGAACCTGCCGGGGCGCATCGTCGACACGATGGGCGCGGGCGACGCGGCCTTCGCCGCGACAGTCGCCGCACTGGTCGCGGGCGCTCCCGGGAGCGGCGAGGAGTGGGAGGCGGTGCTGCGGACCGCGATGGATGCCGCCGCCGCGACCTGCCGGTTCGAGGGCGCTCTGCTGCGGACTCCGGAGTCGCTGAGCGGCATGGATCTGGATCGTCTCGGCACGTGAGCGGCGTCGATTTCTGACCTCGCGCATCTACGCGTAAGATGGTGGATCGCGCCTCCGATCGACTGGAAAAGCCGGGCGGGTGCGCACCTGGCGAGTTACCCAAGCGGCCAAAGGGATCTGACTGTAAATCAGCCGTCTTAGACTTCGGGGGTTCGAATCCCTCACTCGCCACCAGCAGAAACGCCCCCTCGCGGGGCGTTTCGTGGTTTCCGGGCGCCTACCTGCCGAGCAGCTCGAGGGTGGCCATGGCCGCGTTGTGGCCGCCGATCCCGCTGACCGCGCCGCCGCGGCGGGCGCTGGAGCCGCACATCAGGATGCGCTCGTGCGGGGTCGCGACACCCCAGCGTCGGGCGGGGGAGTCGAGCACTTCGTCGTCGGCCCACGGCCAGTCCAGGCCGCCGTGGAAGATGTCACCGCCGGCCATCCCGAGCGAGTGCTCGAGATCGAGCGTGGTGCGGGCCTCGACGCACGGCTGGCCGTCGGGGGTGTGGAACAGCACGTCACGCAGCGGCTCCGCGAGCACGGAGCCCAGGCTCGCCTCGGCAGCGGCCAGCAGCTCGGCGCGACGCTCGTCGGGGTCGGTGCCTTCGAGCAGCCGGTGAGGCACCTGGAGTCCGAAGAGCGTCAGTGTCTGCGCGCCGGACGCGCGCAGGTCGTCGCCGAGGATCGAGGGGTCGGTGAGCGAGTGGCAGTAGACCTCGGCCGGCAGCGGTGCGGGCACGCGACCCACCGCGGCGTCGTCGTATGCCCGGTCGAGCTGCGTCATCGTCTCGTTGATGTGGAACGTGCCGGCGAACGCCGTCGCGGCGTCCACCGCGGTGTCGCGCAGTCGCGGCAGCCGGGCCAGCAGCATGTTGACCTTCAGCTGCGCCCCCTCGGGTGCGACGGCCGGGCCGTCGGGGGCTGCCGCGCCGCCGGCATCCAGCAATCGCGCCAGCACCGCCTCGCCGACACCGCTCAGGACGAGGCGTGCGTGCACGACGCGCTCGCCGTCGCCGATCACGACCTCGCCGTCGGGGCTGAGCGCGGTGACCTCCGCGTCGGTCGCGAGCTCGGCGCCGGCGCGCAGCGCGGCGGTCCGCAGAGCGCCCGAGACCTGCCCCATGCCGCCGACCGGGACGTCCCAGTCGCCGGTGCCGCCGCCGATCACGTGGTAGAGGAAGCACCGGTTCTGCCGCAGCGACGGATCGTCGGCGGCGGCGAACGTGCCGATGAGCGCGTCGGTCAGCACCACGCCGCGGGCGAGGTCGGTGCGCAGCGATGCGCGCACGTGGGCGCCGAGCGGCTGGTCGACGATGGCCGACCACAGGCCGTCGTCCGCCACCGCCGCCCGCAGATCGTCTGCGCGCGGCAGCGGGTCGGTCAGGGTGGGGAACACGGCGCGCGCGAGCGGGGCGAGCCGTTCGTAGAAGCCGGCGAAGCGCTCGGCCTCGCGCGCGTCGCCCGTCGCACGCACGAAGGAGTCGGCCGTGGCGCCCGCGTCGGCTGTGTCGATCAGCAGCCCCCGCCGCGGGTCCGCGGGCTCGGGCGTGTACGAAGAGATCCGCCGCCGCAGCAGCCGGATGTCGAGGCCGAGGTCGTCGACGATGCGGCGGGGGAGCAGGCTCACGAGGTACGAGTAGCGCGACAGCCGCGCGTCGACGCCGGCCCACGGGCGTTCCGAGACGGCGGCGCCGCCGACGTGGGACAGGCGCTCCAGGACGATCACGCGGTGCCCGGCACGGGCGAGATAGGCGGCGGCGACGAGGGCATTGTGCCCGCCGCCCACGATCGCGACATCGACGTCGCGCGACGGTGCGCTGTGCATCGCCTCATGCTAGGCCGATCGGGGCTGGGGTCGCGTATGACGGCGGCGGGCCCCGCATCCTTTCGTCGACGGATGCCGCGACCCGAGCGCGTCCGCCGCATTCCGCCCCGGCGGGCCGGGCGCGGGCGTGTCAGGATGGGCATGCGGGGGTCCGCCCGCGTCACGAGAGGAACGCCATGACCGCGCCTGATCCGTATGCGACGGCTCCGCACACGCCGCCTCAGCCCGCCCGCACGGAGGGGTCGATCTCGCCGCTGCTGCGTGCGGCGATCTGGGTGGCGATCGGCGCGCTCATCGCCGCCGCGCTCGTGTGCGTGGTGTGGGTGCTCGTCGGATCCCAGAACGGCATCGTGGGCCGCGCGTTCCTGACGATCCTGCTGCTCGTCGGCTTCGCGGGCGTCGCGATCCTCGACGCGCACCTCGCCCCCTCACGGCCCGCGTGGTTCGCGCTGGCCAGCCTCGGCAGCTGGATCATCGCCCTGCTGCTCGGCGCCATCATGATCTGGATGCCGAACCGCTTCCCGTGGCTCGGGTTCGCGCGGTTCATCCAGTTCCTGCTGATCGTGCTCATCCTGCAGCTCGTGCTGCTGCACGTGCGGCTGTTCCTGAAGGCCTTCCAGCGGTACGAGACGACGTTCACGCGCGTCGTCACGATCGTCACGATCTCGCTCGTCGTCGCGCTCGCCGCGCTGCTGATCATCCCGCTCGCGTTCGGCGAATGGCTGAACCTCGCCGACCTCTACTGGCGCATCGTCGTCGCCGTGGCGATCCTCGCGGCCGTCGGGACCGCCCTGGTGCCGCTGATCAACGTCCTCTTCGCACCGAAGCGGCCGCGCGTGCACGCAGCCGCCTACGGAGCCGCGCCCGCTTACGGCGCGCAGCCGGCGGGCCACCAGGAGCTCCTGCCCTGGCCGACGTACGTCGACGCCGTCACTCCGCTGCCGATGCTGCCCGACGGGTCGCCCGACTGGAACGCGTACTACACGGGCTACCCGACGCCCGGCGCCCACGTGTTCACACCGCAGCCCCAGGTCGAGGCCGCACCGGCGGGCTCGCCGTACGTGCAGCCGCAGGGGGTGGATGCCGCAGCCCAGGCCACGCCCGTCCCGCAGGCCCCGGTCGCAGCCCAGACCCCCGTTGCGACGCAGACTCACACCGGCTCGGGATACGAGGGCTACCCGCCGCCGCCACCGCTGCCGCCCCGGCCGTGATCCGCAATCCACGCCGGGCCCAATAGCGTGGAGGCATGACTCTCGCCACAGAGCTCGAAGCACTGGCCGTCGACATCGCCCAGGAAGCCGGCCGCCTCGCCCGCGTGCGACGCGACGCGGGCGTCGCGATCGCGGCGACCAAGTCGGCGCTCGCCGACATCGTCACCGAGGCCGATCGCGAGGTGGAAGCCCTCATCCGCGCCCGGCTTGCGGCGGAGCGGCCCGGCGACGGGTTCCTCGGAGAAGAGAGCGGCGCCGAGCGCGGCGCATCGGGCATCACGTGGGTGGTCGACCCCATCGACGGGACGGTCAACTACGCGTACGGCATCCCGCACTACGCCGTGAGCATCGCAGCCGTGACGGGCGAGCCGACGCCCGAGCAGTGGGAGGTGCAGGCGGGAGCCGTCTACGCGCCCGTGGCGGGCGAGATGTTCCGCGCGGCCCGCGGTGAGGGTGCGTGGCTCGGAGAGGCCCGCCTCGCGGTGTCGGCGGAGGTCGGACCGGCGGGCGCCCTGCTGGCGACCGGCTTCGGGTACGACCCTGCCACGCGGCCCGGAGACCTTGAGCTGATCGCGCACGTGATGCCGCTGGTGGCGCGCGATCTGCGCCGCAGCGGGTCGGCCGCCCTCGATCACGCCTACGTCGCCGCCGGACGACTGGACGGCTACTTCGAACGCGGGCTGGCGCCGTGGGACCTCGCGGCAGGGTCGCTGCTGGTGACCGAGGCAGGCGGGCGCTACGGCCGCAACCAGCCGGACGGCTCGTGGCGTTCGCCGCTCATCGTCGCTGCCGGACCGGCGCTCTTCGACCGTCTCGCGGAGGCGGCCGGCCTGGTCTGAGGGCGCGTCTCATCGAATCCTCACGAAGCGAAACGGCCAAATTCCGAGCCGCACATGGCATTCCCAGGGCACCCGGTGTAGCGTTTACCCGATCGTTACCTTCGCCGCCCGAACGGCGAGGGTGGTCATAGCCCGAACGACCGCCTTGCCGCGCATCCCCCCTCGCGGCACGACCCGAGAGCCCCCCGCCGCTTTGCCTTTTGACGCTTCCCAGGCTGACTCTGCGCCCACGCGCCGTTCCAGCCGCACTTCCGCGACGCCTGTGCAGGCGACCTCGGAGACCCTGGGAGCAGCAGGCCGCGCCAACGCGCGACGCCAGGCGGCAGGCAGCGCTCCCGAACGACCTGCGGTGGTCTGGGGGCGCTCCGCGGATCCCAAGCGTGTGGATGCCGCGACGCCGGCGGTCGCGACGCCCGAGGCCGTCGCTCCGGTCGCGCCCTCGACGCCGGTCGCGCCGACGGCGACCGCGGCTCGGACCGCCGCCGCGTCGGCCAGCGAGCAGCTCAGCCGCCGGGCGCGCCGCGGGCAGACCGGTGAGCAGCCCGTCGTCGTCCCGCCCATCGCATCCGTCGCGCCCGAGGCCCCCGTGCGCCCGGCCGCGGCGTTCGAGGCCGAGCTGACCGCGCGCCACGAGCCCGCGCCGCTCCGCGAGACGGTCCTCGCCCCTGCCGAGCCCTTCGAGCTTCTGGCTCCGGCCGTCGAGGCTGTGCCGTCCTCGGCCGAACCGGCGTCAGCGCCGTCCGCTCCGGACTGGATGGCCGAGACGCTCGCGAAGCTCATGGCGGCCGAGGCGGCTGCAGCTCCCGCTGCGCCCCCGGCGGTCGTCGAGCCGGTCGTCCCGCCTCAGGCCGCACCGCGTCCCGAGCCGGTCCGTGCGCCTGAGTCCGCGCCGCGGCCCGAGCCGGTCCGTGCGAACGAACCGGTTCGCCCCACCGAGACGGCCGCTCCCGCGCACCAGCCCGCCACCGAGCGTGTCGGGACCGAGCGTCCCCGCACCGAACGCATCGAGCCGTTGACCGGCCCGATCCCCGCTCCCACCGCGCCGGGCGTCGACGAGTTCGAAGCGGCTGCGCGACTGTTCTCGTTCACGGGCGAGACCCCCACGCAGCGTCCCGCCCCCGCGGCCGAAGAGACGTCCGATGCCGCCGACGCGCCTGCGCCGCACGCGGCCACCCGTCGCGTCCAGACCCGGCGCGGCTCGGCCTTCCGTCGCGTGGCGACCACGTCGTTCTCGATCGGCGTGTTCGGTGTCGTCGGCCTCATCGCGGTCGGCATGACCACGCCGGTCGAGGCTGTCGCCGCGATGAACGGAACGGACGCGTCGCTGTCGGTCATCGCTCCGGGTGATGTCGGCGGCGGACTCGACGCCTCCGAGATCCAGGCCTATGTGGCTCCGGGTGACGCCCAGAGCGACCCGCTCGACCGCACCGAGAACTACGCGATCACCACGACCGCCCAGCTCGCCTCCGAGGCCGGCATCCGCAACTTCTCGAACCTGTTCCACAACGACCCGAACTCGAACATCCAGTGGCCCTTCGCGGTCGGCGTCACGATGTCGTACGGCTTCGGAATGCGTTCGGGTCGCATGCACGAGGGCATCGACTTCACGCCGGGTGCCGGTTCGCCGGTCCAGGCGATCGCGGACGGCACCGTGCGCATCGCGTCGGAGTCGGGCGGCGCCTACGGCGTGCACGTCGTGATCGACCACATCGTCGACGGCCAGCTGGTGTCGAGCCACTACGCGCACATGCAGTACGGCTCGCTCAAGGTCGTCGCCGGGCAGCACGTCACGGTGGGCACGGTCATCGGCCGCACGGGCAATACCGGGCGCTCGTTCGGCGCCCACACGCACTTCGAGATCTGGAAGAACGGCACCACGCCGATCGACCCGTGGCCGTGGCTGCAGACGTACACCGACGGAACCCACACTGTGGGTTGACGCGGTTCGGAGCAGGGCCCCGGCTCTGGTATCCTCTTCTAGTTGCCTGCTTGCGGGCAGCACGCCCCGATAGCTCAGTGGCAGAGCACTTCCATGGTAAGGAAGGGGTCGTCAGTTCAATCCTGACTCGGGGCTCGCAGCATCCACATCCACGACCGCGGATGCGTGCGGCAGGGTAGCTCAGTTGGTGAGAGCGCACGACTCATAATCGTGAGGTCGCGGGTTCAAGCCCCGCTCCTGCTACTGGATAGCCCCGGAATCTCGCCGATTCTCCGGGGCTCTCTGCTTTCGTCTTCCCAGTGAAGCCTCATCGATCGCTGACGCCCTCCACGGCGTCCGCTGTGCGGGACACTCGTCTGCGCCGGATGGTCTCCACGATCGCCCAGGCCAGGAGGGCGACCGCCACCCCGAGGAAGATGCCGCCGATGACGTCGGTGAACCAGTGCGCTGCGAGGTAGGTGCGACTCCAGGCCATCCAGAGAACCCAGATTGCGCCGAGGGTCCACCAGAGCCAGTGCCGGAACAGCAGGCAGAGCACCGTGGCGAGAGCCGTCGCGAATGCCACGTGCCCCGAGGGGTAGGACGTGGGGACGGCCTCGGCGAGCGAGTCCTCGGGCCGGATCCGCCCCACGATGCTCGCGAGAGGAGCCGCGATCCCGATGCACAGCACCAGCGTCGCGGCGACGGTGATCGCGGCCCACCACCAACGCAGCACCAACAGGGTCCCGACCACCGCGAGCCCCGTGACGATGGCGAGGACCGGGCCGCCGGCATAGCCGGGGATCCAAGCCAGGACGAGACCGGCGTCCGTGCGATTGCCCACCATCAGGTCGTGCCACCAGACGTCGACCGGGAAAGGCTGGTCGCGGCGGACCGAGGTCACCACCCAGAGGATGACGATCGCGACGACGGCGGCGGCTGCGCCGACGATCAGCGGGATGAGCCGCGAGACGTCGGGGCGCTCATGAGGAGGCTGCACGACGCCATCTTGGCAGTCACGGCAGCAGACGAACCGCCCGTTGCCGTACGCACACTCTTCGGCCAAAATCCACCCTCATCCTCACGCGCGGGCGCTGGATACGATGCGGGCATGAGCGCAACCCAGGCCGCCGCGCGAGCGACGGAGGAATCGACCGTGTTCCGCACGATCGCGCGTATCGGCTACGTCGTCCTCGGCGTCGTGCATATCGTCATCGGCGTCGTGGCGATCTCTTTCGTGACCGGTGGCGGCGGGGGCGAGGCGGATCAGAGCGGCGCGATGGAGCAGATCCGACAGGCGCCGGTGGGCGTGCTGCTGCTGTGGGTCATCGCCGTGGGGCTGGCAGCGCTGGCGGTCTGGCAGATCGCGGACGCCTTTCTCGAGCGGGATCCGGACGCCAAGAAGCGATGGGGGCACCGCGTCAAGTTCGCGGGTACCGCCGTCGCGTACATCGCGATCGCGTGGACTGCTGCGGTCACTGCGGTGGGAGGCCAGTCGGACTCGTCGGAGTCGTCGCAGACCTTCAGCGCCCAGCTGCTCGCCACCCCGGCCGGGGTGGTCCTGCTCGTGCTCGTCGGGCTGCTGATCGCTGCGATCGGCATCGCGTTCATCGTGCGAGGAGTCACCCGCGCGTTCAAGAAGCATCTCGCGCTGCCGACGGGTGCGGCCGCGAAAGGGATCGTCACCTTCGGCGTCCTGGGGTACGTGGCCAAAGGCATCGCCATCGGCGTCACCGGGGTGCTCTTCGTCGTCGCCGCGTTGACGCACGACCCGGAGAAGGCCGGGGGACTGGATGCCGCCCTGCATTCGCTCGCGGACCTTCCTCTCGGGGCGGTCATCCTGTGGATCGTCGGCGCCGGACTGGCGATCTACGGGCTCTTCTGCTTCGCCCGCGCGCGTTACGCGCGGATGTGACGCGCGGTGCAGCGATGTCGGAGAAGAACGTGGAGAAGTCGTCCGTGACGCGGCTCAAGAAGCGCCCGTACAAGGCGGAGCTGAAGCGGCTGCAGACCGAGCTGGTCGAGCTGCAGCAGTGGGTGGCGTCGTCGGGGGAGCGGGTGCTCGTGATCTTCGAAGGTCGCGACGCAGCGGGCAAGGGGGGCGCCATCAAGCGAGTGATGGAGTACCTGAATCCCCGGCACGCGCGCGTGGTCGCGTTGCAGAAGCCGTCGAAGAAGGAACGCGGACAGTGGTACTTCCAGCGATACATCGAGCATCTGCCGACTGCGGGCGAGATCGTGCTGATGGATCGCTCTTGGTACAACAGGGCAGGGGTCGAGCATGTCATGGGGTACTGCTCCGACGAGGAGTACCAGGAATTCCTGCGCCAGGTCCCGATCGTGGAGAATCTGCTCATCGAAGACGGGATCATCCTCATCAAGTACTGGTTCTCGGTCTCGGACCGCGAACAGCAGGCGCGCTTCGCTTCCCGGGTCGGCGATCCGATGCGCCGGTGGAAGCTGTCACCGACGGATCTCGAGTCGATCCTCCGGTGGGAGGACTATTCGCGCGCCAAGGACGACATGTTCGCCGCGACGGACACGGCAGAGTCGCCGTGGTGGACCGTGGAGAGCGACGACAAACGCAGCGCTCGCCTGAACGTGATGAGCCATCTGCTCAGCCGCATTCCCCACGGCAGGGTCGAACTGGAGGAGGTGTCGCTGCCTGACCGGCCGAAGGCCGACGACTACGAACGGCCCTCCGCCGACCTGTTCAACTACGTCCCCGACATCGCGTCCGATCTCGCCCGCGACCCCTCGAAGAAGCGCCGCACCGCGAAGAAGAAGGCCTCCTGATGGAGAGATCAGAGCACCGACACGAGCATGAGGACGCGCCGGCGACCACGGCGCCGTTCGAGCCGTCCACGGGCGAACGGGACGACCGCGAGGACAAACACACATGACTTCGCAGAGCCTGAACGGAGTAGCGTCCCTCGTGTGGGAACCCTCTACTACGGCGCGCACGACGTGCCGATCCACATCGAGGATCGCGCGCTCGCCCACCTCAAGGTGGTGATCGCGACCAAGCTGCGCCGCAACGAGAGCTTCACGCTCTCGTGGCGACACGGCGACGACGAGCCGGGGGGCCGCTCGACGATCTGGCTGCACCCCTCGATTCCGCTCATGTTCGTCTTCGACGATGCGGAGCCGCCGGAACTCAGCCGGGAGTGGATCGACAAGCTCGCGCACTCCGCGAACACGACGGGCGGCATCCTGCTCGTCGACGAGCTGCTCGAACCCGGCGGGGGCAGCTGATCGACGGCCTGTGGGACGTCACGCCCGGTCGGGCTTGACGTCCCGAGCCTCGCCCGTGTCGCCGGGGCTCGGCGCCGACTCGGCCGCCTCTTCGGTCGGCACCGTGCCTTCGCCGCGTTCCGAGTAGTCCGGGCGCGGCGGCTGCACGGGCTGGTCCTCGAGCTCGCCGCCTTCGCGCCCGCCGAACGGGCGTCCGTGGTCGGCGTACTCGTCGCGGGCGAAGGTGAACCGCCACTGGCCCATCCGGAACTGCGCGCCCGAGCGCAGAATGATCGACTGGGCTCCGTCGAGCGACTTCCGTGGCTCCGGCGTGGTGTTCGTCTCGGCCTCCGCGTACGTCAGCAGGAGGTATTCGTCACGGTCGTCGTGACGGATCTCGGCATGCACGGGCTGGGTGCCTGCGACGAGCAGATCCGCGTCGGACCCCGACCCGATCGTGAACCGCTCGCCGTCCAGCGGGAACTCGAAGTGGTCGGCACCCGAGACGATGAGCCGCGGATGGCCCGCACCCCATTCGCTGTGGGTGGTGGTGGGCACGTAGCCGGCCGTGTCGGCGGCATCCAGGTTCTCGTCGGTCATGGTGTTCGCCTCCTTCGTCTGCTCCCACGCTAGGGCGCGGGCGGGTCGGCGGCGCAGGGGTTGACCGTCTCGGAGGGCGGTGCTATCTCGCCGTGACAGGCGTGGGGCGCAGCACCATCACCGTGGTCACCGCCAGCAGCACGATGCCGATCGACTCGACGATCACGGTCTCGGGGACGAGCATGAAGTCCCAGGTCTCGGTGATCCCGAACAGCCCGACGGTGAGCGCGAGGATCAGCGCGCCCAGCGTCGCGATGAGGAACAGCAGGCTCAGCACGGTGGCCAGTTGCAGCAGTCGTCCGCGCAGGAACAGCATGCCCACCGCCAGGACGAGCGCCCCCACGGCGTTGAGCCCGAACATCACGCCGAGGATGCCGCCGACGCCGTTGAACACGAGATACAGATGGATGCCGCCTGCCGCGAGCAGAGCGAGCGCGCTGAGGATCCGCATGACCCGGAGCGCGGTGGTGGTCTGGGGCGCCATCGTCCTACCTGCTTTCGTCTCGAGCCCCGCGTGGCTCACGTGCGGGGGCGTTCTCGGGTGACACGAGATCCGCGCTCGTGCGGTTCATCCTGACGAGCCAGAGCACGTCGCGGCCGAACGATTCGACGAGCAGCGCGAGCGCCGCCGCCGCCAGGACCACGTTCGCGACCGCCGGCAGCAGCTGGGCGGCGACCACGGTGAGTGCGACACCGCAGGCGGCGGTCACGACCTTGCGCCAGTAGCGGTAGGGCAGGGTGCGCGCGAAGAACGGCCACAGCCAGGCGGCGGCGACGAATGCGTACCGCATGAGCCCGATCGACAGCACCCACCACCCCACGAACCTCGCGTCGTGCACGCTCAGCACCAGCAGCAGGAACGCGTCGACCTCCATGTCGAAGCGGCCGCCGAGCTCGCTCACGCTGCCGGTGCGCCGAGCGACATAGCCGTCGACGCCGTCCAGTGCCAAGGCGACGGCGACGATCGTCACGAGCAGACCGGTGTCGCCCCCGTCCGCGAACGCGGAGACGACGAGGGCGGTGGCGACCCCGACGAGTGCCGAGCGCGAGGCGGTCACGGCGTTGGCGGCGCCGAATCGCGTCTCGCCTCGCCGCCGCAGCCCGAGCGACATGAGCAGTGATGAGACGACCAGATAGGCGACCCCGGCGGCCCACGCCAGGAGCGTCAGCGGGGCGACTGCGCCGACGGCAGCCAGCATCGCGACGCCGCCTGCCGCCCACCACCAGGGGCGGGTCCACGCGGCCGACGGCGCGGGGGACGACTGAACTTTTGGCATGGGTGCTCCGTGTTCCCTTCATGGTCGTCAGAGATGACACGACGCGGAAGCCCGTTTCGGTTCACGCGGAATCGGTTCATGCTGAGGGGATGGATGCCGCGACCGCATGGTGGACCGTCGGCCCGGGCTGGGGCGAGTTCCGCTCGGAACCGCTGCCCGACCCGGACGATGGCGAGGCGCGGGTGCGCACCCTGTGGAGCGGGGTCAGCCGCGGAACGGAGTCGCTCATCGCCCGCGGGTCGGTGCCGACCTCCGAGCGCGAGCGCATGCGTGCGCCGTTCCAGGACGGCGACTTCCCGTTCCCCGTGAAGTACGGGTACCTCAACGTGGGCGTCGTCGAGGACGGGCCGCCGGCGCTGCGCGGCGGCACGGTGTTCTCGCTGTTCCCGCACCAGTCGCGATTCGTCGCCCCGGTGGACGTGCTCGTGCCCGTCCCGGCAGGGGTGCCCGCGCGTCGCGCCGTGCTCGCCGGCGCCGTCGAGACCGCCGTCAACGTGCTGTGGGATGCCTCGCCTGCCGTCGGCGACCGCGTCGTGATCGTCGGGGCGGGCATGATCGGGTGCGCCGTCGCGAGGCTGGCCGCCGGCATCCCGGGCTCCGATGTCACGGTCATCGACGTGGATCCGTCGAAGCGGGTCGTGGTCGAGCGGCTCGGGGCTCGCTTCTCGCTCGCCCCGGACGGATCGCACGACATCGACGTGCCCTCGGCGGATGTCGTGATCGAGGCGAGCGGCAACGGTGCGGGCCTGCAGCTCGCGCTGCGCCTCGCGCCCACCGACGGCGAGGTCGTCGTGGCGAGCTGGTACGGCGGCCGCACCGTGCCGCTGGAGCTCGGCGGCGACTTCCATTCGCGACGCCTGACGATCAGGTCGAGCCAGGTCGGAGCGGTCGCGACGAGCCGACGCTCGCGCCGCACGACCCGGGAGCGGCTGATGCTGGCGCTGGGCCTGCTCGAAGACCCGGCGTTCGATCTGCTGCTCGGCGGCACGTCGTCGTGGCGGCGGCTGCCCGACATCACGGCTGCGCTCGCCGACGGCACGGCCGGTGACCTGTGCGAGACGATCGACTGGAGCACGAAGTGACGTTCACGGTGACGGTCCGCGACCACCTGATGATCGCCCACAGCCTGCGCGGCAAGTTCTTCGGCCCGGCGCAGCGTCTGCACGGCGCGACGTACGTCGTCGACGCGGCCTTCCGCGCCGACGTCCTCGACGAGCATGGCGTCGTCGTCGACATCGGGAAGGCGTCCGATGAGGTGCGGGCGATCGTCGGCGCACTGTCGTACCGCAACCTCGACGACGAGCCCGACCTGCAGGGCGTCAACACCACGACGGAGCGGCTGTGCCAGGTGATCGGCGACCGCCTTGCGGCGCGCGTGCGGGACGGCGCATTCGGAGCTGCCGCGCTGACGGGGATCGCCGTGACGCTGCACGAGTCTCATATCGCGTGGGCCTCCTACGAGGTCGCGCTGTGACCGTCGCGTCGGTGGACGAGCCCCCGGTCGTCGCGGCTTCCGCGACGCAGCGCTCCGTGACGTTCCTCGTGCCCGAGGGTGTCGACGATCCGCTCCGCGTGAGCGGCGGCAACGTCTACGACCAGCACGTGCGCGACCGTCTGGGCGCGCACGGCTGGTCCGTGGACACGGTGGAGGTGCGGGATGCGGTTGGTGCGGCTGGGCCCACGCGGCCGGAGGCTCCGCTCGACGCGCCAGCGGCGAGGGGAGGGGACGCGGGGACCCTCCTCGATGAGCTGCCCGACGGAACCACTGTGCTCGTCGACGGGCTCGTCGCCGCAGGGGCGCCGGAGGAGTTCCGCGCTGCGGCCGACCGCCTGCGCGTGGTCGTGCTCACGCACATGGTGGTCGCCGCCTTCCCCGACGCGACGCCCGCGCAGGTCGATGCCGAGCGTCGCATGCTGTCCGCAGCGCACCGCGTCGTCGCGACGAGCGCGTGGACGGCACGGGAGTTCGAACGCCGCGGACTGGTGGACGCCGGCCGCGTGAGCGTCGCGGCACCCGGAGTGGCGGCATCCCTACCCGGTTCGGGGGAGCGGGCCCCGTCGGTCCGGGCCGACGGGCAGCTGCTGTGCGTGGGGGTGGTCGCGCCGCACAAGGGTCAGGATGTGCTGCTCGCGGCGCTCGCCCGGCTGCCCGACCAGGGCTGGGCGTGCACCATCGCCGGGTCGACCGACACCTCGCCGGAGTTCGCGTCCGGGCTGCGGCGCGACGCGGCCGCGCTCGGCGGCCGCGTGAGGTTCACCGGCGTGCTCGGGCGCGTGGCCCTCGACGCGGAGTACGAGCGCTGCGGGCTGCTCGTGGCCCCGTCGAGGGTCGAGAGCGCGGGCATGGCGATCGCCGAGGCGCAGGCACGCGGCATACCCGTCGTCGCGGCCGACGTCGGGGGGATCCGCGACACGGTCTCACGAGGCGGGGCGATGCTCGTGACGCCGGAGGATCCCGCGGCGCTCGCCGCCGCCCTGCGGGAGTGGCTGACCGATCCGGACGTGCGGCGCGGACTGCGCCACGGTGCGCGCGCCGCGCGTGCGGCGCTGCCGTCGTGGGACGACACGGCGGCTGCAGTGGCGGCCGCGCTGGAGGCGACATGACCACGATTTCGACGGCAGCGCCTTCGTGGCTCGCGCTGCGTGCCGGCGCCGACGACGCCGCCCGCTCCGTCGGGCTCGCGGCCGCGCTCGCCGCGCTCCTGCCGCCCGCCCCGGTCGTCCTGCACGATCTCGGGGCAGGCACCGGCGGCATGACCCGCTGGCTCGCACCCCGCCTCGCCGGACCCCAGCAGTGGGTGCTGCACGACGGCGATGCGGGCATCCTGGACCAGCTCGATCTCCGGTCGGCCGTCGACGATGCCGGTCGACCGGTCGCCGCGCAGACCGTGGTGGCGCACCTCGATGCGCTGCATCCCGGGGTGTTCCGCGGGGCGGCGGGCGTGACGGCATCCGCTCTCCTCGACGTCATCACGCGCGCCGAGGCGCGGCGGATCGTGGCGGCCTGCGTCGACGCGGGCACTCCGGCGCTGTTCGCGCTGTCGGTCACCGGCGAGGTGGAGCTCGACCCGCCGCACCCCGCGGACGCCGTGATCGGACGAGCATTCAACGCGCATCAGCGGCGCAAGGCGCACGGACGGCGGCTGCTCGGACCCGACGCAGCCGCCGTGGTCGCGGCGCTGTTCGCCGACGCCGGCTGGCAGGTGCGCCGCGAGGCCACCCCGTGGCGACTCGGCCCCGCCGATGCCGAGCTGGTCCTGGAGTGGCTCGACGGATGGGTGGGCGCCGCCGTCGCGCAGCGTCCGGAGCTCGGCGCCGACGCGGCCGGCTACCTCGACCAGCGCCGTGCGCAGGTCGCCGACGGCGCCCTCTCTGTCGTCGTCGGCCACGAGGACGTGTTGGCATGGCCGCGCTGACGGCCGTCGCGGTGCCCGCCGCCCGGCGGGCGGCGACGCTGCCCGCTGTGCGCAGGGCCGTGCGGGTCGGCGGGGGCATCGCCGTCGTCGTCGCGACCGCCCTCGTCGTCGGCGTCGGACCGTTCCTGCACGGCATCGCGGCGATCTCGCCGCCCGCCATCGCCGCCGCATTCGCGCTCATCGCGGTCGCCACCGCCGCCGCAGCCTGGCGCTGGCGCGTCGTCGCCGGCGGCTTCGGGCTGCCGCTGCCCTGGCACGAGGCGCTCGCGGCCTACTACCGCTCCCAGTTCCTCAACGCCGTGCTGCCCGGCGGGGTCGTCGGCGACGTCCATCGCGCGTACGCGCACGGGCACCCGCACGAGCGGATCGGATCCGCCGCGCGCGCCGTGGCCGCCGAGCGCGTGTTCGGGCAGATGGTGCAGGTCACGCTGACGCTGGCCGTGCTGCTGCCGCTCGCGGCCGCGCACTCGGCCTGGGGCTCGCCTCTCGCCCCGGTCGCGTGGGGCGCGGGCGTGCTCACCGGCGCGGCGGTCCTCGCCGTCGGCGTCGCGGCGGCCGTGCCGCGGTCGCGCCGCGTGCTGCAGCGGGAGTTCGGGATGCTGCGACCGCTGCTCGTGCGCCCGTCGGCGCTGGTGGCGATCGTGCTGGCCTCGGCCGTCGTGGTCGGGGCGCACGTGTCGTTGTTCGTCGTCGCGGGGCTCGCCACCGGCGTCGCCGCCGATCCCGGCGGACTCGTGGCGGCCGCACTCGTCGTGCTGGCGGCATCCGCTCTTCCGATCAACGTCGGCGGCTGGGGCCCGCGCGAGGCGGCGGCCGGCGCCGCCTTCGCCGTGGCCGGCCTCGGCGGCGCGACAGGGGTCGCCACGTCGACCGCCTTCGGGGTGCTCGCACTGCTCGCCGTCGCGCCCGGCGCGCTGGTGCTGCTCGTCGCTCGCTCGCGTGTCACCTGCGCCGCGCCGACCTGGCTTCCCTGGGTGACTTGGCGTATATGTACGCGACACGCCGGCGTGTCGCGTACATATACGCCAAGTCGACTCGATGAGGGTGGTGCTCGGGCGGATGACTAGGCGGCCGTATGTGACCCTCAGCTGCGCGATGTCGATCGACGGCTACCTCGACAGCGAGCTGCCGCAGCGGCTCGCGATGTCGAACGCCGCCGACCTCGATCGCGTCGACGACGTGCGTGCGCGCAGCGACGCGATCATGGTCGGCGCCTCGACGGTGCGCCGGGACGACCCGCGGCTGCTCGTGCGCGACACCGCGCGCCGCGCGCGGCGCCTCTCGCTCGGCCACGCCGAATCGCCGGCGAAGGTGACGGTCACCGCATCCGGGGACCTGTCTGCGGATGCCGCGTTCTTCACGACGGGCGAGTCGACGCGCCTCGTGTACTGCCCGACCGACCGCGCGCCGCAGCTGCGCGCCCGGCTCGGCGGGCTGGCCACCGTCGTCGGGCTGGGCGACGGCGACTGCGTCGTGATGGCCGACCTCCTCGACGACCTCGGCGAACGGCAGGGCATCCGGCGGCTCATGGTCGAGGGCGGCGGGCGTGTGCTGACGCAGTTCCTTCAGGCCGACCTCGTCGACGAGCTGCACCTCGTCGTCGCACCGTTCTTCGTCGGCGAGCCCGGCGCGCCGCGGGCCGTCGGTCCCGGCCGCTTCCCGTGGACGCCCTCGCGGCGCGCACACCTGGCCGACACCCGCCAGATCGGCGATGTCGTCCTGCTCCGTTACGCCCTGTCGGACCGCTGCGACCTCGGCGACGACGGTGGCGACGCCCTCCCGGGGCCTGTGCCTCCGGGGTCCGTGCCAGCCGGGGGCGGTCCGGCCGGGGCCGCGCCGGGACCGTGAGTGGGCCCGCCGCGGGCGCCGCCGGCCGCCGCGCCCGCCGCCTCGTGACGGCGTTCGCGATCGTGCTGCTGATCGTGCTTCCGGTTCTGCCCGGGATCATCGGCTCCGGAGGCACCGCCATGCTCCGCATCCCGGTGGAATCGCTCGTCGTCGTCCTGGTGCTGGCGATCGTGCCGTGGGCATGGCTGCGCCGCGCGCTCGCCGCCGCGTTCGGCCTGTTCGTCACGCTGGCGCTGGTGCTGGCGGGCATCGACCGCGGCTATGAGGCCGCGCTCGGCATCCACTTCGTCCCCCTGGACTGGCCGCAGCTCGCCGATGCGCACGGCGTCGTGTCGGACGCCATCGGGCCGCCGCTGGCGAACCTCCTCGTCGCGGTCGTCGTGCTCGTGGTGCTCGCATGCATCGGCGGCCTCGCATGGGCGGCGCTGCGCGTGGCGCGCCTCGTGCGACGCTCGGCCGACGGGCGGGCGGTGCTCGCCGGCGCGGTCGCGGTGTGGGTGGCGGCGGCCGTCGTGGCGCCCCCGCTGCGGATGACCGACCCAGTTGCGGCCGCGGCATCCGTCGGGTCGGTGGGAACGGCGGTGGCGCGCACGGTGTCGGCGCTGCAGGAACAGGCCGCCGTCGCACGCGACATCGCCGACGACGCCTACGCGGACGTGCCCGCCGACGACCTGCTCGGCGCGCTGCACGGCAAGGACGTCCTGATCGTCTTCGTCGAGAGTTACGGCCGCGTCGCCCTCGAGGGCGACGGCATCGCGGACGGCGTGCGCGCGGTGCTGGCCGACGGTGAGGCGGCGCTCGCCGCCGGCGGCTACGCGACCCGGAGTGCGTGGCTCACCTCGCCCACATACGGCGGGCGCAGCTGGCTCGCCCACTCGACGCTGCAGTCGGGCGTGTGGGTCGACGCGCAGACCGCGTACGAACAGGTGGTGACCAGCGACCGTCTCACGCTGACCCGCGCGTTCGCGGAAGCGGGGTGGCGCACGGTCGCCGACGTCCCCTCGAACACGCGGACATGGGAGGAGGGCACGTCGTTCTACGGCTACGACACGCAGCTGGACGCCGGCGACGTCGGCTATCGCGGTCCGCGGTTCGGGTACGCGCGCATCCCCGACCAGTACACGCTGAAGCACTTCGCCGACACGCAGCTCGCGGGTGACCACGATCCGGTCATGGCCGAGATCGACCTCGTGTCGTCGCACACGCCGTGGGCCCCGCTGCCGCAGCTCGTGCCGTGGGACGAGATCGGCGACGGCTCCGTGTACGACGCCCAGCCCGCGCAGAGCCGGACGGCGAGCGCCGTGTGGCAGAACCCGCGCACGGTGCAGCGGTACTACGGCATGTCGGTGCAGTATTCGCTCGGCGCTCTCGTGTCGTTCCTGCAGAACGTCGACGACCCCGACCTGGTCGTGCTCGTCCTGGGTGACCACCAGCCCGCCGCGATCGTGAGCGGGGAGGTCCCCACGGCCTCTCCACTCGCCGCTGACGCGTCGAGCGGAGCCTCGGGCCGCGTGGGCCCAGCCTCGCACGACGTGCCGGCCACCGTCATCGCCCGCGATCCCGCCGTGTTCGCGGCGATCGCCGACTGGGGCTGGCAGGACGGCCTGCTTCCGGGTGACGCGGCGCCGGTGTGGCGCATGGACGAGGTCCGCGACCGGTTCTTCGCGGCGTTCGACGCGGCGCGCTGAGCCTGCTGCGACTGGCAGGATGTCGAGATGACGTTCACGCTGCGCGCCCCCGTCCCCTCCGACGCCGAGGAGCTCGCGGCACTGCACGTGACGACGTGGCAGGAGACCTATACCGAGCTGCTGCCGGACGGATACTTCGACGATGCGTTCGTGGAGGGCCGCCGCCGGATGTGGACCCGCATGCTCGAAGATCCGCGGGACGACATGATCGTCCGGGTCGCCGAGGAAGACGGACGCATCATCGGGTTCGCTGTCTCAGGGCGGCCGATCGGCCCCCACGCCGATGAGGCACCCCGTGACCGGCACCTGTACATGCTGTACCTCGCGGCCGAGCGCCACGGCCAGGGAGCCGGGCAGGCGCTGATCGACGGCGTGCTGGGCGATGGCCCGGCCATGCTGTGGGTGGCGAAGCAGAACCCGCGCGCCATCGCCTTCTACCGTCGCAACGGATTCGAGTTCGACGGCGTCGAGGTGGTCGACGAGGGCGCGCCCTCGATCACCGACGCGCGCATGGTGCGGTAGGCCGGCGTCAGCCCACCTCGTCGGTGTCGTCCGACCAGGCAGCGAGGTCGACGCCGTGGTTGTCGGGCGAGGCGAGGGTCCACCACTCCGGCACGTGCGAGTCGTCTGCGAGACGTCCGCCCGCCTCCAGCGCCGCAGCGACGTAGGAGTCGACCCGGTCGCGCGGCACCGACACATCGATGTGCGTGCGGCCGCGCCCCGCCTTGGGCGGCTCCATCGTCTGGAACCAGAGGTGGGGGCTGCGTCGCAGCGGATCCACGGCGTCGTCGGCGCCCATCGGCTCGTACCCCAGCGCGGCCGTCCAGAACGGGCGCACATGCGCGTCCGGACCCTGCACGACCGCGATGCCGAGCACGCGCAGGACCGAGGGGTCGGGCTCGAGCTCCAGGCGCCGCGCGGCGGCCGAGACGGCAGCGGCCAGTTCGGCGTCGGCGGCGCTCAGCGAGCCGCTGCGGTGACTGAAGGTCTTGACGAACACACCCTCGGGGCGCAGGTCGATGTCGGGGAAGTGGCCCTGCTCCTCGGCGATCGCGACGACCTCGGCCACCAATCGCGCGCCGGCGCCGAGCGACTCGGCGCGGAAGAACGCGTGGGCACCGCCGTACAGCACGCGCCAGTCCTCGACGCCGTCGGCGGCGTGGAACGTGCGGGAGCTGATGAACTCGACGTCAGGCGCGATCGTGCCGTCGCCGATCGGCGGCTGCGCGACGATGATGTTCGCGAGCTGCCGTGGACGCGTGAGCATCGGCCAGTGCCCGGTCGGCAGGTCGACATACGTCACATCGCGGAACCGCGTGAACTCCTGCACGGGCTCTTCGCCGGCGTCGATCCAGTCCTTGAGGTCTGCAGTGGAGTACTCGGTCGAGACCGCGGTGACGGGGATGTCGAACCGCCGGTCGTCGTGCAGCTGCTGGATGCCGGTCACGACGCCCGCCGGCGACGGCACCGCGAACGCGCCGAAGGCTGCCATGCCGCCCTCGCCGAGGTCGCGCAGGTCGGCCTCGTCGAACTCGCTCCAGTCCGGCAGCGGCAGCTCGCCGCCCACAGGCTCGAAGCCGCGCAGCAGGGGAGTGCCGTGTGCGGCAGGGAACCCGCCCACCAGGATCAGGTGCGCGACCCTGTCGGGTCGGGCGTCGGCCGCGGCGTAGACGATGCCCGCGCTCGCCGAATGGCCGACGAGGACGACCTGCTCGCCCGGTGCGGCGTCGATCGCCTCGACGACGGCCGCGACGTGATCGGCCAGCGAGATCGACGAGCGGTCGGCATCCACCGATCCCATGCCCGGCAGCGTGACCGGCACCGGCCGGTGCCCGGCTTCTTCCAGCGCGGGCGCGACCTCATACCAGGCCCACCCGCCCATCCACAGGCCTGCGACCAGGATGATGTCCATTTCGGCTCCTCCGGCGAATCGGCGACAGCGCCAGTGTGCCGCAGGGCGCCGACATCCGGAACAGGGCAGCCGTCGTGGGAATACCGTCGGCGGCCGGAGCATTGACCCTTATACCCCTAGGGGGTATAACGGAATCGTCCCATCGATGAGGAGAACCTCGTGACCGACCCGCACCGCGACCACCACGACCACGGCGGTGCCGCCCCCGCGGCGCTTCCCGACGACGCCGCGCACGCCTCCCACGATCATGCCGGGCACGACCACACCGGTCACGACCACACCGCCCACGACCACTCCGCGATGGCGACGGCGACCCACGACCCCCACGCCGGCCACGGCGCCCACGCGGGCCACGGCGCCGACCATGTCGCCCGGTTCCGTCGGCTGTTCTGGATCAACCTCATCCTCGCCGTCCCGGTCGTCGCCTTCTCGGGCATGTTCGCGATGGTCCTCGGCTACTCGCTGCCCGATGCGCCGTGGGTGGGCTGGGTCTCGCCCCTGATCGGCACCGTCATGTACCTCTGGGGCGGCTGGCCGTTCCTCACCGGCGCCGTGTCGGAGCTGCGCGCCCGCAAGCCCGGCATGATGCTCCTGATCGGCCTCGCCATCACGGTCGCGTTCTTCGCGTCGTGGGGTGCGAGCCTCGGGCTGCTGCACCACGAGCTCGAGTTCTGGTGGGAGCTGGCGCTCCTCATCGTGATCATGCTGCTGGGCCACTGGATCGAGATGCGGTCGCTCGCGCAGACGACGTCCGCGCTGGACTCGCTGGCCGCCCTCCTCCCCGACGAGGCCGAGCGCGTCGAGGCGGACCGCATCGTCACGGTCGCGCCGTCGGACCTGCGCGTCGGCGACGTCGTGGTGGTCCGCCCCGGCGGCAGTGTGCCGGCAGACGGCCGCATCGTCGACGGCGGCGCCGACATGGACGAGTCCATGGTGACGGGCGAGTCCCGCCCCGTCGCCCGCACCGTGGGCGACCAGGTGACCGCCGGCACGGTGGCGACCGACTCCGGCCTGCGGGTGCAGGTGACCGCCACCGGCGACGACACCACGCTCGCCGGCATCCGTCGACTCGTCGCGGACGCGCAGAACTCGACCTCGCGCGCGCAGCGCCTGGCCGATCGCGCCGCGGGCTGGCTGTTCTGGTTCGCACTCGGCGCGGCGGCGATCACCGCGATCGTCTGGACGGCGATCGGGATGCCGGACGACGCGGTCATCCGGACCATCACGGTGCTCGTGATCGCGTGTCCCCACGCGCTCGGTCTGGCCATCCCGCTCGTCGTCTCGATCGCCACGGAGCGCGCGGCCCGCGGCGGCGTGCTCGTGAAGGACCGCCTCGCGCTGGAGAGCATGCGCACCATCGGCGCCGTGCTGTTCGACAAGACCGGCACCCTCACCAAGGGCGAGCCCACCGTCGTCGACATCGCGGCGGTCGCAGAGCTCGTCCCCACGGCCCCTCCACTCGCCGCTGACGCGTCGAGCGGAGCCTCTGGCCGCGTGGGCCCAGCCGACGGCGTGCTCGCGCTCGCGGCATCCGCCGAGGCCGACAGCGAGCACCCGCTGGCCCGCGCGATCGTGCGCGCGGCCGAGGAGCGCGGACTCGCGATCGCCCCCGCGACGGGCTTCCAGTCGTCGCCGGCGGTGGGCGTCACCGCGACCGTCGACGGTGCGACGATCCGGGTCGGCGGCCCGCGACTGCTGGACGAGGTCGGTGCCGGCGACGTGCCGGCGGCAGAGGCCTGGCGCGAGCAGGGATCGATCGTGCTGCACGTCGTGCGCGACGGCGAGGTGGTGGGCGGCCTCGCGCTCGCCGACGAGATCCGTCCCGAGTCCCGTGAGGCGGTCGAGGCGCTGGGAAGGCTCGGGGTCGAGGTCGTGATGATCACCGGGGATGCCGAGCCCGTCGCCCGCTCGGTCGCCCAGGCGCTCGGCATCCGGCGCGTGTTCGCCGGCGTCCGCCCGGAGGACAAGGCGGCGAAGGTCGCCGAGCTCCAGGCCGAGGGGCTCAAGGTCGCCATGGTCGGAGACGGCGTCAACGACGCCCCCGCGCTCGCCCGCGCGGACGTCGGCATCGCCATCGGGGCCGGGACCGACGTCGCGATCGGCTCCGCCGGCGTGATCCTCGCCTCCAGCGACCCGCGGTCGGTGCTGTCGGTGATCGAGCTGTCGCGCGCCGGCTACCGCAAGATGACGCAGAACCTGTGGTGGGCCGCCGGCTACAACCTGATCTCGGTGCCGCTCGCGGCCGGCGTGCTGGCCCCCATCGGGTTCGTGCTGCCGATGTCGGTCGGCGCGATCCTGATGTCGCTGTCGACGGTGGTCGTCGCGCTCAACGCGCAGCTGCTGCGCCGCCTCGAGCTTCCCTACGCCCCCTCCACGCAGCGCTGGCGCGCTGCGCGGAGCCTCCGGGCGCAGGGGCCCACACCCGAGGCGAGCGTGCGCGCGGTGCTCGACCGCTGACCCCCTTCGGACGAGTGGATGCCGGCGGCCGCGGCCGCCGGCATCCACTGGTCTCTTCGCAGGCGCACGCCGGAGATAGGGTTTGAGCATGACGACGACTCCTCCCGGCTGGTACGACGACGGTCACGGCGCGATGCGCTGGTGGGACGGCGTCCAGTGGACGGAGCATGTCGCGCAACCCGATCCGGTGGCGTCGCCCGCGCCGAGCGAAGCCGAGATCGTCGCCGCCCAGCTCGGGTTCGAGCAGCCCGCCGCTCCGGCGACCGCGCCCCCGGCGGCTCCGGCGATCGACCCGGGCGTGGCCGCCTACCTCGCCCAGCAGAACACCGCAGCCGTGCCGCCGCAGCCGGTGCCGCCGTACGGCGCCGCCCAGCCGGAAGCACCGCAGTACGCCCCCGCGCAGTACGGCGCTGCCCCGCAGCAGTACGGCGCCGCGCCGCAGTACCCCACGGCCGACCCTGCGTACGCGCAGCCGCCGTACCCGGGTGCCGCGCCGGGCGGCGCGTTCGCCGCCGCCACCGAGCCGCGGTCCTCGTCCAAGCTCTGGATCGTGTGGGTGGTGCTCGGCGTCGTGCTCTTGGGCATCGTCATCGCCGTCGCGGTCGTGGTGCCGCTGCTGATCCTGAACGCGACCTCGGGCGGCGGCGCCGCGCAGACCGACGACGAGAAGGCCGCCGTCAGCGCCGTACAGACGTACGACCACGCCTGGCAGACCGGTGACTGCGACGAACTCCTCGCGGTGACCACCGAGGACTTCCGCGAGGCGAGCCAGTACGTCGACTGCGAGACGTTCCAGAGCGACGCCGCGAACTTCGACGACACGTTCGACGACTACGAGCTGGCGATCACCGGGGTCGAGTCCGACGAGGACGAGATCGAGATCACCACGAACGAGACCTACACGCTCCTCGTCGACGAGAACGGCGACCCCGCCGACCCGTCGTCCGGGGCGACCGTCTACCACTACACGCTGGTGCCGGACGGCTCCGCGTGGGTGATCGACGACCTCTACTACGACGAATGAGCGCGCCGGGCACTCAGCGTCCGCCCCACGACACACGCTTCTACCTCACCTGCATCGGGATCGGCCTGGTCGCCGGTGTGCTGTCGGGCCTGTTCGGCGTCGGCGGCGGCACCGTCATCGTGCCGTTCCTGATCATGTTCCTGCACTTCGACCAGCGCCTCGCCGCGGGCACCTCGCTCGCCGCCATCGTCCCGACGGCGACCGTCGGCGTGATCTCGTACGCGGTCACCGGCTCCGTCGCCTGGATCCCCGCCCTGCTCCTCGCGCTCGGTGCGGTGTTCGGCGCACAGATCGGCACCTGGCTGCTGCCGCGGCTGTCGCTCACCGTGCTGCGCTGGGCGTTCGTCGGGTTCCTCGTCGCCGTGATCGTGAGCCTGTTCCTGGTCATCCCGTCCCGCGACGCCGAACTGGTGCTCACGTGGGGGAGCGGCGCGGCATTGGTGGTCGTGGGTCTCGGGACCGGCATCCTCTCGGGTCTCATCGGCGTCGGCGGCGGCATCATCGTGGTCCCGATGCTGATGGTGCTGTTCGGCACGAGCGACCTGGTGGCCAAGGGCACATCGCTGCTCATGATGATCCCGGCTGCGGTGTCGGGCACGTTCGGCAACATCCGGCGCGGCAACGTCGACCTCGTGGCCGCCGCCGTCGTCGGTGTCGCAGCCTGCACCACGACCGCACTCGGCGCATGGATCGCGACGCTCGTCGACCCGTTCGTGGGCAATGTGCTGTTCGCGGTGTACCTCGCCTTCATCGCCGTGCAGATGGGCGTGCGCGCCTGGCGCGGACGCCGCCGCCCGGCCTGACCGGCCGCCGGGGTGCCGCAGCCTGCTCGGTAGGATGACAGGGTGCCAGTGAACCCCGAGCTCGTCGGCCGCGACTTCCCGCCGACCGCCACCTACCTCGTGGGTCGCGAGAAGGTGCGCGAGTTCGCGCGCGCCGTCTTCGCCGACGACCCGCAGCACACCGACCCCGCGGCCGCGCAGGCGCTCGGCTACGCCGATGTCGTCGCGCCGCCGACCTTCGCGATCGTCGTGACCGACGCCACGCTGCAGCAGCTGCTGTCCGAGCCGGATTCCGGCATCGTGCTGCACAACGTCCTGCATGCAGAGCAGAAGTTCCGCTACTCGCGGCCGATCGTGGCGGGCGACGAGCTCACCGCGAAGCTGTCGGTCACCGGCATCCGGGCGATGGGCGCCGCCGCGATGGTGACGAGCGAGTCCGAGATCACCGACGCCGAGGGTGCCCATGTGGTCACCACGACCTCGGTCCTGCTGGTGGGGGAGGGCGAGGCATGACGGCGCTGACCGGTCTGATCGTGGGTGACGTCGTCGCCGAGCGCACGGTGCACCTGACGAGGGAGTCCCTGGTGCGCTACGCCGGGGCCTCCGGCGATTTCAACGCGATCCACTACCGCGACGACGTCGCGGCCGCCGTCGGGCTGCCGGGCGTGCTCGCCCACGGCATGCTCACGATGGGTCTGGCCGTCGGCACCATCGAGTCGTGGCTGGGCGACACCGGCCGCATCCTCGACTACGGCGTGCGGTTCACCAAGCCTGTCGTGGTCGACCCCGAGACGGGCGCCGACGTCACCGTCGTGGCGAAGGTCGGCGCCGTCGACGACGAGTCGGCGCGCATCGACCTCACGGTGTCGTTCGACGGCACCACGGTGCTCGTCAAGGCCCAGGTGCGGGTGCGGACCGTCTGACGCATGCCTGAGGTCACCCCCATCCCGCTGTCGCGGCTCACCACGCTGCGCACCGGCGGCACCCCCGAGCGCATGATCGACGCGCATACGACCGACGAACTCGTCACGGCGCTGCGCGACGTGTGGTCCTCCGGCGACGACTGGCTCGTCCTCGGCGGCGGCTCCAACCTGTTCGCCGGCGACGATCCCTTCGAGGGGACCGTCGTGCGCGTGCTCACCAGCGGCATCGAGCGGATGCCGTCGCCCATCCCCGGTCGTGCACGGATCCGCGTGCACGCCGGCCACGACTGGGACGCGGTCGTCGCCTACGCGGTGGCTGAGGGCCTCGGCGGCATCGAGGCGATGTCGGGCATCCCGGGCACGGTGGGTGCGGCCCCGGTGCAGAACATCGGGGCGTACGGCCAGGAGATCGTGCAGACGCTCAGCGAGGTGGAGCTGCTCGACGAGTCCACCGGCGAGGTGTCCGTGGTGCCCGCGCCCGAGCTTGGGCTCGGCTTCCGCACGTCGGTGCTGAAGCACCACTACGGCTCGGTGCCGGCGCGGCGCGCGGTGATCCTGTCGGTGACGCTCGACCTCCCCGAAGTCGGATCGGGCGCCCGCCGCATCGCCGGAGACCAGCTGCGCACGGCGCTGCGCCTCGGACCCGACGACGAGGTGACCCTCGCGTGGGTGCGTGACCGCATCCTCGAGACCCGCCGCAGCAAGGGCATGGTGCTCGACGCCGACGACCCTGACACGTACAGCGCCGGCTCGTTCTTCCAGAACGCCGTCGTGTCGGCATCCTTCGCCCGCACACTTCCCGACGAGTGCCCGCGCTGGCCGGTGCACCCCGATCTCGATCCGGTGCTCGTGATCCCGCTCGAGAACTTCGACGGCTATGTGCCGGCGCCCGCGGCGGTGGAGTCCGACGTCAAGGTGAGCGCCGGCTGGCTCATCGAGCACGCCGGGGTGCGCAAGGGGTTCAAGCTGCCGCGCTCACGCGCCGGGCTGTCGACCAAGCACGCCCTGGCGCTCACCAACCGGGGTCATGCGACGGCCGCTGAGCTCGCGGAGCTCGCCCGCTTCATCCAGGGCCGCGTGCAGTCCGAGTTCGGCCTGGTCCTGCAGCCCGAGCCCGTGCTGGTCAACGTAGAACTCTAGTCCTCGCGCCGGTCGTCCTCGAGCTGCGCGAACAGCACGTCGCGCTGCGTCGGGGCGAGGTTCGCCAGGGCCGCGGCCACCACGGCCGCGATCGTCAGTCGTCGTCCCATGGGAGTGTCCTTTCGTGGTCTTCACGAAGGACGACGAACGGGCGCGCGCGTTCTCGACAAAGAAGGATCCGGTGTCGACGAGTCGCCAGGATCGTCGCGCCGTCCGTGCGCTTCTTGGCGACTCGTCGACGTGCGCACGGATCGTCACGTCTCGAGGAGGCGCCGGATCCGTGCTGCCAGAGCGTCGAGGTCGTCGAAGTCGCGGCGCGTCACGACCGTCACCCGGTAGCCGAGGGATTCCAACTCGGCACGCCGCATCTCGTCGCGACTCCACTGGTCCGGATCGCGGTGGTAGTCGCCGTAGTACTCCACCACGAGCCTCTGCTTGCGGTAGATGATGTCGACCCGTGCGATGAACCGCGTCCCGTCGTAGATCTCGATGTTGCATTCCGGCCGCGCAAGCCCAGCCAGCTCCAGTGCGCAGCGCAGCTCCGACTCGCGGGGCGACTCGGATGCATCCGAACACAGCTCCAGCGCGCGACGGCGACCGTCTGCACCCGGCGCGCGCGGCGACGCGGCATGGGCCGCCGCCAGCTCGTCCTTCGTGCAGTGACGTCGTCGTCGCGCGATGAGGTGGTCGGTGACTGCCACGAGCGCCCGCAGATCGAGTTCTGCGGACAGGTCCATCCACGTGCGCGCCGCGCTCGTTGATCGCATGCCGCGTCGTGTCACGAGGTCAGCGGGATCGATGCGGAGCGCCCGTCCGCGGATTCCGCGGCCGCGCAGGCGATTGCGCGGGTGACCCACCGCGATGGTCGGTCGGCGCAACGCCTCCCGATGAACCGCGGCTGGCAGTGGGACTCCCCATACCGTGCCGGCCGTCGGACCGCACATGAAGGCGTGCGCAGGTACGGTTCGCATCAGCAGCGCGAGCCGGGCGACATCGTCGAGCTCGCGAACGGCGCGGGCACCCTGGAACGGCTTGCGCAGCCTGCGACTGCGCAGCTGCCGTTCGTCCAGTCCGGCATCCCTTCCTTCGGCGAGGGTGAACGCCGGGAGCAGGCGCTGTGGCAGGGCCGGATTCTTCATGCCTCGATGGTTCCGGTCACCTGCGCATCGGGACCGCTCGCCCCGTGGGATCTGTGGGAAGCCTCGTGAGCACGTCGGGTGTGGAGGAAGATCCGCGCCACCCCGCCCTCGCCGCGCCTCGCGTCGCCACGTTCTGCGCGTCCGATACGGCGTTCGTGGCGACTCGCCAAGATCTGCCCGAAACGGGGCGGCGCGCCGCAGGGGTGGATCGCCACGTTCTGCGCGTCCGATACGGCGTTCGTGGCGACTCGCCAAGAACGACCGGAGCGACGGGGGACGGGTGCCGAAAAACGGAACGTGGATGCCTCGGGCGAGGCATCCACGTTCCGGAGAGGTTGCGCGTCAGGACGCGAAGAGGCGCTGCAGGCGCTGAACCCCTTCGAGCAGCGCGTCGTCGCCGAGGGCGTACGACAGCCGCAGGTAGCCCGAGGGGCCGAAGGCCTCGCCGGGGACGACCGCGACCTCGGCCTTCTCGAGGATGAGGTCCGCCAGCTCGAGCGACGTCGTCGGGGTGACGCCCTCCCACTCGCGGCCGAGCAGGCCACGCACGTCGGGGTACGCATAGAAGGCGCCGAGCGGCGTGGGCACCTCGACGCCGTCGATCTTCGACAGCTCGGCGACGATGGTGCGGCGGCGGCGGTCGAAGGCCTGACGCATCTGCTCGACCTCGTCCTGCGGGCCGGTGAGCGCCGCGACGGCCGCACGCTGCGCGATGTTGTTGACGTTCGAGCACAGGTGCGACTGCAGGTTGCCGGCGATCTTGATGGCGTCCTTCGGGCCGAGCATCCAGCCCAGGCGCCACCCGGTCATCGCGTAGGTCTTGGCCACGCCGTTGACGAGGATCGTCTGGTCGGCCACCGCGGGCACGGCCTCGACGATCGAGACGGCGCGCGTGCCCTCGTAGACGAGGTTCTGGTAGATCTCGTCCGAGATGATCCAGATGCCGTGCTCGACCGCCCATTCGCCGATCGCCTTCGTCTCTTCGAGCGTGTACACCGACCCGGTCGGGTTCGACGGCGACACGAAGACGAGCGCGACGGTGCGGTCGGTGCGCGCGGCCTCGAGCTGCTCGACGGTGACCTTGTAGTCCTGGTCGGCGCCGGCGAACACCTCGACGGGGGTGCCGTCGGCCAGCGCGATCGCCTCGGGGTACGTCGTCCAGTACGGCGCCGGCAGCAGCACCTCGTCACCGGGGTTCACGACGGTCTGGAACGCCTGGTAGACGGCCTGCTTGCCGCCGTTCGTGACGATGATCTGCGACGGGTCGACCTCGAGTCCCGAGTCGCGCAGCGTCTTGGCCGCGATGGCTTCGCGCAGCACCGGGAGGCCGGCGGCCGGCGTGTAGCGGAAGTTCGCCGGGTTCTGCAGCGCTTCGGCGGCGGCATCCACGATGAACTGCGGCGTCGCGAAGTCGGGCTCGCCGGCGGCATACGAGATGACGGGGCGGCCGGCGGCCTGCAGCGCCTTCGCCTTGGCATCGACCTTCAGGGTCGCGGACTCGGCGATGGCGGAGAGCTTACGGGAGAGCGGTGCGCGTTCGGTCACGCCTCGAGCGTAGTCCGCGCGGCGGCGCGGGTCAGCCGCCGATCGGACGCGAGTGGCCCCGAAGCCGACAGTCCCGCGACGGATCGTCCGGAGACCGCGACCGTGCGCGGCGCACACGTTCCGTAGGCTCACAGGGTGATCGACTGGATTCTCGCGGAATGGACCCAGATCCTCGGGTTCGCGACGGGCGCCGCGTGCGTGCTGCTGGCCGGCCGCCGCAACGTGTGGACGTACCCGCTCGGCATCGCGAACAACATCGTGTTCCTCGTGGTGTTCGTGCCGGCGGGCCTGTACGCCGCCGCCGGGCTGCAGCTGGTGTACCTGGCGCTGGGCGTGCACGGCTGGATCCGCTGGACGCGCGGCGAGGAGCACGACAAGGGCTACATCGCCCGCACGCCGCGCCGGGCGATCGGCTGGCTGATCGCCGCGGGGCTCGTCGGCACGGCGCTGCTGGCGTGGGTGCTCGCGACCTTCACGGACTCGCAGGTCGCCCTGGCGGACGCGGCGACGACGTCCGCCAGCCTCGTCGCGCAGTACATGCTCAACCGCAAGTGGATCGAGAACTGGTTCGTGTGGATCGGCGTCGACGTCGCCTTCGTCGCGCTGTCGCTCGTGACCGGTCTGTGGATCATCGCCGCGCTCTACGCCCTGTTCATCGCGCTCTGCGTGTACGGCTGGCGCTCATGGCGCACGGTCGAGCGCGGAGAGAGCCGAGTGGATGCCGCACCGGAGCCCGCCCGTGCGTGAGCGTGAGTTCCGTCACGGGCTGGTGATCGGAAAGTTCTACCCGCTGCACGCGGGCCATTCGCACCTCATTCGCGAGGCGCTGCGCTCGAGCGACCGTGTCACCGTCCAGGTGCTGGCGGCATCGGTCGAGTCCATCCCCCTCGAGGTGCGTGCCGACTGGATCCGCGAGGAGCACCCCGGCGTCCGCGTCGTCGCCGCGATCGACGACGCCCCCGTCGACTTCGGCAGCGACGACGCATGGGCCGCGCACACCGCGGTCATCGCCGGACTGCTGGACGCTCCCGTCGACGCGGTGTTCACCTCCGACGCGTACGGCGCCGAACTGGCGCGGCGCCTGGGCGCGCGGTGGGTGCAGGTCGATCCCGGTCGTACCCGCAATCCGGTCTCGGGCACCGCGATCCGCGCCGACGCCGCAGCCCACTGGCACGAGCTGGCGCCGGCCGTGCGGGCCTCGCTCGCCGCCCGCGTCGTCGTGCTGGGCGCCGAGTCGACGGGGTCGACGACGCTCGCCGAGGCGCTCGCGGCCGCCTACGGCACCTCGTGGGTGCCCGAGTACGGGCGCGAGCTGTCGGTCACCCGCGACGGCGGCCTGGACGCGCCGTGGCGCAGCGACGAGTTCGACCTGATCGTCGACCGCCAGATCGGGCTGGAGGATGCCGCGCTGCGGCGGGTCCCCGTGCCGCTGCTGGTGTGCGACACCGATGTGCTGGCGACGGCCCTGTGGCACGAGCGCTACGTGGGCACGACCTCGTCGGGTACGGGCGGCGCGGAGCGCATCCACGCGCGCGCGGACGAGCACCGCCCCGACCTGTACCTGCTCACGGGCGACGAAATCCCGTTCGTGCAGGACGGCATGCGCGACGGCGAGCACATCCGCCACGCCATGCAGGGTCGCTTCCGCGACGTGCTCGCCGCCCAGCCGGTCCCGTGGGCGGAAGTCCGGGGCGACGTCGCGGCGCGAGTGGCGGCATCCCTCCCGCTCATCGACGCGGCGATCGCTCGCCGGCTCTCGTTCGCGGCCCCGCTGGAAGGGCGGCCGCACGACGAGCAGATCGCCCTGCAGCGCGCGGCCGCCGACGCCGTCGCGGCGCGCCGTTAGGCTGGCGCGATGGCGGATCGCTGGCACAAGGTCTCGGAGTCACCCACCACCCCTGCGGCCGCGGACGGCATCGAACAGCTCACCGCCGAAGATCTGTTCCGCGCCGAGCCGATCGGGCAGACGCACGTGCCGCTGGATGAGAAGCTGCGCCGCACCTATTACTGGATCGTCAACCGCGCCGTCATCTCGCCGTACTACGACATCGAGTTCTCGCACGGCGCACCGGTGAGCTTCCCGCTCGGCGACGCGGGCGCCGTGCTCACGCTCCCCACCGACGCCTCGTTCTCGTCGAACGTGCTGCTCCCGCTGCTGTCGTTCGCGGTGGGCGGCAAGTGCCTGCTGGTCGGCGGGCCCGGACGCGGCAAGACCACCGTCGCGGTCATCATGGGCGTCCTGTCGGGCTCGTCGGCCGAAGAGGTCCGACGCGGCGTGCAGCAGGGTCAGCCCCAGCTGACGATCAGCGATCTCGTCGGCATCCCGCTGCCGCGCGACCTCATCAACGCGTCGAGCCTCACCGACATCGGCATCGCGTGGCGGGGGTGGCTGACGCGTCCGGTGAAGATCGTCGACGAGTACAACCGCATCCCCACCAAGACGCAGTCGGCGCTGCTGACGATGGTCGCCGAAGGCTACGTCGAGAGCCACGACCAGATGCACCGCACGAACCCCGATCGTGGCGTCGAGAGCTGGTTCTTCACGGCCAACGACGATGCCGGCGGCGGCACGTTCCCGGTCATCCAGGCGCTGCGCGACCGCATGGACGTGACGGTGCAGGCCGCGAGCTTCAACAGCCGCTTCCTCGACGAGCTCGTCACCCGCGTCGAGGCCGGTGAGAAGCCCGAGGAGCACGTGCCGGCCGAGCTGGTGTTCGCACCCGACGAGCACGCGCGCATGCGCGACGAGATCCGCGCGGTGCCGATGCCGCCGGACGTGCGCCGGCGCCTGGAGTTCTTCCTCAGCCATTTCGAGTTCGTACAGGGCGGCGGCCGCCGGTTCGAGTACCGCACGAAAGACACCGTGACCACCGCCGGCGGACGCGTCGCGGAGGTCATCGACGGCAACTCCGGCGCCGATCTCACCGCCGACCTCGGCGCCCAGACCGTCAACGGACTGTCGGTGCGAGCCCTGCAGACCCTCATCGTGTACGCCAAGGCGATCGCGTGGTTCCGCGGCCGTCCGGCCGTCGGGATCGACGACGTGGCGGCGATGCTGCCCTTCGTGCTGCGCGGCAAGCTGCTGCCCAACACCACGCATCCGCGGTTCGACATCGGCGCCGAGCACGAGCTCGCCACCGACGTCGTCAGCTGGCTCGGCGACCTGTTCGCCGAGTCGTGCCGCCAGTACGACGTTCTCGGACGCGACCAGGACGATCCGGTGCGCGAGCTGCTCGGGCAGCTGGATCAGGGCCTCGACGGCGTGACGGCGGTGGAGGCATCCCGGCGTCTCACCGAGATCGAGGCGCGCGTGCGGGCGATCTCGGCCGCGGGCAAGCTCTACGGGCGCGACTTCGACGATCTTACGACGCTCAAGTATCTGCACCAGCGGTACACCGCGTACCTGCGTTGGGCGGAGCGGCAGGCATGATCCGCCGGCCCGGACACCTCGCGAATCGCGGTGTGCCGGCATCGGGGGCTCCGCAGCCGGTGGCGGGCCTGGACCTCGCGGTCGCGGCGCGCAACGTCCGCGCGGCCGGTGGCGACGCGGGGCGGTTCGGCGCATCGCTCGCCGCGGCCCAGCAGCGGGATGCCGCACCCGAGCACACAGTGGCGCTCGCGGGCCTCGCCGCGTGGCGTTCGGGCGCGCTGGCGCTGCGCGAGGACGCCCTCGCGCGGCTGGACGTGCTGCGTGCGGACGCGGCAGGGCGACGCGCGGCCGCCGCGGCGCTGTTCCTCGCCGAGGACGCGATCGACGAGTTCGCCGAGCGGCAGCGGACCGACAGGTTCTGGTGGCCGGGGCGCGCCGACGCGCGAGGGTACGTCTGCGCGGTCGGCGGGTTCCGCGGGCTGGGGGGCACGTGGACCTCCGCCCCCGATGCGGGACACCCGCTCGGCGACGCGGGTGTGTTCGCGATCCGGGCCGGCGCGGACTGGTGGCGGCTGGACGCCGATGTGTGGGGGGCGCGGCTCGCGCGGCTGGACGCGCAGCCGCGGGCGGCGGCATCCGCTTCGGGCACGTCGATCGTGTGCCTGGCGGACTCGTACCTGGCGTGGGTGCATGCGGGGGATGCCGCATGATGAAGCCGCGGCTCGCGCCGGTGCCCGAACGCGTCGCCCTGGAGGGGCCTGCGCGAGAGGCCTGGGAGCGGGCGCAGGAGCTGTGGGGCGTCCGGATGGGCGATGCGCGGCTGCTGCCGGGAGCGGGCGCCGAGCACGGAGCGGCCGCGTGGTTCACGTTCCCGCCGGCGATCGCCGTCGACCCCGCGATGCTGGCGGACCTGGGCGCCGGCGCCGAACTGGAGAGCGTGTTCGCGCACGAGCTCGGCCACCACGCACTCGCGCCCAGCACCCGCATCGACCAGCTCAAGATCCGCCATCAGCTGGCGCGGGCGCTCGTCGCCGCCGGAGCCACAGCGGTCCGCGACGACGACGTGTCCCTGCTGTCGAACCTGTGGACCGACCTGCTGGTCAACACCCGGGTCGCCCTGCTGCAGCGTCGGCGTGACGCCCGCGGCCAGGTTCCGGCCGGCGAGCCGGGCATCGTCCGCACGTCCCGGCTGATGTATCGGGGCGGCCGCGAGACCGCACGACCGCTGTGGTGGGTGTACCTGCGGGCGTACGAGCTCCTGTGGAACCTCGCCGCCGGCGAGCTGTGCGCGCTCGTGCCCCCGCCGGTCTCGCCGCCCGCACGGGCCGAGGCGCCGCCCGACGCGGACCGTCCGCTCGATCGGGTGCCTGAGCGCTTCCGAGAGAAGGAGAAGGCGCTCCGCGAGGCGCGCGCGGCGGCGGCGCGCGTCGCGGCCGAGCTCGAGGCGGCGGTCACCGTGCATCCCGTGCTCGACGCCGACGACGTGGCCCGCATCGTGCGCACCTTCGCGAGCGACGCGGTCTCGGGCGCGCTGCGCTTCGGCGTCGTGATGGCACCGTACCTCGTCGCCGAGGAGCGGGCTCGGCAGCGCGAGCGCGCCGCGTCCGGGCCATCCCGGCCGGATGCCGGCGCGCCGGGAGCCCCCGCGCCCGCCGGGCCCCCGGGCGGCGCCTGCGCAGCCGACTCCGCGCCGGCCACCGCGGACGAGCTCGGCCGCGTCTTCGCCGACCCGAGACTGCACGGCAACGTGCCCCTGCGCGTGCGAGCGACCGATCCCGGCCGCGCCGGCGCGGGCAAGGACGCGATCGGCGACACCGCTGCGTCGGGCAGGCAGGGGGCCGGCCAGGGGTTCGGCGTCGCCCAGACCCTCGCGCTGTACGAAGGCTCCGATCCTGCAGCGGTGCTGGCGACGTGGTACCGCGCCGAGGCGGCGCGCTGGGTGCGGCCGTTCACGCAGCGCCGCCCGGCGGCGCCCGCGCCCGAGCTGCCCGGTCCCCTCGAGACGTGGGAGGCCGGCGACGACCTCGCCGACCTCGACTGGCCGGCCACGCTGCAGGCGGCACCCGTCGTCGTCCCCGGCGTCACGACGCGCCGCCGGTCGTACCTCGACGATGAGCCGACACCCCGCGAGACGGGGATCGAGCTCGACCTCTACATCGACTCGTCCGGCTCGATGCCGGCCCCGACACGCGGATCGGCCGCGATCCTCGCCGGCACCATCCTCGCGCTGTCGGTGCTCCGCGGCGGCGGACGGGTGCGGGTCACGAGTTTTTCCGGCCCGGGTGAGGTGGGCGGGTCGGACGGCTTCAGTCGTGACCACGTGCGCATCGCGGCAGACCTCGCCCTGTACTTCGGCGGGGGCACGTCCTTCCCGCTCGATCTCCTGGCCCGCCGCTACGACCCGCTGCCCGCGCTGCCGGAGTCCGGGGCGTCCGGGGACGCCGTCCGCCGGCACCTCGTCGTGCTGTCGGACGATGGGCTCACGTCGATGTTCGGCGTGGGCAACGAGCCGTTCGCCGGTGTCGCCGCGCGCGTGCGCACGAAGCTGACGACGGGGTCGCTCGTGGTGCTGGACTCCGCGCGGCGCGTCGAGGGCCTCGCCGCCGCGGCCGGGTACGACATGCTCTACGTGACGAAGATGGACGACGCGCCGCGCGCGTGCGCGCGGCTCGCGGAGGTGCTGCATGGCTGAGGCCGACCGGATCCTCGGAGTGTGGGCGGCTGCCGCGCCCGCCCTGGACGCGCAGTGGGATGCCGCACGGCCGGGGCCCGCGCTCGCCGCCGTCGCGGCGCGGCTGTCGAGCGTGCCAAAGCCGTTCCTCGACGCGGACGTCTCGATCGCGGCGCTCGCCGGCGACATCCTCGGTCGCGGCGTCACGGCGACCGCGCACGCCGACGACGAGCGCGTCCGCCAGGGGGCGGCGATCGGGCTGTGGCTCGTCGCGAGCGAAGACGTCCTGGAACCCTTCGATCCGCCCCTGACCGGCGGCACCCCCGCACTCGCCGTCGACGCGCTGGCGCTGCGGCTGGCGCCCGTCGCCGCGCCGATGGACTGGCTGTTCGATGACGAGCGGCGCGAGGAGGCCGCGCGCACCTTCCTGCTGTGGTGCGGCTTCCTGCCGGCGGGCGAGGATGCGCACACCGCCCGATCGCTGCTGGACGCACGCGACTCGCTGCGCCGCAACGCGGCCCTGGCCGAGGCGTTCGCCGAGCACAACCACCGCGCAGAGATCGCGCGGCGCCTCGCCGACGCCCGGGCCCGCGAGGCCGCGGCGAGGTACTCCAGTGAGTGACCGCGCCGACGATCCGCTCGCGCTCGCCGAGTACACGCCTGGCGCGACGGCGGTGCTGACCGACGCGGAGCGATGGCCCACCATGGATGCCGCGGGCCTCGCCCGCCTGCAGCGGTGGCGCCGGCATCCCTCCGCCCCGCAGTGGGTGCACGCGACCGGCGACCGCCTCACCGCGGACGCCGTCGAACGCGTGCGGTCGCCGCTGCCGACAGACGGATGGCTCGACGCGCACCTCGACACCGCGCGCGGGCTGCTGCACTACCGCCGGATGCGCGGCCTCGACGGACTCCGGGACTTCCCGCCCGTCACCCGCGCCGACCTCGTCGACGACCTCGCGGCGTTCGTGCCGTTCGACGTCGACCTCGAGCGGATGCTCCACGGCTCGAGTTCGGGGTCCACCGGTGCCGCCCTGCTCATCCCCGACGACGTCGAAGAGGTCGCGCGCGGCTTCCACCTGCTCGTGTCGCTCGCCGGCGAGGCGGGGGTCCGCTGGCGGCCCGACGGCGAACGGCTCGCACTGGTGAACGTCGTGCATCAGCGGCAGGCGTTCACGTATGTCTCGCTCGTGAGCTCGTTCGCGCAGCGGGCGATGGCCCGGGTCAACCTGCACGGGAGCGCGTGGGCCTCGGCATCCGATCGCTCCGACTTCTTGAGGGATGCCGCACCGCAGGCGATCACCGGCAACCCGACGAGCCTCGCGGAGCTGCTCGCGCCCGACCTTCGCGCCGCCGCGCGACCGCTCGTGCTGTTCTCGGGAGCGATGGCGCTCTCGGCGCCGCTGCGCGCCGACCTCGTGGACGCGTTCGCGTGCCCCGTGTTCGACGTGTACGGCCTGCACGAGACCCGGCCCGTCGCGGTGCGCACCGACGACGGGCCGTTCCGCGTGCTCGACCGGCGCGTGCTCGTCGAGACGCTCGACGCCGACGGGCTGCCCGTCGCCGACGGCGAGGTGGGCGAGATCACCGTGACCGCGGGCGAGAACCCGCTGCTGCCCCTGGTGCGCTATCGCACCGGAGACTTCGGCCGTCTCGTCGTGCTGCCGGACGGCGCGACGGGGATCGCGGACCTCGAAGGCCGCGAGCACACCGTGTTCGTGCGCGGCGACGGCGCCCCCGTGCCGTGCGTGGACCTCACCCAGCAGCTGCAGACGCACGGAGCGCGCGGCTGGAGCGTCGAACAGGATGCCGCGGGCGGTGTGGACGCCCGCATCGCGGGCGGCGACGCGGATGCGCTGCGCCGCGCGCTGGTGGCACTCCTCGACCAGCCGCTCACGATCGAGCGCGTCGACCGGCTCGGCGACCTCGGCGAGGGCAAGCCGCGCCGGTATCGCAGCGCCGCCCGCTGACGCCGGGAACAGTGGATGCCGCCACCCGGCCGGGTGGCGGCATCCACTGTTCTTCAGAACTGGTTCATCGTGTTGTGCTGACCGCCGGCCTTGAGGGCGGCCTCACCGGCGAAGTACTCCTTGTGGTTGTCGCCGATGTCGCTGCCTGCCATGTTCTGGTGCTTGACGGTGGCGATGCCCTCGCGGATCTCGCGACGCTGGACGCCCTTCACGTACGCCAGCATCCCCTCGTCGCCGAAGTAGCCCTTCGCGAGGTCATCGGTCGACAGCGCCGCCGTGTGGTACGTCGGCAGGGTGATGAGGTGGTGGAAGATCCCGGCGCGGGCGGACCCGTCGCGCTGGAAGGTGCGGATCTTCTCGTCTGCCAGGCGCGCCAGCTCGGTGTCGTCGTACGCGACGCTCATCAGGTCGCCCCGGTCGTAGGCCGAGACGTCCTCGCCCCGCTCGGCGAGCAGGTCGTACGCCTGCTGGCGGAAGTTGAGCGTCCAGTTGAACGACGGGCTGTTGTTGTAGACGAGCTTGGCGTTCGGGATCTCGGCGCGGATGGCATCCACCATTCCCGCGATCTGCTCGACGTGCGGCTTCTCGGTCTCGATCCACAGCAGGTCGGCGCCGTTGCGCAGCGACGTGATGCAGTCGAGCACCACACGCTCCTCACCGGTTCCCGGTCGGAACTGGTAGAGGTTGCTCGCCAGGCGCTTCGGCCGCAGCAGCCTGCCGTCGCGCTTGATGACGACATCGCCGTTGCCGAGGTCGGCGTCCGAGATCTCTTCCACGTCGAGGAACGCGTTGTACTGGTCGCCGAGGTCGCCGGGCTCGCGGGTGACGGCGAGCTTCTGCGTCAGACCGGCGCCGAGCGAATCGGTGCGCGCCACGATGACGCCGTTGTCGATCCCGAGCTCGAGGAACGCGTACCGCACGGCGTTCAGCTTCGCGATGAAGTCCTCGTGCGGGACGGTGACCTTGCCGTCCTGGTGGCCGCACTGCTTCTCGTCGGACACCTGGTTCTCGATCTGGATGGCGCATGCGCCCGCCTCGATCATCTTCTTCGCCAGGAGGTACGTGGCCTCGGGGTTGCCGAAGCCCGCGTCGATGTCGGCGATGATCGGCACCACGTGGGTCTCGTGGTTGTCGATCTGCGACTGGATGAACTCGACGGCGGTGTCGTCGCCCGCGGCACGCGCGTCGTCGAGCCTCGTGAACAGCAGGTCGAGCTCGCGCGCGTCGGCCTGGCGCAGGAACGTGTAGAGCTCCTCGATCAGCGCCGGCACCGCCGTCTTCTCGTGCATCGACTGGTCGGGGAGCGGCCCGAACTCCGAGCGGAGGGCCGCGACCATCCACCCCGACAGGTACAGGTAGCGCTTGTTCGTCGACTTCAGGTGCTTCTTGATCGAGATGAGCTTCTGCTGCCCGATGAAGCCGTGCCACACGCCGAGCGACTGGGTGTAGACGGACGAGTCGGCGTCGTACTCGGCCATGTCGCGGCGCATGATGTCGGCCGTGTACTGCGCGATCTCCAGCCCCGTGCGGAACCGGTTCTGCGCCCGCATGCGGGCGACGGACTCCGGGTCGATGGCGTCCCAGCTCGGGCCGTTCTGCTCTCTGAGCGCCCGTATGGCGTCGATGTCGTCCTGGTAGGAGGTCATGTCTGTTCCTTGTTCGTTGCGTCGGTGCCGGGTCACTCGGCGTCGGTCAGGTAGCGGGAGTATGCGGGCAGGGTCAGGAACGCCGGGAACTCCTGGCCGAGGGCGACCTCGCGGAAGATCTCGGCCGCGTCGTCGAACCGGTCGGCGTCGTGGCGCTGGACCTCGCCCAGCACCTGGTCGATCAGCCCCTCGATGTAGTCGCGGGTGATCGCGGTGCCGTCGTCGGTGGCGCGGTCCTGGTGGATCCACTGCCACACCTGGCTGCGGCTGATCTCGGCGGTCGCGGCATCCTCCATGAGGTTGTCGATCGCCACCGCGCCGAGACCTCGCAGCCACGCCTCCAGGTAGCGGATCGCCACCGAGACGTTCGCGTGGACGCCCGCCGTGGTCACCGGGCGCCCGATGTGCACGTCGATCAGGTCCGCCGCGCTCACCCGCACCTCGGGACGCTGCCGGTCGAGCTGGTTCGGCCGATCGCCCAGGACGGCGTCGAACTCGGCGCGTGCCGTGGGGATCAGGTCGGGGTGGGCCACCCACGTGCCGTCGAAGCCGTCGCCGGCCTCGCGCTTCTTGTCGGCGGCGACCTTCTCGAACGCGCGTGCGGTCACCTCGGGGTCGCGGCGGTTCGGGATGAAGGCGCTCATGCCGCCGATCGCGAAGGCGCCGCGCTTGTGGCACGTCTGCACGAGCAGCTCGGTGTAGGCCCGCATGAACGGGACCGTCATCGTCACCTCGCTGCGGTCGGGGAGCACGAAGCGCGCGCCGCGGCCGCGGTAGTTCTTGATGATCGAGAAGATGTAGTCCCAGCGTCCGGCGTTCAGGCCCGCGACGTGGTCGCGCAGCTCGTAGAGGATCTCTTCCATCTCGAACGCCGCCGGCAGCGTCTCGATCAGCACGGTGGCGCGGATGGTGCCGTGCGGGATCCCGATGTACTGCTCGCTGAACGAGAACACGTCGTCCCACAGCTTCGCCTCTTCGCTGGACTCGAGCTTGGCGATGTAGAAGTACGGGCCGCGGCCGTTCGCGATCAGAGCCTCGGCATTGTGGAAGAAGTACAGGCCGAAGTCCACGAGCGAACCCGACGCGGCGAGCGTGCGGCCCGTCCGGTCGGTGAAGCGCAGGTGCGCCTCGGGCAGGTGCCAGCCGCGCGGTCGCATCACGATCGTCGGCGTCTGGGCGGCGGTCACCTCGTAGCGCTTGCCCTCGGGGCTCGTGTACTCCAGCTCCCCGCGGATGGCGTCGCGGAGCGACAGCTGGCCCTCGATGACGTTCTGCCACGTGGGGCTGGTGGCGTCCTCCTGATCGGCGAGCCACACCTTCGCGCCCGAATTCAGGGCGTTGATCGTCATCTTCGGGTCGGTCGGGCCGGTGATCTCGACGCGGCGGTCCTCGAGCCCGGGCCCGGCGCCGGCGACCTGCCAGTCCGCGTCCTCACGGATGTGGCGCGTGTCGTCGCGGAACTGCGGGTCGTGGCCGTTGCCGATCTCGAACCGGCGGCGCATGCGGTCGGCGAGCCGGTCGTGGCGACGGGCGCCGAAGCGCTGGTGCAGCTCGATGAGGAACGTGATCGCCTCGGGCGTGAGGATCTCGTCGTAGCGGGGTTCGAGGCGGCCGGCGATCTCGAGCGTCGGCTGGTGTGTCTGGGTGGGGATCGGTCCGGTGCGGGTGCGCATCGGGGTGGCGGTCGCAGGTGTCATGTCCCTGCCTTCCTGTGTGCGAGTGCGGTGTGGAGGGGAAGGATGCCCGCCCCCGGCGTGTGTGCCGGGTCCGGGCGTCCCGTGATCCGCGTTCTGGATCGATCGGTCGTTCGTGTGTCCACTATCCGGTGAAGTTCGGGGCCTCAGACGACCAAATCCGCTGTGAAGTTTCAGCAGATTTCTGTTTTCGTGACAGAATCGCCCCATGACGACGCTGACGAGCACCGATCGCCGGCCAGAAGAACCCGACGATGGAGAGGTGGATCCCCTCACCATCGGCCGGCGCATCCGGCAGCTGCGCGCGGACCGCGGCATGACCCTCGAAGAGCTCGCGAACGCTGTGGACCGCGCCCCCAGCCAGCTGTCGATGATCGAGAACGGTCGTCGCGAGCCGAAGCTGTCGCTGCTGCAGTCGATCGCCCGCGCCCTCGGCTCGTCGATCGAGGCGATCCTCGAGTCCGAGCCGCTGGACGAGCGCGCGACGCTGGAGATCTCGCTGGAGCGCGCGATGCGCGGGCAGACCTTTCAGGCCCTCGGCATCCCGCCCTTCCGCATCGGCAAGACGGTTCCGACCGAGGCTCTGAAGGCCATGATCGCGCTGCAGGGCGAGATCGAGCGGCTGCGCGACGAGCGTGCGGCGACGCCGGAAGAGGCGCGGCGGGCCAACGTCGCCCTCCGCAAGCTCATGCGCACGCAGAACAACTACTTCCCCGAGCTGGAGGAGCAGGCGCGCCGCATCCTCGACGCCGTCGATCACCCGGGCGGTCCGCTCACCCAGCGCACGGCATCCGATATCGCCGCGCATCTCGGGTTCACCCTGCACTACGTGCCCGACCTGCCGCAGACGACGCGGTCTGTCGCCGACATCAAGAACGGGCGCCTGTACCTGTCGAGCCGGCTCACCGCGAAGGGCGACCCGCGCACGGCGGTGCTGCAGGCGCTGTCGAGCCGGATCCTCGGGCACCGGGAGCCCACCTCGTACGCGGACTTCCTGCGTCAGCGCGTCGAGACCAACTACCTGACCGGCGCGCTGCTGATCCCCGAGGCTCACGCGGTGCCGTTCCTGCAGGACGCCAAGAACGACCGCGCCATCTCGATCGAGGACCTCCGCGACGCCTACTCGGTCTCGTACGAGAGCGCCGCGCACCGCTTCACGAACCTCGCGACGGTGCACCTCGGGCTGCCCGTGCACTTCCTGAAGGTGCACGAGTCGGGCGTCATCACGAAGGTCTACGAGAACGACGACGTCAACTTCCCGACCGACCGCCTCGGCTCGATCGAGGGGCAGATGTGCTGCCGCAAGTGGACCTCACGCGTCGTGTTCGACGTCGACGACCACTTCAACCCGTACTACCAGTACACCGACACCGGCAACGGCACGTACTGGTGCACCGCGCGCGTCGAGATGTCGAGCGAGGGTGCGCACTCCGTCTCGGTGGGCGTGCGCTTCGACGACACGAAGTGGTTCCTCGGTCGCGACACCCCGAACCGCGGCGTCTCGAAGCACTCGGTCGAGGTGTGCTGCCGCCGTGCTCCCGCAGAGCTCGAGACCTCGTGGCGCGAGCAGTCCTGGCCGAACGTCCGCACGCCGCGCACGCTGCTCGCGACGCTGCCGACCGGCTCGTTCCCCGGTGTCGACACGACCGATCTGTACGAGTTCCTCGAGGCGCACGCGCCGCGCTGACACGATCCGCGGGTCAGGCGGTCTGCTGGCCCGCGTCGGCGAGTGTACGTGCCGGCCGCCGGCGGTAGCCCGAGAGGAACATCAGCACGGCTGCGGCGGTGGCGACGGCCCCGGCGATCGGGATGAGAACGGCACCGCCGACGGCGTCCGCGACGTTGCCGAGCGGCGGAGCGATCGCGATGCCGAGGTACATCGCCGTCGAGAACCACGACATCGTGAACCCGGCCGACTCGGGGGCGAGCGAGACCAGCCGGTGCTGGATCGGGATCGTGATCGCGAACGCGGCGGCTCCCCATGCCGCGAACGCCACGAGCAGCCCGATGTACGAGCTCTCCAGCGGTGCGATCGCCACGAGGCACACGAGCTGCACCGCGAGCGCGCTCACGGCCGCGGCGCGGCTGCCGAGCCGGTCGGTGAGGCCGCCCGCGATCGCGTTGCCGACGACCCCCGCTGCACCGTAGACGAGCAGCAGCGTCGCGAGCTGCGCGCCCGAACCGTCGGTCGCCGGCGCCGAGACGGCCGCGCTGAAGATGTACACGATGTTGAACGCGGCCACCGTCAGCACGACGGCGCCGAGGGTGAGCACGACACGGGCGTCCGCGAGCGGAGCGAACCGCTCGCGCAGCGTGGCGGAGCCGCCGCGGGCGGGGAGCCGGAAGAGCGCGAGCAGGGGCGCGGCCCACACGAGTCCGCAGGCCGCGAGGATCCACAGGGGTGTCCGCCACCCGACGACACTGCCCAGGGCGGTGCCGAGCGGGGCGCCCAGGGCGGTCGCCAGCGTGAAGCCCGCACCGACGATCGCGAGCGAGCGGCCGCGTCGCTCGGCGGGGCCGAGCTGTGCGGCGACGGCCGTGGCGGTGGGGACGAGGGCCGCGCCGCCGAACGCCGCGACGACGCGTCCGACGGTGAACCACTCGACGCCGGTGGCGAGTGCCGTGATGGCGGCACCGGCGGCGAACAGCAGAGCGCCGGCGGCCATGAGCACCCGCGGCCGGGTACGCGGCAGCAGCACGGCGATCGCCGGCGCCGCGAGCGCGACCACGAGCGCATAGGCGGTGACCGTGTAACTGACTGCGCCCTCGGTGGCGTGCAGCGAGCCGGCGATGCGGGGGAGCAGGCCCGCGATGACGAAGGCGTTGGTTCCCACCAGGAAGGTCGCACCGGCGAGCACGATGAGCCGGCCGATGGTTTCGCGGTACGATTGTTCGATCGTGGTCATACGGTCACCGTAGGGTATTGTTCGATCACCGTCAAACAATTCGGGGAGGATGCTGTGCCTGCCGACGCCGCCGACCCGTACCCGGCGCCCGACATCGACGATGTCGACCTCGTCGGCGTACTGCGCGCGCTGGCGGATCCGGCCCGGCTGTCGATCGTGCGCGTGCTCGCCGACGGCGAGCCGCACTCCAAGGGATACGACGTGTGGGGCCTGGGCATCCAGAAGTCGACGCTGTCGCACCATTTCAAGACGCTGCGCGAGGCGGGCCTCACGCGGACGATCGTGAGCGGCCGCACGCACGCCATCCAGCTGCGCCGGGCAGAGCTCGACGAGCGGTTCCCCGGCCTCATCGAGGCGCTGCTGACCGACTGAAGGGCTGGTCAGTGCCGCCCGGCGATCGCGTCGGCGAGGTGCGCCGGCCACGCCGTGCGTGGGGAGCGGGAGGATGCCTCGGCCCGGTCGGCCATCCCGTACGCGGCGTAGATCGCGTTGACGGCGGTCCACCGCAGGGGTTCGGCCTCCCAGCGCTGGGCCCGGTGCCCCACCCACGGGAGCCGTGTGAGCTCGGTGTCGCGCTCCAGCACGAGATCGGCGAGCGTGCGTCCGGCGAGGTTGGTGGCGGTCACGCCCGTGCCGACATAGCCGCCCGCCCAGCCGAGCCCGTTGGCGCGGTCGTGCACGACGGTCGCCGACCAGTCGCGGGGAACCCCCAGCACGCCGGCCCAGGCGTGCGCGATCGGAGTGCCGGCGGCATCCGGGAAGAAGTCGCGCAGCAGACGCGTGAGCGAGGCGATGGTCCGCCGCTGCGTCGAGCCGTCCGTGTCGACGCGCGACCCGTAGCGGTACGGCACACCCCGCCCGCCGAACGCGATGCGGTCGTCGGCCGTCCGCTGCGCGTACATGTAGACGTGCGCGAAGTCGCCGAGCGTCTCGTGCGCGCGCCAGCCGACGGCATCCCAGAATCCCGCGGGAAGCGGCTCGGTCACGATCATCGACGAGTTCATCGGCAGCCACGTCCGGTGCTCGCCGCGCAGATCCGCGGTGAATCCCTCCGTCGCTCGCAGCACGTGCGTCGCGCGCACCGTTCCGCGGTCGGTGACGGCGCGGCCGGCGGAGATGTCGAGCACGCGCGTCTGCTCGTGGATGGTGACGCCGAGCCGCTCGACGGCGGCGGCCAGGCCCCGCACGAGCTTCGCCGGGTGGACACGCGCGCAGTGCGGGTGCCAGACGGCGCCGAGCGCGCCGGCGATGCGGATCCGGGATGCGGTGGCCGCGGCATCCCACGTCTCCACATCGGTGTGCGGCCAGGCCTGCTCGGCCGCGGCGAACGCCTGCAGCCGTGCGAGCTGCGCAGGCGTGCGGGCGACCTCGAGCTCGCCGCCTTTCACGATGTCGGCGTCGATGCCCTCGCGCGCGGCGACCGCGATGACCTCGTCGACGCTCTCGTTGAGCGCACGCTGCTGGGCGACCGCCGCGTCGCATCCGCCCTCGGACGCGCTGACGGACCGATCGACGTAGCGCTCACGGCCGCCCGTCACCGAGTTCGTGAGCCAGCCGCCGTTGCGGCCCGATGCCCCGAATCCGGCGAACCGCTGCTCGAGCACGACGATGCGCAGATCGGGCTGCGCGCGCTTCAGGTAGTACGCCGTCCACAGCCCGGTGTAGCCCGCACCCACGATGGCGACATCGGCGTCGAGGTCGCCCGGCAGCGGGGCCCGGAACGGCGGTGGGCCGCCGAGGCTGCGCCACCACCACGACACCTCGCCGTTCGGGACGGAGGCGTCGGGCGTCGAGGTGCGCATGCCCTCATCCTGCCGCGCCGGCGGGCGGACCCATCGATGCGGAATGTGCGCAGATGGCCGCGGACCATACCGTCCGTAGGGGTGTATCCGTAGAACCCGATGAACCTCCGGTTCACACGGCGTCGGTGAACTTCCGTTTCACACGGCGTCGGTGAGTGTTCGGTTCAGACGGCGTCGGTGAACTTCCGGTTCACACCGGGGCGGTGAATGTGTGGTTCACACGGCGTCGGTGAACTTCCGGTTCACACCGGGTCGGTGAATGTTCGGTTTAGACGGCGTCGATGAACTTCCGGTTCACATGGCGTCGGTGAACTTCCGGTTCACACGGTCTGGTGGGGCTGCCGGTGAACGTCCCGTTCACACGGGTGACAAGGCGGCCGGTGAACTTTCGGTTCACGCACCATCCACTGCACCAGCATGTGAACCGGAGGTTCAACGAGGTCCGGACGGTTCCCCTTTCGTGTGAGCAGGAGGTTCATCGGGCTTTTTCGATATACGCCTCAGGCGAGCCCGCCCGAGCCGACCCGACGGCGGCGAACGTCGCATCGTCGGGGGCCCGGCTCGCCGAGGTCAGGCGTCGAGCGCGCGCAGCGCCGCCCACAGCTCGGCGCGCGTCGCGAAGGACGACAGGTCGCGGCCGAGCACGCGCTCGACCAGCGCCAGCCGCGTGCGCACGGTGTGGCGGTGCACGCCCAGCGCCTGAGCGGTGGCCTCGTGAGAGCAGTCCTTGTCCAGCCACACCTGCAGCGTGTCGACGAGGTGCGTGCCCTGCGACGCGTCGTGGTCGTACAGCGGGGCCAGCTCGGCGCGCGCGAGCGATCGCGCCTCGTCGGTGAACGCCGACAGCACGCCGGCGCGCGACACGTCGGCGAACGCGGTGATCGGGCCGATGCCGCGGTCGCGCGCGACTCGCGCCTGGCCGACCGCCGCGGTGAACCCGTCGTAGCCCGCCGGGTCCGACAGGCCGATCCGCAGCTCGAACCGGTCGGCGAGGTCGCGGAGGGCCGACAGCTCGCCGGCGGGGACGACGAGCACGAGGCCGTCGTCGGTGCGTCCGAAGAACAGTGCGCCGCGGCGTTCGTCGGCCCAGAGCTCCAACAGTTCGGCGATGCCGTCCACACGCGCGGAGGCGGCATCCGTCAGTCCCACGGTCACCGGCGCGGGCGGAAGCGGACCCCACAGCTCGCGCGACGTGCGCCGTGCGAGCGCCGGATCGCCCGCCAGCAGCGACTGCACGAGTCCCGCGCGCAGCGCGCTGCGCGCACGCACGAGGCCCTGCTGCTGCTCCAGGGCGAGTCCCGCCATGGCGATGACCGACGTCACGACGACGCGCCCTTCCTGGTCGAGATCCCCGGCAGCGATCGCGATGACCCCGCGCAGATGACCGCCGCGGCCGAGCGTCTGCAGCGTGAAGGGCGTGTCGCCGATGCGCAGCGACGAGCCGGCGCGCGCACCACGGTGCAGCACCGCCGTCACCTCGCGCTGCAGCGCCGCCGCCGTCTCGGGATCCAGACCGGCCGCCGGATGCTCGCGCGCCGGCTCGCCGGCAGCGTCGAACATGCCCACCCACGTGTCGAGCTGCTTGGCCAGCTCGGCGACGGTCGCGCCGAGGCCGTCCGGCCGCAGGGCGGCCAGTGCGATCGCCCGCTGCGCGGCGAGCGCCCAGCTGCGCCGTGCGTACGCCTCGGCCGCGATCGCCTCGGCGTTGGCGCGGGCGACGGCGATGAACGGGGTGCGGTACGGGACCTCGAACAGCGGCATCCGCTCGTCACGGCAGGCGTCCACCAGCGCGGGAGGGATGCCGTCACGCACCACCTCGGTGCCGAACCCGAGGCCGACCACCCCGCGCGCCGCCAGCCGGCGCACGTACGCGTGATACGGCTCCGGCGCGTCGGCGCCGTCGCCACCGGGGAACTGCGTGCCGGTCGTCAGCAGCACGAGGCCTTCCGACAGGAACGGCGTCGGGTCGGCGAGGTCCGAGCTGTGCACCCACCGGATCGCGCGGTCCAGCGCCGCCGCCTCGACATCGTCGACCGCCAGCGAGAGGTGCAGATCGCGACGAGCGAGCAGCGCGCGCAGGGTGGGGGCGTCGTCCGCGTCCATGATCCCCGAGTGTACGGGTCGTACAGCGAGCCGGACAGAATGTACGTGGCGGCAGGTGCGGCCGGCCGGAGCGCCGACATACGCTCCCGAGCATGAGCAGCGCAGCCGACACCCTCACCGCAACGCCCCTCGGCGGCCCCACCCTGCCCCAGGAGCGCCGCCTCGTCACCAGCATCCCCGGCCCGCGGTCGCAGGAGCTGCTGGACCGCAAGGCCGACGCCGTCGCAGCCGGCGTCGGGCATACCGTCCCCGTGCAGGCGGTGGCAGCCGGCGGCGGTGTCGTCGTGGACGCCGACGGCAACTCGCTCATCGACCTCGGCTCGGGCATCGCGGTGACCACGATCGGCAACGCGCACCCCAAGGTCGTGAAGGCCGTCCAGGAGCAGGTGGCGCAGTTCACCCACACGTGCTTCATGATCTCGCCCTACGACTCGTACGTGACGGTCGCCGAGGCGCTGAACCGCATCACCCCGGGCGACCACGCCAAGAAGAGCGCGCTGTTCAACTCGGGTGCCGAGGCGGTCGAGAACGCCGTCAAGATCGCCCGCAAGTACACCGGCAAGCAGGCCGTCGTCGCATTCGACCACGGCTACCACGGCCGCACGAACCTGACGATGGCCCTGACCGCGAAGGCCATGCCGTACAAGAGCGGGTTCGGCCCGTTCGCGTCGGAGATCTATCGCGCCCCGCTGTCGTACCCGTACCGCGACGGCCTCGACGGCGGCCTCGCCGCCAAGAGGGCCATCTCGATGATCGAGAAGCAGGTCGGCGCCGACAACCTGGCCGCGGTCATCATCGAGCCCATCCAGGGCGAGGGCGGCTTCATCGTGCCCGCCGACGGGTTCCTTCCCGCCATCGTCGAGTGGTGCCGCGCCAACGGCGTGGTGTTCATCGCCGACGAGATCCAGACCGGCTTCGCTCGCACCGGACGCATGTTCGCGAGCGAGGTCTTCGGCATCGTGCCGGACCTCATCACGACCGCCAAGGGCATCGCGGGGGGCCTGCCCCTGGCGGCCGTGACGGGCCGGGCCGAGATCATGGACGCCTCGCACTCGGGCGGACTCGGCGGCACCTACGGCGGCAACCCGATCGCCTGCGCCGCCGCGGTGGCCGCGATCGACGTGTTCGAGAACGACGGCATGGTCGAGCGCGCCCGCGAGATCGAAGAGATCCTCAAGGGCCGTCTGCAGCAGCTGCAGTCCGCCGACCCCCGCATCGGCGACGTCCGCGGCCACGGCGCGATGATCGCCGCCGAGTTCGTCGACCCTGCGACGGGCGAGCCGGATGCCGCGCTCACCGCCGCGGTCGCGAAGGCGTCCATCGCACAGGGCGTCATCGTGCTCACGTGCGGCACCTACGGGAACGTGATCCGTTTCCTGCCGCCGCTCTCGATCACCGACGACCTGCTCCACGAGGGCCTGGACGTCATAGCGGCCGCGCTGGCCGACAACTGATCCGGGATGCCGCGACCGCCGCAGCACGGCGGTCGCGGCATCCATCCGAACGCAAGAACCGCAGGATGCGCGCCCGCCGGCGCGCCCGACAAAGGAGTCCGAATGACCGAGCTGACCCGTGACGTCGTCATCATCGGCGCCGGCGCCGCCGGCACCACCGCCGCCAACGAACTGAAGAAGGCCGGTCTGTCGGTCGTCGTGCTCGAGGCGCGCGACCGCGTGGGCGGCCGCCTGTGGACGGACGTCATCGACGGGGCGATGCTCGAGATCGGCGGCCAGTGGGTCTCACCCGACCAGGACGCGCTCAAAGAGACCATCGCCGAGCTCGGCCTGGAGACCTTCAGCCGCTACCGCGAGGGCGACAGCGTCTACGTCGGGCCCGACGGCACGCTGCACCGCTTCACCGGCGAGATGTTCCCGGTCGCGCCCGAGACCGAGCAGGCGATCGCCGAGATCACCGAGCGCCTGGACGCGATGGTCGCCGAGATCGACCCGGACCGCCCGTGGGAGCACCCGAAGGCCGCCGAGTGGGACGCCGTCACGTGGGACGCGTGGCTGCGTGCGCAGACCGACGACGACGAGGCCGTCCGCAACCTCGCGTTCGCGACCGGTTCGGCGATGCTCACCAAGCCGACGCACGCGTTCTCGCTGCTGCAGTCGCTGCTGATGGCGGCGTCGGCCGGTTCGTACTCCAACCTCGTCGACGCGGACTTCATCCTCGACAAGCGAGTCGTCGGAGGACTGCAGCAGGTGCCGATCCTGCTGGCCGAGCGGCTCGGCGACGACGTGCTGCTCGGTCACGCCGTGCGCACCCTGGAGTGGTCGGACGAGGGCGTCGTCGCCCACGCCGACGGCGACCTGCGCGTCAACGCGCGCTACGCGATCCTCGCGCACGCCCCGGTCCTCTACGACCGCATCTCGTTCGTGCCGGCACTGCCTCGCCGTCAGCACCAGCTCCACCAGCACCTCTCGATGGGCTTCGTGATCAAGGTGCACGCCGTCTACGACCGTCCGTTCTGGCGCGAGCAGGGCCTGTCCGGCACGGCGTTCAGCCCCTACGAGCTGTCGCACGAGGCCTACGACAACACCAACCACGGCGACGAGCGCGGCACGCTGGTGGGCTTCGTCAGCGACCAGAACGCCGACGACCTGTTCACCCTCTCGGCCGAGGAGCGCAAGGAGCGCATCCTCGAGTCGCTGTCGCACTACTACGGTCCCGAGGCGAAGAACCCGGTCGTGTACTACGAGAGCGACTGGGGCTCGGAGGAGTGGACGCGCGGCGCCTACGCCGCGAGCTTCGACATGGGCGGGCTGCACCGGTACGGCGCCGATCTGCGTGCCGCCGTCGGCCCGATCCACTTCGCCTGCAGCGACATGGCCGGCGCCGGCTACCAGCACGTCGACGGCGCGATCCGCATGGGCCGCTTCGCCGCGGCCAACGTCCTCGAGGCGGCACGACGATGACCGCGCGGATCGTCGTCGGCTACACCGCGACCGACGCGGGAGCGGATGCCGTCGCCCTGGGCTCGCGCCTGGCCGCGGCCACGGGCGCCGAGCTCGACCTCGTCCTCGTTCTGCCGGGGGAGGACCGCAGCGTCATCACCCCGCCCGACGCGAGCTACGACCGATACCTGCTGGGTCAGGCCGAGACGTGGCTCGCCGAGGCGGCCCGGACGATCCCGGATGCCGTCACGTCGCGGTCGCACGTCCGCTTCGGCGACTCGTTCGCCGAGGGCCTCGAGGCCGCCGCGCATGAGCTGGCGGCATCCCACATCGTCGTCGGGGCCGCCAACGGCGGCCTGCGCGGACGCCACCGCCTCGGCACCGTGGCGAACGAGCTCCTGCACTCGTCGGACGTCCCCGTGGTGCTCGCCCCCGAGGGGTCGCGCCGCATGGAGGCGACCGGCATCACGCGGGTGACCGCGGCGATCGGCACCAGGCCGGGCGCCGAGGCGCTGCTCGACGAGAGCATCGCCCTCGCGGCCGCCACCGGCGCCGAGCTGCGCCTGCTGTCGCTGGTGTCCGTCGACCTGCCCGCGACCGTCGACACCGGCGTGATCCGCATCGCCGGCGCCGCGCACGCCGACGACGTGCTCAGCAGGGCGCTGGACGCCCTCCCCGACGATGTCGAGGCCGAGGTCGTCGTCGCCCGCGGCGACAGCATCGAGGACGCCGTCGCCCACCTCGCGTGGGAGCCGGGCGAGATCGCCGTCGTCGGCTCCAGCCGGCTGGCCCAGCCCCGGCGCCTGTTCCTCGGCTCGACGGCGGCGAAGATGCTGCACGAGCTTCCCGTCCCGATGGTCGTCGTGCCCCGCACGCGCCAGGAAGGCGCGTCACGATGAGCGCTCAGAACACCGGCGCTGCGGCGCCGCTCGCCCCCGCCTCCGGCGCCGATGCCGGCGGTCTGTCCAAGAAGGGCCTCAGCGCCGGCGCCGTGGGCGTCCTCGGAGCCGTCGTCATCGGCGTCTCCACGATCGCGCCGGCCTACACGCTGACGGCGTCGCTCGGCCCGACGGTCGCGGTCGTGGGCACGCAGGTGCCGGCGATCATCCTGGTCGGCTTCATCCCGATGCTGCTTACCGCCTTCGGCTACCGCGAGCTCAACCGGGCGATGCCCGACTCGGGCACGTCGTTCACGTGGGGCGTGCGGGCCTTCGGCCCGTGGATCGGCTGGATGACCGGCTGGGGGCTCGTCGCCGCCACCGTCATCGTGCTGTCGAACCTCGCGGGCATCGCCGTGGAGTTCCTGTTCCTGCTGATCGCGCAGCTGACGGGCAACCCCGACATCGCCGAGCTGGCGTTCAACCCGGTCATCAACGTCGTCGTGTGCCTGCTGTTCATGCTGGGCGCGACGCTCATCTCGTACCGCGACATGCAGACCACGCAGAAGTTCCAGTACGTGCTGGTCGGCTTCCAGGTCGTGGTGCTCGTGCTCTTCGCGGTCGTCGCGATCGTGAAGGCCGTGGACGGCGAGGCACCGGACCCGACCGCGTTCTCGTGGTCGTGGTTCAACCCGTTCGAGGTGTCGTCCTTCAGCGCGTTCGCCGCCGGGCTGTCGCTGTCGATCTTCATCTTCTGGGGCTGGGACGTCGTCCTGACCATGAACGAAGAGACCAAGAACCCCGCGAAGACGCCGGGCCGTGCGGCCATGGTGACCGTGGTCGTGGTGGTGAGCCTGTACCTGCTGCTGTCGATCGGCCTCATCATGTTCGCCGGCGTCGGATCGAGCGGCCTCGGGCTCGCCAACGAAGAGATCTCGGCGAACGTGTTCTTCGCCCTGTCGGACCCGATCCTCGGACCCCTGGCGTTCCTCGTGTCGCTCGCGGTGCTGTCGAGCTCGGCCGCGTCGCTGCAGTCGACCGCCGTCGGCCCGGCGCGCACGCTGCTCGCGATGGGCCACTACGGCGCGCTGCCGGCGAAGTTCGCGAAGGTCAGCCCGCGGTTCTTCACGCCCGGGTACGCCACCATCGTCTCGGCGATCGTCGCCTCGGTGTTCTACGCCGTCATGCGCATCGTCAGCGAGAACGTCCTGACCGACACGATCCTCTCGCTCGGCATGATGATCTGCTTCTACTACGGACTCACCGCGTTCGCGTGCGTGTGGTACTTCCGCAAGCAGTGGTTCGACTCGGCGCGGAGCTTCTTCTTCACGTTCCTGTTCCCGCTCGTCGGCGGTGCCATCCTCGCGGTGCTGTTCGTCACGACGCTCATCGACTCCATGGACCCCGCCTACGGCAGCGGTTCGAGCGTCGGCGGCGTCGGCCTCGTGTTCGTGCTCGGCGTCGGCATCATCGTCGTCGGCATCGCCATCATGATCTGGCAGGCGATCAAGCGTCCGGCGTTCTTCCGCGGTGAGACACTCAGTATCGACGCCCCCGCCAGCCTTCGACGCGCCGGCCGCTGACCGGCAGACTGACCCCATCCCTTCGATCGGAGAAGCACCCATGAGCGACTACGCCGTCGTCAACCCGGCCACGGGTGAGACCCTGGCCACGTATCCGACCATCACCGACGAGGCCCTCGAGGCCGCCATCGCGGGGGCGGATGCCGCCTACCGCACGTGGCGGACGACCTCGGTCGACGAGCGCGCCGCCCGCATCCGCAAGGTCGCCGACCTGCACCGCGAGCGTCGGGACGAGCTCGCCGCGATCATCGTGCGCGAGATGGGCAAGCCGCTGGAGGCGGCGCTCGGCGAGGTCGACTTCGCCGCCGACATCACCCAGTACTACGCCGACCACGCGGACCGCATCACCGGCGACCAGCCGCTCGAGATCGACGGTGAGGGCACGGCGGTGATCCGGCGCACGCCGCTGGGCGTGCTGCTGGGCATCATGCCGTGGAACTTCCCCTACTACCAGGTCGCCCGCTTCGCGGCGCCGAACCTCGTGGTGGGCAATACGATCCTGCTCAAGCACGCGCCGCAGTGCCCCGAGTCGGCCGCGGCGATCGCCGCGATCTACGCGGACGCCGGACTGGGCGCCGAGTACACGAACATCTACGCGACCAACGACCAGGCGGCCGCCGTGATCGCCGACCGCCGCGTGCAGGGCGTGTCGGTGACGGGATCCGAGCGCGCCGGCGCCGCCGTCGCCGAGATCGCGGGGCGCAACCTCAAGAAGGTGGCGCTGGAGCTCGGCGGCTCGGACCCGTTCATCCTGCTGTCGACGGACGACCTCGACGCGACCGTGGAGGCCGCCGTGGCCGCACGCCTCGACAACAACGGCCAGTCCTGCAACGCCGCCAAGCGCTTCATCGTGGTCGAGGGCCTGTACGACGCGTTCCTGGAGAAGTTCACCGCGGCGATGTCGGGCGCGAAGGTCGGGGACCCGTTCGCCGACGACACGGTCCTCGGTCCGCTGTCGTCGCTGACCGCCGCCGAGCGCCTCGCGGCGCAGGTCGACAACGCCGTCGCGCAGGGCGCGACGCTCGTCGCCGGCGGCGTGCGTGACGGCGCCTACTACCCGGGCACCGTGCTCACCGGCGTGACCAGCGACATGGACGCGTATCGCGAGGAGTTCTTCGGCCCCGTGGGCGTGGTCTACCAGGTCGCCGACGAGGATGCCGCCGTCGCGCTGGCGAACGACACCAGCTTCGGCCTCGGGTCGTACGTGTTCACGACCGACGAGGCGCAGGCGGCGCGCGTCGCCGACAAGATCGACGCCGGCATGGTCTACGTCAACGTCGTGCTGGCCGACGAGCCCGCGCTGCCCTTCGGCGGCGTGAAGCGCTCCGGCACGGCCCGCGAGATGGGGTTCCTCGCCGCCGACGAGTTCGTCAACAAGAAGCTCATCCGCGTCGGCGTCTAACACCACCCGGTCGTTGAGCGAGCGAGGTACGAGCGAGACGAAACGCGCCTGACCGTGCGCACGACGCGTTTCGTCTCCGCTCCTCCGTCGCTCCGCTCAACGACCGGATTCCGTCAGAGCAGGAAGCGCGCCTCTGCGAGAGCCTCGTCGGCCCACTGCACCTGCTGCGGCGTGCCCCAGCGTGCCGCGGCATCCCGGGCCAGCTCGAACGATGTGACGGCGTCGCCGACGCGCCCCGCATCGAGCCGCCGCCACCCGGTGTTGTTGTGCAGGGCGACGCGCCATCGCAGCGTGCGCGGGTCGTCGACGGCGTCGAGCGCGGCGTGGGCGGCATCCGTCCACGCGTCGGCCTGCTCGGCGTCGGCGATCGCCAGCATGTGGAGCGCGTCGACGCGGAGGAAGACGAGGTCGGGCCGGGATGCCGCATCCAGCGCCGCCGTGAAGTAGGGGATCGCGGCGTCGGGGTCGCCGGCCGAGTTGCGTACACGCCCGCGCTCCAGTGCCGCCCGCGCCGCCACCGCGTCGTCGGCGATCGCGACCGCGTCGAGTGCCGCGTCGGCCTCGGCGAAGCGCTCCTGCAGCCCGAGGGCCCGTGCCACCTGCGTCTGCAGCTCCGCGCGGACGGCGGCATCGTCTTCGCCCTCGGCGGCACGCCGCAGCCTGGCCCCGGATCCGGCGGGATCGGAGAAGTCCCACAGCTCGTCGAGCCGCGCCTGCGACAGGGTCATGCCGGAATGCTAGACCGTCTTCCGGGGGTGTCGTGCCGGGTCGCCAAGGGCGAGGATGGGGGTATGGCAGACACACCGGATCCCGTCGTCGCGCTCTCGGACGAGCAGTGCTGGGAGCGACTGCGTCAGCAGGAGCTCGGACGCCTCGTCACGCATGTGGGGGATGTGCTCGACATCTTCCCCGTGAACTACGTGGTCGACGGCCAGAGCGTGCTGTTCCGCACCGCACAGGGCAGCAAGCTCTTCGAGCTCACCGTCAACGACGAGGTGCTCTTCGAAGTCGACGACCACACCGACACCGACGCCTGGAGCGTGATCCTGCGCGGCCGGGCGCACCCGCTCGACCGCTCCGCCGACGTCGAGCGCGCGGACGGACTGGGACTGCGGCCGTGGATCCCGACACTCAAGTACACGTACGTGCGGGTGGAGCCCACCGTGATCTCGGGACGCGCCTTCGAGCGTGCTCCGGAGCCCGACCGGTACGGCATCCAGCAGTACTGATCGAGTGCGAGAGTGCGGCCCGGTTCGCGGGGCCCTCGGGCATGCCGTACACTTGATCATGCAGTTGAAGTCTGCATTCTTTCGCTGTGCCTGCCGGTCAGGAACAGTGCTCCCCAGTCGGACGACGGGGGAGGAGTGCGGGTTCAGCGAGACCTCCGGGTCTCTAGGGCGGTAGCTCAATTGGCAGAGCAGCGGTCTCCAAAACCGCAGGTTGCAGGTTCGATTCCTGTCCGCCCTGCGCTCAGCGCAACACCGGCTCGTCCGGTGGTTGACAAACACAGTGTGCCGATCCGTGTCGGCTCACGGAAGGTAATCAGGTGGCATCGATGGTTCAGGACGAGCCGAAGGGCGAAGTCGTCCCCGCTGAGGGAACGACCGCGCCTCGCGAGAAGAAGCCCAACGTCTTCGCTCGCATCGCCCTGTTCATCCGTCAGGTCTTCGCCGAGCTCCGCAAGGTCGTCACGCCGACGCGCCAGGAGCTGCTGAAGTACACGGCGGTGGTGCTCGGCTTCGTCGTCGTGATGATGGCCCTCGTCTACGGCCTCGACGTGCTGTTCGTGTGGATCACGTCGAACGTCTTCGGAGTGCCCGGCGCCTGATCCCGAGCGCCCGGGCGTGAGCCAGGGGCATGACACGGGCGGACCGCAGGTCCGGCAGCGGACGGAACGGAAGAGAACTCACGTGACGGAAAGATATTCGGACGACGCGGATTGGGCGACGGCTGCCGAGCAGTCGTCCGAGGACGACGAGGCTCAGGAGGGCAACGTCCTCGCCGCTGAGGAGCGCTCGGTCGAAGCGGCCGAGCATCTCGCGATCCACGTGGTGGACGACGAGGACGAGGACGACTCCGACCTGGACGACATCGACATCGACGACCCGGAGGCCGACGCGATCGTGAACGACGCACTGAACCTGGACGAGGCGGCTGAGACCGAGGCCGCCGCCGAAGTGATCAACGACTCCATCGCCGAAGAGGTCGCCGAGCTCGAGGCCGAGGCCGCCGACGAGGTCGCCCCCTACGACGGCCCCGACGTGAACGGCGACGAGGACGAGCCCGTCCTCGACGAGGACTTCGTGGCCGAGGTGGATGCCGCTGCCGCGGTCGTCGACGAGGCCGAGGAAGAGGAAGAGACCGGCGAGACCGACCTCGACGAGACCGACGACGACGAGACCGACGACGACGAGGACCCGTACGAGGCGTTCCGCGCCGAGCTGCGCAGCCTTCCGGGCAAGTGGTACGTCATCCACTCCTACGCCGGCTTCGAGCGCAAGGTGAAGGCCAACATCGAGCAGCGCAAGTCGACGCTCGAGGTCGAGGAAGACATCTACCAGATCGAGGTCCCCATGGAGGACGTCGTCGAGATCAAGAACGGGCAGCGCAAGATGGTCACGCGCGTCCGGATCCCCGGCTACGTGCTCGTGCGCATGGAGCTCAACGAGGACACCTGGTCGGTCGTGCGTCACACGCCCGGCGTGACCGGCTTCGTGGGCAACGCCCACAACCCGACCCCGCTGCGCTTCGAAGAGGCCTTCAACATGCTGAAGAGCCTCGTCGAGGTCAAGGAGGTCGCCTCCGCGAAGGGCGGCGCCGCCAAGAAGGGCCAGCCTGCGGCCGCGCGCGTCATCGCCGAGGTCGACTTCGAGGTCGGCGAGACCATCACGATCAAGGAGGGCTCGTTCGCGGGCCTGCCCGGCACCATCAGCGAGATCAAGCCCGAGAGCGGCAAGCTCACGGTCCTCGTCTCGCTGTTCGAGCGCGAGACCCCCGTCGAGCTGTCGTTCGACCAGGTCACCAAGCTCTGACACAGACTTCCCGGGTATCGTCCCGGGGGAACCGCTGTCCGGAGATGCCGGACGTGCGGGAGAAGGGATGCCCCTGGCATCCGTTCGATGAAAGGAAACAAGAATGGCACCGAAGAAGAAGGTGACCGGCCTGATCAAGCTTCAGATCAACGCCGGTGCAGCCAACCCGGCGCCGCCGATCGGCCCCGCGCTCGGTCAGCATGGCGTCAACATCATGGAGTTCTGCAAGGCGTACAACGCCGCGACCGAGTCGCAGCGCGGCAACGTCATCCCCGTGGAGATCACCGTCTACGAGGACCGCAGCTTCACGTTCATCCTGAAGACCCCGCCGGCCGCTGAGCTCATCAAGAAGGCTGCGGGCGTCCAGAAGGGCTCGAAGACGCCTCACACGGTCAAGGTCGCCAAGCTCACCAAGGAGCAGGTGCGCCAGATCGCCGAGACGAAGATGCCCGACCTGAACGCGAACGACATCGAGGCCGCCTCGCTGATCATCGCCGGCACCGCCCGTTCCATGGGCATCACGGTCGAGGACTGAGGGGAATAACGACTATGGCTACCAAGTCCAAGGCCTTCCAGGCTGCTGCCGCCAAGATCGAGGCGGACAAGTTCTACACCCCGACCGAGGCTGTCGCCCTCGCGAAGGAGACCGGTTCGGCGAAGTTCGACTCGACCGTCGAGGTCGCGCTCAAGCTCTCGGTCGACCCGCGCAAGGCGGACCAGATGGTGCGCGGCACCGTCATCCTCCCGCACGGCACCGGCAAGACCGCGCGCGTCATCGTGTTCGCGACGGGTCCGGCCGCTGAGGCCGCGATCGCCGCGGGTGCGGACGAGGTCGGCGGCGCCGAGCTCATCGAGAAGGTCGCCGGCGGCTGGACCGCGTTCGACGCGGCCGTCTCGACGCCCGAGCTCATGGGCCAGGTCGGTCGTCTGGGTAAGGTGCTCGGCCCCCGCGGCCTCATGCCCAACCCCAAGACCGGCACCGTGACCCCCAACCCGGCCAAGGCCGTGGAGGAGATCAAGGGCGGCAAGATCGAGTTCCGCGTCGACAAGCACGCCAACGTGCACTTCGTCGTCGGCAAGGCGTCGTTCTCGGCCGACCAGCTCGACGAGAACCTGAAGGCCGCGCTCGAAGAGATCGTGCGTCTGAAGCCCTCGAGCTCGAAGGGCCGCTACATCCAGAAGGGCGCCGTGTCGACCACGTTCGGCCCCGGCATCCCGCTGGACGTCAACGCGCTCGTCTGATCGCAGACACCCGCACGAAGCCCCCGACCGGTCACCGGTCGGGGGCTTCGTCGTTCCCGGCGTCACATCGGGGCGCTCCGGCCGGCCCGGGAGTAGCGTCGGAACCATGGCCGAGACGCTGCAGGATCTGTTCGGAATCGACGCGCCGATCGTGCTGGGACCGTTCGGCGGGCTGTCGTCGGTCGCGCTGACGGCGGCCGTGAGCGATCAGGGCGGGCTCGGCTCGTACGGCCTGTACGGCTACGACGCCGACCGGATCAGCGACACGATCGCGGCGCTGCGCTCGGCCACCGCCCGCCCGTTCGCCGTGAACCTGTGGCTTCCGACCGGCGACGAGGTCACTCCCGGCGACGTGGACCTGGCACCGGCCCTCGCGGCGCTCGCGCCGCTGTTCGATGCCGTCGGCATGGCTCCGCCCGCGCCGCCGGTCGAGTTCCTGCCCGACATCGCGTCCCAGCTGACCGCGGTGATGGATGCCGCCCCCGCAGCGCTCAGCCTCGTCTACGGTGTGCCGGACCACCGTCTGGTCGACGCGGCGCACAGCCGCGGCATCCGGATCATCGGCACGGCGACGACGGTGGCCGAGGCCGTCGCCCTCGACGAGGCCGGTGTCGACGCGGTCGTGGCGACGGGCGCAGAGGCCGCCGGTCACCGGGTGTCGTTCCTGCAGCCCGCGGACGCGTCACTGGTGGGCACCTTCGCGCTGGTGCCACAGGTCGTCGATGCCGTGAGCGTGCCGGTGATCGCCGCGGGCGGCATCGGGGACCGCCGCGGAGTTGCGGCGGCGTTCGCGCTGGGCGCCTCGGGCGTCCAGGTGGGCTCGGCCTTCCTGCGCACGCGGCAGTCCGCCGCGACCGATGCCCACCGACGGGCGATCGCCGAGGCGACCGACACGAGCACGGTGCTCACCCGGGCGATGAGCGGACGCTGGGCGCGCGGCATCCCGAATCGCGCCATGCGGACGATCGAGACGTCGGGCGTCATCGCCCCGTTCCCCGCGCAGAACTGGCTCACCGGCCGGTTCCGCGCCGAGGCCGCGCGCCGCGGTGACGGCGACCTGGTGTCGCTGTGGGCGGGGCAGGCCGCGGGGCTCGCCCCGAGCGACGACGCCGTCGAGGTGTTCGCCGAGCTCGCGGCAGGGGTCCCGGCCTGACGCCTCAGGCCGTCGGCAGCACCTCGAAGCCGCGATCGCCAGTGGGGGAGGACTCCGCCACGGTCGCCGACGAGACGACGGCACCGGGCGGACCCTCGGCCATCCACGCGAGCACCTGGTCGACCTGTCCCGGCGTTCCCTCGATCTCTGCCTCGACCGAGCCGTCGCGCCGGTTGCGCACCCAGCCCGCGACGCCGGCGTCGCGCGCCACCATGCGCATCGTGTAGCGGTAGCCGACACCCTGCACCTCGCCGCCGACGATCACGTGCACGCGTCTCATGCGGCCATCTTGCCGCGCCGGATGCCCGCGGGCCAGGATGCCGGTATGGGAACCGTCGACGAGTACCTCGAGAGCCTCGACCCCGACGACCGTGCGGTCGTCTCGCACGTGTTCGACATCGTGCGCGCGGCCGTCCCCGACCTCGAACAGGGCAAGAGCTACGGCATGCCGGCACTGCTCTATCGCGGCAAGGCGCTCATCGCGGTGATGCGCACGAAGAAGCACATCGGCGTGTACCCCTTCAGCGGGCGCGTCCCCGATGTCGTCGCGGCGGGGCTGCCCGAGGCCCAGCGGGCGGGGTTCGAGCACGACGGTGTTGATTTCGACAAGGGCACGATCCGGTTCCAGCCCGAGGCGCCGCTGCCCGACGACACGATCCGGGCGATCGTGACCGCGCGCATCGCCGAGATCGAGGACCCTTCGCTGCGCAAGGCCTGAGGATCAGCCGGCGGCCGGCAGCACCAGCGAGACGCCGAGCGCGATCATGACCACCGCGATCACGGCGTCGAGGATCCGCCAGGCGCGCGGCGTCGACAGCCAGCGCCCGAGCAGCCGCGCGCCGAACGCCAGGCCGAAGAACCAGACGGCGCTCGCCGCCATCGCCCCAGCCGCGAAGATCCAGCGGTCGGCGCCGTGGGTGTTGGCGACCGTGCCCAGCAGGAAGACGGTGTCGAGGTAGACGTGCGGGTTGAGCCACGTCAGCGCGAGGCAGGTGAGGAGCACCGGCGCGAGCCGGGTCGTCGTCGCCACTCCTGACGGACGGGATCCGGATGCCGCGCCCGACGGCTCGCCGGCATCCAGTGCCGCGCCCGACGGCTCGCCGGCGCCCAGTGCCGCGCCCGAGGGGCGCCATGCGCGCCGAGCGGCGAGCAGCCCGTAGCCGACGAGGAATGCCGCGCCCGCCCAGCGCACGACGTCGACGAGCCACGGCACCGCGTGGAGGACGAACCCGATGCCCGAGACCCCGAGCGCGATGAGCACGGCGTCAGAAGCGGCGCAGATCGCCGCGACCGGCAGCACGTGCTCGCGGCGCAGCCCCTGGCGCAGCACGAAGAGGTTCTGCGCACCGATGGCGACGATGAGCGAGAATCCGAGGCCGAGACCGGCGACGAGAGGGGTGAGCACTCTTCGACGGTACGACGAGCGGCATCCATCGTCCAGCTCACGATTCTTCAGTAGCATTAGCAATGCTTATGCTGCGCATCCCGTTCGAACTGGCCGAGACCCTCGCCGTCGCCGTCGACGAAGGCACGCTCGACGCGGCTGCTCGCCGGCTGCACGTCACCCCGTCCGCCGTCAGCCAGCGGATCAAGACGCTCGAGGAGCACCTCGGACGCCTGCTGCTCGTGCGGTCGAAGCCGGTGCGCGCGACCAAGGACGGCGCGGCGGTGATCCGACTCGCGCGGCAGCTCGCGCTGCTGGAGCACGATGCGCTGGCCGAGCTCGGCGCAGGCGCCGACGACGAGACGGTGCTGACAAGCGTCCCACTCGCGGTGAACGCCGACTCGCTGGCGACCTGGTTCCTCCCGCCGCTCGCTCGGCTGGCGGTGCGGCATCCCGTCGTCTTCGACCTGCACCGCGACGACCAGGACTTCACCGCCGGCCTGCTCGAATCGGGCACCGTGATGGGGGCCGTGACGTCGCGCGCCGCACCGGTGGCGGGGTGCCGCTCGTCGGTGCTCGGGGCGATGCGCTACGAAGCGGTCGCGACGCCCGGCTATGTCGAGCGCTGGCTCGGCGGAGACCGTGCTCGGGCGCTCGGGCACGCACCCCTCGTGGACTTCGACCGGCGTGACGACCTGCAGAACGAGTGGCTGACGCGGCAGGGCATCGACCCGGCGCGGCCGCCGCGGCACTACGTCCCGGCGTCGAGCGACTTCGCGACGGCGGTGCGACTGGGGCTCGGCTGGGCGATGCTGCCCCGCTTCCAGTCGCAGGATGCCCTCCAGCGCGGCGAGCTGGTGCTGCTGGGCGGTCCCGCGTCGGACGTGGTGCTGCACTGGCAGCAGTGGAACCTGCGCTCACCGCTGCTCGATGCGATCGCGGAAGAGATCGTCGCCGAGGGGCGCCGCGTCCTCGCGCCGATCGGCTGACGCCGCTCCGTCGTCAGCCGGCCGCGACCTGCAGCACCATCTTTCCGCGCGTGTGGCCGAGCTCCAGCTCGCGATGGGCGGAGGCCGCATCGCCCAGGTCGAAGACGCGGTCGATGTAGACCTGCACCGAGCCCGAATCGAGCAGGCGGGCGATCGTCGCCAGCGCGCCGCCGTCCGGCACGACCTTGTACGACGTGGCGCGCACCCCGGCCGCGGCCGCGGCCTCGGCATACCCGGGCCACGACCCGGTCGGCACCATGATGTACAGCCCGCCCGGCCGCAGCACGGTGAGCGATCGGGTGCCGGTGTCGGCATGCGCGTTGCCGACGAGGTCGATGACGACATCGACGTCGGCGATCACCTCGTCGAAGCGCGTCGTGGTGTGATCGATCACGACTGCCGCGCCGAGCTCCCGCACCCATGCCGCGTTCCGGCCCGAGGCGGTCGCCGTCACGTGCGCCCCGAAGTATGCCGCGAACTGCACCGCGAAGTGACCGACGCCGCCGCTCGCGGCGTGGATCAGGATGCGCTGGCCTTCGTGCGCATGCGCGGTCTCGACCACGAGACCCCACGCCGTGAGCGCCGCCAGCGGCACACCGGCGGCCTCGACGTGCGACAGCGCCGCCGGCTTGCGGGCGACCGACAGCGTCGGCGCGACCACGTACTCGGCGTACGTCCCTCCGGTGCGCGGGAACGACGCCATGCCGAACACGGGCGTGCCCGGCGGCAGCGGATGCGCCTCGTACGGACTCTTCACCACGACGCCGCTGAAGTCGAAGCCGAGGGTCGCGGGATACGCGGCGATCGCGCCCGACACGCCGGCACCGGCGCGGGTCTTCGCGTCGATCGGGTTGATCCCCGCCGCGACGACGCGCACGAGCAGTTCGCTGAGCACCGGCGAAGGGACCGGGAGGGATGCCGCGCCCAGCGCGTCGGGCGCGCCCGGCGCCCGAACCACCATCGCCCGCATCTCGGCGGGCGGCGCGGCCACGGGCTCCAGCGGCGGTGCCGACGTCGATCGCAGCGACCTGATCCTCATCGCGAACTCCCTCCGCGGGCGTGCCGGCATCGGCACGGACGTAACCCGGTGACCCCAGTCAACAGGGCGTACGTCTCGCCCGTGTTACGCGGGCGCTACCTCTGCGCGACGCCGCGGCGTCGCACCGTTCACCGGAAGCCGACGGTGAGCGCCTGCGGCGACAGCACGTGCTCGATCGCGAGCATGCTCGCACCGATGACCGCGGCCCGAGCGGCTGCCGTGGACTGCACGATCGACAGGTGCTCGGTGGCCAACGGGATCGAGCGGGCGTACACGACCTCGCGGACGCCGGCGATGAGGTGCTCGCCCACGCGCGCCATCGAGCCGCCGATCGCGATGATGGACGGGTTCACGAGGCTGACACACGTGGTCAGCACTTCGCCGATGTCGCGTCCGGCCTGCCGCACCGCCTGGACCGCCTCGATGTTGCCGCGCTCGACGAGGTCGACCACGTCGGAACCGCTGTGGGCTTCGATCCCCGCCTCGCGCAGCGTGCGCGCGATCGCCGGGCCGGAGGCGATCGCCTCGAGGCAGCCTCGGTTGCCGCAGCGGCACGCCACGTCGGCGGCGCGCGCGACCTGCACATGCCCGATGTCGCCGGCCACGCCCTGAGCGCCGCGCTGCAGCGTGCCGCCCGAGATCAGGCCCGCGCCGATGCCCGTGGCGACCTTCACGAACATCAGATGATCGATCCCGGGCCAGGCGACGGATCGTTCGCCGAGGGCCATGATGTTCACGTCGTTGTCGACGAGCACCGGCACCTTAAGGTGCCGGTTGAGCCAGCCCGGGATGTCGAACCGGTTCCAGCCGGGCATGATCGGCGGGTTCACCGGCTGCCCGGTGGAGTGCTCCACGGGCCCAGGGACGCCGATGCCGATCGCCGCGACGTGCGAGTGGTCGCGCCCGAGCCGGTCGAGCAGCATCGTCGCGCCTTCGACGAGCCATGTCAGCACGGGCTCTGGGCCTAGCGCGATGTCGAGCGGCTCGGAGTGCTCGGCGAGGATGCTGCCGGTGAGATCGGTCACGGCGACGGTGGCGTGCGACGCCCCGACGTCCGCGGCGACGACGACCTTCGCGGCGGGGTTGAGCGCGAACAGCGACGGCGGCCGACCGCCTGTCGACGCGGCTTCGGCGACCGGGGTGATGAGACCCATGCGCATCAACTGGTCGACCCGCGCCGCCACCGTCGAGCGCGCCAGCCCCGTGGACTTCGCGAGTTCGGCCCGTGTGCGGGGCACTCCGTCGCGCAGCAGCTGGAACAGCTCGTTCACGCCGGCAGAGGTGGTCGTCGTTTCGCCGCTCATGTTCACCTCCCAGATTAGCTGCGGCCGGTGGAGCTCCCGTGCGCGGCCGGGGACCGGCGGGAGCCCCGCGTCGGTGCGCCGGGGCCGCGCTCTGCGCGGACGGGACGAGCCTCCGTCATGCGCCGCGACCGGTCGGCTTCGCGAAGCGCTGCTGCAGGAGCACCGCGACGACGATGATGACGCCCTTGACCACGGCCTGGACGGACGACGAGAGGTTGTTCTGGACGAATACGTTGGTCAGCGTCTGGAAGATCAGGACGCCGAGGACCGTGCCCGTGATCGTGCCGCGGCCGCCGACGAGCAGCGTGCCGCCGACCACGACGGCCGCGATGGCGTCGAGCTCGTAGAGCGTGCCGTTCGTCGACGAGCCTGCGGTCGTGCGCCCGAGGATCATGACGGCGGCGATGCCGGCGCAGAGGCCCGAGATCGCGTAGAGCCACATCGTGTGGCGCTTCACGTTGATGCCGGCCAGGCGCGCCGCCTCGCGGTTGCCGCCGATGGCCACGGTGCGACGGCCGAACGTCGTGCGGTTGAGCACGACCCAGCCGAGCGCGGCGACGATCGCGAAGATCCAGATGAGCATGTCGATGCCGATGATGTCGAGATTCATGAACGTGATGAAGTCACGGTCGTGCACCTGGAGCGTGCGACGCTCGGCGAGGATCTCGGCGAGGCCGCGTGCGGCGACGAGCATGGCGAGCGTCGCCATGAAGGCCACCACCTTTCCGTAGGCGATGACGATGCCGTTGATGAGCCCGGCCGCGAGTCCCACTGCGAGCGCGATCACGACCATCACGATCCAGTGGAGCTGGTCGGCGAGATCCTGGATCGCCGCGAGTGCCGCCACGACGGAGGCCAGGCCCATCACGGAGCCGACCGACAGGTCGATCCCACCGGCGATGATGACCAGCGTCATGCCGATGCTGATCACGCCGATGATCGACGCGGCGCGAAGGATCGTCAGGACGTTGCTCACACTCAGGAAGGTGTCGGGGGCGGTGACGGCGCCGACGACCACGAGCACGATGAGCGCCAGGACCAGGCCGAGGTTGCGCCCGACGGATCCCGAGAAGAAGCGCTGGACCCCGGTCGGGCGGGAGGCGCCGATGTCGGCGGCGGCGACCGGGTCGCCGGTCGGGGGGACGACGTCGGCCCCGGGGGTCTGCTGCTCGCTCACGCGGCGGTTCCTTTCATGACGAGGTCGAGCACACCGTGCTCGTCGATCTGGGAGGCGGGTCGGGTGTCGAGGAGTCGTCCGTCGGCGATGACGAGGACCGTGTCGGCGAGGCCGAGCACCTCCTCGATCTCGCTCGAGACGATGACGATGGCGTTCCCCGCAGCGGCGAGGCGCCGGATCAGGGCGTAGATCTCTGCACGCGCACCGACGTCGACACCTCGTGTGGGCTCGTCCAGCAGGAGCACCCGCGTGCCGTGGACGAGCCAGCGCGCCAGCAGGATCTTCTGCTGATTTCCTCCCGAGAGGGTGATCGTCTCGCGGTCGGGGTCAGCCGGGCGCAGCTCCAGCGCGTCGATCTGCTCCCTCGTGGCCTTGCGCTCCGCGCGCTCATCGAGGAATCCGGCCTTGGCGAACCTCGACACCGACGGCAGGGTGACGTTCACGAAGATGGGCTCGTCGAGCACCAGCCCCTGGCTCTTGCGCTCTTCGGGCGACAGCCCGATGCCGGCGCGGACGGCGGCGACGACCGAACCGCGGGGGAGCGGCTTGCCGCCGACGCGGACCGTGCCGGCGGTGGCGCGTCGTGCGCCGTAGACCGTCTCCAGGATCTCGGAGCGTCCCGATCCGACGAGACCCGCCAGACCGACGACTTCTCCGGCGCGCACCGAGAACGAGACATCCCGGAAGGCATCCGCCGCGGCGAGTCCCTGCACCTCCAGCACGACGGGGGCGTCGGCCGGGATCGGCGCGGCGGGCGGGAACACGTTCTCGACGGAGCGACCGGTCATGAGGCGGATGAGCTCGGGCGTGGGGGTGTCGGCGACCGGCAGGCCACTGGCCATCGATCTGCCGTCCTTCAGCACCGTGATGCGGTCACCGATCTGGCGGATCTCTTCGAGCCGGTGGGTGATGTAGACGACGGCGATGCCCTCGGCGGTGAGTTCGCGCACGACGTGGAAGAGGTTCTTGACCTCCTCGCCGTCGAGCACAGCGGACGGCTCGTCCATGATGATGAGCTTGATGTCGTGCGAGAGCGCGCGCGCCATGCTCACGATCTGCTTGCCGGCGGCGCTCAGGCGGCCGACCTCGGTGTGGGGCGAGAGCCCGCCGTGCCCCAGGCGTCGCAGGAGGTCCTTCGTGCGGCGCGCCGCCTCGGAGCGCTTCGTGAAGCCTCCGCGCGACAGCTCATGGCCGAGGTAGATGTTCTCGGCGATCGTGAGCCCGTCGACGACATCGAGTTCCTGGTACATGGTGGCGATGCCGAGGTCGATCGCCGCGTCGGGTGTCGGGATCTCGACGGGCTCGCCGTGCCACGCGATGACGCCCTCGTCGGGGCGATGCACGCCGGCCAGCGTCTTGATCAGCGTCGACTTGCCGGCACCGTTCTGGCCGAGGATGCAGTGCACCTCGCCGGGGAGGATGTCGAGATCCACACCCCGGAGCGCCGGCACGCCGGCGAACGACTTCGTCACGCCCCGGACGACGAGTAATGCCGAACCATGGTCATCTTTGATCACGCGATGAACATAACACGACGCACGCTCCGCTGCAGGAGGCTTCGCCAGCTGCCGCGGAGGCGGCAACGGGCGCGCTTCTTATGGCGAGCGAGGCGGTCTAGCCCCGCAATTCGGACTTCTGCTGTTTCGACGACAAAAGCTGTCCATCGTGAATGCGCTTCTGCTACCGTGAGCCTCGTCAGCGTGGACTCCTCGAGTGCGGGCACCTCAAACGCCTGGGCGACGCGCTGTCACAGCTGCATCACATTCAAGGAGGAATCATGCGCTCACACCTGACAGCGCGCACGCGACTCGTGCTCACCGGCACGGCCGTCATCGCAGCCATCGGTCTGCTCGCCGGATGCACCGGATCCGGCGCGGACGAAGACGACGTCGTCGACCAGGGGACCACGACGGAAGAGAACGCGCAGAGCGGCGACACCGTCGTCATCGGCTTCTCCGGACCTGCCGCGGACCACGGCTGGCTCGGCGCCATCAACTCGGGCGCGCAGGCCGCGGCCGACAGCTTCGACGATGTCGAACTGCGCGTGGCCGAGGGCACCAACGACCCGATCGCCCAGATCGCCGCCGTCGAGACGTTCGTCAACGACGGCGTCGACGCCATCGTCCTGCTGCCCTCGGACGGCGCCGCGCTCACCGAGGCGGCCATCGAGGCCATGGAGGCCGGCATCCCGGTCATCAACGTCGACCGCGAGTTCTCGAGCCCGTTCGCCGCGCGGGCGACCGTGCTGGGCGACAACTACGGCATGGGCGTGAGCGCCGGAACGTACATCTGCGAGCAGCTCGACGGCAAGACCGACGCGGTGGTCGCCGAGATCGCCGGCATCGACTCGCTGCCGCTGACGCAGGACCGGTCGCAGGGCTTCGCGGACGCGCTCGAAGACTGCGGCCTCGAGGTCTCGGCCCGCGTCGCCGCCGACTTCACGGTCGCCGGCGGTGAGGCGGCGGCATCCCAGCTGCTCGCGGCCAACCCGCACATCGACGCACTGTGGAACCACGACGACGACCAGGGCGTCGGCGTCCTCGCCGCGATCGATTCGGCCGGCCGTGACGAGTTCTTCATGATGGGCGGTGCAGGCAGCCGCAGCGCCATGGAGGCCATCCAGGCCGACGACACCGTGCTCAAGGCCACGGTGATCTACCCGTCCACGCAGGCGGCGGACGGGGTGGCACTGGCCCGGCTGATCGCGCAGGGCAAGACGATGGGCGACCTGATCACCCCCGGCATCCCGAACCGGATCGTGCTCGACGCACCGGTCGTGACGAAGGAGAACGTCGACCAGTACATCGACCTCTCGTTCGAGTAGACCGACGTCGACCGCGGGGCGTCCGTGATGGCGGGCGCCCCGCGGCATCCCCTTCCCAGAGAGGACAGCGCGTTGAACGACACGCTTCGCATCGCCATGATCGGCCACGGCTTCATGGGGGCCGCGCATTCCCAGGGGTGGCGCGTCGCCCCGCGATTCTTCGACCTTCCCCGAGAGCCCGAGATGGCGGTGGTCGTCGGCCGGAACGCAGACACCGTCGCGGCCTCGGCGCACAAGTGGGGCTGGGGCGCGAGCGCCACGGACTGGCGGGAGGTGATCGCACGCGACGACATCGACGTCGTCGACATCGTCACCCCCGGCGACACGCACGCCGAGATCGCCGTCGCGGCGCTCCAGGCGGGCAAGCACGTGCTCTGCGAGAAGCCTCTCGCCAACAGCGTCGCCGAGGCGGAGGCGATGGCGCAGGCCGCCGAGGCCGCAGCCGAGCGCGGCGTCCGCTCGATGGTCGGCTTCACGTACCGGCGGGTTCCGGCGGCAACCTTCGCTCGCGACCTGGTGGCCGCCGGGCGTCTCGGGCAGATCCGCCAGGTGCGCGCCGAGTACCTGCAGGACTGGCTCACGGATGCCGACGCCCCGCTCACCTGGCGCCTCGAGAAGGAGCACGCCGGCTCGGGTGCGCTCGGTGACATCGGCGCACACGCGGTCGACCTCACGGAGTTCATCACGGGTCAGCTCCTGACCTCGGTCTCGGGCGTGATGGAGACCCTCGTGCACGAGCGGCCGCTGCTGGGCGAGGGCGTGGGCCTCTCGGGCACCGCCGCCGCCGAACGCGGACGGGTCACCGTCGACGACGTCGCCCTCTTCACCGGCCGGCTGCAGTCCGGCGCGCTCGCGTCGTTCGAGGCCACCCGGTTCCGCACCGGGCGGAAGAACGCGCTGCGCATCGAGATCTCGGGTTCGGAGGGGGCACTGGCTTTCGACCTGGAACGGCTGAACGAGCTCGAGTTCTTCGACGCGACCGACGCCCCTCTCGAACAGGGTTTCCGCCGAATCCTCGTCACCGAGCACGATCACCCGTACCTCGCGCCGTGGTGGCCGCCCGGGCATATGCTCGGCTACGAGCACGGCTTCTCGCACCAGGTGCGTGACTTCGTCGTCGCCGTCGACGAGGGCGTCGCGCCGCGTCCGTCGTTCGCCGACGGCCTGCACGTGCAGCGGGTGCTCGACGCCGTGGAACGCAGCTCGGCCGCCGAGAGCGTCTGGACCTCCCTCGCCGGCTGAGCCCGGCATCCCTCACGACGAAAGGTGTTCGCAATGACGCGACCGGTCACTCTGTTCACGGGTCAATGGGCTGACCTGCCCTTCGAGGAGGTGGCGCGACTCGCGGGCGAATGGGGCTACGACGGACTGGAGATCGCCTCGTGGGGAGACCATCTCGACGTCTCACGCTGGGATGACGACGCCTATGTGCAGGGCAGGCTCGACATCCTGGCGCGCAACGGCCTGAAGGTCTTCACGATCTCGAATCACCTCGCCGGCCAGGCCGTCTGCGACGACCCCATCGACCAGCGGCACCGCGACATGCTGAACGATCGCGTGTGGGGCGACGGTGATCCCGATGGCGTGCGACAGCGCGCCGCGGAAGAGCTGAAGCTCACTGCGCGCATGGCGGCGAGGCTCGGGGCCAAGACGGTGACCGGCTTCACCGGCTCATCCATCTGGAAGGCCGTGGCGATGTTCCCGCCGGCGTCGGAGGCGTTCGTCGAGGCCGGGTACGAGGATTTCGCGGAGAGGTTCCATCCGATCCTCGACGTCTTCGACGAGGTACGCGTGCGCTTCGCGCACGAGGTCCATCCTTCCGAGATCGCGTACGACTACTGGACCACCCGGCGCACCTTGGAGGCGATCGGGCACCGCGAGGCCTTCGGGCTGAACTGGGACCCGTCGCACATGGTGTGGCAGGACCTCGACCCGGTCGGATTCCTCTGGGACTTCCAGGACAGGATCTACCACGTGCACTGCAAGGACACGAAGAAGCGCCTCAACGGCCGCAGTGGACGGCTGTCGTCGCACCTGCCCTGGGCCGACCCGCGTCGCGGCTGGGACTTCATCTCGACGGGTCACGGTGACGTGCCGTGGGAGGACGCGTTCCGCATGCTCAACGCCATCGGCTACGACGGACCACTCTCGGTGGAGTGGGAGGACGCCGGCATGGACCGCCTGGTGGGGGCTCCGGAAGCGCTGGAGTTCGTCCGCCGGCTGTCGACCTACCGGCCGTCCGACGCGGCATTCGACGCAGCCTTCTCGAGCCAGGGCTGAGCCGGCTGCGGCTCAGGAGTCGGGACGCTCGCCGAGGGTCAGCGCGTGGAGCAGCCTCGTCAGGTTGAGGATGTCCGTGAGGGGCCAGTCGTCGAGCGCGTCGACGAGCAGACTCTCCTGCGGCGCGCGTGCGTCGGCGAGGCGCTCGAGTCCCGTCGCCGTCGGAGACAGCAGGCTCGAGCGTCCGTCGGCGGGGTCGGGCGTGCGCTGGACCAGCCCGAGACCTTCCAGTTCGCGCACCGTGCGGCTGATCTGACCCTTGTCGGCCATGAGCGACTCGGCCAGCGCCGAGAGCGTGATCTCCTCGCGTCGCACGATCGTGGTGAAGACCTTGTACGCGCCGGGCAGCATGCCCGGGCTCACGCGGTTGGCGTTCTCGGTGATGATGCGACGGAACCGGTTGATCAGCTCCCCGAACTCCGCCTCGAGGGCGCGCACCGCTTCGGTGCGCGCCGCTCGGGTGTCGTCGGAGGTCATCGTGTTCGACATTAGCGCCGGCGCGCAGGATCCTGGTCGGCCGGCTCGGAGGGGGATGCGGCATCCACGTCGTCCGCCTCGGCCCCGGCGGGTGCCAGCGTCTCCATCGCCTCGGCCGTCGTGACCGTGGCGAGGTCGGCCTCGCTCGCCTGCACGCGCTCGCTCGTCGTCATGCGGGTGAGCGGCTTGTTCGGCAGGAAGATGATCGCGATCAGGCTGACGACGGCCAGCGGCACGGCGATCAGGAACGAGTGCGCGATCGCCTGGGCGTAGATGTCCTCGACGATCACGCGGATCGCCTCGGGCAGCGACGACACCTGCGGGATGGTGCCCGACTGCAGCTGCTCGCCGATCGAGGCGCCCTTCGCGCCGAGCGTCATGAGCGCCGCGACGATGTCGTCCTTGCGGTCGGTGAACAGGTTCGTCGCCGACGTCGCCAGCGCGGCACCCATCACCGAGACGCCGATCGTGCCGCCGAGGCTGCGGAAGAACGTGACGCCCGAACTGGCGACGCCGATCTCGCTGGGGTTGGCGGTGTTCTGGACGATCAGGACGAGATTCTGCATCGTCATGCCGACGCCCGCACCCAGCAGGAACATGTACACCGACACCAGCACGAAGTTCGTGTCGTAGTGGATGGTCGACAGCAGGTACGACCCCGCGATCAGCAGCACGCCGCCGACGATGAGGTACGGCTTCCAGTGCCCGGTGCGCGTCACCAGACCGCCGATCACGATCGAGGCGAGCAGCAGGCCCGCGATCATCGGGATCGTCAGCAGGCCGGCCTCGGTCGGCGTCGCGCCGCGCGCCAGCTGCATGTACTGGCTGAGGAACACCGAGGTGCCGAACATCGCGATGCCGATCGAGATCGACGCGACGACCGCGAGGGTGAACGTGCGGTTGCGGAACATCGTGAGGGGGACCAGCGGCTCCTTCGAGCGCAGCTCGACGATCACGAACAGGATCGCCGCGAGCAGCGCGCCGCCGACCATGAGGATGGTCTCGGTGCTCCACCAGTCGTAGTCCTTGCCGGCGTTGGTCACCCAGATCAGCAGCAGCGAGACGGCGGCCGACAGCAGCACGATGCCGAAGTAGTCGATGCGCGCCTTGGTCTTGGGACGCGGGGGCAGGTGCAGGGTGCGCTGCTGGATGATGAGCGCGGCGACCGCGAACGGCAGCGCGATGAAGAAGTTCCAGCGCCAGTCGATCGTGTCGGTGATGAAGCCGCCGAGGAGCGGGCCGCCGACGGTGGCGACGGCCATGACCGCGCCGAACAGGCCCATGTACCGGCCACGCTCGCGGGGGCTGATGATGTCGGCCATGATGACCTGGCTGAGGGCGGCGAGGCCGCCCGCGCCGATGCCCTGGACGGCGCGGAACGCGATGAGCGTGCCGGTGTCCTGCGAGAACCCGGCCGCCGCGGTGGCGAGCACGAAGATCACGATGGCGAGCTGGATGAGCAGCTTGCGGTTGAACAGGTCGGCGAGCTTGCCCCAGATCGGCGTCGAGATCGCCGTGGTCAGCAGGGTGGCGGTCACGACCCAGGTGAAGGCGGCCTGGTCGCCCCCCAGGTCGTGGACGATGACGGGCAGCGACGTCGACACGACGGTCGACGCCAGCATCGACACGAACATGCCCAGCAGCAGGCCGGTGAGGGCCTGCAGCACGTGGCGGTGCCGGCGCTTGTCGTCGGCGGTGGCGACGGGTGCCGTCGCCGGGGAGGACGTGGCCATAGGGGATCCTTCGTGAAAGGGCGGGAAGGGACTGCGGCGACGATGGCGCAAGAAGTGTTTGACGAATGTCAACAGTTGAGAAACGTCAACGATACGCTCGTGGTTGACATGTGTCAACTATCGCCGGGAGTGCCTGTCGCGATCATGTGCTCTCGCCGAGGTCACACGCTAGGTGCGCGAACAACGTGTGCATTCGGCGAGAGCACATGATCGCGATGGAGGGAAGGTCGGGGGATGCCGGGCGCCCGGCATCCCTCCTGCACAAGCGGCGTTCGGGTGGACTTGTGCACAGTCTGCGCCTCGGTGGCGGAGACGCCCCCGCGTGCGGCGCAGGATGGCCGGCATGCCGCGTCACCTGACGTTCGATGAAGCGCGCGACCTCGTGCGATGTCGTGAGCAGCTGCTGCGCTCCGGGGTCACGGAGCGGGGGCTCGCCGCCGCGGTGAGAGCCGGTGATCAAAGACGCCTGCAGCGGAACCGCTACGTCGACGAAGAGACCTGGCGCGACCTGTGGCCTGAGTCCCGGCATCTGCTCGAGGTGTGCGCGGCCATCGCCGAGATGCGCGACGGCGGGGGTGTGGCGTCATACGATTCCGCCGGTGTGCTGCACGGATTGTCGCTGTACCGGCACACGCCCTCCGCGGTGCACGTGACCACGCCCGAGGGCAAGCGGATGTCGAGTCGGGCGGGCCTGCGCCGGCATGGCGAACGGCTTGGTGAGGATGACGTCGTCGTGATCGACGGTGTGAGGTGCACGACGCTCGATCGCACGGTGTTCGATCTGGTGCGCACGCTCGCCCCGGAGGCCGCGGTCGCCGTCGCGGACGCGGGACTCCGCCGCTCTGCGATGGTCGATGACGGATACGACGCCGATCTCGCTGCGCAATGGCGCCGGCGGATGCTTGAGCGGTGCGCCCAGAGCAGCGGCGCACGCGGGATCCGGCAGGCCGAGCGTGTGATCCGCTTCGCGGAGGGTGAGTCGGAGTCGCCGGGCGAATCCGTCAGCCGACTGCAGCTCGCACGGCTCGGCTTCCGGCGGATGCGTCTGCAGGTCGAGGTGCCCGGTCCGGACGGGAGGGTGTTCCGCGTCGACATTGAGCTCGAGGACGAGAAGACGTTCTTCGAGTTCGACGGCGCCGGGAAGTACCTCGAACTCGCGAGCGCTCACGGGAAGACCGTCGAGCAGGTCGTGCTCGACGAGAAGCGGCGTGAGGACTGGATCCGCGGGACGACGCAGCGGCGCATGGTCCGGGTCGAGGCCGCGCACATCGTCACTGCGGCGTCGCTGGCTGCGCGCCTCGCGTCGTTCGGTGTCGCTCCGCTCGCCGGGTGACGATGCACCTGTGCGCAGGGATCATGTGCTCTCGGCGAGAACACATGCTACGTGCGCATGCAGCGTGTGCGTTCGGCGAGAGCACATGATCGCGACAGGACGGAGAGGAGGGAGAAGAGGAGGAGGAGGAGGGAGAGGAGGGGGAGGGGGTCAGTCGGCCAGCGCCAGTGCGCGGAACGGCTCACGCGGGGGAGCGGGCGGCTGCGGCATCCGCTCGGCTCCTTGGCGCGTGCGGGTGTGACGCAGGTACAGCTCGTCGATGAGGGCGGTCGCGAGGCGCACGAGCTTGTTGATCTCGGCCTCGTCCCGGTCCACCCACGCGCAGCGGGGCTCGTCGCCGACGGGGACGAAGTCGTCGTGCTGCTCCCAGGCCACGAGCGTCCGCTCAGCGCCGAGGACGTGCTGCTGCCACCACACCTGTCGCAGGTACGAGCGGGGGATGCTGCGCCACGACTTGTTGGTCGTCTTGATCTCGGCGAGGGTGACGCGTCCTGCGGCGTCCACCGCGATGCCGTCGGGCGTCGCGAGGTGCCGCTTCTCGACGACGGCGTGGAACAGCGCGGACGACGGCTGGATGCCGTGGGTGGCGGCCACCCAGCCCGCGATCTCGGGCTCGCGTGCGCGGCCGTGCGCGGTGTAGGCGTTGCCTGAGAAGCCCGACCCCATCAGCTTCGCATCGGCCGCCCGTGGGATCGCCCTGTCGCTGGTCAGGGCGGCGACGTCCGTGGCCGTGATGCCGCGCGAACGCGCCCGCACCCACGAGACCCGGTCGCGCGAGTCCGCGACGATGCGGGCCGCGAGCTCGGGGGCGTGCGCCGCGAACGCGGGCACGGCGACAGGCATCGGGGTCACCTTTCGAGGCTACGCCGCCGGCCGGACATCCGCCGACACGACGCGCTCGCCGCAGCGGGTCGAGGGGCGAGGGCGTCCGTCGGCTCTCATCGCGTCCCGGACATCGTTACCGGACCGACACGCGTCAGCACTCCCGCAGGGCGAGGCGCAGTGGCTACCGTGTGCGGATGGGGCACAGCGAGGTGGACGAATCGCCGGTCAGAGGCCGGTTCGCCGGCAGTCGACGGCGTCGGTGGGTGCGGTCGATGCTGGCCGCTTCGGCGCTCCTGATCGCCGGGACCCTCGCGCTCGCGGGGTGCTCGGCCGGCGGGTCGGGCGACGCCGGCGGCGCCGTGCCCGAGATCCAGCCCGACGACGATGCCGTCGACGGTGACCGGGCGGTCATCATCACCGGTGACATGGCGATCGTGGTGACCGACGTGGCGGAGGCCGCCGGCGACGCCGTGCGGATCGCCTCTGCCTCGGGCGGGCGGGTCGACGGGCGCGAGGAATCCGGGGACCCGTCGTCGGCGACCGCGATGCTGATCCTGCGCATCCCCGCCGCCGTGCTGGAGGACGCGATCGACGACCTGCGAGGGCTCGGAGAGGTCAGCCACCTTCGCACGGCGAAGACGGACGTCACCACCGAGGTGCAGGACATCGATGCCCATGTCGCCGCCCTGCGGTCCACGATCGCGCGCCTGCAGGGCTTCCAGGCCGGCGCCACGACCGTCGCCGATCTGCTCGCGATCGAGTCCGAGATCGCGGACCGTCAGGCCGAGCTCGAGGGCTACCTGACGCAGCAGAGCGACTATGCGGAGCGGATCGACCTGTCGACGCTCACGCTGACGCTCTCTTCGCAGCCGCTGCCCTCGACGGCGCCCGACTCGTTCTGGAGCGGACTCGGGGTCGGATGGAACGCGCTCATGACCTTTCTCGGCGGCCTGGTCATCGTCATCGGTGTGATGCTCCCGTGGCTGCTGGGCCTCGGCCTCATCGCCGCGCTGATCGCCCTGCTCATCCGCCTGCTGCGTCGCCGTCGCACGCCGAAGCCGCCGCAGGGCGGTGGTCCGGGGACGCCGCCCTTCGTTCCGCCTGCGCCTGATCTCGTCGGCGCTGCGTCCCCGTCATCGTCGGAACCTCCGCGCTGAGCCGCGGCCGAGCCGCGACGATTTGGCGGCAGGCGCGGCATCCCGTACCCTTGAGGGAGCCGAAGACCGCCGGTCATCGTCGTGCGTGCAAGCGTACGAGATCGAAGCACTGCAACAGCAGGGGCCCGCGCAGGTGTCACGATGATTCTTCCGAAGCTCCGTGCGCTTGCGCCGGAGCTTCTTCTTTTGCCCGCCGAGAGCAGATGAGCGGGAGCCTGCGGCCGACGCCCCGCCATCGCGGAGCGTCTCATCCACACAAGGAGTGACCATGGCGCAGAAGGATGCATCGGTCGCCGAGCTCACGAAGAACTTCGAGAACTCGAACGCCGTCCTGCTTACCGAGTACCGCGGTCTGACGGTTGCCCAGCTCAAGCAGCTGCGCAACAACATCCGTCAGGACGCGGAATACGCCGTGGTGAAGAACACGCTGACCAAGATCGCCGCGAACAACGCGGGGATCACGGCGCTGGACGAGGACCTCAAGGGCCCCTCGGCCATCGCGTTCGTGCACGGCGACTTCGTCGCCACCGCGAAGGCTCTGCGTGACTTCGCCAAGGCCAACCCGCTTCTCGTGATCAAGGGTGGCGTTTTCGAGGGCAACGCCCTCAGCGCCGACGAGGTCAACAAGTACGCCTCGCTGGAGAGCCGTGAGGTTCTGCTGGCGAAGGCCGCGGGCATGATGAAGGCGACGATGGGCAAGGCTGCCGCCACCATCGACGCGCTTCGCGAAAAGCTGGAGACCGCCGAGGCCGCGTGAGCGACCCGTACGTCTTCCCCACACAAACCCCATTTATCTAGGAGATACATCATGGCGAAGCTCACCACTGAGGAGCTGCTCGAGCAGTTCGCTGGCCTGACGCTTGTCGAGCTCAGCGAGTTCGTGAAGGCGTTCGAGGAGAAGTTCGACGTCACCGCTGCTGCTCCCGTCGCCGTTGCCGGCGCCGGTGGCGCGGGTGCCGCGGCCGAGGTCGAGGAGGAGAAGGACTCGTTCGACGTCATCCTCGAGGCTGCCGGCGACAAGAAGATCCAGGTCATCAAGACGGTCCGCGAGCTCACCTCGCTGGGCCTCGGCGAGGCCAAGGCGCTCGTCGACGGCGCTCCGAGCCCCGTCCTCGAGGGCGCGAACAAGGAGACGGCCGACAAGGCCAAGGCCGCCCTCGAAGAGGCCGGCGCGACGGTTACCCTCAAGTAATCTCGTTCCCTTCACGAAAGCCCCGGGTGTTCGCACCCGGGGCTTTCGTCATGCCCGGACAACGCGCACGTCAGGGCCGATCCGGGCCACTTGAGTAAGCCCTATCTCACGGATTGATCACCGTTCTGCCGCGATTTTCCGGAAACACTTGCGTTCCGGCATCCGCTCTGACAAGAATGAGAAAGCGCATTCCAGAAAGCGCATTCTCAAATCGATGACGATGATCCGGAGGACACGGTGACGACGACGCGCCGGCCCGACAACAGGCCGCACGGGGCCGCCGAATGAGCGCGCTCGGCGAGCTCGGGCGCCTGAAGAGCGCCACATCCGTGGGCAAGAAGCAGAACAAGGCCGCCTACCTGTTCCTGACGCCGTGGTTCGTGGGCCTCGCGCTCGTGACCATCGGCCCCATGATCGCCTCGTTCGCGCTCTCGTTCACGCGGTACAACCTGCTGAGCCCGCCGAAGTTCAACGGCTTCGACAACTACGTGCGGATGTGGGAGGACGAGCGCCTGCACACGGCACTGCAGGTCACGTTCACGTACGTGCTGGTCTCGGTGCCGCTGCAGCTGGCGGTCGCGCTGTTCCTGGCGATCATCCTCGATCGCGGGCTCCGCGGACTGGCCTTCTACCGTTCGGCGTTCTACCTGCCCTCGCTCCTCGGGGCGAGCGTCGCCATCGCGATGCTGTGGCGCCAGATCTTCGGCGTCGACGGGCTCATCAACCAGGTGCTCGCATGGTTCGGCATCGAGGGGCAGGGATGGATCTCCAGCCCCGACACCGCCCTCGGCACCCTCATGATCCTGCACGTGTGGACGTTCGGGTCCCCGATGATCATCTTCCTGGCCGGCCTGCGCCAGATCCCCTCGATGTACTACGAGGCGGCGGCCGTGGACGGGGCAAACCGCCGGCAGCAGCTGTTCCGCATCACGATCCCGCTGCTCACCCCGATCATCTTCTTCAACGCGGTGCTGCAGCTGATCGGCACGTTCCAGTCGTTCACGCAGGCGTACATCGTCTCGGGCGGCACCGGCGGCCCGGTCGACTCCACGCTGTTCTACACGCTGTACCTCTACCAGCAGGGCTTCGCGAACTTCAACATGGGCTACGCCTCGGCGATGGCCTGGCTCCTGCTCATCATCACGGCGCTGCTGACGGTGGTCGCCTTCTGGTCCTCCAAGTTCTGGGTGTTCTACGATGACGAAAATTGACCCCGAGCCCGTCGTGGCGCTCCCCACCGAGACGGTCGTCACCGGCCGCCCGCCCGCTCGCCGTTCGCCCAACCCGTTCCGCAAGCCGCTGACGAGCATCGTCCGCCACGCGCTGCTGATCGCGCTGGCCGCGCTCATGCTCTACCCGGTCATCTGGATGGTCGTGAGCTCGCTGCGGCCGAACGACGAGATCTTCCGCGAGCCGGGCATCATCTTCGACAGCTTCGAGATCTCGAACTACACCGACGGCTGGAACGCGCTGCAGTACCCCTTCAACGTGTACCTGTGGAACTCGGCCGTGATCGTGGTCGGCTGCATCGTCGGCAACCTCGTCTCGTGCTCGATGGCCGCGTACGCGTTCGCACGGCTGGAGTTCACGGCCAAGCGCCTGTGGTTCGGCATCATGCTCCTGAGCATCATGCTCCCGATCCACGTGATCATCGTGCCGCAGTACATCCTGTTCTCGCAGCTGGGCTGGGTGAACACGTTCCTGCCGTTGATCGTGCCGAAGCTGCTGGCCGTGGACGCGTTCTTCGTCTTCCTGATGGTGCAGTTCATCCGCGGCATCCCGAAGGAGCTCGACGAGGCGGCGCGCATCGACGGCGCCGGCCACCCGCGCATCTTCCTGCAGGTGATCCTGCCGCTGATGACCCCGGCCCTCGCCACGACGGCGATCTTCACCTTCATCTGGACCTGGAACGACTTCTTCTCGCAGCTGGTGTTCCTCACCAAGCCCGAGCTGTACACGGTTCCGCTGGCGCTGCGGTCGTTCGAGGACGCGCAGAGCGTCACCAACTACGCGCAGATGTTCGCCATGAGCGTCGTCTCGCTCGTCCCCATCTTCCTGATCTTCCTGTTCGGCCAGAAGTTCCTCATCAAGGGGATCGCGACGACCGGGATCAAGTGACATCCAGATCGACTGGATGCCGCACACGCAGTTCGCGGGCCGCACGGCTCGTCCTCATCACACCGCACCACCCCACACACCGACTCCGGTCGAAAGGATGCAAGACATGCGACGCAATCGAACCGCAGCCCGCTGGGCGCAGTTCGCCGCGTTCGGCGCAGCGACGACGCTCGTGCTGACCGCGTGCGCGAGCGGTACCCCTGCCGAGAAGCCCGACACCGGCCCGACGCTGTCGGACGATCCGGTCACCCTCACCTTCACGTGGTGGGGCAACGACGTCCGCCACGAGATCACGCAGCAGCTGATCGACGCCTTCGAGGCCGAGCACGACAACATCACCATCGAGCCGCAGTACACCGACTGGGCCGGGTACTGGGACAAGCTCGCGACGACCGTGGCCGCCAGCGATGCGCCGGACATCATCCAGATGGACGAGAAGCAGCTGTCGACGTACGCGGCCAACGGGGTGCTCCTGGACCTCGGCAGCCTGGGCGACCTGCTGCCGACGGGGGACTTCCCCGACTCGGTGCTGGGCACCGGCGCCCTGGACGGCACGCAGTACGGCATCCCGGTCGGCATCAACACGTACACCTACATGGCCAACACCGACGTCCTCGACGGCCTCGGCATCGACCTGCCCGACGACGAGACGTGGTCGTGGGACGACCTGAACGAGATCGCCGAGGAGGTCAGCGAGAAGAGCGGCGGCGCCGTGGTCGGCTCGCAGTCGTGGGGCTTCGAGGACGGCGGCCTCAACAACTGGCTGCGCCAGCACGGCGAGTCGCTGTACGCCGAGGACGGATCACCCGAGGTCGCTGCGAGCGAGAAGACGCTCGCCGCGTGGTGGCAGAACCTGCTCGACGTGACCGAGGCGGGCGGCACGCCCGACCCGTCGGCCACGATCGAGCGCGAGTCGGCGGGTCTGGCCGAGTCGTTCACCGCGACCAACCAGTCGGCGTTCGGCCCGTGGTGGTCGAACCAGGTGGCGGCACTGCGGTCGGCGAGCGGCCAGACGCTGGTGCCCCTCATGGTGCCCACCACAGACGAAGGCGAGAGCGCGGCGGCGTACTACAAGCCGTCGATGTTCTGGTCGGCGTCGGCGAAGACGGAGCACCCGGCCGAGGTCGCGCTGTTCCTCGACTTCCTGTCGAACAGCGAAGCGGCCGCCGACCTGCTGCTCGCCGAGCGCGGCGTCCCCGCGAACGAGAAGATCCGCGAGTACATCACGCCCAAGCTCGGCGAGGTCGACCAGGAGGTCGTCGCCTTCCTCGACGAGATCGCGCCCCGCGTGGGCGACGCCCCGCCGGCGACCCCGCCGGGCGGCGGCGCGATCGAGACCATCATCGACCAGCACACCCAGAAGGTGCTGTTCGGCGAGCTGACGCCGCAGGACGCCGCGAAGAGCTTCATCAAGGAGCTGCAGCGGGCGCTCGACGACGCAGCGATCTAGCCGGCGAAGGGCTGCGCCGTCCCCCCGTGGCGCAGCCCGTCGCCCTCAGACCGCACGGGGCCGGACCGACGTGATGAGGAGTCCGGTCCCGGGCGGCACCGCACCGGCAGGCAGCCGGTACGGAGCCGGATGCCGCGGTGCGGCATCCCTCATCCGGCGCGGATGCGCCGCACCGTGCTCGCGCACGCCCATGATTGACGAAAGAGAGGATCCGCGTTGACCGAGGTCACGTCGCGCCCCATCACGATGGCGCAGGTCGCACAGTACGCCGGTGTGTCACAGGCGTCGGTGTCGCGCGTCCTCAACGGCGTCGCCACGGTCGACCCGGCGATCGTCGCCAAGGTGAACCGCGCCGTCGCCGCGCTGAACTACTCGCCGAGCGAGGCCGCGCGCAGCCTGGTGCGGGGGAGCAGCCACACGATCGCCCTGCTCGTGCCGGATCTGGAGAATCCGCTCTTCCAGGGCGTGCTCAAGGGGCTGACGGTCGCCGCGGCGCGCGACGGCTACCGCGTGCTCGTGGCAGACAGCGCCGAGGCCGTGGGCGTGGAGGCCGAGATCGCGAGCGAGGCGCGCAGCAAGTGCGACGCGCTCGTGCTCGTCTCGCCCCGCATGCCCGACGCGGAGCTGCGGGACCTCATCCAGCGGACCACCCCGGTCGTCGTGGTGAACCGGCGGGTCGACGACACCGCTGCGGCGCAGCTGTCGGTGGACTACGTGACCGCGGTGAAGGAGCTCGGGGTGCATCTGCGGGGCTTCGGCCATCGACGCATCGCCTATGTCGCGGGCCCGCCGCTCAGCTACGCCAACGAGCTACGCGCGCAGGGCCTCGGCGAGCTCGCGCGCGAGTACCCCGATCTGGAGTTCCTCACCATCGCGGCCGGTTCGAGCATGGAGTCCGGCTACGATGCCGCCGACGCGGTGCTCGAGACCGGAGCGACCGCAGCGATCGCCTTCAACGACCTCGTCGCGCTCGGCCTGATGTCGCGTCTGCGCGAGGTCGGCGTCGAGGTCCCCGAACAACTGTCCATCGTCGGGATCGATGACATCCCGCAGTCCCGTTTCGCCGCCCCTCCGCTGACGACCATGTCGGTCCCGCGGATCGAGATCGGGCGGCAGGCCTGGAATCGCATGCGCCAAGCACTGGACGGCGAGAACGCCGACCACCCCCTCTTCTACCGGCCGGTCCTGGTGCCGCGCCGCAGCTCCGGCCCGGCCTCGCACGCCAGCGGCTGGGTGGGCCCGGCACGCCCCGTGCTGCGGCTCGGGTCGACCGTCGTCGCACAATACGAAGAGGGCACCAGCGTCGACTCGGTGCTGTCGCCCCGGCCGTACCTGGACGCGGTCATCTCGCGTGCCGGCACGCCGCTGACGGTCACCGAGCCGACCGATCACCCGCATCACCTCGGGGTCAGCCTCGCGATCGCCGACGTCAACGGCACGTCCTACTGGGGCGGCCGCACCTATGTGCGCGGCGAGGGATCCATCATGGTGCCCAATCACGGCCGTCAGCGCCGCGACCGGCTGCACATCGACGGTCACGTGCTCGACGAGCGGCTCAGCTGGGTCGACGAGCACGGCACGACGCAGCTGGTCGAGGTGCGCGAACTGCGCTCGGCCGAGCTCGCCAACGGCTGGGCGCTGCGCTGGCGCAGTCACCTGAAGGCGACGCTGGATGCCATCACGTTCGGGTCGCCCGCCACCAACGGGCGCGAGGGCGCGGGGTACGGCGGGATCTTCTGGCGGTTCGCGCCCGAGATCGCGCGCGTGTTCAGTCCCGCCGGCGACACCGAGCGCGACGTGCACGGAGCAGCGACGGAATGGCTGGCCTTCACGTTCCCCGATCGCGGCACGACGGTCGTGCTGACGCAGGGCGCGGAGCGGATGCCGTGGTTCGTGCGGTTCGCGGAGTATCTCGGCGCGGGGCCGGCCGTCGCGTGGGACGAGCCGCGCACGCTCCCGGAAGGCGGTGAGCTCGATCTGGAGCTGACCGCGTACGTGCTGGACGGCGAGCTCGCGGACGCCGCCGCGGTCGAGGCCGCGCTGCCGCAGCTGCGCACGGAGGCAGGCCTGTGACGGAGCGCCTGCGGGTCGGGATCGCCGGGGTCCACGGCCACGGACGCTCGCACGTCGACGCGACGCTCGCCCGCGCACAGGGCCTCGAGCTCGTCGCGGTCGCCGATCCTCGCGGCGGAGGCGACGTGCCCGGCACCACCCGCGTCTTCGCGGATGCGGCGGCGATGCTGGCCGATGCCGAGCTCGACATCGCGATCCTCAGCACCCCGATCCCCACGCATGCCGACCTCGCCGCGCTCGCGCTGTCGCGGGGAGCGCACGTGCTGCTGGAGAAGCCGCCCGTGCCGTCGGTCGCCGATCATCGCGCGCTCGTGGACGAAGCGGATGCCGCCTCCCGGGCCGTGCAGGTGGGGTTCCAGTCGCTGGGCAGCGCGGGGGTGCCGGCCGCCGCGGAGGCGGCGGCATCCGGGATCATCGGCGACGTGCTGCACTACGGGGCGGTCGGCCTCTGGTCGAGGTCGGAGCAGTACTGGCGCCGCGCGCCCTGGGCCGGCCACCGTGTGATCGACGGACGGCTGGTCGCCGACGGCGTCGTGACCAACCCGCTGGCGCATGCCGTGGCCACCGCGTTCGCCATCGCGGGCGCCGCGGCACCGGACGACGTCATCGGAGTGGACGCCGATCTGCGCCGCGCGAACGACATCGACACCGACGACACGTCCTCGCTCGTGGTGACGCTGCAGGGCGGCTCACGCCTGGCCGCGGGGCTCGCGGTGACGGCGGCACGGCGTCATGAGCCGTACGTGCTGGTGCGCGGCACACGCGGCCACCTGGTCTACCACTACACGCTCGACACGCTCCACGTCTTCCGCGACGGCCGGCCGCTGCCGCGCACGTACGAGTTCGAGCGCGTCGCGTTGCTGGACGACCTGGTCGCACACATCCGCCACGGCTCGGAGCTCATGGCGCCCCTCGCGCGGACCGGCGCCTTCACGCGGGTGCTGGAGGCCGTGGTCACCGGTCCGGCGGCGACCGCGCTGGACCCGCGGCTCGTCCGGTCCGCGGCATCCGGCGACGAGGTCTTCCGCAGCGTCGACGGCGTCGAGGACGCGTGCGAGGCCGTGGCATGGGAGGGCCGGACGTTCGGCGACCTCGGCCTGCTCTGACGCAGGCGCGAGGGCGTTGCGCCCAGCCCTGCCGCCCGCGTCAGCGGCCGACGCCGATGATCGCGGAGGCGTCGTCGTCGACCGGAGCCGTGGAGTTGCGCACGACGAGCGGGGACGGCTCGTAGAGGCGATCGGTCGGCGACCCGGGTTCGTCGATCTGGCGCAGCAGCAGCTCCGCGGCCGCGCGTCCCTGCCGGTGGGGGCGCTGCTGCAGCGTCGTGAGCGAGAACATGTCGGCGTACGCGTGGTCGTCGATCCCCACGACGCTGAGACGCTCGGGCACGCGGATGCCGAGCCGCCGCGCCGCGATGATCGCACCGACCGCCACCTCGTCGCACACGCCGACGATCGCCGTCGGCCGCGTGCGACGGTCGCCGAGCAGCTCGACGGCGGCGCCGTAGCCGCCGGGCATGGTCACCTCGGACTTGACGTGCCGGATGGATGCCTCCAGCCCGGCATCCCTCATCGCCGACCGGTAGCCGCCGAGCCGGAGCCCATCGCCGAAGCTGGTGCGCCGGCCGTCGGGATCGCCGCCGAGGAACACGATGTCGCGGTGGCCGAGGCCGATCAGGTGGTCGGCGGCGATCCTGGCGGCGCCCTCGTCGTCGATCGACACCGCGCTCGTTCCGACGTCGTACCCGCCGACGCTCACGACCGGCTTGCCGAACGCCACGAGCCGCTCCAGCTCCCGCGCGTTCGGCTCGATGCCGATCGCGATGAGGCCGTCGAAGGTCTTGCGCGCGAGGAAGTGCTCGAACATCTCACGACGTGCGGCGGACTCGGGCGGCGCGCCGTACAGGGCGAGATCGTAACGGCGCTCCAGCAGCGCATCCTGCACGCCTTCGAGCACCTGCGCGAAGAACCAGCGGTCCATCGACGGCATGACCACGCCGACGGTCTGCGTGCGACCGGTCACGAGGCTGACCGCACTCGTGGTGGGGACGTAGCCGAGGGCGGTGGCGGCATCCCTCACCCGCTCGCGGGTCGCCTGTGACACGTAGCCGCCGCCGGTCAGAGCGCGCGAGGCGGTCGACTTCGACACACCCGCCGCCCGTGCCACCTCGGCGATGCCCGCCATCGGGTCCTCCTCGCGCATCGGCGACGCCGACGTCGCCGAATCTGGAACCGGTTCCAGCGTTCATCATGCCGCGAACCGTCCGGGCGCGCCACCCGTGCGCCCCTGTTTACCGACTTGTGACCCGCGGACGTTGTGCGGCTCTGCGGCATCCCCTAGCGTGAGCATGGAATCGGTTCCCGATCTCGCACGTGCGGACCCGCTCGCGCGGCTCCGCGGACTCGAAGAGGAGGCAGACACCATGACTGCACTGCGATCCCGCCGTCGACACGGCTTCATCGCACTGGGCTTGACCGCCGTCGCAGCGCTCGCGCTCGCCGGCTGCGCCGAAGGCGGAGACGGGGGAGACTCCGACGGCTCCGTCGAAGGAGAGACCGTAGAGATCGCCGGTGGCATCACCGGATCCGAGGCGGACGCCCTTCAGAAGGTCTTCGACGACTACAGCAAGGAATCCGGCATCACGGTCAAGTACACCGGCGACAAGGGGTTCGAGGGCAACATCGTCACGAAGGTCTCGGGCGGCTCGGCCCCCGACATCGCCATCGTGCCGCAGCCGGGCCTGTTCCAGTCGCTCGTGGCGACCGGCGAGGTCAAGGAGGCGCCGGCGGACGTCGAGGCCAACGTCGACAAGTACTGGTCCGACATCTGGAAGCAGACCGGCACGGTCGACGACACCTTCTACGCCGCTCCGATGCTCGCCAACCTCAAGGGGTACGTCTGGTACTCGCCGAAGAGCTTCGAGGAGTGGGGCGTCGAGGTCCCGACCACCTGGGACGAGCTGCTCACGCTGACCGACACCATCCGCGAGAAGACCGGCACCCAGCCGTGGTGCGCGGGCTTCTCGTCGGAGGCGGCTTCCGGATGGCCGGGCACGGACTGGGTCGAGGACCTCGTCCTGCGCCAGTCCGGGCCGGACGTCTATGACAGCTGGGCCGACGGCGACACGCCGTTCACCGACCCCGACATCGAGGCGGCGTTCGACTCGGTCGGCGAGATCCTGCTCAACCCGGACTACGTGAACGCCGGCTTCGGCGACGTCCAGAGCATCAACTCGACGGCGTTCGGCGACCCGATCGCCGCCGCGGTGGCCAACGGCACGTGCGCGCTGACGCACCAGGCGTCGTTCCTGGCGGCGAACTTCCTCGTCGCGCAGACCGCCGACGGCCAGACGCCGACCATCGCGCCGGACGGTGACGTGTACGCCTTCCTGCTCCCCGGCCCGCAGGCCGGCGACCTCGCGGTCACCGGTGGTGGCGAGCTGGTCACGGCGTTCTCGGACGACGCGGCCACGCAGCAGGTGCTCGAGTACATGTCGACGCCGGAGTTCGCCGACGCTCGCGTGAAGCTCGGCGGCGTCATCTCGGCCAACACCGGTGCAGACCCGTCGCTGGCGTCCAGCGAGTTCCTGACTGACGCGATGAAGATCGTGCAGGATCCCGAGACGGTGTTCCGCTTCGACGCGTCCGACCTGATGCCGGCCACCGTCGGATCCGGCTCGTTCTGGCGCGGCATGGTCGACTGGATCGACGGCAAGCCGACGCCGCAGGTGCTGGAGGACATCCAGGCGGGTTACCAGGACTGATCCACCGCGCCCTGGTGCCGGGTCCGCACGCTCGCCGAGCGGCCCCGGCACCAGGGCGATTCATCCGTCGAGGTCGACGGGGGAAGGCAGAACATGTCTCAGACCACAACTTCGGCGGCGGATCAGGCCGAGGCGACGCCGCCGCCCCGCGGCGGCAGGAAGCCTCCGTCGCGCACCACGACGCGGCTGGTCGTCACGATCGGGATCATCGTCATCGCGGCGCTGGTGGTGTTCCTGCTCCTCAGCCCGCCCAACCCGGACGCCCGGCCGGTCTCACTCGGGTTCTCGTACAACTCGTTCTTCCAGTGGATCGGCGACATGGGGCCGATCGTCCAGATCCCGATCATCGTGCTGGTCTTCGCCGCCGTGGTCGCGATCCTGCTGGTCCTCATCGAGTTCGCACCGCGCGCCGGCAAGGGGTACTTCTGGCTCCGGCTCATCTCGTGCTTCGCCATCCCCTTTCTCGCGTTCATGATGCTGCGGCCCTACCAGGGCGCCGTCGTCTACGTCATCGCGATCGCCCTCCTCGCCGGCGGCCTGCTGTTCTGGGCCGACTACCGTGCCAGCCAGGGCGCCGGCTACGTCTACCAGCTGACGCTGTTCATGGCGCCCGCCGCCATCGCGATCCTCGTCGGCCTCGTGTACCCGAGCATCGCGACGATCATCCAGTCGTTCTTCGACAAGACCGGTGCGAACTTCGTCGGCCTCGACAACTACGTCTGGGCGTTCACCAACCCGCAAGGGTTCTGGTCGATCATCAACACGCTCATCTGGGCGGTCTTCGCCCCGATCTTCGCGACGGTGGTCGGTCTGGCCTACGCCGCCTTCATGGAGCGGGCGCGAGGTGAGCGACTCCTCAAGGTGCTGGTGTTCATGCCGTTCGCCATCGCCCCGGTGAGCATCAGCCTCATCTGGAAGTTCGTCTACGACTACCGTCAGGGCGAGCAGATCGGCATCCTCAACGCCCTCGTCGTCGCGTTCGGCGGGGAGCCGGTCAGGTGGCTGGACGTGTGGCCGCTCGTGAACACCTTCTGTCTGCTGTTCGCGTTCGTGTGGGCGCAGACGGGCTTCGCCATGGTGGTGCTCTCGGCGGCGATGAAGGCCGTGCCGGTGGAGCAGCTCGAAGCCGCCCAGCTCGACGGCACCAACGCATGGCAGCGGTTCATCAACGTGACCGTGCCCGGCATCCGCACCTCGATCATCGTGGTGCTGACGACCGTCACGATCGCGGCGCTGAAGCTGTACGACATCGTCGCGGTGATGACGGGCGGGCGGTCCAACTCGACGGTGCTCGGGTTCGAGATGGTCAACCAGCAGCAGCGCTTCCAGAGCTACGGTCACTCCGCAGCGCTCGCGGTGCTGATCTTCGTGTTCGTGACGCCGCTGATCGTCTACAACGTTCTCCAGCTCCGCAAGCAGAGGGAGGTGCGGTGATGGCCGCCGTCGACACCGAAACGACGCCGAAGTTCGATCGGGCCGCAGCGCGCAGGACGGCGCGCGAGACCCGCCGCAACGAGTCCGCCGCGCAGAAGCGGCTCACCTCGCCGCTGGCCACGGTGATCGCGGTCGCGATCGCGTTCCTGTGGACCATCCCGACGCTGGGCCTGCTCATCACGTCGTTCCGCCCCGGCGCGGATTCGGCGACGACCGGCTGGTGGACGGTCTTCACGAACCCCGACTTCACGCTCGGGAACTACCAGGACGCGCTGACGTCGGGTGGAACGGCGCTGACGCTCGGCGAGTCGTTCCTCAACTCGCTCGCGATCACGATCCCGGTCACGGTGTTCGCCCTGGCGATCGCCTCGCTCGCCGCGTACGCCTTCGCCTGGATGGACTTCAAGGGGCGCAGCTGGCTGTTCGTGGCGGTGTTCGCCCTGCAGATCGTCCCCATCCAGATGGCGCTGGTGCCGCTGCTGAGCCTCTTCTCCCGCGGTCTGGAGATCGGCGACGTGCAGATCTTCCCGGGGCTGGAGATGCGCGACGTCGATCACAGCTTCGCGACGGTCTGGATCGCCCACGTCATCTTCGCCATGCCGCTGGCGATCTTCCTGCTGCACAACTTCATCTCGGAGATCCCCTCCGACGTGATCGAGGCGGCACGCGTGGACGGAGCGGGGCACGGGCAGATCTTCTTCCGGATCATCCTGCCGCTCGCGACGCCGGCGCTGGCGTCCTTCGCGATCCTGGAGTTCATCTGGGTGTGGAACGACCTGCTCGTCGCCACGATCTTCGCTCCGACGACCTCTCTGCCCATGACGCAGACGCTGAACTCGCTGTCAGGCACATGGGGCAACCAGTGGTTCCTCGTCTCGGCGGGCGCGTTCCTGGTGCTGATCGTCCCGATCATCGTGTTCCTGTCGCTGCAGCGGTTCTTCGTGCGCGGCCTCATGGCAGGCGCGACCAAGGGCTGACGAGGTTGGTCGATGGATGCCTCGGCCCGGCGTACGACGCAGGGCCGGGGCATCCCCGTCTCGGCAGGGCCGTGTCGCTAGCCTGATCGCATGGACGCCTCCGCAGACGCCCCGGCCGCACCCGCCCTCGATCCGGGGCTGAGCGCCGCGCACGTCGCCGAGCGCGTCGCGGCGGGCCGCACGAACGCCCACACCGCCGACACCAGCCGGAGCGTCTGGAACATCGTCCGGGCGAACGTCTTCACGCTGTTCAACGGCATCGTGTTCGCCTGCTTCTTCGTCCTGTTCCTGCTCGGGCGCTGGCAGGATGCGCTGTTCGGCATCGCCGCGTTCGCGAACTCGATCATCGGGTGCGTGCAGGAGTTCCGCGCCAAGGCGGCCCTCGACCGTCTCGCGCTGCTGAACGCCCCGCGCGCCCGGGTGCGCCGCGAGGGCGACGAGGCCGAGATCGCCCCCGCCGATGTGGTGATGGACGACGTCCTCGTGCTGCGCGCGGGGGATCAGGTGCCCGCTGACGCCGACGTGATCGAGAGCCGCGGGCTGCAGATCGACGAGTCCATGCTGACCGGCGAGTCGGACGCGGTCGACAAGCTGCCCGGGGACGAAGCGCTGTCGGGGTCGATCGTGGTGGCCGGCGAGGGCGCCGCCCGCGTCACGCGCGTCGGTGCGGAGTCGTACGCCAACCGGTTCGCCGGCGAGGCCAAGCGCTTCTCGCTGGTGGCCTCCGAGGTGCGCAGCTCGGTCAACCGCGTGCTGAAGTGGATGAGCTGGATCATCGGTCCCGTCGGCCTGCTCGTGTGCAACGCGCAGATGATGGTGTTCGGCGGATGGGCGGCGGCCTTCGAGAGCGGCGACTGGGTGCAGGCGATCGTCAACTCGATCGCCGCGATCACCGCCATGATCCCGCTCGGCCTCGTGCTGATGACCTCGATCGCCTTCGCCGTCGGCGCCGCCAAGCTGGCCTCGAAGCAGGTGCTCGTGAACGAGCTGCCCGCCGTCGAGGGGCTGGCGCGCGTCGACGTCATCTGCCTCGACAAGACGGGCACCCTGACCGCCGGCGAGATCGCCTTCGACGCGCTGCACGCCCTCGCCGACGCCGTGCCCGGTCACGACGCCGTGCTCGGGTGGTTCGGCGCCGCGCCCGATGCGAATGCGACGGCGCGCTGCCTGCGCGAGCCGTTCCCGGTCGCCGACCCGCTGACCGCGGGGGCGTACATCCCGTTCTCATCGGCCCGCAAGTGGAGCGCGGTGTCGTTCACGACCGGCCCCGCCGGCTCGTGGGTGCTCGGGGCGCCCGAGATGGTGTTCGGGGATGCCGCGACCGACGCTGCCGGCGAGCTCGGCCGCGTGGTCACCGAGCTCGCGTCGACCGGTCGCCGCACGCTGGTGCTCGGACACGCCCGGGCGCCGATCACGGCGGCGGACGTCGACGACGAGCGCCTCCCCGAGGACCTCGACGCGGTGGCGGTCGTGACGTTCCAGGAGCAGATCCGTCCCGACGCCGCGCAGACCCTGGAGTACTTCGGAGCTCAGGGCGTCGGCATCCGCGTCATCTCGGGCGACAACCCGCGCACGGTCGCCGCCATCGCCCGCAGCGTCGGGGTGGACGTCGCAGAGGGCTTCGACGCGCGACGTCTGCCCGAAGACGATGCCGAGCTCGGCGAGGTCCTCGAGCGCAACCTCGTGTTCGGGCGCGTGACGCCCGAGCAGAAGAAGCGCATGGTCGTCGCGCTGCAGCAGCGCGGCCACACCGTCGCGATGACCGGCGACGGCGTGAACGACGCACTCGCCATCAAGACGGCCGACCTCGGCATCGCCATGAACTCGGGCGCCGCCGCCACCAAGGCGGTCGCACGCATCGTGCTGCTGGACGGCCGGTTCTCGCACCTTCCCGAGGTGGTCGCCGAGGGGCGGCAGGTCATCGCCAACATCGAGCGCGTGTCGATGCTGTTCTTCACCAAGACGACCTACGCGACCGGGCTCGCCGTGCTCTTCGGCGTGCTCGTGCTGCCGTTCCCGTTCCTGCCGCGCCAGCTGTCGATCACGGACGGCCTGACCATCGGCATCCCGGCGTTCTTCCTCGCGCTGCTGCCCAACACGCAGCGGTACGTGCCGGGATTCCTGCGGCGCTCACTGAGCTTCGCGATCCCGGCGGGCGCGATCATCGCGATCGCGCTCACCGTCTACACGCTCGCGGCCACGGCCATCGGCATCGGCCAGCCCGAGCTGCGCACCGGGTCGACGATCATCCTCGCGATCGTCGGCATCTGGGTGTTGACCGTGCTGTCGCGTCCCATCACGCGGCTCAAGGGCCTGATCATCGGCGCGATGTTCATCGGACTGGTCGGCGTGTTCACCATCCCGCTGGCGACCGAGTTCTTCCAGCTCGTCGATCCGGGCGAGGAGGCCGCGTGGCTGATCGTGCTGGTGACGGCACTCACGATCGGGGCGATCGAGATCGTGCGGTTCTTCCACCGGCGCTTCGTGGCGAAGGCGCTCGCGGCGGCGTGATCAGCGGGCGGCAGCCGCGGAATCCGTGGCGGCGTCGATCGTCGGCCGCGCGAAGTGGCGTGATCCCGGCGGCGCCCACAGTGCGACGAGGATGAGCACCTCGATCGTGACGTCGAGCATCGAGCCCCAGTCCCAGCCGTCGGTCGTGGCGATCGTGAGCCCGCTCAGCACGAGCAGCACGGCGAGGTAGATCGTCGCGAAGACGCGGGAGAGCCGGCTGCCGCGGGCGAGGCCCGAGGCCATGCCGATCAGCAGCAGGCCGAACAGGATGATGGCCGCGCCGAGCAGCGACACGCGCAGCACGTCGGCTTCGGCGACCTCGTAGCGGCTCAGCAGCACCAGCACGCCGAGCGCCACGTTGGCGAACGCGCTGAGGTACACGAGGACGACCGCGATCGTGACGATCACAGGACGGCGCCGGCGGATGCCGGTGGCGGGCGCGGACGGATCGGCGGTCACGCGACCACTGTAACGACCCGGTTCAGCCGGAGCATCCCAGGCGCTGCTGCATCGAGGTCATCGCGTCGATCTCGGCGGTCTGTCCGGTCTTCATCGCCTGCGCGACGTCGAGCGCACGCGGGTCGCTGCCCAGCTCGAGCAGCGCGTCGGCCATCGGGATGGCCCCTTCGTGGTGACGGATCATGAGGGTCAGGAACCGGCAGTCCGCCTCGGTGCCGTCGGCCGCCTGGAGGGCGGCGAGCTCGGCCGGCGTCGCCATGCCCATCGCCGCCCGCGCCTCGTCGTCGGTCATCGGCTCGGCCGACGCCTGACCGTGCTCGTGGCCGGCGGAGGCATCCATCCACTGCATCATCGGCCCACCGGCCTGGGGGAGCCCCCAGCGCACGAGCCAGTCGAACATCTCGCCCCGCTGCGCGGCCTGCGAGGTCGCGATGTCGTACGAGAGTGCGCGCAGCTCCTCGTCCTCGGTCTTGCGGTAGATGATCATCGCCATCTCGACGGCCTGCGCGTGATGGGCCTGCATGTCGCGCGAGAATCCCGCCTCGGGTGAGCTCGTGCCCGGCGTCGCGGCGGCGCCCTGCGTGCCGAACATCGTGAAGCGGCCGGCGGCGAAGCCGAGCGCCCCGATCAGCACAAGCGCGACGGCGATGACGATCCATCGCTGCGTGCGGTCGACCGGGGGCGCGGAGCTCATCGCGGACTACTTCTTGCCGGGGGCGTCGAGCCCCTGCGTGCACATGGCGTTCGGCTCGGGGGCGTTGGTCGAGTGCCAGTACGCCGTGATGAACTCCTCGAGGCGCGGATCGTCGGCGGCGTCGACCTTCAGCTGGGCGTTCCACGCGCTGATCGCGATCGGCGTGTCCATGTCTTCGTAGGGCGACATCGTGGCGAAGGTCGACGGCAGGAGCGCCTCGAGCGTCGCGATGTCGTCCGCCGACACCTGCGCCGGGTCGTAGGTGAGCCAGACGGCGCCGTGCTCCAGGTCGTGGACGGCGTTCTCGTTCGGCACGGGCTCGGTGTAGATGCCGCAGTTCAGCCAGATCGCGTTGTGGTCGCCGCCGGCGGGCGGCGACTGCGGGTAGTCGACGGTGCCCTCGACGTGGGTGGCGGTGTTGTCGAACGTCTCGACGCCCTCGATGCCGCTGCCGTCGCCGTCGCCGCGCGCATAGGTGGGCGCGGGGGCAGGGGCGAAGACGAAGGATGCCACGATCGCGGCGACCACGGCGACGGCTGCCGTCGCACCGACGATCCACCAGACCAGCTTGCTGCGGCGCCGCTTGGCGAGCTGCTTCTGGTACTCGGCGAGCTTGTCCTGGCGCTTCTGCTCGCGCTGCTGCTTGACGCTGAGGTTGATCTGGGCCTGAGTGGCGGGGTTGCCGCTCGTGCGCTTGTCGGCGGGGGTCGGGGTCGGGGTCATGGGCTCGATCTCGGCTCGGCCGCCGGGCGCGTGCCCGCGGGCTGGTGTGCTGGACTGCCTTCATCCTATGCGGCCGCATGTAAGCGGCGGCTGGGAACGAGCACACAGCGGGGCCGTCCGGGATACGTCGTGGGAATCCGCTATCCTGAGTTCTCGAATCGATTCGACCTTCCTGTCGCCTGATTCCCGCGCCGAAACGAAACACGCCGTTGCTCGATACTGCCTCCGTTCCTGTCCAGAAGCCCGAAGACCACCCCGCCGAGCCCCGGCCGACGCCCCGCGCCGACACGAGCACCGGTGCCATACGCACCCTCGGCAGCAACCCGGCCACTGCGCCGATCGTGCTGCACCCGGGCGACTCCATCCCGCACCGCCGCCGCGTCCTGTACATCGTGCTCCTCGGGGCGCTCACGGCGCTCGGGCCGTTCACGATCGACCTCTACCTTCCGGCTTTCCCGGTGCTGGAGGAGGACTTCCAGACCACGGCCACCCTCATCCAGCTGACGCTCACCGGCACGATGATCGGCTTCGCCCTCGGGCAGCTGATCGTCGGCCCGCTGAGCGACAAGGTCGGACGCCGGGTGCCGCTTCTCAGCGTCACGGCGCTGCACGTGCTGGCGAGCACCGCCGCCGCTCTGGCTCCCACGCTCGAGCTGCTCTCGGTGGCGCGCGTGCTGCAGGGCGCCGGCGCCGCTGCCGGTGGCGTCGTCGCCGCCGCCATCGTGCGCGACCTGTTCGGCGGTCGTCGCCTCGTCGTGATGCTCTCGCGCCTCGCCCTCGTCTCGGGCGTCGCACCCGTGCTCGCACCGCTGGTCGGCTCGGCGCTGCTGGCGATCATGCCGTGGCGGGGCATCTTCGTCGTCCTCGCCGTCTACGGCGCGGTCATGCTCGTCTCGGCGATCGTCTTCCTGCCCGAGACGCTGCCGAAGGCCCGCCGCAGCGAGCGCGGCGCGACCACCGTGTGGCAGCGCTACCGCAGCGTGTTCAGCGACCGGGTGTTCATCGGCGTGCTGATCATCGGCGGCATGACGTTCTCGGGCATGTTCTCGTACCTGTCGAGCTCGTCGTTCCTGTTCCAGCAGACGTACGGCTTCGACGCGCAGCAGTACGGCATCCTGTTCGCGGTCAACTCGCTGGGTGTCGTGGTGGGCGTGCAGACCGCGTCGCGCCTGGCCGCACGCTTCGGCCCGCAGTGGGTGATGGCCTGGTCGACGGCGGTGCTCGTGCTCGCGGCATCCGCCATCGTCGTCACCGACCAGCTCGGCCTGGGGCTGTGGGGCACCATCGTGCCGCTGTGGGTCTTCATCGCGGCGTGCGGCTTCACGTTCCCGTGCGTCCAGGTCCTGGCCCTCGACCGCCACGGCAAGGCGGCGGGCACGGCGCAGTCCATCATCGGCGCGACCAACTTCGGTGTGGCGGGCCTGGTGTCGCCGCTCGTGGGCTGGATCGCCCGGGATGCCGGCATCACCGCCACCACGATGGCCTCGGTGATGGTCGGCTGTGCCGTCGTGGGTGTGCTGTCGCTGTGGATCATCGTGCGTCCGCGCACCGTCGAGCGCCTCGCACCCTGAGCGGCCCTCAGCCAGTGTCGGATCGCACCGGCTGCAGCAGGAACAGCCGCACCGTGCGGCCGGACTCCCGCTCGTAGTTGCGGTAGCCCGGCCACTGCGCCTCGATGCGCTCCCACACGGCGTCGCGCTCGGCGTCGGGCACCTGCGTAGCGCGCACCGGCATGCGGCGGCCGCGCACGGTGATGGCGGCGTCGGGGTGTGCGAGCAGATTGGCGGTCCACGCGGGATGCCGCGAGCCGGCGAAGTTCGTTCCCGCGACGATCGCCCGTCCGCGGCCGTCGGGCGTGTACATGAGCGGCACGTCACGGGGCTCGCCCGAGCGTGCACCCACGGTGTGCAGCACGAGCGAGGGCACGAGCAGCGCGCTGACCTGCACGCGGCCGTCCGACAGCCACGCCACCAGACGCTCGAGCGGTGGCAGGAGCACCGGCCCGAGGAACCGCCGGAACACGCGGGTACGGGTCAGCGGCGCGATCACCGTGCGCAGCACGTCGACGACAGCGGTCATGATGACATCCTGACCGGTCCTGTCAAGCAGCGGCGGACGCCGCACCCGGGCGGGCAGAATAGGGCGATGACGGACGTGCGACGGGTAGAGGCGAGCCCCCGGGTGGCGAGGATCGTCAGGGTCGAGCTCGTCGTCGGCGGGCTTCTGACGCTGGCCTCGGTCGCGCTGGGGTGGTGGATCCTCAGCCGCGGTGTGGACCCGTTCCCCATCGACGACTGGTGGAACACCCTCCTCGCCGAGTGGTGGCATCCCGCCATCGCCGGTTTCTCGCGCGTCATGAACTGGGTGGGCGGCGGCTGGTTCGGCGTGCTCGCGGTGCCCATCGCGGCGGCTGTCGGCCTCGTGCTGCTGAAGCGGCCGTGGGCGGCCGCGTACTTCCTCGCGGCCGAGGCGGTGTCAGCCGGATTCGTGCAGGTGCTCAAGCACGCGTTCGGACGCGTGCGGCCCGAGGACATCCTCGTCATCTCGGACTACGGCTCCTACCCGTCCGGTCACGTGGCCAACGCGGCCACGATCGCGGTCGCGGCGTTCGTGATCTTCCCGCGCGTGTGGGTAGCGGTCGTGGGCGCGGTCTGGGTGGTGCTGATGGCGTTCAGCCGCACCTACCTGCATGCGCACTGGCTGTCGGACACCGTCGGCGGTGCACTCATCGGAGCCGGTGCGGCTCTGCTCGTCGCCGCCGCCTTCGCCGTCCCGCTGGGCCGCGAGAGAGTGGTCTCGACGGTCCCCGCCACTAGTCGCTGACACGACGAAGCCTCTCGCCGCGTCGGCCCGGACGCGCGCCAGGTGCCTGGCTAGGCTGAGCGCATGACGCCGCCCGAGTCCGAGTCCACCGCATCCGACCCGGCCGTCGCGGCCGCCGAGGCGGAGCTCGCCCGGCTCCGCGCCGAGGCCGAGGCCGCCGAGGCGCAGCTCAAGGCCGCACAGGCCAAGGCCGCCCTCGCCGCCGCGGAGGCCGAGGCGGCGAAGGCGCGGGCCGGCGGGGGAGCGGGGGCTGCGGCATCCACTCCCACACCTGACGCCGCCTCAGAACAGGTGTCTTCGCCGGAACAGGAGGGATCGGCCCCGAACCCACCTGCGCCGGCCGAAACACCTGTTCTGGCGCAGGCGAGCGAGGTGCCGGAGGGCGCGCCGCTCGACGCCGGCGAGATCGCGGCCGTCGTCAAGGGGTACGCCTTCGAGGCCGCCACGCTCGACCTCGGTGCGCTGGTCAACGGCGAGCCGGTCCCCGAGGCGCAGATCCGCATCCCGCTGGCGATGATGAACCGCCACGGACTCGTCGCCGGAGCGACCGGCACGGGCAAGACCCGCACCCTGCAAGGGCTGGCGGAGCAGCTCGCCGCGAAGGGCGTGCCGGTGTTCGCCGCCGACATCAAGGGCGACCTGTCGGGTGTCGCGACCCCGGGGGAGTCGAACGAGAAGCTGCTGGCCCGCACGCAGGCCATCGGCCAGGACTGGAAGCCCGAGGCCGCGGTCACCGAGTACTTCGCGCTCGGCGGCGTCGGCAAGGGCGTCCCGGTCCGTGCGACGGTGTCGGGCTTCGGGCCGCTGCTGCTGAGCAAGGTGCTGGGCCTGAACGCCACGCAGGAGTCGAGCCTCGGCCTCGTGTTCCACTACGCCGACGCGAACGGCCTGGCGCTCGTCGACCTGTCGGACCTGCGGGCCGTGCTCACGCATCTCACCAGCGACGAGGGCAAGGCCGAGCTCAAGGAGCTCGGCGGACTGTCGGCGGCCACGGCCGGGGTGATCCTGCGCGAGCTCATCACCTTCGCGGATGCCGGCGCCGACGTGTTCTTCGGCGAGCCCGAGTTCGCGGTCACGGACTTCATCCGCACCGCGCCGGACGGACGCGGGTACATCAGCCTGCTCGAGGTGCCGGGGGTCATCGACAAGCCGGCCCTGTTCTCGACGTTCCTCATGTACCTGCTGGCCGAGCTGTTCGAGATCCTCCCCGAAGTAGGGGATGCCGACAAGCCGAAGCTCGTGTTCTTCTTCGACGAGGCGCATCTGCTGTTCAAGGACGCCTCGAAGGACTTCCTCGCCGCCATCACGCAGACCGTGCGGCTGATCCGCTCCAAGGGCGTCGGCGTGTTCTTCGTCACGCAGACCCCCAAGGACGTGCCGTCGGACGTGCTGGCGCAGCTCGGCTCGCGCGTGCAGCACGCGCTGCGCGCGTTCACCCCCGACGACGCCAAGGCGCTGCGCGCCACCGTCGGCACCTACCCGAAGTCCGGCTACGACCTCGAGCGCGTGCTGCAGGAGCTGGGTACGGGCGAGGCGATCGTCACCGTGATGAGCGAGAAGGGCGCGCCGACGCCGGTCGCCTGGACGCGCCTGCGAGCGCCACAGGGTCTCATGTCGCCGACGCCCGACCCGGCCATCGAGGCCGCGGTGAAGGCCTCGCCGCTGCTGGCCAAGTACGGCACCTCGATCGACCGCGAGTCGGCGCGCGAGATCCTCGCCGCCAAGATGAAGGCCGCCGACGATGCTGCGGCGGCGGAGGATGCGGCGCTCGCGAAGGCGAAGGCCGATGCGGAGTACGCCAAGCAGAAGGCCGCGATCGACAAGCAGCAGGCCGCGGCCGACAGATCCGCAGCGGCGGCCGAGAAGAAGGCGCAGCAGGAGTACGAGCGCCTGCTCAAGAAGACCGCGGGAACCACGCGCACGTCGCGCGGTTCACAGAAGTCCCCCATCGAACAGATCCTGAACTCCAAGTCGACGCAGACTATCCTCGGGGGAGTGATCCGCGGGATCTTCGGCACCGGCAGACGCTGACCCCTCCCCGCCCGCAGGTCGATCCCCGACCGGAAGGCCTTCGCGTGCGCAGACCGAAGACCGTCGCCGTGCTCGCGGCCGCCGTCGTGGCCGCCGCAGCGGGCGCGGCGCTCGCCGTCCTGGGCGTGCCCATCGGGGAGTCGTCCCCGGCCGAGGCCGTGCCCAGCGCGCGCCCGTCGGCGGACGGGCGAGGCGTGACGGCATCCCCTTCTCCCGTCGTGATCGACGACACGGTGACCGCGGACGACTACTGCTACGTCGAGGCGATGATCTACTACCGCGTCAAGGAGGAGGAGCTCGCTCAGACCCTGCTGCGCAAGGACGACCTCGCACCGGCGGCCGAGGCCTTCGCGAAGCGCGTGGTCCGAGAGGACGTCGCCGAGCTCGACGACCTGCGCGAGTGGTACGTCTCGTGGGCCCCGGCGCGTCCGCTCGAGCCGCCCACGGACGGCCCGTGCGGCGGGCACGGCTCGGACCACGCGCAGATGCCGGGCATGCCGAGCTGGTCGGCCGAGCAGGGGCTCGTCGACGCGCAGGCACCCGAGGCGGAGCGCCGCTACGCCGAGATCGTGCGCGAGCAGAACGCCGGCATGGTGGCTCTCGTGACGCTGATCCTCGACGCCGATCCGCACCCCGAGGTGCGTGCCTCGGCCGAGGCCGTGCTCGAGCGCGAGCAGGCCGACGGTCCGCTGATCGACGAGATCGTCCCGGCGCCGTGAGCGGGCCCGTCACCACCCGCTGAGGGAGCCGAGCGGCGCCAGTGCGCGTGCCGCCTCGCGCAGCGCTCCGACGTGGCGCGCGGCGACCGACAGGCCGGCGATCGAGGTCGACAGGGCGACGGCGCCGACAGGACGCGCGGCCTCGTCGTGGATCGGCACCGCGAGGCACCCGCGATCGGACGAGAGCAGGGCCACCTGCTCGGTGTACCCGCGGACCGCGTACGCCTCGTGGATCGGGCGGAGGTCCGCGGCCGGGACCTCCCGCGCCCAGGCCGGCGCCTGCGGCATCTGCCGATCCGGATGGGCGACGAGCCACAGGTGGCCGATTGCCGATCGCGTCGGGTCGGCGAGCAGCGCCTGACGGTCGGACAGCGGGCGCGCGGCGTCCTCGTCGAGCACCAGCAGCCCGGTGCGGTGGAAGGCGAACAGGTGCACGGCTTCTCCGGTGTGGACGCGCAGCCGATCCACGACGTCGGCATGGGCGGGACGCGTGCGGGCGCCGACGACCGCCGCCAGCTCGAGCACGCGCGTGCCGAGGAGGAACCCCGAGAAGTCCGAGCGCCGCACCAGGTATTCGTCGCGGACGAGGGAGTTGACGACGCGGTACACGGTCGCGCGCGGCGCGCCGACCGCGCGGGCGATGTCGGCCGCCGACGCGCCCCGATCGTCACGAGCCACCTGCTCGAGGATCTCGAGAGCCAGTCCCAGCCCCTTCTCGGGCAGTCGCATGTCGCCCACGATGCCCGCTCCGCTCACGACCGTGCCGGCCCATCCAGGCAGTCGGCATCGGTCGGCCAATCGTGCACGCCGATGCGTTCGCCCACACCGGGATGGCGGGCGATCCGCACGGAACCGGCGGCGACGACGGCGGCGAGGATGCCTGTCGCCCACAGCAGCCCGGACAGATTGTCGCGCACCGTCGCGGCCACATAGAAGCCGAGGATGCACAGCAGACCGCCCAGCGGCACGACGCACAGCAGCGCGCCCCGCACCGTCAGCTCGCCGATCCGCCGGAGGAACACCGGCGCCGCCGCGCAGACCAGCGCGTACGCGAGCACGAACCCGAGGATCGAGGCGGGCGAGGTGACGACGCGCACGTCGTGACGGCTGCCGCCCCAGGCCAGCGCCGCCACCGGCACCGCCGTGACCGCGGCGGCGAGCATCATGCCCGCGGCGGCCGGGACCCCTCGTCGCGATACCCGGCCGAACGCGGAGGGAAGGAGCCCTTCACGACTCATCGCGAAGGCGAGCCTCGTCGCCGCGTTGGTCATCGCCAGGGCGCACGCGAGGAACGAGATCGCGACGATCAGGTCGGTGAGGCGGGACAGCCCGGTGACGGCCGAGAGGGATGCCGCACCGGGGCGGTCCGCGACGATCGAGAGCTGGGCCGCCGTGCCCACGAGCATCACGACGCCCGTCGCACCGACGCTCACCATGATCGCGCGAGGCACCGCGGCGAACGGACGCCGCGTCTCGGGGCCCAAGGCGGCGCCGCTCTCGAAGCCGACGAAGCCGATCAGCGCGAACGCGACGCCCGTGATGATCGCGTCGAGCGAGAAGTCCGCCGCGCGCGGGACGAGCAGGGCGACGTCCCACCTGGTGAGGCTGAGCGCGGCGATCGACAGCGCCAGCACCGTCAGGACGGCGATCGCCTCGAGCACGAACAGGATGCGCGTGGATATGCGCAGTCCGCGCGCGACGACGATCGCGATGACCGCGCCGAATCCGACCACGAACACCATCACGAGCCAGGGTGGCGCCTCGCCGCCGCTCAGCAGGCTCGCGATGCGCGCCGAACCCGACGCGAGCGTGTTGACGGCGACCGCCAGGTAGCCGATGCCGAGCGCGGCGCCCGCCACGAGCCCGGCGTGCGGCCCGAGGCCCCGGGCGGCGAACGTGTACAGCGAGCCGGTGCTGGCGATGCGGCGCGCGAACATGCCGATCACGAGCGCGACGCCGACCACCAGGGTGATCGTGATGGCGATGTCGAGGAACGCGAACGAGCCGCTGCGGGCATAGGCGGCGGCCGGGTGCACCAGCAGGACGCCGGCGGGGGCCGTGGCGGCGACGGACTGTGCGACCACGTCCACGGTGCGGGCGTGGCGGCGACGGAGCCCCGCGAACGGGGAGCGGCCGAGGTCGCTGCGCGGGCGGGCCCGCTCGATCGCGTCCGCGAGTGCGGTGCTCATGCCTCCTCCTCGCTGTCGACGCCTGCCGCCGTGCGGCTGCGCGCGACGCTACACGCGCGGCGTTGCGCGGAACGTCGGTGCATGTTTCGTCTCTGTGTCGCGCCGCGAGACGCGCACGTCGCGAGGAGGCCGGGTCGTCTCACGAGGATTTCGATCGGCGTTCGCGACCCCACACGGAGGCGAAACCGCCGCGGCGAAGAATCGGCCCGAACGCGGGTGCGAGCCGCGTCCTCGTCAGCGAAAGGACTTCCGTGACCGAACAACAGCTCACGCCGCAGGGGGACCCGCCGCCTCCTTCGCCGCGGCATCCCTCCAGAGGGGCACGCCTGCTCAGCCCTCGCGCTCTCGGCATCGGCTCGGCGGTCGCCGCCGCGGCGGCCGTCGTCGCGCTCGTGTTCGCGACGCAGACCGCCGTCCAGGCGACCTCGTCGCCCGAGACGACGGCGTCCACGCCCATCGCCGCCGACAGCAGTGACGAGGACGCGCCCGAGAAGGCGGCGGACATCCCCAAGCCCGCCACCGTCGCCGCCGCGTACGACGGACTGACCGGAGCCGAAGTCGAGTACGTGCGCTTCGTCGGCGCGCAGGACGCCGTCTTCGCCGCGGGCAAGGACGTGTTCGGCCAGCCCGGCCTGCAGTTCCTCTCGACCGACGTCGCCGACCCCCAGGCCTACGCCGACGGACACCGCCGGCTGCTGTCGCTCTACTACGACTACGCCACGAACGAGACGGTCAGCATGATCGTCGACGTCACGACCGGGTCCGTCGAGGCCGTCGAGCGGGCGTCGGGCACGCAGCCCGCCCCGACCGACGCCGAGACGTCGCTGGCGTGGGAGCTGCTGCTGGACTCCGAGGCGGCGCAGCCCGTCGTCGACGAGTTCGCCGCGCTCGCCGGCGGCTCCGTCCTGACACCGGCCTCCGCCGAGGTCCTTCTGACCGCCCATTCCTTCACGACGGATGCCGGATCCTTCGGCGCCGAATCGTGCGGCGTCGATCGCTGCGTGCAGCTGCTCGCACAGGTCGACGGCGGCGCCTTCCTCACCACCAGCACCTACGTCGTCAACCTGTCGACGCGTGCCGTCCTGTCCATCTCATGATCACGGAGACACTCCCGATGAAACGAACCTCCCTCCGCCGGCTCCTCGGGGCGGGCACCGCGATGGCGCTGCTCGCCGGCGGCCTCGTGCTGTCCGCACCCGTGGCCGCCTCGGCGCAGACCGTCACCGAGGCATCCTGTTCCGGCGACTCGCTCGTCTCGAAGACGCTCGAAGCCGGCTCGAGCTGGCAGATGTGCTGGCGCCTGGACACCTACCGCGGCCTCGTGCTCGACAAGGTGGCCTACCAGCCGCGCGACGACGCCGCGCCCATCCTGGTGCTCGACTCGATCGCCCTGGCGCAGCTCAACGTGCCGTACGACACCGGTGCCACGGAGTACAACGACGTCACGACCTATCAGGTGGGCGGCCGACGCCTGCAGGCGATCGCCGCCGTCGACTGCCCCGTCGGCGAGGTGCGCAGCGCCTGGGTCGACGCCACGCGCGGCGACATCCCGGCCGTCTGCATCGGCGAGGAGAACTCGGGCCTCGCGTACCGCTCGAACATCTCGAACGACGCGCTCTACGCCGCGCAGGGCACCGACCTCGTGCTGCACACCGTGTCGCGCATCGGCTGGTACGAGTACCAGACCGAGTACCGCTTCCACGACGACGGCGAGATCTCGGTGCGCCTGGGCGCCACGGGCGACCTCTCGCCCAACGACTACGTCAACGTCGTGAACCAGGGCTGGCCGATCGCGCCGGGCCAGGAGGACTTCGCGGTCAACCACTATCACTCGGCGTTCTGGCGGGTGGACTTCGGCATCGACTCGGGGGCGAAGCAGGTGGTCGAGAAGTTCGCCACCACCCCCACCGGCGACTACGGCACGACCGGCGACACCGGCCACACCGCGATCCTGGAGACGCAGCTGACCCAGGTGAGCACCGAGACCAAGACCCTGGGGTCCAACCGCGAGGCGTACCGGGTGGTGAACCCCGACAGTCTCAACGCGGACGGCCACGCGCGTTCGTACGAGATCATCGTCCCGCGTGACCAGGCGTACAACCTCAACCCCGAGACCGACTTCGACATCGCGTTCACGTCGGCGAAGTCGGACGAGATCCACGCCAGCCACAACCTCATCCCGTCCAAGGCGGGTCAGATGGTCACCGACTACATCGCGGACGGCGAGACGCTCGACGACCCGGTGGCGTGGGTGAACGTCGGGTTCCACCACATCAACCGCGACGAGGACCAGAGTCCCATGCCGATCCACTGGCAGGGCTTCACGCTGTATCCGCGTGACTTCGCCGCGCAGAACCCCAACATCCCCGAGGGCCGCAAGTGGGTCAACGGTGACATGCGCGGGGTGCCGAACCCGAACATCACCCCGACGCCCACCGCGTCGCCCGCGCCGACCACCGAGCCGACGGGGGAGCCGACCCCGACGGCGACGCCGACGACGCCCGGGAACGGCAACGGGAACGGCAACGGCAACGGGAACGGGAACGGCAACGGCAACGGCAACGCGCCCACCGCGGCGGTGACGTTCGGCCAGTCCGAGGTCGCTCCCGGTGCATCGCTGGCGGCGTCGGCGGGCGGCTTCGCGCCGGGCGAGACCGTGAGCGCCGTGATGCACTCCGATCCCGTCGACGTCGGCACCTTCGTCGCGGACTCCGAGGGCAGCGTCGACGTGCAGTTCCTCGTGCCGTCGGGAACGCCTGCCGGTGAGCACACGCTCGTGCTGACGGGGCAGACGTCGGCGGCGGTCGCGCAGGGCACCTTCACGGTGGCCTCCGCCTCGCCGGCCGCGATCCTCGGGGCTCTCGCCTCGACGGGGACGGACGCCAACCGCTGGGCGATGTCGGGGCTCGTGCTCCTCATCGCCGGAGCCGGCCTCGCGGGTACCTCGTGGTACCTGCGGCGTCAGCGGAGTGTCACGGCACACGCCTGACCGTCCGGGGGCGGCGCGCACCAGCGCGTCGCCCCTTGCCCGCTCGCATCAGGCACCGGACCGCGCGGATCGCGGCATCCTCTCCGAAGGGAATCCCATGCGCAGTCGCATCGCCGCACTCGGCGTCGTGCTCGCCCTCTCGACCGCGGCTCTCGGCATGACGGTGGTCGTGCTCGGCCTGACGACGCCCCCGCCGTCGCAGCCTCAGGCGTCGGGCGTGCGGATGGATGCCGCGGGGACGGCCTTCCCGACGGCCGAGGACCACTGCTACATCGAGGGCATGATCCCGCATCATGAGCAGGCAGTGGAGCTCAGCGGCCTGCTGCTCGACGCCTCGGGTGTCCGCGAGCGCACCCGGGCGCTGGCAGAGTTCATCGTCGCCGACCAGACCGCCGAGATCGAGACGATGCGCGCGTGGCAGGATGCCTGGCGACAGGCGGTCCCGGCCGCGACCGCGGGCGCCACCGGCCACGGCGCGCACGCGGGCGGCCACGGTGGTGACGCCGTCCCGGCATCCGCGGAGCCTCCCACCTGCGGTGACCATCCGCACACGCAGATGAAGGGGATGGCCAGCGCTGCCCAGCTCGCCGCCCTGGATGCTGCCGAGGGCTCCGCAGCCGACCGCATGTTCCTCGAGCTGATGATCGCGCACCACGAAGGCGCGCTCGAGATGGCCGAGGCGGCGGTGCGCGGCGGCTCCAACGCGTACGTGCGCAGCTCCGGAAAGCACGTGCTCGTCGAGCAGGAGCGCGAGATCACGGCGATGACGGCGCTGCTGGCCGAGACGCCGTGATCGCCGCGGCCCTGGCGACGCTGCCGGAGGGCACGGGCGACGACGCACCGGCGCGCCCGTCGGGGCAGCGCAGACGGCGCGTCCTCGCCGCCGCGGCGGCCGTGGTGATCCCCGCCGTCGTGGCGGCCGTCGCCCTTGCCGCCTTCGGCGTCGCGACCGTGCGCAACGACTCCATGACGCCGACCCTCCGCGCCGGCGACCACGTCGTGTTCGACCGCTGGAGCACGCCCTCACGCGGCGACATCGTGCTGCTCGTCGACCGCGAAGGATGGTCGGGCACGCCCGGATCGATCCTTGTGAAACGCGTCGTCGGCGTCGCCGGCGACGTCGTGGTGTGCTGCGAGGCGGGCGGCGGGCGGATCCTCGTCAACGGCGCGCCGACCGACGAGGCCTACGCGGGCGACAGGCGCCCGGGCGGCGACATCCCGTTCCGCGTCCAGGTGCCCGACGGCACCGTCTGGGTCATGGGCGACAACCGCGCCGCGTCTGCCGATTCCCGGCTCTCGCTGTCGCAGCCGAGTCACGGCGCCGTGCCGCTGGCGGACCTCAGGGGGACCGCGCGGCTGTGGTGGAGCGGCTGAGGCGTGACCGCCCGCATCCCGCACGGCGCGGTTAGCCTTTCGGTATGGCGACGAAGCCCCCGGCAGCCGACATCGACGAATCCCGCGTGCATGTGACGCGCCCCCCGCGGGTCGCGGTGGGCGTGCCGGCCGTGCTGCACGCGCTGCAGATCGCGAACGAGCAGATGGGCGTCGCACGGTCGGTGCAGACGCTGCTGCGCGTCAACCAGAAGGACGGGTTCGACTGTCCCGGGTGCGCGTGGCCCGAGGAGGACAAGCGGCACATCGCCGAGTTCTGCGAGAACGGCGCCAAGGCCGTCGCCGAGGAGGCGACGCTGCGCCGCGTCGGCCCCGACTTCTTCGCGGCCCACTCGCTCGACGAGCTGCGCGCGCACGACGACTGGTGGCTGGGGCAGCAGGGGCGCCTCACGCACCCGATGCTGCGCGAGGAGGGGGCGACGCACTACCGCCCGATCTCGTGGGACGACGCGCTCGCGCTCGTCGCGGACGAGCTGCGCGCCCTCGACGACCCGAACGAGGCGGTGTTCTACACGTCGGGCCGCACCTCGAACGAGGCGGCGTTCCTCTACCAGCTGCTCGTGCGGGGACTCGGGACCAACAACCTGCCCGACTGCTCGAACATGTGCCATGAATCGTCGGGCTCGGCGCTCACAGAGACGATCGGCATCGGCAAGGGCACCGTGTCGATCGACGACATCCACGAGGCCGACCTGCTCATCGTCGCGGGCCAGAACCCGGGCACCAACCATCCCCGCATGCTGTCGGCGCTCGAGAAGGCCAAGCAGCGCGGGGCGACGATCATCGCGGTGAACCCGCTGCCCGAGGCAGGGCTGCTGCGCTTCGAGAACCCGCAGACCGTGCGCGGCGTCGTGCTCGGCGGCACGCCGCTCGCCGACGGCTTCGTGCAGATCCGCCTCGGCGGCGATCAGGCGCTGTTCCAGGCGATCGGCAAGCACCTGCTCGAGGCCGAGGCCGCCTCGAGAGGCTCGGCGATCGAGGAGCCGGTGCTCGACCACGACTTCATCGCCGCTCATACCAGCGGCTTCGAGGCCTACCGCGCCGCCATCGGCGAGGTCTCGTGGTCCGACCTCGTCGCGGCGACCGGCATCGCGGAAGACGGGCTGCGGCGGGTGGGCGAGGCGGTGCGCACCTCGAAGGCGACGATCGTGTGCTGGGCGATGGGACTCACGCAGCACAAGCACTCCGTCGCGACGCTGCGCGACGTCGTCAACGTCCTGCTGCTGCGCGGCGACATCGGGCGCCCCGGCGCCGGCGTGTGCCCGGTGCGCGGCCACTCCAACGTGCAGGGCGACCGCACCGTCGGCATCTACGAGAAGCCGTCCGAGGCGTTCCTCTCGGCACTGGACCGCGAGTTCGCGTTCACCGCTCCCCGCGCGCACGGCTTCGACACCGTCGAGGCCATCCGCGCCATGCGCGACGGACGGGTGCGGGTGTTCGTCGGCATGGGCGGCAACTTCGTGTCGGCCACCCCCGACACTGCGGTGGTCGAGGCGGGTATGGCGAACGTCAGACTCACGGTCCAGGTGTCGACCAAGCTCAACCGTTCGCACGTCGTCACCGGGAGCCGGGCACTCATCCTGCCGACGCTCGGCCGGACCGACCGCGACCGCCGCACGGGAGCCGACGGGTCGGCACGCGAGCAGCGCGTCACCGTGGAGGACTCGATGGGCGCCGTCCACGCCTCGCGCGGCCGGCTCGCCCCGCCGTCGGAGGAGCTGCTGAGCGAGGTGGCGATCGTCTCGCGCCTGTGCGCTCTCGTCTTCGGAGAGCCGGCCGAGCAGGTGCCGCACGCCGGCAACTCCCCGCATGCCGATTGGGCCGCGCTCGAGGCGGACTATGCGCGCATCCGCGCGCACATCGAGCGCGTGGTCCCCGGGTTCGACGACTACGAGCAGCGCATCGACAAGGGGCGCACCCTGCACCTGCCGAACGGACCGCGGGACTCCCGCAGCTTCGCGACCGCGGACGGGCGCGCGCGGTTCACCGTCAACCCGCTGGAGTACCCGGTGATCCCGCCGGGCCGCCTGCTGCTGCAGACCCTCCGCTCGCACGATCAGTACAACACCACGATCTACGGCAAGGATGACCGCTACCGGGGCATCCACGGCGGCCGTCGCGTCGTGCTCGTGAACACGCTCGACATCGCGGCGCTGGGCTTCGCCGAGGGCGAGATCGTCGACCTGGTGTCGGAGTGGACGCGTGCTGACGGATCCGTCGAGGAGCGCCGCGCCCCCGCGTTCCGCGTGGTCGCCTACTCGACGCCGCGGGGGAACGCCGCCGCGTACTATCCCGAGACCAACGTGCTCGTGCCGCTGGACTCGGTCGCCGATGTGTCGGGCACGCCGACCTCGAAGTCCGTGGTGGTGCGCCTGGAGCGCACCGAGAACACCCGGTAGGGGCATCCTTTCGCCCGTCCGGTGCGCGGCGAGGACCGTTGCGCGCCCCGCAGTCCCGCCGATACGTTCGTGCCAGACGACGGGAGACCCTCATGAGCACGACTGTCGACGACGCGGCCGGGCCCTCACTGCGAGGCGGACTGTGGCAGGTGATCCTCGCCACGCTCGCGTCGACCGTCGGATTCTGGGCGTGGATGTCGATCTCGCCGCTGCAGGCGGTCTATGCCGACGAGATGGACCTCGACCAGGGGCAGATCTCTGTGATGCTGGCGATGCCGGTGCTGGTGGGCGCGCTCGGCCGCGTCCCGGTCGGCGCGCTCACCGACCGCTTCGGCGGCCGTCGCGTCTTCACCCTGGTGCTGCTGGCAGGCGTGCCCGCGGTGCTGCTCGTCGCGCTCGCCGGGTGGATCGCCAGCTTTCCGCTGCTGCTGTTCGCGGCCTTCCTGCTCGGCATCCCCGGGACGATCTTCGCCGCCGGCATCCCGTTCTCGAGCGCGTGGTTCACGCCCGCCCGCCGCGGGTTCGCGACCGGCGTGTTCGGCATGGGCATGATCGGCACGGCGGTGTCGGCCTTCTTCACGCCGCGGCTGGCGCTGGCGATCGGCTACCTGGCGACCCACTTCCTCATCGCGGGGATCATGGTCGGGATGGCGGTCCTGGTGTGGCTGCTGATGCGCGACTCGCCGGCGTGGACGGCCAGCCGCCAGCCGCTCGTGCCGAAGGTCATCGGTGCGCTGAAGCTCCCGATCACGTGGGAGATGTCGTTCCTGTACGCGATCGTGTTCGGCGGTTTCGTGGCGTTCTCGACGTTCCTGCCGAAGTACCTCACCACCATCTACCCCGGTGAGGTGGATGCCGTCGGCGCCGGCACGCGGACGGCCCTGTTCGCGGCGGCCGCCGTCGTCGCCCGGCCGATCGGCGGCGTGCTGGCCGACAGGTTCGGCCCCAAGGTCATCTCGCTCATCTCGCTGGCCGGCATCGTGGCCGCCGCGTACATCGTGGGGCAGCAGCCGCCCGAAGGTGTGCTCACCGGGGTCACGTTCCTGCTGATGGCGGCGGCGATGGGGCTCGGCATGGGCGCCGTGTTCGCGTGGGTGGGGCCGTCGACGCCGCCCGACAAGGCGGGAGCGGTCACCGGAGTGGTCGCCGCCGCCGGCGGCCTCGGCGGCTACTTCCCGCCGCTGGTGATGGGGGCCACCTACAACCCCGAGACGAACTCGTACGCGCTCGGACTGTGGCTGCTGATCCTCGTGGCCGCCGGCGCGCTCGTCGTCGCCGGCATGCTCCGCGACGCCCGCCCCAAGAAGGCCTGAGCCCGCACGCGGCGGGGCGGCGGCATCCGATCCTGTCTAGGCTGGGCATATGACCCGAGCCGCCGTCGTGACCGTCTCGGACCGCGCGGCCCACGGCGCCCGCGAGGACGCCAGCGGACCCGTCGCCGTCGCCGCGCTGCGCGAGGCGGGCTTCTCATGCGACGACGCGGTCATCGTCCCCGACGGCGCCGACAGCGTCGAGCGCGCGCTGACCGCGCTGGTCGTCGCCGGGGTGCAGCTCGTCATCACGACGGGCGGAACCGGGGTCGCCCCGCGTGACCAGACGCCCGAGGGCACGGCGCGTGTCGTGACCCGCGAGGTCCCCGGCATCGCCGAGGAGCTGCGCCGTCGCGGCGCCGCCGAGAAGCCGGCGGGAATGCTGACCCGCGGGATCGCCGGCGTCGTCGATCCGCACGGCGTGCTCGTCGTGAACCTGCCGGGTTCGCCGGCCGGTGTGGCGTCGGGGATGCCGGTGGTGCTGTCGGTCGCGCGCCATGTGGTCGACCAGCTCGGCGGAGGAGACCACTGATGCCGGGCACGGGCACGGGAACGGTGCGGCTCGCGGCGATCAGCGCGGAGCCGCTCGACCTCGACGCGCACCTGCGCGCGGTCGACGATCCTCGCATGGGCGCCGTCACGACGTTCGTGGGCCGTGTGCGCGATCACGACCCGGATGCCGCGGCAGACGTGGTCGCCCTGGAGTACTCCGCGCATCCCGACGCCGAGGCGACGCTCGTGCAGCTCGCCACGGACGCCGCCGCAGACACGGGAGCGCTCGTCGCCGTCTCGCATCGCGTCGGCACGCTCTCCGTCGGCGACGCGGCGGTCGTGATCGCGGTGGCCTCCGCGCACCGGGCCGAGGCGTTCGCGGTGTGCCGCACGCTCATCGAGACCATCAAGACCGGTCTGCCGGTGTGGAAGCGTCAGGTCGAATCCGACGGCACCGCCACGTGGCTCGGCCTCGGCGGCTGACGACCGCGGGTGCTCAGCCGCCGGCGAACGGCGGCAGCACGTCGACGAGGTCGTCGGCGCCGAGCGGGGTGTCGTCGGCGACGCGTGAGCCGCCGACCAGGACGGCGCACCGGGGGAGGATGCCCCCGAGGCCGGGGTGGTCGGACGAGACCGCCGCGCGCAGCGCCCCGAGCGTGGTCTCGGGGCGGCGTTCGGTGTCGAGGCCGGTGGCCTCCTGCGCAGCCGCGAAGTAACGGACGACGGCCACTACTGCTCCCACCCCTCGGCGAGATCGGCCACCTCGCGCAGCGCGGCGATGACCTGCGCAGGGTCGATGCCGGCGCGGCCGGCGGCGAGGCCCGCGGCGAAGGCTCCGAGCGGGGCGGCGGGACGGGCGACGTTGTTCGCCACGATCTTCGTGAGGTCGAGCACGGCCGCGACCGGGACGTCGTCCGGCGACAGCCCGAGCCGCTCGCGCAGCGCGGCGGCCCAGTCGTCGAGAGCCTCGGGCGGGAGGCTGCGGGACTGCTCGTTCATGACGGCTCCTCAGGGTCCGGGCGATGCGCGGCTGCGGCCGCGCGGGCGCGGGCCTGTTCCAGATCCTGCCACGTGTCGACGTCGCGGGTGAGGTCGCCGGGCACCGAGACGACGGTGATCGCGAGATCGTCCAGCAGCGCCCGCATCGACGCATCCGCTCCGCTGCGCACAAGAGCGGATGCCGCCGCCCGCAGGGCGCGCGTGCGGTACAGGCCGATCAGCCACTGCGGACGACTCGACGCGTCGCCCAGGCACAGCCCGTCGGCATCGGCGGGCAGGAGCACGGCGTCCTCGACCAGTCGCCGCACAGCGGCGCCGGCGTCCGGCAGATCGCAGGCCAGCAGAAGCGTCCACTCCGGGTCGTCCGCGACCGGCCACGACGCGAGCGCCGCGACCGTCGCCGCGGCGGGGCCTGAGAACGGCGGGTCTTCGCGCACCCACGTGACCGGGAGGGTCTCATCGAGCAGCGGTGCGACGACCGTCACGGGGTGCGCGGCGGCGTCCAGGGCGGCCTGCGTCGCCGCGGCGAGGAGCGTGCGCCCGCCGACGTCGAACAGGGGCTTCGCGGCGCCGTCGACGCGGCTCGCGCGGCCGCCGGCGAGGAGGATCGCCCCGAGCCGCGGCGTCACGGCTGCGCTTCGCCCGGGCGTGCCCAGTCGCCGCTCTTGCCCCCGGTCTTCGCGACGATCCGGACGTCCTCGATCGAGGTGCCCTTGTCGAGCCCCTTCACCATGTCGACCACGGCGAGGGCTGCCACCGAGACCGCGGTGAGCGCCTCCATCTCGACGCCGGTGCGGTCCGCGGTGCGCACGGTGGCCTCGACCGCCACCCCGTCGTCGCCGATGGTGAGGTCGACGACCGCGCCGTGCACGCCGATGACGTGCGCGAGCGGCAGCAGCTCGGGGGTGCGCTTGGCGGCCTGGATGCCCGCGATCCTCGCCACCGCGAGCACGTCGCCCTTCGGAACGGCGCCGCCGCGCAGGGCGGCGACCACGTGCGGGGCGCATCGCACGAACCCGCGCGCCGTGGCTGAGCGGACCGTCGGCTGCTTGAGCGTCACGTCGACCATCCGTGCGTGGCCGGCGGCGTCGAGGTGCGTGAACGGGGGCTCGGCGTCCTGCTCGTCGGTCGTCATGAGATCAGCATGACATCGACGAGATCGCCCGCGGCGACGGCATCCACCTCTGCCGGCACGACGGCGTACGCCTCGGCACGGCCGAGGCCGCCCGCGAGGTGCGAGCCCCCCGAGGTCGCGGGGCGCACCCGCCACGCGCGCGGATCGGTGCGGTCGATCGTCGCGGGGAGGTACTGCCGGCGGCCGGGCGGTGTGCGCCACGCCGCGGCGGCCGGCAGCGACAGCACGCGCCGGTCGGGCGCGGTGCGATCCTGCAGTCGCAGCAGCGCCGGACGCACGAACACCTCGAACGACACCGCGGCGCTCACCGGATTGCCCGGCAGTCCGAACAGCAGCGCTCCCGAGGGCAGCCGTCCGAACCCCTGCGGCTTGCCCGGCTGCATGGCGAGCTTCGTGAACGACATCGTCCCGGTCAGCGCCGACTTGACGACCTCATAGGCGCCGGCGCTGACGCCGCCCGAGAACACCACGACATCGGCGCCGTCGCCGTCCGGGTCGGTGACCTCGGCGAGCAGCGCGTCGAGCCGCCCGGGGTCGTCGGGCACGCTGTCACGCCGCACGACCACGGCCCCGGCCTCGCCGGCGAGCCCCGCCAGCAGGACGCTGTTGGACTCCGGGATCTGCCCCCGGCGCAGCGGCTGTCCGGGCGCGACGAGCTCGGTGCCCGTGGAGATCACGGCGACCCGCGGACGCCGCGCCACGACGACCTCGGCGACGCCCGCGGCCGCGGCCGCGGCGGCCTGCAGCGGGCCGAGCAGCACGCCGGCGGGCAGCACCTCGGCGCCACGGCGGGCATCCTCGCCGGCGCGGCGGACGTGGGCGCCGACGCCATGCGGAGCGCGCAGCACGCGCACCTCGCCGAGCGAATCCGCGAGGCCGCCCGCCGTGTCTTCGAACGGCACGATCGCATCGGCGGCCGTGGGCACCGGCGCACCGGTCATGATGCGGGCGGCTTCGCCCTCGGCCAGCGCAGGGTCGGCCGCGGTGCCGGCGGGGAGGTCGGCGACCACCCGCAGCACGGCGGGGTCCGTCGCGGTGGCGGCATCCACGTCCGCGAAGCGCACCGCGAACCCGTCCATCGCGGAGTTGTCGAACACCGGGATGTCGACGGCGGCACGAACTGCTTCGCGCAGGGTGCGGCCGTACGCGTCGCCGAGCGCGACCTGCTCCGGAGGGAGCGGCGAGGCCGCCGCGAGGACGTCTGCCAGGTGCTCCTCGACGGTGCGCAGCCCGCTCACTTCGACTCGCTCAGCGCACCGTATGCCGGGACCGTCGCGCGCGTCCACGCGTCGATGCCACCCGCGAGGACGGATGCCTCGACCCCTGCGTCGCGCAGCGCCCGGGCCGCGCGCTGCGCGCGCATGCCCACCTGGCACACGACCACGACGTGCGTGGCCGCGATGCGCGCAGGGTCGGCGAGCACGTCGCCGAGGGGCACCAGGACCGACCCGGGGACCACGCCGTGCGCCGTCTCGGCGGGCTCGCGCACGTCGAGCAGCAGCGCACCGTCGCGCTGCGCCGCCAGCGCCTGGTCGGGGCTGAGCTGGGGCACCGGGTCCGCGGCGCCGCGGCCCGTCTCGGCCGCAATCGCCGCCGCGCCCGCCGCCGGCATCGCAGCCGGGCGCAGCGGCACCTCGTCGGCGCGTCCGCGCAGCGCGTCGATGACGAGCACGCGTCCGTACAGCGGCTCGCCGACACCCGTCACGAGTTTGATCGCCTCGGTCGCCAGCAGCGACCCGACCTGCAGGCACAGGGCGCCGAGCACGCCGACCTGAGCGCACGAGGGCGCATCGGCGGCGGCATCCGGCGGGTACAGATCCGCGAGCCGCAACGGGGCGGTGCCGGCGGGCGGCGCCGACCAGAACACCGTCGCCTGCGCGTGGAACTCCTGCACGACGCCCCACACCAGGGGGACGCCGAGCTCTTCGCATGCCGCGGCGACGGCCGCGCGCGTCGGGAACGTGTCGGTGCCGTCGATCACGACGTCGGCGCCGGCGAGCAGCTCGCGGGCGGTGCCGGGAGTGAGCATGGCCTGCAGCGGGCGCACGACGGTCGTGGGTGACAGCTCTGCGGCGATGCGCACGGCCGAGTCGACCTTGGGTGCGCCGACGTCGGCGACGCGATGCATCACCTGACGCTGCAGATTGGATGCCTCGACCCGGTCGTCATCGATCACGGTGAGGGTGCCGATTCCGGCCGCCGCCAGCGCCAGCACGACCGGCGAACCGAGTCCGCCCGCACCGACCACCGCGATGTGCGCGGCGGCCAGACGGCGCTGGGCCTCGTCGCCGAAACCCGCCAGCACGCGGTGCCGGGCCGTGCGCGTCTGTTCGGCGTCGCTCAGCGCGGCGACCGGTTCCACGAGCGGAGGAAAGGCCATGCCCACAGGCTAGTCGCGCCCACGCCGTGGGAGCCCTGCGCTGCGCAACCCGAAGACGCGCGGACGCCCGCCGGCGTCGAGCCCGGGGATCGGCGCATGAAGCGCGCATGCGGAGAAAACGAGCCCGTATGCCCGAATTTGCGGTGATAGGTTGTGGCCGTGACGAGTTACAAGATCGCCGAGGCCGCGCGGCTGCTCGGCGTGAGCGACGACACGGTGCGCCGCTGGGTGGATGCCGGCAGCCTGCCGACGACCGGCGCCTCGCCCGTCGAGATCCCGGGTGAGGCCCTCGCCGCCCACGCGGTCGAACTGGCCAGGACGCCGGGCGACCCCGCTGACGTCCTCTCCAGCGCGCGCAACCGGTTCGTCGGGCTCGTCACCCGCGTGCAGGCCGACGGCGTCATGGCGCAGGTGGACATCCAGGCAGGGCCGCACCGTGTGGTGTCGCTCATGTCGTCCGAGGCGGTGCGCGAGCTCGGCCTCGAGCCCGGCTCGCTCGCGGTCGCCGTGGTCAAGGCCACCACCGTCATCGTCGAGACTCCGAAAGGCTGACGTGCGCCGTTCCACGTTCTCCCGCACCGCCGTCGTCCTCGCCGCGCTCGCCCTCGGTCTGACAGGGTGCGCGACCGCCGCCGGCGATCAGGCCCCGACCGCCACCACCACCTCGACGACGGACGCCGGTCCTGAGCTCACCGGGGAGCTGACGGTGTACGCGGCGGCGTCTCTCAAGGGCGCGTTCGACGAGCTCGCGGCCGGCTTCGAGGCGCAGCATCCCTCGCTCGACGTGCAGCCGATCACGTACGACGGATCGTCGACGCTGGCGACCCAGATCATCGAGGGCGCCCCCGCCGACGTCTTCGCCTCGGCTGACGAGAAGAACATGCAGAAGGTCGTCGACGCGGGCCTGGCGAGCGGGCCCGAGCTGTTCGCGAGCAACACGCTCGTGCTCGTGGTCCCCGCGGGCGACCCGGGCGACGTGACCGGGCTCGAGGACCTCGCGAACCCCGACCTGACCGTGGTGCTCTGCGCCGCCGAGGTGCCGTGCGGTGCGGCATCCACCACCCTCCTGTCGAACGCGGGCGTCACCGCGAGCGTTGACAGCTACGAGCAGAACGTGACGGCGGTGCTCACCAAGGTCGCCGCCGGCGAGGCCGATGCCGGCCTCGTCTACGCGACCGACGCCGCCACGACCGACGAGGTCGACACCGTCGACGTCGACGGGGCCGACGCGGTCGTCAACCTCTACCCGATCGTCGCGCTCACCGGCTCGGAGAATGCCCACGCCGCTGACGCGTTCGCGGCCTTCGTGCTCGGCGAGGAGGGTCGGAAGGTGCTCGCGTCGTTCGGCTTCGGGATGCCGTGACCGGCGTCTTCTCGCCCACCGAGCGCACGGGTTTCGTGCCCCGCGTCCTCATCGTGCCGGCGGTGGTCGGCCTCGCGCTGCTGATCCTGCCCCTCGGCGCCCTCGTGCTGCGAGTGGAGTGGTCGACGCTGTGGAACGACGTCACGTCGGCGCAGGCGCTGTCGGCCCTCGGCCTGTCGTTGCTGACCGGGGCGATCGCGACGGCCGTCTGCGTCGTGCTCGGGGTGCCGCTCGCGCTGTTCATCGCCCGCAGCGGCGACCGGACGGCAGGGGCGCTGCGGGCGCTCGTGACGGTGCCGCTGGTGCTGCCGCCCATGGTCGGCGGCGTCGCGATGCTGTTCCTGTTCGGCCGGACGAGCTGGCTCGGAGGCGCGCTCGCCGAGTGGGGCATCCGCATCCCGTTCACGACGACGGCGGTCGTGCTGGCGCAGACCTTCGTCGCGCTGCCGTTCCTCGTTCTGGCGCTGGAGGGCTCGCTGCGCGCCACCGGCACGGGCTACGAGCAGGCCGCGGCGGGCTTGGGCGCCGGCCGGTGGACCATCCTGGGGCGCGTGACGCTGCCGCTGGCCGCCCCCGGGCTCGTCGCCGGTGTCGTGCTGTGCTTCGCGCGGGCGATCGGCGAGTTCGGGGCGACCGCGCTGTTCGCCGGGAACGCGCCCGGCATCACGCAGACCATGCCGCTCGCGATCTACACCGCGTTCAACGGCGCCGGGGTCTCGCAGGGCACCGCGGTCGCGCTGTCGCTGCTGCTGCTCGTGACTGCGGTCGGCGTGTTGCTGCTGGTGCGCGCGTGGCGGGTGGAGACGCCGCGATGAACCGAGCGGCCGAGCAGGATGCCGTCACGCCGGGCACCGCGGGCGGGCTCGGCGCGCGCGTCGTGGTGCGGCGCGGCGGGTTCGCGCTGGACGCGGCACTGGACGTGCCGGCGGGCGAAGTCGTGGCGCTCATGGGGCCCAGCGGCGCCGGCAAGTCGACGCTGCTCGGTGTGCTCGCCGGGCTCACACAGTTCGACGAGGGATCCGTGGTGCTGCGCGGTCGCGAGCTCGACGTCGACCCGCGTCGACGCACGCCCCCGTCGGCCCGCGGCATCGTGCTGCTCGGCCAGGACCCGCGGCTGTTCCCGCACCTGACGGCCGTCGAGAACGTCGCGTTCGGACTGCGCGTGCGCGGCGCCGCGAAGGCGGCCGCCGCGGCGGGAGCCGCCGAATGGCTGCGACGCGTCGGCCTCGACCATCACGGCGGGCGCCGGCCGGCGCAGCTGTCGGGAGGCCAGCAGCAGCGGGTCGCGCTCGCGCGTGCGCTCGCGACCGCGCCCGCGGCGATCCTCCTCGACGAGCCCCTCACCTCGCTCGACACCGAGACGGCCGGCGACGTGCGGGCGCTGCTGCACCGGCAGCTCGCCCAGACCCGGACGACCGCGATCGTCGCGACCCACGACGCCGTCGACGCGGTCGCGCTCGCCACGCGCCTCGTCGTGCTCGAAGACGGACGGGTCACGCAGTCCGGCCCGGTGCGCGACGTCCTCGCCTCTCCGGCGACGCGCTTCGCGGCGGCGGTCGCGGGACTGAACCGTGTCGTCGGACGGGTGGATGCCGCACGCTGGCGCGCCGGAGGACTCGCGCTGGCGGCATCCCCTCCCCATGCCGCCGGCGAGGCGGCGGCGGTGTTCCGGCCCGGCGACGTGCGCATCCTCGACCGCCCGCCGGGCGGCCCGGGGGAGTGGGAGGCGCGGGTCGTGCGCCTGGAGCAAACCCCGGCCGGTGTGCGCGTGCGCACCTCCGACCCCGATGTGGCCGTCGATCTGCCCGCGAGCCGCGCCGCCGGCCTCGAGCCGGGCACGACACTCGCCCTCGCCGTCGATCCCGCCGACGTGCGCTTCCTCGCCGTGTGAGCGGTGCCTGTTCGCGGGGCGCGACACCCGAAGGGATGCCGGCGCCCCGGCGGAGGACCCGGCCCTAGACTCGCGGGGTGACCCGCATCCGTCCCTTCCGCCCCGGCGACGAGCCGGCGCTCTCCGACATCTGCCTTCTGACCGCCGACGCCGGGGTCGACGCCACGGGCCTGCTGGACGACGACGACCTGTGGGGCGAGATCTTCGTGCTGCCCTACGTCGCCCGGCACCCCGAGTTCGCGTTCGTGGTCGAGACGGACGACGGCCGTGTCGTCGGGTACGTCGTCGGCACCCCCGACTCGGCGGCGTTCGAGGACTGGTTCGCGCACGAGTGGTGGCCGCGGTTCCAGGAGCGGTGGCCCCGGCCCGAGGGAGACCCGCTGCCGGTGGGAGCCTCGCGACAGGACGGGATCGTGCGCTACGCCTACGCACGGCACGGCGGGTCGCAGCCGTTCGGCGACGACTACCCGGCACACCTCCACATCGACCTCCTGCCCGAGACGCAGGGGCAGGGGCTCGGCCGTCGCCTCATCGAGACGCTCGAGCAGGCGCTGCGCGACGCCGGCGTCCCGGGTCTGCACCTCGTCGCCGCCGCCGAGAACACCGGTGCCGTCGCGTTCTACCCCCGGGTGGGCTTCGAACCGCTGCCGTCGCCCGAGGGCACCGCGGTCTTCGCCAAGCGCCTCTGACGCCGTCCGCGCCCGCGGGCGTCGGGTCCCCGCCGTAGTCTTCCCCTATGGACGATGTCTCGGCACCGACGGGACGAGAACCGGCGCTGGCCGCCCGGCCGCACCCGGACGGCAGCGCGCCGCGCGCACTCGTGCTGGGAGCGACGGGCTACATCGGCGGGCGCCTCGTGCCGCGACTGCTGACGGCCGGCTACGTCGTCCGCGTGCTGGTGCGCGACCCGGCGCGCGTCGCGGCCTTCCCGTGGGGCGGCAGCGTCGAGGTCGTCACAGGCGATGCCACCGACCGCGCGCCGGTGGGACAGGCCGTGCAGGACGTCGACGTCCTCTACTACCTCGTCCACTCGATGTCGGGCGGCACAGGCTTCCGCGACGCGGACGCCCTGGCTGCGCGGACCGTGGCCGACGCAGCGGCGGCCGCGGCGGTGGGACGCATCGTGTACCTGGGCGGACTGCATCCCGAGGGCGTCCGCCTGTCGCCGCACCTGCGGTCGCGCGCCGAGGTCGGCCGCACGCTGCTCGACAGCGGGGTGCCCACCCTCGTCCTGCAGGCCGGTGTCGTCATCGGGTCAGGCTCCGCGTCGTTCGAGATGGTGCGTCACCTCACCGAGGTGCTGCCCTACATGCCGGCGCCGAAGTGGGTGCGCAACCGCATCCAGCCCATCGCCGTGCGGGATGTGCTCCACTACCTCCTCGGCGCCGCGCGCGTGCCCGCCGGGGTGAACCGGGCCGTCGACATCGGCGGTCCCGACGTGCTGCGCTACGGCCAGATGATGAACGGCTACGCCGTCGAGGCGGGCCTGCGGCAACGCCCCATCGCCGCGCTTCCCGTGCTCACCCCGCGGCTCGCCTCGCACTGGGTGAACCTCGTGACGCCCATCCCGCGCTCGCTCGCGCGACCGCTGGTGGAGTCCTTGCAGAACGAGTGCGTCGTGAAGGAGCATGACGTGGACGCGCTCATCCCACCGCCCGAGGGTGGGCTGCTGCCGTACCGCACGGCGGTGCGCCTGGCGCTGCGTCGCGTCGACGCCGACGAGATCGAGACCAGCTGGCAGGACGCGCCGGTGCTCGGAGCGCCGAGCGATCCGCTGCCGAGCGACCCGGATTGGGCCGGTCGGGTCGTCTTCACCGACGCGCGCTCCGCTCACACCTCGGCCACGCCCGCGGCGCTGTGGCGGGTGATCGAGGGCATCGGCGGAGAGAACGGATGGTACTCCTCGCCACTGCTGTGGGCCGTCCGGGGCTGGATGGACCGGCTGGTCGGCGGCATCGGGCTGGCCCGCGGACGCCGCAGCCGCGGCCGCCTCGCCGTCGGCGATGCGCTCGACTTCTGGCGCGTGGAGGCCTTGGAACCCGGTCGCATGCTGCGCCTGCGGGCCGAGATGAAGGTGCCCGGTCTCGCCTGGCTCGAGCTGCGGGCCGGGACCGACGCCGAGCGCGGCGGGTCGCGCTACGACCAGCGTGCCGTGTTCTTCCCGCGTGGACTGGCAGGACGCCTGTACTGGCTCGCGGTGCTGCCCTTCCACGGCTTCATCTTCGCCGGCATGGCCCGGCGCATCACCGCGGTGGCCGAGTCGGCGACCGGGGCGGACGGGTCGCCGCCGCTCACGCCGTGAGGAGCCGGCCCGACACCAGGCGCTCGAGCACCGAGCCCGCCGGCACCGTGTCGTACTTGTAGCTCAGCTTCTGCACGATCGAGGCGCCGGCGACGAAGCGCATCGCCTCGGGGTCCCAGGGCTGCATCATGCCGAGCTGCAGCAGGTGGCTGGCACCGGCCGACAGCGTCGGCGCGGCCAGCCACTGCCCGTGGAACTCGGGCACGAGGTCGTACAGCACCTCGAAGATGCGGTGATAGAGGAAGTAGTCCGGGATGCCGCCGCCGGACTCCCACCACGCCTGCAGCGTCAGCCGCTGCAGGCGGATGAGGGGCGTGCCGGCCACCGCGGCGATGAACCAGTTGCCGATCTGCCGACGCGTCCACCGCGGGTAGAGCGCGCCTGCCGTGAGGAGCGGGGCGACCGCCGCCGGCAGCGGTGCGGGCGCCCAGCAGGTCGCGTCGACCCAGATGCCGCCGAGCTCGTCGAGCACGCTGACGCGCACGAAGTCCGAGAAGTGCGCGGGGTGGCCCTGCTCGAGGGCCCGGGCGACGGCATCCGGGATCTCCACCAGCTCGCGGGCGGACGCGCCGTCCAGCACCGTGAGCGTGGTGGGCAGATCGGCGTGCAGCCTCTGGAGCTCACCGACGCAGGCCTGCACGAGCGGGGGCGCGCTGTCGAGCGGGGCGTTCCAGAACGTGTACAGGCGCAGGTCGGCGGGGTCGGCACGGGCGCCGTCCCGTGCCGCGATCGTCCTGCCGTCGTCTCGCGTGCCGGAATCCGCCGGGAGCCCCGCCGCCGCGCGGAGCTCGGGCAGGCGGGGCCGCACGAAGTCGGTGAACGTGCGGTACGCGGCCACGGCCGCGACGGGGTCGACGCTGTCACGGAAACGGTCGGCTCGTCGCAGCTGCGCCTCGATGCCCTCGAACGGATTGCGGATGCCGTCGCTCACGGTCCGAGCCTAGGCCCGGTGCTGAGCCCTCACTCGCTGGTCACGCGCCCGTCGTCGATGCGCACGACGCGATCGACGAGGCGTTCGGGAACCGCCACATGCGAGATCAGCACGACGGCGCGGTCATCGGGCACCGCCTCGAGCAGGTCCGTCAGCAGCAGGTCCGACGCGTCGGGGTCGACCCCCGCGGTCGGCTCGTCGAGCACCAGCACCGGGAACCCGTGCAGCAGCGCCCGGGCGAGCGCGAGGCGCTGCGCCTGGCCGCCCGACACCAGGGCGCCGCGTTCGCCGACGCGGGCGTCGAGCCCGCCCCGGCTGCGCACCCAGACATCGAGGCCGACCCGTGCGAGCGCTGCGTCGAGGTCTGCATCGGTGGCGGTGTCGCGGGCGAACAGGAGGTTCTGGCGGATGTCCTCGTCGAAGAGCATGGGATGCTGCTCGCACAGCCCCACCGTCAGGCGGACGTCGTCGGGGGCGAGGTCGTGCACGGAGCGCCCGCCGAGGTCGTACGCGCCGTCGGTCTCGAGGAAGCGCACCAGCGCGTGCGCGAGGGTGGTCTTGCCGGCTCCGCTCGACCCGACCACGAGGACGCGCTCACCCGGCCGGACGGTCAGGTCGATGTCGTGCAGCGCCGAGGCCGTGGTGCCCGGCCAGCGCACGTCCGCGCCGCGCAGGCGGATGCCGTCGCCGAGCGGCGGCGCCTCACCGGTGGCGGGAACGTTCTCGGGCGCGAGTTCGACGGGCGGCGTGGCCGGGACGGCCTCGGCGATGCGCCGGGCCGACGCATGGACCTGACGCCAGGCCGCCGCCGCGAGCGGGACGGCGGAGAACACCTCGAACACCGCCATGGGGACGAGCACGACGACGGCGAGGCCCGGCCCGGTGAGCGCGCCGGATGCGAGGCCGGGTGCGGCGGCGACCACGGCGGCGATGGATGCGGCGCCGGCCAGCAGCGACACGAGGGCGGCGGTGCCCGCCTGCGCGCCCGCCCGCCGCACCACGGCACGGCGCAGTGCCGCGTCGGCGCGCGCGATGCGGTCGCGGCTCTCGTGCTCCGCACCGTAGGCCAGGAGCACGTCGAGGCTGCCGAGGTGGTCGAGCACGGCGTCGGCCAGCTCGGCGCGCAGCGGGGCGATCGCCCGTTCCGCGCGAGCGCCCGACAGCCAGCCCCACAGCGTCGCCGCTGCGGCGGCCACCAGCAGGCAGGCGAGGAGGGTGAGCGCCGCGGGCCACCACACGACGGCGACGAGCACGACCGCGCCGACCGCGACGAGTGCCGACGACGCGAGCGGCTGCACGACGCGCAGCGGCAGGTTCTGCAGTTCGTCGACGTCGTCGACCAGAGCGCCCAGGACCGAGCCCCGGCGCGTGCGCGCCAGTCCGTCGGGCGCGATCGGGATCACGCGCCGCACGAGGTCGGCGCGCGTCGACGCAAGCTGACGGAGCGCGGCATCGTGACCCGTCAGGCGTTCGAGGTAGCGGAACGCGGCACGCGAGATGGCGAAGAACCGCACGCCCACGACGGCGGCCGACAGGTAGAGGACGGGCGGCTGCTCGCTCGCCCGCACGATCAGCCAGGCGCTCACCGCGAGCAGCGCGACCGCCGACGCCTCCGACGCGAAGCCTGCTGCCAGCGCCCACCAGAACCGTCGCGCGGGCGGCATCGCGCCGCGCAGCACCGCGCGCGGGGCGGTCATGCGGGCACCTCGCTCGGTTCCAGCCGCACCACGGTGTCGGCGATCGCCCGTGCGGACGTGCGGTGCGAGATCAGCAGCACGATCGCACCGTCGTCGGCGAGCGAGCGGATGCCGCGCCACAGCCGCGCCTCGGTCTCGGAGTCGAGGGCCGAGCTCGGCTCGTCGAGGGCGATCACGGGGGCGAGTCCTCGCAGGTGGCGGTAGAAGGCACGGGCCACGGCGACGCGCTGGGCCTGGCCGCCCGACAGGCCGGCGCCCTGGACGCCGAGCTCGGACGCCGGGTCGAGGGACTCCGCGCACGCGAGCTCCAGCGCGCGGCGCACCGTCCCGGCGTCGGGAGCGGCGTCCCCGAGCGTCACGTTGGCCGCGATCGTGCCGGCGAGAAGCCCCGGCTGCTGACCGGCCCAGGCCAGCCACGTCGACGGCGGCAGGGTGCGCACATCGGCGCCGCCGAGCTCCGCGAGCCCGTCGAACTGCGCGGTGCCCCGCAGGGCCGCGAACACGCTCGACTTGCCGGCGCCGCTCGGGCCCTCCAGCAGCGCCACGGCGCCCGGCGCGGCCGAGAAGGCGACGGGAGGCAGCATCCGTTCGCCGCGGTGCACGCGGAGATACCGCACGACGAGGTCCCCTTCGACAGGTGCAGGGACCGGCGGCGCGGGGACCGCGTGCCCGATGACCGCGGCGGAGTGGGGACCGGGCGCTCCCGTCGACGCGCGCGCGGCATCCAGCACGGCGAACACGTCCTCGGTCGCGGCGACTCCTTCGGCGGCCGCGTGGAACTGCACGCCGACCTGGCGCAGCGGCAGATACGCCTCGGGCGCCAGCAGCAGCACGAACAGGCCGACCGCCAGGGTCAGCGCGCCGTCGATGAGGCGGAACCCGATCGACACCGCGACGATCGCGACCGAGATCGACGCCAGGAACTCCAGCGCGAAGCCCGACAGGAACGACACCCGCAGCACGCGCATCGTCTCGCCGCGGTACTGGTCGGTGACGCGTTCGACGGATGCCGCCGCCCGATGCTGGCGGCCGAAGACCTTGAGCGTCGACAGCCCCTGCACGGTGTCGGCGAAGCGCGACGCGAGGTGCTGCAGCGTCTGCCACTGCCGCTGCTGCACCGAGCGCGTCGCCAGCCCGATCAGCACCATGAAGATCGGGATGAGGGGCAGCGTCAGCAGCACCGTGAGTCCCGAGAGCCAGTCCTGCCACCACATGACAGCGAGGATCAGCGGCGTCGCGATGACGGTCTGGACCAGCTGAGGCAGGTAACGGCCGAAGTACGCCTCGAGCGCGTCGAGCCCGCGCCCGGCGGTGACGGCGAGGGCCGCCGAGCCGCGGCCCGCGAGCCACTCCGGGCCCAGGGTTCCCACCGCGGCGACGAGGGCGGTGCGCAGCTGCGACTGCACGCGCGAGGCGGCGCGTGCGGCGACGGCCTCGCGTGCCCAAAGCAGCATCGCCCGCAGCGCGACGACGAGCGCGAGCCACCCGAGCGTCGGCGCGAGCCCGGCCAGCGGCATCCCGTCGATCGCCGAGGTGATCGCCCGCGTCAGCAGCCACGCGAAGGCGACGATCACCGCCGTCTGCGCGAGCGCGATCGCGGCGATCGCGACGAAGAACCCGCGAGAGGCGCTCGCGTACCGCAGCAGGCGGGGGTCGACGGGCGCCTGAGCGGCGGGCGCCTCGCCTTCCGCCGACGGGGCACGCCGCGGCGAGGGCGGGGTCGCGCGGCGTGCCATGTCGGTGCAGGGGAGGATCAGTGGACGGGCGCCGCGGCGGCCGCCTCGATGTGCGAGCGCGTCACGCGCTTGCGGAACACCCAGTACGTCCAGCCCTGGTACGCCAGCACGAGCGGCAGGAAGATCAGCGCCGCCCACGACATGATCGTCAGCGTGTAGTCGGTGCTCGACGCGTTCTCGATCGTCAGGCTGTACGCCGGGTCGGTCGTCGACGGCATGACGTAGGGGAACAGCGCGAACCACACCGCCAGCACGGCCGCGACGATCGTGCCGGCGCCGAACCCGAACGCCCAGCCCTCGCGGCTGCGCGCGTTCGAGATCCACGAGGCGATCAGCAGCACCGCGGCCACGGCGGCCAGCACCGTCGTCGCCAGTGCGAAATCGCGGCCCTGCGCGAACGCCATGACGACCGTCCACACGAGGAACGCCGCCGCCACCACGATCGTGATGAGCCCCGCACGCGCGGCCAGGCGGCGCGCGTCCACAGCGACCTGGCCGTCGGTCTTGAGGGCGACGAAGTACACGCCGTGGGTGAAGAACAGCAGCAGCGTCGTGAGTCCGCCCAGCAGCCCGTACGGGTTGAGCAGCGTGAGCAGCGAGCCCGTGAACTCGTGCGACGCGTCGAGAGGGACGCCCTGCACGATGTTGGCCACCGCGACGCCCCACAGGAACGCGGGCACCGCCGAGCCGACGACGATCATCGTGTCGAAGCCGCGCTTCCACCGGAGGGAGTCCCGCTGGTGGCGGTACTCGAACGAGACGCCGCGCAGGATGAGGGCGAGCAGGATCAGCAGCAGCGCGAGGTAGAACCCGCTGAACAGCGTCGCGTACCACTCCGGGAACGCGGCGAACAGGCACGCGCCGGCGACGATGACCCAGGTCTCGTTGAGGTCCCACACCGGGCCGATGGTGTTGATGACCTGCCGGCGGCTGATGTCGTTCTTGCCGAGGAAGGGCAGCGACATGCCGACGCCGAAGTCGAAGCCGTCGAGGACGAAATAGCCGACGAAGAGGAAGCCGACGATCCAGAACCAGAGGTAGGCGAGGTCCATTTCGATCTCCTAGTACACCGTCGAGCGGATGCCGGCGTCCGCGGTCTCTTCGCGGTCGGGCGAGGCCGCGGCATCGGGGTCGGGGAGCGGCTCGGGGCCCTTCTTCGCCGTCCTCATGATGAGTCCGACCTCGACGATCGCGAGCGCCGCATAGATGGCGGTGAAGGCGATGAGCGAGATCAGCACGGTCCAGCCCGGCACCGAAGGCGAGACGCCGTCCTCGGTCAGCATCAGGCTGAACACGATCCAGGGCTGGCGGCCCATCTCGGTGAAGATCCAGCCGACGAGGATCGCGAACAGCGACGCCGGCCATGCCCAGATCGCGAGGCGCCATGCCCAGGCCGGGACCTCGCGCTTGGCGTTCTTGCGCGTGAGCCACAGGCCGACGACCGCCACGAGGGCGGCGACGCCGCCGAGGCCGATCATCCAGCGGAACGCCCAGTACGTGACCCACAGGATCGGGGCGAAGTTGCCGTCGACCTGGTCGGCGAACTGCGGGAACATCTCGTTCGTGTACAGCGCGTTCAGATCGTTGATGCCCTCGACGCAGCCGTCGAACGTGTGCGTCGACAAGAGCGACAGCAGGTAGGGCACGCGGATCGAGAACAGCTCGCTGGTCCCGTCGGGGGTGCCGAGGGTGAAGATCGAGAACGAGGCGTCGGCACCGCACACGGTGTTGAACGTGGCCTCTGCGGCCGCCATCTTCATGGGCTGCGTGGCCACCATCACGAGGCTCAGCTGGTCGCCCGAGACGGCGACGCCCGCGAAGGCGGCGATGAGCCCCCAGAGCCCGAACTTGAGCGACGAGCGCATCATGTCGACGTTCCGCTTGCGCAGCAGGTGCCAGGCCGAGATCGACACGATGACGCCCGCCGTCATCATGAACGCCGCGAAGAGGGTGTGGGGGAGCGCCGCCAGCGCCACCGGGTTGGTGAGGACCGCGAAGAAGTCCGTCATCTCGGCACGCGAGCCGTCCTCGGCCATCTTGAAGCCGACGGGGTTCTGCATGAACGCGTTCGCGGCGAGGATGAAGTAGGCCGAGAACCACGCGCCGATCGTCGCGATCCAGATGCTGGCGAGGTGCAGGGCCTTGGGCAGCTTGTCCCAGCCGAAGATCCACAGGCCGATGAACGTCGCTTCGAAGAAGAAGGCCATGAGGCCCTCGAACGCGAGCGGGGCGCCGAAGACGTCTCCCACGAACCGCGAGTAGGCCGACCAGTTCATGCCGAACTGGAACTCCTGCACGATGCCCGTGACCACGCCCATGGCGAAGTTGATGAGGAACACCTTGCCGAAGAAGCGCGTCAGATTCAGCCACTTGAGCTTGCCGGTGCGGAACCACGCGGTCTGGAAGATCGCGACCGTCAGCGCCATGCCGAGCGTCAACGGGACGAACAGGAAGTGATACAGCGTCGTGAGGCCGAACTGCCAGCGCGCCAGCAGGAGAGGGTCCAGCAGATCCACGAGGGTTCTCCGATCGATCCGGACTGTTGGGACCACCGTAGCATGTGGTCAGACCACACGGGACCCCTGAGTTGTGAGGGCCCGTATGCCCCCACCATCCCAGTCCTCGCGCGGTCCCGCGCGCCGGCCCGCCGTGAATAATCCGCCCCCGCGCGCCCGCCCCCGCCCGGCGCGGCTACCCTCGAACCATGGCGGTGCGGACGGGACGATCGGGGCGGCGCGCGTGAGCGCGGTCCCCGTCACGATCGGAAAGCGGATGCCGGCGGCCGCGGCGCCCGTCGGCACCGGCTCGTGGCCCGCCGGGCCCGGCGCGCCACTCGTCGACACCCACGGCCGGGTGCATCGCGACCTGCGCATCTCGCTCACCGACCGCTGCTCGCTGCGCTGCACGTACTGCATGCCCGAGCAGGGCAACGAGTGGCTCGCCAAGACCAGCATCCTGACCCTCGACGAGATCGAGACGGTCGCGCGCGTGGCGGCCGCCGACGGCATCACGACGTTCCGGCTGACCGGCGGCGAGCCGCTGCTGCGCACCGACATCGTCGAGGTGGTGAGGCGTCTGGCCGCCATCGCCGGCCCCGACGGCCGTCCTGTCGAGATCGCCATGACGACCAACGGCATCCGGCTGCGCGAACTGCTGCCCGACCTGGTCGACGCGGGGCTCGACCGCCTCAACGTGTCGATCGACACGCTGCGTCCCGACCGTTTCCGCGATCTCACCCGGCGCGACCGCCTGAGCGACGTGCTCGACGGGATCGCGGCGGCGGCGGCATCCCCTCTTCGCCCGCTCAAGCTGAACGCGGTCGCGATGCGCGGGGTCAACGACGACGAGCTCGTCGACCTCGTGGAGTTCGCCGTCGCACACGACGCGCAGATGCGCTTCATCGAGCAGATGCCCCTCGACGCGGGGCACACCTGGGACCGCTCGAGCATGGTGACCCAGGACGAGATCCTCGGACGCCTCGCCGCGCGGTGGACGCTCACCCCCGTGCCCGGTCGCGGCGGAGCTCCGGCCGCGCGGTGGACCCTGGACGGCGGCCCCGACACCGTGGGCGTCATCGCGTCGGTGACCGCGCCGTTCTGCGGCGACTGCGACCGGCTGCGCCTGACCGCCGACGGTCAGCTGCGCAACTGCCTCTTCTCGACGACCGAGTACGACCTGCTGCCACTGCTGCGCGGAGCCGCCGATGTGACGACCGCGATCGACGGGATGCTGCGGTCCTGCGTGCGCGGCAAGCTTCCCGGTCACGCGATCAACGACCCGTCGTTCCTGCAGCCCGCACGCGGCATGAACGCGATCGGCGGCTGACATGGGCCGGGTCACCACGCGGACTCCCGTCACACGCATCGCGCTCGGCGCCGACGGCCCCGCCGTCCGCCGCCGGGCCGACACAGTGGCGGTCGAGGAGCCGCTCGAGATCCGGATCGGCGGGGAACCGCTCACCGTCACGATGCGCACGCCCGGGCACGACCTCGAGCTCGCCGCCGGCTTCCTCGTCTCGGAGGGCGTCATCGGCGCAGGCGGAGATGTGCGCGCCGCGATCCACTGCGGCGGTCCGGCGACCGCACCCGTCGCCGCTCCGCTGCTGACGATCGGCGCGCCGGCCACGGCGACCCTCGCGCCGGCGCCTGCCGAGAACACGTACAACGTGCTCGACCTCGCTCTCGCGCCGGGACTGCAGGACGCGGTCGCCGGGATCGCCCGCGCCTTCGCGACCACCAGCGCGTGCGGCGTGTGCGGCGCCGCGTCGATCGACGCGATCGAGAAGCACTCGCGTCATGACGTGTCGGGGGATGCGGTGACCGTCGCGGCATCCCTGCTCGCCGAGCTGCCGGAACGGCTGCGCGCCGGTCAGGCGGCATTCGACAAGACGGGCGGGCTGCACGCCGCGGCGCTGTTCGATGTCGCGACGGGGGAGCTCCTCGTGCTGCGCGAGGACGTCGGCCGCCACAACGCGGTCGACAAGGTCATCGGGTGGGCGGTGCTGGAGGACCGCCTGCCGTCGGCGGGCACCGTGCTGCAGGTGTCGGGTCGCGCGAGCTTCGAACTCGCGCAGAAGGCCGTGATGGCCGGCATCCCGATCCTGTCGGCGGTATCGGCGCCGTCCTCGCTCGCGGTCGACCTCGCGACCCGGTCGGGGCTCACGCTCGTCGGGTTCGTACGCGGCGCGTCGATGAACGTCTACGCGCGGCCCGATCGAGTGGTCGTCTGACTAGGCGCCTGCCGTCAGCTGCACGACGCACTGCGCCGGGTCGCACGACGGGGCGATGCCCTCGACGCGCAGCGGGCCGCCGGCCTGCGCGAGCACGCTGTCCATCAGGCCGATGTGCACGCCGCACAGCACGCCGCGCTGCGCACCCGAGGGGGCGTGCGGGCACGGGGTGAGGTCGACGGTGAGATCCCGCTCGTCGACGACCGGGTCGAAGCCGGCGTCGCCGAGGTCGTCCACGAGCGCGTCCAGCTGATGCAGCGCGGTGGTGCTGAGCTGCGCAGGACCGGACTCCGCATCCGTCCCGTACAGCCGGCGCAGGAGGTCGCCGCGTCGCGCCGCGGCCTCCGCGCGCCGCACCGCCACGGGGCTGGACGCGTCGTCGTCACCGGTGGCCGCCGAGTACAGGACGCGCGGGCGTCCGCGCGTGGTGCGATGCTCGGTCTCGGCGATCACGTACCCGGCGTCGATGAGCCGCTGCACGTGCTCGCGCACCGTGTTGGCGTGCAGGCCGGTCGCCTCGACGAGCTCGGGGATCGCCCGCTGCGGCCGCTCCTGCAGCAGCCGCATGATCTCGACGCGCGAATAACTGGAGATCGCGCTGTAACCGGTCCCCATGGTCCCATTATCTCCGGAAGCCGGGTCCCGAGGACTCGGCGCCGCCCCGGCTCGCAGGGTCAGAAGACGAAGAGCTGGCCCATCACGAGCGTGATGATGAAGAACAGGCCGACGACGGCCGCGATGATCGCGAGCGTCTTGCCCGACAGCTTCGCGACACCCCAGCCGACCAGGAACGGCAGCGCCAGCAGGAAGATCGCGACGATCCACCAGAACGCGACATAGCCGCCCTGGGTGGCGTCCGACAGGCGGCCGCCGAAGAGCTGCTGCGTCGCCGGGTGCGTCGCGAAGCGCACGGCGGCCGAGATCGGGACGGCGACGAACGCGAACACGATGAGGCCGATGAGGGTGCCCCACAGGGCCGGGCTGCCGTTGCCGGAGAGGACTCCGCCGTGAAGCTCGGGTTCCTGCTGCTTCTTGCCTGATGCCATGGGCCTGATCCTAGTGGTGCGACCGCGCGGAGCGGGATGGCCGCGCCCGGACATGACACTGCCCGCCGGTCATGCGACGGGCGGGCAGTGTCAGGGCGCCAGGGATTACTGCTTCGGGGTACGGTTCTCCGCGCTCACCATCCACGAGAGCTGCTCCACGCGTTCCAGGATCGCGTGGAGGATGTCGGCACTCGTGGGGTCTTCTTCGTCGACGTCGTCGTGGACGTCGCGACAGGTCTGGGCGACGGCATCCAGCCGCTGCGTCATCAGGTCGATGACGTCGGTCGTCGCGATCTCGCCCTGAGGGAACTCGGGCAGCGTGGTGGTGCCGGCGACTTCGCCGCTCCGGCCGTCCGGCAGGGCGTGCAGCGCGCGCATGCGCTCGGCCACCGTGTCGGCGAACCCGCGCGCGGCGGCGATGATCTCGTCGAGCTGGAGGTGGGTGTCGCGGAAGTTGCGTCCGACGACGTTCCAGTGCGCCTGCTTGCCCTGCAGCGACAGCTCGATGAGGTCGACGAGCACCTTCTGCAGGTTCTGCGCGAGGGTCTCGGATGCCGCGAAACCGCCCTCGGCGTTCTGCTCAGCGGTGCGTTCGGCACCCGCACCGCCGGAGGCGCGCCGCGCGCTGCCGGTCCGTCGGGAGGTGGCCGAGCTGCTCGACGAGGTCTTCTTCGCGGTCGTGTTCGCCATCCGTCTCTCCGTCTCTCGGTCGAAGCCGGCTGCCTGCCGGTCGTGTTCGACGTTAACCGGACACCGTCACCCGCGTGCGGGGATTGTGCCGGGCCCGGCGCCGTGCTACTCGTTCCCGGCAGTGGTGCCGGATGCGCTCCCGGGGACCCGCGTGGTGGGATGGGTCCGATGACTGCGCAGCGCCCCGACTCCCGTCCTTCGCCGACCGACGATGGTCGTGCTGCCGACGCGGCTCTGACGCCGCGTGCGTCGGCCGCGGGCATCGCCGCGGCCGTCCAGCGCGGAGAGGTCACCGCCGTCGAGGTGGTGGACGCGCACCTCGACCGCATCGCGCGTCGCAACCCCGGCCTGGGTGCGCTGACCGTGGTGTTCGCGGAGCAGGCTCGGGAGGCGGCATCCCTCGTCGACCGGGCACGGGCCGCGGGTGAGGACATGGGGCCGCTGGCCGGGGTGCCGATCTCGGTCAAGGAGAACATCGACCTCACCTGGTCGGCGACGACCAACGGCTGGCGCGGCATGGCCGAGGCCGTCCCGGCGCGCGACGCGACGATCGTGCGACGTCTGCGCGAGGCCGGTGCGGTGCCCGTCGCACGTGGCAACATGCCCGACTTCGGCATGCGGTGGGACACCGACAACGACCTGTTCGGCCGCACGCGCAACCCGTGGAACCCCCAGCGCAGCGCCGGCGGTTCCAGCGGGGGTGACGCCGTGTCGGTGGCCACCGGCATGAGCGCCATCGGTCTCGGCAACGACTTCGGCGGCTCGCTGCGCCTGCCCGCGTACGCCGCGGGCGTCGTGGGGCTGCGGCCCTCGCGCGGCCGCGTGCCGCGTGCCGCCGTCACCGGATACCCCGTCGCGCTCACGCTGCAGGAGTTCTCGGTCAACGGCCCGATGGCGCGTTCGGTCGACGACGCGGCACTCGCGCTCTCGGTGATGCGCGGAGTGGATGCCGACGACCCGGTGTCGCTCGACGCCCCACCGCCGCGTGACCTGCCGCGGCGCGTCGGGGTCGTGCGCGACGCGGGCGCCGAGGTGGATCCGCAGGTGGCGGCCGGCATGCGGCAGGCCGCGGCATCCCTCGCGGCGGCCGGGTGGGACGTCGTCGACGTCGAGGCGCCACGCCTCGAAGAGATGGCGGTGCTGTGGCGGCGCCTGTCGTGCACCGACATGCTCATCTCGCTCGACCCCGCCGCGCTCGGCATGCCCCTCGGGCGTTCGGCGACCTCGTTCCTGCGCGACAGCACCGCCGCGGCACGGCCGTACGACACTGCTCGCGAGTATGCCGAGGCGTGGGCGCAGCGCGCCGTCGTCGCCGCGGACTGGCGACGGCTGCAGGCCGAGGTGCCGGTGCTGTTGGGTCCGGTGTCGGCGTCGCGCATGCGCGAGCCCGATCACGACCTCGGCGGGCAGGATGCCGCCGACCGCGCGTGGCGGGATCTCTGGCTCACGGTGGCCGCGAACTTCCTCGGGCTGCCGGCGCTCGCCCTGCCCACCGGGCTCGGCGACGACGGCATGCCGACCGGCGTGCAGCTCATCGGCCCGATGTTCGCCGAGGACACCCTGTTCGAGGCCGGGCGGGTCATCGAGGCCGCAGCTCCGCCGCTGCCGGCGCCGCCCGCCGTCGGACGTGAGTAGCCTCAGCGGCAGGCGGTGAGTGTATCTGCGGCATCCATCGCCCCTCTTCGATGAGGAGCCGAAGGAGCGACATGCCGATCACGCTGCCGGACCTGAGCGGGCGCACTGCGGTCGTCACCGGTGCCAGCGACGGCGTGGGAGTCGAGATCGTCCGCGGGCTCGCCGGTGCCGGCGCCGACGTCGTTCTGCCGGTGCGCAACCGGGCGAAGGGGGAGCGGGCGATCGCCCGGATCCGCGAGACGCAGCCCGACGCGCGGCTGAGCCTGCGCGACCTCGACCTCGCGCGCCTGGACTCGGTCGCTGCGCTCGCCGACGCGCTGCGGTCGGAGCGGGCACCCGTCGACCTGCTCGTGCTGAACGCGGGGATCGTGCTGCTCGGCGACCCGGAGCGCCATGTCACCGACGACGGGTTCGAGCTGCACTTCCAGACGAACTTCCTCGGGCACTTCGCGTTGACCACCGCGCTGCTGCCGGTGCTGCGCGAGCGGCGGGCCCGCGTCGTCGTGCAATGCAGCCTCGCCGCGGCCGTCTCACGGGTGGACTGGGGCGATCTCGCGTCCGCGCGGCGGTATCGCCCGCTGCGCGCGTACGGCGCGTCCAAGGTCGCGCTCGGGCTGTTCGCGTGCGAACTCGCGCGCCGCTCCGCGACGGAGGACTGGGGCGTCAGCGTGCAGCTCAGTCATCCGGGCGTCGCGCCGGACACCGCGATCGCTCCCGCGCTGCGAGCCCGCGCCGGCAAAGGATTGCAGCGCGCGGTGGCGCAGCACGTCGGCAACACCCCCGCGCAGGCGGCGGAGCCCGCACTGCTGGCCTCGATCGCCCCGGCGGTCGCCGGTGCGCCCGACCTGTTCGGACCGTCCGGGCCGCTTCACTTCGGCGGCCCCGCCGCCCGGCAGCGGCCGTACCGCAGGATCAGCGATCCGGCAGCCGGCGCCCGCATGTGGGCTGTCGCCGAACAGCTGCTCGCCGAGCGCGTGCGACCCGCGTGAGTCGCGCGCGCCCGACGTGCGCCGATCACGGCATGGGCGTCTCGGGCGTCGTGCCCGGGAAGGCCGGCTCCTCGGGATTCGGTGCGAGCGGCTCCTCAGGCCACGGCGCGGGCGGTTCGGCGGGCGTCGCCGGGAAGGGCTCGCTCGGGGTCGGCTGCTCCGGGCCCGGCGGATGCTCGCCGGGCGGGACCTGGCCCGGCAGCGGTTCGGGGATCGTGGGATCGGTCATTCGTGCCTCCAGCCGACGCGTTCGCCGGACGACCTCAGCCTCGGTCGGCCGCCGGGGATGCGCCACCCCCTTGACGCCGGGCGTCCGGCCCTGAGCGCCTCTGCCGGAGGTATCCGTAGGCTGGAGGTGTGGCATCCGTTCTCAACATCTCGGCGTACCTGTTCACCCGCCTCGCCGACGCCGCCGAGCTGAAGCCGGTGCTGCGCGGGCGTGCGGTCGCGGCGGGTCTCAAGGGAACGATCCTGCTCGCCGAAGAAGGCATCAACCTGTTTCTCGCCGGCGATGCCCACGCCGTACGCGGGTTCGTCGACGACCTGCGCCTCGACCCGCGGTTCGCCGGGCTCACGGCGAAGGAGAGCTGGTCGGACGCCCAGCCGTTCGGCCGCATGGTCGTCAAGGTGAAGCGCGAGATCATCCGCATGGACCATCCCGCGATCCGTCCCGAAGCGGGGCGGGCGCCGACCGTCGATCCGGCCACGCTCCGCCGCTGGCTCGACGAGGGCGCCGACGACGACGGTCGCGAGGTCGTGCTGCTCGACACCCGCAACGCCTTCGAGGTCGACTACGGCGCCTTCGAGGGGGCGCTGGACTGGCGGATCGAGCGGTTCACCCAGTTCCCGGCCGCCGCAGCCGCCGCGGCGTCCGAGCTCGCCGGCAAGACCGTCGTGAGCTACTGCACCGGCGGAATCCGGTGTGAGAAGGCCGCCATCTACCTGCGAGAGATCGGCGTGCCCGCGTTCCAGCTCGACGGCGGCATCCTCGGCTACTTCGAGCACGTCGGCGGTGCGCACTGGAACGGCGAGTGCTTCGTGTTCGACGAGCGCGAAGCGCTGACACCGGCTCTGTCGCCCGTCGCTGCGACGGTGGTGCCCGCGTGACCGCGCCGACTCCCGAGGCGGGAAGCCGGGCGCGCCCGACCGGCGCGGCGATCGCGCTCGCACTCGTGCTCGACATCGTCCTGGTCGTGGCGTTCGCGGCGACCGGGCGCGCGAGCCACGACTCCGACGTGTGGTCGGGGCTGTGGCAGACCGCGTGGCCGTTCCTCGCCGGTCTCGGGATCGGCTGGCTGGTGACGCTCGCGTGGCGTGCCCCGTCGGCCCCCGTGCGCACCGGTCTCGGCGTGTGGGCGGTGACCGTGGCCGGCGGAATGCTGCTGCGCGCGGCATCCGGTCAGGGCATCGCACTGCCGTTCATCATCGTGGCCTCGGTGACGCTCCTGATCGCGCTCGTGGGCTGGCGTCTGCTCACGGCGCTCGTGCGTCGGCTGCGGCGCGGCTGAGCCCGCTCAGGGCCGGTGCCGCAGACCGGTCTCGATGACGATGCGGTTGCCGTCGATCACGCCCGGACCGTCGCCCGGCGTCGGGGCGGGCGCCGGCGTGATCTGCTCGGCCTCCCACACGACACGGGCATCCTCGGCCGTCGGCTGGAAGATCATGTCGATGGCGGCCACGCCGCCGCCCGAATGGGTCGGCGTCTCACCGCGCCGGCGACGCCGGTACGAGTCGAATGCGAACCACAGGAAGTACACCGGCAGGGCGAAGAGGACGGCGATGAAGCCCGTCATCATCACCTGACCGATCGGCATGTCACCAGCCTAGGCCGGGGTCACGGCGTCGGATAGGTTTCGAAGGTGGCGTCGGCGGGGAGCGGCACCGTGAACCACACCGAGAAGGCGGTCGGGGTGCCGTCGGCGGCGACCCGGTCGAGATAGGCCACCTGACCGTTCACGATCGTTCCCGCGGCATCGCGGACGACCACCATGGCACGCGGGTACCACTGGTCGTCGGCGAAGCGTCCGGCGACCTCACCGGCCACCTCGTCGTCGCCGCCGTCGGTGAGTCGCTCCACGCCGGTCACCGTGAACGACCCCGTCTCGTCGCCCGGCGACACGGTCGCCGCCGCAGCGTCGGGCACCGAGACGTCGACCGATGCCACAGCGCCTGCGCCGGTCGTCACCCCGCGAAGGACGATCGCCGACCGGCCCTGCAACGCTGTCACGTAGTCGGACGCCGTGGCGACCTCGGCGCCGGAGGCATCGAGCGCCCGCACGCGGATCTCGGCATCGATGAAGACGTGGTCGGCATTCGGATTGTCGAGAAGGACGACGAACCACGTGCCGCCACCGCTCGTCTCGGCTCCGAACGCCGTCTCAGCCACGGTGAGCGGGACAGGAGCGGCCAGCACCGCGCCCTCGTCGGGGATGCCGTCGGTGCCCGGCGCCGCGACGCCGCGGTCGACAGGGTCGTCGTACTGCTCGTATTCGCCGTACGACTCCGACGCGTCGTATCCGCCGCGCGAATCGAAGGCGCCGAACAGCTGCAGCACGGTGACGACCACCGCGACGAGGCCACCGAGGATCGACAGCGCGAGCCCCGTGCCGGCCATGCCCTTGCCGCCGATCTTCGCGCCGGCGAGGGCGACGATCGACGTGACGAACGCGACGAGCAGCACGACGAGAGCAAGTCCTGCCGTGGCCGGCACGAAGGCGAGGAGCAGACCGAGGACGGCGGTCACCAGGCCGGTGATCGCCACCCCCTTCGGCCGCGGGTCTCGCGGGGGGAGCGCGGGCGCTCCGGTGAAGGCGGGCGCCGGCACGCCGTACGGGGCCGGGTGGTCGGGTGCTGCCGCGTAGGCGGGCGGCGGGTACGCGGGCCCGGCGTAGGCGGGCCCGGGGGACTCGGGCCCGGGGGACTCGGGCCCGGCGTAGGCGGGCGGTGCACCGGCGCCCTCGGGTGGCGACGCCGGTGATGAGACCGTGGATGCCGGGACGTACTCGTACGGGCGGGCGATGTCCCTCGCCCCGTCGCCGTGCGAGGGCGTGTAGTACCCCAGCACGGAGTCCGCGGGCGAGGCCGTGGGGTCGTGCGTGGCATCCGGATCGGTCATGGGCGCTCTCGACGGAGGGACGATGTCGTGATCAACCTAGCGAATCCCGCACCTCGCGACCCGGTCGGCGCGGTGGCACGGCGACGCGACGGCCACCGTGCCACAGCGGAGGCTCAACTGAAGCCGTTGGCGGCGAGCCAGTCCTTCGCGATGTCTTCGGACGAGCGCTGGTCCTCGGTGGACTCGACGTTCAGCGCGATGAGGCCCTCGGGGGTCAGCTTGGCGCTCACCGGGTTGATGACGTCGGCGATCTCGTCAGCGATGTCGGCGTTGACGAGGGGCACCACGTTGGAGGCGAGGAAGAGGCCGTCCGGATCTTCCAGCGTCACGAGGTTCTTCGTCTTGATGAGCGGGTCGGCGCTGTACACGTCGGCCAGCTGGATGTTGCCGGCGACGAGCTCGTCGACCGTCGTGTCTGCGGTCGGCGAGAACGACACGGTCACGCCGTAGACGTCCTTCAGCCCGGTGGGTCCGTACGGGCGCGTCTCGAGCTCGGGCGCGCCGCCGAGCACGACACCGTCGACATTCGCCAGATCGGCGATCGAGGTGAGGTTGTGCTCCTCCGCGAAGGCTGCAGTGACGTTGTACGAGTCCTGGTCGGTCGCGGGCGACTGGTCGAGGACGGTGAGTCCGTCGGGCAGCGCGTCCTTCAGCGCGGCGTACACATCGTCGGACTGGGTCGCCGTCGTGTCCTTGTCGAAGAACTGCAGCAGATTGCCCGTGTACTCGGGGAACAGGTCGATCGAGCCGTCCTCGATCGATGGCATGTAGAGGTCGCGCTGGCCGATGTTGAAGTTGCGGTCGACGGTGTAACCGGCGCCCTCGAGGGCCTGCGCGTAGATCTCGGCGATGATCTCGTTCGAGTAGTAGGCCTGCGAGCCGATGACGATGGTCGACGATTCGGTGGCGCCGCCGTCGTCGGTGCTCTCGCCGCTCAGCGGGTCGCTCGAGGCGCAGCCGGCGAGGGCGAGCGCCGCGATGGCGGTGCCCGCGAACGCGGCGGCCAGGCGGGTTCGTGCTGTGGACATTGTCGTACCTCCGGTGTGGTGGTGGATCAGTGGGACGTCTGCAGAACAGGGGTGGCGGCGGGCTCGGACTGCCGGGGTCGGATGCGCCGATTCGTCGTGCGGGGCACGGCGAATCGGGCGAGCAGCGCGAACGCTCCGTCGAGCACCAGAGCGAGCGCGACGACCACGATCGCGGCTCCGAGGACTTCGGCGAAGTTGCGGGTCGGGAGCCCCTGGATCATGAAGAAGCCGAGCCCGCCCAGGCCGACGTACGCCGCGATGGTCACCGTGGCGACCACCTGCAGCGTGGCGGAGCGGAGCCCTCCGATGAGGAGCGACAGACCCAGAGGCATCTCGATCCGGAACAGGATCTGCCACTCGGTCATTCCCATCGCACGCCCCGCGTCGATCACGGTGCGGTCGATCGCCTCGATCCCCGAGTAGGCGCCGGCGAGGATCGACGGGATCGCGAGCACCACGAACGCGGTGACGGCGGCCTCGGTCTTGAGGTTGACGCCGGCGAGCATCACGAGAAGGACCACGAGCCCGAGCGCCGGCAGCGCACGGGCGGCGCCCGAGAGGAAGACCGCGATCTCGCGTCCGCGCCCGGTGTGTCCGATCAGCCATCCGAGCGGAATCGCGATGATGGCGGCGATGGCGACGGAGCCGAACGTGAAAGCGAGGTGCTGAGCGATCGCCATGGGCAGCGTCAGCGTCCCTTCCAGCCGCTCCGGCGAGAAGATCCACGCGAAGGCCTCGACGAAGAGATTCATGCGTGCGCCGCCTGCATGCGATGGGGGCGAGGGGTCGCGGCGCGCCGTGACCACGGCATCAGCGCGCGTCCGAGCAGCATCAACAGGATGTCGATCAGCACCGCGATGAGCACGACGGCGACGACACCCGCGAAGACCTCTGCGATGATGCGTCGCTGGGAGCCGTTCGTGAACAGGTAGCCGAGGTTCTGCACCCCGATCAGCGCGCCGACCGTCGCGAGCGAGATCGTCGACATCGCGGTGACCCGCAAGCCGGCGAGGACCACCGGTCCGGCGAGGGGGAAGTCGACGGTCCAGAACCGGCGCCACGGCCCGAAGCCGACCGCGATGGCCGCCGACCGGGTCACCTCGTCGACGGAGGCGAGACCGTCCGTCACCGACCGGGTCATGATCGCCACCGCGTAGATGGTGAGGGCGACGATGAGGTTTGCCTCGGAGAGCGTGGGGATGCCGAAGAATGCGGTGATCAGGGGGAAGAGTGCGAACGACGGGATCGTGTACAGCAGCCCGACCACCGTCAGCACGGTGCCGCGGAGCGGCGTGTACCGGTAGGCGAGCCACCCGATGGGCACCGCGATCACGAAGCCCGCGACGATCGCGATGGCGCTCTGCCGCAGGTGGTCGACGGTCAGCGCCCAGATGAGGTCGAGGTTGTCGAGCACCCAGCTCACGGCGAGTCCTCCACGAGCACGCCCTGGGTGCGTCCGACCGCGTCGACGAGCACGGTTCCGTGCGACGTCTGCTTGGCGTGCAGCGCCCTCGTGCCGCGCTCGGCCCCGATGAAGTCGGCGACGAAGTCGCTCGCGGGGTTCTCGATGATCTCGTCGGGCGTGCCGATCTGCGCGATGCGGGCGCCCTTCTCGAGGATCACCACCTGGTCGCCGAGCAGGAAGGCCTCGTCGATGTCGTGCGTGACGAAGACGATCGTCTTCTCGAGCTCGCGCTGCAGCCGGATGATCTCGGTCTGCAGCTCACGCCGCACGATCGGGTCGACCGCGCCGAACGGCTCGTCCATCAGGAGGATGTTGGGGTCGACAGCAAGGGCGCGTGCGACGCCCACGCGTTGCTGCTGCCCGCCCGACAGCTGACTCGGGTACCGCTTCGCGAACCCGCGTTCGAGACCCACGACATCCATGAGCTCCAGGGCGCGCCGGCGCGCCTGCGCCTTCGGCACGCCGTTGAGGACCGGCACGGTGGCGATGTTGTCGACGACCGAGAAGTGGGGGAGCAGGCCGGCGTTCTGCAGCACGTACCCGATGCCCCGCCGCAGCTTCACCGGGTCGCGCTCGGCGATCGGCTCGTCGTCGATCGTGATCGCCCCGCCCGACGGTTCGATGAGGCGGTTGATCATCCGCAGCAGCGTCGTCTTGCCGCTGCCCGACGATCCCACGAGCACGGTGGTCCGATGCGCGGGCATGAGCACGCTGAAGTCGTCGACGGCGGTGGTGCCGTCCGGATACCTCTTCGAGACCGCGCGGAATTCGATCGCCATGCTGCCCTTTCGGCCGGGTTGTGCCAGCGGGGTTCCCACATAACCACACCCCTCGGACACGCGGACAGGGTTGCGCCGCGTGGCGTCGATGCGCAAGAGGTCGCCCGGTGTCGCCGGACGGCGATACGTTGGGGCCCATGACTGCTCGGGAATACGACGTGATCGTGATCGGCGCGGGGCCGGTCGGAGAGAATGTGGCCGACCGCACCGTGCAGGGGGGCCTGTCGACGGTGATCGTCGAGAGCGAGCTCGTCGGCGGCGAGTGCTCGTACTGGGCGTGCATCCCGTCCAAGGCGATGCTGCGGCCCGGGGCGGCGCTGCGCGCCGTGCGCGACGTTCAGGGGGCGGCGTCCGCCGTCACCGGCGAGCTGGACGCGGCGGCGGTGCTCGCGCGCCGTGACACGTTCGTCCACGACTGGGACGACACGTCGCAGGTCGAGTGGCTGCAGGGGGCCGGCATCGACCTCGTGCGCGGCCACGGGCGGCTCACCGGTGAGCGCGAGGTGACGGTGACCGGCCAGGACGGCGCCGAGACCGTGCTCAGGGCGCGCCACGCGGTGGCGGTGTCGACGGGCTCGGCCGCGCTGCTGCCTGACATCCCCGGCCTGCGTGAGGTGCAGCCGTGGACGAGCCGCGAGGCGACAGGGATGCGCGAGGTGCCGGCATCCCTCGCGATCCTCGGCGGCGGCGTCGTGGGCAGCGAGATGGCGACGCTCTTCACGTCACTCGGCATCCCGGTGACCGTCGTCGCGCGTTCGGGGCTGCTGCGTGGCGTGGAGCCGTTCGCCGGCGAGGCCGTGGCGAAGGCGCTGACGGATGCCGGCGCCGACGTCCGCACCGGCGTCGAGATCGAGCGCGCCGCACGCGACGCCGGCGGCGACATCGTGCTGACGCTCTCCGACGGTGCCGAGGTGCGCGCCGCCGAGGTGCTCGTCGCGACCGGCCGGGTCCCCCGCACGGCCGACCTCGGACTGGACTCCGTGGGCCTCACGCCGGGGGCATGGCTCGACGTCGACGACACCCTGCGCGTGCGGGGCGTCGACTGGCTGTACGCGGTCGGCGACGTCAACCATCGTGCGCTGCTGACCCACCAGGGCAAGTACCAGGCTCGGGCAGCGGGCGATGTGATCGCCGCCCGCGCGCGGGACGGTGCGGTCGACGACGGACCGTGGGGCGCACACGTCGCGACGGCCGATCACTCCGCCGTGCCCCAGGTGGTCTTCACCGACCCTGAGGTCGCCGCCGTCGGTCACACCGAGGCATCGGCCGAGAAGGCGGGCCTGCAGGTGAGGGTGCTGGACTACGACCTGTCGTGGGTCGCCGGGGCCAGCGAGGTCGCCGACCACTACCGGGGGCAGGCGCGGGCGATCGTCGACGAGGAGCGCCGCGTGCTGGTGGGTGCGACGTTCGTCGGACAGGACGTGGGCGAGCTGCTGCACGCCGCGACGATCGCGATCGTGGGCGAGGTTCCGATCGACCGGCTGTGGCACGCGGTGCCGTCGTACCCGACCATCAGCGAGGTGTGGCTGCGCTGGCTCGAGGCGTACGGCCGCTGAGGCCGGCACTTCGGTCGAGGTGAGGGCGGCCTCGCGGACGTTCGGTGTCCGCGTTGTCCGCCACCCTGGGCGCGCGCCGGATCGTCCGGCGCCCGAAACCAGGAGATCACCATGACCGTTCTCATCACAGGCGCCACGGGGGCCGTCGGCCGCCCGCTCGTCGACGCGTTGATCTCGCGCGGCGAGTCCGTGCGGGCGCTGACCCGTGAACCCGACACCGCCGCTCTCCCGCCCGGTGTCGAGGTCGTGCGCGGCGACCTCGGGCGTCCCGGCGGTGTCGACGCCGGTGTCTTCGCAGACGTCGATCGCGCGTTCGTCTTCCCCGCGCTCCCCGCAGAGGGGGTGGAGGCGTTCGTCTCGGATGCGGCGGCCGCGGGTGTCGAGCGGTTCGTGGTCCTGTCATCGCTGGCCGCTGCCCAGGAGTTCGCTCGGGATCGCGGCTCGGCGAGCCAGGTGCACCACAGCGCGATCGAAGCGGCGATCACCGGGCGATCCGGGGCCTGGACGATCCTGCGGCCGGGGACGTTCGCGAACAATCTGCTGTCGTGGGCGTGGCCGATCAAGGCGGGTGCGCCGATCCGCGCGCCGTTCGCGCGCTCCTCGCAGGCGCCGATCCACGAGGCCGACGTCGCGGATGCCGCCGCTGCCGCACTGACGAGCGACCGCTGGCTGGGGCAGGCGATCCCGCTCTCGGGGCCGCAGTCGCTCACGCGTGAGCAGCAGGTCGCGGCGATCGGCGCCGGCATCGGACGGGACCTCCACCTGGAAGAGATCACGCCTGGCGAGTTCCGCGACGATGTGGCCGCCTTCCTCCCGGCGGACATCATCGCGATGCTCCTGGACTACTGGCGCGACACGGTCGACGTGCCCGACACGGTGCGACCAGGGATCCGCGAGCTCACGGGGCGGCCAGGGCGCACGCTCGAGGAGTGGGCGCGGGACCACCGCGCCGACTTCGGGGTCCTCGAGCCGGCGGCCGGATGACCGCCGCCGGGGCGGGTGAGGGATGCCGCGGCCCCGGGGCGGCGGCATCCACTCGCCTCAGCGCGAGGCGCTGATCACTTCGGGTCGTTCCACGACCAGATGTCGTCGCCGCGGAGCGTCGCGTCGGCGCCGCCGTCGTCGTAGATCGTCTGGCCGGCCATGTGCGTGTTGGCGGGGCTCGTGAGCCACACCAGCAGCTCGGCGATCGACGACGCCGGCTGGTGGTGGTTGAGCGGCATGGGCACGGCCGCGTCGACCATCGCCGCGCCCTCGGGCGTCGCGAGCAGATCCGCCGTCATCGGGGTGACGACGGTGCCGGGGGCGACGGCGTTGAGCGGGATGCCCGAGCCTGCCCAGTCCGGCGAGATCGAGGTGCGGCGCACCCAGCGCGAGAGGGCGCGCTTCGACGACGGGTAGTTGAGGTAGCCGAGCTCGGGGCCCTGCGCGGCGAGCTCCTCGCCGCGGGCGACCGCCGACGCCTCGTCTCCGGCGAGTGCCGCCTCGACGAGCGCCGCGTCGACGGGCTGCAGGGACGCCATCGACGACACGACGGCCGCGCGGGGGGCCTCCGATGCGCGCAGTGCGGGCAGCAGCGCGGTCAGCAGCTCGGTCACGCCGAAGTAGTTGATCGACATGGTCTTGCCGATCGGCGCCGAGATGCCCGCGCAGGCGATCACGCCGTCGATGACACCGCCGGTCTTGTCGATCGCCTGGGCCGCGGCATCCGCCCGCCCGTCGGGGGTGGACAGGTCGGCGTCGATCTCGGCGCCGCGCAGGTCGATCCCGATGACGGTCTCGCCGCGGCTGCGCAGCAGCTCGGCGGTGGCGGCGCCGATTCCGGATGCGGAACCGGTGACGACGTAGGTGCGGGGCATGTCAGTCTCCTTCTGTGGGCGACGGGGTCGCCGTCGCGCGGGGCCGCGGGTGGGCGGCGGGTGCTTCTCGGGCGGGGTCCGCGGAAGTCACGGGCGTCGGCGACTCGATGAGGAGCCCCTCGACGAAGCGGTGCAGCAGGCGGCCGAAGTCGTCGACCTCGGTGGGGGCCCAGTCCGCCAGGGCGTGGTCGACCATGTCGTGACCGGCGGTCACGAGCCGCCGGTAGGCGTCGCGGCCGCGGGGCGTGAAGGTCACGGTGGCGCCCCGGCCGTCCCCGGGGTGGGCGCGCCGCGTCACCAGGTCGTCGGCGATCAGCCGCGCGGCGAGCTTCGACATCGTCGGGCGGCTGATGTTCAGCTCGTCGGCGAGCGACCCGGGGCGTGCGGTGCCGCCGTGCAGGCCGAGCGTGTAGACGGCGCGGATCTCGGTGGGGTCCAGCGCCACGCCGACGCCTCGGGCGATGCGTTCCTGCACGCTGCTCGACGACCACCGCGACATGAGTCGCGTGAGCGAGGAGAGCAGGTCGGCGCGGGGTGCGGCATCCATGCGTCGAGTCTACGCCGGTAATTGCCTGAGGCAACCAAATCATCGATGGCACTTGCCTGCCGATATATCGCTATGTATCGTCGGGCTATCGGTAGGCACTCGTCAGGAGGTCGTCATGAGCGGTACGTATCCAGGTTTCGGACCCCGCCATCGGGGCAGCGCCGGCCAGGGCATCCCCGGAGGGCTCTTCGACGCGATGGACCAGCTGCGCGAGGCCTTCGAGCAGCGCTTCTCACCGCGCGTCGGTCGCGGTGACGTGCGCGCGGCCGTGCTGGCGGTCCTCGCGGAACAGCCCATGCACGGGTATCAGATCATCCACGAGATCGAGGAGCGCAGCGGAGGCGCATGGAAGCCGAGCCCCGGCTCGGTGTATCCCACGCTGCAGCTGCTCGCCGATGAGGGACTCGTGATCGCCGAGGAGTCCGGCGGCAAGAAGACCTACTCGCTCACCGACGCGGGACGCGCCGAGGCCGAGGCGGGCGAGGAGCGCACCGCACCCTGGGAGGCGTTCGGCACCCACGAGTCGGGCCGCGCCACAGCGCTTCCCAAGGCGGGGGCGAAGCTCGCGCAGGCCGCGGCCCAGGTCGCCCGCGGCGGGACGCCCGAGCAGGTGGCGCAGGCGGTCGACGTGCTCGACGAGGCGCGGCGTAGGCTCTACTCCATCCTCGCTCAGGACTGAGGGGTGCCGGCGGAACCCGTCGGCGACGGGGGAGCGCGATCGGCGACGCGGGCACGCGGGATCCAGGAGAGTTCGATGGCAGACGCCGGGAACACCCGCGCCCGCTACCGGCGGATCCTGCGATTCGCCGCGCGCTACATGGTGCAGGCGTGGTGGTTCGAACTGGTGCTGCCGCGCTTCGGCCTGAGCACCCTCGCCGCGCGCAACCGGCCCAGACGCCTGCAGCACGCCGCACAGCGGTTCCGCGTGCTGGCGGTGTCGCTCGGCGGCCTCATGATCAAGGTCGGGCAGTTCCTCTCGTCCCGGCTCGACGTGCTGCCGCCCGAGATCACCTCGGAGCTGGAGGGTCTGCAGGACGAGGTGCCGCCGGTGGCGTTCCCCGCGATCCGGACGCTGGCCGAGGCCGAGCTCGGCAGACCCCTGGAACAGGCGTTCGCGTGGGTCGACGAGACTCCGGTGGCCGCGGCATCCCTCGGCCAGGCGCATCGTGCGCGGCTGAACGCGGAGGATGCTGCCGACGCAGGCTTCACGGATGTCGTGGTGAAAGTGCAGCGCCCCGGCATCGACGCCATCGTCGACGTCGACCTGGCGGCCCTGCGGCGCGTCGCGGCGTGGCTCAGCCGGGTGCGGGTCGTGCGCGAGCACGTGGACCTCCCCGCCCTCGTCGAGGAGTTCGCGGTGACGAGCCGCGACGAGATCGACTACCTGCTCGAGGCCCGGAACGCCGCACGCTTCGCCGAGAACTTCGCGGGCGACGATCGCGTGACGGTCCCCGAGGTCGCCTGGGAGCGCACGACGCGTCGCGTGCTGGTGCTGGCCGATGTGACGGCGATCAAGATCACGGATGTGGACGGGCTCCGCGCGGCCGGCATCGAACCCGCGGCGGTGGCCACGGAGTTCGCCAATGTCATGTTCGACCAGCTGTTCGTCGACGGCTACTTCCACGCCGATCCTCACCCCGGCAACATCTTCGTCACCCCCGCTCCGCCGGGGTCGGCCCCGGGCGCGCGGGCGTGGCGGCTGACGTTCGTCGACTTCGGGATGATGGGCCAGGTGCCGGACAGCCTCCGCACCGGCCTGCAGCAGCTGATCATCGCGGTCGCCGCCCGCGATAGCAAGAAGATGGTGGCGAGCATCCGAGAGGTCGGTGCGCTGCTGCCCTCGGCAGACACGAGGGAGCTCGAGCGCGCCATGACGGCGCTGTTCTCGCGCTTCGGCGGCATGGGGTTCGCCGAGCTCCAGAAGGTCGACCCGCGGGAGTTCCAGGACTTCGCGACAGAGTTCGGCGATGTCGTGCGATCGCTGCCCTTCCAGCTGCCCGAGAACTTCCTGCTCATCGTGCGCGCCATCTCGCTCACGAGCGGCGTGTGCAGCGCGCTGGACCCCGCCTTCAACGTGTGGGACGCCGTCGAGCCCTACGCCGATCAGCTGCTGCGCGACCAGAGCGGCAACCTGGTGCAGGGGTTCGCGCGTGAGGCCGTGTCGGTCGCCGGCGTCGTGGCGCGGCTGCCGCGGCGCCTGGACGAGATGGTGTCGCAGATCGTCGACGGCAAGCTCGTCGCGGACGTCCCGAAACTCGACCAGAAGCTGCGGAGGCTGGAGCGGATGGGCCGGCGGGCCGTGTCGGCCGTGCTCTTCGCCGGCCTGCTGATCAGCGGCGCCGTGTTGCGCTCACAGGACCTCGTGATCGGCACGGTGCTCATGATCGTGTCGGTGCTGCCACTGCTGCACACGCTGTTCTCGGGATTCCTGCGCCGCCCCGGCGAGTGAGTATCGGGGCGCTGTAACGGCTGCGCGCGCGTCGCACAACCCCGTCACCGCACGCCGTCGCCCCGGCTAGCGTGCCGGGCATGGACAACGAGCAGCGAGATCAGTACACGTTCCTCAACCCCGCAGACCTGTACTCCGGCTTCGCCCCCGAGACGCAGCACCAGCCCGAGCCCGGCCTGGATGCCGAGCTGGAGCCGAAGGCGGATCTCGGTGAGAAGACCTACCGCGGCACCGGGCGCCTGGCCCCGGCGTACGTCTTCCTCGCGTCGCCTGAGTCCAGCTACGTCGCGGGCGCGACGATCGCGGTCACGGGAGGATCGCCGACGCCGTGAGGCGCTCGGGCCTAGACTTCGAGCCCTGACGCCCGCGAGCGGGCGGGGCATGAGCGGAAGGATCCGGATGCAACTGGGAATGGTGGGCCTCGGCCGCATGGGCGGCAACATCGTCCGGCGCCTGATGCGTGACGGGCACGAATGCGTCGTGTACGACGTGAACGCCGATGCCGTGAACGGCCTCGCCGGCGAAGGGGCTGTCGGCGCGGCGAGCCTCGCCGATCTCGCGGCCAAGCTCCGAGCGCCCCGGGCGGTGTGGCTCATGATCCCCGCCGGCATCACCGGAACCGTGGTCGATCAGGTCGCCGCGGTGCTCGAGCCGGGCGACATCATCGTCGACGGCGGCAACTCGAACTACCGCGATGACGTCCGTCGCGCCGCCGCACTGCGGGACACCGGCATCCACTACGTCGATGTGGGAACGAGCGGCGGCGTCTTCGGCCTGGAGCGCGGCTACTGCCTGATGGTCGGCGGGCCGGACGAGGCGTTCGACCGTCTCGAGCCGGTCCTGCGGACGATCGCGCCCGGCAGCGGCGACGTCGAGCGCACGCCCGGGCGCACCGGCGACGCGGCGCCGGAGGAGCTCGGCTATCTGCACTGCGGCCCGTCGGGCGCGGGGCACTTCGTGAAGATGGTGCACAACGGCATCGAGTACGGCGTGATGGCTGCCCTCGCCGAAGGGCTGAACATCCTCGAGCACGCGGACGCGGGAGTGCAGGAGGCGGAGCACTCCGCGGAGGTCGCGCCCCTCGAAGAGCCCGAGTTCTACCGATTCACCATCGACACCCCGAAGGTGGCCGAACTGTGGCGGCGCGGCTCGGTGATCTCGTCGTGGCTGCTCGACCTCACGGCTGCGGCGCTCCAGGACAACCCCACGCTCGAGGGTCTCGCCGGGCGAGTGTCGGATTCCGGCGAGGGGCGCTGGACGGTGAAGGCCGCCGTCGACACCGGGGTGCCCGCGCCCGTGCTGGCGGCATCCCTCTTCGAGAGATTCGCCTCACGCGGCGAAGATCACTTCGCGAACCAGGTGCTGTCGGCCATGCGGCTGCAGTTCGGCGGCCATCAGGAGCTCCCCGCGGGCGACGTGCTGGAGGCCGGCGCGCGCAAGGCCGAATCCTCCAGCGGCGGCCAGTCTCGCTCGTCCGACGCCGTCGGCTGAGACAGACGCCGGCCGCACCCGTGCGGGTGCGGCCGGCGTCCGGCGTGCGGTGGAGACGGCGTCAGCGGGGGACATCCTCGCGCCAGGCGCCGGTCTCGCGCGGCGCGTTCTCGATGAACTCCTTGAAGTTCTCGAGGTCCTTCTTGACCGCGTGCGATCCGGCGCCGACGAGCGAGCCCAGCTTCTCGAGTGCGTCCGTGGGCTCCCAGTCGATCTGCACCGCCACACGGCAGCTGGTGTCGCTGAGCTTGTGGAAGGTCACCACTCCGGCGTGGGTGGTGTCACCGCCGGTGCTGCGCCACGCGACCCGCTCGTCCGGGTGCTGCTCGGTGATCTCGGCGTCGAACTCGCGCTCGAACGGCCCCACCTTCACCTTCCAGTGGTTGTGCGTGTCGTCGAGCTGCGTGATCGACACGACCTCGTCGAGGAACTTCGGGAAGCTCTCGAACTGGGTCCACTGGTTGTAGGCCATGGTGACGGGCACGTCGACGTCGATGGTCTCGATGATCTGGGTCATGCCTCCAGCGTGCGCGCAGGCGGTCCGCCTGTGCACCGGGTTGACGAAGCGCGTGCGGCGGTCTAGGACCGCCCGACTGTTCGGGTCAGGGCCTGCCGTACGACGCGGCGACCGGGCAGTCGAACGGGTCGCGCGCAGCCAGGCCGACCCGGTTGAGGTACGCGATCACGATGCCGTACGAACGCCACAGCGTCGTCTCGGCATACGGCACGCCGAGCGCGCGGCAGTGGTCGATGACGATCGCGCGCGCCTGTGCGAGGTGCGGGCGCGCCATGCTGGGGAACAGGTGATGCTCGATCTGGTAGTTGAGCCCGCCCATGAGCCAGGTCGCCCACCAGCCGCCCGACACGTTGCGCGACGTGCGGACCTGCTTGCTGAAGAAGTCGAGCTTCGCGTCGTGTGCGATGACCGGCATGCCCTTGTGGTTGGGCGCGAACGACGCGCCCATGTAGACGCCGAACACCGCAAGCTGCACGCCGAGGAACGCGAAGGCCATGCCGAGGGGGAGGAACACGAACACGGGCGTCCAGACGAGGGTGAACCGCACCGCCAGCAGGCCCAGTTCGACGAAGCGTCCCTTGACGGGCCCGCGGCCGAACAGATGCCGGAAGGCGAGGAAGTGCAGGTTGAGACCCTCGAACGTGAGGAGCGGGAAGAAGAGCCAGCCCTGGCGTCCGGTGATAAGACGCTGCAGCCCGCGCGCCCGTGCGGCGTCGGACTCGAGGAACGAGATGGTGTCGACCTCGATGTCGGGGTCTTTGCCGACCCGATTGGGATTGCCGTGATGGCGGGTGTGCTTGTGCGCCCACCACGAATAGCTCATGCCGACCACCCCGTTGCCCAGCAGCCGGGCGAGCCGGTCGTTGGCGGGTCCTGAAGCGAGGATCTGCCGGTGCGCGGCCTCGTGCGAGAGGAACGCCACCTGGGTGAACAGCACGCCGAGCGCGGCGGCGATGAGCAGCTGGTACCAGGTGTCGCCCAGCAGGATGAAGCCGGTGATGGCCCCGCCGAAGGCGAGGGCGAGGACCAGTCCCACGGTGGCGTAGAACCAGGGAGTGCGCTGCATGAGTCCGGTCTCGCGCACGACCTGCGCGACATCGGTGTAGGCGCGGGTCAGCGGCGGGAACTCCTTCGTGCCTGCGTAGGTCTGACGGACGGGGCCGAGCCTGGGCTCGAGGGTGAGCGAAGAGATGGGTGCACCTGGATTCCGATCGGGACCGCGTTGGCCGTGAAGCCAAAGGCAGATGCCGATCGCTGGTGCCAGGCTACGTGCCGCCGCATGTCGGCGGCGGAATACGCGGCGGCTTCCCAGGCGATCATCGGCCGGGACCGAGGGAACGGTCCCGGCCGATGCAGGATCAGAGCGGCCGGATGTTCGCGGCCTGCATGCCCTTGGGGCCGCGCTCCGCGTCGAATTCGACCTTCTGGTCTTCGCGGAGCTCCTTGAAGCCGTCGCCGGCGATCGCACTGAAGTGCGCGAAGATGTCGGCCGTGCCGTCATCGGGGGCGATGAAGCCATAGCCCTTCTCGGAGTTGAACCATTTCACGGTGCCAGTGGCCATCGTGTCTTTCCTCTTGTTGTGTGGGCCGCGTGTGCGGCCGCGGGTACCGCTCCGACGTGTGCGGAGCGGACGCTGATGACGCACGACATGCGTGCGCGAGAGCGGGCTGGTGGGGATGGATGCCGCGACGGCGCGCGCGGCGTCCTCGCGGGCGGCGTGCACGCCGAGGTGCTCGCCGCGGGCGCCGTGGGCTTCGATGCCCGCCGGCGTGACGCAGACGAAGCCCGCGTACTCGCCGGCGGACGTCGCGACGTGGACGTCGTGGTCGGCTTGGCGCCAGTCGAGCGGGGGATGAAGCGGAAGTGGTGAAGGGGTGACGAACGTCAAGAGAGCCTTTGTGCGGACGAGACAGAGCGTGCTCGTGCGAGGGAGTCGAAGGAAGGATGCGACCGCGGTGGCGGTGAGGCGTCGAGCGCTCTGTTCTCCACAGTGAGGCAGAGGAAAGGATATCGACGCGGCGGCCCGATCGGGCGTCGTCCACCTTAGCACGGCGACCTCCGAACACAGTGGATGCCGCGACCCGATGGGTCGCGGCATCCACTCGTCGTCCGGTGCTACGCCGTCGCGTCGGCGCGCTTGGGCAGGACCCAGCCCGCGCGCGGGAAGTGGCACGTGTACCCGTTGGGGTAGCGGATCAGGTAGTCCTGGTGCTCCGGCTCGGCCTCCCAGAACGGGCCCTCGGGCTCGATCGTGGTGACGGCCTTGCCCGGCCACAGGCCGGAGGCATCCACGTCGGCGATCGTGTCGCGCGCGACGTCGGCCTGCTCGGGCGAGAGCGGGAAGATCGCCGAGCGGTAGCTCGTGCCGATGTCGTTGCCCTGGCGGTTCAGGGTCGACGGGTCGTGGATCTGGAAGAAGAACGCCAGGATGTCGCGGTACGAGGTCTGCGTGGGGTCGAAGACGATCTCGACGGCCTCGGCGTGGCCGGGGTGCCGCTGGTAGGTCGCGTGGGCGTTCTCTCCGCCGGTGTAGCCGACGCGCGTCGACAGCACGCCGGGCTGGCGGCGGATGAGGTCCTCCATGCCCCAGAAACAGCCGCCGGCGAGGACGGCCGTCTCGGTGCCGGGGGTGCGGGTGATCTCTCCGGTGTCGAAAGGTCCGCTGGTCATGAGGGGTTCTCCTGGTTCTCGGGTGTCTGGTCGCTGGGCGTGTCGAAGCGGTCGAGGTAGGCGCCGTAGCCCTCGTCGTCGAGCGACGAGACGGGCACGAAGCGCAGCGCGGCCGAGTTCATGCAGTATCTCAGGCCGCCGGCATCCCGTGGGCCGTCCGGGAAGACGTGACCGAGGTGACTGTCGGCGCCCGCCGAGCGCACCTCGGTGCGGGGCATGAACAGTGACCGGTCCTTCTTCGTGGTCACCGCGTCGGGGTCGATGGGGCGGGTGAAGCTGGGCCATCCGGTCCCGCTGTCGTACTTGTCGGTCGACGAGAAGAGCGGCTGGCCCGAGACCACGTCGACGTAGATGCCGGCCTCGTGGTTGTTCCAGTACTCGTTGCGGAACGGCGGCTCGGTGCCGTCGCTCTGCGTGACGCGGTACTGCGCGTCGGTGAGGCGGCTGAGCGCCTCGGGGGTCTTGCGGTAGTCGTTGTTCACGATTCCTCCTGGATCGACGCGGCTGGCTGCGGCGTCATGAAGAAGAACGGATGCCTCGGCTGTTTTGGTCCCGCGAACCTGGGACCGGGCTGTGAGTTCTCGGGCCCGTTACCCAAACCCGTGCCGGATCTCAAGAGCCTGGCGTCCGCCGCCGTGCCGACCGCAGACTCGCCGCATGGTCTTCGTCGGCTTTCACGCATCCCATGAGCAGATCCCGCCCAGCGCGCTCCTGGAGGATGTCCGGCGCGCCGAGGCCGCGGGATTCGACGGCGCGATGTGCTCGGACCACCTCGCCCCCTGGAACCCGCGGCAGGGCGAGTCCGGCTTCGCGTTCAGCTGGCTGGGCGCGGCGCTCGCGCGCACCGAGTTCTCGATCGGCATGGTCAACGCGCCGGGGCAGCGGTACCACCCGGTGATCGTCGCCCAGGCCCTCGCGACGCTGGAGGAGATGTTCCCCGGCCGGTTCTGGGCCGCGCTCGGCAGCGGCGAGGCCATGAACGAGCACGTGACCGGCGAGCCGTGGCCTCCCAAGCGCGTCCGCAACGCGCGGCTGGCCGAGAGCGTCGACGTGATCCGGCGGCTGTTCGCCGGTGAGGAGGTGTCGCACGACGGCCTGGTCACCGTGCACCGCGCACGGCTGTGGACCAGGCCGGCGGCCCCGCCGCCGCTGCTCGCGACCGCCGTCAGCGCCGAGACGGCGGGCTGGGCCGCGCTGTGGGCCGATGGGCTCACGACCGTCGCCCAGGCGCCCGACGCCCTGGAGCGCGTGGTCGACGCCTACCGTTCGCAGGACGGCACAGGCCCGTGCGTCCTGCAGGTGCACGTCAGCCTCGCCGACACGGATGCCGCGGCCTATGCGATCGCGAAGGACCAGTGGCGCAACGGTCTCGTCACCCCGCCCCTGGCATGGGACCTGGAGCAGCCCGAGGACTTCGACGCTGCGGTGGGAGAGGTGGACGAGGAGAAGCTGAGGGATGCCGTCCTGATCGAGTCCGATCCGGCCGTCCTCGCCGAGCGGATCGCCGCTCTCGCACGGATCGGCTTCGACCGCGTGTACGTCCACCACGTCGGTCATGACCAGGACGAGTTTCTCGACGCCGCGGCCCGCGGCATCCTTCCCCGACTCGCGGAGGCACGATGAAGATCACCGACACGAGCGACCTGTGGTTCAAGAGCGCCATCGTCTACTGCCTCGACGTCGAGACCTATCTCGACTCGGACGGCGACGGCGCCGGCGACCTGCAGGGACTGGCGCAGCGGATCGACTACCTCGCCCAGCTCGGCGTGACCTGCCTGTGGCTGATGCCGTTCTCGCCGACCCCCGATCGTGACGACGGATACGACATCACCGACTACTACGGCGTGGATCCCCGGCTCGGCACGCACGGCGACTTCGTCGAGGTGATCCGCACCGCGCGCGATCGCGGGATGCGCGTCATCGTGGACCTCGTCGTCAACCACACCTCGGACCGGCACCCCTGGTTCCGGAAGGCACGGCGCAGCCGGAACTCGCCGTATCGGGACTTCTACATCTGGCGCGACGATCCGCCGCCCGAGGGGCAGAAGAACCCCGTCTTCCCCGGTGAGGCGGACGGCATCTGGACCAAGGACGAGGCGTCCGGTCAGTGGTACCAGCACAGCTTCTACGAGCACCAGCCGGACCTCAACATCGCCAACCCCGCGGTGCGCGACGAACTCGCGCGCGTGATCGGGTTCTGGCTGCAGCTGGGGGTGTCGGGCTTCCGGGTGGACGCGGTGCCGTTCCTCCTCGAGATGCCGCCGGGGGCCGAGGTGCGTGATCCGCACGAGCTGCTGCGCGACTTCCGCCGCTTCCTGCAGCGTCGATCCAGCGAGGCCGTGCTGCTCGGCGAGGTGAACCTGCCGTACGAGCAGCAGGTGCAGTTCTTCGGCGGCGAGGACGTGAACGAACTGACCATGCAGTTCGACTTCGTGGCGATGCAGGCGCTCTATCTTTCGCTCGCACGGCACGACCCCGCCCCGCTCGTCACGGCGCTGACGTCGCGGCCGGCGCTGCCGCCCGACGTCCAGTGGGCGAACTTCCTGCGCAACCACGACGAGCTCACCCTCGACAAGCTGACCGACGCCGAGCGCGAGGAGGTGTTCGAGGCCTTCGCGCCGGACGAGCGGCAGCGCGTGTACGGCCGCGGCATCACCCGTCGCCTGCCCCCGATGCTCGGAGACCCGCGGCGCATCCGCATGGCCTACAGCCTGCTGTTCACCCTGCCGGGGACGCCCGTGCTGTTCTACGGGGAAGAGATCGGGATGGGCGAGAACATCGAGGTGCCCGGCCGCAGCGCCGTGCGCACGCCGATGCAGTGGACGGCCGACCGCAACGGCGGGTTCTCGGTGGCGCCGCCCTCGCGGCTGGTCGCGCAGCCCCCGGGCGACGGTTACGCGCCCGAGCACGTCAACGTCGCCGCGCAGATCGAGGACCGCGGGTCGCTGCTGCACTTCTTCCGCGACCTCGTCTCGCGGTACCGCATCTCACCCGAGCTCGGCTGGGGGGAGTTCGAGGTGATCGATCAGCCGACGACAGCGGTGCTCGTCCACTCGCTGCGGGCCGACATCGGCCGGATGGTCGCGATCCACAACTTCGACGGGGTGCCCGCCACGATCCGGTTCGCCCTCGACGACGAGCCCGAGGGCGCGTGCCTCGTCGATCTTCTCGGCTCCGAACGCATCGCGCTCGACGAGCGCGGCCGGGTCGAGATCGAGGTGCCCGCGTACGGCTACCGCTGGCTGCGGGTCTCGCGTCCGGGCGACGGCCGGATGTCGTGAGGCGCTGCCCGCGGCATCCCGGAGCGCCAGCGTGCCCGAGCTCAGCCTGATCCGAGCTCGCCGCTGAGGCGGCCGTGGAATGCGGCCGATGCGTCGGTCATGCCCTCCAGCTCGACCGTGATGCCGCGCTGGGCGTACTTCGTGACGATGGCGTCGAGCGCGGCCACAGTCGAGGCGTCCCACACGTGCGTGCGCGACAGGTCGATCACGACGTGCGCCGGGTCCGTGGAGTACGCGAACTGCGTGGTGAGGTCGTTGCTCGAGGCGAAGAACAGCTCCCCGTCGACTCGGTAGCGCGCGGTGTCGCTCTCGACCGTGCGGGCCACGGTCGTGAAATGAGCCACCCGACGGGCGAACAGCACCATCGCGGCGAGCACCCCGAGGATCACGCCGACGGCGAGGTTGTGCGTCCATACCGTGGCGACGACGGTGACGAGCATGACGGCGGTCTCGCTCAGCGGCATGCGGCGCAGCGTCGACGGGCGGATGCTGTGCCAGTCGAACGTCATCGCCGACACCACGATCATGACGGCGACGAGCGCCGCCATCGGGATGAGCCCCACGATGTCGCCCAGGGCGACGACGAGCACCAGCACCCACACGCCGGCGAGCAGGGTCGAGATGCGCGTGCGGCCGCCCGAGGTCTTGACGTTGATCATCGTCTGGCCGATCATCGCGCAGCCGCCGGTGCCGCCGAAGAACGCCGACACCACGTTCGCGACGCCGAGTCCCCACGCCTCGCGCGTCTTGCGCGAGTGGGTGTCGGTGAGCTCGTCCACGAGCTTGGCGGTCATGAGCGATTCGAGCAGGCCCACCAGCGCCGCCGCGAAGGCGAACGGGGCGACGATCTGCAGCGTCTCCCAGGTGAGGGGCACGTGGGGGATCAGCAGTTCGGGCAGGCTCCGCGGCAGCTCGCCCTGATCGGCGACATCCGGCACCGAGACGCCGAAGACGACGACCGCGGTCGTGAGCAGCACGATCGCGATGAGCGGTGCCGGGACGGCACGGGTGATGCGCGGCCACAGGAGCAGGATGCCCAGGCCCGCCGCGACCAGGACGTAGACGGCCCACGGCACGTCGATGAGCTGCGGCACCTGCGAGAGGAAGATGAGGATCGCGAGGGCGTTGACGAAGCCGACCATGACGCTGCGCGGGATGAAGCGCATGAGGCGGGCGACGCCCAGGACCGCGAAGAGCACCTGGATCAGCCCGGCGAGCGCGATCGTGACGATGAGGTAGTCCGAGCCGTACTCGCGCGCGACGGGGGCGATGACGAGGGCGACGGCGCCCGCGGCGGCGGTGATCATCGCCGGGCGCCCGCCCGTGAAGGCGATCACGACCGCGAGCACGAACGACGAGAACAGGCCGATGCGCGGGTCGACGCCCGCGACCACCGAGAACGCGATGGCCTCGGGGATCAGCGCGAGCGCCGTGACCAGCCCTGCGAGCACTTCGCGCGTCAGCAGGCGCGGGCTGCGCAGTGCCTGCAGGACGGTCGGGGTGATGCGGTAGCGGTCGGCGGATTCGGCGTTGGCGGCGGACACGGGGGCTCCTGTCGGGTGCGCACCGTTGCGCCGCAGAGAGATGGAAGGGGGATGCCGCGACCCGCGCGGCCTCCACGACTCTAGCTGGCTCCGATAAGGGACGGCCCCGCGGTGCGTCAAGGGGGTGTTCGGCCACGCAGGGCCCTCCGTACAGTCGGTCGGGTGGTGGACCGAGCCCGCGCCCAGCCCGACCACTCGGGTTTTCGCGCCGACATCCAGGGACTGCGTGCGATCGCGGTCGGGGCGGTGCTGCTCTATCACGCCGGGGTCCCATTCCTCCCGGGCGGCTACGTCGGCGTCGACGTCTTCTTCGTCATCTCGGGCTTCCTGATCACGACGCATCTGCTGCAGCAGCTGCAGCAGCACGGACGGCTGCGCTTCGGTACGTTCTATGCGCGCCGCGCGCGGCGCATCCTGCCGGCCGCCTTCGTGGTGCTGGCGCTCACGGTGGCGGCGGCGCTCGTCTGGTATCCGCCACTGCTCATGAAGGACGTGTGGGCGGCGGCCGTCGCCACCGCGCTGTACGTGCCGAACTACTTCTTCGCACTCGCCGACTCGGACTACCTCGCCGAGTCGTCCAACCCGTCGCTGTTCCAGCACTACTGGTCGCTGGGCGTCGAAGAGCAGTTCTACCTGCTCTGGCCGGCGCTGCTGGCGCTGGTGTGGGCCGTCGTGCGCACACGGCGCGCGCTCGTCGTCACGCTCGCCGTCGTAGTGGCCCTCTCGTTCGCCTGGTGCGTGTGGCTGACCGGGACGGCGCAGCCGTGGGCGTTCTTCTCGCTGCCCTCGCGGGCCTGGGAGCTGGGCGTCGGCGGGCTCACCGCTGCGCTGCTGCAGCACCGACGACGACTCGGCGGCGAACGCTGGGCCGCGATCGTCGGGTGGGCGGGGATCGCCGCGGTGGCGGCATCCACTGTGCTCTTCTCGTCCGACACCACCTTCCCCGGGGTGGCCGCCGCACTGCCGGTGCTGGGCACCGCGGCGGTCATCGCCGCCGGCGAGACCCGCGGCGGGCCGACCCGCCTGCTGTCGACGCGCGCGATGGTTCTGGTCGGCACGATCTCGTACTCGCTGTACCTCGTCCACTGGCCGGCGCTCGTGCTTCCCGGCGCCGTCGTCCCCGGACCGCTGCCGCTGTGGGCGACGCTGCTGATCGCCGCCGCCTGCGTGCCCGCCGCCTGGCTGCTGTACCGCTTCGTCGAGGATCCCGTGCGCCGCGCCCCCGTGCTGACCATGCGGCGGGCGCGTGTCACGCTCGTCGGCGCGCTCGCCGGGTCGCTCGCGTGCCTGGGCATCGCGAGCGGCGCGTACGCGGTCGCCGACACGAGGGCGCTGCACGCCGAACGCGCCGCCGAGGGCACCGTCATCACCCAGCTCCCGAGCGGCACGGAGTTCGTGCCCGACAACCTCGCGCCGGACCTGCGCGACGCCCGCGAGAGCCTCCCCGCCGTCTACGACGACGGCTGCATGCGCGGGATCGCGGCCACCGACGCCCGCGGCTGCCGCTACGGCGACGAGGGTGCGCCGGTCATCCTGCTCTTCGGCGACTCGCACGCGGCGCAGTGGTTCCCGGCGCTGCAGCGCTTCGCGGCCTCGGCCGGGTACGCGATCGAGGTGCAGACGAAGAGCTCGTGTCCCGCCGCCGACATCGAGTCGCTGCGCCGCGGCGCCCCCTACCCGCAGTGCCCGATCTGGCGCGACGCGGTCATCGATCGCATCAACGCCGATCCGCCCGCGCTCGTGCTCGTGGCCACCTATACCGGCGCGCAGCTCGCGCCGGGGGTCGAGGACGACGCCGAAACCTGGGATGCGGCACTCGGCCGCACCCTCGACGCCCTGCACGCCCCGACCGCCGTGATCGCCGACACCCCGGACCTGCGCGAGGACCCTGCACCGTGCCTGTCGGCGCACCTGTCGGACGCCGAGGCATGCGGGCGAGCTCGCACGGTCGCCCTGGCCGGCCCCGGCCGCGACGCCGAGCGGACGGCCACCGCCGAGCGCGGCATCCCTCTCCTCGACCTCAACGGCTACCTGTGCGACGCGGACCAGTGCCCGCCCATCCTCGGCAACACGCTCGTCTACCGCGACTCGCACCACCTGACCGCCGCGATCAGCGCCGACTTGTCCGGCGTGCTCGGAGACGCGCTGCGGCCCGTCCTCGCCCGGCCGGGACCCTGACGCCGACGCGACGCCGGCCGGGCCTCGGCGCCTGTCAGGGGACGCGCCTCACTCCGGGGCGGCCGTGCGTGCGGCGCGCCGTCGTGCACGCGCGATGTCCACGAAGGCGTACAGCGACGCGGCCACGCCGATCAGCAGGGGCAGCAGCACGATAATGAGGCCGACCGCCTCACCCGGGCCGCCGCGGGCCCATGCCTGGACGATGCCGACGATGACGAACGGGAGGATGGCGGCGCACAGGACGAAGACCGCGATCGCCCACAGGAGTCGACGCAGCGGTGTCTTCGGAGGCTTCGACAGGCCGTAGCTGTACAGCGCGCCTGGTGCCATCGTCGGTCGTCCTCTCTCGTGCGGCCCGTCCCGAGTATCTCAGCGCGGCGCAGCTAGTATCGGACTAGTCCGGAAATGGATGCCGCGGGTCAGCGCCGACCCCGCTCACACGCAGGAGGCCATCATCTCGAACGACGAGCTCTCGCTGTGCATCGACATCGGCAAGTCGGGGTCGCGCGGGCGGATCGTCGGCCCCGGCCTCGACCTCGCGGAGGCCGGCCCGGGGCTGGAGCCCGAGACGGCTGCCCGGCCCGGCGCGGGCGAGCGGCTGCTGGACGTCATGCAGGCGCTCTGGCGTATGTCGCTCGCGGCCCCCGGCGGCGCCCGACTGGCGGCCGCCCGCGTGAGCACGATCGTGGTGGGCTCCACCTCCATCCCGCCCCCTGACGAGATCGCGGTCATGTTGGACGGAGCAGCCCGGTCGTGGCCGCAGGCGCGCGTCGCACTCGTCGAGGACGGCATCCTCGCCCACGCCGCTGCGCTCGGCGGCGCGGGGAACCACGTCAGCGTGGGAACCGGCGTCATCGGATGCGGGATGGATGCCTCGGGCACGTGGTTCCGCAAGGACGGCTGGGGGCCGGATCTCGGCGATCGGGGCAGTGCGGCGTGGCTCGGGCGAGAAGGCCTGACCGCCGCTCTCCGGGCGGCGGACGGCGCCGGGCCTCCGACAGTCCTGCAGGCCGCAGCGGCCGAGCACCTCTGCGGACTCGACCACGCCGCAGCGGCGCGACTGGCGGCGCGGGCCGACCGGGTGGCGGCGGTCGCGGCGTTCGCCCGCGCCGTCTGCGCTGCGGCGCCGGACGACGAGGTGGCCCGCGTGCTCGTGGCGTCGGCTGCCGACCAGGTCGCGGCGACGGCCGCAGCGCTCGCTGCCGCGACGGGCATCGACGCGGTCGCCGTCGGCGGGCGACTCGCCGGCGACCCGGCGTACCGGACCGCGCTGGATGCGGCGCTCGCCGCCGCGGGCGTCGAGCGGCTCGACGTCGACGTGCCGCCCTGGCAGGCGTCGACGGAGGTGCTGTTCGGGCCCGCCTATGCCGCCGCGGCCTCGGGCCTGCGCGAAGGGCCCGGATCGTGAGCCGGGAGCAGAACGTCGCGGTGGCCGACCTCGGTCTTCCCGCGCTGCGCTCGGACCGACCCAAAGGCGATCAGCTCCGCGAGATCCTGGAGGGCCTCGCAGACTCGCTCGGGCCGGGAGCGCTTCTCCCGTCCGACCGTGCGCTGGCCGAGCACTTCGGGGTGGCCCGGCAGACCGTGCGCGCCGAGGTCGGGCGACTCGTCGCGGACGGCGTGCTGGTGAACCGCCCTGCGCGCGGCACGTTCGCGGCGCCCGTCCCGCCGCGTCCGCTCGTGGTGGGGCGCTCCTTCTCGCACGACATGCGCGCGCGGGGGATGACCCCCGGCTCCGAGGTACTGGAGCTCGACATCCTCGCGGCGACCGGGCGCACCGCGGAGCTGCTGGAGGTCGAGGCGGGCACGAGCGCGATGCGGCTCGTGCGGCTTCGCACGGCCGACGGCGCGCCGATGGGCATCGAGCGCTCGTTCGTGTCGCTCGCCCGGTTCCCCGGGATCGAGCGGACCGACTTCGCCCGCGCATCGCTCTACGACACGCTGCAGGAGCGCTGGGGTGTGCGCACGCGCACGGTGTCGGCCACCGCGGGCGCCGTCGAGCCCGAGGCGGACGAGGCGCACAGGCTCGGCATCCCGCGCACGCAGCCGTGCCTGCTGATCCGCTCGGTGCAGCGCGACGGCGACGGCGGCGTGATCGAAGCCGGCCGTTCCATCTACCGCGGGGACCGCTACGACCTGGACGTCTCGTACACGCTCGCAAGGTAGGCGCGGCACTCGGTCATCATCCGGTGCGACGTCTCTTCGTCGAAGTACGAGGTCAGTGCCTCGTAGTGACCCTCCCGGTACGTGCGCCGGTCGGCGACGTAGCCCGCGTACGCGTCGGAGTACCCGATGACGCGCACGTCCTCGCGACCGGCCGCGATGGCCAGGCCGTACGACGCGCACATCTCGACCGGTACATGCATCCAGCATCGCGTGCCGACGGTGACGATCGAGACCGGCAGCTCGAGCTCGGCCGGAAGGTCCGCTTCGGCCAGCGCCTCGAGGCACCGCTCGCCCTCGTGCCCCGACGCCGCACCGCGGCCGATCCGGTCGTCGGCGCGGTGGATGTCGGCAGCGCGATCGCTGCGCACCGGAAGCCGCAGCGTCGTGCGATCGATGCGGACGGGCCGAGCCTCCAGCGGTGCGGCATCCGCGGTGAGCAGCTCGAGGATCCGGTCCGCGACCAGTCCTCCGAGGCGTGCCAGTTCCGCGTCGCCGCGCTCGCGGCGGTGGAAGCGCGTGGACGCGTCGCCCGCGCAGCCCTGCAGGAACACGACGGGGAGGCGACCGTCCCGACCGTCGCGCACCCGCCTCCGGGCGGCGCCCACCCAGTCCGCCGACCAGCGGGTGTTGTCAGGGCCGAGCACGGTCGGGTGGCAGGCGTAGTCGTAGACGAGTGCGATCGGCTGATGCGTGGCGGCATCCCGGATCTCGAGCAGACCGAGTGACGGATCGTGGGGTCCGTCGGGGCGGTGACGGTTGCCGCCGACGCCCGACACCGCAGCCGAGCGCCAGTGGAGCGTCGCCGGCCGGGCGTCGTCGCGCAGCCCGCGGACACCGCCGGCGATCGTCGCGGCGAGGTGGGCGAGCTCGTCGTCGTCGAACTGGTCGGCGAAGACGGGATGGATCGGCTCGTGCCACGCGCCGGGCCCGGCGTGCGTGTGCGACGCGACGACGACGACGCGCGAGGTGTCGATGCCGGTGGCCTCGCCGATCGCGGCGACGACGGCCTGTCTCGTCCGGGCGGTGACGGCGAGGGCGTCGATCGACACCCACAGCACGCCGTCGTCGGGCGCGGACCCCGAGGCGCCGGCGATCCAGATGAGGCCAGCTTCGAGGTGGTCGAGCCGCGCGTGCGCTGCGGCGGTGCGGTCGAGGTAGCCGCTGAGCCCGATCCCGGTGCGCGGTGTGACGACCACGGCGCGCGCGGCGGCGGAGTAGGTCGCGGTGCTCACGCGCCGACGTTGAGACTCTCGTAGATGTCGACGTCCACGCCGCGTCGGGCCAGCTCGTCGGCGACCTCGCACATGACCGCCTGCAGCAGCAGGGCGCCGACGGCCGTCGAGGTCGGACCGACCGGGTGGGGGCGGTGGGGCAGGATCGCGTCGCCCGGCACGCCGCAGTTGTCGATGACGATGTCGGCGACCTCGAAGAGCCTCTGGCCTCGGGGTTCGCGCGACGTCACCGATCCGCTGTGCGCGAGCGACGTGAGCGCGATGACCGACGCGCCGCGCTCGCGCGCGCCGCGCGCCATCTCGACGGGCACGGCGTTGCGACCCGAGTTCGAGATCACCAGCAGGCAGTCGCCGGTGCCCACGCCGCGGAGCGCGAGGAGCTCGTCGGCGAGACCGGGGAGCCGCTCCAGCCGTGAACTCTTCTCGAGTCCCTCGTGCAGCATGAGCGCCGGTTCGAGGATGGGGTGGACATCCACGAATCCACCGGCGCGGCCCCAGATCTCCTCGACGAGAGCGTGCGAGTGCCCACTGCCGAACGCCCAGAACCTGCGTCCCTGCGCCATCGTGTCCGCGATCACCGCGGCGGCCCGCCGCAATGCGCCGGCCTCGGATGTCGCCGCGCGGTGCGCGACCGCCAGTGCAGCGTCGAGGTAGTCCTGCGCCGTCACGTCTGCTCCTTCGATTCCGGACTAGTCCAGTCTAATGCGCGGCGCGCCGCTAGAAGTAGTCGGCGGCGCCGAAATGGCGGATGCCGTCCAGCCGCGGCCGCCGGGCGAGCGGGCGCGTCATCCCCGTGGCGTCAGGCGCCCAGGCCGCTCCCGGAGCGAAGGCGCGCAGTGCGGCGACGTCGGCGGCGCGCTCGGGGACCGCGATGTCGCAGCGGTCGACGCCGGCCGCGCACCAGTCTTCGCCCACGGCGCCGAGGAGGATTGCGCGCGCGTCCGGCCCCGCGGCATCGGCGACCGCGAGCTCGGCCACGACGCCGGTGGCACCCCGCGTGCCGGCGACCGCGTACCCCGACACCGCGCCGTCGTGGTGCAGGACATAGAGGCTCAAGCCGCTGAGGCGCACCTCGGCCATGGCCCAGTCGAGCGTCGACCGCTCGGGCGCCAGCACGATGCCCGTGCGCGACTGCTCGTAGGCGGCGTTCAGCGCCGCCGTCGCGCCGGCGGTCATCCTCGTGCGCGTGACGCCGTCGCCCGAGGAGGCACGGGCGCGCTGCCACGGACCGCCCGCCGCACGCCGCATCCGGAACGTCTCGAAGCCGCTCGACCGGTACACCTCCGGCGTGCCGGTGAACAGCAGTGCCCAGTCCGCGCCGCGACGCTGCGCGGAGCCGAGTGTCGCCGCCACGAGCCGTCGGGCGAGGCCGTGGCCGCGTGCGCGCTCGGCGACCGCGACGCTCCCGATCGCGTGCACGTCCGCGAGCGCGCCGTCGCTCTCGCGCAGCCGCTTCGGCAGCCCGTAGACCGAACCGACCACGCCGCTGCCGTCGACGGCGACGATCGTGTGGCTCAGCCGCTCGGGGTCGGCGAGCCACTGATCCGGAGACAGCGGCGGTGTGAACACCTGAGACCACAGCCCGGCGAGCGGCTGGGCGTCACGGTCCTCGGCGCCCCGCAGCATCGGCTCGGTCATCGCGGCGCCTCGCGGTCGCGTGCCGCACGCGCAGCGGCGAGGGCGTTGCCGTACACGGCCGCCGTGCGGGCCGCATCCACCGCCACGAAGCCGTCGGCGAGCCGCACCACGGCGTCCGCGGTGGCGTCGTAGCCGAGTCCGTCGAGATCGTCGGGGAGGACGAGTCCGCGGATGCCGTCGTCGGTCCACACGCGTACCGCGTAGCGGTCCGCGCCCGCAACGCCTGAGACCGTCGCCGTCACTGGCAGCTCACCGGCCCGCGCGTGCACGGTCGCCCGCAGCTCCGAGGACGTCGGCACATCGCCGATCACCCGTGCGGCCGACATCACGTCGACCGTTGCCCCGGGCACGAGCACGTCGAGCAGTTCCCACGCGTGGATGCCGATGTTCACGAGGGTCCCCCCGGCGCCGGCGGGATCGTCCTGCCAGCGCCGGTCGCCCTCCAGGAACGCGGCGATGTCGTGCTGCGCATGCACCTCGACCGCCCGCAGGCGGCGCCCGACGAGCGCGGCGGCGAACGCCTTCAGCGCGGGCGAGAACCGCAGCACCGACGAGGTGAACCGGGGCGCGGGCGGCAGGGACCGCCAGCGGTCCAGGCCGGCCTCGTCGGCGGCGATCGTCTTGTTGAAGAACGCCGGCACCCCGGCCCGCGCGCATGCCTCTGCGACGTCGGCTGCGCGCGGCGTCCGGGGCGTGGCGACGACGACATCGGGATGCCGGGCGAGCAGGTCGTCCAGCCGCGCGAACTCGGGCGCACCGAAGCGCGCGGCGAACTCGCGGCGCCGCCCGCCGTCGTCGGCGTCCCACACCCCGACCGCGAGGGCACCGCGGGCGCGCAGGTTCGCGGCGTCCACGAAGGGATGCGAATGCGCGACCCCGGCGTAGGCGACGCGCACGTCAGCCCATCACGGCGAGCCGGTCGCGGGTGATCCTGTGGCGCAGCGGTCGTCCCGCGGCGAAGGCCTCGACCTCGTCAGCGACGATGCGTCCCTGGTCCAGCCGGCCCTCGACGGTGCCCGCCGCGCGATGCGGCGTCAGCAGGACGTTCGGGAGGGCGCGCAGTGCACTGCCCGCCTCGAGGGGTTCGCTGTCGAACACATCGAGCGCCGCAGAGATGCGACGGCCGCGCAGCTCGGCCTCCAACGCCGCTCCGTCGACGAGCCATGAGCGCGCCGTGTTCACGAGGCCCGCGCCGTCGGGCATCAAGGCGAGCTCGCGCGCACCGATGAGGTGGTGGGTCTCGGGGACGGTCGGCGCGTGGAGCGCGACGATCCGGGCGCGCCGCAGCGCGTCGTCGAGGTCGGCCTTCTCGGCGCCGAGCCGCGCCGCCTCTGCGGACGTGACGGTGGGATCGACCAGCAGCACGCGGGCGCCGAGCGCATGGACCAGCTGCAGATAGGCGCGACCCGTGCGCGAGGCACCGATGACCGCGATCGGCGCGCCGAGGATCTGGTGCTGCGGGCCGACGGCGGGGTCGTACCATCCGCCGGTCGTGTGCAGCGCGTGGTCCATCTCGACGACCCGGTGCAGCAGGGCGAGCGTGAACGTGAGCGAGACCTCGGCCACGGGACGCGCCATCGCGAGCCCCGCCTGCGTCACTCCGATGCCGCGGTCGAAGAGCTCGTCGGTGACGAACGCCTTGACGCTGGCACCGGTGTGCGCGACGAGCCGGAGGCGCGGCATCCCGTCGAGCAGTCCGGCATCGAACGGAGGTGCGCCCCAGCTCGTGACGACGACCCTCGCCCCACGGAGGTCCTCGATGTCGGCGAGCGCATCGGCCCGGGCGAAGTCGCCGCCGAGGGCGCGCGCCGCGGCCCGCAGGCGCTCGACGTCGGCGGGCGTGAAGAACTCCGCCATCAGGTCCGCCCCGACGGCCGCGACCACGGTGGGAGAGGTCACCGCAGCCACTCGTCCAGGTGCTCGGCGATGAACGCGTCGTCGTTGAGCTCGGGGTACGCACGGCGCACGCGCGCGATCTCTTCCGCCTGACCCGGCGAGAGGCCCTCCGCGGGATCGAGGCACCAGATCCCCGCCATCAGACCCTGCTGTCGCAGCATCTCGTGGACACCGGCGATCACCCCGTGGAAGTCGTTGCCCGGGTCGAACACCGCCTGGTTGACGTCGACCATGTCGGAGGCGAGGCGTCCCAGCGCCAGGTAGGCATCGCGGTCGCCTCCGGCGGCCTGCCGTGCGAGGTCGAGAAGCGACACGGCCGCGCGTGTGCCGACCGCCCACTGACCGAGGAGTCCGCCCACGAAGCGCAGCGTGCGCGGGCCGTCCGGTGCGTCGACGTGGAACTCCGACAGCAGATCCGCGACGATCGCGTCGTCGTTGCCGGTGTACAGCGCGATCTCGTCGGCGCGACCGGATGCCGCCACCCCGCGCACCAGCTCCAGAGTGCGGTACCGGTCGAACGGCGCCGCCTTGACCGCCACGACCGAGGGGATCGACGCGAAGGCGCGCCAGAACTCGCGGTCGAGCACCGGCCCGCCGATCGCCGTCTGCAGATAGAACCCGACCACGGGGAGCACCTCGCCCACGGCGCCCGCCCGCTCCAGCAGTGCCCGGTCGTCGGCACCCGCGACCCGCGGGCTCACGAGCACGGCATCGTAGCCGAGCGACCGCGCGAGCTCGGCCTCGGCCACGGCTTGGACCGTTCCGCCGGCGACGCCCGCGATGCGGACGATGTCGGGGTCGCCGTGCGCGTCGAGCTCTTCGGCGGCCAGCGAGAGGACGGGCTCGAAGAGCGCGTGCTCGGCGTCGCGGATCTCGAACTGCGTGGTGTGGACGCCGACGGCCACCCCGCCGGCGCCCGCCGCGAGGTAGTAGCGGGTGAGGGCACGCTGGCGGCTCTCGTCGAGCCTGCGCTCGGCGGTGAGCGCGAGCGGATGCGCGGGGATCACGGCGCCTCGCGTCAGTGTGCGCGCGGCAGCGGGGCGCAGGGCCGGTACCGACGCCATCAGAACCTCCCGTCCCGCACGGCCCACTTCGTGGGCTTCGCCGACATCGGATGGCCTGCCTCGACCCATGCCGCCTGCAGCGCGATGAGCGTGTCAGCGGCCACGGACGGGTAGCCGAACAGCGCCATGCAGCGGCGTGAGTCATTGAGCAGCGCCGTCGGCTGCGGCTCGTCGATCAGGTCGACGTCTCGACCGAGCAGCTCGCCGAAGCGGCGTGCGACCGCGGCGACGCTGAGGATCTCGGGGCCGGTCAGGTTGACGGTGAAGACGTCGGACGACGCGTGCGCGATACTGCGCAGCACCACCTCGTTGGCATAGCCCTGCCATACGACGTTCACGGTTGCGGTGGCCACCGACACCGGCTGCCCCGCGTGCACGGCGCTCGCGATGTCTGCAAGGACCCCGTACCGCAGGTCGATCGCGTAGTTCAGGCGGATGATCGAGACCCGCGTGCCGCGCTCCTGGGCGCCGAACTCGAACACGCGTTCGCGGCCGAGGCAGGACTGCGCGTACTCGCCGATCGGCGCGGGCGCGACGTCCTCGGAGGCGCCGCCCGATGCCGCCGTCACGAACGGGTACACGTTGCCGGTCGACATGACGGCGATCGCGCTGTCGCGGTAGCGGCGTGCCACGCGGTCGGGGAGCGCCGCATTGACCTCCCACGCCCACGACGGCGCGGTGGATGCGCCGAACTTGGCGCCGACCATGAATACGACGTTCGGGGCATCGGGCAGTGCCGAGAAGTCGTCGTTCTCGATGAGGTCGAAGGACACCACCCTCACTCCGGCCGCCTCCAGGCGGTCGCGCACCGCGCCGTCGCCGAAGCGCGACACGGCGTGGACCTGGTCGGAGCCGCGGCCGGCGGCATCCATTCCGCGCCGCGCGAGCACGGCGAGCGTCGGCCCCATCTTGCCGCCGGCACCGAGGATCACGAGGTCCCCCGATCCCTGTGCGAGGTCGGCGACGAGCGCATCGCTCGGTGTGGTGAGCACGTCCTCGAGTTCTGCCTCGCCGGCGAATGCCTGAACCGTCACGTGGACGTCCTTTCTGTCGTACGGGGATGCCACGACCGAGGTCATCCCTTGATCCCGGTGCCCGTCACGCCCTCCTGCACGTACCGCTGGGCGATGAGGTACGCGAAGAAGATCGGCGCGAGCGCCACGACCGAGCCGGCGAGCATCGTGCTGAGCGGCACGTTCTGCTGCTGCAGCGACGAGATGCCGACGGTGAGGGTGAACATGGCGTTGGACTTGGCGATGATGAGCGGCCACAGGAAGTCGTTCCAGTGCCACAGGAAGACGAAGATTCCGAGCGTCGCGAGGATCGGCTTGCACAGCGGCAGCACGATCCGCAGGAAGATGCGGAACTCACCGGCGCCGTCGATGCGGGCCGCCTCGAACAGGTCGTCGGGCAGGCCCTGGATGAACTGCCGCATCAGGAAGACCGCCTGGGCGTTCGCGAGCGTGGGGAGGATGAGGCCCCAGTACGTGTCGACGCCGCCGATGCCCGCCATGAGGATGAACATCGGGATGAGCGTGACGTGGAACGGCACCATCACCATCGCCAGGAACGACCAGAAGATCACCTCCTTGCCGGCGAACCGCTTCTTGGCGAAGGCGTACCCCGCCAGCGCCGACAGGAAGAGCACCGCGACGACCGACACCAGCGAGTAGATGAGCGTGTTGCCGAGCCAGCCGAGGATGTTCTGCCCCGACAGCACCTGCTCGTACGAGTCGAATGAGATGTCCTGCCAGGGGATCAGCGAGCCGGGGAGCTCGACCACCTGGCCGGGCTTGAGGCTCAGCACCACCATCGCGTAGAAGGGGAAGAAGGCCAGCACGCCTGCGAGGCTGAGCCAGATCCACCGGATCACCACGCCCGCACGGCTGGGCTCGAGGGCTCGGAACGAGCGTCGGCGCGCGGGCGCCGGCGTCGGCCGCGACTCGCTGAGGGGCTGCGCCTGGGGCGGCGTCATCGTCGTCATTTCTGCCTTCCGATCACGAGGCGCTGGATGAGGGCGACCGCGAGTGTCATCACGAACAGTGCGACGCCGATGGCTGCGGCATAGCCGTAGTCGAAGTACTTGAAGCCCTGGTCGTACAGCATGTAGACGAGCGAGTAGCTGGCGTGCGCAGGGCCTCCCTGGGTCATCACGTAGATGACGTCGAAGACCTGGAATGCGGCCGTGGTCTCGATCACGGCGAGGAAGAACACCGTGGGCTTCAGGTACGGCAGGATGATCGACCGGAACCGCTGCCACGAGCCGGCGCCGTCCATGAGCGCGGCTTCTTCGAGCTCGCGCGGGATGTCCTGCATCGCGGCGATCATGATCATCATCCCGTAGCCGAACCGGGACCAGACGCCCACGATGACGATCGCGGGGATGACGAGCACCGTGCTGCCGAGCCAGGAGCCGCCGAGCCCGAGCGGAGCCATGAGCTTCGCCCAGGGCCCGTTGCCGGAGAAGATCCACACGAAGATCGATCCCGCCAGCACGAGCGACGTGATCACCGGGAGGAAGAAGATCGAGCGGAAGAACCGCGCCCCGCGGAAGGCCCGACGCACACCCAGCGCCATCGCCGTGGACAGCACGAGCGAGATCGGCACCGCGAGGATCGTATAGAGCACCGTGGTGCCCAGCGCCCGCCAGAACAGCGGATCCGCCACCATGCGCTGGAAGTTGGCCAGTCCCTCGAATGCCATCTCGCCGGAGATGTCGTACTCGAAGAAGCTGAGGGCCACGCCGGCGATGGTGGGGCCGAACCGGAAGGCGATGAACAGCAGGAACGCGGGCAGGACGAAGAGGAACGCCACGCGGGCCTCGCGCCGGGACAGCACCCGCGCGACCCTGCTCTTCGGGGGAGCGGTCGATGTCGTCGTCGTCATGTCAGTGCACCTCGGGTGATGGAGAGGGGGTGCGCGGCAGCGGTGCCGCGCACCCCCTCATCGTGCTACTTGTTCAGCAGGGGAGCCGCGGCGGCGGCGGCATCCTTGAGCGCGTCGGCGGGGCTCTTCTGGCCGAGCAGCGACGCCTGGATCTCGGGCGCCAGCACGCCCATCAGCGCCCGCGAGCTGGTGTCGAGCTCACCCACGGTCGTGTTGGGCACGTACTTCTCGACCTCGCCGAGCAGCGGGTCGTCCGCATAGAGCGGCTCGGTGTTGCTCAGTGCCGAGAAGAACCCGGATGCCAGCAGGTAGGGCTTGACCACCTCGGCGCTCGTCGCGTACTCGGCGAACTCCGCCGCCGCGTCCTGCACCTTGGAGGCCTTCAGCACCGACAGCGAACCGACCGTGCCGTACGCGACCGACTCCTTCTCGGTGAGCGGCGGAAGCACCTTCACGTTCTCGGCGCCCCAGAAGGGCTCAACCTCGGGCACGGCGTTGTTCCAGGTGCAGCCGACCTTGCCCTGGGCGACGGCCGTCTGCTCCAGCGGCACCGTCGTGGTGAGCGCCTCGGGATCGACTGCGCCGTCCTTCGCGAGGTCGGTGATGAACGACAGTGCCTCTTCGCCCTCGTCGCTGTCGAAGCCGACGTCGCCGTCCTTGGTGAAGACCTGCCCGCCTGCCTGCCACAGAAGGGGGTAGTAGGTCATGTTGAGCGTCATCTCGGGCGCGGCCGGATAGTTGAGGACGTACAGCCCCTTCTCGGTGAACTTCGGCGCGATCTCTCGCACGTCGTCCCACGTCTTCGGGTAATCGGTGACCCCGGCCTGCTCGAAGACCGCTGCGTTGCACAGCAGCGGGAGGGCGCTGGTGAGGATCGGCGCGCCCAGCAGGTCGCCGTCGATCGTCGCGGACTTCTTCACGTTGGGCAGCAGCTCGTCCTGACGGTCCTTGCTGAGCAGGTCGTTGAGGGGCTGGATCGACTTCTGGTAGGCCGCGAGCTGGTCGGGGATCAGGTACACGAGGTCCGGGCCCTTGCCGGCCGCGATGGCGGTCTGCAGCGCCTCGTCGCGGTTGGCCCACGGGAAGATCTCGTAGTCGACCGTGATGTCGTCGTGGTCCTTCTCGAACGCCGCGATGGTGTCGTCCCAGAACTGCTTGTGGGTCGCCTCGTCCGCGATGACGGGGTACAGCCAGACGGTGACCTTCTGCTCGCCCGAGGACTCCCCGCCGCCACCGCTCCCGGCGGAACAGCCCGCCAGGAGTGCGATTGCGGCGGCGCCTGCGGCGAGGGCCGTGAACTTGCTGACGCGCATGGTGCTCCTTTGCTAGAACCGTGCAGGGGGTTGTCGGCCATTATGACACTCGAGTGTGATATTCCGTCAAGCACCGAGTATGACGTTCTCGCAACGAATGTGTTACCTGCGGCGCATTCCGAGTGCCCGCACGTTCCCTATTTCGGGAATGAGCTGTGCTATTTTGTTGACACCCGACGGCGAGGACGACGAGAGGAGGGGCGATGACGATCCCGGTTCAGACATCGATCGCCGCCCGCGCTGCGCTGCAGCTTCGTGACGGCGGCCCTGCGACGGTCAATGAGCTGGCGGTGATGCTGGGCCTGTCGCGCACCTCCGTCGAGAACGCCGTCGCCGCTCTCGGCGAGGCCGGCGTGATCGTGGAGGCGCCCGCGGTCTTCGCCCGCGGCGCCGGTCGCCCCGCGCGCCGCTACGCGTTCGACGCGGACGCCGGCGCCGTCGTCGGCGTCGACATCGGGGCTGCCAGCGTGCGCGTGACGATCGCCGATCTCGGCGGACGCGTGCTCGCCCACCAGACCTTCCCCGGCGTCTCGGAGGAGCGGGACGGCGCGTCCAAGCTCGCCGCCGTGATCGCCGACCTGCGCCGGGCGCTCTCCGAAGCCGGTCTGCCGTTCTCGCGTGTGCGCGCGATCGGCGTCGCCCTTCCTGGCATCGTCGACGACGCCGGGCGGGTCACCGCGTCCGTCGTCATCCCCGACTGGTCGGGGATCGACATCGGCTCGCATCTGCGGCAGGCGTTCGGCTGCCCCGTCGCGGTCGACAACGGCGTCCGCCTGGCGGCCGTCGCCGAGCACCATCTGGGTGTGGCGCAGCTCGTCGACGACGTTCTGTACCTGTCGGTGGGCAATCGCATCGCGATGGGCCTGATCCTCGGCGGCGAGCCGCGGCGCGGCATCCACAACGCGGCCGGCGACATCGGCAGGCTCGCGTTCCGCGGGCTCGACACCGAGACGGGCCAGATCTCGTGGCGCACCGGACAGACCGCCGCTGACGTGTTCGAGCGGGCGCGGGCCGGAGATGAGGCCTCCGTCGCCGAGATCGACGCGTTCGTCACTGAGCTGGCGCACGGCATCGCGACACTCGTGCTGACCGTCGACCCCGCGATGATCGTGATCGGCGGCGGGCTCTCGGCCGCGCACGGGCAGTTGCTGGATCCGCTGCGCGAGCGACTGCAGCGCTTCATCGGACTGCCGTTCCAGGTGCCGATCGCCGAGGCGCGGCTGGGTGCCGAGGCCGCGGCGCACGGCGCGCTCGTGCACGCCTTCACGCGTCATTCGACCTCCGTGTACGGCATCGAGGGGCTTCCGATCCCCTCGGTGACGCCGCTCACCCCCGACGGATCGGCCACGCGGACCGATCCGCTTCTTCTCGAGGAGACCATGTGACCAGGTTGCGCGTCGGAATGATCGGCGCCGGCGGGATCTCGCACGTCCATGCGGACGCCTGGCGGGCGCTCGGCGCGGACGCATACGTGACATCGTTGCAGGGCGCCGAGGCTCTCGCCGAGGAGTACGGCTTCCAGGTCGTCGGCGACGTCGACGCTCTGCTGGAGCTCGTCGAGGTCGTCGACATCGTCACGCCCAGCAGCTCGCACGCGGCCCTCGCGCTGCGGGCCATCGCCGCGGGGCGCCACGTCATCTGCGAGAAGCCGCTCGCACCGACCGCAGAGGAGGCGATGCGCGTCGCCGACGCCGCGGCCGATGCGGACGTGCGCCTGTTCCCTGCGCATGTCGTGCGCTACTTCGGCGAGTACCTGCGGATCAAGGAGGCGATCGACGCGGGCCGACTCGGCGAGCTCGCCGTGCAGCGCTTCAGCAGGGCGGGGTCCGCACCCGCGGCACCGTGGTTCTTCCGTGAGAGCGCCGGGGGCGGCCTGATCCGCGACCTCATGATCCACGACATCGACCAGGCGGTGTGGTTCGCCGGGCCGGTGGCGTCCGTGTACGCCGTGCAGAACCCCCCGACCGTCGACGACATCGTCCCGGCTCCCGTCACCGCGCACGTCGTGCTCACGCACCGCAGCGGGGTCATCAGTCACCTGCACGCGAGCTGGGCCGCCCCGGGCATGCCGTTCCGCACCAGCGTGTCGGTGTCGGGGTCTGCCGGGCGCATGGCCTACGACAGCGCCGACGACCGCGTGAGCCGCACCGACGCCGTGCTGCCCGACGAGGTCACGGACTACCTGCCGCCGATGTCGCCGCTGGAGAGCCCGTACTACCTCGAGATCGCCGACTTCGTCGCGGCGCTCGCATCGGGGGATGAGGCGCGGGTGACGCCGGCCGAAGGCGTCGAGGCCGTCGCGATCGCCGAGGCCGCGTACGCGTCGATCGCGTCCGGTGCGCCCGTCGGTCTCGGCGCGATGGAGGTCGTCCGATGACCGCGGTGCGGCCGCTGCGCGTGGCGGTGCTCTCGTTCGCCCACACGCACGCCCTCAGTTACGTGCAGGCGCTCAAGGCTATGCCGGGCGTCGAGCTCATCGCCACCGATCCGGACGCCGCGAGCGCTCCCGACGCTGCGCCACGGGGCGCCGAGCTCGCCGCCGAACTCGGCGTCTCGTACGTCGACGGATACGACGAGGCGTTCGCCTGGGGTCCCGATGCCGTCCTCGTCGCGGCGGAGAATGCCCGGCACCGTGATCTCGTCGAGCGTGCTGCGGCCGCGGGTGCGCACGTGCTGTGCGAGAAGCCGCTTGCGACCACTGTCGAGGACGCCGAGGCGATGCGGGATGCCTGTGACCGGGCCGGCGTGATCCTCATGGTCGCCTACCCCGTGCGGTTCGCGCCGTCGTTCCGGGATGCCTCCGCCCAGCTGCGCAGCGGCCGCCTCGGCCGCGTGCTCGGCGTGACGGGCATCAACAACGGCAAGCTCCCGCAGGACCGCGCGTGGTTCACCGACCCTGCGCTCGCCGGCGGCGGGGCGCTCGTCGACCATGTGGTGCACTGCGCCGACCTGCTCGACGAACTCCTCGGTGAGCGCCCTCGGGCGGTGCGCGCCGTGTCGAACGGCGCGCTCTACGCAGATCGGGACCTGCCGGTCGAGACCGGCGGGCTCGTCACGCTGCAGTACCCGTCCGGCGTGATCGCGACGATCGACTGCTCGTGGAGCTGGCCGGTGTCCTCACCCACGTGGGGCGGCCTCACCCTCCAGGTCGTGGCGGAGCGCGGCACGGTGACTGTGAGCCCGTTCGCACAGGGCGTCGCCGGTCACGATGCGCGCGGCGAGACGTGGGACCCCGTCGGCGCAGACCTCGACGCCCTGCTGCTCGCCGAGTTCGTCGCGGCCGTGCGCGACGGGCGCCGGCCGCAGCCCGATGCCGGTGTCGGCATCCGCACGGTCGAGATCGTGAAGGCCGCCCAGGCCTCGGCGGCGAGCGGCGGCGACGTCGTCGTGCTGAGCTGACGGCGGGGCCCCGACATGCCGCACCCCACCGGGACCGACAGCTGGCGGACGCGCGCGCTCGCCGTGATGCCGGTCGGCTCCAGCACCAACTCGAAGGCGCCGACCCTGCTGCCCGAAGAACCCGAGGTCATCGTCCGCGGGAGCGGCGGGCGCGTGTTCGACGACCGCGGCCGCGAGTTCATCGACTTTCGCTGCGCGCTCGGGCCGATCACCCTCGGCTACGCGGATCCGAGAGTGGATGCCGCGATCCGCGCGCAGCTCGACGACGGCATCCTCTTCGGCCACCCGCATCCGCTCGAGACGACGACGGCGGAGCTGTTCTGCTCGATCGTCCCCGGCGCGGAGGCCGCCCGCTTCCTCAAGACGGGCGGTGAGGCGCTCGCCGCGGTGATCCGCATCGCGCGCGCGTACACGGGCCGCGACCGGGTGGTGCAGATCGGCTACAACGGGTGGCTGAACTCGCTCGCCGCGGGGGCCCGGGTGCTGCCCGGCTCGTCGACCGCATCCGTCCCCGGGGTGCCGGCCGCTCTCGCGCGGCTGCATCACGCCGTCGATTGGGACGATCGCGCCACCCTCGACGCGCTGTTCGCCGACCACGGAGCCGACATCGCCGTGATCCTCGTCGCCGCGGACTATCCGTCGATCCCCGAGGCGGCGGGCTTCTACGCCTACCTGCGCGAGCTGACCGACCGACACGGTGCCTTGCTCGCCTACGACGAGATGGTCACCGGGTTTCGGGTGGCGCTGGGCGGCATGGCTCAGGCGACTGGCGTCGTGCCCGACCTCGCGGTGTACGGCAAGGGGGTCGCCAACGGCATGCCGCTGTCGGTCTACGCCGGGCGCCGCGATGTGCTGGCGGTGCTCGACCGCGGCGAGGTCGTCGTCACCTCGACCTACGGCGGCGAGACGCTGTCGCTGGCCGCCGCGACGACGACCATGACGATCATGCGCGACGAGGACGTGCCCGGCAGGCTCCGGCAGCTGGGCGCCGCTCTGCAGGGCGGTCTCAACGACCTGTTCGCCCGCGAAGGTGTGGCGCTGCGGCTGGCCGGCCACCCCGCGTGCCCGCAGCTCGTCGGCGACGGGGCCGTGATCGAGCGGTTCCTGCGCGCCTCGTTCGCCGAAGGCGTGTCGTTCTACCGTGTCGTCTACGTGAACGCCGCCCACACCGATGACGACCTCGCTGAGGCGCTCCGCCGGGCGGGCCGCGCGTGCGAGGCGATCCGCCGATGACGGTCATCGACGCCCACACGCACCTGGACGCCGGCAGGTTCGACCCGCGCGTGTTCGAGCTCGGCGACCGGCTGGGCGTGGAGCAGTTCCTGTGCACCGACATCGGCGCGTTCGTGGCGCATCCCGCGATCGACGAGGTGCGTGAGATGAACCGCACGCTCGCCGGCGAGCTCCGGCGCCACCCCGAGCGGCTTCGCGGCTACTGCTACGTCAACCCGCGGTACGGCCGGGCGACGATGGACGACCTGCGCCGCAACGTCGAGGAGGAGGGGATGATCGGCATCAAGCTGTGGATCGCGACGCTCGCCGACGACCCGCTGTGCGACCCGATCCTGGAGTACGCCGCACAGCACCGGCTGATCGTGCTGGCGCACGCGTGGCGCAAGACCGTCGGTGGATTCCCTTATGAGTCGACGGCGGACCACATCGCGCGTGCAGCGGCACGGCATCCCGACGTCCGCTTCCTCATGGCGCACCTCGGCGGACAGCCGGAGTCCGCCGTCGACATGGTGCAGCCCCACCCGAACGTCATGGTCGACACGTCGGGCACGATCATCGGCGCGGGCGAGGTGGCGCTCGCCGTCGACCGCCTGGGCGCAGACCGCGTCGTCTTCGGCTCTGATCTGCATCACGTCGACCTGGTCGAGACCGTGGGCAAGGTCCTCGGGGCGGGCCTCGACGCCGAGGACGAACGACTCGTGTTCGGCGAGAACATCGAGCGCTGGCTCGCGGAGGTCGCCCGATGATCTCGCGCGCGCGTGCGCTGCTCGCCGGGTTCGGCGAGCTCGGCGCGATCGACACCACGTGCCATCTGGGGCAGTGGCCGTACCGGCTCGCGGCGTGGGCGGACGCCGACCGGCTGCGCGCCTACGCCCGCGGCCACGGACTGCAGGCACTCTGGGTGTCGCATCTCGCCACGCTCACGGGGTTCGACACGCGAACCGGCAACGAGGCGCTGCGCCGCGCGTGCGGCGAAGACCCGCTGTTCCGCCTCTTCGCGGTGGTCGACCCGGCCGCCCCCACGTGGCGCCGCGAGCTCTCATGGGCAGCGGATGCCGGATTCGCGGGCGTGAGGCTGGCACCGGGCGATCACGGCACGGCGCCCGCGGCGCTCGGGCCGGTGCTGCACGAGGCGGCCGAGCACGGCCTTCCGGTGCAGATCCTGTTCCGCCTCGATGACCCGCGGGTCCGGCATCCCCGATCTCCCGCGCGCGACCCGCAGATCCACGAGCTCGCGGACGTGGTGCGCGAGGCGCCTGCTCACCCGCTGGTGCTGAGCGGTCTCAACCGCCTGGATGCGCTCGAGCTGAGCCGGCATCTGGGTGATGAGGTGCCCGCGCACGTGCTGCTGGACCTGTGGCACGTGAACGGTCCGACCTTCGTGGGTGACACGTGGGGGAGTGAGCCGGAACGATGGGTCTTCGGCAGCGGCTTCCCGGTGCAGACGCCGGAGGCGACGATGCTGCAGATCGTGGCGGCGGAGCTCGACGAGGCGGCGCGGGCGCGCATCGTCCGGGGCAACGCCGCGGCGATCGTGCCATGACACCGCCCCCGCCCCGGGGACGGCCGGGCTTAGCCTGAGAGCATGCACCGGATCTTCTCGCTGCCGTTCGCCTCGCTGTACCCGCTGTACGTCACGAAGGTGGAGAAGAAGGGGCGCACA
>NZ_VFPE01000006.1 GCF_006783905.1 Microbacterium kyungheense | reverse complement strand
CGGAACGCCCGCCGCGGACGTCAACAGCTCGATGGACGCGTGGTTCGCCGCGAACATCCAGTGATGACCTGCCGCCGCGCCGGTGACGCATGAGCGCTGCCGAGCCGGCGCGGCGGCAACCTTCCGGGAACCCCGACACCCCCGGCATCCCTCGTTTCGATGACGACACGAAAGCAGACTCACATGGCCGATACCGTGGCCCGCCTCGCGGGCACCACGAGCTCCCGGGCGGCGGCGACCTCCCGCCGGCGCGGGCTCACCTCGTGGCAGGACCGCCTCTCCGGCGCGATCATGGCCGGCCCCGCCCTCATCGTGTTCATCGCGATGTTCCTCATCCCGATGCTGCTGGCCGTGGTGCTGAGCTTCACGGACTGGAACGGGTACAGCCTGCACTTCGACTTCATCGGGCTGGAGAACTACACCAAGGCGTTCAAGAACCCCCGCACGCTCGACGCCGCCGCCTTCACCGCCGTCATCGCGGTGGCCGGCACCATCCTGTGCAACGGCATCGGGCTCGGCGTGGCCGCCCTCATCGCGGGCAACACGCGCACCAACACCGTGATGCGCACGATCTTCTTCTACCCGTACATCATCAGCGCGCTGATCATCGGGTTCCTGTGGTCGGCGATCCTGTCGCCGCAGGGAGCGATCAACTCGCTGCTGACGCAGTTCGGGGTGAGTCCCCTCCCGTTCCTGACCGATGTGACCTTCGCCAAGGTGAGCGTCATCGCCACCATCGTGTGGTCGCACTTCGGCTTCAACATGATCCTGTACCTCGCCGGCATCAAGTCGGTGCCCGCCGAGTACTACGAGGCCGCCACGGTGGACGGTGCATCCCGCTGGCAGCAGTTCAAGAGCATCACGGTGCCGCTCATCGCGCCGGTCGTGACCGTGAACCTGGTGCTCACCCTCGTCGGCCTGCTCAAGGCGTACGACATCATCCTGGCCTTGACCGACGGCGGTCCCGCCGCCTCGACGCAGACGATCGTGTACCAGATCCTCCGTGACTCGTTCGCGCACGCGAACCTCGGGTTCGGCGCGGCGCAGTCGATCGTGCTGCTCGTCGTGACCGCGGTCATCGGCCTGGCCGTGACCTTCGCCCGTCGCGGCGCCGACCAGAAGGCGAGCGAATCATGACCATCTCGACCGAGACCACCGGCCCGAGCATCGCGGGCGAGGTCTACCTCGCCGATGTGCGACGCAAGCCGCGGCGCAGCGGTCGCCGCCGGGGCCCGGGCTCCGCCGCCGAGCGCACGCCGCTCGCGGTGTCGATCGTCAAGTGGGTGCTGCTGGGCGCCCTCGCGCTGATCATGCTCGTGCCGATGTACATCCTGCTCATCAGCGCGTTCAAGCCGCAGGCCGACATCGTGCTGCACCCGCTGCTGATCACGCCCGACATGTTCACGTTCGACTACCTGTGGAACGCGATCACGAGCGAGAAGTTCAACGTCGTGGGCGCCTACGGCATCACGCTGCTGTTCGTCGCGCTCGTCAACTTCTTCTGCATCGTGCTGTCGGCGCCGGTCGCGTATGTGATCGCCCGTGGTCGCACCCGCTGGCACGTGGCGCTGCTCGTGGTGTTCGTGTCGGGCCTGTTCATCCCCGGCCAGGTGACGCTCATCCCGGTGGTGTTCGTGCTGCGGGTGCTCGGGCTCATCAACACGATCCCCGGCTTCATCCTGTTCGAGACGGCCGCGACGCTGCCGGTCACGATCTTCCTGTTCGCCGCGTATCTGCGCACGGTCCCGCGCGACATCGACGAGGCCGCGGCGCTGGACGGCGCGAGCCGCATGCGCGCGTTCTGGTCGTGCATCTTCCCGATCATGCGTCCCGTGGTGGCGACGATCATCGTGCTCAACTCGATCGGCGTGTGGAACGACTTCGTCAGCCCGCAGATCATCCTGGGGCCGGGGTCCGGCGTGTACACGGTGACCACCGGCGTGTACGCGGCGGTCGGCGAGTACTCCACCGACTACACGGTGCTGTTCCCGACGCTGCTGCTGGCGATCGCGCCGGCCGTGATCTTCTTCATCATCATGCAGCGGCACATCATCGGCGGCCTGGCCGCCGGGGCGACGAAGGGCTGACGGATGCCGGAGCCCGTTCCCGCGCGCCCGCTGACGGCGATCCCCGCCTGGGCCGTTCTGCAGCGCCGTCTGTTCGCCGAGATCGAGGACGCCTGGCGCCTGTTCTCCGAGACCTTCACGCGCCCCGACGGCGGGCTGAGGTTCGACGCGGTCTTCGAGGACCGCGACGGCGTCGACGACCTGTACGAGCCGTTCTTCAACTGGCCGGCGTTCTACCTGCTCGGCGGCAGCGACGACGTGCTCACCGCGGCGAAGCGCCACTGGGAGGGCGTGACCGCGCAGCTCGCCGCTGCCGGCATGGTCACGGGCGAGTACGAGAACGGCTACGACTGGTTCCACCAGGGCGAGTCGCTCATCTTCTTCTACGCGCTGTGCGCGGCCGACCCCGCCGATCCCGCGTTCGCCGAGCGGGCGCGCCGGTTCGCGCAGCTGTATGTGGATGCCGCGCACGGCAACTACGACAGCATCCACAACATCATCACCGCGCCCCACAACGGCGCCCTCGGCCCGCGCCCCGGCCTCAGCGACGAGCCTGAGCCGTACTCGGCCGACCGCCGCGAGATGCGTCCGTACGGGCTGCCGCTGGATTACGTGCCCGGCGTGGACGAATGGGACGACCTGGCCGATCCCGCGCGCGCGACCGCGATGGGCGAGGCGATGCACCGCGCGGCCGCCGGAGACGTCGCCGTCAACCTCGCCGCCACGAGCCTCGTCGCCAACCGCTGGCTGTACGACGGCGACGAGGCGTCGGCGCAGTGGCTGCGCACCTACGTCGACGGCTGGCGGGCCCGCGCGGCCGAGAACGCCGGGCTCATCCCCGACAACGTGTCGCCTGACGGTGTCGTCGGCGGACTCCACGACGGACGCTGGCACGGCGGGCACTACGGCTGGACCTGGCCGCACGGTCTTCCTTCGGTGGGCATGGCCACCGTCATCGCCGGCATCAACGAGGCCTTCGTCACCGGTGACGACGCCGCGCTCGACATGGCGCGCGCCGTGCTCGACACCGTGCTCGACCACGCGATCGTGGCCCCCATCGCCGAGACCCCGTTCAGTCTGCGGGGCGGCTGGCTCGCGCGGTGGGGTGAGGATGCCGCCACCCCCGCACTCCTCGTGCCCCACCGGTTCGGGCGCCACGGCTGGTTCGACTACGGCCCGATGCCGCTCGAGCTGCCGCTGTGGCTGTGGTGGTGGTCGCGCCGCGACGACGACCTGGCCCGGCTGCGTCGAGCGATCGAGGGCCTGCCGGCCATGGCCGAGCGGGTCAAGCCGTTCCGCGACAAGGCCGAGGCGGGGCACGAGGCCCCGTGGCTGGCGTTCCTCGACGGCGAGCTGCCGGACTACCCCGAGCGCGCGCTCGAGATGGCGCTGGGTCAGGTCGCGCGTCGCGTCGCGCTGATGCAGGGCGCTCCGACGGATCCGGATGCCGCGCACCTGCACTTCTGGCAGCGCGTGAACCCGGTGGTCACCGAGGTGCTGAGCCAGCTGGTCTCGGGCACCCCGCAGGTGCTCTACAACGGCGGTCTGCCGTTCGCCGCCGTCGTGTACGAGGACGCCGACGCCTCCCGCCCGGGGCTGCCGCCCGACGTGGCCGCGCTCGTGTCGCGTCTGGACGGCGACGACCTCGACCTCGCCCTCGTCAACACCTCGACCACCCGCGCTCGCCGCGTGGTGGTGCGGGCTTCGCGGTTCGGCGAGCGGCGCATCGCGTCGGTCACCGCGCACACGTCCGCCGACGGCGTGTATCCGGGCCGCAGCACGGCGTACGCGTCCACGCCCGGGCATCCCGTGTCAGTGACGCGCGAGCTCGATGCCGGCGAAGACGCCGTGGTCGTCGAGCTGCCGCCCGCGCACCGCGCCGACCTGACCCTGCACACGGTGAACTCGGGCGTCACGCCGCGGCACCGGGGTGCGGCATCCACTCTTCCCCTGTCTGTCCGTCTCGAAGGAGCGCCCCATGTCTGATCTCGCCACGCCGTTCCCGCGGCCGGACTTCGAGCTGCCGGTGCGCGGCGACGCGTACCGCCGTGCCGACCCGCAGACTCTGCGCGACCTGGAGCGCGTGTCGTCGGCGACGGCGTGCGCGAAGCTGCACGGCATGGGCATCTCGCGATCGTTCGTCGAGGGGCCGCGGCCGCTGGCGGAGGGTCAGCGCATCGTCGGCTCGGCCATCACGCTGCAGTTCATGCCGCAGCGCGAGGACCTCGCGTCGGGCCACGGCCAGGAGTACGTCGAGCGTCACACAGCCCTGTGGCACGTGCTCGAAGAGGTGAAGCCGGGCGACGTGCTGGTGATCCAGGCGTTCGGCAGCAAGTACTCGGGCTGCATCGGCGACATCCTGGCGCGCTACTTCGTCAAGAAGGGCGGCGTGGGCATCGTGGTCGACGGGCGCATCCGCGACTCCGACCGCATCAAGGACCTCGGCCTGCCGGTGTGGTCGACCGGCACGACGCCGCACTACGCGTCGCAGACCGAGCTCTTTCCGTGGGCGTACGACGTGCCGGTCGCGGTGGGCGGCGCCCTGTGCATGCCCGGCGACGTCGTGATCGCCGACGGCGACGGCCCGGTCATCGTGCCGCAGGCCATGGCAGGCGCCGTGCTCGAGTCCGCGCAGGACCACGAGGACTGGGAGGCGTTCAGCCGCCGCCGCCTCGACGAGGGCGCGCGCCTGAGCGACTACTACCCCCTGACGCCGGACTCGCGTGAGGAGTACGAGCTGTGGCGTTCCGCGCAGGCCTTCGCCCGCTGACGCCGACGCCGGGCGCCTCCGACACCTTCGGGTTGGGGTGTGCGCCCATCGGCAACCTGTTCACGGCCGTCGCCGACGCGGACGCGGACGCGACGGTGGCCGCGGCACTGGACGCCGGCATCCGGTTCTTCGACACGGCGCCGCACTACGGCGCAGGGGCGAGCGAGGCGCGGCTCGGGCGTGCTCTTGCGGGTGTGCCGCGGGACTCGGTCGTGCTGGCGACGAAGGTCGGGCGCAAGATCGTGGATGCCGACGGCACGGCAGTCCCATCCGGCGCGGTCGGAGCCGACACGGTCGCGGACCTCTCGCGCGACGGGGTGCTGCGCAGTCTCGAGGGGAGCCTGTCGCGGCTGGGCACGGATCGGATCGACCTGCTGTATCTCCACGACCCCATGGACGTGGACGAGGCGCTGCGCTCGGCGATGCCTGCGCTTGAGCAGCTGCGCGCCGAGGGTGTGGTGCGGGCGATCGGCGTCGGCATGGTGTGGCCGGACCCGCTGACGCGCTTCGTGCGTGAGGCCGACGTCGACGTGGTGATGATCGCCGGCCGCACGACCCTGCTCGACCATCGGGGCGAGTCGTCGCTCTTGCCGGAGGCCGCTGCTCGCGGTGTGGGCGTGGTGGCGGCCGGGGTGTTCAACTCGGGCATCCTCGCCGACCCCGTGGGAACGCCGTACTTCGACTACCGCGAGGCTCCGGCCGAGATGCAGGCACAGGCGCGCGAGCTGTCCGCCGTGTGCGCGCGGTTCGGGGTGGAGCTGCGCCACGTGGCGTCGCGGTACCCGCTGCGGCTGCCCGCCGTCGAGGCGGTCGTGGTAGGGGCGCGCACGCCCGCCGAGGTCTCGGACTTCGCTGCGGCGGAGAGCGCTGCGATCCCGGAGGAGCTGTGGGCGGAGCTCGAGCGGCTGTGACGATCGTCGACGCCCACATCCACCTGTGGGACCCCTCGCGTTTCTCGCTGTCGTGGTTCCGGGATGACCTGCATCTGCCGCCGACGGTGTCGCCCGAGGACTTCCGAGCGGCATCCCTCCCGCTCGTCGAGGCAGCAGAGCGGGACGAGACGCCCGTCCCGCTCGTTGAGCGAGCGGAGCGAGACGAAACGCCGCGAGCCGACCCCGTTCCCGGCCCCGTCGCCACGGCGATCGCCGTCCAGGCCGGCGACACGCTGCCCGAGATGACGTGGCTGCGCGAGCTCGCCGCGGTCGATCCCGTCGTCCGTGCCGTCGTGCTGCAGTACGTGCCCGCCACCGAGGGGCGGGCCGGACTCGCGACGTCCGTGCTGAACGACCAGGTCCGCGGCATCCGCGTGGCCACGCCGGGCGGAGCTCCCGACCTGTCCGACGTCCCCGGGCTGGACGCGTTGTGCGCCGGGGCCGGCGAATCAGGCCGTGTCGTCGAGTTCCTCGTCCGACCCGCTCAGCTCGAGGCGGTGGCCGCCCTGGCCGCCCGGCACCCGGCCACGACCTTCGTGCTGTGCCACCTCGGTCTCGGGGCCGCTGAGCCGACACCGCAGTGGGAGGCGGCGCTGCGGAGGGTCGCAGCCGAGCCCCGCACGGCCGCGAAGTTCTCCGGCCTGGCGACGGCGCCGGGCGACCATGCCCGGCTGTCCGCGCTCGCCGCGACGGCGTCCGGCGCCTTCGGCGAGTCGCGCCTGCTGTTCGGCAGCGACTGGCCGATGTCGGCGCGCATCGCGTCTCACGCGCGGCTCGTCGACGACGTGGCCGCCGCGTGGGGTGCGCGAGCCGACGGGTTCTGGGGAGCCACCGCGACGGAGCTCTACCGGCTCTAGTGCTCTCGTGCTCTAGGGTCGCGCTATGCGCATCGTCGTCTCAGGCACCCACGCGAGCGGCAAGAGCACCCTGATCGCGGACTTCGCGCTCCGGAACCCGCAGTACGCCGTGCTGCCGGATCCCTTCGAGCTCTTGGATGAGACCCGGGACGCTCCGGATGCAGGGTCCTTCGCGGCGCAGCTGCGCCTTTCGGCCGATCGACTGGACGCGGCCGACGCGCCCGAGCACCTGATCGCCGAGCGCGGTCCCATCGATTTTCTCGCCTACCTGCTGGCACTGGAGAGCGTGACGGGAGAGGCGATCTCGCGCGAGGTGCTCCTGCGCTCGACACAGCTCACGCGGGAGGCCATGGGCCACGTCGACCTGCTCGTGGTGCTGCCGCTCACCCCGGGGGATGCGATCGACGCCGGAGCGGACGAGTTCCCGGAGCTGCGCGACGCGATGGATGAGGTGCTGCTCGATCTCATCGCTGACGCCGACGTCGTCGGCCGGCGGACCAGGGTCGTCGAGATCACCGGCGGCAGGGACCGCCGGCTCGCCGCGCTCGAGGCGTTCGCCACCGCCGCGGACGGCTGACCGTCGCAGCGGCCGCCCCGCGGAGAGCGACCCCGGCCACCGCGAGTAGGGTGGCGAGGTGACAGCGCCCGCTCTGCCAACCCCCGCCCCTGCGCCACGGCCGGGCGTCGTCTACTTCGTCGGGCGCGTGATCCTGCGGCCGCTGTTCTGGCTGATGTACCGCCCGCGCATCCTCGGCCGGGCGAACGTTCCTGATCGCGGGCCGGTGCTGCTGGCGAGCAACCACCTGGCATCCCTCGACACCGTGATCATCCCGACCTCCGCCGCCCGTCCTGTGCAGTTCCTCATCAAGTCGTCGTACTTCACCGGCTCGGGGATCCTCGGTCGCCTCAAGCGCTGGTTCTTCACGTCGATCGGCGGCGTCCCGGTGTATCGCGCGACCGGTCGCGACGCGCGCGCCGCCCTGGACGCGGGCAGCAGCATCCTGCGGGCCGGCAGCGTGTTCGCCGTGTTCCCCGAGGGAACCCGCTCGCGCGACGGCAAGCTGCACGAGGGCCACGGCGGCGCAGCGTGGATGGCCCGCGAGACAGGCGCCGCGGTGGTGCCCGTCGGGCTTATCGGGACCGGCACTGTAAAGCCCCTGAGTCATCTCCTGCCGGGCAGACCGCGCCTCCAGGTGCGGTTCGGTGAGCCCCTCGACCTGTCCGACCTTGACGGCGTCCCCGACGGCAAGGCGCGTCGCGAGATCACCGAGCGCATGATGGTCGCCATCGCCCGCCTGAGCGGCCAGGAGCGCTCGGGCAGCGTGAACGCGACCTCGCGCGACTGAGCCGGCTGCCGGTCCGCCGATCAGCAAGGAGGTTCTGAGCGACGAGACGAAGGGGAGAACCATGGCATCAGTGACCGAGCTCTTGAACGCCAACCTGCACGAGGTCTTCAACAATCGCGACGCCCAGGCGCGCCGCGAGGCCATCGAGCGCATCTACACCGAGGACGTCGCGTTCGCGGATCCGGAGGGCACCACCGTGGGCCGTGTGGCCCTGGGTCGCAAGGCGGCGGAGTTGCTGGATCGCGCCCCCGCCGACTTCCAGTTCGTCGAGGACAGCATCCCCTACACGGGCGAAGACGCGGGTGCTCTCGCGTGGGCGTTCGGTCCGGTGGACGCACCCGTCGTCCGCGGTCTCGACATCATCGAGGTCCGCGACGGACGGATCTCGTCCGTCCGCACCCTGGTGGTCCCCGCCTCAGCCTGACGCGCGCGCAGCCGTGGTCCGCGATCATGGCGCCGGTGTCGAATCCGGGCTTCGTCGTTCGTTGCGTGGGTGAGAGGCGCCTGACAAGGGGCGCCGCAGCGATGGAGAACAAGAGAATGAAGCTCACGACGATCACGCAGATCACCCTCGACGGAGTGACTCAGGGCAACGGGGGGTCCACTGAGGAGGACCTCAGGGGTGGATTCGACCGAGGCGGATGGGCGAGGGGCGCCGGTGACGACACGACCCGCGATCACATTGCGGCGACCTTCCAGCGTGCCGACGCGTACCTGTTCGGCCGTCGAACGTACGACATCCTCCGTGATTTCTGGGGCACGATGGCGGAGCTGAAGCAGCACCCGATCGGCGTGGCCCTGAACTCGAAGCCGAAGTACGTGGCATCGACGACGCTGACGCGCTCGGACTGGGCGAACACGGAGATTCTTGGGGATGACCTCTTCCGGGCTGTCGCGGACCTCAAGGACAGCCGGGACGGCGAGCTGCAGGTGCACGGGAGCAGTCGTCTCATTCAGTGGCTGTTGGAGAAGGACCTCGTCGACGAGATGGAGCTCATCACGGTGCCGGTGGTACTCGGGCAGGGCGCGCGACTGTTCGCGGACTCGGGCCGCGACATCGCCCTGAACCTGGTCGACGCGCGTACCGATTCGAAGGGCGTGATGATTCACTCCTATCGCCCCGTCGGCCGCCCCGCGTACGCGACCTTCTGAACGGCGGAGGCCTCAGCATGACCCACACGACACGCACCACGCATGAGGTCATCGACCGATACAACGCGGCGTTCCGCCTGCACGACCCGACGCTTCTGGAGGACCTCATCTCAGACGAGTGCGTCATCGAGGACACGGGTCCGGCTCCGGAGGGAGCCCGGCACGACGGCGGTCGGGCCTGCCTGGCGCGCTGGTCCCAGCTCGCCGGCAGCACGGACCTCGAGTTCTCACCAGAGCCTGCGGATATCCTCGGCGATCTCGCCGTGGCACCGTGGATCCTGCGCTGGGGCACGGGCGAGGACGACTGCGTCAGAGGTGTGAACCTCATCCGCGTCCGCGACGGCAGGATTGTCGAGGCGCGCGGCTATGTGAAGTCTTCCTGATCCCCGTCGGCGCACAGTCGCCGACAATCGGACCATGGTCGAGATCTCCGACGCGGACTTCGAGGCGATGGTCGCAGAGGAGTACGAGGCTCTGCCTGACGACATGGTGAGGGGTCTCGAGAACGTGGCGATCCTCATCGCCGACCAGCCGACGGGCGAGCGGCCGCGGCTGTTCGGGCTCTACAGCGGACGCCCGCTGAAGACGCGCGGCGTGTACGGCTACGGGGAGCTCCCCGACCGGATCACGCTGTTCAAGAACAACATGCAGGAGCACAGTCACGATCTCGATGCCCTGCGGATCCGCGTGCGAATCACCCTCGTCCACGAGATCGGGCACTACTTCGGGTTGGATGACGCACGCCTGCGTGAACTCGGGTGGGCCTAGCCGCGACCGGCTTCCGTGCGATGCCCGCCGGAAGCCGGTCGCCCACCGGGTAGCGTCTAGCCCATGAGCGCTCCTCCCGATCGGACGACCGGATGGCGCGCAGCGGCGCGCTGGCTACTGGTCCTGCTGCTCGCGGCCGCCGGTCTGTCGCACCTGACGTGGGGCAGGCGCGGCTACCGCATCGTCGTACCGGACTGGTCGACGCGGCTGACCGGGCTCGACAAGGATGCGATCGTCGTGGGGTCCGGGGTCGTCGAGGTGATGCTCGCCGGTGCCGTCGCGACGATTCCTCGGCAGCGGAGTGTCGGCTGGCTCGTCGCGGCGTTCTTCGTCGCCGTCTTCCCGGGCAATCTCCATCAGTGGCGCACCGGTCGATCCGCGCCGATGCTGCGCACCGACCGCGCGCGATTCATACGCCTGCTGCTGCAGCCGGTTCTCGTCATCTGGGCACTGTGGGCGACGCGGTAGCGTGACCACCGCGCACCGCTCAGATGAGATCGACTGGACGCAGGACGATGTCGGCGAGTCGTTGTGGGCGGACGAGGCGTTCGTACTCGACTCCCTCCGGGATCCACTTGGTGTCCCAGAGGGTGATCTCCATCGCGCTGTCGCCCTGATCCCGGTTTCGCGCCTTCGCGCGCTCGCCAGCGACCTGCGGCTCGAGATCGATCCAGACCGAGAGATCGATCAGGGGCATGGTCTCCGGTCGAAGGACTCGGATGCCCTCGATGATGAGCGCGGCGGGCATCTGCTCGTCGACGAGCTCTTCATGTCCGTCGTATCCGCGACTTCGGTAGCGCAGGCGCGATCGCGATCCCGTCCTCACTCGCCTGAGCAGATCGAGGATCTCCGGCCAATCCTGAAGCTCGAAGAGGGCTGCTCGCCGGGTGTCGACGGCGGCGTAGAGCTGGTCGGTGGGGACGACCTGCGTCCGGCTGACCCCCAGGTCGCCGGCAAGCCGCAAGGCGAGCGTCGACTTGCCCGACCCGCCATGGCCGCCGATCGCGACAACGGGCGGACGATCGAGCTGCTCGATGAGCTCGCCGGTACGCCGAATCAGGTCGGGGTATCCGTGCCTGCCTTCGTCCACGAAGACATGATCCTCCTTTGCAGAAACCCAGGTAGTCGCGCCCCCGATCCTGCGCGCACGGAGGACTATTCCGATGCGAGCGGAAGCGACGGAACGGGGCGAGGATCCTGCTCGACCCACCACGCCCCGACCGCGTCGAAGTACTCGGGGAGGCATGTCTCTGCCGTGACCTCAAGTCCCACGCGTGCTTCGTCTGTGGCCGCGGTGATCTCGTAATCGAACGTGAGCTGGTTGTCCGCGATGGGGTAGATCTCGCTGGGCTGCGCGCCGGCGGACGACACGCAGTCTCGCCAGTCAATCAGAGCTCTCGCGTACTCAGCGGGTGTGACGACCCCGTCCATCAGGATCGCGCGCTCATACTCCGATGCATGCTGCAGCAGGGCATCGAGCGTCCGTCCACTTCCGGACCCGGTGACGCTGTCACGGGATGCGACCCACCCGCCGATGGCGATCGTCAGCACGGACGCGACGCCGAGCAAGGTGGTTGTTCGCACCCACGACCGCCGAACGGCGGTGGCGGACGAGCCCGGCCGCGAGCTCGCACGAGCCGGCCCCCGCCAGCGATGCTGCAGGCCGTCCCATCGCAGCGCCCAGGCTTCGTCCGACGTCGGCCCTGTCCGACCGCGCGCTTCATCGACATCCAGCAACGTGGTCAACACCACGTGGCCGTGGATGTCCCGCCACCAGCGGGGATACCAGCGCAGCAGCCGCGCATATGCCCGCTCGTTCGACGAGGTCATCGACTTGCCATGTCGGGGGTTCGGCGGTGATCGGCCGCCCGCGCGAGTGCTTCGCGGGCGGCGCGTGCCCTGACTTCGAGCTGGGAGGTCTCGTCGGCCAGTGCGACGGCACCGGCCGACGTGAGGCAGTAGTAGCGCCGGGCGCGGCCCTCGACGACTTCTTCGCGATCAACTTCGATCAGATCCGCGCGTTCAAGTCGCTCGAGCGCGGCGTAGAGGGTCGGAACCTTGAGCGAGACCGTTCGCCCGCCGCCCGAGGCACTGAGCAGTTCGACGTCTCGCAGGACGCCGTAGCCGTGTTTGGGGGTGTCGCTCAGCGACACGAGGATCCAGAACGACACCTCGCCGGCGGCTTCGCGGACGTCGGAACTCATGCGGCGAGCATATTCTGCTCAACAGAGTATGCACAACGCCGATCACGCGAAGAGTTCGTCGAACGCGTCCGTGCGCACCCGTGGCGCCGTCTCGGCCGGCTTGAGCGCGGGCCCGGGCGCGGGCGCGGGCGCGAGGGTGAGGGCGGCGGTGTTCACCGCCTCCATGAGGGGGCGTGCGGACTCGCTCAGGAACCTGCTGGGCTTGGCCGCGACATGCCTCGCCAGGAACGCGGTGGGGTGTGTGGGCAGCTGGGAGGGCACATACACGTCGAGGGTGTCGCGGGCGCGGGTGAGCGCGACGTAGAAGAGTCGCTGCTCCTCGGCGAGCCCGGCGGACGAGGTGAGTGCCATGTCGGAGGGCATCGCGCCGTCGTTCGCGCGCATCAGGTGCACGGCATCCCATTCCAGGCCCTTGGCGGAGTGGATGGTCGACAGGGTCAGCCAGTCCTCGTCGAGGTGCGGCTGCTTCGCCCAGTCGCCGGCGACGTTCACCCGATCGATCGCCTGCTCGCTCACGAACGTGCGCAGATCGGGCTGCGCCGCGGCGGCCTGCGCGATGCCGTCGACTTCCGTCACGCGACGATGCCAATCCGGGTAGTGGGCGCGCAGCAGCGGATCCACCGCGGCCCGGCATGCCTCCACCAACTCCGGCACGGCGGTGGTGACGTCCACGGCGCCGAGCAGCGAGAGCGTCGACGCGAGCCCGGTGCGTGCCTTCGCCGGTGCGGCCGCGACCGCGTCTGAGGCGCGGTCCACGCCGCCGTCCGCGAGGATGCCGGCGAGGGTGCGCGCATTCGCCTTGCCGATCGCGCGGTGCCGGGTGAGCAGGCGGTACCAGGACACTTCATCGGCCGGATTGAGCACGACCCGGAAGCTCGCCAGCAGGTCGCGCACATGCGAGGTCTCGAGGTAGCCGATGCCCCCGAACTTGTGGAACGGGATGCCCCGCACTTTGAGTTCGACTTCGAGCTGTGCGCTGTGCGATCCCGTTCTCATGAGCACGGCCTGCGAACGCAGGGGCGTCCCGTCGACGTGTGCGGCGAGGATGCGGTCGGCGATCGTGCGAGCCTCGTCGTCGGCGTTGCGGCAGGCGACCAATGCGGGCCGGGCCCCCTGCTGCGGGCGATCGGCGACCAGCCGCAGCTTCAGTTCGCCGGGCCGCACGTCGTTCGCGAGGTCGAGGATCGGCTGCGTCGAACGGAAGTTGCGCTCGAGGCGCACGAGCGAGGCGTCGGGGTAGGCCTCCACGAGCTCGAGCAGGTGCCCGGCGCTCGCACCCCGGAACGCGTAGATCGCCTGCGCGTCATCGCCGACGACGGTGAGCCCACGGCCGTCGGGCCTGAGCCCGCGCACGATGTCGACCTGAAGCTGGTTGACGTCCTGATACTCGTCCACGAGTACCCAGTCCCACCGCGCCCGCAGTCGTGCCCCGACATCGGGATCAGACACCAGCGCCCGCCACGCGATGAGCAGATCGTCCAGATCGAGCAGACCGCGCTCGCGCTTGCGGGCGCGGTAGTGACGCAACAGCTCGGCGATCTGGTCGGCCTGCTCCAGCGCCCAGGGGAACTGCTCTTCGATGATGGCGCGCACCGGAGTGGCGGTGTTGATGGTGCGGGACGCGATGTCCGCGATGGTGCGTGTCGTCGGAAGCCGGACCTCGGTGCCGTCGAGCCCGTGCTCGGCGCGCAGCAGGTCGATCAGGTCGACGACGTCGTCGGGATCGATGACCGTGACGTCTTGCAGTCCCAGATGCTGGGCGTGCTCGGCCACGATGCGGTGCGCCACGGCATGGAACGTCCCACCGGGGATCCGCTGCGCTGCCTGCGCGTCGCCGCACATCGCCGCAGCGCGAGAGAGCATCGCCGATGCCGCGCGCCGGGTGAACGTCAGCAGCAGGATCCGCTCAGGCACCACCCCCGCGTCCAGCAGCCGGGCGACCCGTCCGGTGAGCACGCGCGTCTTTCCGGTCCCGGCGCCTGCCGCAACCACGAGCGGCCCGTCGCCATGCTCGACGGCCTCCAGCTGTGCCGGATCCAGCCCCGCGAGCGCATCAGATAGTGCCACGGAGGCGACGGTAACCAGACCCCCCGACATCGAGGCCGGAGGACGACACCGCGGACGCGACAGCGTCAGAGCCGCGGGTGGAAGATGCGGGCGCCCGGCATCCGTCAGCGCACAGGTCGTCGCGAAGCTGACGATGATCGGCCCCGACGGCCCGACCGGCACCTTTCAGGAGGACGAGGGCGAGCTGGGCTGGTGACCGTCCGTCCGTGACGGCGTGATCGTCGTCGCATCGCCCGTTCGTCGGCGAGACTCGTGGGTAGGCCCGAACCCAAAGGAAACCCGATGATCACCGTTCACCTTCGCTACGAGATCGACCCCGACAAGCTCGACGAGTTCACCGAGTACGGCCGCACATGGATCCGGCTCGTCAACAAGCTCGGCGGCACGCACCACGGCTACTTCATGCCCAGCGAAGGCGACAGCGACGAGGCGTTCGCCCTGTTCACCTTTCCGTCGCTGGCCGAGTACGAGGTCTACCGGAACGCCTCGAAGACCGACCCCGAGTGCCAGGAGGCGTTCGAGTTCGCCCGGACGACGGGTTGCATCCGCCGCTACGAGCGCCGCTTCCTCTCGCCGGTGTTCTCTTAGAGCCGGCGCGAGCGAGGGAGGTGAACGGCGCTCTCAGCCGGCCGGCTCGTAGATCAGCGCGTCAGTCACCTGCGGCAGCTGGAGCGTGTGCCGACCCCGGGTGTCGGGGTGGTCATCGAGCACCGCCTCGACCCGGCGGATCATCTCTGTGCGCTCCTTCTCGCCGGCTGCAAGGAAGGTGCTGACCGTCATCCACCGGTTGAGATAACCCGCGCGGGTGATTGCTTCGGACCAGCGGACTCGGATGCCGTCCACGTGGGTGAACCCCGGCACCTCGACGACCGGGAGAGCATCGGCATCCTCCTCGGCCGACTCATCATCGGGCAGCGGGTGCGCGATCCGGTAGGCGGCGGAGTCCCACGCGCAGCGAGGGTCGGGGCCGTTCCAGATCAGGGCGAGCCTGCCCGTCGGCGTCAATACGCGCCGGATCTCGCGCGACGCGGGCTCCGGGTTGAACCAGTGATACGCCTGAGCGACGGTGACGAGGTCGCAACTGGCGTCCGGAAGCGGTATCGCCTCGGCGGTGCCGATCAAGGCGGTCAGCCCTGGCAGCTTCCGCCGCAGCTCGGCGAGCATCGGCCCCGAGGGGTCGACGGCGACGACGCGGTCTGCGCGAGCGACGAGCAGCTCGGTGAACTTGCCTGTTCCCGCGGCGAGGTCGAGCACGCAGGTCACGCGATGGGGCACGACCCTCGCGGCGACCTCGGCAGGGAATCCTGGCCGGTATCGCTCGTACTCCGCACCGATCGTCAAGAAAGTCGCTGCGAGCTCCGCATCAGTCACGAACCCGATGCTAGGCCGGGGCGAGCCGGTCCCCGCGGACTACCGCTGTGTCGCCGAGGCAGCGACGTCGACGAACTGTCTACCCGCCCGCGGCCACCTCGTCGAGCCAGTCCGAGAGCAGCGCCGCCACGAGGCCGGGGCGTTCATGAGGGAGTGCGTGACCGGCGTCGCCCGCGGTGACGACCGTGGCGTGCGGGTACCGGTCGCCGAGGCGTTCCTGCCGCTCCCAGCCGACCCAGTGGTCGTGTCGACCCGAGACGACCAGCACCGGAGCATCGACAGCCACCGCGTCGGGGTCCGCGCGATGAGGCCCCGGGGTGATCGCCTGCTCGATCGTCTGCTCGTCGACCTCGCCGACGACGGAGACGACGGCACTGCGGAACCGGTCCAGGGTGTCAGCGGTGCGAACGACGAAGTAGCCCTCGTACTCGGCGCGCTGATCGGGGTCCAGCGCACCGGATACGTGATCGTCGCGCACGACGGCGACCGCCGGGGTGCGCTGCTCTCCAGGAAGGACGGGACAGATCAGCGCCATCCCGGCGACCCGATCGGGGTGCCGGGCCGCGATCGCGCGTGCCACGTGTCCGCCGAACGAGTGTCCGAGCACCAGGAACCTGCCGACCGGGACCTCGGCTTCAAGGACGAGTTCGATGAGGTCCAGGACGTCATCGGGTTGCCGAACGCCCGATGAGGGGCGCGAATCGCCGTGGCCGGGCAGGTCGAGGTACACGCGCCGGACCGCGCGCGCACTGATCATCGGCTCAAGGAACTCGCGCACCTCGCCCCGTGCCGAGTACGCGCCATGAAAAGAGAGGAGTGGGATGCCGGAGCCCACGGCTTCGTACGCCAGCGAAGCCCCGTCGCCCAGCCGGACGCGCTCGGTCATGTCGCCATGATCGTCGCGACCGGCGGCGCGGGCAAGCGGGGCGGCGGCTACCAGACGATGCCGCCGCCGATCGAGATGCCGCCCCAGGTGAGGGCGATGAAGATGGCGGCGAACACGACGGGGGCGATGCCCTTGCCGCTGCGTGCGAGGCCCTTCAGGAGCGCGATCACGGCGAGGACCGCGGCGACGATCGAGAGGACGCCGCCCAGCACCAGGCCGATGAACAGCGGGATGGGCATGAGCACGAGGCCGGCCAGCGCGAACCAGAACGCGGCCCACGCGGTCGGGTTCGACTGGCGTTCATTCGAGGAGGACATGCGTCCATCCTCTCGTGTCTGCGCGCATCGTCGGGCAGGCGGGCGTCGACGCCGGCGGCGAAGCGGGCGATCGGCGGCCGCATCAGGGCGGGGTTACGATGTGGCTCGGCCCGCCATCGGCGCCGGTATCCAGGAGGACACCATCGACACGGATTACTTCGCCGGCGATGATCGCACCAACTACGAGCGGATGCTCGCGGGCGATTTCTACATCGCGGACGATCCCGACATCGGCGTCGCCGTGCTCCGGGCCGTACGACTCGTCCGCGAGTACGAGCGGGCCGTGGTCGCCGACGACGGCACGGCCGAGGGGATCCTCTCCGAGCTCGTCGGAACCCTCGGTGACGATGTCTGGCTCAAGCCGCCGCTGTTCGTCGACCTCGGCAGGAACATCCACATCGGCGCGCGCACGGCCATCAACTCGAACCTGACGGCGCTCGATGTCGCCGCCATCACGATCGGCGAGGACTGCCAGATCGGCCCGAACGTGCAGCTGCTCACGCCGACGCATCCCCTCGACGCGCAGCGCCGCCGCGGCAAGCTCGAAGCCGCAGAGCCGATCACGATCGGCGACAACGTGTGGCTGGGCGGCGGCGTCATCGTGTGCCCGGGGGTGACGATCGGCGACAACACGGTGGTCGGTGCGGGCGCGGTCGTGACCCGGGACCTTCCGCCGAACGTGCTGGCCGTCGGCAATCCCGCGCGGGTGATCCGCGAGCTCGGCTGCGCCGGGCTCAGGCGAGCCCGGCGCAGGAGGCCGGTCGCGTCAGCGGAGGAGCTTGACCGCGTTGCGCACCGCGGACACGCTGGCGATCGCGGCGGCGACACTCATGACGATCGGTGTGATCGCGATCACCAGGGCGACCGAGTTGGGTTTGAAGACCGTCCCGCTGGGCCCCGACACGTAGGCGCCGATGGGCAGTGCGATTCCGCCTCCGCCTCCGCCCGAGCCTTCTCCCTTGCCCTGCGGCATCCTCTCGGTGGGGGGCGTCTCGCCAGACCCCTCCCCGGCGCCGAATCCGAAGGCGACGATCGCGACGGGCACGATGTCCTGTCCGCCGACCGTCGACTTCTCTCCGTACGCGATGCGGGCGCCCCAAGAGGGGACGGACCCGGCGAGCTTCTCGACCAGTCTCTCCGCCATGCAGCGACCATATCCCGCACCGCTCGCCGGAACCAGAGCCTGTGCGCGGTCAGGGGACGCAGGCTGTGCCGCCCAGTCTCATCGACGAGCGACGTGCCGTGGCCGCCGGAATCCCGGATCTCAGTCGATCCAGAGCACCACGCCCGTCATGCCGCTCAGTACCGCCGTCGCACCCGCGCGGATCGCCGCGTCGCCGCGCTCGGGTGTGAACGACGACTCGTCGAAGTGCGTCGCCGAGCCCAGGCCCTCGCCGCGGAAGCCGGCACCGGTCCAGTCGACGGACGTCACGTTGTAGGTGGGCTCGGCGAGCTCCGCGCCCAGGACCAGGAACGACACGTCGAGGTGGTTCGGCGTGACCATCGCGAGGGCGTCGATGAGCGCCTCGCCCGTGGTGACGATGAGGTCGGGCTTCATGTCCATCGCGTCGACGATCGCCGGGATCGGGGCGGAATCCTCGGCTTCGACGGTCCGCAGCGACACCTGCTCGTCGGCCGCCCACTCCTCGACGGCGTCGTTGAGCACGCCCGTGGTGGCATCCGAACCGCTCGTCAGCAGCACGACGCGGTAACCGGCCGAGGGCGAGACACCGTGCCACGAGCCGTCTGCCGGCGTCACCGTCGCCTCTGGCGAGGGTGAGGTCTCGGGCGTGAACCCGGCCGCGGGCGTGCCGACGACCGTGGGCTCGGCACGCGGTGCACTCCAGTCGTCATGAGCGCAGCCGGCGAGAGAGAGCAGGAGCACCACGGCGACAGCGGTCGCCGTGACAGCGCGAAGGGGCACGGATCGTCCTTGGGGGATGGAGGGCGGGATGCTTCCAGCATGCGCGCCGGCACGCCCGGGTTCCTGCCCAGGCGGCCCCGTTTGCCCATTGTTCGCTTTGCCGGCGCCGCCCGTTCACAAAGCCGGGCGCGGAGCGTCACGTGGGGTGGCGAGGCTCATCTGTCGGAGCCGGGCACGCCCGACCCCGTTCCCCCAACCATCCCTTCCAGACAGAACGGAAGACCCATGCTCTCAGTAGCAACCTCGCGGCCTCACGGCCGCGCGGCGCTGTGGCTCTCGGCCGCAGCAATGAGCGCGGCGCTGGCATTCAGCGGCGTGCTCGTCGCGACGGCGCCCGCCCACGCGACAGACACCGCCTCGTACACCGGCATCGTGCTCGGCGTCGGCGCGAACGAGACCCAGCGCACCGTGACCTGGTACACCTCGGCCGACAGCGCCCAGGTCGTGCAGCTCGCCCCGACGTCGGCGCTCGCGAACGGCGAATTCGTCGCATCCGTCACGACGTTCTCGGCCACCGGCACGGCGAACATCGCGTCGAGCGGCGGCTTCAACCGCCACGCCACGCTGTCGGACCTGCAGGCGAACACGCAGTACTCGTACCGCGTCGGCTCGGACGGCAACTGGTCGCCCACCTACTCGTTCAAGACGCAGTCGTTCGAGGGTGACTTCGACTTCCTGTTCTTCGGCGACCCGCAGATCGGCGCCTCGGGCAACGTGGCGAACGACCAGGCCGGCTGGGTCGACACGATGAACGTCGCGCTGAACGCCAACCCCGACACCGAGCTGCTCGTCTCGGGCGGCGACCAGGTCGAGACGGCGAACACCGAGGCCCAGTGGGACGCGTTCCTCGCGCCCGAGCAGCTGCGCTCGTACCCGTGGGCCGCCACCATCGGAAACCACGACGTGGGCGGAAAGGCGTACGAGCAGCACTTCTACACGCCGAACACCGACTACTCGGCCGACTACTACCGCGCGGGCAACACCGCGACGGAGTCCGGCGGCGACTACTGGTACATCTACAAGGACGTGCTGTTCATCGACCTGAACAGCAACAGCTACAACGACGCCACGGGCGGCGGCGACGAGGCTCACGTGCAGTACGTGACCGACGTCGTGAAGGCCCACGGCGCTGACGCCAAGTACACCGTCCTCGTGTACCACCACTCGATCTACTCGGCCGCTTCGCACGCGAAGGACGGCGACAACAAGGTGCGTCGCGTCGACTTCCCGACGACGTTCTCGGAGCTCGGGGTGGACCTCGTGCTGCAGGGCCACGACCACGTCTACACGCGCAGCTACGAGATCAAGGACGGCGAGAAGGCCAACCCCGAAGAGCAGCCGGGCGCCAACGAGGTCTTCGTCGGCGAGGGCGGCGTCATCTACATGACGGCGAACTCGGCTTCGGGCTCGAAGTACTACAACATCACCGCTCCCGACAACAGCGGCACGAGCGGTGCCGGGAACGGCGCCGACCCGCTGAACCCGTCGAGCTACTGGTACAACTCGGTGCAGAGCCAGGAGCGGACCCGCAGCTACGTGAAGGTCCAGGTCCAGGCCGACCAGCTCGTCGTCGAGGGCATCCGCTCGGAGGCCTCGGCCAATGGCGGGGTCGAGTCGAAGATCGACTCGGTCACCATCCACCCGCACCACGCGGACGGCGGCCAGGACGTCCAGGTCGTGGTGCCCACGGCCGCTCCCGGTGAGTTCGGCTGGACCATCGACGGCCACAACGGCCTCGTCGACCTCGGCACCGCCGAGGAGAAGGACGGCTACTTCGAGGCGAAGGGCGCGATCAACCCGATCGCCGTCTCCGACACCCGCTCGTCGCTGTCGCCGTGGTCCATCACCTCGGTGCTGAGCGACTTCTCGGACGGTGACAAGACCTTCCAGGCCAGCTACCTCGGCTGGACCCCGAAGGTCGTCACCGCCGGTGCCGGCGCGGTCGCGGGTGCGGCCGTCTCGTCGGGCTTCGACGGGGGCGCGGGCCTCTCGGTCGACCGCGTGCTCGGCGCGGCCACCCAGGGTCACGACAAGGGCGAGGCGCTGCTCGGCGCCGACCTCGACCTCAAGCTGCCGACGCAGACCGCGACCGGCAGCTACCGCGCGACGCTGACGATCACGGCCCTCGCCGGCTGATCCAGCTCGTTGCACCCTGCGTCCGTGGGAGAGAGGCGACCCCTCTCTCCCACGGACCATCCTGTTCTCGCCCCACCTCGAAAGCCCATCGTGAACGCACGCCCCGCCTTCTCCCCTCTGCTCCACCGTGCTCGCACGGTGGCCGCGGCCATCCTGGCCGCGCTCGTGATCGCGCTGCCCGCCGCACCGGCGTCGGCCGCTGACGCCGCGGATTCCGCGGACGACGTCAACTGGACCGTCCGCACGGACTCCAACGACTTCGGATCGGACCGCACCAGCTACAGCTACGCGATCGACCCGGGCAGCACGCTCACCGACGGCATTGTCGTCGCCAACCGCGGCCAGGAGCCCATCGACCTCGAGGTGTACGCCGCCGACGGCTTCACCTCGGACGACGGCGCCCTCTCGCTCGTGCTCGCCGACGACGAGTCCACGGGCGTCGGCGCGTGGATCACGCCGGCTCAAGAGACCGTGACCGTCGCTCCCGGCGCGACCGCCGGCATCCCCTTCACCGTCGCGATCCCCGACAATGCGACGCCCGGCGACTATGCCGGTGGTCTGGTGACGTCGCTCACCGTCCCCGACGCGGCCACCGGTGTGAACGTCGACCGGCGCCTCGGCATCCGCGTCGACCTGCGCGTGGGCGGCGAACTCGCGCCCGCGCTCGCCGTCGAAGACATGTCGGTCTCGTGGGACGGCGGCCTCAACCCGTTCGCCGGCGGCGACGCCACCGTCACCTACACGCTGCACAACACCGGCAACGCGACCGTCTCGGCGGACCCCGCCTCGACGGTGCGCGGCGTGTTCGGCCTGCTCGCGATGGACGCCCCCGCTGCCGACGCGATCCCCGAGCTGCTGCCGGGCGAGAGCCGCACCGTGACGGTCGTCGTGCCGGACGTTCCGCCGCTGTTCGCGCTGATCGGGACGACCGCGGTCACCCCGTTGGTGACGGATGCCGCCGGCTCGCGCTCCCCGATCGCCGAGGTCACCGCGACCGGCGTCGCCCCCGCCGTGCCCTGGATGCTGCTGATCATCCTCGTGCTCGTCGCCGCCGCGGTCGTGCTGTTCCTGCGCCGTCGCGCGCGGCGCAAGGTCGCCGTGCAGCAGGCCGAGGATGCCCGCGTCGACGAGGCCGTCGCGAAGGCCCTGGAGGCAGAGCGCGCGAAGACCCCGGTCGGCGCTGCGGACTGATCCCACCCACGACAAGCGCCTCGCCCTTCACCGAGTGTGAGGGGCGGGGCGCTTTCGTGTGCGTTCGGCGCGCCGGTCCGCGTTTCGTCTGCGCGCGCCAGAGCGGGATCCGCTCAACGACCGAGGGACGCTCGCCGGCGCTACACGGGCGTGCGCTCGGAGGAAGCCTCGGGCTCCGCCACCTCGGTGTCAGCGGTCACCGCGCCGAGGGGTGCGGCATCCGCTCCACGGCGGTCGGAAGGGATGCGGGTGACGGACCAGAGCGCGGCCACCACCGCGACGAGCACGAGATAGAACACGATCGGGAACCGGGCGATGCCGTCGAACACGGGCTGCAGCACGGTGTCGCCGTCGACGCTGATCGCGATGATCCACGCCGACGCGGCGACGATCGCGAGAGCGGCGATGACGGTGCGGAACGCCGGGTAGGCGCGGGCGTGCGACAGCCAGATCAGCAGCGGCAGCACGAGCACGGCGGCGATCAGCTGCGCCAGCTCGACGCCGATGTTGAAGCCGAGGATGGCGACGAGCTTCTCGCCGAAGCCGAGGTTGAGGTCGAGGATCGTGGTGGCGAAGGCGGTGCCGTGCACGAGTCCGAACACGCCGGCGATGAACAGCTCGCCCCGCGGCATGAGCGGCTTGATGGCATGCACCGCCGCCACGACGATCGAGATCGCCACGAGGATCTCGACCGGCTTGGTGGGGAACGAGATGACGCCGAGCGACACCAGCGCCAGCGTGATCAGGTGCCCGACGGTGAAGGAGGTGATGATGAGCGCCGCCCGCAGCACGGCGCGCTTGGTGGGGATCGGCTGCGTCCAGCGGAACCCGCGCCGCGAGCGGACGGCCAGCGACGGCGCGACGATCAGCAGCGTCGTGAGGAACAGCAGGTGGTCGGTGCCCTCGGCGATGTGCAGCATCCCGAGCCACACGACCGAGAAGAAGCCGTGCAGCGGCGTCTGCTGCGCGCGGTCGAGCGTGATCTCGGTGACGCCGCCGCCCAGCACGCCGACGACCTCGGGGTCGCCTTCGGCGACCTGGCCGTTGTTCCAGTCGCTCACGAGTGCGACGTACACCTGGTGCGACGGCACGACGTCGAGGATGAAGTCGTAGTCCAGCGTGATGGCGCCCTCGATCGGCCGGTCGCCGTCGGTGAAGCGCAGCGTCGTGCGGATCGAGTCCTCACCGTTGACGCGGATGAACTCGGGGTCGACCGTGACTGTCGGCGTGAGCTTCGAGACGTCGTCGCGCACCGTCACGCGGTTGAGGATGAACGACTCGACGTTGTCGGCGACCGCGTCGAGCTCCGCCTGATCGGTCTCCAGCTCGTACCCGGTGGCGGCGACGAACCCGGTCTTCTGGATCTGCATCTCGATGTCGACGGCGTCGGACTGCACCGTGACGAACACCCCTGTCGTGCCGGCGGGGTGTGCCGACGCGCTGGAGGCGTTCAGCAGCACGAGCAGCGCCGCGAACACCACCGCGACGGCGAGGACGAGAGGACGGGAGAGGCGGGGGATGGCAGAGAGCACCCCGAGACGTTAGTGGCCCCGGGGTAACAGCAGGAGAACCGAAGGTGACGAACGCGGACGCGGCGCTCAGCGTGGCCGGCCCGCGTGCCGCAGCCGCTCGGCCTGGCGCAGCAGATGCTGCTGCTCGAGGGCGCTGGTCGCGCGGCGGGCGGCTTCCGCGTAGCCGGCGGCCGCGGTATCCACATCGCCGGCCCGCTCCTGCAGGTACGCGAGTGCGGCGTGGTAGCGCGGCACATCCTCGCCCACCGCGTCGAGTGCCGCGATCCCGGCAAGCGGCCCATCGGCCTCGCCGACCGCGATCGCACGGTTCAGCCGGATCACGGGAGAATCGCCGAACCCCAGGAGTTCGTCGTACCACTCCACGATCTGCACCCAGTCGGTCTCGTCGGCGGTCGGCGCGTCGGCGTGCAGCGCGGCGATCGCCGCCTGCGCCTGGTACTGCCCGAGCCGGTCCTGCGCGAGCGCGGCCTGCAGGATGCCGACGCCCTCGGAGATCGCCGAAACGTCCCACACCGTGCGGTCCTGCTCGGCGAGCGGCACGAGCTGCCCGCCGACCACCCGCGCGGGCCGGCGTGCGTGGTGCAGCAGCATCAGCGCGAGCAGCCCCGCGACCTCGGGCTCGTCGGTGAGCGCGAAGAGCTGCCGCGTGACCCTGATGGCCTCAGCGGCGATGTCGATCTCGCCCGAGTAGCCCTCGTTGAAGACGAGGTACAGCACGCGCATGACGCGCGACAGATCACCGGGCTGGTCGAGGGGGATGCCGGCCAGCCGCTGCTTCGCACGACTGATGCGCTGCGCCATCGTCGCCTCGGGCACGAGGAAGGCGTCGGCGATCTGCCGGGTGGTCAGGCCGGCGACCGCGCGCAGCGTGAGCGCGGTCGCCGACCCGGCGGTGAGGACGGGATGCGTGCACAGGAAGTAGAGCCCGAGCGTGTCGTCGTGGTCGGGCACCGATCCGGGTTCGGGCTCCAGGGCGAGGCGCTCCTCACGCGCCGCACGCGCCGACTCGCTGCGCACCTGATCCAGGAACGCCCGCCACGCGACGGTGACGAGCCATGCCCGGACGTCGCGCACCTCCTCGGCCGGCGGCCGCTCGACCGCGCGCAGCAGCGCGGTCTGCACGGCGTCCTCGGCCGACGCGAAGTCCGCGCCGCGCCGGACGAGGATGCCGACGACCTCGGGGATCGCGCGGCGCAGCGCCGTGGCATCCACCGTCGTCACTGGACGTCGGCGGGTGGCGCGCTCATGACCTCTCGCACTTCCAGCCACTCGCCGAGCGGCTTGCCGCCGGCCCACGGCGCGGCAGACAGCTCCGAGGCGAGTTCGAGCGCGCGATCGTACGAGTCGACGTCGATCAGCATCCAGCCCGCGATGAGGTCCTTCGTCTCGGCGAACGGGCCGTCGACGACCGGCGGGCGTCCCTCGCCGTCGAAGCGCACCCACGCTCCGCCCATGGACAGCCCCTCGGACGAGACCAGCTCGCCCGAGTCGAGCAGCCGCCGCTCCATGTCCTGCATGTACTGGACGTGGGCGGTCCACTCGTCCTTGGTGAGCTGGTCCATCGGGACCTCGTTCACCGACGGACGCCCGCCGCGGTAGTGCTTGAGCATCAGATACTTGGCCATGACAGCCTCCTGTTCCGTGCGGCCCATTCTGGCCGCTTCGGATAGGAGACGGAGCCGACCGGGCGATCTCTACATCGGTGGCGAGAAAAGTGGGAAAAGATCCGGGATGCCGCGACCGCGGCATCCCGGATGTGAAGCCCTACTCCTGGTCGTCAGGGAGCAGCGTGCCGGCGGCGTGCGCATAGAAGAGGCGCGCGGCGCTTTCGGGGTCGCCGCCGTCGAGCGCCTCGACCAGGCTCTTGTGCCAGTCCGCGGCGACATGCCAGTCGCCCGGGTAGTCGGGGTCGGCGAGCACGTGGAAGGAGCGCAGGCTCGGCTCGATGATGTCCCACATGCGCGGGAGGTAGACGTTGCCGCTGGCTTCGACGACAGAGCGGTGGAACGCGAAGTCGAGCTCGCGGAAGGCGCCGAGATCCTTCTCGTCGGCGGCCTCGTGCATCTGCGCGATGAGCGCTTCGAGTGCGGAGCGCTTCGAGGCCGACAGCGTGCCGCACGTCAGGCGGCCGACGATCGACTCCAGCTCGGCGCGCGCCTGGCGGGCCTGCGCGACCTCTTCGTCGGTGTAGCTGGTGACGAAGCTGCCCTGGTGGCGGACGTGCGTGACCAGACCCTCGTGCACCAGCTGTTTGAGCGCGTCGCGCACCGGCGCCTGGCTGACCTGCAGACGGCGGGCCAGCTGCGACTCGACCAGCTGCTCGCCCGGCTCGAGCGAGCCGTCCTTGATCATCGTCTTGACGAGCTCGTAGATCTGGTCCGACAGCAGACCGCGCTTGAGCTCGGTGACGGACTCGAGGGCATCGGTCATGCGGAACCCACCTTCTCGGCGTCCGCGGTCGCCGCGTAGGCGGCGAGCCACGCGCCGGCGATGATCTCGGATCCCCGCGGCGTCGGGTGCACCCCGTCCGGCACGACCGCTGCGGCGCCGTGCTCGGCCGCCGCGGCGGTGACGGTGTCGTGCAGCTCGACCAGCGTCGCGCCGAAGCGCTCGGCCAGGCGCCGCACGGCGTCGCGCTTGGGGTTCAGATCGTCGAGCCACGCCACCTGGTCGTCGCGCACCGGCACGAAGAACGGCTCGATCAGGTAGATGCGCTCGACTCCGGCGGCTCGGGATGCCTCCAGCAGGCCGGCGACCGTCGCCTCGAAGTCCTCGGCCGAGGTCGGGTCGTCGTTGTCGAAGCGGCGCCACATGTCGTTCACGCCGATGTAGACGGTGAGGACGTCGGGACCGGCGCCGAGGATGTCGTCCCAACGAGTTTCGAGGTCGACGGCGCGATTGCCCGAGATCCCCTTGTTGACCACGGTCTCGTCGCGGTCCGCGACCGCCTGTGCGATCAGGCTGACGTACCCGTCCCCCAGCGAGGCCGCGTCGTCGCGGTCGCGTCCGGAGTCGGTGATCGAGTCGCCGGCGAAGACGAGAGTGGTCGTGCGAGGCATCCGTTCGGTCCCATCGTCAGGTCGTGTTCCGTCAGCATAATCGATAATCGCTTGCGCGGCCCCCGGAGACCCCGCAGCACTGCGGCTGCCGCGAACATATCGTCTTGCGCGGGTCCGATGCGACATTCGGCCGACGCCGGGCGGCGGACGGCCGGCTACGCGCCGATGATGCGGCGCATGACCTCGAGCGTGATCTCTTCCCGCTCGCCATCGGCCCGCTCGTGGACGACGAACGGGACGCCGAGGGTCTCGAGGTACGTGACGGTCTTCTCCAGACGGGGAACGACGTTGATGTGTTCGTTGTCGAACAGCTCGGCCGTGTAGATCGGCTCGCCGGCCAGGATCGCCTTGCGCAGCTCGACGGTCGAGCGCCCGGTGATGCGGTACAGCGCCTTCAGCACCTCACTGCCGAAGTCGGGAGTCCCGACGAGTGTGAGCGAGAGGGCGTTCTCGGCGGTCGGGTGCGGCATCCGTGGGTCCCCTCGTCAGAGCGTGCGCGCTCCACACTAATCGCGGGCCTGCCGGAGGGGCAGAATCAGAGCCATGACCGATGGCGCCCATGACCCCGACGATCTCGCCGCACTGCGTGAGGCATCCGACGTCCTCGGCATCGACGGGCTGCTGAGCGCGGGCGAACGCGACACCCGCGACCGGGTGCGGGCGTTCGTCGACGCCGAGATCCGCCCGCACGTCGCGGAGTGGTTCGACCGCGGCGTCTTCCCCGCCGAGCTCGCCCCCGCTCTGGGCCGTCTGGGCGTGCTCGGCATGACCCTGGACGGATATGGATGCCGTCACGCCAGTGCCGTCCAGTACGGCCTGGCCGCGCTGGAGCTCGAAGCCGGCGACTCGGGCATCCGCACCTTCGTGTCGGTGCAGGGGTCGCTCGCGATGGGCTCGATCCACCGCTGGGGGTCGGACGCGCAGAAAGAGGAGTGGCTGCCGCGCATGGCCGCCGGCGAGGTCATCGGCAGCTTCGCGCTCACCGAGCCGGGCGCGGGCTCCGACCCCGGGAGCATGACGACCTACGCACGGCGCGACGGATCGGACTGGATCATCGAGGGCGCCAAGCGCTGGATCGGCCTCGCGTCGATCGCGCAGGTGGCGGTGGTGTGGGCGCAGACCGACGAGGGCGTGCGCGGCTTCCTCGTGCCGACCGACGCTCCCGGCCTCGACATCGCGGTGCTGGAGCCGAAGGGCTCGATGCGGGCGTCGGTGCAGACGCAGCTGACGTTCGATCGGGTGCGGGTGCCGGCATCCACTCTTCTTCCGGGCGCGCGAGGACTGCGAGGGCCGTTCTCGGCCCTGAACGAGGCGCGCTACGGCATCGTGTGGGGTGCGCTCGGTGCGGCGCGCGACAGCTACGAGGCCGCCCTGCGCCACGCGCTGAGGCGCGAGCAGTTCGGGCGGAAGATCGCCGGGTTCCAGCTGACGCAGCGCAAGCTCGTCGACATGGTCGTCGAGCTGCAGAAGAGCGGGCTGCTCGCGCTGCAGATCGGGCGCGCGAAGGATGCCGGCACCCTGACTCCGGCGATGGTCTCGCTCGGCAAGCTGAACAACGTGCGCGAGGCCATCGCGATCGCACGTGAGGCCCGCACGATCCTCGGCGGCGAGGGCGTGCTGCTGGAGAACCCTCCCATCCGTCACGCGGCGAATCTGGAGTCCGTGCGCACCTACGAGGGCACGGACGAGGTGCACACCCTGATCCTCGGCCAGCACCTGACCGGTCTGAGCGCCTTCCGCTGACCGCTCTGGTCAGTGCGTCAGCTCGGCGAGGACGGCTTCGCGCGTCCAGGCCGTGTATCGCTCGGGTGTCCACCCCGACTGGGCCACCAGCTGCTGATACCCCTCCGGTGAGAGCAGGAACGACAGGGCCGCGGCCGTCACGTGCGGGTCGGTGATGTCGGCGGCGCGACCGCGGCGGATGAGCTCGTCCACGAGTCGTCGGTAGTCGGCGGCGCGCCTGGCGAGGATCTGCTGCAGCGCGTCGTCCACGATGGGATCGGATGCGGCCGCCCCGAGCACGACCGTCCACAGGGCGTACCCGCGGGCGTTGGCGATCGCGATCTGGCCGATGACGGCGTCCAGGAACGCATCGTCGGGGAGAGCCATCACGCCCTCGCCGACCTCGGTCTCGGTGAGCGAATCGGCCGCCTCGGTGCCGGAGAAGACGACTTCGAACGCCGCGAGCAGCAGCTCGGCTTTGGACCCGGCGGCCTTCACCGTCTCGGTCGACACTCCGGCCTCGCGCGCGATCGCAGCGAGCGTCGTCGCCTGGTAGCCGGCGGTCGCGAACAGGCGAGCGGATGCCTCCACGATGCGTCGTCGGGTCTGCTTGGCCTGCTGCGCGCGCAATTCAGAGCGGTAGGTCCGCGTGCTGTCCGCAGAGGTCTCGGCGTTCGATGTATCAGCAGCCATTGACTTACCTCTCAGGGTGATGAATACTCCCACAGTACATCCGATCCGAAGGAAGTCCCTCCATGTCCAGCTACCTCATCACGTGCACGCCGGCGCACGGCCACGTCATGCCTCTGCTGCAGATCGCCCGTCACCTCGTCGCCGGCGGGGACGACGTGCGCTTCCTGACCGGTGCGCGCTATGCCGACCGTGTGCGTGCGGCCGGCGCCGAGTTCCTGCCGCTGCCCGCGGAGGCCGACATCGATCTCGATGATGCGGACGCGGCCTTCCCCGAGCGCCGCGGCCTGACCGGCCCGGCCGCGATCCGATTCGACATCACGAACCTGTTCGTCCGACCGGGGGCGGCGCAGCTCGCCGCCGTCCGGCGAGAGCTCGCCGCACGTCACGTCGACGCGGTGCTCACCGAGCCGCTCTTCATCGGCGCCGCGCTGCTGTCGCGCCTGCCGCGGGAAGAGCGCCCGCCGGTCGTCGCGCTCGGGATCTTTCCGCTGGGCGCCAAGAGCCGTGACACCGCCCCGTTCGGTCTGGGGGTGACGCCCGCTCCGGGATTCTTCGGCCGCGTGCGCAACGCCGTGCTGACCGCGGTCGCCGAGCGCGGCATCTTCGCGCCGGTGCAGCGGGAAGCCGACGACCTGTGCCGACGCGCCCTCGGCATGCCGCTCGGCCGGTTCGTCCTGGACTGGACCACCGGCGCCGACGCGGTGGTGCAGTTCACCGTGCCGGGGTTCGAGTACCCGCGATCGGATCTGCCGGCGAACGTGCACTTCGCCGGGCCTCTTCCGTCGCCCGCCGCGGACGTCGTTCTGCCGGACTGGTGGGCGGACCTCGACGGGTCGAGAGTCGTCGTCCATGTGACGCAGGGCACGATCGCCAACACCGATCTCGGGCAGCTCGTGCTGCCGACGATCGCGGGGCTTGCGGCATCCGATGCCCTCGTCGTCGTCTCGACGGGCGGCCGTCCTCGCAGCGCACTGCCCGCGGACCTGCCGGCGAACGTGCGGGTCGGCGAGTACCTGCCATACGACGAGCTGCTGCCGCTCGTGGACATCATGGTGACCAACGGCGGTTACGGCGGAGTGCAGCAGGCGCTCGGTCATGGCGTCCCGCTGGTGGTCGCCGGGCAGACCGAAGACAAGGTCGAGGTCTGCGCCCGCGTCGGGTGGTCACGAGCCGGGGTCAATCTGAAGACCAACCGGCCGACGCCCGCGATCGTCGCGCGTGCCGTCGAACGCGTCCGGACGGAGCCGGCGTTCCGGGCGCGGGCCCGCGAGCTTGCGGTCGAGTTCGCTGCGTTCTCGGCCCTCGACGGGCTCGACGGCGTGCTGCGATCCGTCGTGGGCGAGGGTCTCGACGCGTCGCGGTGACGGGCGTCCGTCCACGATTCGGCGGCTGCGGCGGCATCCGGTACCATAGGAGGGTTGTCCGTGTGAGCGCGCGCCTGCGCGCCGTCCGGATGACGTGCTACACACCCTCCTGCTGCCGGGAAGTGCCCGACAGCCGTTCTAGTCCGAAGGAGGTGGGTTAGTGACGCACCAGTACGAACTCATGGTCATCCTGAACCCTGAGATCGACGAGCGCCAGGTCGGCGCCAACCTCGACAAGTTCCTGAAGGTCATCACGACCGACGGCGGCACCATCGAGAACATCGACATCTGGGGCAAGCGCCGTCTTGCATACGAGATCCAGAAGAAGACCGAGGGCATCTACGCCGTCGTCAACTTCACGGCCACCGCTGCGACCACGCAGGAGCTGGACCGTCAGCTGAACCTCGACGAGCGCATCATGCGCACCAAGGTGCTCCGCGCCGAAGAGGCGATCGCGATGATCGCCTCCGAGAAGCAGCGTGCCGACGAGCGTGCCGCTCGCAAGACCGCCAAGGCTGCGAAGGCGTAAGGCAGATGGCCGGCGAGACGATCATCACCGTCGTGGGAAACCTCACGGCTGATCCCGAGCTGCGGTACACGCAGAACGGCCTCCCCGTCGCGAACTTCACGATCGCGTCGACGCCCCGCAACTTCGACCGTCAGAGCAACGAGTGGAAGGACGGCGAAGCGCTGTTCCTCCGCGCGAGCGTGTGGCGCGAGTTCGCCGAGCACGTGGCCGGCTCGCTGACCAAGGGCATGCGGGTCATCGCGACCGGGCGCCTCAAGCAGCGCAGCTACCAGGACCGCGAAGGCAACAACCGCACCGCCATCGAGCTCGAGGTCGACGAGATCGGCCCGTCGCTGCGCTACGCGACCGCTTCGGTCACCCGCGCCGCGGGCGGCTCCGGCGGTGGCGGCGGCAACTTCGGCGGTGGCGGCGGACAGTCGCGTCCGGCACAGGTCGCCGACGAGCCGTGGTCGACGCCCGGCTCCTCGAACGGCGGCGGCGGTGGCGACGCGTGGGCTGCTCCTGGCGCCTACGGCGACGACACCCCGTTCTGATCTCAGATACAGATTCCGGGTGCCCCGTGACGAGGCATCCGATCGAAGAAACTAAGGAAACACCATGGCTGGAAAGGCAACCGGCGACCGTCGGAAGCCGCGGAAGGGCGCGAAGAACGCGGCCCCCGCGAAGGCGATCCGTGTCGGCGTCATCGACTACAAGGACGTCGCCACCCTTCGCAAGTTCATCTCGGAGCGCGGCAAGATCCGTGCCCGTCGTATCACCGGTGTCTCGGTGCAGGAGCAGCGTCTGATCGCCAAGGCGATCAAGAACGCGCGCGAAATGGCGCTCCTGCCTTACGCCGGCGCTGGCCGCTAAGGAGTACCCACATGGCAAAGCTCATTCTCACGAACGAGGTCGCCGGGCTCGGTAGCGCCGGTGACGTGGTCGAGGTCAAGAACGGGTACGCCCGCAACTACCTCATCCCCCAGGGCTTCGCGGTCGCGTGGACCCGCGGTGGCGAGAAGCAGGTGGCGTCCATCCGCGCCGCCCGCGACGCGCGCGCGATCCACGACCACGAAGAGGCTGTGGCGCTGAAGAACAACCTCGAGACCAACAAGGTCCGCCTGGCCGTCAAGGCCGGCGCCGAGGGTCGCCTGTTCGGTGCGGTCAAGACCGTCGACGTGGCCGACGCCGTCAAGGCCGCCGGTCTCGGCGAGCTCGACAAGCGCAAGATCCACATCACCTCCCCGATCAAGTCGGTGGGCGAGCACGAGGCGACCGTTCGCCTCCGCGACGACCTCACCGCCGTGATTACGCTGCAGGTGGTCGCCGCCAAGTGATTCCGACTCTCACCGGCTGGTGAGCCTGTCGAACGACCGATGCCGCAGACCTTCGGGTCTGCGGCATCCGTCGTCTCCGCCCAGGGCCGGCCGGTCAGAAGATCCAGTTGGCGCCGGCGGCCACCGGCCAGGACCAGGCGGCCGACGCCGACCGCAGCGCCTCGGGCGAGCGGACCTCGATCTGCCCCGCCTGCGCGAGCGAGGCCAGTGACACCGAGCCGAGATGCGCGGCGCCGAGTTCGCGGATGTCGAGCACGAGGTCGGGCTCCGAGTCGGATGCCGACACCTCCGCATGGCCCCATGCCTCGGCGCGGACCCGCCAGCGTCCCGCGTTGGCGGGCAGCATCGCATCCGTCACCTCGAGCACGACGTCGACGTCGCCCGCGTACGCGCGCTGCGCCAGTGCCGCGGGCAGATCGACGATGCGGATCCAGCTGTTGTCCTGGTAGTCGGGCACCGCGGGGCGGATGTCGACGAGCAGCGACACGATCGGGTCGTCGACCGGCAGGGTGCCGATCTGCACCTGCGTGGTGAGGTCGAGATCCAGCAGCACCGACCACATCCGGTGCGCGGCCGCAGCCGTGAGCGCGACCGCTTCGCGCACGTGCACGGTGCCCTCGGCGCCGGCGCGCGCCCACGAGCTGGATCGGCGGAACGTGGCGTACGCCACCGGCGTGCCGTCGCCGTCGCGCACCAGCAGCACGCGCAGCGCTTCCTTGCCGCCGCGGTGCATCGGGGCGTCGGTCTCGCGCGACGTGCGCTGCGCGGGAGTCTCGCGGGTCGCCCAGCCCGGGCGGCCGAGGCCTGCGGGCAGGCGCGCGTAGTCGCGATGGATGCCGGCCACGATCGCGCCGTGGGCCGCGGCATCCCACTCATCCAGCGTCACGTCGAGCTCCGCCGCACCCGCCACGGGACGCAGGGCCGCGCCGCGCGGGATCATGAGGCTCACCTGCGTCGAGGCCATGCCGTAGCCGAAGCGGCCGTAGATCGGGGTCTCTGCGGCCATGAGGCCCGAGATCGCCTCGCCATGGGCGAGGCAGTCGGCGAAGTGGTGCTCGATCATGCCGCGGAGGATGCCGCGCCGCCGGTGCGCCGGATGCACGCCGACCCAGGTCAGCCACCCGCACGCCACCTCGGCTCCGGGAACGGGATAGGCGCGCAGCGGGTACGCGCCGTGGAAGCCGGCGAGCAGGCTGTCTGCTTCGGTCCGGACGACCCCGTACGTGCGGTCCCAGCTGAGGGGGCTCGGCAGATCGCGCAGCGCCTCGACGGTGTCGCTCGTCGGGAACGCCCACACGTCGAGCTGCAGGACGTCGTCCAGGCGTTCGGCGGGGACCGGGATCAGGTGGTAGGGCTCGGGGAAGGGCATCACCCCACTCTGGCGAGGGTGCGCCCGTCGTGCAACGCGAGGGCGATGCCTGCTGCGCGCAGAGAGAAGTGGATGCCGCGAGCCCCCCGGGTCGCGGCATCCACTTGTTCATCTCGGATCGTGGCATCCGGTCCAGGCAGTGACGGGCACCGCGGCCGAGATGAGTCCGGAGCCCTCGACCCCGCCGGTCCAGGCAAGAACGTCGGCGGGATCGAGAGCCGTTCGGGGGCGGGAGGACCGGTGGGGGCGGTCCTCCCGCCTGCTCACGCGGAGTCGGGGCGAGGGCGTCTGGGGAACGTCGACTTGCCCCGTCGACTCACGCGGAGCGGCGCCGCGACGCGCGCGCGAACGCGCCCGCCACCAGGAGCATCAGCCCCAGCAGCAGGAACGGGAATGCGCCCGCCCCTCCTGTCGCAGCGAGCGTGGAGGCGCTGCCGGCATCCGCCACCGCGCCGGTCATGCCGATGCCGCCGTTCGAGCCGTCGTTCGAGCCGCCGTCACTGGGGTCGGTCGGGTCCGTGGGATCCGTCGGGTCGGTCGGGTCGGTCGGGTCGGTCGGGTCCGTGGGATCGGTCGGGTCCGTCGGGCCGGCCGCGTCCGTGTCGCCGAGCAGGTCGGTGAGCAGGTCATCGACGAGACCGGTGTTGTCCACGGCGTCGGTCAGGTTGTCGCCCGCGTTCTGGACGGTGTCCGAGACAGCGCCGAGGATGTCTCCGCCGCCGAGCAGCTCGTCGACGATGTTGCCGGCGTCACCGACCGCGTCGTTGACGAGGCCGTCGAGGACCTGGTCGGCGGTGTTGTCCGTGGCGTTGGTCACCGTGGTGCCGAGGTCCGAACCGAGGTCGGAGACCGTCGTTCCGAGGTCCTCGACGACACCGTCGACATCGCCGTCCAGCAGGTCGCCGACGGTGTTGTCGAGGTTGTCGACCGCGTTGCCGACGAGGCCGCCCTCGACCAGGATGCCGTCGCCGACCACGTCGTTCAGACCGGAGTCCTCACCGAGCAGGCCGTCGAGCAGGTCGCTGCCCGCTGTCGTGTCGGTGATCCCGTCGAGCAGATCGCCCACCGCATCGGTGACGGGCTCGAGTGCGCCGTCCTCGCCCAGGATCGGGTCGAGGATGCTGTCGCCGACGAGGCCGTCGACCAGTCCGTCGTCCTCGGTCAGGCCCGTGAGCAGGCCGTCCGCGTCGTCCGCCGGGGTGTTCGGCGTGGCCGTCGGACCGCCCTCCAGCGTCTGCTGCAGCGCGTCCTGCGCGAGGCCGGACGTGTCGGTGGCGTCAGCGGTGTTGTCGCCGAGGTCCTGCACCAGGTTCTGCAGGCCCGCGGCCGGGTCGTCGCCGTTCAGGATGCCGCCCACATCGGTGAGCGCATCCGCCACGATCCCGTCGATCACCTGGTCGTCGGTGTTCTGCGCGGCGGCGGTCACGGTCTGCCCGACGTCGGAGCCGAGGTCTTCGACCGTCGTGCCGAGGTTCGTGACCGCGCCCTGCAGGTCGCCTGCGGCGACGTCGTCGAGCACCGCGTCGCCGTTCTCGGCGAGGTTGCCGACGGTGCCGCCTTCGACGAGCGCGCCGTCGCCGACGACGTCGTCGAGCGCGCTGTCGTCGCCCGTCAGCGCTTCGGAGACGACGGTGCCGGCCGTGGTGCCCGTCACGCCGTCGACCACTGCGGCCACGGCGTCGGTGACCGGCGCGACGGCGCCGTCGTCGCCCAGCAGCGGGTCGACGATTCCGTCGCCCACGAGAGCGTCGACCGGACCGTTGTCGGCGACGATCGAGGTCAGCAGGTTCGGATCGGAGGGCGTCTCGGCCGCATTGGCGACCGTGGCGCCGAGCAGCGTGATGCCGCCCGCGATGAGCGTGCCCAAGAGGGCGCGCTTGTAGAAAGTACGCATGGTGTTCCCCTTTGTGTGTTGATCGGTTCGCAGCGCGCGCGAGGAGGCGTCAGCGCTGCATGGCGCGTGAGGGCGCGCCGAAGCTCTGCCGTCATGGCCGGCTCAGGTGAGCACAGGCGACGGCCGCGAGCCGATCAGTCGGGGGAGACGTCGGTGGAAGCGAGGGGCGCCGGCGGCGCGAGTTCGTCCTCGGGCCCTGCTCGACGCACCCAGGCACGGTCTGCATCGAGGGGATCGAGGGCGACGAACGCCCAGGCGCCGGGACCCGCACCGCCGGATCCCGCAGAAGAAGAGGCCGGGAGGCAGAGTCCGCTCCCGCTGCTCGTGGCTCCGCCTGCGCCGGGCGCAGCGTGGGAGGAAGAACCGATGGTCGCGGTGGCACCGGCGCCTGCCGGAGCGGCTGCGTCCCAGGTGCCACGGGCGACCGCCGCCGACGAGGACGTCGAGCCGGCGGCATCCGTCAGTCCGGCGACCGCGGTGCCGACGACAGCGGCATCCGTGGCGGGCTGATCGGAGGAGTCGGAGGAGCCGGGAAGACCGGGGAGCCCGGGAAGCGCCGGAAGGCCGATGCCGGCCGAGGGCTGGCCGATCGTCGTGCCGGTCTCGTCGACCGCGTCGACCACACCGCCCACGACGCCGCCGAGCGTGTCGTCGAGCGTCCCGCCGAGATCCGTCACGGCATCGTCGAGGCCGATCCCCGACACGATGCCGCCGACGACCGGAACCTGCGTCACGGCGTCCACGACGGGCTGCGTGATCCCGCTGACGACGCCGCCCGACACCACCTGGGTGACGGGGGCGGTGACGGCCGTGACGGTGTTCGTGACGACGGAGCCGACCGACTGCACCACCTGGCTCACCGGCTGCTGCACCGGCGCCGGAGCGACCGCGACCACCGAGTTCACGACGCCGGTGACGGCGGTGGTGGTGGTCGAGACCGTGCCGGTGACGGTGCTCGTGAGCGTCGACGCGGTCGAGTCGACTGCGGAGGTCACGGCGCCGAGGACACCCCCGAGCAGTCCGTCGTGATCACCGTCGTCTGCGTGCGCGTTGCCGAGCCCGAGGCCCAGGACGAGCGAGACGACGATCCAGGCGAACGCGGCGCCGGTCCCGATGAGGGCCACTCGCACGATCCTCGGCAGCTGCCGGATTGTGTTCTCCACGTTCACCTCCCACGACGAATATGCCGCACTTCCGGATTCGGATCGTGGAACGGCCGAACGGATCGTGCGTGAGGGTGCCTGGACCTCCGAGGGTAGCGCGTGGTCCGACGCGATGTCCAGAGGTTCTTCGTGCGCCGGCCGAGGTTCCTTATCGCGCGCGGGGAGGAACCTGCGCGCCCCGGAATTGTGCACAGCCCACAGCGACGCAGCAAACCTTCAACCTCTGCTTCAACCACGAATCCCTCCACAGGGTGTGGATTCGTGGATGCCTGATCAGAGGCCATTTCGGCAATATATCCCCCAGATACCCCGGTAGTTCTCCACAGAGGTTCTTCACAGGTGTGTCGGCGTTTCTCTCAGGCTTTCCACACAGTTATCCACAGGCCGTGTTGCGAGTGTCGGAGGCCGTCCATAGCGTGGTCAACGGCCAGCCGGGGCGCGAGATTTCGCGTGCGATCGGACGATGCAGCGAGCGAGAAGGGGACGCGCAGCCTATGTCGATCGCCGACATCTCCGAAGAGCGCATGGGAGGCCCTCGCGAAGGCGGCCGCAGAGAGTATGAGCGCACTCCCCCGCACGACCTCCTCGCCGAGCAGAGCGCACTCGGCGGCATGCTGCTCTCGAAGGATGCCGTCGCCGACGTCATCGAGACGCTCCGGGGCACGGACTTCTACATCCCGAAGCACGAGCTGATCTTCGAGGCGATCCTCACCCTCTACTCGCACGGCGAGCCCACCGACGTCGTCGCGGTCACCGACGAGCTCATCAAGACCGGCGACCTGCAGCGGGCGGGCGGCGCGGACTATCTGCATACGCTGACCTCGATCGTCCCGACCGCCGCCAACGCCGGCTACTACGCGTCGATCGTCTCGGAGCGCGCGCTGCTGCGCCGGCTCGTCGAGGCCGGCACCCGCATCGTGCAGATGGGCTACTCGGGTCAGGGCGAGGCGCTCGACCTCGTCAACAACGCCCAGGCCGAGATCTACTCCGTCACCGGCGCGGAGCAGGCCGAGGACTATGTGCCGCTGACGATCGCGGTGGACGCCGCCGTCGAAGAGATCGAGGCCGCTCGCGGCCGCGACGGCCAGATGACCGGCATCCCGACCGGCTTCTCGGGTCTCGACCAGCTCACCAACGGTCTGCACCCGGGCCAGATGATCATCATCGCGGCGCGACCGGCCATGGGTAAGGCGCTCGCGCTCGATACCCCGTTGGCGACCCCGTCAGGGTGGACGACGATGGGTGCCGTGAAGGTGGGCGATGAGCTGTACGACGCTCACGGCCGCCCGACACGGGTCGTTGCCGCGACCGAGGTCATGACCGGCAGGCCCTGCTATGAGGTCGAGTTCTCGGACGGCTCGAAGATCATCGCCGATGCTGAGCACCAGTGGCTGACTGAGACGCGCGCGGCCAGACGGAGGCGGCGCATCGAGCCGGCTGTCGTCACGACCGAACAGATGCGGACGACGCTCACCGTCGCGGCCGACGAGCGGGCCAACCACTCGGTGCGCAACGCGCGGGCGCTGCAGGCGCCGGAAGCCGATCTGCCCGTCGCGCCCTACGCCCTCGGCGCCTGGCTCGGCGACGGACACAGCGACGGCGCCCGGATGACCAGTGAGACCGACGAGATCCCGGCGCTCGTCGCGCGCAGCAGTGGCCTGCGGGTCGAGTCACGCGGCGGCATGCTGTACTCGCTCCAGCTCCTCGAGCGCGAAGATCTTGTCCGCCCCTGTGAGGTGTGCGGGGTCGACTTCGTCGCACGCCACCCGCACGTCCGGACCTGCGGCCGCACCTGCGGACCTAAGAACAAGGGCGCGCACCCCGAGAGGCTGTCGTGCCCGGACTGCGGCCGGCCGTTCTCGGGCGAGGCTCAGCGGTGCGCGGCCTGCTATCGCGATCACGGCTCGTTCACGGCGCTGCTGCGAAAGGCCGGTGTGCTCGGTGACAAGCACGTGCCTGCTGCCTACCTGCGGGCATCCGAGGCGCAACGGCGTGAGCTGCTCGCCGGGCTGCTCGACACCGACGGCACGGTCGTCAGGGGCGTCGGGTCCTGCCAGTTTGCGGTGACGAACAAGAAGCTCGCCGACTCGGTGTACGAGCTCATCGTCAGTCTCGGCTATCGATGCGGGCGCACGACCAAGCGCGTGAACGGTCGCACCGAGGCGTCTTCGACCGCCTACATCCTCAACTTCTCGACCACAGACGACGTGTTCTGGCTGGAGCGCAAGCGCGCTCTTCACGAGCAGGAGCGAGCGGCGAATGCGCTGCGCACAGGCATCCGCTACGTGAAGTCGATCCGCCCGATCGAGAGCGTGCCCGTCCGTTGTGTGCAGGTCGACAACGACGATCATCTGTACCTCGCGGGGGAATCGATGATCCCGACCCACAACTCGACGCTCGCGCTGGACTTCGCACGCTCTGCCGCGGTGAAGCACGACATGCCCACGATCTTCTTCTCGCTCGAGATGGGCCGCAGCGAGATCGCGATGCGCCTGCTGAGCGCCGAGGGCGCGATCCCGCTGCAGTCGATGCGCAAGGGCACGCTCGACTCGCGCGACTGGACGACGGTCGCCGCCACCCGCGGGCGCATCAACGACGCGCCGCTGTACATCGACGACAGCCCCAACATGACGCTCGTCGAGATCCGCGCCAAGTGCCGTCGCCTGAAGCAGCGCGCCGGTCTCAAGCTCGTCGTGATCGACTACCTGCAGCTGATGACCTCGGGCAAGCGCGTCGAGTCACGTCAGCAGGAGGTCTCGGAGTTCTCGCGTGCGCTCAAGCTGCTCGCGAAGGAGCTGCAGGTACCGGTCATCGCGCTGTCGCAGCTGAACCGTGGTGCTGAGCAGCGCGCCGACAAGAAGCCGGCACTGTCGGACCTGCGTGAGTCGGGCTCGATCGAGCAGGACGCCGACATGGTGGTGCTGCTGCACCGCGAGGCCGCCTACGAGAAGGACTCCCCGCGCGCCGGCGAGGCGGACCTCATCGTCGCCAAGCACCGCAACGGCCCCACCGACACGATCACGGTCGCCTTCCAGGGTCACTTCTCGCGCTTCACCGACATGGCGCCCGGCGACTTCGGGTGAGTTGTAGTTTTTTTGAAGTTGTCCATTTCGCAGATGAAATGTCCACGGTGTGTCCATATGGACATTTCGGGCATCGAATTCCTGCGGGGACACCGTCTCCGAGTCAGTTGTCATCTGCCACTGCTGGTAGCAGCGCCGCGAGTTCTGGTGTCCCGTACGTCAGGATGAATAGGCCCGACTTTCGTTCCGTTCTTCAAGCAAGAACTGCGTGTCCCGACCCGCCCCTACGCTGTAGTCGAAATGGATCTCGACGAAATTGACCGGCTGTGGGAGCGGCATCCGGCCTGGCGGCTCCTGCGCGCGCGCAACGCGCCCCTCATCCTGGCCTTCCTCGGCGGGGTGTTCGTCGACGAGAACCGCGGCGCGGTGTCCGCCGGCGAGCTCGTCTCATCGCTCGACGACTTCCTCTACGCGGTGCACCGCATCGACCCCGAGCGCTACCTCGCCGACCCCGCCGTATACCTCGATGATTGGGCGGCTTCGGACGCGGGTTGGCTGAGAAGGTTCTACCCTGCGGCGTCCGATGAGGTGCACTACGAGGCCACACCCGCGCTGGAACGTGCCTACGCATGGGCGCAGAGCCTGCGCAGTCGCGCGTTCGTCGGTACCGAGTCGCGATTGCAGACCGCCGTCGATCTGCTCCGTCAGATCGTGCACGGTTCCGAGACGGACGTAGACCACCGCATCGCGGAGATCGAGCGCCGCCGAGCGGCGATTGAGTCCGAGCTTGCCGAGGCCCGCATAGGACGATTCGACACGCTCGACGACACCGCGCTGCGTGAGCGGTATCAGCAGTTCGCCGCGACAGCCCGAGAGCTGCTCAGCGATTTCCGCGAGGTCGAGGAGAATTTCCGCGGCCTTGACCGATCGGCGCGCGAGAAGATCGCCGGGTGGGAAGGCGGCAAAGGCGAGCTGCTGGCCGATCTCGTCTCGAGTCGCACTGACATCACGGCGTCCGATCAGGGACGCAGCTTCCAGGCCTTCTACGATCTGCTGCTCTCAGAAGAACGCCAAAGCGAACTGACCGGTTTGCTCGAGGCTGTACAGTCGCTGCCGCAGCTGTCCGTCGACCGCCGACTGCGTGGCGTCCACTATGACTGGGCGGATGCCGCCGAGCGAACTCAGCAGACGGTGCGGAACCTCTCTGAGCAGCTGCGCCGGTTCCTCGAAGACCAGGTATGGGTCGAGAACCGGCGCGTACTCGATCTCGTGCGAGCTGTGGAGGCAGCCGCTCTCGCAGTTCGCGAGAACCCGCCGCGCGATGTCGGGCTCGTCGTGGACCAACCGGGCGTGCCGATCGCACTGCTCTTCGAGCGCCCTCTGTATGACCCGCAGCCTGACGTCGCCGTCGACAGTCTGCCCGCCCCCGCGGAGCTCGACGCGGTAGAGCTCGAGGGCCTGCTTGCGCAGCGGTTCGTCGACACCGAGCGGCTCGCTGAGAACATCCGGGCGGTTGTGCCGCTGCACACCTCGGTCGCGCTCGACGAGATCATTGCGCTATACCCCGTCGAGGAGGGGATCGCGGAGGTTCTCGGGTATCTGTCCTTGGATGGAGACGGCATCACCGTGGAGACGACCGACGAGCAGATGGTGATCGACTACTCGGATGCCGGAGGCGCCCCCCGCCGCGTCCGGATGAAGAGGGCGTTGGTGACGCGAGCATGAGGACCGCCGACGAGCAGGCGGTCGCGAGCGCGATCATTCACCTGATGCGCGACGTCGTGTATCGAGAGGTTCCGGCGCACGAGGCCGTGTGGGAGACTCTGCAGCGCCATCGGGGGCGTGTCGCTGACCACTTCGTCGCGATCGGCATCGACGTTGTCGTCGACGAGACCGAAGGCTACGCCTTTCTGTCGACGCGTGAGGCCGAAGATGGCGAGGAGCCTCTGCCGCGCCTTGTCCGTCGGCGGAGCCTCACGTACAACGTCAGCCTTCTCCTCGTGCTGCTACGCCGCCGCATGGTCGAGTTCGAGTCGACCGGCGGCGACGGCAAGCTCGTGCTCACTCGGGAGCAGCTCGTTGAGATGCTGCGGGTGTTTCAAGAGTCTTCGAGCAACGAGGCGCGCGTGATCGAGCAAGCCGACCGCACGATCTCCCAGGTTGCCGAGCTCGGCTTCCTCCGCGAGCTCCGCGGCCAAGAGCGCGCATGGGAGGTCCGCCGCATCATTAAGGCGTACGTCGACGCGCAGACCCTGTCCGACTTCGCCAGCCGGTTGAATGCCTATGCCGGCGCAACCAACACCGCGGATGGAGAACCGGCGTGACCGACACCCTCTTCTCGGCCCTCGAATCTCCGGCCGAGACTCATCTGCGCACGGGCTACCGGCTCCAGACCGTGGAGGTGTTCAACTGGGGGACCTTCGACAGGCACGTCTGGAACCTGCGTCTCGACGGTCAGACGTCGCTGCTGACCGGCGACATCGGTAGTGGCAAGTCGACGCTCGTAGATGCTGTGACCACACTCCTCCTGCCGGCGCACCGTATCTCGTACAACAAGGCGGCCGGCGCCGACATCAAGGAACGGTCGCTCCGCAGCTACGTCGACGGGCACTACAAGTCCGAGCGCAATGAGGCGACCGGCGCCTCGCGGCCGGTCGGGCTGCGCGACCACCGGTCGTACTCGGTGATCCTTGGCGTCTTCGCAAACGAGGGATACGGAGAGCAGGTCACCATCGCGCAGGTGTTCCACCAGAAGGATCGCACCGGCCAGCCCGATCGGTTCTTCGTGACCGCCTCAACCCCTCTGTCGATCGATCACGACTTCACCAACTTCGGCAGTGACCTGAAAGCGTTGCGCTCGCGACTGCGCGCCGGTGGTGCCGACATTGACAACACGTTCCCCGACTACCACCGGAAGGCACGCCGGCTCCTCGGCATCCGATCTGAGCAGGCGATGGAGCTGTTCCACCAGACGGTATCGATGAAGTCGGTCGGCAACCTAAACGACTTCGTTCGCAACCACATGCTCGAGCCAGTCGACGCAGCACCGAAGGTGAAGGCAATCGTCGAACACTTCGAGAACCTGGTGAAGGCGCATGAAGCTGTTCGCACGGCGACCGATCAAATTGCGGTGCTCGAACCGCTGGTCGCCGCCGCGGATCGGTACGACGACGCCGCGGGACGCCACGCGACCCTCACCGACCAACGCAGCGCGGTTGTGCCTTACTTGGCCGAGCGGGTGCGCGAGCTGCTCGCTGGGGAGATCAGTGCGCGAGAGGGCGAGGTTGCGGCTCTCGAGTCCCAGCGCGCCAACATCGACCGCCGTCGTGCCGACCTCGTGCCGGCGCGCGACCGACTCAAGCTCGAGCGGGCTGGAGTGGGCGGCGACCGGCTGAAGGAGCTCGACATCGAGATTCCCCGCGCGGAGGTCGAACGCGACAGCCGAGCCGACCGGCGGCGGAAGTACGACGCCCTGCTTCAGGATGCACAGCTCGCGCCGGCGGAGGATGCCGCAGGCTTCCTTTCCCGCCGAGAGGAAGCGGGTCTGCTGCGCGGGCGACTCGACGAACGGCGAGGCGCACTGAAGGACCGGCGGGATCCTCTCTTCGAACAGCGAACCGACCTCCGTCGGGCACGGGCCGCCTCGCAGGACGAGATCGATCGCCTGCGAGACGGACGCAGCAACGTCGGGCGCGACCTCGACCGAGTGCGCGGCGAGCTGTGCGCGGCGCTGAATCTGGAAACCGATGTACTGCCGTTCGCTGGTGAGCTGCTCGACGTCCGCGACGATCACGCGGAGTGGCGTGGCGCCGCCGAGCGCGTGATGCGCGGCTTCGCGCTGTCGCTCCTCGTGCCGCAAGAGCACTACGCGGCGGTGTCGGAGTGGGTGAACGCACATCGGCTCGGCGCGCGCCTGGTGTACCTGCGGGTGCCCGAGCGGCGTGTGCGCAGCATCCCGACGGCGCGATCTGGCCGCCGACTCATCGACGCGATCGACGTCGAGCCGGGATCGTTCGCGGACCACCTTGCGGCGGAGCTCGCGTCGCGCGCCGATCACGTGCTCGCGGCATCCGTGGAGGAGCTCCGGCGCGAGGAACGTGCCGTCACGCGCGAGGGCCTCGTGCGCGATCGTGACCGTCACGAAAAGGACGACCGCCGTAGCGCCTCCGACCCGCGAGCGTGGGTGCTGGGCCGCGTCAGCGAGCAGAAGATTGCGGCGCTTACCGAAGAGCGCGACCGGTACGACGTCGAACTCGCGCGCCTTGACCGCGATTTCGCCACGTTGGATGCAGAGGCCGACGCTCTCGCAGGGCTTGGTCGGGCACTGACTGGTCTCGAGCAGTACGGGGCGTGGCGCGAGGTCGACACAGCTGAGGCGTCCGCTCAGCTCGCCGCGCTGGAAGCAGAACGCGAACGCCTTGTGGCAGGGTCGTCCGCTCTCGTGGAGATCGATCGTCAGCTCGCCGAGGTCGACGAGGAGGATGCGCGTCTGCGCGGAGACGCCAATGCGGCAACAGAGCGATTGGGCGCCGCCCGTGCCGCGGCCACCGCGATGCGCACGCGCGACGACGCCGAACGGACGGCGATCGACGCGATGGGGCCGGACGTCGTCGCCCGAGCACGCGAGCACTATCCTGACCTCGCCGATCGTCTCACCCGCGCCGAGGTGCGCACAGTGGAGGACTGTGACCGACTGCGGACGAGTCTTACCGGTACCTTGACGACGGCGATCGAGGCAGCGCAGCGGGAGATGAACGGCTACACCACTGGCATCCAGCAGCAGATGAGCGAATTCCTGCGGAGTTGGCCCGATCAGCGATCCGAACTCGACGCGAGCGTGCGCGCCATCACCGGGTTCCGTGAGCTTCACGCGCGCGTGCTTCGGGACGACCTGCCGCGCTACGAGGAGGAGTTCCGTCACCAGCTCAACACCAATGCAGTGCGCGAGCTTGCCCAGTTCAACGCGTGGCTGCGGCGGCAAGCGGATGAGATCCGCGGACGCGTCGACGTCATCAACGAGGCACTCGCAGCGATCGACTACTACCCGGGTCGCATCATCGTGCTCGTCGCGGAGCCGACCGTCAACCAGGAGATTAGGCAGTTCCGCGCAGACCTGCGTGACGCGACGGCAGACCTCCTTTCCGAAGTCGGAGCCGGCGCCGCAGAGGCGCGTTTCGAGCAGATCCGGCTGCTGATCGAGCGGTTCCAGGGGCGGGTCGGCCACGCGGACGCCGACCGCGCGTGGGTGCGACGCGTCAGCGATGTGCGCAACTGGTTTACGTTCGCGGCGAGTGAGCAGGACCGGCGCACGGGCCAGGAATTTGAGCACTACACCGATTCCGATGGCAAGTCCGGCGGGCAGAAGGAGAAGCTCGCCTACACGATCCTCGCGGCCTCCCTGGCCTACCAATTCGGGTTGGAGTGGGGCGTCGAGAAATCCCGCGACTTCCGATTCGCGGTCATCGATGAAGCGTTCGGGCGCGGATCGGATGCGTCGACCCGTTACGCCCTCGAACTGTTTGCCAAGCTGGGACTTCAACTGCTCATCGTTACTCCACTGCAGAAGGTGCACGTGATCGAGCGGTACGTCAGCTCGATCGGGTTCGTCGACAACCCGACCGGCGCGGCCTCGCGCGTGCAGACGCTGACGATCGAGGAGTTTCGCGAGCGACAGCGGAGCCGCGGATGAGCGACCCGACGCGCTGGACTACGCCCGCCAGTATCGCCGCGGCGGTGCGGCGCCGCTGGGACGACGGGTCGCTGCTGCGCGCGTTCGCGACGGGAGACCCGTGTCCGGCGATCGAGGTGCCTGTACGCGGACCGGTCGCGGCCGATCTCGGCGCCCACTACGAACTTGCACGGGCGTGGGCCGAGGGCATCCGCGCCGCCTCGCACAACGATCGCGCCTACGTCGTGGTGACCGGGCGAATCGGTGGTCGGCTCGCGGGGACGACCGAATTGCCGGTGCGTGCCGTCGTGGACACATACGACCGAGCTTGGCGAGTCCTCGGAACGGCGACGGACGCGGTGGTCTTCCGAGCGCTCGTCGACTCGGCGCGATCGGTGCCTGAGGCACGCGAGTGGGCGCTCCGATCGCCCATCGCGGCCGTTGAGCTCGCAGACGAGTGGCCGACGGTGCTCGCGGCGCTGCAGTGGTTGACCGCAAACCGAAACTCCGGCCTGTACCTGCGGCAGGTAGCCGCGCATGGCGTCGACACGAAGTTCATCGAGCGCCACCGCAGCGTGCTGGCGGCGATGCTGGGCGTGCCTGTCCGCGGATTCGCCTCGGCGCTCGGTTACGCGACGAAACCTGCGACGGTGCGGCTGAGGTTTGCCCCGGGCGTGCTGGCGATGCCGTCGGGGCTCTCCGAGGCGGTCCTGCGCACCGACGAGCTGCGCAGACTCGTGGTGCGCCCGCAGCGCGCTCTGATCGTTGAGAACGAGATCACCTACCTGAGCGTTCCCGTCCCCGACGGGGGCGTCGTGCTGTGGGGTAAGGGGTATGACGCGAACGAACCCGCCTCCCTGCGGTGGCTGAGCGGGATCGACGTGGACTACTGGGGTGATCTGGATACGCACGGATTCGGCATTCTGCATCGCGTGCGCGCATGGCTGCCACAGGCACAGTCGGTGCTGATGGATCGTGAGACGCTGCTCGCGCACGAAGACCGGTGGGGGGAAGAGTCTTCCCCGACCACCGCCCGGCTAGTCAACTTGGATCCTGCGGAGACCGCCCTGTACTCAGACCTCGTCACCGACCGTTACGGCACGCGGGTCCGGCTGGAGCAAGAGCGCATTGACTGGGACTGGGCGCTGCCGCGCCTGGTCGCAGGCGGCTTGACGGTCGCGGGCGGTGGACAAGTCACATAACTATGGGCAAGCCAGAGCATGGACATTTCGCGTCGGCCTTGCGAATAAATCCGATGTCATCATGGACATCTCCAAGCGGTTCCTACAAGTGCGGTCCCGTCGCGCCGGGGGATCATCGCGGACTGACCGGGCCGGCGGGCACTGATCCCCGTTCGCCGGTGCCCGCACCGACGAGAACGTCTTTCCGCTTCCTGCCGTCCACCGTGCGAGCGTCGATGCGGCGAGCACCCGACGCCGGCGGCAGCGCGATCCGCGCCCGTTCGGGTTCGTCGAGCGGCCGATGCACCTCGACGTACTCCCCGCCAGGAAGGCGGAGGATGCGTCCTGTCTCGTACCCGTGCTCCAGCAGCATCCGGTCCTTCTGCTGCAGGCCGAGGGCGACCCGGCGCGCCACGCTGAACCCGACGACCGGTCCGACGACGAGCGCCGCCTGCAGCGTCAGGATGACGTGCTCGATGCTCACCGAGAACGTCGTCGCGAGGATGTCGGCACCTCCGGCCGCCCACAGCACGCCCACGAAGAGGAGCCCGGCGACTCCCACGCCGGTCCGTCCCGGTGCGGCGCGCGGGCGGTCCAGGAGGTCATGGTCACGCCGGTCGCCGGTGAGCCGCTCTTCGATGTAGGGGTACAGGGTGAGCAAGGCGAAGAACGCGCCCACGACGGCGAGTGGTGCGAGCACCGCAAGCGTCCAGGTGCGGCCGAGCCATTGAAGCTCCCACCCCGGCGGCACCAGACGCAGGGCGCCGTCGAGGAAGCCGGTGTACCAGTCCGGCTGGCTTCCGGCGCCGGCGTTCGCCGGGTCGGAAGGGCCGTACAGCCAGATCGGGCTCACGGTGACGGTCGCCGAGACGAGCATCAGCAGTCCTGTGACGACGGCGAACAGCCCGCCGGCACGCACCGCGGCCGTGGGGACGAGCAGCGCGCCGACGACGCGATCCGCGGCGCGACCCTGCCCGGGGAACTGCAGCGGGCCGTGGCGCCATGCCGCGACGGCCCGCAGGGTGAGGAATGCGACGAGAGCCGCGGGGAACACGACGATGTGGAGCGGGTACAGGTTCTCGATGATCCGTCCCGGGAACGCGCCGCCGAAGAGCGCGGAGGCGAGCCAGGTGCCGACGACGGGGATGCCGAGGACGATGCCTTCCACGATGCGAAGACCCGTGCCCGACAGCATGTCGTCAGGAAGCGCGTAGCCGCTCCAGCCCGAGGCGACGGCTGCCAGGAAAGCGAGGACCAGCAGGACCCACATCGCCCGGCGCGGTCGCCGGTAGCCGCCGGTGAAGAAGGCCACCACGAGCTGCACCACGATCGAAGCCGGCAGCATCAGCGCGGACCAGTGGTGCGCCTGACGCAGCAGCCTGCCGCCGGGAACCTCGAACGTGATGTGCATGGTCGAGGCGAATGCCCGTGAGACCGCGGCACCGTGCAACGGCGCGTATGCCCCCGTATAGCTGATCGTCTCGCTCGACGGCGTGTAGACGAACATCAGGGCGATGCCGGTCATCATCACGACCACGAATGACGCGACGGTGACGACCCCGAACAGGTTGGTCCAGTGACGAGGCACGGCTCGCCCGCGCATCTGCTGCCACACATCGCCGATCCGCCGCCCGAGCACCCGGGTGCCGGCGAGGCCTTCGCTCAGCCGGTCGGTGAGCGAACGGCGGTGGCGCGGTTCCCTCTTCCGAGAGTGTCTGTTCCGACTCGCGATGCCTCGCACGTCCGGCCTCCTCGTATGGCTTCACACATACGACACCGCAGACCGCCCGCGTGTGACGGGCCCGGAACTCGGGTGGACGAGCCGCGGCGCGGGGGAACGCACCGGTACAGCCGGTCCGTTCCCCCGCGCCGCGGTCGCCTGGTGGATGTCAGGACGGGGGTTCGTCCGAGTCCTTCCGCGAGTACCTCGGGTCCTCCCAGGCCTGCGTCGTGCCGGCCCAGTAGCCGTACCACCAGAAGAAGGGGTAGATCACCCGGTCCTCTGCGTAGGGCGTCGGCGCCGCGGTGACCAGTCCGGCGGCCACCGCACCCGCCACGGAGCCCGCCGCCAGCGCGTCGACGATCCGTCCGACGACATCCAGGACGCGCTCGCCGAGCGTGCGCCGGACGGGTGTGCCGCTCGGCGGGCCGGCCTCGGGGTCGGCGGCCTCCGCGTGGGGAGTCCTCGCGCGGCCCACCGCCGGGGCCGTGGCCTCGACCAGGTGCTGGTAGAGCACGTCGAGCTGCGACGGCGTGAGGCGATCGAACCATTCGACCTCTTCGGCCGTGATCGGCGTGAGCTGCGCCCCCTGCGCGACGTGCGCCCGCTCGTAGTCCGCCGCCGCCCGGCGGTCGTGCCGGGACGGTCCGTCGTGCCCCGTCACGGCGCTCACGGCGTCGGCTCCCCTCGGTCGGGATCGTCGAGCTCCCCGCCCGTCACGCCCGCTACCGCGTCCAGCACGACGGCGGCCACGGCATCCGGGTGGGATACGGCCACGGCGTGCGAGGCACCCGGCAGTTCGACGGTTCCCCGTGCGACGGCGCGTGCAGCGCCGGCTCGCAGGACCGCCGGTGGGATGTTCCGGTCGGCGCTGCCGAACACGTGCCAAGAGGGCACCCGAGCCCATCCCGGCTCGTCGGCGACGAGGCCCGCGGTCAGCGCTGCCTCGGTGACGGGACGCTGCGTCGCCGCCATCAGACGCGCCTCGGCCTCGGGCACGTCGGCGGCGAACTGGGCCGGGAAGGCGTCGAGGCGGATCGCGAACTCGTCGCCGCCCGTGGCGAGGGGGTACGACGTGAGCGCGTCGCCCAGGGTGCTGCCTGGCTCGCTGTTCGAGAGCTCCAGCGCGCTCTGCCCCGTCGCGGGGACGAACGCCGACACGTAGACGAGCCCCACGACCGCGTCGTTGCCCGCCGCCGCCTCGGTGATGACCATCCCGCCGTACGAGTGGCCCACGAGCAGGACCGGGCGCCCGAGCGACGCGACGACATCGCGCACATAGGCGGCATCGCCGGCGAGCGACCGGAGCGGGTTGGCGACCGCCCGCGCGTCGATGCCGCGCCCGCGCAGTCGCGACAGGACGCCGTTCCACGAGGCGGACTCGGCGAAGGCGCCATGAACCAGCACGACGACGGGCGAGGTGACCTCGCTGTTGCCGGTCATCGGGCCCACCGCCCCACGTCGAGGATCGCCCGGGCGAAGGCATCCGGCGCCTCCTGGGGAAGGTTGTGTCCGATGCCCCCGGCGACCACGCGGTGCTCGTAGCGTCCGGAGAACTTCGGCGCGTAGGCCGAGGCATCCGGATGCGGTGCCCCGTTCGCATCCCCCTCGAGCGTGATGGTCGGCACGTCGATCGACGGAGCGTGCGCGAGCAGCGCCTCGGTCGCATCGAGTCGCGGATCTCCCTCGGCGAGCCCGAGGCGCCAACGGTAGTTGTGGATCACGATGTCGACGTGGTCGGGGTTGTCGAACGCGACGGCGCTCGCGGCGAACACGTCGTCGTCGAAGGCCCACTGCGGAGACGCGAGGCGCCAGATCAGCTTCGCGAAGTCGCGGCGGTACCGGTCGTAGCCTTCCCGCCCCCGCTCGGTCGCGAAGTAATACTGGTACCACCACTGCAGCTCGGCAGCAGGCGGAAGCGGCGCCGCCCCGGCAGCCTGGCTGCCGATGAGGTAGCCGCTCACCGAGACCAGCCCGAGGGTGCGCTCGGGATGGAGGGCTGCCACGATGTCGGCCGTGCGGGCGCCCCAGTCGAAACCGGCGACGATCGCACGATCGACGCCGAGCGCGTCCAGCAGCGCGAGTGCGTCATCCGCCAGCGCCGACTGCTGCGCGTTGCGCAGCGTCTCGGACGACCGGAAGACGGTCTCGCCGTGGCCACGCAGGTACGGCACGACGACCCGGTGACCGGCGTCGACCAGTCGGGGAACGACCTCGACGAAGCTGCGGATGTCGTAGGGCCAGCCGTGCAGCAGCAGGACGACCGTGCCGTCGCGGGGTCCTTCGTCGACGTACGCGACGTTCAGCTCGCCGGCGTCGATGTGGTGCAGGCTCGCGAACGGGTCGGCGGTCGCCGCATCGCTCACGGTCGAGGGGAGTGTCTGAGACATCCTGATTCCTTTCGTTCGTGGTTCCGGATCAGAGCGCGGCCAGCGCCTCGCGCAGGACGGCGAGCCACGCGTCGGCGGTCGCCGGGTCGGTGTGCGAGCCGTGGTGGCCGGGGAAGGTGACGAACGGCACGCCCAGTTCGTCGGCGACGCGGCGTGAGGTGCGGCCGAAGGGCAGCCCGAGGCTCAGTTCGCCGGCGCCTGCCACGACCTTGACCCCGTTGGCTTTGATCGCCGCGAGAGCGGGGGCGTAGTTCGTCAGCGGGAGCATCTGCTCCTTCACGTAGAAGTCCGCGAAGTCCAGGCCCGGCAACGCGTCCAGGTTCGGGCGCAGCGCGTCGACCTCGGCCTGACTGAACGGCTTGCCCGCATTGAACGGGAGCTGCGTCAGTGCGAGGAAGTCGAAGAACGCGGGCTTGGCGCCTTCGGTCCACGCGGTGCGGTAGATGCCGGCGATCGCCGCGCGGAAGTCGTCCGCGTCGGGGAGCACGCGGATCACGGGCGGCTCGTGGGCGACGAAGCCGTCGATGAGCTCGGGGTGGTGCTTCGCGAGTTCGAGCCCCACCAGGGCGCCCGCGCTGTTGCCGAACACGAGAGCACGGCCGACGCCCGCTGCGCGCAGCACCGCGCGGACATCCCGTGCCTGCTGACCGATCTCGTACTGCCGCGGCGCGTTGCCGGTGCTGCGTCCGAACCCGCGCGGGTCGTACGTGATCACCGTGTGGTCGGCGGCGAGGGGGTCGGCGATCAGCCCGTACGCGGAGGCGTCGCCAGGAGTGCCCGGCAGCAGGATGATGGGCGCACCCGTGCCGCGCACGTCGAAGACGAGCTCGTCGCCTTCGACCGAGACCCGGTCGGTGTAGATGCCGGTGGTCATGACGTCCTGGATGGACATGGATGCTCCTTGTCTGTCATGAGCGAATGACCGCCGGGCCACTCGTTCTGTGACGTCGGGCGGGATCGCCGCGACGTGCTTCGACGATCCCACCGAAGCGCTTCGCGCGGCGCCGGTTCCCCCTACCGGGCCGACCCCCGGGTGAGGGCACCGGGGCACTGGGGCGCGGCCCGTGGCCGCACGTCACCGACGCCCCCGGATGCGCCCTGCACGCACGGATGCCGGCCCCAGGAGGGACCGGCATCCGATGGAGAGGCGACGCGGACGGATCAGCGCGAGCCGAAGAGCGCGACTCCTGCCCACAGGGCGCACTTGTGATCCAGCGCGAAGCCGCGCTCGACGGCCGGTGCCGGGTCATCGAGCGAGAGCACCTGGGTGCGCAGGTCGAACCGCGGCCAGGCGGCATCCTTCGTCGACGGCGAGCCGGACGCGGCGAACTGCACCCAGGCCTGCTGCATGGTCGACGCGAGCTGCTGCTGGTCGGCCGTCAGCGAGCCGGGGAGCGGCGCGTTGGGCTGGCCGAACAGGTAGGCGAGCTCGGACTGATGCGTCGCTGCGGCGGGCGCTCCCAGCGAGTCGGGCACGTACAGCTGCGGCGCCTGGGCGTCGTTGAACTCGTACGCATACGTCGGCACCCAGGCCGCGGCGGCCGCGTCGAGCGCGAATGCCGGGCACGAGAAGTTGGCGTCGGAGTTGAGCACGGTGAACGCGTGCTCGGGGGTCGCATACGCCGACAGCGGATACGCCGCGGCGATCCGGGCCGCGGTCCGCTCACCCACGCCGAGGCTCGAGGCGATCGCCGCCTCGTAGTTGCCGGCATCCACGGGTCCCGGGCCGATCACCGTGGCGCCCTTGGTGACGCTGACGCCGAGAGGCACGAAGATGCGCTCCTCCTGCGTGTTCACGCCGTTGATGATCGGCACGCGGTTGAAGCGGCCGGTGGCGATCGCGACGCCCACCGAGCTCTTCAGGACCGTGCCGTCCACCACGCCCGGGGTGAGTGACAGCGGCTGGTTCGCGACGAGCGCGTCGACCGGCACCTGGCGCAGGCATTCGGCCGTCTGGTCGGCGCAGCCGACGGCCGCCGCGGCGGCGCGTCCCTCGGTCTCTGCCTGGGCGAGCGACTTCTGGATCGGAGCGAACGCGCCGCTCTGGATCACCGCGGCCTGGAACAGCCCCTTCGCACCGGGCGACGCCAGCTGCATCTCGACCGAGAGGCCGCCGGCCGACTGCCCGGCGATGGTCACACGCCCGGCATCCCCGCCGAAGCGTCCGATGTTGTGCTGCACCCACCGGAGGGCTGCCTGCTGGTCCATGAGGCCGTAGTTGCCCGAGGCGCCGTTGCCGTCAGCGAGCGCCGGGTGCGACAGGAACCCGAGCAGACCGAGGCGGTAGTTGATGGTGACGACGATGGCGCCCTTCGATGCGAGATCCGACGCCTCGTAGTCCGCGCCCTCGCCGATCTCGAAGCCGCCGCCGTGGATCCAGACGATGACCGGCAGATCGTGCGACCCGCGTGCTGAGGCGGCCGCCGCGGGGACGGTCACGTTGAGGTACAGGCAGTCCTCGCTCGACCCGTTCGGGCTCGGCGGTGCCTGGGGGCACACCGGCGAGTACACGGTGGCGTCGCGGACGCCGGTCCAGGCGGCCACGGGCTGCGGCGCTCGCCAGCGCAGGTCGCCGACCGGCGCCGCGGCGTAGGGAACGCCGCGGAACTCGACGCCGCTCGCCGTCGCGACGCCCTGCAGTGCGCCGCTGTCGACGGTGACCAGCGTCGCCGCCGGCGACGAGGAGCCGGTGGATGCCGTCCTACTGAGCTCTGCGGCGCTCGCCGCCGGAGCGAGCGACCCCCAGCAGGCCGCGAGGACCAGGAAGGCGGCGAGCACCGCCAGGACGCGGACGGAGAGGGTGCGGAGGGGGTGGCTGCCGGCGCCGTCCCGCCCGGTGCCGGCGGAGGCCGCCGACACCGACGCGGCGGGGAGCCGTGGGGTGTTGTTGTTCATGCAGCCACCGTCGCCGATCCCGCCGCGCTCGCGCGCCGGTGGTGCTGCCGGGGGCCGGGCCCGGGAGGCCCCTGGCCGCACCCGGGACCTACGGGCCGATGACGGGGGCGAGCTAGCCGACCGACGCCGACGGCTCGCGCAACGCGCGTGCCAGTTGACGTCTCGACGTCACGCCGAGCTTGGTGAACACCTTGCGAAGGTGCCACTCGACGGTCCGGGGGCTGAGGAACAGCTGCGCGCCGATCTCGGGGTTCGTGTTGCCGCCGGCCGCCAGCCGCGCGATCTGCCGCTCCTGCGCGGTGAGCTCGTCGACCGGGCCGTCGGCGCCGCGGTGCACGACCTCTCCGGTCGCTCCGAGCTCACGGGCGGCGCGGTCGGCGAAGGCGTGCGCGCCCATCCGTGTAAAGAGGTCGTGCGCTCGCCGCAGTGCCTCCCGGGCTTCGACACGACGGTTCTGGCGACGCAGCCACTCGCCGTACAGCAGGTGGGCGCGCGCGGTCGCGGTCGTGATCCGGGTGCGGCCGAGCTCGCTGATCGCCGCGAGGTACAGCGCTTCGGCGTCGCGGTCATCGGCCACCAGCGCAGCCGACCGGGACGCGAGCCCACGCGCCCAGTCGGTGCCCGTCGCCTCGGCGATCTCGTGCAGCCGTGCGAGGGACCGACGGGCCTCATCGGGCTCGCCGGCGCGAGCGGCGGCCTCGACATGCTCGGGAAGCACCCATGCCGCCAGGCCGATGTCGAACGGATGGCCATCGGCCGCCGACGTCGCCGCGAGCGCCTCGGCGTAGCGGCCGGTCGAGTTCTGCAGGACCCCCTCCTGCAGGGCGTTCGAAAGGAGCCACTGGCCCTCGCCTTGCGCGCCACGCGCCTGCACCAGTGCCCGCGATTGACCCATCGCGACGGCATCCCCGCGATATGCCGCGAACCAGCCTTCGCGGTCGGGCAGCTCCGGGAAGTCCCGCGCGGTGATGACGTCGCGGACGGCAGCGTACTGCTCTTCCGCGTGGGCGATGTTGCCGCTCATGAGCTGGAGCGGGTACCACTCGGCCATGGCCATCAGCAGCGACGACAGTGCGCCTTCGCGGCGACAGGCTCCCACGAACTCCTCGGCGAGCTGCGTGTACGCGTCGTCGTCGAGCAGCACCCGCGAGACCAGGCAGGCCAGCGGCAGCCAGCGCAGCGCGCCGATCTCGTCGCCGATGTCGCCGCCCAGGCCGCGCCGGGGGTCGCGGGCGGCCGGCGGATCCGCGATCGGGCTGCGATCCAGCGCCCGCAGCGCATCGAGGGCCTCGCGCAGGCGTGGCGCCGCAGCGCCGTAGCCGTCGATGGCGAGCACGGCCAGCCCCTCCAGGGCCGCGGCCGCAGCGCGTGCCCCCGCGTTGAGCGGCTCGACCGGGCGCGCTGCGAGGATGCCGCGCGCGACCTCGGCGAGGCCGACGCCGTGCGCGCGCGAGCCGACCAGCACCGCAGCGATGTAGGCGTTCGCATAGGTCGCGAGCGCCGCATCGCTGTCGTGCTGCTCGAGCCGGCGCGCCGCCTCGAGGAGCGCTCCGGCGGCGTTCCGGCCCGGGGCGACATAGAACAGGACCTGACCGCGCACCAGATCGATGCGGGCGCGCTGATGCTCGTCGAGCAGCTCGGGCTCGGCCCCGTCGAGCAGGCGCAGCGCCTGCTGCATGCCGCCCGCGCGGAACGTGTCCTCCGCGGCCATCAAGGCTCGGCGGGAGCGCATCTGCGCGTCGGGGGTCAGCGACGCCCCGCGTGCGTGGAACATCGCGGCCGCGACGAGGCCGCCCCGCAGTCGCGCGCGCACCGCGGACGCCACCAGCTCGGCCGCGACGTCCTCGTCGAGCCCGATCGATCCCTCGGCGAGGTGCCACGCCCGGCGATCCGGGTCGGTGTCGGGGTCCGTCGCAGCAGCCAGCGCCAGGTGGGCGGCACGCCGGTCGGCCGCGGACTGGGCGGTGACGACCGCCGATCGCACGAGTGGATGCCGGAACCGCACCTTCGCGCCGACCTCGACCAGCTCGTCCTCGACGGCGGGGGTGAACGCCGAGGCGTCGAGCCCGAGGCGCTCCGCGGCCCCCAGCACCAGGACGGGATCCCCGACCGGCTCCAGGGCGGTGATCAGCAGGATGCGCCGCGTCTCGGAAGGCAGCGCCTCCACACGGTGCCGGAACGATGCTTCGATCCGCCCGGCGACGCCGTTGCGGCCCACCGCGCTCGCGACTCCGCCGAAGTCCAGCGCGTCGGCGCCGCGGTGCAGCTCGACGAGCGCGAGCGGGTTGCCGTGCGCCTCGGCGATGATCCGGTCCCGCACGGCCGGGTCGACCGGACCGGGCATGACCGTGGCCAGCAGCGCACGCGCGTCGTCGTCGTCCAGCGGGCTCACCGTGAGGTCGTCGATCGCCGCGAACCGCTCGTCGACGGGCTCGCGCACGGCGAGCACCAGTCCGACCGACTCGGCGACCAGTCGCCGTGCGACGAAGGCCAGCACCTGCGCCGACGCCTGATCCAGCCATTGGGCGTCGTCGACGAGACACAGCAGCGGCTGGGCCTCGGCGGCATGGCTGAGCAGGCTGAGGGCCGCGAGGCCCACGAGGAACCGGTCCGGCGCGGGCCCGGTGCGCTGGCCGAACGCCACTCCGAGGGCGACCGCCTGCGGTTCGGGCAGCGCGTCCAGCCCGTCGAGGATCGGAGCGCACAGCTGCTGGAGCCCCGACAGCGGGAGCTCCATCTCGGACTCGACCCCGACGGCGCGCAGCACGCGGCATCCCGTCGCCTGATCGGCGAGGTAGTCGAGCAGCTCGGACTTGCCGAGGCCGGCCTCGGACCGGATCACGAGGGATCGGCTCTCGCCGCCGCGAAGGCTGGAGACGAGCCGATCCAGCCGCTCGCGTTCGCGGCGACGACCGATCAGCGACGGTGCGGGTCCAGGGGGCGCCATGTTCGGTCAGCATACTGGCCTGAGAGCGCTCTCGCGCACGGCCGGTCACCGCTGTTCACGGGCGATCCTCGTGAACTCCGCCGATCGGATCCGCCAGTGGCCGCCGTCGCGGCGGTAGGCGACGCTCAGCCAGCCGAAGCCATGGAGCACGCGTTCACGGTCGCCGACGAACAGTAGGTCCTCGACGGAGCTGCGGGCCTCGGCTCGCGAGTCCGAGAGCACGTCGAACTCCTCGCCGAACGCGCGGACGATGAGCGTCCCCGCCCCGAGCGCGCGGTCGATGGCCTGGCCGATGCCGGGTCCGTCGGCGAAGCACGTGAGTGCTCCGTCCGCGCCGAACGCGCGGAACCGGCCGTCGGGCAGGAACAGCTCCTCGACGGCAGGCCAGTCCCGCGCCGACGCGAGCCGGCACAGACGCGCCTGCAGGTCTCGGAGCTGCTCGATCGCCAGCAGCCGGTCAAGGGGCGAGGGCGCGGTCACTCGGCGAGGTCCCGACCGGGCGCGACCTGGACGGCGGAGCGTGTCGCGGTCGCGACCGAGGCCGCCTCCTCGGTGCCGGGTCGCTCGGTCTGGTTGTTCATCGGATGCTCCTCTGGTGTCCGCCGGTGCGCAGGCGGCATGGTGCCGCCGCTGTTCCGAGCCTCGTCGACGCCCGGTGCTCGCGCACCGGTGTAACCCCCTGGCCGACCCCCGGGTGCCGTCGACTCGGGGGCCGACCCGGGACAACGCCGGGCGCGACGACCGCACCCGTGCGACGAGCATCGACGACGGATGCGGCCGTCATCGGGACGGACGCCCGGATGAAAGGAGCGGGCATGCCCGCGAACACCGAGCACCAGCAGGCGAGCCGGGTGTGGCTGGTCACGGGAAGCACACGCGGCTTCGGCCGGGCGATCGTCGAGGCCGCCCTCGAGCGCGGCGACGCGGTCGTGGCGACGGCGCGATCGGCGGGAGCCCTCGATGAGCTCGCCGAGCAGCATGGACCGGAGCGGATCCTCACCCGGACGCTGGATGTGACCGACCCCGGTGCCGCCACGGCGGCGGTCGCCGCGACCGTCGAGCGGTTCGGCCGCCTCGACGTCGTCGTCAACAACGCCGGCTATGCCGACAGTGCCCCGATCGAAGAGATGGCGGAGGCGGACTTCCGCGCTCAGGTCGAAACCAACCTGTTCGGCGTGGTCAACGTGACGCGGGCGGCGCTGCCGGTTATGCGCCGCCGGCGCTCCGGGCTCTTCCTGCAGTTCTCGTCGGTGGGCGGCCGGGTCGGCGGCACGCCGGGCATGGGCGCGTACCAGGCGGCGAAGTTCGCGGTCGAGGGCTTCTCCGAGGTCCTGGCCCGCGAGGTGGCCCCGCTGGGCATCCGCGTGGTGATCGTCGAACCCGGCGCGTTCCGGACGGACTGGCAGGGCAGCTCGATGACCATGTCGACCGTCGGGTCGGACTACGCGGCGACGGTGGGAGCCCTGCACGACTTCCGGCGTGCGACCCAGGGGAGCCAGCCGGGCGACCCCGTCCGAGCGGCGCGGCTTCTGGTCACGTTGCCCGATCGCGCGCAGCTGCCGCTGCGGCTCCCTCTCGGCTCCGCGGCGGTCGACATGATCATCGAGAACGACCGGGCACGCGTCGAAGAGGCGATCGCGTGGGCGGACGTGAGCCGCTCCGCCGACTTCCCGCTGCCGACGGCATCCGGGGCGGAGCGATGATGCGATGAGACCGCTTCTCCGGGCGGATGCCGCTGCGCCGGACCCGGCACCCCGTGCCCGGTCCGCGGTCGCGACGCGCGACCGCGATCGCACGACCTTGTTCGAGATCTTCTTCGACCTGGTGTTCGTCTTCGCCCTGACCCGGGTGGTCGCGCTGGTGGAGGCGGACCCCGAGCCGGCGTCCCTGCTGCGGGCGACGATCCTGCTCGCTCTGCTGTGGTGGGCATGGTGCGCGTTCATCTGGCTCGGGAATCAGGTGAGGCTGGATCGCGGCTTCGTGCGCGTCGGGATGCTGGTCGCGATGGCAGGCGTGTTCGTGGTCGGCCTCGTCATCCCTGAGGCGTGGACGCGGCATCCCGACGGCGCGAATCCGGCGCTCGTGCTGGCTGTCGCCTTCGCCGTCGTCCGCGGATGCTACGTCATCCTGCTCGCGGCGGCCGCGTGGGGCCGGCCTCGCCTGCGACGTCAGCTGATCCTCGACCTCGCGCCTCAGACCGTGTCGATCGGCCTGCTGGTCGCCGGGGCGGTTCTCGGCGGCACATGGCAGGCGGGACTGTGGGCGGCGGCGCTCGTCGTCGACTTCGCGGGCGGTCGCTCGGCCGCGCGGTACCGCGGGTGGCGGGTGGGCAGCCCGCGGCACTTCACGGAGCGTCACGACCTCGTGCTGATCATCGCGCTCGGCGAGACCGTCCTGGCCTCCGGAGCCCGCGTCGACCCGTGGTCGTCGAACCCGTCCGCGCTCGGAGTCGTGCTGGTGGGATTCCTGATCACGGCGAGCCTCTGGTGGGCGTTCTTCGGGCGGCTGTCGGCGGAGGCCGCCCGCGCGCTGGAGCACGCGGACCACGCGGCGCGGCCGTCGCTCGCGCGCGACGGCTACACGTTCGGCCACTTCCCACTCGTGGCCGGCGTGGTGCTCGTCGCCATCGGCAGCACGCTCCTGCTCGACGACGTGGTCGCCGACCCCGGCGAACCCGCGAGCCGCCTCGCCGTCGCAGCGCTCGGAGCGGGGATCGTCCTGTACCTCGTGGGGCTCGAGATCTTCCGGTGGATCCTGCTTCGCGACCGGTGCTGGGCGTCCCTGGTCGGCGCCGGACTGGTCGCCGTCGCCGTCGTCTCGTCCGCGTGGTACCCCGCATGGGTCTTCCCGCTCGTCGTCGCGGCGATCACCGCGACGGCGGCGACCGTCGTCGGACGCCACGCCCCGGGTTCCGGGGAGACGCCGGTGCGGCACTGCCCGGCGGCCGACCAGTAGGAGCCACGGGCGCGCTGCGCACCCCGATCGCGAGACCGTCGAGGTGAGCGCGATCGTCGCGCTCATACCGACGAAAGGACGCATCCCATGCCCGTCATCCGCTTCCACCTGCAGTCCACCCTCAGCGCCCCCGAAGTCATGGCGGTGCTCACGGACTTCAGCCCGTCGCGTCCCGACCAGTGGCCCACGATCGATGCCGACCACTTCGAAGTCGACGCCCTCGGCGACAACTGGGCCGTCGTGACCGAGGGCACGGCGGCCGCGTGGGAACACGCCCGCTACGAATGGGATGCCGCGCGCGGACGCGTCGACATCACCACGCTCGACTCCAAGGTGTTCGGCCCCGGTGGCGGGTGGGTCTTCCAGGTCACGCCGGAGGGCACGGGTGCGCGCGTCGACGTCGAGCTCACCCGCCACCCCCGAACCGTCAAGGGCAAGCTGCTCGCGCTGCTGCTCCCCCTCGTCGCGCCGGGTTCCCTGCGCAAGGCGTTCGCGGTGCCGCTGCACGCCGCGGTGTGAGCAGACCACGCCTCTTCCGGCGTCGCCCGGCCGCCGGCATCCACCCGCACTCCTTCACGCGGACGAGGGCGATTCCCATCCGGCGCGACGGTTTCGTACCCTTGTCCGATGCGCGAGTTCTTTCGAGGGGCGGGGATGCTGGCCCGGGGCTTCGCGTACTGGCGACGGCGCCCCGGGCTGATGCTGCTCGGGCTCGTGCCCGCGGTCATCGTGGCGCTGGTGCTGCTCGGCGGTCTGATCACGCTCGCCGCGTTCCTCCCGGGACTGACGGACGCGCTCACGCCGTTCGCCGACGGCTGGCCCTCGGTGTGGGCGACCGTCATCCGCATCACGATCGGCACGGCGCTCGTCGGCGCGGCGCTCGTGCTCGTCGCGATCTCGTTCACCGCCCTGACGCTGCTGATCGGCGAGCCGTTCTATGAGCGCACCTGGCGCGCGGTGGAAGCCGACCACGGCGACGACAGGCTCGACGCCGCGTACGGATTCTGGCGGTCGGTCGGCGATGCGCTCTCGCTGTTCGGGCGCGGCATCCTGATCGCGCTGCTCGCGCTCGTGCTCGGCTTCATCCCGGTCGTCGGCGGTGTGGTGAGCGCGGTCGTCGGCGTGACCCTCACGGGATGGGTCGTCGCCGACGAACTGAGTTCGCGCGCCCTCAGCGCACGCGGGCTCGACGCGACGGCGCGCCGGGCCCTCCGACGCGGCCACCGGGCCCGGGTGCTCGGCTTCGGCGTCGCGACGCAGCTGTGCTTCCTCGTCCCGCTCGGCGCCGTCGCCTCGATGCCCGCCGCGGTCGCCGGGTCGACGCTGCTGGCCCGTTCCCTGCTCGATCCGAGCCCGGTCCGAGAGACGCAGTGACCGTGGCGGACAGACCCGAGATCGTCTGCATCTGCGGCTCCACGCGCTTCGCCGACGAGATGCGCGAGGTCAACCGCGTGCTCACCTTCGCCGGCATCATCGTCCTCGCGCCGGGCGTCTTCGGCCATGCCACCGGCGAGCCGATCACCGACGAGCAGAAGGCCGCGCTGGACGCCCTGCACCTGCGCAAGATCGACCTGGCCGATCGGGTGCTGGTCGTCAATCCCGGCGGTTACATCGGTGAGTCCACGGCCCGCGAGATCGCGTACGCCCAGGCCGCCGGCAAGCCGGTCTCGTTCACGGCTCCGGGCTGACGGGCACCCGGTCCGCCGCGCTCGCGAGCCCGACGACCCGTGCCGACCGGACGACGAGGCCCGGCCGGCACGAGTCCTGGTGCTACCGCTTCAGGATGAAGGCGTAACTCGTCGCATTGCCCGCGACGTCGTACACCGTCAGGGTGTTGGCGCCCTTCACCGCGCCGAAGGTGCCGACCTTCACGCGGTCGAGGTCCGACACCGCGGCGCCGACCATGTCGGTCACGACGCCGTTCACCTCGACGCGATCGATGCCACCGTCGTCCGACAGCGCGAACGAGACCAGGCGGTACTTGTCCTTCTTGGCGTTGACCGCATCGGTCAGCCCCGTGCCCTCCTTGACCACGACCGTCGGAGCGGTGGTGTCGAGGACGAACGTGACGGTCGTCGCGTTGCCTGCGTCGTCGAACACCACGAGGGTGTTCGTGCCTTCGACGGCGCCGAAGGCACCCGGCACGACACCGTTGAGGTCGGACCAGGCGTCGTCGACGAGATCCTTCTCGACGCCATTGAGGGTGAGCCGGTCGACCTTGCCGTCCACGTCATGGAGCTTGAACGACACGCGCGAGTAGGTCCCGTCGGCGCCGACGGTGAACTCCGCTTCGTCCTTGACGCTGACCTCCGGTCCGGTCCTGTCGGCGTTGCACGCCGCCAGTTCTTCGGGGCTCGGCGCGAACCGCACCCAGTCGAACGTCGCCGGGATCTCGGGTGTCGTGGCCGTGCCGCGGTACGCGAACGGGCCGATGGCGGTCGCGCCGAGCTCGCCTGCCGGTGCGGCACGCCCCGCCGTCCGGAACGTGACTCCGTCGACGCTGTACGCAGCGGTGATCCAGTCCCCGACGCGGGTCATGCGCAGCCAGATGGTGTCGCCGAGATCGGAAGGCGCCATCTCGTAGTCGGTGAGCGACGCGATCCGGTCCGTCCCGTTCTTGCGGTAGACGAAGTCGATCCGCACCCCGTTGCTGGCCTTCGCCAGATCCACGCGGAGCGAGTTGGCGTCGTCGCGACGTGCGATCAGGCCGGCCTGCTGGAAGTTGATCTCCGGAGTGATGGCGAGCTTCGTCGTGACCTCCCACGCATCACCTTCGGGCATCGGCTGAAGGATCAGCGGCGCCGAGGTCGAGTTTCCGACGTAGGTGGGGAGTGTCAGCGCGCCGTCGGCGATGACGTGACGCGAGTCGGCCATGCGCACCCCCGCCGACCACAGGGCGGTGTCGAGCGCCGTGCCTTCGAACTCGTCCGAGCCGGCCCCTCTGCAGGACTCCCACACCGGGTCTTCGGGATGGGTGTTCACCGGGTCGAGCGGGGCCGTCGGGTCCTCGATCGCGTGGCCGATCGTGGTGTGCGAACGGTCGCCGTACTCGTAGAACATGTGGAGCAGGCCGTCCTCCTCCACGAACTGCGCGGACGCCGCCCGCCCGTTCGCCGGCGGCGCCGGGTCGGGGATGAAGAGCGGCTGCGCCGCACCGGTCGTCCGCAGATCGTCGGCGATCGGCCGCGCGAGGATCGACCCCGTGCTGCCGTGATAGACGATGTAGTTCTGCCCGTGGTAGGTGAACAGGTCCGCCGCCGAGACGTTGCCGCCTTCGGCGTCGCCGGGCTCGACGATGGGCGCGTCCGCGATCTGCCAGGTGACCAGGTCCTTCGACACGGCGAGGTTGATCCTCCGGTGATCGTCGGAGTAGTTGGTCATGAAGAACATGCCCCAGGCGTACCCGCTGGCGGGATCGGGATGCGGGAACACCCGCGCGTAGGACGTCTCGGTCGCATCGCGGCCGGGCTGCGCGGCTTCGACATCCTCGGTGGTGACGACGGCGTCGCCGTAGTCGAAGTGGATGCCGTCGGTCGAGGTCGCATAGCGGCTGACGGTGTTCTCACCGTGGAAGAACAGGTACATGCGCTCGTCCGCCGGGTTCCACACCGCGTCCGGCGACGAGACGTGCGACACGTTGTAGTTCGGGGCCCAGTCGTTCGCGATCACGGGGCTTCCCTCGTACTGCGTCCACGGCCCGTCCAGGTCGTCGGAGTACATCAGGTTGATGCCGCCGGGGGCGTCATGCGGCGCGTAGTAGATGTACCACTCGGCCAGCGGCTCGGCGAGGTACTCACCGGCGTGGAACACCGACGGGAAGATGAACTCGTGCGTGGGGTTCCACGGCAGCGTGTCGTCGAACGGGTCGACGATCTCGCCCGTCGACCGGAAACGTGGCAGGTCGTAGCCGTCGTCGGTGGCGGCGGCGATCGAGGCGGGGCTCGGTGAGGCCGCGCTCGCCGCGGGGGCGAGCAGGCCTGCAGCGGCCAGTCCCGCGACGGCGACCAGTGCGCCGCCGGCGAGCAGTCGTGATGAGGATCTCATGCGTGCGATTACCTTCCTGCGCGGACGCTCGCCCCCGATCGGGCTCGAGCGCCGTCGCGCGAGTCAACCCGATCAGGCTTGCTGATGATACGTATAACTGCAAGAGGCCATGCGAAGAATCTCTGCTTGATTATGCGAACAATCACTGTCATGATGATGCGCATCATCAGTGACGACGACAGATCCGACGACGGATCGAAGAGAGGGATGCCGAGAGTGCACCAGATTCAAGCCGACATCGTGATCATCGGCGGAGGCCTCGGCGGCGTGGCCGCCGCACTGGCCGCCCTTCGTGCCGGCCGAACCGTGGTCCTTTCGGAGCAGTACGACTGGCTGGGCGGTCAGCTGACCAGCCAGGCCGTGCCGGCCGACGAGCACACGTGGATCGAGCAGTTCGGCGCCAATGCGTCGTACCGGCGACTGCGCGACGGCATCCGCGACTACTACCGGCGCAACTACCCGCTGACGGATCGTGCGCTGCGTGAGCCGCGGCTCAACCCCGGCGCGGGGCTCGTCAGCCGGATCTGCGCCGAGCCGCGGGTCGCCGTCGCCGTGATCGACGAGATGCTCGCCCCGCACCTCAGCTCCGGGCGCCTGCGGGTGCTGCGCGGCATGCGGCCGGTGTCGGCCGCGACCGAGACGGACCGGGTCACGGAGGTCGTGCTCGAGAGCGTCGCCGACGGGTCGACGCTCGCGGTGGCCGGCGAGTTCGTGCTCGACGCGACCGAGACCGGCGAGCTGCTGCCTCTCACCGGCACGGAGTACGTCGTCGGCGCCGAGTCTCGTGAGATGACCGGCGAGCCGAACGCCGCGGACGCGTATCGTCCCGACAACGTGCAGGCGCTGTCGTGGTGCTTCGTCATCGACCACGTCGAGGGCGAGGACCACACCATCGAGAAGCCGCGGGACTACGACTACTGGGCGGGCTACCAGCCCGACTTCTGGGGTGCACGGCTGCTGAGCCTCACGGGCCCCCACCCTCGCACGCTCGAGATCGTGACGCGCACGTTCACCCCCACGATCGACGACGACCCGTTCGCGCGGATCGCCGACCAGCGCGCCGGGGGCGGCGACGAGGAGCTCTGGATCTTCCGGCGCATCCTGTCGCGCAAGGCGCTCGAGCCCGGATTCCTCGACAGCGACATCGTCCTCGTGAACTGGCCGATGATCGACTACCTCGACGGCTCCGTCATCGACACGCCCGATGCCGCCGATCATCTGGAGCGCGCGCGCCAGCTGTCGCTCTCGATGCTGTACTGGCTGCAGACCGAGGCGCCGCGCCCCGACGGCGGATCCGGGTGGCCCGGCCTGCGGCTTCGGGGCGATATCACCGGCACCCCGGACGGCCTCGCGCAGGCGCCGTACATCCGGGAATCGCGGCGCATCGTGTCGGAGTTCACCGTGACCGAGAACCACCTCTCGGTGGCAGTGAAGGGCGATGCGCTGCCGGCGACCTTCCCGGATTCGGTCGGCGTCGGGATGTACCGCATCGACCTGCATCCGTCGACCGGCGGCGACAACTACATCGACGTGCCGTCCGTCCCCTTCGAGATTCCGCTGGGATGCCTGCTGCCGGTGCGCATGCAGAACCTCCTCCCTGCGGGCAAGAACGTCGGCACCACCCATCTCACCAACGGCGCCTTCCGGCTCCATCCGGTGGAGTGGGCGATCGGCGAGGCGGCAGGCTGGCTAGCGGCCTTCTGCCTGGACCGCGCGGTGGATCCCCGCGCGGTCCGCAACACTCCTCCGCTGCTGGAGGAGTTCCAGTCCCTGCTAACACTCCACGGCGTCGAGCTGCACTGGCCCGACGTGTCGGGATACTGAACAAGGAGCAATCACCATGAGATCAGCAAAGTGGCTGACCGCAGCGGGCACGCTAGCTGTCGCCTCACTCGCCCTGGCGGGCTGCGCGGGCGGCCCGGCCCCCGCAACCTCCGAGACCGCGACCGACATCGAGCTGCGGATGACGGTGTGGACCTCGGCCGAACCGCACCTCGCGCTGTTCGACGAGATCGCCGACGAGTACATGGCGGACCATCCCGAGATCAAGAGCATCACGTTCGATCCCCTCGACTTCGCGAGCTACTCCAGCACCCTCACCACTCAGATCGCGGGCGGCAACGCTCCCGACATGGCGTGGATCCTCGAGAACGCCGCGCCGGACTTCGTGTCGTCGGGCGCGCTGGTGCCGCTCGAGCAGACGTTCGCAGGCACGGAGGGCTACGAGCTCGACGACGTCTCGGATGCCGCGACGAAGCTGTGGCGCAACGGCGACGGCGACCTGGTCGCGTACCCGTTCTCGACGTCGCCGTTCGTCGTCTTCGTGAACAACGACCTGCTCGCCGCAGCCGGACAGCCGGCCGGCGCGGACATGCTCGCCGACGGCTCGTGGACGTGGGACGACGTCTCGGCGGCGGGCTCGGCGGTGAACCAGGCGACCGGCAAGGCGGGCTTCGTGATCCGCGACTTCGAATACCAGACCTGGGACCTGCTGTCGACGGTCTGGAACGGGTGGGGCGCGACGCCGTGGAGCGAGGACGGCGCCACCTGCACGATGGACTCCGACGAGATGGCCGGGGCGTTCGAGTTCCTGCACGACGCCGCGTTCACGAGCAACTCGATGCCCGGGCCGGGCACCACGGCCGACTTCTTCGCCGGCGAGTCCGCGTTCACGGTGTCGCAGATCTCGCGCGCATCGCTGCTGGCGGACTCCGGAATCGCGTCCTGGGACCTCCTGCCGCTTCCGGAAGGACCCGACGGCGACTACGCGATGGTGGGCCAGGCCGGCCTCGCAGCGATCGCACAGGGCGAGCACCCGCAGGCCTCCGCGGACTTCATCGCGTTCTTCACCAATCCTGAGAACTCGAAGAAGCTGGCGCAGTTCTTCCCGCCTGCGCGCGAGTCGCAGATCAACGCCGAGACCCTCGCCGCGGCGAACCCGGTGCTGACCGAGGCGCAGCTGGCCGATGTCGTGGTGCCCGCGATGAAGACCGGCGTGGTGCGTCCTTCGCACACCAACTCGGCCGAGATCCAGCAGACGGTGCGTTCCGCCCTCGACGCGATGTGGGTTCCGGATGCCGACGTCCCGGGCGTCCTCGGCGACGTCTGCACCGCCATGCAGCCGCTTCTCGGAGGCTGATCCACTCACATGACGACAACGACGACGCGGCCGCTCGCAGAGGCGACCCGCCTCCCGAGCGGCCGTGCCGCCGGACGGCGACGCGCTCACCGCCGAGCGGACATCATCACCGGGTATCTGTTCGTGGCACCGCAGGTGCTCGGCATCCTGATCTTCGTGTTCATCCCGCTCGGGCTGATCGCGTACTACAACTTCCACGAGTGGAACGTCCTGGCAGGCACGTTCACGTTCGTCGGAACCGACAACATCGAGAAGCTCTTCCACGACCCGAACCTGCCGTCGGTGCTGTGGGCGACCGCCGTGTTCTGCGTCGGCGTCGTCGTGGGCAACATCTCGCTCGCCCTGTTCCTGGCCGTGCTGCTGAACCGCAGGTTCGGCGCGACGACGTTCTTCCGCACGGTGTTCTTCTCGCCGGTCGTCGTGTCGGTCGTCGCCTGGACGATCGTGTGGGGCTTCCTCCTGCAGGACGACGGTGGGATCAACGGGCTGCTGCAGCTCGTCGGCATCGAGGGGCCGAACTGGCTGCGCGAAGGACCGACCGCGATGCTCAGCGTCATCGTGGTGCAGGTGTTCAAGAACGTCGGCCTGAACATGGTGCTGTTCCTCGCCGCCCTGCAGGGCGTGCCCCGGGAGCTGACCGAGGCGGCCGCCATCGACGGCGCCGGGTCGTGGCGGATCTTCCGCAGCATCACGCTGCCGATGATCTCGCCCACCCTGCTGCTGACGGTCATCATCACCATCGTGGGTGCGCTGCAGGTCTTCGCGCAGATCGCGGTGCTGACGGCCGGCGGACCCGGCCTGTCGACGACCGTGCTCGTCTACTACCTGTACCAGCAGGCGTTCGAGTTCCACCGGTTCGGCTACGGATCGACGCTCGCGCTGCTGCTGTTCGTCATCGTCCTGGTGCTCACGATCGTCCAGTGGCAGCTGCGGAAGCGGTGGGTGCACTATGAGAACTGAGCGTCGCCGGGTGACCCGGGTCCTGCTCATCGTGCTGTGCGCGGTGATCTCGATCCCGTTCGTGTTCCCCACCTGGTGGATGATCACGTCGTCGTTCAAGCCGATCAACGAGATCTTCGCCTTCCCGCCGACGCTGCTGCCGCAGAACCCGACGGTCCAGCCGTACATCGATGCGGTGACGCTACAGCCGTTCGCGCTGCAGTACTTCAACAGCATGTACATCGCCATCGTGGTGACGGCCGCGACGATGCTGTTCTCGGCGATGGCCGGGTACGCGTTCGCGCGCATCCGCTTCCCCGGCGCGGACTTCCTGTTCCTCATCGTGCTGGCAGGCCTGCTCGTCCCGAGCGAGGTCACGATCGTTCCGCTGTTCCAGATGTTCAACACGCTCGGCCTGATCAACACGCACTGGCCGCTGCTGCTCGTGTCGACATTCGGCGCACCGAGTGTGCTGGCGACGTTCATCATGCGGCAGTTCTTCATCACGCTGCCGGTCGAGCTCGAAGAGGCGGCGACGCTCGACGGCCTCACGCGAGCCGGGATCTGGTGGCGGATCAGCATGCCGTTGGCGAAGTCCGCGCTCGCCGCGGTCGCGATCTTCACGTTCCTCCATACGTGGAACCTGTACCTCGAGCCGACGGTCTACCTCCAGTCGCCGGAGCTGTTCACGCTGCCGCAGGCCCTCACGCGGTACACCGACGCCTATGGAGGCCAGCAGTGGAACGTCCAGCTGGCTGCCGCCACCATGACCGCGGTGCCGGTGCTCATCGTGTTCCTCTTCGCGCAGCGGCAGTTCGTCGAGGGGCTCAGCCAGACAGGACTGAAGGGATGACGCCGGCCGGAGCCCGCGAGCTCCACTACGGCGGGCGGGACGACCAGCTGCTGACGATGTACGACGCCGAGGCGGCATCCGACGCCCTCGTCGTCGCCGTCCACGGCGGAGCCTGGTACACCGGCGATCGGTCTCTCATGGCGACGACGGCCGAGGGGCTGTCGGCCCGTGGGCTGGACGTCGCGGCGATCGCATACCGCCGGCGTCCGGACGACCCCGTGCGCGACATGGTGGCCGACATCGGCGACGCGATGCGGTGGGCGAGGTCTCGCGGGGTCTTGCGCGTGGTCCTGCTCGGGGACTCGGCGGGCGCGCATGCGGTCGCGCTGCACACCCTGCGGTCGCTCGGCACGGACGAGGCGCCGGACCTGCTCGTCACCCTGTGCGGCGCCCTGTCGCTGGACGCGCTGCGCCGTCCGCGCAGCCCGGATCAGGAGGCCCGCTTCCCCGGCTACCTCTCGACCCTCACCGTCGGCGGCGAGCACGCGGACCGCCTCGAGCGCGACGACCCGCTCGCGCTGCGGCGACGGCTCACCGCGGCGCCACCGCCGCTGCTCGCGGCCACGAGCGCGCACGACTTCTTCTCCGCGTCCACGCGCGAGTACGTCGACGAGGCGCTGATACGGGGCGACGACGTGACGCTGTACTACTGTGGCTCTGCGCAGACGGAGTGCACCCACAGCTGGCAGCTCGACGCCGATCTGCCGGCGACGGCTCGGCTCTTCGATGTCGTCGCCGCCTGGGTGGGCCGGACGCCGCGGGACGCGTCCGCAGCTGAGGAAGGGTGATCGCGTGGCGGGCTCGGGCCGAACCAAACGTCTGACGCAGAAGCAGATCGCCGAGCTGGCCGGCGTGAGCCAGGCGACGGTGTCGCTCGTCCTGAGCGGCCGCACCGACACGACGATGCGCATCTCGGAGTCGACGCGGCAGCGCGTGCTCGACCTGCTGCAAGAGACCGCGTACGCCGCGGACCCGGCGGCGCGCATGCTGGCCGGACAGTCCAACAACCTCCTCGGCGTCTTCACCTACGAACCCGCGTTCCCGTATGAGAGCGCGGACTTCTACGTGCCGCTGCTCACGGGCGTGGAGTCGGCGGCCGAGGACCTCGGCGCCGACCTGCTCGTGTTCACGAGCGCCCCCGTGCTCGAGGGCAAGCGACGCCTGTTGCAGCCGGGCACGCGCCTGCGCCTGGCCGACGGGTGCGTCCTGCTCGGTCGCGAGATGGACAAGGACGAGCTGCGCGAGCTCGTCGAGCTGGACTACCCGTTCGTCGCCGTCGGCCGTCGCGACGGCGACGAGCGGATCCCCTACGTCGGCGTGGACTACGCGACGGCCGTCGCAGACCTCACCCGTCGCGCCCTCGCGCTCGGGCATCGCCGGTTCCTCTACCTGCGCCTGCCCTTCCAGGCCGAGTCCACCCAGGACCGCCTCGCGGGGTTCCTGGAGGCTCTGGCCTCGTCGGGTGAGGCGGTCGCGCACGACGTGGTCGAGTCCTCGTCGGCGTCGCAGGCGATCGCCGCGATCGAGGATGCCGCGCCCACCGTGGTGCTGATCGAGGACCCCGCGCAGGTGGCGGCGGTCGGGGACGTCCTGGAGCGCACGGGCGTGGGCGTTCCGGACGGCATGTCGGTCATCGCGTTGAGCGGCCGCGACAACGGCAGCGCCGGTGGTCGTGACGTCACGCGGCTGGTGGCTCCGCGGACCGAGCTCGGAGCCGCCGCGGTGAAGCTGCTGTGGAAGCTCATCAACGAGCCCGGGACCGTGTCGGAGGCCGAGCGGAGGGTCATGCTGGACTGCCAGATCGCCGCCGGATCGACGCTCGCGAGCCCGCGCCGCTCCTGACGCGACGCGCGACGTGCGGGCCGGGCCTCAGCGCAGCCGGGCTCCCAGCCACGCGCGCGCCCGCGCCTGCAGCGCCCGCGCCGGCTCGGTGTCGGGCGCCCAGGCCTCGAAGCCGTGGGCGGCGCCCGACACGACGTCGAGGGTCACCGGCACGCCCGCGTCTTCGAGTGCGCGGGCATAGGCGACGTCCTCGTCGAAGAACAGCTCGGCGTCCGAGGTGTAGATCCACGTCGGGGGCAGACCCCTGAGATCGTCGCGGCGAGCGGGTGCCGCGTACGGCGGCAGCGCGTCCGCGCCGACCCGGTCTCCGAGGTACGAGCGCCAGCCCACGAGGTTCGCGCGGTTGTTCCAGACGAAGTGATCGACCTCGTCTCGCGCACGGTCGGCGGCGGTGCGGTCGTCGAGCATCGGGCAGAACAGCCACTGTGCGGCGGGCGGGGTCTGCGCGTCGACGAGGCGCTGGGTGAGGGCGGCGGCGAGGCCCCCGCCCGCGCTCTGACCGCCGACCGCGATGCGTCCCGGGTCGACGCCGAACTCTCCGGCGTGCGCGACGAACCATGCGAAGGCGGCCGCGCAGTCGTCGATGGCGGCGGGGAAGGGATGCCGGGGTGCAAGCCGGTAGTCGACCGAGACCACGACCGCGCCGGTTTCGCGGGCGACCTCGCTGCTCGTGCGGTCGTCCATGGCGGCCGCGCCGAGGACGAGTCCGCCCCCGTGGATCCAGAGCAGCCCCGCGCCGGTGGTCTCGGCCGGGAGGTAGACGCGCGCGCGTACGTCGCCGTCGCGCACGATACGACGCTCGACGCCGTCGACCTTGGCGCCGGGCATGAATCGCGACAGCGACGTGATCGCCCACAGCACCACCGGGTTCTCCAGGTTCATCCTCGGTGCCTTGCGGGTGACCTCGCGAAGCGCAGGGTCGATCTGGGTGATGTCCACGCCGTGTCCTTCGTCCGGGGGGTGACTGACGGATGTGCTGCTCACGCTAGTGCCCCGGTATGCGGTGCGGCCCCGTTCTGACCCGTTCAACAGGTCAACCGCGGTTGTCCAGGACAGATCGGGCGGAACCCTCCTGATGAAGGCCGGTTGACCTGTCGGGAGCGGAGGCGCGGCACACGCGGGCGGCATCGGCGGGATCCCGCGCCGCCGGCATCGCGCGGGCGCCGGCATCCACCCGTACTCTGTGGGCATGGCCCTCGCGCATCTGCCGATCCTGACGGTCACGCCCAATCCCGCGCTCGACGTGTCGACGTCGACACCGCGCGTGATGCCCGAGAGCAAGATGCGCTGCGGGCCGACGCGACTGGACCCGGGCGGGGGCGGCGTCAACGTCTCGCGGGTCGTCCGCAACCTCGGCGGGCACTCACTGGCCGTCTACGCGGCCGGCGGTCCGACGGGCCAGGCGTACCGGCAGCTGCTCGACCGCGAGGGCATCGCCAGTCGCATGGTGGGGATCGCGGATGCCACGCGCGAGAGTTTCACGGTGGACGAGACGTCGACGGGCGAGCAGTTCCGGTTCGTGCTGCAGGGGCCCGAGCTGTCGGAGCCGGAGTGGCGGGCGCTGCTGTCGGCGGTCGCCGACGACTTCCCCGTCGGCGGGTTCGTCGTGACCAGCGGCAGCCTGCCGCCCGGCGCACCCGACGACCTGTACGCGCAGATCGCCCGCATCACCCGGGAGCACGACTCGCACTGCGTCGTCGACACCTCCGGCGACGCGCTGACCGCCGCACTGGAGGAGGGCGTGTTCCTCATCAAGCCCAGCAAGCGCGAGCTGCGCGAGCTGGTGGGAGCGCCCGAGACCGACGAGATCGGCCTGATCGAGGCCGCCCGCGAGCTCGTCGGCCGTGGCTCGTGCCAGGTCGTCGCGCTCACGCTCGGCGGCTCCGGTGCGGTGCTGGTCACCGCCGAAGAAGCGCTGCGCCTGCCGACGCCCCCTGTCGACGTGCAGAGCGCCGTCGGCGCGGGCGACAGCTTCCTCGGCGCCCTCGTGCTGCGGCTTGCGCAGGGCCGTTCGCTGGGCGAGGCGTTCCGCTCGGGCGTCGCGGCCGGCTCGGCCACAGCGGCGCTCCCCGCGACGGACCTGTGCCGGGCCGAGGACGTCGAGCGGCTCGAACAGGGGCTGGAGCCCGTGACCGTCTGACTCCGAAGCTTCGCGCGGAGCCCGGCGGCACGGCAGACTCTCGTCATGACCCGCCCCGTGCGCTTTCTCGCTCTGCTGTTCCCCAACGTCACGCAGCTCGACCTCACCGGGCCCGCGCAGTTCTTCTCGTCGCCGCCAGGGGCGAGCGTCGACCTCGTGTGGAAGGACCGGAGTCCCGTCGTCACGGACGCCGGGTTCGCGATCGTGCCGACCGTCGACTTCGCGACGGCGCCGCAGGCCGATGTGCTGATGATCCCGGGCGGGCAGGGGGTGTTCGAGCTGCTGGAGGACGACGAGACGCTCGACTTCGTGCGCCGTCAGGCCGCGGGGGCCCGGTTCATCACGAGCGTGTGCACCGGGGCCTTCCTGCTCGGCGCGGCGGGGCTGCTCGTGGGGCGCCGCGCGACGACCCACTGGAACTCGCACGCGATGCTCGAACTGCTGGGCGCCGTCCCGGTGGAGGAACGGGTCGTGCGAGACGGCGACCTCATCACCGGCGGCGGTGTGACGGCCGGACTGGACTTCGCGCTGACCGTGCTCGCGGAGGTCTTCGATCCCCAGACCGCTCGGGCGGTGCAGCTCGGGTACGAGTACGACCCCGCTCCGCCGTTCGACGCCGGCCACCCCTCGCGACCAGAAGCGGACGCGGGTCAGGTCTCGTCGACGCTCCAGACGCGCCGCGAGCTGCGCGAGCCCGTCGTTCGCCGTGCTGCCGCGCGCTTGGCCGGACGCGTCGAGCCGGTCGGATAGCGGTCCGCTCCGGGCGGTCGCGCTGGCCGACGCGCTGAGCCGACGGGCTGGGCCGACGGGCTGCGCGGACGCGCAGACGGCGGCGCCCCGGCCGGACGGTGACCGGGGCGCCGCCGGATCTCACTGCGCGGACGCGCCGACGGTCTCGGAACGGCCCTCGACGTACGCGCGGCCGGCGGCGGCGATCGTCGCGACCACCGCGTCGGGCTGCGACACGCTGATCGCGTGAGAGGCGCCCGCGACCTCGGTCGTGCCGCGAGAGCCGGCGCGCTCGGCACCGGCGCGGAACACGGCCACGGGGATGTTGTGGTCCTGGTCGCCGAACACGTGCCACGAAGGGATGTCCTTCCACGCCGGGCGGTCGGTGGGCAGGCCGTCGGTCAGGGCCGCCTCGGTCACCGGACGCTGCGTCGCGGCCATCAGCGCGGCCTGCGCCTCTGGCGCGTCGGCGGCGAACTGCTCGTGGAACGCGTCGATGCGGATGGCGAACTCGTTGCCGCCGGTCGCGACGGGGTAGACGGCGAGCGACTCGCCGAGCGTGCTGCCTGGGGCGGTCGCCGACAGCGAGAACGCGCTCTCGCCCGTCTCGGGCGCGAACGCCGACGCGTACACGAGACCGACGACCTGCTCGTTGCGCGATGCCGCCTCGGTGATCACCAGGCCGCCGTACGAGTGCCCGACGAGCACGACGGGCCCGTCGATCGACGCGATGACGTCGCGCACGTACTGGGCGTCGCCCGCGAGGCTGCGCAACGGGTTGGCGACGGCGACGGCGTGGACGCCCTTCGCCTGGAGGCGCTCGATGACGCCGTTCCACGAGGCGGACTCGGCGAAGGCGCCGTGGACGAGCACGATGGTGGGCTTGCGGATTTCCATTGTCTGCTTCTCTCTGAACTCGATCTGGTGGTGGTGGGTCAGCCCTGCGCAAAGGCCTTGCGCAGGACGTGGATGGCCTGCTCGACCGCGGCGGTGGTCGCCGCCGACGGTCGGAGCGGGTTCAGCATCATGAAGTCGTGGATCGTGGCGTCGTAGCGCACGAGAGTGGTGCGCACACCCGCCTGGATCAGGTGGCGGCCGTACTGCTCGCCCTCGTCGCGCAGCACGTCGTTCTCGTCGACGATGAGCAGCGTCTCGGGAAGACCGCGCAGCTCATCGATGGGCGCCCGCAGCGGGGAGGCCGTCTGGTCGTGGCGCGCGGCGACGTCAGGCAGGTAGTTGTCCCAGAACCACGCCATGGCGTCCGCGCGCAGGTGGAACCCCTCGGCGAACTCGCGGTAGCTCTCGGTGTCCATCGCGGCGTCGGTGACCGGGTAGTACAGCGACTGGTGGATGAACGACACATCCCCGCGCTTGGTGGCCAGCAGCGCCACGACGGCCGCCATGTTGCCGCCGACCGAGTCGCCGGCGATCGCGAGGCGAGAGGCATCCAGCCCGCGCTTCTCGCCCTCGTCCATGATCCAGCGGGCGGTCGCGTACGCCTGCTCGACGGCGACGGGATGCCGCGCCTCGGGCGATCGCGTGTACTCGACGAACACCACCGCGGCGTTCGCGCCCACGGCCAGCTCGCGCACCAGGCGGTCGTGGGTGCCGGCGTTGCCGAGCACCCAGCCGCCGCCGTGGATGTACAGCACGACGGGCAGCGGCCCGGACACGCCGACCGGCGTGACGATGCGGACGGGCACGTCGCCGACGGCGGCGGGGACGGTGATCCACTCCTCGTCGACGTCGGGCTTGTCGACCGGGGCGGCCTGCACCTCGTCGAGAAGGGCACGGGCGCCGTCGACGCCGCGCTCTGCGAGGGTCGGAGGCTGGGCGGCGGCGTCGGCGAAGGCCTGCGCCTCGGGCTGGAGGGTGTGGTCGGTCATGGCGTTCCTTCCGTGAGCGGGCTGACGACCCGGTGTGCAAGCGAAGACCGGAGGTGCCATGCGGCTGTGACGGATCCGTCGATTTCGGTCTTCTCCTGCATTCGGTGTCACAGATCGGGTGGCTGCCCTGTCGAAGCTCGTGTAGACCGTCATGGGTGGGTGCGTCGTGCGCGCGTGCGATCGGCAGCGGGCCGCGGCATCCACTCGTCCCCCAAGGTGGAGAAAGGCGCGAGATGACCGACCAGCGCATGGACTCGGCGACAGAGCAGTTCGAGCAGTCACGGCGGCGCCTGTTCGGCATCGCGTACCGGATGCTCGGCACCGTCTCGGACGCGGAGGACATCGTGCAGGACGTGTGGATCCGCTGGCAGCAGACCGACCGCGCCGAGGTGCGCGAGCCCGCCGCGTTCCTCGCGACGATCACCACGCGCCTGTCGATCAACGCGATGCAGTCCGCGCACGCGCGCCGCGAGACGTACATCGGGCCGTGGCTCCCCGAGCCGGTGAACACCGAGGACGATCCCGCCCTCGGCGCCGAGCGCGGCGAGGCGCTGGAGTACGCCGTGCTGCTGCTGCTCGAGAAGCTCACGCCGACCGAGCGCGCGGCGTACGTGCTGCGCGAGGCGCTGGACTACCCCTATGACCGCATCGCGGAGATCGTGCAGAGCTCCGAGGCGTCCGCGCGCCAGCTGGTGAGCCGTGCGCGCAAGCACCTCGCATCCGAGAAGCGCGCGCAGGTGGCCGCCACCGAGCAGCGCCGGCTGCTCGAGGCGTTCCTCACCGCCGCGCAGCGGGGCGAGACCGAGCAGCTCGAGCGGCTGTTCGTCGCCGACGTGGTCAGCTACACCGACGGCAACGGCGCCAAGCTGGCTGCCCGCATCCCGGTGCGCGGCCAGGCGCGTGTGGCGAAGTTCGTCGCGGCGTTCTCGAGCCACTTCTGGACCGGCAAGCAGGTCGACTGGGTCGAGATCAACGGACGTCCGGGCATCACCCTGTCCGAGGACGGCGTCGTCACGACCGCCCTCACCATCACCGCGACCGACGACGGGATCGACCACCTGCTGTGGATCATGAGCCCCGACAAGCTGGCCCACGTCACGATGGCACCCGCCGCATGAGCGCATGGAGGTTCTCGGGAAAGCGCGCGGATGCCGCGGCCCTGCGCCTGGCGGTCCATCGCCGCCAGGCCGACGTCGTGCGGGCCGTCCGCACCGCATGGCAGGCGCAGGATGCCGCGGCGCTCGCCGCGCTGTTCACCCCCGACGTGCAGCTGCTGGTCGACAGCGGCGGCAAGACGCGCCTGTCGGTGCGCGACCTGTCGGGCGACCTGCCCGTGGCGGCCACGATGTCGTCGGTCCTGTCGGCCTACCCCGATGTCGTCATCGCTGACGCGGAGGTCAACGGGATGCCGGGCCTCACGGTCCGCACGGAAGGCACAGTGCTGGGTGTCGTGAGCTTCCGGCTGCGCGGCCGCGCCGTCTCGGACGTCTGGGCGGTCGTGAATCCCGACAAGCTGCGCAGCTGGAACGCGTGACGCTGTCACAACCGGCACCTGGTCGCTGTCGTAGCTGGTGAGTGCGTCCCCGCGCTCGCGAACCCAGAAAGGCACGAACATGGCAAAGATCGTCGTCATCGGCGGAACCGGGCTGATCGGCTCGAAGGTGGTCTCGAAGCTGCAGGCGCACGGACACGAGGCGATCGCCGCGTCGCCCAACACGGGCGTGAACAGCGTCACCGGCGAGGGTGTCGCCGAGGCGCTCGCCGGCGCCGACGTCGTCGTCGACGTGTCGAACTCGCCGTCGTTCGCCGAGCAGGACGTGCTCGACTTCTTCACGGCGTCGACGACGAACCTGCTCGAGGCCGAGAAGGCCGCCGGCGTCGGGCACCACGTCGCCCTCACGATCGTCGGCACGAACCGCCCGCAGGACATCCCGTACTTCCGCGCCAAGACCGCTCAGGAGAAGCTGATCCGCGAGTCGGGCGTGCCGTTCTCGCTAGTGCACGCCACGCAGTTCTTCGAGTTCGTGGGCAGCATCGCCGACGTCTCGACCGACGGCGACACCGTCCGCCTTCCCGGTGCGCTCGTGCAGCCGATCGCCGCGGAGGACGTCTCGACGGCCGTCGCCCGCACCGCCGCCGGTGCCCCGGTGAACGGCGACCTCGAGATCGCCGGTCCGGAGCAGTACGGCATGGACGAGTGGGCGCGCCGCGCGCTCGAGTTCCGCGGTGACCCGCGCACCGTCGTCCGCGACGACACCGCCCCGTACTACGGCGCGGTCGTCGAGGAGCGCACGCTCGTCCCCGTCGAGGGTGCGCTGCTGTTCGAGACCACGCTCGACGAGTGGCTGCCCGCGAACCCCCCGCGCGTGCACGCCTGACCCCTGGTGGATGCCGCCACCCGGGCCCCCTGACGGCCCGGGTGGCGGCATCCGACCGTTCCGGCGTGGGAGCGACGAAGCGAGGCGAAACGCCCCGCCCATCGGGGCGGGCTCGTCGAGGGCGCACTAGTGTGCCGTCGACGACGCCGGGAGGACACACCATGAAGCTGCTGCTCACGTCGGGCGGGATCCGCAACGACAGCATCCGCGAGGCCCTGGTGGCGATGCTCGGCAGGCCGATCGCACAGTCGCGGGCGCTGTTCATCCCGACGGCGCAGTGGGGGCAGCCGATGTGCTCGCCCCAGTCGGTCTACGACGCCACGGTCGATCGCTGGGGCGACGACCCGAGCCTCACGGGCCTGGGCTGGAAGTCGGTCGGCGTCCTCGAGCTGACCGCACTGCCGAGCATCGCCGAGGAGCGCTGGCACCCGTGGGTGCGCGAGGCCGACGTGCTGCTGGCCGACGGCGGCGAAGCGGTCTTCCTGGCGACGTGGATGCGGGAGTCCGGACTCGCCGATCTGCTCCCGACGCTCGCCGACACGGTGTGGGTCGGCGTGAGCGCCGGGAGCATGGTGATGACCCCGCGCATCGGCCGGGAATTCGTCGACTGGCGGCCCGACGGCACCGACGAGACGCTCGGGTTGGTGGACTTCTCGATCTTCCCCCACCTGGACTACCCGGGGTGGGACGAGAACACGCTCGAGGCCGCGCGCCGGTGGGCGCCGCAGATCACCGGACCTGCCTACGCGATCGACGATCAGACGGCGATCTCGGTGGTGGGCGGCGCGGTCGAGGTGATCTCGGAGGGCCACTGGGAGCTGCTGCACGACTGACCCGGGCCGCCGCAGCGGGTGCGTCAGCGGGACGCCCGCAGCACCGCGGCGATGCGAGGGGATGCCGCGGCCAGCACGTGCTCGGGTTGGCCGCCGTAGTGCAGCACGAGGCCGGAACGCGCGGGCGCGCCGAGGTGCAGTGTCGACAGCGGCTGGACGGCGATCCCCTGCGCGGCCAGCCGTGCGGCGAGTTCGGCATCGTCGGCGCCCTCGGTGTCGACGACGAGGTGGAGTCCGGCCGCGACGCCGCCGATGCGCACGTCCGGGAACGCCGCGCGCAGGCCGTCGACGAGGGCGTCGCGGCGCCGGCGGTGCCGGACCCGGACGGTGCGCAGGTGCCGTTCGACGATCCCGCGGCGCAGCAGCAGGGCGAGCGCGAGCTGCGGGATCGCGGGCGGTCCGAGGTCGGTCGCCTGCCGGAGCCCCACGAGGTCGCCGTGCAGGGCCGCCGGTGGCACCAGCCACCCCATGCGCAGCGCGGGTGCGAGCGTCTTCGAGAGGCTCGACGTGTACGCCACGCGATCGGGCTCGGCCGGCTGCAGCGCGCGCACGGGGCGGCGGTCGTAGCGGTGCTCGGCGTCGTAGTCGTCCTCGACGATCAGGCCGGCGCTGTCGCGCGCCCAGCTCAGCAGCGCACGCCGGCGGTCCGGCGCGAGCACGACGCCCGTGGGGTACTGGTGCGCCGGCGTCACGACGGCGGTGCGCGCTCCGGTGGCCGAGAGGGCGCCGACGTCGATCCCGTCGTCGTCGACCGCGACGCCGGCGACGCCGGGCATCCATCGCTCGAGCAGGAGCCGCGATCCCGCCGCACTCGGGTCCTCCACGGCGATGACGCGCTCGTCGCGCGCGGCCAGGACCTGCGCCAGCAGGCTGAGCGACCCGGCGACGCCGCCGGTCACCAGCACACGGTCGGGCGGCGCTGCGACGCCGCGGGAGCGGGCGAGCCACTCGGCCAGGGTCTCGCGCAGCTCGGGCATGCCTGCGGGATCCGGGTAGCCGAGCTGAGCGGCGGTGGCGGCGTCCAGCACCTCGCGCTCCGCCCGCAGCCACGCGGCGCGAGGGAAAGCGCTCACGTCGGGGACGCCGTGCGCGAGGTCGACCACGCCGTGAGCCTCGCTGGGCTGCGGTCCCCCGGCGGTCGTCCTGCCGGTGGATGCGTGGACCATTCCGTTCGCGGCATGCGCCGAGCGGGACCGCGCTTCGACCCGGATGCCGCGTCGCGGCTCCGCGACCAGCAGCGTCTCTTCGACCAGCCTCTGGTAGGCCTCGACGACCGTGCCGCGGGCGAACCCGAGATCTGCCGCGAGCTCGCGACCCGGCGGGACATAGGATCCCGCCGCCAGCGTGCCGTCGGCGATGGCCGCGCGCAGACGTGCGGCGAGCCAGTCCGCGCGGCGGCCGGGAGGCGCCTCGGCGGGATCGAGTCCGAGCATCACTGGACCAGATTATCCACGTCGCCGTGGCCCTGGTCACTGATCCAGACCCGGCGCACAGTGGACCGATGCGTTCCTCGACCGCCGCAGCGAGCGGCATCCTCGCCATGGCCCTCACCGGCAGCAGCGTCGCCGTGATCGGCGCGACCGGCGCATTGCCGTCCTTCTCGGTGCAGGCGGGTCGCTACGCGCTCGCCGCCGCCGTCGTCACCGCGGTGCTCGTCGTGCGGTCGCACCGTTCGGGCCGGCGCCTTCGGCATCCCGCTCTCGCGGACGTCGGCTGGGCCGTCGCGGGCGCTGCGGCGGGGCTCGTCGGATTCAACCTCGTCATGATCGTCGGCGTGCAGCACGCCGAGCCGGCGGTGCTCGGCTCGGCCGTGGCCTGCATCCCGCTCGTGCTCGCGATCGCCGCTCCGATCGGTGCCGGCCGCGTGCCGTCGGCGCGTCTCGTGCTGGGCGGGCTCGTGGTGTCGGCGGGTGCCGTGCTCGTCACCGGATGGGGCCGCACCGACGCGATCGGCCTGCTGTGCGCGGCCGGGCTGGTCGCCTGCGAGGCCGCGTTCACGCTCTGCGCCGCGCGCGGCGCGGCCAGGCTCGGCGCGGTCGGCTACACCGCCTGGACGTGCGTCGTGGCAGCCGCCGCATTCGGCGCACTCGCGCTGATCGTCGAACGGCCCGATCCGCAGGCTCTGCTGCGGAGCATCGTGCCCGTGCTCTACCTCGGACTCGCCGTCACGGCTGCCGCCTTCGTGCTGTGGTTCGCTGCGGTGACCAGGCTGGGCGCGGATCGCGCGGGGCTGTGCGCCGGCATCGCGGCGCCGGCATCCGTCCTCACCGCCGTACTGCTCGGCGCCCCGGCGCCCGCACCGCTCGTGTGGGCGGGCATGGCGCTCGTCGCCGCGGGCCTCGCGATCGGCTTCCGCGGGCAGCTGCGAGCGCGCGCCGCCGTGACCTCGCCCGGGGTTCCGTCGCGCCGGTCACCGGCCTAGGCTCGGGCGCGAGCGCGCTCGTGCTGAGCGAGCGCCAGCGAGACGAAGCGCCGCTCGACACGTGTTCCTGCGCGAGACCGCGGGGAACCGCACGCGAAGGAGGCTCGGATGCAGACCTTGACGATCGACTTCATCATGTCGCTCGACGGCTACGGCGCGGCAGAGGGATGGCCCGGCTGGTGGGGGCTGGAAGGCCCGGAGTACCTGAAGTGGCTCGAAGACCTTCCCGAGCAGGACCATCCGATCCTGATGGGCGCGACCACGTACCGCGTCATGTCGGAGCTCACCGCCGGCGGTGAGGAGGGGACCGACGTGCTCAACGGGGTCCAGAAGTACGTGTTCTCGTCGACGCTCGAAGAGCCGCTCACGTGGCAGAACTCCACGCTCATCCGCGAGGACGCCGTCGAGTTCGTGCGCCGGCTCAAGGAGGAGTCGGACCGGCCGCTGCGGACCCTCGGCAGCGTGTCGCTGTGCCGCTCCCTGCTCGTGGCGGGACTGGTCGACCGCTACCGCGTCGTGGTGTTCCCGGTGATCACGGGGGCGACCGGGCAGGAGCGCATCTTCGACGGCTACCCCGACGTGCGGCTCGACCTCGTCGAGGCCCGCACGTTCGACCGGCGCAGCCAGCTGCTCGAGTACATGCCGACGGTGCTCGACCGCCCGCCTCTCGGCTGACGCGCCGGCACGGAGCGTAGGCTCAGCCCGTGCGTGCGATCGTCCATCACGAGTTCGGCGACCCGGCCCAGGTGCTCGGCGTCGAAGACCTGCCCCTGCCCGACCCCGGCCCGCGCGAGGTGCGCCTGCGCGTCCTGCTCGCGCCCATCCACAACCACGACCTGTGGACCATCCGCGGCACCTACGGCTTCAAGCCCGACCTGCCCGCCCGCGCCGGCACCGAAGCGGTCGGCATCGTCGACGCGATCGGCGACGAGGTCGAGGGCATCGAAGTGGGCCAGCGGGTCGCGAGCGGCGGGACGTTCGGCGTCTGGTCGGAGTTCGCGCTCGCGAAGGCCGGTGCCGTCGTCCCGGTACCGGACGGCATCCCCGACGAGGTCGCCGCGCAGCTCATCTCCATGCCGTTCAGCGCCATCTCGCTGGTCGACTTCCTCGAGGTCGGCGAAGGCGACGTGATCGTCCAGAACACGGCGAACGGCACGGTCGGCCGCCTGGTGGCGCAGATCGGCGCGAGTCGCGGCATCCACGTCATCGGCATCGTGAGAAGAGAAGCGGATGCCGCAGAGCTGGCCGCCGCGGGCATCCCCGATGTCGTCGCGACCGCCGACCCCGCGTGGCGGGAGCGGGTGAGGGAGCTCGCGGGCGAGCGGCCGATCCGCGCGGCGGTGGACTCGGTGGGCGGCTCGGCCTCGGGCGATCTGCTGCACCTGCTCGCCGACGGCGGCACGCTCGTGTCGTTCGGCGCGATGGCGTCGGACCGCATGGAGCTGTCGTCGGGCGACCTCATCTTCAAGCAGGCGGTCGTGAAGGGGTTCTGGGGCAGCAAGGTCTCGGCCGCCATGTCGTCCGAGACTCGGCGCGCCCTGTTCGGCGAGCTGTTCGGGCTGGTCGGCAGCGGGCGTCTGACGCTCCCAGTCGACAGCATCCACTCGTTCGACGACGTGCGCGCGGCCGTCGAGGCGAGCGCGCGTCCGGGCCGCGTGGGCAAGGTGCTGCTGCGCCCCTGACGCGCCAGCGGTCCCGCCGGCGGCATCCCGATCCCGAGACCGAGGATCCGGTCGCTGAGACCGGGGGTTCTGGCCGGGCCAGGGGTCGTGGCCACCGGTGTCGGCCGGGATCCCCGGTCTCGACGCGCCGGTGGCGTCTCAGGCGGGCTGGACGCCGCTGCCGGCTGCCGCGTCGGCGACGAGGTAAGTGCCTCCGCCGCTGATCACGAGGCCGTCGGGGCCGAGGTGCAGCACTTCGTTGACGAGGCCCCCGGTGTGGTTGCGGTAGTGGATGACGATGAGGTCGACGCCGGTGTACACGTCGACAACCTCGAACCGCAGATCGGGGATGCGCTCGAGCCCGACGGCCCAGTAGGCGCGGATCGCCTCCTTGCCGCGCAGCACCCCTCCCGTCTCGGGAAGCAGCTGCGCCGCGACGGGCGAGGTGAACTCTGCGTCGTCGGCGAAGTGCGAGAGTACCCCGTCGAGGTCATGGGCGTTCCACGCCGCGACCCACTCCTGCGCGAATCGGCGTGCTTCGGCGATCTCCACGTGCCCACGCTAGCCCGGTCCGTGGGCTGACCGGGCGCGTGTGACGGGTCAGCCGTTGCCGCGGCCTCCGCCGTCCCCGGGGCCTCCGCCACCGGGGCCACCACCGCCCGGGCCACCGCCTGTGCCGGGGTCGGGGCCGGGATCGGGGGTGTCGGGCGGGGGCGCCGGCGTGTTCGGCGGCGGGGTGGACGGCGCGGGCGTGGCCGGGCGTCCCACCAGCTCGGCCGGAGGAGCGGGGAAGGCGCCGCCCGGGTAGAGCTGATCGGCGACCGCCTGGATGTCGCGCACGATGGGGAGCCGGAGCGACGACAGCAGCCGGCCGTTGTACGAGGTGTGGAACAGGTCGCCGAAGCCGTTGGCGTTGCCCACCCAGGCCGTCGTGGTCACCCGCGTGTTCGACTGGACGAACCAGGTCTGATACTGCTCGTGCGTGCCGGTCTTGCCGATCGTCGGCGTGCCGTCGTTCGGGTTGCCCCCGGCGCCCGTGCCTCCGCTGCGGGTGACGCCCTGCAGCGCCAGCGCCGCGGCGGCCGCCACCCCCGGATCGACGACCTGCGTGCAGCGATCGCCGGGCACCGCGATCTCGGTGCCGTCGGCGTCGGTCACCCGCTCGATCACGCGCGGCACGCAGTAGACGCCGTTGTTCGCGATCGCGGCGTACGCCGACGCCAGCGCGACGGGCGCGATGTTGTTCGTGCCGATGATCGCCGCCGCGCCGTCGATGTCGACGGGCGTCCCGTCGCCGCGGGTCACGCCCAGGCGCGCGGTGACCTCCTCGATGTCGCAGAGGTCGAGCTGCTCCGCCATGCCGATGTACCCGCTGTTGAGGGATTGAGCGGTGAACTGCAGCGGTGTGCCGGTGTAGCCCGGCACGCCGCCGAAGTTGCGGACGATGTGCTTCTCCTGGTTGATCCACGGGCCCTCGCACCGGTCGGCCATGCGCGGGATCATCCGCAGAGTGCCGTTGACGCTCTGCGTGAGGGTGTGCCCCTTCTCGAGCCAGTCGACGAGGGTGAACAGCTTGAAGGTCGATCCCGTCGGGAAGCCCTTCGAGGCGCCGTGCACGAGATCACCCGCGTAGACGAGCGACGTGTACGCCGGGTTGGTGGCGGCGAGGTCGCGATCCTCGGTGAAGAGGTTGTTCTGGCTGATCGCCAGGATGCGTCCGGTGGCCGCTTCGATGCTGACGCTCGCGGCGCCGAAGTCCATGCCTCCCACCGACTGGGGGACGTAGCGCTGCATCGCGTCCTGCGAGACACTCTGCAGCCGCCAGTCGAGCGTCGTGTAGATGTTGAGGCCGTCGCGGGTGAGTGAGCGCTGACGGTCCTGGGCAGTCTCGCCGAAGGTGCTCGCATAGTCGGGGTCCGAGCGCACCGTGTTCACCACGTACTGGCAGAAGAACGGTGCGCCGGTCGCCGCGCATCCGGTGAGCGCCGGCTGCAGCACCGGGACGATCGGCTCGAGGGCCGCGGCCACGTACTGCTCCTCGGTGATGCGCCCGTCTTCTCGCATCCGGTCCAGCACGTACAGCTGGCGCCCCTTGGTGGCACTGTAGCCATCCGCCGCGGCGAGGTACTGCTCCTGCGTGATCGCTCCCTTGGCGAGCAGCGTGTCCAGCGCCGCGAGCGTGCCGGGGGTGACGTCCTCGACCGAGCCGTCGGCAGCCTTGTTGAAGGCCGCCCCGTCGGCACCCGGGATCGAACCTCCGGGCCGGTCGATGCGGAACGTGTTCGGGTTCTGCACGATCCCCGCCAAGGTCGCCGCCTGCCCGAGCGTGAGCTGTGCGGCGGTGGTGCTGAAGTAGTAGCGCGCGGCGGCCTCGATGCCGTACGTCGTCCCGCCGAAGTTGGCGATGTTCAGGTAGCCCAGCAGGATGTCGTTCTTCGAGTACTCCTGCTCGACCGCGACGGCGTAGCGGATCTCCTGCAGCTTGCGCTGATATCCGTCGACGCCGCTCGCGTCCGTCGCGTCGAGCCAGCACGCGCGCAGCACCTCGTCGCGCGTGGCGGTGTCGGTGGCGGCGGCATCCCGCTCGCACCGCTGCACCAGCACGTTCTTGACGTACTGCTGGCTGATCGAGGAGCCGCCCTGGGTCTGCCCGCCCTGGACGTTGCTGATGAGCGCCCGCGTCGTGCCGAGGATGTCGACGCCGCCGTGCTCGTAGAAGCGCGGGTCCTCGGACGCCAGGATCGCGTCGTACATGACGACCGAGACCTGGTCGAACGAGACCGGAACGCGGTTCTGGTCGTAGAACGAGGTCAGCTCGACGTCCTGTCCGGTCTGCGGATCCCGCGCGTAGATCGTCGTGGGCAGCATGAGCCGATCGATCTCGAGGTAGCTCGGCATGCTGTCGAACAGCGAGACGGCGGTGCTCGCCGCGGTGCCCGAGATCGCGATGGCCGGCGCCAGGGGCGCCACGATCAGGACCCCCGCGATCGCACTGAGCCCCAGCAGCCCGATGATGCCGCCGAGCACCCCGGCGACCGTGCGCCGGGTCCGCGGTATCGACGCGACCGGCGAAGAGACCTCTGATGGTTGCTTCACGGCGGCTACCTACCTGCTGAGCCCAGGATGACAGACGTCCGGTCCGACCGCGAGAGGGTGCGACCGTGACGCGTTCGACGGGTGCGTCGCGGATGAGGACACGCGGTGTCCGGGATGCCTCCTACCGTCGTCTCATCGACGAGAGGAGCCGCCATGGCCACGACTGGATCCGCTACTCCCCAGGGCTACACGACGGTCGCACCGTGGGTCGTCACCGACGACACCGGAGCCCTGCTCGACTTCGTCTCGGCGGCTTTCGGCGGGGAGGAGCTCGCCCGTGTGCGCACCGAGGACGGCTCCATCGGTCACGCCGAGACCCGCATCGGCGACACGGTCGTGCTGGCGTTCGACCGGCGCCCGGAGTGGCCGGTCATGCCGAGCCTGCTGCGCGTCTGGGTGCCCGACGCGGACGAGGCGTTCGCCCGGGCGCTCGATCGCGGGGCGAGTGTGGTGACCGCGCTCGGCGACAACGCCTTCGGTCAGCGCGGCGGTCGCCTGAAGGACCCGTTCGGCAACATCTGGTGGGTCACCCAGCAGGTCGAGACGGTGCCCGAGGACGTCATGTGGCAGCGCCTGCGGCAGCCGGCCCACGCCGAGAACATGCGCTACGCGCAGGAGTCCCTCGACGCCGAGCTCAGCGGGTCGACGGTCGGGCGCAGCAGCGCGCCGCGGCAGACGGCGACGGACTGAGCGGCCCTCCGCCGAGCGTCGTCCGCAGCCAGCCGAGGATGGCAGCTGAAGCCTCGGGGTCGAGACGTCTGCCATCGGCGTTGCTGCCTGGAGAGGATCGCCGTCGGCGCGCACGTCGATCTGCGCGTCCTCCCGCACGACGCCGCTCCCGTCTCGGGTGCAGGCGTAGTTTGGAGGGCATGGCTCGCATCCTCGCCGTCACCGGCGGCTACGTCGTCCCTGTCAGCTCCGACCCCATCGAGAACGGCACCGTGATCGTGACCGACGGGCGGATCAGCGCCGTCGGCGGATCCGACACCCCGGTGCCCGACGGCGCCGAGGTCGTCGACGCATCCGGCAGCTGGGTGGTGCCCGGCTTCGTGGAGTCGCACGGGCACATCGGGGTGCACGAGGAGGGCGAGGGCTGGTCGGGCAACGACACGAACGAGATGACCGACCCGAACGGGTCGCGCTTCCGTGCCCTGGACGGCATCGACATCGAGGAGGAGGGCTTCCGCGACGCCCTCCGCGGCGGCGTCACGACGGCCGTGATCAAGCCCGGCTCGGGCAACCCGATCGGCGGCCGCACGGTCGCGATCAAGACGTGGGGCGGCCGCACGGTCGACGAGCAGATCCTCGCCGCCGACGTGTCGGTCAAGTCCGCGCTCGGCGAGAACCCGAAGCGCGTGTGGGGCGACAAGGGCAAGACGCCGCAGACCCGGCTGGGTGTGGCATCCGTCCTCCGCGACGCGTTCGCGGCGGCCCAGGCCTATGCCGAGAAGCGGGACGCGGCGGCCGAGAAGGGCGAGCCCTTCGAGCGCGACCTCGGCAAAGAGACGCTGGCCGCGGTGCTCGCGGGCGACCTGCTGTGGGACCAGCACTGCCACCGCCACGACGACATCGCCACGGCCATCCGCATCGCGGAGGAGTTCGGCTACACGCTCGTGGTGAACCACGGCACCGAGGCGCACAAGATCGCCGACGTGCTGGCCGAGAAGCAGATCCCGGTGATCTTCGGACCGCTGCTCACCTCGCGTTCGAAGGTCGAGCTGCGCGACCGCGCCATCGGCAACCTGGCGCTCATCGCCGAGGCCGGCGTCAAGGTCGCGATCACGACGGACCACCCCGTGGTGCCGATCGACCAGATCCGCCTGCAGGCGATCCTCGCGGTGCGCGACGGGCTCCCCGCGACGACCGCGCTCGAGGCGCTCACCGCGAACCCGGCCGACATCCTGCGCCTGAACGACCGTGTCGGCGCGCTCGACGTCGGCCGCGACGGAGACGTCGTGGTGTGGTCGGGCGACCCGCTCGCCGTCGACTCGCGCGTGCAGCGCGTCTTCATCGAGGGTCGCTCGGTCTACGAGCCCGCCGCCGACGGCTCGGGCTCGCGCACGGTCGAGCGCTGGGAGCGCTTCGGCCGCACCGCCTGGAACTGATGCAGACACGGACGGAGGGGGTGGATGCCGGGCCCCGGCATCCACCCCCTCCGTCGTGTCCGCAGTCACATGTCGTGCGCGTGCGCGGCGAAGGCGTCGAGGGCGGTGCGCAGGGCGGGCGAGTCCTCCTGCGAGCGGCGGTGGACCGCCAGGACGTCGCGGGTCGAGGCGGGCCCGGCGGTGGGGATCGCGACGAGGTCGGGCCCGAGGTCGCGGCGCCCCAGCCGGGGCACCAGGGCGACCGCGAGGCCGGCGCGGGCGAGCTCGACATGGTTCTCGAACTCCATCGACTCGTGCACGATGCGCGGCGCGTTGGGAACGCCGTCGAAGAGCCGCCGCAGCCACTGACGGCAGATGGTGGCTTCGAACGTGGCTACCCAGCGCTCCCCGGCGAGCTCTTCGGGATGCAGCTCGTGGCGGTCCGCGAGCGGGTGATCCCGCGGCAGGATGACATCGGCCACGTCGGTGAACAGGGGCGTCGAGACGAGGTGGTCGGGCATCGCGAGAGCGACACCGCCCCAGCGGTGCACGATGCCGAGGTCGCGTTGACCCGACGCGACGAGCGCGATGGTCTCCCATGGCTCGCTCTCGCGCAGCGGCAGGGTGAGCGCGGGGTGGCGCTCGGCGAGGTCGCTCAGCACGGGGATGACGAGCCCGCGCACCACGGTCGAGAACGCGGCGATGCGGATCTCACCGGTGATGCGGTCCTCGTCCCCGGCGAGCTGCAGGTCGGCGCGCAGGCGCTCGAGGTCGGCGAGGATCGGCGTGGAGGCGACCACGAGGCGCGTGCCCGCCTCGGTGAGGATGACGCCGCGCCCCGCACGCTCGAGGAGCGCGATGCCGGTCTCGCGTTCGAGTCGCTTCACCTGCTGCGAGACGGCGGAGGGCGTGTAGCCGAGGGCGGTCGCGGCGGCGACGACGCTGCCCTGCGTGGCCACGGCGCGGAGCGAGACCACCGCTTCGAGATCGATCATGAAGCAAAGCTACAAGATTCCATGAGAAAAGGGTTGCTTGTGCTTCATCGATGGTCGCGGTGAAGTGGAAGACATGAATCGGCGTGACATGGTGCTGGCGGCGGCCGTCGCCACTTTCTGGGGCTTCAACTTCGTCGTCATCGACTGGGGCATGGACGGCATCCCACCCCTGCTGTTCGTGGCGATCCGCTTCGCGGTGGTCGCGCTCGCCGCCGTCGTGGTACCGCGGCCGCGGACCACCTGGCGGACGATCATCGGCGTCGGCCTCTTCATGAGCCTCGGGCAGTTCGGGCTGCTGTACACGTCGATGGCGCTGGGGCTGCAGCCGGGCCTTGCGGCACTCGTGCTGCAGGCGCAGGCGGTGTTCACGATCCTCATCGCCGCGGCGGTGCTGCGTGAGCGGCCGACGGCGGCGCAGCTGATCGGTGTCGGCCTCGGCATCGTGGGGCTGTCGATCGTGGCGGCCGGCCGCGGCGGCGACGCTCCCGCACTCGCCGTGGCGCTGGCGCTCGCCGCCGCGTTCTCGTGGGGCATCGGCAACGTGATCTCGCGGCGGGCCGGCACGGTCACCGGGCAGGGAAGGCTCGGTTCGCTGTCGCTCACGGTGTGGTCGGCGATCGTCGTCCCGATCCCCGCACTCGGGCTGTCCTTCGCGGTGGAGGGCTCCAATGCGATCGTCGCCGGCCTCGCGGCGTTCGGCTGGCAGTCGGCCCTGTCGACGCTGTACACGGCGGGTCTGTGCACGATCATCGGCTACTCGATCTGGAACGCGCTGCTCGCCCGCAACCCCTCCGCCGCGGTGGTGCCGTGGACGCTCCTCGCCCCTGTCGTGGCCATGGCGTCCGCCGCCCTGCTGCTCGGGCAGATCCCCACGCCGGCCGAGGTGGTCGGGGGCGTCCTCCTCGTCGGTGGCGTGCTCGTCACGGGGCTGCGCAGCCGGCGGCGGGCGTCCGGCGCATCGGTGGCGCCGGTGCCCGCCCCGGTGCCCGCGCCGGCGCCCGCCCCCACGCTGCGCGGCGGGTGAGAGGTCACACCCGCGACCCGGATGCCTCGGGCGCGGCGGCTGCAGGGGTCGAGGCATCCACATCCTCCCCGAGGTCGGTGCGCTCCCGGAGGAACAGCGAGCACACCAGGGCGGCGGCGATGACCGCCGCGATCACGACGAAGACCGCGCGTGGATCGACGGCGTCCGCGAGCACGCCGAGCAGAGGCGTGAGCAGGCCGCCGAGAGCGGTCGCCATGCCGAGGGTGACGCCGCTCGCGGTTCCGAGATGGCGCGGCAGGTACGCGTGCGACAGCGTCACATGCAGGGCGAACGGCAGGAAGAGCGCCCATCCGAGCACCCCCGCGAGCACGATCGCGGTGACGTCGGTGGCCGCGAAGACATAGCCGACCGCCGCCGCCGTCGCGAGCGCGTAGCCCAGCACGATGACGCGGATGCGGCCGAACCGGTCGGCGAAGAACCCGCCCACGAGCGTGCCGAGCGCCGCCGCCGCCGAGAACACCGTGAGGGCGACGTTGCCGACGTCGGTCGTGGTGCGGAAGCGGTCGATCACATCCAGGGCGACGAACGACCGCGCCCCGACGTACGCCACCGACCACAGGCTCACGATCAGCAGCAGCCACGCGAACCTCGACCACAGGTCGCGAGGACCGGGAGTGGATGCCGCCGCCGCCGTCTCTACGGAGCCCGCAGCGCTTGCGGAGGTCTCGGAGCCCGCAGCGCTTGCGGAGGTCGAGGCCCCGGTGGGCCGAAGCGCCGCGCGTCGGTTGAGCACGAGGTAGACGGCTGCGACCGCGATCGTCGGGATCAGCAGCAGCGGCGTGGCCCGAAGTCCGAGGATGCCGACGGTGACCCCGACCCCGATGGGCGCGATCGCGGCGCCCACGTTGCCGCCGACCGAGAAGATGCTCATCGAGCGGTTGGTGCCGCCCCCCGCCTCTTTCGCGGCGACCGTGGCGGCCGGGTGGTATGCGGCGACGCCGAGCCCCGACAGCGAGAACACGATCCACGTGAGCCAGTAGTTCGCCGAGGTGAGGCCGGCGACTGCGATGCCGAGCGCCGCGACGGCGAGGCCCACCACGATCAGCGGACGCAGGGCGAAGCGGTCGGTGAGCCAGCCGAACACGGGCTGGAAGACGCTCGACAGCGAGGTCGCGGCGAGGGTCAGCCCGGCGACCGCCGCATAGTCGTAGTGCTGCTCGAGCACGAAGTACGGCAGCAGTGCTGCCGCGGCGCCCGTCTGGAAGTCGTTCATCAGATGCGTGCCCACGAGCGACCAGAAGAGGGCGCGACGCGGCGACGGGACGGAAGAGGCGGAAACCATGGCGGCCACCTTACTCCTCAGACAAGTTGATAAGTCAAGTCCGCTGGACAGGTCTCCCGGATATGCTGTGCAGGGGTTGCCCCGCTGCCCGTCCGACAACCGGAGGTTGAGAATGGCCGCGATCGTCCACCGTGCGCCGCTCGCCGCGCAGGCAGCGGAGATCCTGCTCGGCCGCATCCGCGCCGGCGAGTTCGCGCTCGGGCAGCGTCTGCCGGGCGAGACGACCCTCGCCGCACAGCTCGGCGTCGGGCGCTCGACGATCCGCGAGGCCGTCCGCGAGCTCGCCGGCAGGGGCGTGCTCGACTCCCGCCAGGGTGCGGGGGTGTTCGTCACGGCGCTCGACGTGGCCGACGACTGGGACACCGTGCTGCGCCGCGCCTCCATCACCACCGTCATCGAGGCGCGCATCGCGATCGAAGCAGAGGCCGCCGCCCTGGCGGCCGAACGCCGAACCCCCGCCCAGCTGCGCGGGCTGCGCGCGGCGCTCGCCGCCCGTGCGTCCGCCGACCCCGCACCCGAGCCGCACGTCGACGTCGATATGGCACTGCACCGGCTGATCGTGGCGGCGTCGGGCAACGAAGTGCTGGTCGAGCTGTTCGACGGCTTCGTCCCGCGCGTGCGCTCGGCGATGGTCGACATGCTCAAGATCCGCCCGACGGCGTCGCACGAGGCGGATCAGGCGGCGCACGCCGCCGTCGTCGACGCCATCGCGGCGCGTGATGCCCGCGCCGCCGCCGAGCTCACCCGCGCGCACTTGAACACGCTGAAGTTCGCGTTCGCCTGACACGGCTGAGAGGGAGTGGATGCCTCGGCCCGAGGCATCCACTCGCTTGCGGTCTACGCGACCGTCAGCCGCTCGCCCCGCACCGGGACCCGCAGGCGCCCACCCTGGCCGGCGTAGCCGAACACCCGCTCGAGGCGCTCGAGCGTCTCGCTGAAGTGCGCCCACCCCTCGCCGTGCACCGGGACGATGAGCGCATCGCCGAGCGCCTCGGCCGCCTGCAGTGCGGTGTGGGCGTTGAGCGTCACATCCGTGTCGCCGAAGCGGCCGGGGTTGGCGGCGCCGACGAAGAGCACCGCCACGTCGATGGGCGCGAATCGTGCGGCGATCTCGCGCACGAGGGCGACCGAGGCGTTGTCGCCCGAGACGTACAGGGTGGGCTCGCCGGCGGCGCGCAGTACGAAGCCGGTCACCACGCCGCTCAGCGCCTCGGCGCCCTCGGGTCCGTGCAGGGCGGGCACGGCGGTGATCTCGACGGCGCCGACGGCGGTCGTCTGCCACGGCTCGAGGCCGACGACGCCGGGGATGCGGCCTGCGGCGTCGGGGGTCGACAGGACCGTGGGAACGCGCTCGAGCAGGGCCCGACCGGCGTGGTCGAGGTTGTCGAAGTGCTGGTCGTGCGAGAGCAGCACCACATCGACGGCGCCCAGCGCCTCGACGGGGACAGCCGGTCCGGTGAGCTTGTGCAGCACGACGGGACCGTCGTAGTCCTGGGGCTCGTCGAACGTCGGGTCGGTCAGGAACGACAGCCCGGCGTAGTCGAACTGCAGCGTGGGGCCGCCGACGAGCAGCGCGGACAGCGTGGTCGTGGGGGTTTCGGTCGTCGTTTCGGTCATGACCCGATGCTCGCGCGGCGCGCGCCACGGCAACAGTGGCCCGAAGGCAGTAATTCGCTAAGATCGGGCCATGCCGGATGCCGCTCCTCTGCGCTGCGTGGCGGTGCTCGCGTTCGAGGGCATCAGCCCGTTCCACCTGTCGGTGCCGACGCTCGTGTTCGCCGCCGCCGGGCTCGACAGCGCCGATCCCCTGTACGACGTGGTGGTGTGCGCCGAGGAGCCGGGCTCGCTCATGAGCGGGGCCGGCTACCGCATCGCCGTCGACGCCGGGCTGGAGGCCTTCGCATCGGCCGACATGATCGTGCTGCCCAGCTGGCGGCAGGGCCGCGCGCCGTCCGGCGCACTGCTCGACGCCGTGCGCGCGGCTCACGCGCGTGGAGCGCGGATCGTCGGGCTGTGTCTCGGCGGGTTCGTCGTCGCCGCCAGCGGCATCGCCGACGACCGCGAGGTGGTCACGCACTGGGCGGCGGCCGATCGGCTGGCCGCCGAGCATCCCGCCGTGCACGTTCGCCGCGACGTGCTCTGGCTCGACCATGGCGACGTCATCACGTCGGCAGGCGTCGCGGCGGCACTCGACTGCTGTCTGCACATCGCGCGCCTCGACCACGGCGCCGCTGCCGCCAACACGCTCGCCCGAGCGTTGGTGCTCGCGCCGCATCGCAGCGGCTCGCAGGCCCAGTACATCCCGGTGCCGCTGGCGGATCCGGTCGGTGGCGAACCCATCGAAGAGGCGATGGCGTGGGCGCGGGCCCGCCTGGCCGAACCGCTCGAGCTCGACACCTGGGCGGCGGCCGTGCACCTGTCGCGCCGCACGTTCACGCGCCGCTTCCGTGAACGGACAGCGACGAGCCCGCAGCAGTGGCTGCTCACCCAGCGCCTCGATCACGCGCGGCTGTTGCTCGAGACCGACGACACCCCCGTCGAGCTGGTCGCCGAGCAGTCCGGCTTCGGCAGCGCCGTGACGCTCCGCCACCACTTCGCGCGCCGCCTGGGGGTGAGCCCCGCGGCGCACCGCGCGCAGTTCCGCGGTCGCGCGCACGTGTGACGCGCCCGGTGCGCCGGCCGGCCGGTCGCGGGCAGTCCACTCACGATCCTCTGGCGTGAATGACCCTGCGAAGTCCTGGATCGCCCCGATCAGGAGCAGAGTAGAGGTCGATGGCCCCTCCAGAATCCTCTGATCCCTCGACGCCGATCGCGCGCGACCGCCCCATCCGCATCGGGGTGCAGCTCAAACCCCAGCACGCGACCGCCCATCGGCTCCGCGAGGCGCTGGTCGCGGCGGAAGATCTGGGCGCCGACGTGGTCTTCACGTGGGACCACTTCTTCCCCCTCTCGGGCGACCCGGACGGTGCGCACTTCGAGGCGTGGACGATGCTGGCCGCCTGGGCGGAACGCAGCGATCGGGTCGAGCTGGGCGTGCTCGTGAGTTCGACGGGCTATCGGAATCCGAACCTGCTCGCCGACATGGCCCGGACGGTCGACCACATCAGCGATCGCGGTCAGGGTGGCCGCTTGATCCTGGGCATCGGAGCCGGTTGGGCCGAGCGGGACTACGACGAGTACGGGTACGCGTTCGGGTCCGCCGGAGACCGCCTGCGGCAGCTGGATGCCGACCTCACGACGATCCGTCGTCGCTGGGACGTGCTGACGCCGCCTCCGACGCGACGGATCCCCGTGCTGATCGGGGGCGGCGGTGAGAAGGTGACCCTGAAGATCGCCGCGCGGCACGCCGACATCTGGCACGGGTTCGGGGATGCCGAGACCATCGCCCACAAGCACCTCGTGCTCGACGACTGGTGCCGACGCGTCGGACGGGACCCCGCCGACATCGAGCGCTCGGCCGGAGTCAGCCCGAAGCCCGGAAGGTATCCGGAGGACCTCGACGACTACCCCGCCCACGCCGAACGGCTGTTCGAGGTCGGCACCCGGCTGTTCACGGTCGGGGTCGAGGCTCCGCGATGGGACCTCGGACCCGTTCGGGATCTCGTCGCATGGCGCGACAGCCGCAACGCGGCCGGTGGCGCCTGAGGACCTGCGGGCGCGCCCCCGCCTGTCCGCGCCAACACGCCCCTCTCCGCCATGCCCATGCCCTCCTCCCCACGCCGATGCCCTGGGCTGCGCGACCATGCCCTTTCCACCGCGACCGCACCCGTTCCGACGCGACCATGCCATTTCCTGCGTGACCGTGCCATTTGCTGCGTGGCCATGCCCCGCTCGACAAGAGCATGGTCGACGGCGGGAGGGCATGCTCGGGCGTGAAGGGACATGGTCGAGCGGAACCGGGCATGCTCGCGCGGGAAGGGGCATGGTCGGCGCTGGAAGGGGCATGGTCGGCGCTGGAAGGGGCACGGTCGGCGCCGGGAAGGCATGGGCGGCGGCGCCGGCAGGGCCGGCGGGGGTGGAGTGGATGCCGGGGGCCCGGCATCCACTCGCCCGAGGTCTGTGCGGCTAGGCCTGGTGGACCGTCCGGCCCGCCACCACCGTGCGGACCACCCTCGTCTCGAGCAGCTCGTCGGGGTCGGCGGCGAAGATGTCGCGGTCGAGCACGATGAAGTCGGCGCTCAGCCCCGCGGCGATGCGGCCGTACGCGCCCTCCGCACGGCTCGCCCAGGCGGCGTCGCGCGTCGCATGCTCGATCGCGGTCAGGAGCGGCAGCGCGTAGGCCGGCACGTTCGCGGGCAGCGACGGGTCCAGCGCCGAGCGGCGGGTCGCGGCGATGAACATGTTCGGCAGCGGCGCGTGGGGCGACGTCGGCGAGTCGGTGCCGAACACGAGCGGGGCGCCGGCGTCGGTCATCTCGGGCCACGGGAAGCCGCGGTCGACCCGGTCGTCGCCGAGCATCGCGCGCCAGTTCTCCTGGATCGCGGGATCGGCGTGCACGGGCTGCATGCTCGCGGTGATGCCGAGCGTGGCGAGGCGGTCGATGTCGGCGCGCTCCACGACCTCGAGGTGCTCGATGCGGTGGCGGCGCTCGCGCGGGCCGTTGACGGCGATCGCGTGCTCGACCGCCGAGATCGCGATGCGCACGGCCTCGTCGCCGATGGCGTGCATCGCGACCTGGAGGCCTGCGGCGTCCGCGGCGGCGACGACCGGGGCAAGCTCCTCGAGGCTCCACACCGGGTCGGGGGCGCTGCCGTCGGAGTACGGATGGCCGACCGCCGCCGTGCAGCCGTCGACCGTGCCGTCGATCATGACCTTGATGCCGACGACGCGCAGCCACTCGGACGTGTGCGCGGCGGCGAGGTCAGCAGCGCGCGCGACCTGCGCGACGTTGTGCGCCTCGTCTCCGGTCGGCTGCACGCGCCAATGCCCGGCGATGTGCGCGGTCAGGGCGCCCGCCCGTTCGGCGCGCACCATGGCGGCCAGGTCGGCCTCGTCCAGGCCCATGTCGGTCGCCGCCGTGACGCCGGTCTCGGCGTAGCCGCGCAGGGCGGCCGCCAGGGCCGCATCGCGATCGTCGTCGGTCGTGAAGCCGGCGAGGACCGGCTGCACCAGCAGGTGCATGGCGGTCTCGTCGACGAGCCCCGACGCGCGCCCGTCGGGGTCGCGGTGCACCATGCCGCCCGCAGGATCGGCGGTGTCGTCGTCGATGCCCACCTCGGCGAGAGCGGCGGTGTTGAGCCAGATCGAGTGGAAGTCGTACGCGTCCGCGTACACCGGACGGTCGGCGACGACCGCGTCCAGCAGCTGCCGCGTCGGTCGCCCGCCGACGGCGGCGTGCTGCCACCCCTGCGCACGGATCCGCGGGGTGTCGGGGTGCGCCGCGGCGAACGCGCCGATGCGGCGCTGGATCTCGTCGAGGGTCGTGGCGCCCCACAGGTCGACCTGCCCTGCCGCCTCGCCGGTGCCGACGATATGAGCGTGACCGTCGACGAACCCCGGCAGCACGGTGGCGCCCCCGAGGTCTACCTCTGCGGCGTCCGCACCGGCGATGCGCCGCGCGGTGGCGTCGTCGCCGACGTAGGCGACGAGGCCGTCCCGGACGACGAGGGCGCCGGCCCACCGGCGGGCATCGGCCGTGAAGACGTGGGCGTTCGTGTACAGGGTCGTCATGGCCGACCGTCCTTTCCGAGCGGGGTGCGCAGCAGCGCCGCATAGATGAGCACCGAGACCAGCATCCCGGCGGGGACCGACAGGTCGATGTAGCCGAGGGCGGCCGAGACGGGGCCCGTCCACACCGTGGTCGACAGGCACGCCGCCGTCGCGATGCCGCCGAGGAGCACCGCCGCCACGCCGGGGACGCTCCAGCCGCCGCTGTACCAGAACCGGCCGCGGCGGTCCTCGTCGAACAGCTCTTCACCGTCGTACCGGTTGCGGCGCAGCACGACGTCGGTGACGAAGACGGCCATCGTCGGCGCCGACACGATGACGAGGAACTGCAGCATCAGGTTGACGGCATCCAGCAGGCTCGTCGACAGCGCGAGGTAGATCGTGAGCGCCGTTCCGATGACGCCGACGACGATCGCCGCCGGGATGCGGCGCAGCGGGATGCCGATCGCCTGCAGCGCCATGCTCGAGGTGTACGTCGTCATGCCGTTGAGGGCGACGGTGTTGACGATGACGCCGATCACGAGGACGGGTCCGAGCCAGCCGGGCAGGATGCCCAGCAGAGCGGATTCGATGCCGGCATCCATCCCGCCCAGGACGACGGTCGCCAGCAGCACGCCCACGAACGTGAAGACCATGCCGGGCAGGGCGCCGCCGAGTGCCGTCGCGGCGATGATGTGCGACGGCTTCGTCGACCGCGGCAGGTACCGGGCGATGTCGGGGCTGTTGATGTACGAGATCGGCCCCGACGCGATGAGCGTGAACCCGATCGTGATCGACGACCACAGCGCCACCCCCGAGAGCGGCTCGGCCGCCTGGTACGCCCAGTCCACCTGCGGCAGGATGAACGCGGTCACGGTCACGAAGATGACGGCCAGGACGATGGCGAGCCACGAGTAGACGCGCAGGATCAGCGCGTGCCCGTACACGGCGACGAGCACCGTGAGCGCCGAGATGACGAGGGTCACCGCGATCGGCACGACGACGGGATCGGTGAGCCCCATGCCGGCGAGCAGGTCGGCGCCGAGGAACGACGAGGCCAGCCAGTTGAGCGCCAGGAACACGGCGCCGATGAGCCAGCCGGTGAACGCGACGACCGGCTTGTTGCCGATGATGCCGTAGATGGCGCGTGTGATGACCGAGCCCGATGTGCCCGCGGCGGGTCCGCTGATGGCGATGATGCCGGGGAACACCCACATGAGCGAACCGGCGACGACGACGAGCATGGCCTGCCAGAGCTCCAGCCCCAGCAGGACGAGCGTCGCGCCGACGGTGAAGTTCAGGATGCTGACGCTCGGCGCCGCCCAGACGAAGAAGAGGTCGCGGGCGCGTCCGTGCCGCTCCTCCGCCCCGATCAGCTCGATCCCGCGGGTCTCGGGCTGGGTTGCGGCATCCACGAATCCGTCTGCGGGAGTCGGTGGGGCCTTGGTGGTCGGTGCTTCGTGTGACACGGGGGTCCTCTCGGGGCGGCAGGACGTCGTCGTCGTTCGCCGGCGGCTTCGTTGCTTCGGGAAGTGATGAGTGGATGCCAGTCCTATTGGCCGCGGGGCCAATAGACTATTGGTCACACATCCAATAACATGACGGGCATGGTGTCAAGCGGTTCAGAGCGGCGGATCCGCAAGCGCCCCGAGGAGCGGCGCGAAGAGATCCTCGGCGCCGCCGCGGCCATCGCGCTCGCCGAGGGGCTGGAGCGCGTCACCCTGCGTGCCGTCGCCGACCGGCTCGGCGTGCGCCCCGGGCTCATCACCCACTACTTCCCTGCCGCAGAGGACCTCGTGGCCGCCGCGTTCGCCCGTGCCGCCGCCGGCGAGCGCGAGCAGCTGTTCGCCGGCGAGGGCGACCCGCTCGCGCGCCTGCGGCGATTCGTCGAGGTGATCGGAGGCGACCAGTCGCGCGACCTGTCGCGGCTCTGGCTGAACGCGCGGCACCTGTCGCGCTTCAGTCCCGTGCTCGATGCCGCCGTGATCGAGCAGGAGGCGCGCAACGACGACGGCATCGTCGCGCTCATCGAGGACGGGGTGAGGGCCGGCGTGTTCACCGCCGACGACGCGCTCCGCGCCGGCGTGCGGATCCTGATGGCGGTCGACGGCCAGAGCGCCTACGTCAACAACACCCGCGAGGCGGGTGGCGCGGCCTACCGGGATTTCGTGGCAGAGACCGCCGAATGGACCCTGGGGCTGCGCCCCGGCACGCTCACGCCGGCACGCGGCGAGCGCTGATCCGCGCTCGCTCAGCGACCGGTCGCGGCATCCCACCACTCCAGCACGCGGGTGCCCGACAGCGTGAGCCAGCGGGATGCCTCGCCCTCGGCCGCATCCACGTCGAACCACGTGCGACCGGGCAGCGGCGCCGTCTGCAGCCACGTGCCGTCGGGCTGCCGGGCGTCGCGGACGACCTCGACCGCCTCGGCCAGTCGCGGATCGGGCGGCGTGCCTTCGAGCAGTGACACGTCGCGGAAGTGGTCGAGCGCGTACAGCGCGCTGTAGCGGTGGCGGTTCGGGTGCACGAACCGCGTCACGAAGTCGCCCACGACCTCACCCGTGCTCGCGCGGAACATCAGCCGCCGCGACAGCAGGTACTCCTCACCGCCGTGCCGTGCCTCGCGCATGCTGGTGTCGCCCGTGATCCGCTCGTACGCGAGGATGCCGCGCGCCGCGTTGAGCGTCGAGTGGAACGACGAGCGCACCGAGTCGCCCTCTTCGGCCTCGCAGTTCCAGCCGCCGTCGGCCAGGCGGTGCGCCGGGAACCACTCGACGAGCCGGGACACGTCGGCGCCCAGCCAGGCGCCGCTGGCGAGCGTGTAGGAGTTGATGCAGACGTCGACCTCGCCGCCCCAGTACGGCATGTCGTCGTACTCCCAGCGGCTGTGCGCGGCGATGCGCTCGGCGGTGTCGCCGAGCACGGCGGCGTCGACGCCCCACTCGCGCAGGTCGCGCAGCGACCACGTGGTCGCCACCCACGGCTGGCCCGGCTCCTTCGCCTCTGCGGTGTCGAAGAACGCCGTGCCGCCGGGGAAGAACGCGCCGCCCGCCCACTGCCCGTCGGGATCCTGCCTGGCCAGGAGCGCGGCGCCGAACCCCTCGGTGGGCACCCGCGCCCGTGTCGCCTGCCACACCTCCGGCGGTGCGCCCGCGACATCGCGCTCGACCTGCCAGCGCAGCGCGGGGTCGGAGTCGAGCAGCCATTCCAGCACCTGCGGTTCGACGGCCATGCGCGGCAGGCTACGCCGCTCCTCCGACACGCGGAACCCGGGCCGTCGTCGGGCCCCGGCCGCCGGCATCCACCCCGCCGTTTTGCGCAAAGCACAAGATTCGTCCAGACAAGTCCGAATCGATTCGATAGTATGATCGGCAGCCGTTTTCCGGCCCTTCCGTCTTCGCCGTCTCCCTCGAGAGTTCGCCTTCATGTCCACCGCCCTGACGACGGGCCGCCCCTGGCGCGTCATCGTCCTGTTCGCCGTGCCCCTGCTCATCGGCAACGTCGTCCAGCAGCTGTACCAGTTCGTCGACGCCGTCGTCGTCGGACGCCATCTCGGCGTCGACGCGCTCGCCGCCGTCGGCGCGACCGGCAGCATGCTGTTCCTGCTGCTCGGCTTCGCGTGGGGCCTGACGTCGGGCTTCGCGATCCCGACCGCGCAGGCGTTCGGCGCCCGCGACTACGCCGCCGTCCGCCGCTCGGTCGCCGCCGGCACGATCCTCACCGCCGTGTGCACCGTGCTGATCACCGTGGGCGCGCCGCTGCTCGCGGGTCCGTTGCTCTCGCTGCTGCAGACGCCGGCCGAGCTCATGGACGACGCGATCGTCTTCGCGCAGATCAGCTTCCTCGGCGCGGGCGCCATGATGTTCTTCAACTACCTGTCGGCGATCATCCGCGCGATCGGCGACTCGCGGACGCCGCTGGTGTTCCTCACGCTCGCGTGCGGCCTGAACGTGGTGCTCGTGATCCTCATGGTCGGCACCTTCGGCTGGGGCGTCGGCGGTGCGGCCCTGGCGACCGTCGTGTCGCAGGCGATCTCGGTGCTGCTGTGCCTGGAGTTCGTGCGCCGTCGCGTTCCGGTGCTGCACCTTCATCGCCAGGACTGGCGGGTCAGCCGCGCCGACCTCGCCGAGCACCTGCGACTCGGCCTGCCCATGGGCTTCCAGGCCTCGATCATCGCGATCGGCACGCTGTCGGTGCAGGTGGCACTCAACGAGCTGGGCGCCGAGGCGGTCGCCGCCTACACCTCGGCCTCGCGCGTGGACGGCCTGGCCGTCGCGCTGCTGCAGTCGCTGGGGCTCGCCGTGTCGATGTTCGTCGCGCAGAACCACGGCGGGGGACGCCCGGACCGCATCCGCAAGGGCGTGACCCAGGCGACCTGGATCTCGCTGGCCGCGGCCCTCGTGCTCGGCGCGCTGCTCATCGCCTTCGGCGCGCACCTCGTGCAGCTGTTCGTCGGCGACGCCGCGACCGAGGTCATCGACCTCGCCGCCCAGATGCTCGCGATCAACGGCGCGACCTACTGGATCCTCGCCGTGCTGTTCGTGCTGCGCGGCGCGCTGCAGGGACTCGGGCACACGCTCATCCCCACGGTCACCGGGGTGATCGAGCTCGTCATGCGCGTGGCGGCCGCCGTGGTGCTGGGAGCGATCTTCGGCTTCATCGGCGTCGCGGCGAGCAACCCGCTGGCCTGGCTCGGCGCGGTGGTCGTGCTCATCCCCGCGTACGTGGCGGCCCATCGCAAGCTCGCGCACGAGCCGATCACCCCCGCCGTCGCCACCCCGACGACGCCGATCGCGATCGTGGGCCCGACCGACGGCTCGATGGTGGTGGATGCCGTCGTCACGGCGCCGATCGTGCTGCCGACCGCCGCGCAGACGGCGAGCCCGACGCCGCCGCGTCGGCGCCGCCGCTTCCCGGTGCGCCGCCCGCGCGACCGCACTCCTCGGGCCTGATCCGCGCCCCCGAGCCCGTGTCTCGTCGAGACGGGGGATTCGCGCCGAGACCGAGGGCGACGCCCCGCGTCTTGCGGTGAATCCCTTGCGTCGACGCAGAGATCCCCGGTTTCGGCGAGTGGATGCCGGATCCCGGTCTCGGCGGCGTCGACCCCGTCTCACCACGGCGGCCGTGGCCGCCGGCATCCGTCAGTCGTCGAAGACGTTCCAGCAGATGGGGCTGCGCAAACGCTGGTCGTCGAGCACGAGCTCGCGGATCGCGTCGGGCAGCTGGGCGCGCTGCCAGTCCCGCTCGTGCCGGCGCGCCGCGTCGGCCTCGGTCTCGGGTGCGGATGCCGCCACCGCCCTGATCGCGTAGGCCGCGGCGCCGAGCTCGTGCGCGGGGACGTGGGCGACGGCCACGGCCTGGCCGGCGGCCAGCGCGACGAACCGCGCGGGATCGGGCAGTCCCTTGCCGGCGGCGTTCGCGACGAACGCGCGCTGGTGCGCCTCGCGCATCGGGACCTCGCCGCGGATCCACGCGCGGCTGAGCTCGAGCGTGTCGGTGAGCACGGGGTCGCCGGGCCGCTCGGCCTCGAAGAGCGGCAGCACGTGCTCCACGCACGCGATCGCCCACTCCGCCAGCAGGTGGTGGTCGGCATCGGTGAGCGTGCCACCCCTCCGGACGGTGATGAACCGGGGGTCGCGGACGGCGGGGAGGATCGGCATCCCCTCATCATGCCGTTCCGGCCCCCCGGCAACCCGTGCACCTTGCGCCTGCGGGCGCCCGCTGATTCGCTGAAGGGAGACCCCGGACGAGGAGCGAGAATGGCCACCAGCATTGCGGACGTGTTCGTGCAGACCCTCGTGGATGCCGGTGTCACGAGGGTGTGGGGGCTGCCGGGGGACTCGCTCAACGCCTTCACCGACGCGCTGCGGCGAGACGGACGCCTGCGCTGGCTGCACATGCGGCACGAGGAGTCCGCGGCGTTCGCCGCGGGTGCCGAGGCCGAGATCACGGGCGAGCTGGCCGTCGTCGCCGGCAGCTGCGGTCCGGGCAATCTGCACTTCATCAACGGCCTGTTCGACGCGCAGCGCTCGCGCGTGCCGGTGCTGGCGATCGCGTCGCACATCCCGTCGGCCGAGATCGGCAGCGGGTACTTCCAAGAGACGCATCCGCAGGAGCTGTTCCGCGAGTGCAGCGTCTACTGCGAGATGATCTCGGACCCGTCGCAGATGCCGTGGGTGCTCGAGATCGCGATGCGCGCAGCGGTCGAGAAGCGCGGGGTGGCGGTGGTCGTCGTGCCCGGCGACGTGTTCTTCGCGGATGCCCCGTCCCGCCGCCCCTCGGCGCCGATCCGCGCCGCACAGCCCTCGGTCGTGCCGAGTGACGCAGAGCTGCGGGCGGCCGCTGACATCCTCGACGGCGCAGGGCGCGTCACGATCCTCGCCGGCGCCGGCGTCGCCGGCGCCCACGACGAGGTGCTGGCGCTGGCCGAGCGGCTGCAGGCGCCGATCGTGCACGCCTTCCGCGGCAAGGAGCACATCGAGTACGACAACCCGTACGACGTCGGCATGACCGGCCTGCTCGGCTTCGCCTCGGGCTACCGCGCCATGGAGAAGTGCGACGCGCTGCTCATGCTCGGCACGGACTTCCCGTACCGGCAGTTCTACCCGTCGAAGGCGAAGATCGTGCAGGTCGATCTGCGCGGCGAGCAGCTCGGCCGGCGCACGCCGATCGACCTCGGGCTCGTCGGAGACGTCGGCGTGACGGCATCCGCTCTGCTGTCGTATCTGCGCGGCGACCGCGACGACGGGCACCTGCGCGACGCCGTCTCGCACTACCGCAAGACCCGCAAGGATCTCGACGACCTGGCCGTCGACGACGGCAAGCAGCCGCTGCACCCGCAGTTCGTGGCGCGGCTGCTCGACCAGCTCGCCGACGACGACGCCGTCTTCACGGCCGACGTCGGCGAACCGGTCGTCTGGGCCGCCCGCTACCTCTCGATGACGAAGGAGCGCCGCCTGCTCGGATCGTTCACCCACGGCTCGATGGCGAACGCCATGCCGCAGGCGCTCGGCGCGCAGGCGGTCGATCGCGATCGCCAGGTGATCGCACTGTCGGGCGACGGCGGGATCGCGATGCTGCTGGGCGACCTGCTGTCGATCCGGCAGAACGACCTGCCGATCAAGGTCATCGTGTTCAACAACTCGGCCCTGGGCTTCGTCGAGGTCGAGATGAAGGCGGCGGGGATCGTGAACTTCGGCACGACGCTGGACAACCCCGACTTCGCCGCCGTCGCGACGGCGATGGGGCTCACCGGCATCCGCGTCGAGCGCGGCGACGAACTGGAGCCCGCGCTGCGGCGTGCGCTGCAGGTGCCGGGACCGGTGCTGGTGGACGTGAAGGTGGCGCGTCAGGAGCTGTCGATCCCGCCCGCCATCACCGCGGCGCAGGCGAAGGGCTTCACCCTGTGGGCCCTGCGCACGGTGCTGTCGGGTCGCGGCGACGAACTGCTCGACCTGGCCGATACGAACCTGTGGCGCCGCCTCTTCGGCTGACGTCGCTCGTGCTCTCGTGAGGCCGGGGATTCTGGCTGAGACCGCGGGCGCCGTGCCCCGGCTCAGCCGGAACGCCGGGGCTCGGCGGCGTGGTCCTCGGTCTCGCGACGCGGTGCGGCCGGTCGCGGGCGATGAGGAGGCTTGCTAACGTATTTGCGTATGAGCGCAGATACGCAGGGTTGCGGCTACTCGGTGGACAGCACGTACGTCGAACTCGCCGTCGAGGTCTTCGCGATGCTCGCGGATGCGACCCGTGTGCGCATCGTCCTCGCGCTGCAGGATGCCGGCGAGCTGTCGGTCAACCACCTCGCCGACATCGTCGACAAGTCCCCGGCCGCCGTGTCGCAGCATCTCGCGAAACTGCGCCTGGCGCGCATCGTGTCGACCCGGCAGGAGGGGCAGCGCGTCTTCTACCGCCTCGAGAACGAGCACGCATCGCGCCTGGTCGCCGATGCGATCTACCAGGCCGAGCACTCCCTCGGCGGCATCCCCCGGCACCACCACACCCGCGGCGGGTCGTGACCGCCGCGACGACGGGTCGTCACGGGCACGACGACCACGGGCACGACGACCACGGGCACGACGACGGGCACGGAGACCACGGGCACGACCACGGGCACGACCACCCCCATCCCCACGATCACCACGACGGTCACGGGCACGCGCATCACCACGCGGGCGGGCTGCGCGGTGTGCTGCACGAGGTGTTCGTTCCGCACTCGCACGACGCTGCCGACGCGATCGACGACGCCATGGAGGCGAACGCGGCCGGCATCCGGGCGCTCAAGACCAGCCTCGTCATCCTGCTCGCGACCACCGTGCTGCAGGCGATCGTGGTGGCCTTCAGCGGTTCGGTGGCGCTGCTGGCGGATACGGTCCACAACCTGTCGGACGCGCTGACGGCGGTGCCGCTGTGGATCGCGTTCGTGCTGGGCCGGCGGGCGGCATCCCGTCGCTACACCTACGGCCTCGGCCGCGCCGAAGACCGCGCGGGACTGTTCATCGTCTTCGTGGTGGCGCTGTCGGCGGTCGTCGCGGCCTGGCAGGCGATCGACAGGATGCTGCACCCTCAGCCGCTCGACCACCTCGGGTGGGTGATCGCCGCGGGCGTCATCGGGTTCGCGGGCAACGAGGCCGTGGCGGTGTACCGCATCCGCGTGGGCAGGCGCATCGGGTCGGCGGCGCTCGTGGCGGACGGCGTCCACGCCCGCACCGACGGGTTCACGTCGCTCGCGGTCGTCGTGGGCGGGATCGGCGTACTGCTCGGCTTCCCGCTCGCCGACCCGATCGTGGGGCTGGTCATCGCCGCCGCGATCTTCGTGCTGCTGATCGGCACCGTGCGCAGCGTCGGCCGGCGGCTCCTCGACGGCGTCGAGCCCGAACTCGTCGACCGCGCCGAGCACGCCCTGGAGCACGTCGACGGCATCGAGCGCATCGACCGGCTGCGGCTGCGCTGGGTCGGGCATCGCCTGCAGGGGGACGCCCTGGTCGCGGGTCGTCGCGGCACCGACGCCGACGCGGTGGCGCTCGCCGCCGAGGCCAGCGTGCGGACCCACCTGCGCAACGTCGACGACTTCACCGTGACGGTGCGCTCTGCCCGTGATGCGAACGCGGAGCGCGTCGGGAGCACCCCCTAGGCTCGCAACATGTCTGTGACGACGCGCCGCCTCCAGGATCTGACCGTCCACGACCACACCCTCGAGGTGCCGCTGGTGTGGGCCGACCCGGACGACGGGCGCACGATCGACGTGCACGCCGCGGTCGTGGCGCGCGAGGGCGGCGAGGATCTGCCGTACCTGGTGTTCCTGCAGGGTGGGCCGGGCCACGAGGCGCCGCGTCCGTTCCATGCTCCGGCCGCGCCGTCCTGGCTCGACGCGGCGCTCGAGCACCACCGGGTCGTGCTGCTCGATCAGCGCGGTACCGGCCTGTCCACGCCCGTCGGCGACGCCGACCTCGAGCGCGGCACCGAAGCGCTCGCCGAGCACATCACGCACCTGCGGGCCGACAGCATCGTGCGCGATGCCGAGGCGGTGCGCCAGGAGCTCGGCGCCGGCACGTGGAGCGTGCTGGGCCAGTCGTTCGGCGGGTTCACGGCGCTGTCGTATCTGTCGACGGATGCCTCGTCCCTTGAGCACGTGTACCTCACCGGCGGGCTGAGCGCGGTGGGGCGGCATCCCGACGACGTCTACGCCCTCACCTACGCGAAGCTGCGCGACGCGTCGGAGCGGTACTACCGCCGCTTTCCGGAGCATCGCGACGCGGTGCGGCGCCTCGTCGACCTGGCGGCAGAGGGGGCGCTCGTCCTGCCCGACGGCGAGGTCGTCTCGCCGTCGCGGCTCCGATCGATCGGGCATCTTCTCGGCTCGAACGACGGCTGGCAGACCCTGTGGGCACTGCTGGAGCTCCCGCCGCACTCCAACGCGTTCCGCTACGACCTCGCCGCCGCGATGCCGTACGACGCGCGCAACCCGCTGTACTTCGTGTTCCACGAGTCGAGCTACGCCGACGGACACGCCACCCGCTGGTCGGCCGAGCGCAGCGAGCCCGAGGACTTCCGTGCTGACCCGACGCTGCTCACCGGCGAGCACGTGCGTCGCGAATGGCTCGACACGGTGCCCGGGCTGCAGCCGTGGCGCGACGTGACCCTGGCGCTCGCCGACCACGAGTGGCCGCGGGTCTACGACGAGCAGGCGCTGCTGGCCTCGGGTGCGCACGGCGCGGCCGCCGTCTACGTCAACGATCTCTACGTGCCGTTCGAGTACTCGATGCAGACCGCCGCCCTCCTCCCCGGCGTCACGCCGTGGATCACGAGCGAGCACGAGCACAACGGCCTGCGGGCCGGAGACGTGCTGTCCCGGCTCATCGACATCGCCCACGGCCGCGCGGTGCGCTGATTCCGCGAGACCGAGGAGCAGCTCACGATTCCGGCGTGTGCGTCCACAACGCGGGCCGTCAGTCGGCCTCAGCCGTCCATCCGGGTGATGGGCGGAGGAGCATACGAGCCGTCGAGCACCGCGTCGCCCGGCATGTACATGCGCAGGATCGGCCGGAAGGCGCCCGCGGGCGCGGGCAGCCAGTTGGCGGCGGCCTGCGCATCCGATGGCCGCGTGCGAGCGATGCGGATGGTGAGACCGCCATCGCCATCGGTCATGGTCCCGGGCGTGCGATCGCCCACCGAGTAGCGGTCGATCTCGTTGTCGACGAGGTAGAACTCCGGCAGCGAGTACATCGTGACCGACCAGAACGCACCGACCGGCGGAGGTGGCGACAGCCGCAGTTCGTACTCGCGCTCGCCGGTGAGTGGCTGCCCGTCGGCATCCTGGAACGTCATGACGTAAGCGGCCTCATACCCGTGGTTGCCCCACAGCCCGGCCTTGGCGGCGACGGCGCGCGCGCCGATCCTCCGCTCCGGGTCGGCGATCTTCCAGGCCGCGTCGTCCTTCGCGCCCACCTCGAAGAAGTCGAGGTTGTAGTCGAACGCGTGGAGCGTCTGCGACCACGCGCCGGGCGTCGCCCCCGCGGCGGCACCGGCCATCGCCTGCGCGATGATGCCTTCGCCGCCGCGCGCGCCCGCGCGCAGGGCTTCCTGCTGATCTTCCGGCAGCCGGCTCACGGGCACGTCGCCGGTCAGGCCGAGCGGCGCGAACGACGCCTGCAGCGCCTCGTCGCGCGCCGCGGGCGGGAACGCCTGCGACCACAGGCGGTACTTCTCCCAGAAGTCGAGCACGTCCTCGCCCTGTGGCGCGGCGTCCGGGATGCCGGCGGCCACCGCGTCCGGGTTCACCGGTGTGAGGGTCGTGGCGTCCTGCAGGGCATGGACGGCCGGAAGGTCCTCGACGCCGGCGCAGGACCAACGGCCCACGATCGAGACGACGCGGGTCGGGGCGTGGATGACGGTCAGGCCGCCGGAATCCCCCTCCCATCCCGGCGCGACGATCAGGAACTCGCCCGCCGCGTCGCCGGTGCCGCGCGTGCCCACATATGCGAAGTTGTCGGTCCACGCGTCGACGAACTGCAGCACGTAGTAGCGGTCGGATGCCGGCACCGAGAGTCGCACCGGTCCGACGCCCAGATCCAGCGACGCCATCGAGTACACCGTGTCGTTGTTGATGGACACGAAGGTGTCGGCCGCCGAGGCGAGCGATCGCGCGTGAGAGAACGCGTTGAAAGCTGCCTGCGGATTCGCGCCGACCCCGGTGGTCGTATAGCGCACGACCTGCTCGAGGTCGAAGACGAGCGGGAAGCCGTAGAGATAGGCCCGTGCGGCGAGTGTGCTGAGGTCGGTCATCACGCCTCCTTCTGGATCTCGGGCAGCCGCCAGGTCTTGTCGAACCAGGACTCCAGCGGGCCGTACAGCCGGAACATCGGGAAGAAGGCCTTGCCGGGGATCGTGGGGATCCAGTTGGACTCCCTGCCCGCGGGCGCCGCGGGCCCGAACCACACCACGTGCGACCCGTCCTCCTCGGCATGCACCTCGCCCCCGAGGCTCGACAGCGCCGGGTAGGGCGTCGACTGCAGCAGCGAGCGCGTCTGGGTGTCGTACAGGTCCACCGACCAGAAGTTCTTGGCCGGCGCGTCGGCGGGGATGCGCAGCGAGTACGTCGAAGACCCCTCGAGCACGTGGCCGTCGGCGTCCTCTGCGGTGTACGCATAGGCCGATCCGGCGCCGACCTGCGCGTGCGCCATCGCCGGCGTGATCACCGTCGCGAAGTAGTGGAACTGCGTGCGGGCGTCGAGGTTACGGGCGCCGCCCTGCAGGAATTCGTAGCTGCCGCCGACGAACGCGTTCTTCCACGAGTTGCCCTCCCAGAAGAAGGCCTCGGGATCCCGCGGCCTGTAGACGAGGGCGCGGGCGATGGCCGCGCCGATGCGGGCGGCGTCGTCGAGGATGCCGCGCAGCCGGTCGTCCGGGGCGAACGGCGTGCCGTGCGCGATGCCGACGGCGGCCAGCGTGCCGGCGCGCTCGGGGTCGAGCGCCGAGACGGGCTCCTCGGCGACGAGCTGCGCGATCTCTTCGAAGAACGTGAAGTCGTTGGCGTGGACCGTGTTCTGCAGCACGTCGGCGATGTTCACGAAGGTGTTCTCACGTGGGGCGTCGGCCTCGGCCAGCGGATAGATGCGGGTCTGCTTCATCGCCGGCACGCCGCCGAGGGTGCGCAGCACGACCCAGTTCGCGTACGTCGGCGACTCGAACGTGTAGTACCCGTCGGGGCGCTCGCCGTCGTAGCCCGGCGGCAGGAACAGGTACTTGCCGCCCGCGCCACGGTCGGGACCGGGGATGCCCATGTCGGTGACGTAGCGGAACCAGAAGTCGTCTATCACGCACAGCGACTGCGGCGGCGCTTCGATGACCGTCGGGCCCCACGCCTTCAGGTCGAGGAACGTCGTGCCGTAGGTCGTCTCGGTGTTGGGCGTCAGGTAGAGGCCGCCCGAGTTCGCCCGCGGATCGGTGAACCCGATGATGTCGGGCGACGTCACGCCCGCCGTCCGCAGTCCGCGGCGCATCGCGACGAGTGAGGCACCCGGCACCGCGGTGAGGAACGCATCGATGCCGCGCAGCAGATCGAGCGCGTCATAGATCGACTGCACGGACTCCGCTCGCGGCACGCCGTCGAAGAACTCGAGGTCACCGAACGGCGTCTTCAGCAGGTCCGGTGTCGAGAGGTGGGTCACCTCCTCCGCGAGCTGCTCCTTCGTCAGTCCTGCACCCGGCGCTCCGTCGATGGCCATGCGTGTCCCTTCGTCCCCATGCGAATCCCGCCGCGCGTTCGCGCGCCGGACGTCTGCACGCAGTCTTTCAGGCGCGGGTCTGCGCCGCGGCGAGGCTGGCCGCGATGTGCGCCCGGGTCGCAGCCGCCGCGGCGGCGACCACGCGCAGCATGCCCGGGTACTCCGCGTGACCGGCGGGCAGCACCTCGAGTTCGAGCCGTGCGCCCGTGCCCGCGGCCTCCGCCTGCGCCACGGCGTTGGCGACCGCGAACTGTCCCGGCGCGGGCACGTTCGCGTCCCACAGGGCAGCCTCGACGCGGACGGGCACCCGGGCGAAGGTCGCGGCCGTCGACGCGTCGAACAGCCGCAGGACCTCGCGCGCTTCGGGGTGCGCCGCGACGTACCGCCGCAGGGGCTCGCCGCTGCCCGCGCACGGCACCTGGAGCCGGATGTCGTACTGGCCGAAGCTCGGCACGACGAGCGTCGCACCGGCGACGCGGTCGTCCCACGGAAAGGCGAGCGCGCCGACCCCACCGCCGAAGCTCTCGCCGACGACATAGAGCGGCACGTCGCCCGCGAGCTCGACGAGCACGTCGCCGGCGGTCCACAGGTCGACGGCGCACCGGCCGATCGCGTACGTCTCGGCGTCGCCGATGCCGTGCAGCACGTGGCGCTCGGACGTCGCCGGCGCCCCGATCCCGACGTTGAGCGCTCCGAGCCCGCGCGCCACCGGAAAGATGACGGCCGCATCGGCGGGCACGCGTGAGAAGTCGGGGGCGTCGCGGCCGCCGTACCCATGACTGTGGACCACGCCGACCCGAGCGGGCCCGGTCGCCGGCATCCCGAGCCAGCCTCGCAGCCGCAGCCCGTCGACCGTCGAGAACGCGACCTCGGACACCTCGTGCGCCCCGCGCCGCCCGAGCGGTGTGACCGCGGGCGCCGCGGCGACGGCAGCTGCCTCGCGGCGCCAGCGCCGCCACGTGTCGGCGAAACCCGGCGGCGGGGGCACCGGCGCGACCGTTCGCAGCGCCTCGAGGTCGTACCCGTAGGTGCCGTCGATGGGTGCGCCCGGGAACCATTCGTCGTACGGCGGCGTGATCACGGCTTCCTCCCGTTCGGCGTGCTCGCCTTCGACTCTGGCATCCCGGCCGCCGCACGCGCATCCGCCGGTTCGCTCGCGCGCGTGCGATGACCGTCGCGCAGAGTCACAGTGCTGCGAGCAGTCCGGCGAGCGGCGGCGGCACTCGGTCGAGCGGCACCGCCTCGGCCAGCAGCCGGGCGTAACGGGCCTTGTTGCCGCTGCGGCCGCCGAAGAACCGGGCGAGCTGGGCCTCGGGCGGTCGACCGCGCTGGAACGGCTGCTGCTGCAGACTCCGGAACGACCCCAGCTCACCCTGCGCGGCGATCACCGCCTCGACGCCCGCGACCCCCAGCACGCGCACGAACTCACCCTCCAGGTCGGGGTCGCACACGAACACCGTGTCGAGCACGCGCTCGAAGTCGGCGCGCTCGCCGACGTCGACCAGGCCGATGAGCCGCTCACCGGCCGAGGCCAGGGCCGCGCGGCGCGCACCCTTCGACCCGCCGACGACACGGACGGCCGGCATCCCGATCCCCATCCGGGCGGCGAGGGTCTCGAGGGCGACACGGTCGCTCTCGCCCTCGACCAGCACGACCACGGGCCTCACAGGGACATTGTTCCCTTGACCCTCACACTGTGTCATCGTCGAGCGTGGTCCTCACCATGTACACCATCGGACAGTTCGCCGCCCTCGGACGCGTCAGCGTGCGGATGCTGCGGCACTACGACGCGATCGGCCTGCTCGTGCCCGCCGACGTCGACGAGCGCACCGGCTACCGCCGCTACTCGCCGCAGCAGCTGTCGCCGCTGCTGCGGATCGCGCAGCTGCGCGACCTCGGCTGCCCGCTCGACGACGCCCTCGACGTGCTGCGCGCCGACGACGAGACGGCTGCGCTGCGGCGCGTGCTGGAACGCCGCCGGGCCGATCTCGTCGCGAGCGTCGCCGCCGACACCGCACGCCTGGCGCGCCTGGACGAACAGCTCCGGCACCTCGAAGGAGAAACAGAGATGACCACCATCGAATACCGCCGCATCGAACCCGTGACGGTCTACGCCGCCTCGGCGGTGGCGGCCGGGAGCGAGAACGTGCCCGCCGCCGTCGACGAAGTGCTTCCGGGACTGCACGACGCGCTCGAGTCCACGGGTGTCGCCTACCGTGAGCCCGGCATCTTCTGGTACGAGCCGATCGCCGACACCGACGACCTGCGGGTGTGGGTCTCGTGGATCGCCGACGGCGATCCCGTCCAGAACGCCGCCTGGCAGGTGGTGGAGCTGCCGGCCGTCGAACGTGCCGCCGTCACCACGTACCGCGGTGAGATGAGCGGCATCGGGGCGGCGTGGGGTTCATTCATGCAGGCTGTCGTCGCCGACGGGGCCGAATTCGCCGGCCCCTGCCGCGAGGTGTACCTCGAAGCGGAGGGACCGCAGTCGACCTGGGTCACGGAGCTGCAGCAGCCCGTCGTCTGAAGCGGACACGACGATGCCCGGGGGACCTCGCTGAACCCCGGGCACCGTCGCGGCAGATCACCGATCGTCGGTGAGCGCGTCCTTCACGTCGTCGCCGGCCTTCTTGACCTTGGCGCTGGCCTGGTCGGCCACGCCCTCAGCCTGCAGACGCTCGTTGTCGGTCGCGTCTCCGACCGCCTCCTTCGTCTTGCCCTTCATGTCTTCCATGTTGTGCTTGATGTCGTCTCCCAGACCCATGATGGATCTCCCTTCGTGTGGCGGATTCGATCCAGCGATCCAGCGGCGGGCGGGTGGCCCGACGCGATTCGCGTGAACACGACGTTAGGCACGATGCCGCAAAGCATCAGGAGGGTTGTCAGGGCTTACCGGTTGTGTTAGCGGAGGTTCAGCGGGCGGCCAGAGCCTCGACGAGACGCGCGGCGGTCGCGACGCTCGACTGCGGATTCTGCCCGCTGACCAGGGTGCCGTCGCGCACGACCTCCACCGACCACGGCGCCGCCGGCGCGATGACGGCGCCCAGTTCGGCCAGGCGCGACGCCACGAGGTACGGCGCACCTGCGCCCAGCCCGCCCTCGCGCTCCTCGTCGTCCGTGAACACCGCGAGCCGCCGGCCCACGAACGCGAACGACCCGTCCGCGCGCACCGCGCTGAGCAGGCCTGCCGGCCCGTGGCACAGCACGCCGACCACGGCGTCGCGGTCCGCGGCGTCCACGAGCAGCCGACCGAGGTCGGGGTCGACGGCGAGATCGACCATGGGGCCGTGGCCGCCCGGCAGCACGATCGCGTCGTACTCCCCCTCGCGGACCTCGGCGAGTGCGCGGGGGCGCGCGAGCAGGCCGTCGATCCCGGCGAGGTAGGCGCGCAGCGCGTCGGCGGACTCCCCGGTGAGGCTGCCCGGGTCGACGGGCGGCCGCACGCCGCCCGGTGTGGCGATGGTCACGTCGTGGCCGGCCGCGACCAGCCCGCGGTGCAGTTCGACGAGCTCCTCCGCCCAGAATCCGGTCGGGTGCGACGTGCCGTCGGCCAGTCCGATCGCGTCGGCGCCGGTGACCGCCATGAGTACGTGTGCCATGTCTCCTCCTGTTCCACGGCTCGCGCGAGCCGCTGATCGGAGGAACGAGGCATCCATCGCGTTCATTTCGTAGGCTGTCATCCAGTCATAGATTTCTTGATGGGTGGATGCCGCATGCAAGAGCTCGACCTGCTTCACACGTTCCTCGAGGTGCACCGTGCCGGCTCGATCACGGCCGCCGCCGCCCGGCTGGGTGTCAGCCAGCCCGCGGTCAGCGAGCGGATCGCGCGCCTGGAGTCCGAGCTCGGCGTGGCGCTGCTCGTCCGGTCGGCGCGGGGCGTGACGCCCACCGAGGCGGGCGACGCGCTCGCCGCCCGCGTGTCCGAGCCGGTCGACCGGCTGCGGGACGTCTGGGCGGCCCCGGTGGCGGTGCCCGCAGAGCCCGTCCGCATCGGCGGCGCGAGCGACGTCACGGCGGCGCGGATCATTCCGGCTCTCGCGCCCCTCGCGCAGGCGGATGTGCGGATCGTGTTCACCCTCGGCCTCGCGCACGACCTGCTGCGGCTGCTGGTCGCGGGCGAACTCGACGTCGTCGTGTCGTCGGTGCGGGCGCCGATGCGCGGCATCCGCTACCGCGGACTCGTCGACGAGGAGTTCGTGCTGGTCGGCGCGCCGGCCGCCGCGCGCTCGATCGATCCGGTGAGGTTCGCGGCGGACCCCGCCGCCGCGCTCCAGCACCTGTCGCTCGTCGCCTACGACGCGGACCTGTCGATCGTGCGGAGGTACTGGCGCAGCCGGTTCGGGCACCGCCCGTCCAATCCCGTCTCGATGGTCGTGCCCGACCTGCGGGGCGTGCTGGCGGCCGTCGTCGCCGGCGCGGGCATCTCGGCGCTGCCCCGCTATCTGGCGCAGCCGGCCGTCGACGCCGGTGCCGTCGTCGTGCTCCACCGGCCCGAAGAGGCGACGATCAACACGCTGCACCTGGCGATCCGGACAGGCGAGCCGCCTTCGTCCGGCGCCGCCCGCGTCATCGATGCGCTCGTCGACCGGGCGCGGGAGTGGGACGTCTTCTGACTCCACGTGGTGCGTGATGTCGGGGACGGGCGGGCGGGAGCAGAATGGCGGCATGGATGTCGTCGCACCGATCCTGCGCACCGAGATGCCCCATCCGAGCTACATCATGTCGGCGGAGGGCTACCAGATCGCGACCTACTCGTGGGGTGAGCCGGATGCCGACACCGTGCTGGCGGTGCACGGCTTCGCGTCCAGCTGCCGCGACAACTGGGTCGAGACCGGCTGGGTGCGCGCCCTCACCGGCGCCGGCTACCGCGTGATCGGGGTCGACCAGCGCGGCCACGGCCTGAGCGACAAGCCGCACGACGCCGAGGCCTACTCGATGGCCGCGTTCGTGGCCGATCTGATCGTCGTGCTCGACACGTACCTCGTCGACGATGTGCGCTACCTCGGCTACTCGCTCGGGGCGCGCGTGGGCTGGCAGCTCGCGGTCGACGCACCGGAGCACGTCGGGCGCGCGGTTCTCGGCGGCATCCCGGACGGACGTCCGCTGGGCAGGCTGCGCATCGAACAGGCCCGTGCGTACGCCGAGCAGGGCACCCCCGTCGAGGATCCCGTGACGCAGAACTACGTGCGCCTCGCCGAGCGCGTGCATGACAACGACCTGCGTGCGCTCATCGGGCTCGCCGAGGGCATGCGGTTCGGCGACGCCGATCCCGACCCCGAGCGCCCGCCGGTGCAGCCGGTGCTGTTCGCCACCGGATCGGAGGACGCCATCCTGGAGCGGTCGCGTGCGCTGGCCGCGACCGCCCCGAACGGCACCTTCCTCGAGATCCCCGGGCGGCACCACTTCAATGCGCCGGGGTCGCGCGCGTTCCGGGACGCGGCTCTGGAGTTCTTCGCCTGAGTCGCTTCCTCGAGGCCGGCCCTCAGGAGGCGGCGGTCTTCACCAGATCGCGGAACTTGGCCTCGATGTCGGCGTTCCAGGCGAGGACGGCGTAGCTGACGGGCCACACGTCGCCGTCGTCGAGGTGCGCAGGGTCGTCGAAGCTGATCGTGCCGTACCGGGTCTTGAACTTGCTGGCCGGCTGGTAGAACACCACGACCTTGCCGTCGGCGTTGGCGAAGGCGACGAAGCCGTAGAACGTCCGCGGCATGAGCTCCGGCGCCACGTCGAGCACGATCTCGCGGAACTCCTCGGCGATCTGCTTGTCGAGGCCATCGAGCTTGTCGATCGCCTCCTGGATCTGCTTCAGCCCCGCCTCGCGGTTCTTGCCCGCCTTCGCCTGCTCGCGCAGCTCCTTCGCGCGCTGCTTGACGGCCTCGCGCTCGATCTCGGACAGGGTCTCGGATGCCTTCTCGGCCATGATCCACTCCTTCACGCTCGGGGCGCTGTGCGCCTGATGTCCCTCACGCTACGGGCCGCGGGATCGGCTCGCTTCTCCATTCCTGCCCGATCGCCTAGCGTGATCTGCAGCCCGTCACCGTCGACCGAGGAGCCGCCATGCCTGCGACGCCGCCCGACCACATGCACGCGATCTCGTCCGACACCGAGCGCGCCGTCGACGACGTGCTGGACTACGCCCGTCGGCGCGCCCTCTACCAGGACGTGCCGCTCGACAAGCCGATGACCCCGCGCGACCTGGAGCGACTGGCCTCCGGCTCGATCACCGCCGGCGGCATCGGCGCGCGCCGCGCCATCGCCCTCTTCGAGAACGTCCTGGCACCGGCGTGCATCTCGACCGACCACCCGGGCTACCTGTCGTTCATCCCCTCGGCGCCCAGCAAGGCGTCGCTCGCGTTTGACGTCGTCGTGTCGGCATCCGCTGTCTACGGAGGATCGTGGATGGAGGGCGCCGGCGCCGTGTTCGCCGAGAACGAGGTGCTGCACTGGCTCGCGCGGGAGTTCGGGATGCCGGCGGCCGCGGGCGGCGTGTTCGTCCAGGGCGGCACGATCGGCAACCTGTCGGCGCTCGTGACCGCCCGCGACGCCGCGCGCCGCCGGGCGGCGTCCGACGGACGGCAGGCGCCCGCGCGCTGGATCGTGGTGTGCAGCGCCGAGGCGCATTCGTCGATCGCGTCGGCCGCGGCCGTCATGGACGTCGACGTCGCGACGGCCGAGGTGGATGCCGACGGGCGACTGCGCGGCGAGGCTGTCGCCCGTGTGCTCGACGAGCACGGCGCCGCCGTGTTCGCGGTCGTGGCGACGGCGGGCACCACGAACTTCGGCATCGTCGACGACATCGCGGGCATCGCCGAGGCCGCCCGGGAGCGGAACGTGTGGTTCCACGTCGACGGCGCTTACGGGCTCGCGGCCATGCTGGTGCCCGAGCTGCGCCCGGCGTTCGACGGGGTGGGCCTCGCCGACTCGCTCATCGTCGACCCGCACAAGTGGCTGTTCGCGCCGTTCGACGCGTGCGCCCTGCTGTACCGCGACCCCGAGCTGGCGCTCGGCGCCCACACGCAGAAGGCCGAGTACCTCGACACCCTCACCGGCAAGCCGGACTGGAATCCGTCCGACCTCGCCATCCAGCTCACCCGTCGGGCCCGCGGTCTGCCGCTGTGGTTCTCGCTCGCGACGCACGGCACCGATCAGTACCGCGCCTCGATCGCGCACGGCGTGGAGCTCGCCCGCCGCATCGCCGACGAGATCGAGGCCCGCGACGGGCTGTCGCTCGTGCGGGACCCGCAGCTGTCGGTCGTGGTGTTCCGCCGGGACGGCTGGAGCCTCGCCGACTACGAGGCATGGTCGGCGAAGCTGCTCGACGACCAGCAGGGCTTCGTCGTGCCGAGCTCGCACCGCGGCGAACCGGTGCTGCGGTTCGCGATCATCTCGCCGCTCACGACCTTCGAGCTGCTGACCGGGATCCTCGACACGCTGGAGTGACCGTCCCCACGCCCCCTCCAGTCGCCGCTGGCGCGTCGGCTGGAGCCTCCGGGCGCGTGGGCCCAGCCGGCGGCCCGGCACCCGGGAGGCTCGGAGGTCGCGCACACGTAGACTGGAGGCATCCGCTTCCCAGTTCTGGGAACCCGCCGCTCGCAGGATCACCGTGACCACAGCCGAATCCCGCACGTTCGACGTGCGCCATGTGCAGCTCGCCCGTGCCGCGTTCGCGGCCATCGCGGCGCTCATGATCACGTTCTCGTCGGATCACTCCGCGGCAGTCGGCGCCGCCGTGTTCAGCGGCTTCGCGATCGCGACGGCGTTCGTGCACCTGCTCGCGGTGTGGCTGGTCTATCCGGCGGGGCGGCGCTGGCCGTCGCTCGCCCTCGGCATCGTCACGATCGTGGCGGGCATGGCGAGCGGGCTGTTCCCGCTGCGCACCGTCACCGGCTACTTCGTCATCGTGATCGCGTGGGCCCTCGCCAGCGGCATCCTCGAGCTCGTCGCCGGCTGGCGCGGCCTCTCGACGCGCACTGCGCGACGCGAGATCGTCCCCGGCGTCGCCGACGCGCGCCCGATCGTTCCCGCCGGACCCCGCACCGAGAGCCGTGACGCGGTCGTCGTCGGCGCCGTCACCATCGTGCTCGGGCTCGCGCTGCTGTTCGTGCAGCCCGCGTACGCGCTCACCTATCGCCTGGACGAGGCGGGTGTCACCGGGACGCTCACCGGCATCATCATCGGCGTCGGACTGTTCGGCGGCTACGCCGCGATCGTCGCCGTCTACCTCGGCATCGCGGGCTTCTCGCCGCGCGTCGCCGCGCCTGCGCCCACGAGCGCCCCGCAGGCAGACCGGAAGGACTCCCTGTGAGCCACGAAAGCCCCACCCGCCGCGACCTCCTCAAGCCCCTGCAGCTGCTGGGCATGGCTTTCGGCGCCGCGCTGTTCGCCGGCGTCGTGACCCTCGTCTCGATGGGGTTCTTCCAGCAGCGGTCGCCCGACCAGGCGTCGCACGCCGTGATCACCGCGCTCGTCATCGCCGGTGTGAGCTTCATCGCCGTGCTGCTGATCGTGTCACTGCTGCTGCTGGCGGTCGACCCGGCGCAGATCACCAAGCAGATCGACAAGCCCGTGCTGCTTCCGGACGAGCCCGCCGCGGGCGAGAAGGCCGCGACGGAGGAGAAGCCGGGCGACGCGGCATCCCCCGACACGAAGGCCTGACCGACACCGGATCCGCTCCCGCAAGGCCGGGCCGCTCCGGCCCGCACCGACACGCACGGCGTTGCCGAGAACGGCGGGTTGCGCAGAGCCCGTTGTCGTCTGCACATTCGTGGCGAGTCGCCGCGAATGACCAGTGTGGTGCGCGGGTCTTGGCGACTCGCCGGATCGGCGCACCGCACTGCACCGCAACCGCGACCGGCCGCGGCAGACGGAACGCCCGACCGCGGCCGCCGTGCGGGGTCAGCCCAGTTCGTCGACCAGCTTCGAGGCGAGTCCGTCGTACGTCGCGGGCGTGAGGGCCAGCAGGCGCTCCTTGGCGTCGTCGCCGATGTCGAGGCCGCGCACGAACTCGGCGAGCTCGGCGGCGCCGACCCGGCGGCCGCGCGTGAGGTCCTTCAGCAGGGCGTAGGGGTCGCTGATCTGCGAGCGGCCCGCGGCGATCTCGGCGCGCACGACGGTCTGGATGGCCTCGGCGAGCACCTCCCAGTTGCCGTCGAGGTCGTCGCGCAGCACGCTCTCGGCCAGCGAGATCTCGCCGAGGCCGCGCTGCAGGTTGTCGAGCGCGAGCAGCGAGTGCCCGAACGCGACGCCGATGTTGCGCTGCGTGGTCGAGTCCGTCAGGTCGCGCTGGAGCCTCGAGGTCACGAGCGTCTGTGACAGCGTCGCGAACAGGCCGCCGGCGATCTCGAGGTTGGCCTCGGCGTTCTCGAACCGGATCGGGTTGATCTTGTGCGGCATCGTCGACGAGCCCGTGGCGCCCGCCACCGGGATCTGCGTGAAGTACCCGATCGAGATGTAGGTCCAGATGTCGGTCGCGAGGTTGTGGAGGATGCCGCCCGCGTGCCGCGCGCGGTCGTACAGCTCGACCTGCCAGTCGTGCGACTCGATCTGCGTCGTGAGGATGTTGAAGTCGAGCCCCAGCCCCTCGATGAACTCTCGCGAGACCGCCGGCCAGTCGACGTCCGGGGCGGCCGACAGATGTGCCGACCACGTGCCCGTGGCGCCCGAGAACTTCGCGAGGTACTCGCCTCTCTCGATCTGGTCGGCGACGCGGTTCAGGCGCCACGCGAAGACGGCGAGCTCCTTGCCCATCGTCGAGGGGGTGGCCGGCTGACCGTGTGTGCGCGACAGCATGGCGGCGTCGCGGTGCTTCACGGCCAGGGCCGACAGCGTCGCGGTCACCTCACGGAGCTTCGGCAGCCACACGCGCTCGACGGCGCGGCGCACCGTCAGCGCGTACGAGGTCGAGTTGATGTCCTCGCTGGTGCACGCGAAGTGGGTGAGCTCGGCGACGGCGTCGAGTCCGAGCGCCGAGAGCCGGTCGCGCACGAGGTACTCGACGGCCTTGACGTCGTGACGGGTCACCGCCTCTTTGTCGGCCAGCCAGTCGATCTCGGCCTGCCCGAACTCGCGGTACAGGGCGCGCAGCTTCGCCTTGTCGTCGTCGGACAGCGGCGACGTGCCGAACAGCGAGCGGTCGGTGAGCGCGATCAGCCACTCGACCTCGACCTCGACGCGTGCGCGGTTCAGACCCGCCTCGGAGAGGAACTCGCCGAGCTGGCCGACGGTCGCGCGGTAGCGCCCGTCGAGGGGGCTGAGGGGCTGCGGAGGAAGAGAGGTCACGGTGGCTCCCGTCGATGTCGTCGAAGACGTCGCGGCACCCCCGGTCAGGACACCGGGCGGATCGCGGGTTCGAGTTGCCGGAAGAGCGACCGGCTCGCGCTTTCGATCATACCGAGCACCTCGTCGAACATCCCGGGCCCCGCATAGTACGGATCGGGGACGTCCAGGGTGTGCGACGACGGATCGAACGACATCAGCAGTGCGATCTTGTCGGCGTCGGCCTCGTTGCGCGCCCAGCCGCGGAGGATCCGCTCGTGGCTGCGGTCGAGAGCGACCACCAGGTCGCTGCGGGCGAAGTCGGAGTGCGTGAACTGCCGCGCGCGGTGGTGCGATCCGTCGTAGCCGGCGCGCGCGAGGGCGTCGATGGTGCGCTGGTCGGCGCGCTCGCCGACGTGCCAGTCGCCGGTCCCGGCACTCGTCGACGCGACGCGCGGACCCAGGCCGGCGGCATCCGCGAATCCCCGGAAGACCACATCGGCCATCGGCGAACGACAGATGTTGCCGGTGCACACGAACACGACACGGAAGGGTGCCACGTCGCCGGCGGTCATGGCCTCCATTCTGGACCGAGACGACACCGAACGTTAAGGGTTCGTGTCCCTGAGGTCTTCCGGTGAGGGATGCCTCGGACATAGCTTGTCTCGTGGCGGGGAGGCGACCGGCTTGCCCGTGAACTCCCAGCGCGGTCCACCGACCGCCCGATCTCATGTGGAGGTCCTGTGTCCCATTCGCCCCGCAGACTCGTCGCCGCGCTCGCGGCGCTGACGCTCGGCGCCGCCGGCGCCGTCGCCGTGGTCGCACCCGCGGCCGCGGCATCCGGCGATCTGCTCATCAGCGAGTACGTCGAAGGCTCCGGCTTCAACAAGGCCGTCGAGGTCTACAACCCGTCGACGTCGACGGTGGATCTCGCCGCGGCGGGCTACTCGCTGCGCGTGTATTTCAACGGCGCCACCGCGTTCACCAGCATCGCCCTGACGGGCATGGTGGCCGCAGGCGACGTGTTCGTCCTCACCCAGGCCACCAGCGGGTCGAACGTCGTCTCGGCAGACCTCCTGGCCCGAGCCGATCAGTCGACGACCGTCAGCCTCTTCAACGGCGACGATGCGGTCGCCCTGGTCAAGGGCAGCACGGTGGTCGACGTCTTCGGGCAGATCGGGGTCGACCCGGGCACGGCGTGGGGAACCGGTGACACCAGCACGGTCAACCACACGCTGCGCCGCCAGCCCTCGGTCGCCGTCGGCGACGCCGACGGGTCCAACGCCTTCGATCCGTCGCTCGAGTGGGCCGGGTTCGCGCAGGACACGTTCGACGGGCTCGGATTCCCCGGCCTCGGAACCGGCCCGGGCACCGACCCCGATCCCGACCCCGTAGCCGACTGCGCGGCCACGCCGGTGACCATCGGGTCCGTGCAGGGATCGGGTGCGGCCACGCCCGTCGCGGGCCGGGACGTGCTCATCGAGGGCGTCGTCGTGGGCGACTTCCAGCAGGGCGGCTTCGCCGGCTTCTACGTGCAGGATGCCGGCGACGGCGATCCCGCCACGTCCGACGGCATCTTCGTCTACGCGCCGGACGGCCCCGACGTCCAGGTCGGCCAGTCGGTGAGCGTCGCGGGAGCGGCCAAGGAGTTCAGCGGTCTCACCGAGGTGGAGGCGGCGGACGTCGAGATCTGCGCCAGCGGTGTGACGCTTCCCGAGCCGACGCCGTTCACGCTCCCGGCATCCGACGCCCAGCGCGAAGCGCTCGAGGGCATGTACGTGACGCTCCCGCAGCAGCTGACCATCGGCGAGACGTTCGAGTTCGGCCGCTTCGGCACGGTCACTCTCACCGACGGACGCCAGGACACGCCGACCGCCGTGGTGGAGCCGGGGGCCGACGCGAACGCGCTCGCGGCCGCGAACATCGCGGGGAGCATCATCCTCGATGACGGCCGCAGCACCCAGAACCCCGACCCGGCGATCCACCCGGACGGGCAGGTGTTCACGCTCGACCACACCTTCCGCACCGGCGACCTCGTGCAGAACGCGACCGGCATCCTCGACTACCGCTTCGGCTGGAACGTGCAGCCCACGCAGGGCGCGGACTTCACGGTCGCCAACGCGCGGCCCGAGGTGCCCGAGGTCGGCGGCGACGTGAGGATCTCGAGCTTCAACGTGCTGAACTACTTCGAGACGATCGACCCGACGCCCGAGAACTCGGACGACGACAGCTACACCCGCGGCGCCGACTCGGACGAGGAGTTCCAGCGCCAGCAGGACAAGATCGTCTCTGCGCTCGCCGCGATCGACGCCGACGTCTTCGGGCTGCTCGAGATCGAGAACAACGGGCACGCCGTCCAGACGCTGGCCGACGCGCTCAACGCGAAGGTCGGCGCAGGCACCTACGTGCCCGTCACGACCGGCGTCATCGGCTCCGACGCCATCGCGACCGCGCTCATCTACAAGCCGTCGGCGGTGACGCCGGTGGGCGGCTTCCAGCTCATGACGAGCGCCGTGGACCCGACCTGGCTCGACAACCGCAACCGCCCGGGGCTCACCCAGCGGTTCGCGTCGACCGAGACCGGCGAGGAGTTCGTGGTGTCGGTGAACCACCTGAAGTCGAAGGGCTCGGCGTGCAGCGAGAGCCCCGACCTCAAGGACGGTCAGGGCAACTGCAGCGCGACCCGCACCGCGGCCGCGAAGGCGCTCACGACGTGGCTGAACGAGACGGTGGCCCCCGACGGGCGCGCCATCGTGATCGGCGACCTCAACTCGTACGACCACGAGGACTCGATCGACGCGTTCGTGAACGGCGGCTTCACCGATCTCGAGAAGCAGTTCGGCGGTGAGCACGCGTACTCGTACGTGTTCGACGGCCAGTCGGGGTACCTCGACTATGCGCTCGCGCAGCCCGCGCTCGCCGCGGATGTGACGGGCGCCGAGGCGTGGCACATCAACGCCGACGAGCCGAGCCTGATCGACTACGACATGTCGTTCAAGGCCGACGCGCAGGACGCCCTGTGGGCACCCGACCCCTACCGCTCGAGCGACCACGACCCGGTGATCGTCGGCCTCCGGCTGACGCCGCCGGATGTGACGCCGCCGACGATCGAGGTGACCGCCGACCGGTCGGTCATCATGCCGCCGAACAAGAAGGCCACGACGGTGAACTTCTCGGTGGATGCCGCCGACGAGAGCGCCGGTGACGTCCAGGTCGCGCTCACCGACGTCGAGGTGACGGGCGGCGGCTCGTGGACGCAGACCGGCGACCGCACGGTCGAGGTCACGGCCGTGAACGGCGCGGTCTACCGCTTCACGTGGACGGCGACGGACGCGGCGGGCAACACCGCGACCGACACGGTCACGGTCGTGGTGGGCAAGAAGGGCCAGATGGCCGTGTGATCCCGCGGCCGGGGCGATCGCTCCGGCCGCCGCGACGGAGGCGTCGCACCCCGGTGGGGTGCGGCGCCTCCTCCACATGTGCGCGCGGGCGCGGTCCGTCCCCAGATGGCCGGATGCGCAGGCCGCGCCGGCCCCGCACGGACGACGATGAAGCGGTGACACCCTACGCGGCCGGGGACCCGGCATCCCTTCAGCTGGCCATCGTGACGCGCGAGCTCTCACACCTCGTCGAGCGGCTCGAGGATGCCGCGGTCCTCGCCCGCCGCCTGTCGGGCGAGACCGCCTGGCACGCGAAGGCGGCCACGGCGTTCCACGAGCGCGCCGACGAGTGGGCGGTGGTCGTCGCGGCGCTGCCGGGGCTCGCCGAGGCGGCCTGCCGGGCGGCCGCGCACGCGCGTGACCGGGCCGCGTTCGTCGAGTCGGCGCGTGCAGTGTCGCTGCAGGTCGCCGGGAGCCGGCCATGACCGCGGGCGGGGCCGACGGGCCCGGGGCGCCGCCCGAGGGCCCCGCGTCGACGGTCGACGGGTGGCGCGACCCCGCGAACGCCTGGCGCGACCCGGCGACCGCCTGGCAGGGCGACGGCGCCCCGCCACGGAGCTCGGGACCCGAAGGACTCGTCTCGCTCATCAGCGACAACTGGCCGCGAGCCGACGCCGGCCTGCAGATCACCGGCGGCGGGGCGATCGCGGTCGACACCGACACGCTGCGCACGACCGCGACCGCCTTCACCATGGCCGAGGCCGAGCTGAGCGCGATCGACCTGCGCCTGGGCGCGCTGCAGAACATGCTGCTGGGGACGTGGCACGACACGGGCGAGGTGGTGGCGGCCGCCTCTGCGCTCGGCACGCGTCTGCGTGAGACGCAGGCCGAGGCCACGGGGATCGCCGAAGCGCTGCGGGAGGCGGCGGCGGTGTACGAGGTCGTCGAGCTCGACACGGCGCTGCGAGCCGCCGTGGCCGCGGGCGACGCCGATGCCGTCGCGCGGCTGGACGCCCGCCGCACCGACCTGCTCTCGCGGTACCCCGAAGCGGGCGGACGTGCCGTGCTGGCCGCCTTCGACCGCGGCATCATGTGGCCGGGCGAGCTCGTGCGCCAGGGCACGCAGTGGGGCGTCGGCGTCGGAGGAACCTTCAGCGAGCCCGGCGCGGTGTGGGGCGGACTCGTCGTCGGACTCGGGGCCGTCGGTGGCACCGCGCTGGTCGGCATCGCCGGGACCGGGCTCGTGAGCCGGGATGCGCGCCTCACGGGGACGGCGGGACCGGTGACCGTGACGGCGGTGGCGCCGGAGGGCATGAGCGGCACCCGGTCGGGCGTCGCGCCCGGTGCCGCCGCCGCAGGTGGGGCCGGCCAGGCAGCGCCGACCTCCTGGCGACCGCCCGCTGCCGTCGCGCCGCGGAGTCTTGCGGCGGCGGCATCCCGGATCCCCGGCGACGGCGCAGCCCGTGTGCGCGTCGAGAAGTACACGATGGCCGACGGCTCGACGCAGTTCGCGCTGTACATCGCAGGGATGCAGTCAAGCGATGTGGCCGGCGGTGACGACCCGTGGGACAACGAGTCGAACCTGCAGCTGTACTCCGGGCAGATGTCGGACTCGTATGTCGCCACCCAGGCCGCGCTCGCCGCCGCGGGCGCTGAGGCGGGTGATGCGGTCCACGTGGTGGCGTTCTCGCAGGGCGCGATGATCGGCTCGCATCTGGCCGTCGAGGGCGGGTACGACGTCCAGACGCTGGTCTCGCTCGGGTCGCCGGTCGAGGCCGATGTGGGCGCGGGCACACTGAGCGTCGCGATCCGCCACACCGACGACCCCGTCGCGGGGCTGGCCGGCGGCGGGGCGATGGACGGCGTGGGCGCCCCTGGCAGCTTCGTGGCCGAGCGGGTCTACGACCCCGCCACCGCCGCCGAGGATGCCACGCTGCCCGCGCACCGTCTGACCGCGTACGCCGAGACGGCGGCGCTCGTCGACGCGTCGGGCGACCCGCGGGTCGCGGGGGTGCAGGCGGTGTTCGACGACCTCGGCCGGGCGGCGTCGGTCGAGGTCAGCGAGTACGCCGCGGTCCGCGGCGGGGGCTGAGTCAGTCCTTCTTGGGGCGCAGGATGATGCCGAAGATCCAGTTGATGAGCGAGATGATGATCGCCGCGACGACGCCCCACCAGAAGTCCTCGACGCGCAGGCCCCAGTTCCACCAGTGCGTCAGCCACGCAGTGAACCACAGCAGGAACGCGTTGATGAGGAGGCCGATCAGCCCGAGCGTGAGGATGTAGATCGGGAAGGCGAGCACCTTGATGACAGTGCCGATGATCGTGTTCACCAGCGCGAAGATGAGCGCGACGACGAGGAGCGTCAGCACCAGCTGGAGCGTGCCGCCCGGAGGAAACGGCACGACGGTGACCTGGAGCGCCGGGATCAGAGTGACCACCCAGATCGCGAACGCGTTGACGACGATGCGGATGAGGAAGCCCATAGTCCGGCCAGTCTTCCACGGCGCGGCGCGCGCGGCGAGAGCAACCCCCGTGATGCCGTCGATCCAGCTTCGGACGGTCGCGGCGTCCCGGGCGTCGCAGCTCGACCCTCTCGACGATGCCGATGGTTCGTAGACTGGGCGGCGTGACCGACGCGCCTGACTTCCCCGTTCGCGTGCGCCCCGAGGTCGCCGCGCTTCCCCCGTACAAGCAGGGCAAGCAGGCCGGCGCCGAGGCGTTCAAGCTCTCCAGCAACGAGAACCCGTTCGACCCGCTGCCGGGGGTCCTCGGACGCGTGCAGGCCGCGACGGCGCTGAACCGCTACCCCGACGCGACCGCCGCGCGGCTGCGCGAGCGGCTCGGCGAGCGGTACGGCGTGGGTGCCGACGGCGTGCACATCGGCGCGGGGAGCGTGTCGATCCTCGCGCAGCTGGTGCAGGCGACCGCCGGGCCGGGCGACGAGGTCATGTACGCGTGGCGCTCGTTCGAGGCCTACCCGTGGCTGGCGGTGGTGGCCGGGGCGAACGCCGTGCAGGTGCCCCTCGCCGCGGGCGCGCGGCACGACCTCGACGCGATGGCCGCCGCCGTCACCGACCGCACCCGCGCGATCATCGTGTGCAGCCCCAACAACCCCACCGGCCCGATCGTCACGCAGGCCGAGTTCGACGCCTTCATCGCCGAGGTGCCCTCCGACATCCTGGTGATCCTCGACGAGGCATACGCCGAGTTCGTGACCGACCCCGACGCGGTGCACGGCGAGACGGTGCTCGCGAGCGGTGCCCACCCCAACGTCGTCGTGCTGCGCACCTTCTCGAAGGCGTACGGCCTGGCGGGGCTGCGCGTCGGCTATGCCGTCGGCCACCCCCGCATCCTCGACGCCGCGCGCAGCACCGCGATCCCGCTGTCGGTCACGGCGTTCGGCGAAGAGGCGGCGCTGGCGAGCCTCGAGGTCGAAGAGGAGCTGCTCGAGCGCGTCGGCGTCATCGCCGACCGTCGCGACCGCCTCGCCGCCGCGCTGCGCGAAGCCGGCTGGGACGTGCCGGTGGCGCAGGGCAACTTCGTGTGGCTCCCCGCCGGCGACGAGACGCTCGCCATCGCGGGGGCGTTCGAAGAGGCGGGACTGATCGTCCGTCCGTTCGCCGGTGACGGCATCCGGATCTCCGTCGGCGAAGAGGAGTCTGTCGATAAGGTCCTACGGATCGCGGCATCCGTTGTGAAGGACCTCCCAGAAGGCCACGCGGGGCGCGGGCTAGCGTAGAACGGTGACCCCGCCTGAAGACTCGGTGCTGACCGACGCCACGGCAACGGGCGCCGGTGCTGCTGACACCGACGCCCCCGTCGTCCGCTTCCTCGAAGCGGACGGGACCTTCGCGCCCACCCCCGCCGCCGAGCCGTACCGCGATGCCGTCGACGGACTCGCCGACGCCGATCTCGAGACGTTCTACCGCGACATGGCGGTCATCCGCGCGTTCGACGTGCAGGCGACCAATCTGCAGCGGCAGGGACAGCTCGCGCTGTGGCCCCCGAGCTACGGGCAGGAGGCGGCCCAGGTCGGCTCTGCCCGTGCCGCCCGCCCGCAGGACCACATCTTCCCCTCGTACCGCGAACACGTCGTGACGAAGATCCGCGGCGTCGACCCGATCGACATCATCCGGGTCATGCGCGGTCTGACGCACGGCGGCTGGGATCCGACCGACCCGAAGAACGGCAACACGCACATCTACACCCTCGTGCTCGGTTCGCAGACGCTGCACGCCACGGGCTACGGCATGGGACTCGTGTTCGACGGACGATGCGGCACCGGCGACCCCGAGCGCGACGAGGCCGTCGTCGTCTACTACGGCGACGGCGCCTCGAGCCAGGGCGATGTGCACGAGGCGATGGTGTTCGCGGCCAGCTATCGCACACCCGAGGTGTTCTTCCTGCAGAACAACCAGTGGGCGATCTCGGTGCCGGTCGCGACGCAGTCGCGCTCGCCGCTGTACAAGCGCGGCGAGGGCTACGGCATGCCGAGCATCCGCATCGACGGCAACGACGTGCTGGCCAGCTGGGCCGTCACGCGCGCCGCGCTCGACGAGGCTCGCGCGGGCGAGGGCCCGCGCGCCATCGAGGCGATGACGTACCGCCTGGGCGCGCACACGACGAGCGACGATCCCACGAAGTACCGCACCTCCGACGAGGAGGAGTCGTGGCGCCGCCGTGACCCGATCGCCCGCATGGAGGCGTTCCTGCGCGGCCGCGGTGCGTCCGACGCGTTCTTCGCGGATGTGGATGCCGAGGCCCAGGCTCTCGCGTCCGACATCCGCGAGCGCACGAACGCGCTGGACGGCCTCGAGGCCGACACGATGTTCGCGCACGCGTACTCCGAGGAGCACCCGCTGATCGAGCAGCAGCGTCAGTGGCTCGCCGCGTACGAGGCATCCTTCGAGGGAGGCCACGCATGACGGGCATCGAGACCCTCCCGCTCAGCCGGGCGATCAACGCGGGGCTGCGCGACGCCCTGGCCGGCAGCGATCGCGTGCTGCTGATGGGCGAGGACATCGGCCGCCTCGGCGGTGTGTTCCGCGTCACCGAAGGGCTGCAGGCCGAGTTCGGCGACCGGCGCGTCCTCGACACGCCGCTGGCGGAGTCGGGGCTCGTGGGCACCGCGATCGGCCTGGCCATGGCGGGCTTCCGTCCGGTGGTCGAGATCCAGTTCGACGGCTTCGTGTTCCCCGCCTTCGACCAGATCACGACGCAGCTGGCCAAACTCACCAACCGGCACGAGGGCGCGCTGCAGATGCCCGTCGTGATCCGCATCCCCTACGGCGGGCACATCGGCGCCGTCGAGCACCACCAGGAGAGCCCCGAGGCGTACTTCACGCACACCCCCGGGCTGCGGGTCGTCAGTCCGTCGACGCCGAACGACGGCTACTGGATGATCCAGGACGCCATCGCCTCGCCCGACCCGGTGATCTTCCTCGAGCCCAAGGCGAAGTACTGGATGAAGGGCGAGGTCGACACGAGCGCCCGCGCCCTGCCGCTGCACGCGTCGCGGGTCGTCCGCCGCGGCACCGACGTCACCCTCGTCGGCCACGGCGCCATGGTGACGACGATGCTGCAGGCCGCCGCGCTCGCCGAGGCGGAGGGCACCAGCATCGAGGTCGTCGACCTGCGTTCGCTGTCGCCCATCGACTACGGCCCGATCCTGGAGTCGGTGCGCCGCACCGGCCGGATGGTCTACGCGCAGGAGGCCCAGGGCTTCACCTCGCTGGGGTCCGAGGTCGCCGCGACCGTCATGGAGCAGGCGTTCTACGCGCTGGAGGCCCCGGTGCTGCGCGTGTCGGGCTTCGACGTGCCCTTCCCCCCGGCCAAGCTCGAAGGCGTCTACCTGCCCGACGCCGACCGCATCCTCGAGGCCGTCGACCGGTCCCTCGCCTACTGATCGGAGCTCGCATGAGCACGCAGACATTCGTCCTCCCCGACGTCGGTGAAGGACTCACCGAGGCCGAGATCGTCCAGTGGCGCGTCGCGCCGGGCGACGCCGTGGCCGTCAACGACGTGCTGGTCGAGATCGAGACTGCGAAGTCGCTCGTCGAGCTGCCGTCGCCGTTCGCGGGCACGGTCGGCGAGCTGCTCGCCGCCGAGGGCGACACCGTCGACGTGGGCGCCCCGATCATCACGATCGCCTCCGGTGCGGTGGTGGATGCCTCGTCCCCGGCGACCGTCGGCCAGTCCGAGCACGGCGCACCGGCCGAGCCCGCCGACGCCGGCGAAGGCGCGGTGCTGGTGGGATACGGAACCGGCGGGCACGTCCAGTCGCGTCGTCGCAAGCCGGCGGCGCCGGCCGAGGAGCGGGTGGCGGCATCCGTCGGGGTCGTCGCCAAGCCTCCGATCCGCAAGCTCGCGCGCGACCTCGGGGTCGAGCTCGCCGCCGTCACCCCCAGCGGGCCGGCCGGCGAAGTGACGCGCGACGACGTCGTCAAGCACGCGTCGCAGGCGAGCGTGTTCCGCAACATCGAGACGCCCGAGTGGGGCGACGTGCGCGAAGAGACGATCCCCGCGCCGGCACGCGTGGCCCCCGTGGTCGCGCCGTCCGCGCCCGCGCCCGATGCCGCGGGCCGCGAAGAGACCATCGCCGTCAAGGGCGTGCGCAAGGCCACCTCGTCGGCCATGGTGCAGTCGGCGTACTCGGCGCCCCACGTGTCGGTGTGGACCGACGTCGACGCCACGCGCACGATGGAACTCGTCAAGCGGCTGAAGGCCTCGCCGGACTTCGCCGACATCCGCGTCTCTCCGCTGCTGATCATGGCGCGCGCCGTGATCTGGGCGGCCCGTCGCACGCCGATGGTGAACGCGGCGTGGGTCGACGCCGAGGGCGGCGCCGAGATCCGCGTGCGCCGTTACGTGAACCTCGGCATCGCGGCGGCCACGCCCCGCGGGCTGCTGGTGCCGAACATCAAGGACGCGCAGGACCTGTCGATGCGCGAGCTCGCCCGGGCGCTCGAGAAGCTCACGCTGACGGCGCGCGAGGGCAGGACCAGCCCCGCCGACCAGCAGGGCGGCACCATCACGATCACGAACATCGGCGTGTTCGGGATGGACGCCGGCACGCCGATCATCAACCCCGGCGAGTCGGGCATCGTCGCGCTCGGAACGATCCGGCAGAAGCCGTGGGTCGTCGACGGGGAGGTGCGTCCGCGGTTCGTGACCACGGTCGCGGGCTCGTTCGACCACCGCGTGATCGACGGCGACGGCATGTCGCGGTTCATCGCCGACGTCGCGTCGATCCTCGAAGAGCCCGCGCTGCTGCTGGACTGACACCCGCTCAGCGCGCGGTCGGGGCTTCGTCCGCCTCGGCCGTGCGGCGGGTGGCGCGAAGAAGGGATGCCGGCGCCACCGTGCGCGGACGCCGCAGGACGAGCAGCAGGGCGATGGCGAACAAGCCGCCGAGACTGCCCGCCATGATGTCGCCCATCGTGTCGACGAGGCTGTCCAGCTGGGCCTTCGTGCCGAGGATGTGGTCGCTCGCGAACTCGCAGATCTCCCATGCCGCGGCGAAGGCCATCGGCGTCAGCTGGATGACGAGCAGCCCGAACCAGGTCGGCAGCGCGACCTCGAGCTGCTCCTCGACGCGCCGCAGCCACAGCATGCCGAGCCAGGCGAGTAGGACGCCCGAGTCGAAGTGGATGAGGGTGTCCCAGTCCGCGATCACCCAGTACACGTGCAGCGCGCTGCCCAGGAAGGGCCCCGCGACGAGGAAGATCAGATAGTGCAGCTGCAGCGCCCGCGGGAGTGTCGTGCGGAACAGCAGCTCCGCCGCCGCCGGCGCCCACATCGACAGTGCGAGCAGCACCGTCAGCAGCACCTCGACCTGCAGGCCTGCCGCCGCGAGCACGACCGCCAGCACGATCGAGCCCACCTGGAACGGCAGCGCCAGGAGCAGGGATCCGCGGACGGCCTTCAGACGCACGGCCCGACCCTAGCAGTCGGGGTCTGACCGATTTGAGAATGATTCTCAATAGCTTTAGGGTCGATGTATGACCTCGAAGCGACACGCGACGACCCTGCTCGCCCTGGCTGCGGCATCCACCCTCGTCCTGGCCGGGTGCGCCAGCGCGGCGCCCGCGGCCGACGACGGGCGGATCCGCGTCGTGGCGTCGACGAACGTCTACGGTCAGATCGCCTCAGAGGTCGGCGGCGACCTCGTCGACGTCACCTCGATCGTGACGAACGCCTCGCAGGACCCGCACTCGTTCGAGCCCAGCGCGCGCGACCAGCTGGCCGTGTCGAAGGCCGACCTGCTGATCGAGAACGGCGGCGGCTACGACGCATTCCTCGATGCGCTGATCGAATCCAGCGGCACCGAGGCCCCCGTCGTCACCGCGGTCGAGCACTCGCACGCGTGGGAGGACGCCACGGGAGAGGCGCACGACGAGAGCGACGAGGAGGGCGGCGCGACCGAAGCGGCCCATGACGACGAGCACGATCATGACCACGACCACGTCGAGGGGTTCAACGAGCACGTCTGGTACGACCCCCACACCGTCGCGCACGTCGCCGAGGCGATCGCGGAAGAGCTCGCCGCGCTGAGCCCCGACGACGCCGACACGTTCACCGCCAACGCCGAGGCGTTCGCGGGAGAGATCGGCGGCCTGGAGGCCTCGCTCGCGGAGATCGCCGCCGCGCACGAGGGCGAGCAGGTGTTCGTCACCGAGCCGGTCCCGGTCTACCTCATCGAGGCGGCGGGGCTCGTCAACGCGACGCCGGAAGCGTTCAGCGAAGCGGTCGAAGAGGGACAGGACGTGCCGCCGGCGACCCTGCTGGAGTCGCAGCAGCTGATCCGCGGCGGCGGCGTGAGCCTCGTGATCATCAACGAGCAGACCGGCGGCGCCGAGACGCAAGCGGTCGTCGACGAGGCCGACGGGCTCGGCATCCCGGTGATAGCGTTTTCTGAAACGCTCCCCGAGGGGGAGACTTACATCTCGTGGATGCAGGCGAACATCGAGGCGATCAGCTCGGCGCTGCAGGCGTGACGCCCGGCGCACGCGGCTCGGAGCGCCCGGTCATCCTGAGCATCCGGGATGCCGCCCTGCAGCGCGGCCCGCGCGAACTGTGGTCCGGACTCGACCTCGACGTCCACGCCGGCGAGCTCGTGGCCGTGCTGGGCCCGAGCGGATCGGGCAAGACCACGCTGCTGCGCGCCATCCTCGGTCTGGAGCCGCTCTCGCGCGGCAGCATCGAGGTGGGCGGCGCCCCGGTCGCGCACCGCGGCAACCGGCGCATCGGCTACATCCCGCAGGCCCGGCCGCTGCCGCGCGACACCTCGCTGCGCGGCCGCGACCTCGTGACGCTCGGCGTCGACGGCCACCGCTTCGGCCTGCCGCTCCCGCGACGCGGTGACCGCGCCCGCGTCGACGCGCTCATCGAGGCGGTCGGCGCACAGGGCTTCGCCGAGCGGCCGGTCGGCGAGCTGTCGGGCGGAGAGCAGCAGCGACTGCGCGCCGGGCAGGCCCTGGCCGACGATCCGCCGCTGCTGCTGTGCGACGAGCCGCTGACGAGCCTCGATCTCGCCAACCAGCAGGCCGTCATCGGTCTCATCGACCGCCATCGGCGCGAGCGCGGGGCGGCCGTGCTCCTCGTCACGCACGACATCAATCCGCTCCTCGGCAAGGTCGACCGCATCCTGTACATCGCGAACGGGCGCTTCACGCTGGGCACGCCCCAAGAGGTGCTGCGCTCGGACGTCCTCACCGCTCTGTACGGCGCGCACGTGTTCGTGCTGCGCGCGGGCGACCGGCTCGTGGTGGTCGGCGCACCGGACGCCGAGGCATCCCATCACCATCACGAGGGCGAGGCGCACGCGTGAACGAGGTGATCTCGTGAACTGGAACGACATCGCCGACGCCATGTTCGGCGGACTGCCGTACTACGGCGAGATCCTGGCGCTCGTGTCGAACTCGGTGTGGGCCGGTGCGGTGCTGGGGCTCGTCGGCGGGCTCGTCGGCGTCTTCGTCATGCAGCGCGACATGGCGTTCGCCGTGCACGGCATCAGCGAGCTCTCGTTCGCGGGCGCCGCGGCCGCGCTCCTCATCGGCGTCGACGTCGTCACCGGCTCGATCGTCGGCTCGATCCTCGCCGCCGCGATCATCGGGCTGCTCGGCGCCAAGGCGCGCGATCGCAACTCGATCATCGGCGTGCTGATGCCGTTCGGGCTGGGCCTGGGCATCCTGTTCCTGTCGCTCTACGACGGCCGGAGCGCCAACCGGTTCAGCCTGCTGACCGGCCAGATCGTGTCGGTGCAGACGGGGCAGCTGGGCTGGCTCATCGCGATCAGCGCCGTCGTGCTGCTGGGGCTCCTGCTCATCTGGCGACCGCTGCGGTTCGACTCGCTCGACCCGCAGTCGGCGGCCGCGCGCGGGGTGCCCACCACGGCGGTGTCGCTCCTGTTCATGCTGCTGCTGGGGCTCATCGTCGCCGTTGCGGTCCACATCATCGGAGCCCTGCTCGTCATGGCGCTCCTGGTGACGCCCGCCGCCGCGGCGATGCGCGTCGCCTCGGGGCCGCTGTCGGTCCCGTTGCTGTCGGCCCTGTTCGGCTTCGTGTCGGCGGTCGGCGGCATCCTCCTCGCCATCATGGGCACCCTCCCGGTGAGCCCGTACATCACGACGATCTCGTTCGCGATCTATGTCGTGTGCCGCCTCGTCGGCGCCCGGCGCGGCCGCGTCACGCGGGCGGCCGCCTAGCCCGTGCCCGGCTCGCGCACAGGGGCCCCGGGTAGACTCGCCGGCATGGTCCAGCGCAACACGTGGCAGCGCGAACGCGTGCGCGAAGCGCTGACGGACGCCCGAGGATTCGTCAGCGCACAGTCGCTGCACGCGACCCTCCGCGACGAGAACACGGGCATCGGCCTGGCCACCGTGTACCGCGCGCTCGCGGGCCTCGCCGCGCAGGGCGAGGCCGATTCGCTGCAGAGCCCCGAGGGCGAGGCGCTCTACCGCGCCTGTGTCAGCGCCGGACACCACCACCACCTCATCTGCCGCTCGTGCGGACTGACGGTCGAGATCGAGGCCACCGACGTCGAGCAGTGGGCGCGCGCCACCGCGGAGCGCCACGGCTTCCGCGACGCCGAGCACGTCGTCGACATCTTCGGGCTGTGCGCCCAGTGCGCGGCAGTGCGCGGTGCCGCCACCGCCGACGACCCGCGCACCGAGAAGCGTGACGCGCACTGATCCGACGCAGCGCACGGCGGCCTCGCGCTACGAGCCTGCCACTGCGCGCCTCGGCCCGTCGCCGCAGGCCCGTGCCCTGCTGTGGCTGGGGGTGGGCCTCGCCGTCGTCGCCGGCCTGTTCCTGATCGACTGGCTGGCGCCGACGCTGTTCCCGGCATCCCTGCCCACCCGCGCGCAGGACGGCCTCACCCTCGCGATCAGCGTGCTCATCGAGTCGCTGCCGTTCGTGGCGCTGGGCGTGGTGCTGTCGATCGTCGTGCAGGTGTGGGTGCCGCCCGGCGTCATCGAGCGATGGATGCCGCGCCGGGCGTGGGCCCGTCGCGCCGTGCTGTCGCTGCTCGGCATGATCGTGCCGGTGTGCGAGTGCGGCAACGTGCCGTTCGCGCGCGGCCTTCTCATGCGCGGATTCTCGGTGCCAGAGACGCTGACATTCCTCATCGCGGCGCCGATCGTCAACCCCATCGTCATCATCACGACGCACCAGGCGTTCGGGTTCAGCGACGGCATCCTCATCGCGCGCATCCTCGGCGGGTATGCGATCGCCAACCTCATCGGATGGCTCTACTCGCGGCATCCCTCGCCCGACGCGCTGCTGACCGACCGGTTCCGCGACACCTGCGAGCTCGTGGTGCACGAGCCGGGCGGCAAGTGGCGTCGCACGATCGCGCAGTTCGTCATCGAGCTGCGCGCCGTCATGCCCGCCCTGATCATCGGCTCGGCCCTCGCCGGAGCGGTGCAGGTGCTCATCCCGCGCGAGGCGCTCGTGGCCATCGGCTCGAACCCGGCGCTGTCGATCGTCGCGATGATGCTGCTCGCGATGGTGGTCTCGATCTGCTCGAACGTCGATGCGTTCTTCGCGCTGTCGTTCGCCTCGACCTTCACCCCGGGCTCGATCGTCGCGTTCCTGCTGGTCGGGCCGCTCGTGGACGTGAAGATGTTGGCGCTGCTGCGCACCACCTTCACGTGGCGCACGCTCGGCGGCATCGTGGCGGTCGTCGTGCTGTCGGCGTTCGCGATCGGAGCGGCGGTGAACCTCCTTGCGTAAGTCGGGGTACATCGGCACGCGGTGGCTGGGTGTCGGGCTCGCCGCCGTGCTCGCCGTCGTCACCGTGGGACTCGCGGCGACGGGCCGGCTCGGTCTCTACATCAACCCCGACTCGGCCTGGTTCGCCGTGTCGATGTCGGTGTTCCTGCTGCTCGGGGCGGTCGCGTCGTTCGCGCTGCCGCTCGGTGCCGAGTCCGACCACGGCCACGATCACGGCGACGGCCGTGCGCACGCGGACGGGCGCGCGCACGAACCTCGCAGAATCGCGCCGAGCTCGCAGGAATCCGCCGAGAACCTGCGAAGTACGCGCGCTTCTGCGAAGTCTGTGAGCGGCAGCGGGCACGACCGCGACAGCGACCACGACCACGCCCACGAGCACCCGCGGCACCCGCTCGCTTTCGCCGCGACCGTGGCCGGCGGGGTCGCGGCGTCCGGTGTCGTCGTGCTGACGCTCGTGCTGCCGCCCGCGTCGCTGAGCGCCGAGCTCGCGATGTCGCGCGACGTGGGGGCGACGCCGCTGTTCGGCGGGGCCGACACGATCCAGCTGGCCTCGACGGGCGACACGTCCTCGTTCGGCGTGGGCGAGTGGGCCACGGCGTTCGCGACGGCGACCAATCCCGACGCGTTCGACGGCGACCCCGTCCAGCTCACCGGGTTCGTCACGCCTGGCGCCGACGGCGGCTTCGACCTCACGCGCCTCGTGATCACGCACTGCGTCATCGACGCGCAGCCCGCGAGCCTGCCGGTGGTCGCCGCGTCGGACGTGCCCGACACCGGCCAGTGGGTCACGATCACCGGCACCGTCCGCTCGTCGTCCGACGGCCGGCTCGTGGTCGACGCCGCGAAGGTCGACGAGATCGCGGAGCCCGAGGACCCGTATGAGTACTGAGCAGCCGACGCGTCGCGCCCGCACGCAGCGTCGGCGCGGCCGCACCTTCGCCGCGGGCTTCGGGATCGTGCTGGGCCTCCTGGCGGTGCTCGGGCTTGCCGGCGCGGCCGCGTCGGTGGCGCAGGGCCCCCGCGTGACGGACGTCTTCGTCGATCCTGCGGCGGCGGCCGCGGCATCCGGATCCCGTCTCATCGTGACCACGACGCAGTCGCTCGCCGACGTCGATCCGTCGCAGGTGACCGTGAGCCCCGAGACGCCGTTCCAGGTCGACACGTCGGGACGCAGCGTCGGGGTGCGGTTCACGCTGCCGCTCTGGGACGACACCGAGTACACGGTCCGCATCGCCGATGTCGCCTCTCTCGGAGGCGGGCCGACGGCGACCCTCACCCAGACGTTCCGCACGCCGAAGTCCGAGGTGTACCTGCTGCAGCGCGACGGTGACGGCGCGGACGGCAACGGCGGCGACCTCATCTACCGCACCGACCTCAGCGGGCAGGAGGCCGTGCCGATCTTCCGCCACGAGCACATCGAGGACTTCCGCGCCACGGCGTCGCATCTCGTCGTGTCGGTGCGCACGGACGACGACCAGGCGGGTCTGATCGTCACCGACCTCGACGGTGAGAACCCGCACCAGCTGCCCTTGCCCGGGGACGGGTTCGTGTCGAATCTGCAGAGCGCCGACCGGGGCGAGCGGATCGGCTACACGTTCTCGGACGCGCAGCTGACCGCGGACTCGGGACGCGAGAGCCGCCTGTACACGGCCTCGCTCGGCGATCCCGCCGCCGACCCGGTGCCGATCCAGGTGAAGGGCGCCGATCCGCGGGTCGCGGAGTGGCGCTTCGTGCCCGACACCGACAGCATCCTGCTGCTGTCGTTCGACGGCTCGCTGCTGCTGACCGGGTCCGGCGGTTCGGATGAGGCGACCGCCCTGGGCGTCGCCCTCGGTCTGGACGGCATCGCCCGCGGTTCGAACGAGGCCGTGGTGGACCGCGCCGATCACGCGGCGGTCATCGACCTCAGCGACGCGAGCGAGCAGGAGCTCGTCGCGCCCGAGCAGGACCTCGGCGGCACGACGTCGGTCACCCCGCTGCCGGATGGCTCGACGATCCGCACCGCCGCCGTGCTCGACGCCGACGGCATCCCCACCGGCCGCACCTCGGTGGCGCTCGTGGCCGCGGACGGGGCGACCCGCCTGCTCACCGAGATCGAAGACACGGATGCCGCCCTGCAGGTGTGCGTGTCGCCCAGTGCCCGCTACGTCGCGGTGCAGGTGGCGCCGGACGCCGTCACGAACGCGTACGACACGTACCAGCTGCCCCTCCCCGAACGCCCCGAGACCCGCGTGCTCGAGATCGCCGACGGTGCGCAGGTCGTGGCGCTCAAGGGCTCGTCGATCTCGTGGTGCCAGGTGCCGCCCGCCGCGTGACCCCACCGCGGGGTCGCCGGTTTCCGTGTCGTGCCCCCGACGTAGACTCGCGGCATGGCGCAGGAGAGGTGGCGGGCGGCGACGCGCGCCGACCTCGAGGCGCTTCCTGCGGAAGTCGCGCCGCGGCTGCTGGGCGCGCGTCTGACCACCGTGGTCGGCGGTGAGACGGTCGTCCTGCGGATCACCGAGGTCGAGGCCTATCACGGGCGCGGCACCGGGGCCGTACCGGACCCGGGCTCCCACGCGCGCATGGGTCCGACGGCCCGCAACGCCACGATGTGGGGCAAGCCGGGGCACCTGTACGTCTACCTCAGCCACGGCATCCACTCGTGCGTGAACGTCGTGTGCGCACCCGACGGCCTCGCCGGAGGTTGTCTGCTGCGCGCCGGCGAGGTGATCGAGGGCGTGGATGCCGCCTTCCGGCGCCGCCCTGCCGCCCGGACCGAGCGGGACCTGGCGCGAGGACCCGGGCGCTTCGGGGATGCGGCCGGCTTGCGGCATCCCCTCCACGACGGCATCGACGCGATCACCGGAGCTCCGTGGCACGGCGCGCAGGCGCAGCTGGACCTGCTCGCCGAGCCGCTGACCGACATCGCGGCCGGACCACGGGTGGGGGTCGCCGGCGTGGCGGGCACCGAGGTGTTCCCGTGGCGGTTCTGGGTGCCCGGCGACCCGACCGTGTCGCCCTTCCGCTGGGGCCGCGGCGCACGCGAGGTCGCCGAGGGCGGCGCGTTCCCATCGCATTCTTAGGTTCCGCTGATCCGGCACATGAGCACCGTCCCTAGCGTCATGGCGCGAGAGGAAGGAGCCGCATGGCGCAGGTCAAAGTGGACAGGAGCCTGCTGGAGGGCATGACCAAGCGCGAACGCCAGGCGTTCGTGCGCGAGCTGGCCCGCCAGGAGCGGGAACGACAGGCTCGGCAGCGACGGCAGCGGCGCATCGCGGCATGGTCGGCGGCAGGCGGCGTCGTGGTGCTGGCGATCGCCGGCGGGATCACGGCAGGCGTCGTCTCGGCGAGCAACGCCGCAGCCGCCGAGGCGGCGAAAGAGGCCGAGGCTGCCGCCGACGCGGCGCGTGGTCCGGTGAACATGCTGACCGACGGGCTGCTGCTCAAGGCCGCGGGTGACGGATCGACTGTGACGCCCGTCAGCACCGGAGCACTCGAGGGCGGCGCGACACCCACCACGAGCGCATCCGAGGTCACGACGACCGGCGTGCTCGACGTGCAGCTGTACGTCGATCCGACGTCGGCCGATGCCGCGGGGTTCTGGGCGGCGAACGGCGCAGCGATCCAGAGTGCCCTCACCGCCGGCGACCTGACGCTCGAGCTGCACCCGATCGCGCAGACCGGCAGCGCGGACGCGCTCGCCGCGGTCGACGCCTTCGGCTGCTTCGCCGCGCTGCAGCCGGATGCCGCGCTCGCCGCCTGGAATGCGATGCTCCAGGTGACCATCGACGGCGCAGCGGCGGGCACGACCCTCACGGAGGGCGACCTCACGGGCGTCATGACGACGGCCGGCGCGACGGACGACGTCGTGGACTGCGTCGGCGACGACACCTACGCGCAGTGGGCGGATGCCGCGAGCACGCGCGCGACGACCTCGATCCCCTATGCGACCGAGGCCACCGCGGCCACGTCCGGTGTCACCGTCGTCGCCGCAGGCTCGGTGTACACGGGCTCTCTCGAGGATGCCGCCGCGCTGTCGTCGTTCTTCACCGACGCCCTGTCGGGAGCGACCACCGGCTGACCGGGCCCTCGGGTGTCACGACGCGCGGCATCCCCCGAGCGGAAGCCGCGTGTCGTGACACCCGAAACCCGCGGGAGCACCCGGGCTCGGGCGCTCAGCGCAGCGACGTCACGGCGGTGATCGCCGCACGCAGCTGCTGGATGCGCCGCTCGTAGCGTGCCGCGATGAAGATGAGCACGGCACCGCCGATGCCCAGCCACAGCCACCAGGGCACGGCCACGTACGAGGTCGAGATCCACGGCCACAGCTGGGCGACGCCGTGCACCAGCACCACCGCCGACCCGATGATGAGAGGCGCCTGCAGCTTGAGCACGGCGCCGGCCACCACGAGCGAGACGGCCACCACGCCGAGCGCGACGACGCGCCACAGTTCGGTGTCGCCGACGAAGTCGTACATCAGCGAGGGGAGCAGCAGGAGCGCGAGCCACGGCCCGATCGTCGGCCACGTGCGGGACGCGGGCCGCAGCCGCAGCGTGCGGACGCCGTAGGCGAGTCCGCCGACAGCCGCGGGCACGGTCACGACCTCGACCGGGTCGACGCCGAAGACGAAGAACGCGAACGCGCCGAACACCGCCGCGGTCACGGCCGCGACGACGGCGAGCAGCGGCCCCAGCCGATCGCGTCGCACCGCACCCGCGTACGCGGCGGCGCTCAGCAGCGACATGGCGAGGGCCGCTCGCAGGTCATCGAAGTCCGACGCCGCGGCGAGCAGATACGACTCGGCGACCGCGAACAGCACGCTCGTCACGGCGAGGCCCGTTCCGACGGCGAGCGAGACGACGCGGGCCGGGGTGGCGCGCAGCGCCGCGAGGGCGACGGCGGCGGTGATCGCGGCGCCGACGATCACCCAGAGGTCCGCCTCGAAGCCCGGCTCGTACGCGACGGCGACGAAGCGCAGCCAGCACGCGATCGCGACCAGTGCGACACCGCCCACCGCGAGCACGGCTCCGAGTCGCGCCCAACGGCGAAGCCCGAGCGCGGCCGCCCCCGCCACACCGCCGGCGCCGGCGAGTGCCACGGTCACCGCCGCAGAGATGACGTCCTCGGCGCCGTCCTGCACGAGTGCGAGGGCCACGAGGGCGATCCCTGCGGCGCTGACCGCGGCCGCGGCCCGAGCCTCAGGCAGCCTCACCGCCGTCGCGGTGAGGATCACCGCGACGACCACGGCTCCGGTGGCTGCGACGATCGCCGCTGCGTCGGCCGCGGCGAACCTGGGATCGTAGAGCGCGCGCAGACCCATCGCGAGCGCCGCCGCCGACAGGATGATCGCCGACGGCACGCGCACGCGCCACTCATCGGGGATCGGCGTCGCCGCGATAGCAGCGGCGAGGATCAGCCCGATGCCGATGAGCAGCCACACGCGCGCAGGCTCGGGGGCCGCGAGCAGGCTCGGCAGCGTGGCGAGCACGAGCGCGGCCGCCCACACCCATTGTTCGCCCGCCGGCCAGGCGCTGCCGGCGCGACGTCGGCGCAGCACCGCGAGCACCGCGCCCGCGGCGACGGCGGCGGCGATCGGGAGCGTCACGAACTCGATCTCGCGCGTTCCACCCACGAGCACGGCGACCACGGCGACCAGCAGCGCGGCACCGAGCGAGGTCCAGCGGGTGGCGCGCCCGAACGGCGCCCGCCCGACCGCGGCGGATGCCACGTGCGCGGCCAGCAGCAGGGTCAGTGCGACCGCCACGACGCCCCCGTCGTCGAGGGATCCGAGTACGGCCACCGATGCCAGACCGAGAACGATGGGCGGGATCGCGACGGCGTACCCGAGGGACGACGCGCGTGCGGGGCGGGCGAGCGACAGCCCCAGGCCGGACGCGTAGGCGACAGCCGCGAACAGCGCGAGCCACGCGACCCGCCCGCTCGAGGCATCCGGTTCCCACGCCGTCGCGCGGTCGACGGCGACGATGCCCACCGCGGCCACCGCGACGATCGCGCCGACCACGGACGGCGGACGGATGACGCGCAGGGGCGTGAGCGCGAGCGCCAGGCAGATGGCGGCCGCGACGACCGCCGTGATCGTCGCGCGCGACACCGGCTCGGCGTCGGACCCCGCGCCGAACAAGAGGGGTGAGACGCGGTCGGCCAGCACGGGGATCACCAGACCCGCGAGCAGGCCCGCGCCGATCGCGACGCTCGCCTCGGTGCGCCGGCGCAGCCGCACGAGCACCGCCGCGAACGCCACGAGGGCCGAGGCAGCAGGGACGGTGTAGGACTCGGGCGTGAACGCGACGGCCGGCGTGCCGTCGCCGAGCCACGTCCACCAGGCCGCGCACGCCGCGATGACGGCCGGCCACACCAGCAGGCGCCGCGGCGCCGTCGTCAGCGCGACCCCCTCGCGCCGCGTCGCGAACATGTCGTCGGCCGGGCCTGCGGCGGGCGCGATCCACCCGCGGGTGAGGGATGCCGCACTCCACGCCACCGCGGCCAGTGCGAGCAGCGCCCACACGAGGTCGGCGCCGATCCCCCACGCGACACACGCGCCGGTGGCGAGCGCGCCGAGGTCGGCGGCCGTGCGCGGCCGCACCTGCCGGAGCGGTGCCGGCGCGGGGGCCGTGGTCTGCGCAGTCACCGACGCAGCGGGTCCCGCCGCCCCGCCGGCGGCGGGAGCCGACGGCCGCAGCAGCGCGACGAGGCCGCCGGCCAAGACGACGAGCACCGGTCCCGCCACGAGGACGAGCGTCGCCCAGCCCTCGTCGCTCGCGCCCGCCATGTCGAGCGCGGCGTGGGCGATCGCCGCGAGTGCCGGCGCTGCGAAGAGCGCGGCCACCGCCACCGCGAGGCCTCGCAGGCGGGAGCGGCCGACGACGATGAGGGCGAGGAGCGCCGCCAGCGCGACGCCCCGGATGAGCGCCAGCACGGGCTCGCCGATCGTCGCGAGGAGGGCGGTGGTGGCGGCATCCGTGGCGACGTCGTCGGCCCCGGCGACCAGGATCCACACGAGAGTGAGAGCGATCAGGGAGTAGCCGGCGATCGCCAGGCCGACACGGCTCGCGGCGTCGAGAGGCGCGAACGCCGCGACCGCGAGCGTCGCGACGGCGAGCCACTGCAGCAGCGCAAGGGCGACCGGGGGGCCCGAGCCCGACAATCCCGTCGCCGCGCCCAGTGCTGCGGGCGCGATGACGGCGGCGACGATGCCGACGCCCACGGGTGCCAGGGCGAGCACGACGGCGAGCGGCCCGTCGGCGCGCCGGGCCAGGCGCAGCGCGACCGGGTACAGGAGCGCGACCGTGACGGCGCCGACCCACAGCCACAGGACCGCCGTCCCCGCGGCGAACCCGGCGACGGCCGCGATCGCGCCGGCCGCGCTCCATCCTTCGACGGCGCCGCGACCCGAACCCGACCGGATGCCGCGCCCGGCCGCGAGGACGGCCGCAGCGGCCGCGACGGCCGCCGTTCCGACGAGCACGGCGGGAACCGACGTGTATGCCGCCGCGGTCAGAAGCATCACGGTGATCACCAGGGCGCGGATGTCGCGCAGCACCGGCCGCGCGAGCGTGGGCGCCGCGAACAGCAGGCCGCCCAGGATCGCGGCCGATGCCAGTGGGAGGAACGGCGCATCGGGCGCCGCGGAGGTCACGGCGACGGCATCCGTCCGCCAGAGCGTCCACCCGGCCGAGATCGCAGCGATCGCGGCCTCGGACCACATCACGAGGGCGGCCGCGAGCGAGCCGACCGCGACGACGGCGGCCACGACCGCCGCCGGAAGCAGGCTCCGAGACGCCCGGCGTGCGCGCACCAGATCGAGGCCGACCGCGACGATCGCGGCGAGCACCGGCGCGACGAGCAGCCACAGGACCGGCTCGTCCACGCGCCAGGCGAGCTGCCATCCGGCGACGCCCACCGCCGCTGCCGCGACGCCCGACGCGACGCCCGACACGATGCGCGCGCCCGGCAGCGCCTCGACGCCGCCACGCGGACGTGCGCACCAGGCATGAGCGGCCCCGACCACGCCGACGAGCGCACTCGACCACACCACCACTGCGGCGGCGTCGCCGGTCGCGACGGCGGTCGTCACGACCGCGGCGATCAGCGACGTCACCCCCGCCAGTGCGAGCACCAGACGCTCGGGTTCGCCGGCGGCGCCGCGGCGGGCGGACGAGAACGGCGCGGGGAGCGCATGGGCGAGTCCGCCGGCGGCGGCGCCGATCAGACCCGCGGTCAGTGCTTCGCCGGCGGGTGCGTCCAGCAGGCCGCCGACGAGGAAGCCGACGCCCGCCGGCAGGGCAAGAGAGGCGGCGAGGTCCGGCCCTCGCAGTCCCGACAGCCGAGCCCACGCGCGGCAGACGACGGCCACCGCGAGTGCGGCGATCCCGGTGTAGACGGCGGCGTCCGTCGCGGCCGTGCCGAACAGGTCGTTCGCTCGCACGGCCCACGCATCCAATGCGATCAAGCCCACCCCGAGAGCGCCGATCCCCTCGGCGGTCGCGCCGAGGTCGCGACGGCGCAACCACGACGCCAGCACGATCGTCGCGAGAGTGATGCCGCCGATGATGAGCGCCCGCACCGCGATCCCCGCGACGAACCACGCCAGCAGCAGGAAGAACACCGCCGCGATCCCGACGAGCGAGACGCCCACGATGAGCAGAAGCACCGGGACGGTGAGCCGGCGACGAGGAGCGGCAGCAGCCGCCGTGGCCGCGGCTGCAGGCGGGCCCGGCCGCCACGGCACGTCGGCCGGCGCCGGCAGAGGCGCCGAAGCCGGTGCCGCCTCGGCGGCCGCCTCCGGAGCCGGCGCCGCAGACGCGACCGGCGCGGCCACCGGGACGGGGACCGGCGGACTCTCACGCAGAGGCGCCTCGACGCCCGGACCCGTCGCACCTTCGGGCGCGATGCTCGGCGTCCCGGCGGGCGCGGCCACGACGGCCGCAGCGAGTGACGCCGCCGGCTCCGGGAAGGGGACCTGGACCGGCGCGAACCCACGGGCGGCGGCATCCGTCACCCCCGCAAGATCCGGCGACAGGCGGATCTCATCGATCAGTCGCTGGCGCGACAGCTCGGTGTCGAGCAGACGCTGACCGAGCGCCAGCACCAGCGGCGCCCGCGCGTCCGTGAGGAAGAACCCGCACGCGGGGCAGGTCGGGGCGGTGACGACAGAGAAGCACGACGGGCAGCGGTGGGCGTCGGCGAAGTCGTACGGCGACGACGGCCATATCCGGGCGGTGGCGCGCGGCTCGGTCATCTCGGTCCTCTCTCGTGCGGAGTGAGCAACATGGTCCCATCGCGCGAGCCGGCGCCAGAAAAGTTGTCAACAACGGCAACGGAGAGGGGATGCCGGCGGCCGTCGTTTGGATGACGTCCCCAGAGCCATTCCTGCCCGGGAATATGCGCTGACCGGGGGTTCGCTGCACCCGAGAAGTGCTGCCGTCAAGGTGGACACGCCGTGCGTGCTAGACTGACTCTTCGTCTGCGCGCACTCCAGCACGCAGTTCGCATCCCACACCAGATCCGGGCCTTCGCGGGCCGGTTCGAACGCGGGGTGCAGACAAGGGATCTTGGGTGAGGCCGTCCGGCCTCACGGTACTAAAGGAGACATCACCATGGCAGCAGTGTGCCAGGTGACTGGAGCAGTTCCCGGCTTCGGTCACAACATCTCGCACTCGCACCGCCGGACGAAGCGCCGCTTCGACCCGAACGTGCAGAAGAAGACCTACTACGTTCCGTCGCTGGGTCGCAACATCAAGCTCAACGTCTCGGCCAAGGGCATCAAGGTCATCGACGCCCGCGGCATCGAGGCGGTCGTGCGTGACCTTCAGGCGAAGGGTGTGAAGCTCTAATGGCCAAGAAGGCACAGGACGTCCGTCCGATCATCAAGCTGCGTTCGACCGCCGGCACGGGGTACACCTACGTGACGCGCAAGAACCGCCGCAACAACCCCGACCGCATCGTGCTGAAGAAGTACGACCCGGTCATCCGCAAGCACGTCGATTTCCGAGAGGAGCGTTGATCCATGGCTAAGAAGAGCAAGATCGCGCGCAACAAGCAGCGCCAGGAGGTTGTCGACCGCTACGCCGCGAAGCGCCTCGAGCTGAAGAAGGCGCTCGTTTCGCCGTCCTCGACCGACGAAGAGCGCGAAGCCGCTCGCGTCGGCCTGCAGAAGCTGCCCCGCAACGCGTCGCCGGTCCGCCTGCGTTCGCGTGACGTCATCGACGGCCGCCCCCGCGGTGTCCTCACGAAGTTCGGCATCTCGCGTGTCCGCTTCCGTGACATGGCGCACCGTGGCGAGCTGCCCGGCGTGACCAAGTCGAGCTGGTAAGCCAGCACACAGACAAGCACTGTCGAGCTGGTAAGCCGACAGCTTTCACAGAAGGCCCGGAGTTCCTCGGAACTCCGGGCCTTCGTGCGTTGTCAACCTCGTGCGCGGCGGATGCGCGGGCGAGAGGATGGCGGCATGCGCCTCGACCCGTTCTTCGACGAGCGCCTGCGCGTGCACCGCAAGTACATGTTCGACCAGGCCGTCGGCGTGCTGCGGACGCGCGTCTCGGCGCTGTGGCCGTTCGCCCGCACGGTGGTCCCGGCGGCGGCGGCGCCCAAACCGCCGACGAAGGCCGACAAGGCTCTCGGGCCCCATGCGCGCGCCCGGGCCAAGCACCGACGCTCGGCGCTCGCGTGGGATCGCACCGAGCTCAGCACCGTCGGCACCGCGGGACCCGACGTCCGCATCACCGAACATGAGGTCGCCGTGCCGGGGCATCCGTCCGTGCACGTGCGCGTCTACCACCCGCCGGTCGCCGGCGACGCGCCGGTTCCCGGTGTGCTGGCGTTCTACGGCGGAGCGTTCCGCATCGGCGGCATCGACTATCCGACGACGGATGCCTCGTACCGCCGCCGGTGCGTCGACGCCCATGTCGCGATCGTCGCCGTCGCCTACGCACTGGCGCCCGAGCACCGCTATCCGACGCAGATCGAGCAGGCCTACGCCGCGCTGGACTGGCTCGTCGGCTCGGCGGGCGAGCTCGGGATCGACCGCAGCCGTATCGGCGTGCAGGGGATCTCGGCCGGCGGCTGCATCGCCGCCGCCCTCACGATCGTCAACCGCGACCGTGCGAACCATCCACTCATGCTGCAGCTGCTCGAGGTGCCGGTCGTGGACCTCACGGGGTCGCACCTCGACCTCGGTGCGATGCGGGCGCTCGGCATCCCACGGTTCTTCACGGTGCGCGAGCTGCGCTCGGTCGCCCGCACTTATCTCACCCGTCCGCAGGATGCGCGCGAGGCGTACGCCTCGCCGCTGCGCGCTGCGTCGCACGAGGGGCTGCCGCCCGCGGTGATCCTGACGGCCGAGTACGACCCGCTGCGAGGTGACGGCGATGCCTACGGCGCCGCGCTCCGTGCCGCGGGCGTCGACGCGAGCGTCGTGCGGTACCAGGGCGTGACGCACGACACCGTGATCTTCACGGGCGTCCTGCCGGCCGCGCGCCGCTGGCACGACGACGCCGTGACGGCGCTGCGCCGCCTGCATCGCTGACCTCGTCGCCCCGCTGCGGCCCGTCAGACCGCGGCCTCGGGCTGGCGGACCTGGCGCTCGGTCGCCCAGGTGAGCGCGTAGTCCGCGATCTCTTCCCAGCCGTCCTGGCTGACCAGCCGGTGGGTGCGGCCGGCGTATTCCTTGTACTCGACGATCGCCGGGCTGGCTGTCGAGGTGTACTTCTTCACGATGGCCTTGCCGATGGCCGGCGGCACCACGTGGTCGATCTCGCCGGTGATGACGAGGAAGGGCGCGCGGTCGGGACGGGCGTAGTCGACGTGCGTGACGCCGCCCTTCTCGTTGAGCACAGAGGTCACTCCTTCGAAGAAGACGCGGTTGTACGAGTTGACCGCGTACTCCTCCCACAGCCCGTCGGACTCGGCGCGAGGCAGGTCGTTGCCGAACGTGAAGTGGAAGTGGCGCTTCGAGAGCGGCTTGGCGCCGTTGCGGCCGAAGGGGTTCGAGAGGATCGGGGTGCCCGTCCACAGGGTCGACAGCGGCAGTGCCGTGACTCCGGCGGTCTGTCCGGGGGCGACGCCGACATACGCGACGCCGAGGCCCCGGTCGGCGAGCATCTGCGTGATCACACCGCCGAACGAGTGGCCGATGATGATCGGCTTCTCGGGCAGCTCCCGGATGATGCGCTCGTAATTGTCGGCGATCTGCGTGAGTCCGATCCCCTTGAGTGCCGCGGGGTTGCTGCGGATGTCTTCGACCGTGCGGTCGTCGATGCCGGGCCATCCCGGGACGATGACGTCGTGGCCGGCGGCGCGGAAGCGCTCTGCCCACGTATCCCAGCTCTTCGGGGTCATCCACAGTCCGTGGATGAGGACGATCGGGGTCTTGGTCGAGGTGTTCATGTCAACTGCTCCTTGGTTGTCCGGCTGATGTATCGTGATGGTAGACCGAACGTTCTATCTACGCAAGAGTATTCCCGCATGGCACGATGGAAGGACTGGAGGGGGATCCATGAGCACCACCACCGCCGCGTCGGCCGCGGCATCCCGCCCGTCGCCGGCCCGTGAGCGACTGCTCGCCGCGGCCACCGAGCTGTTCTACAACGAGGGGATCCACTCGGTCGGCGTCGACCGCATCATCGAAGAGGCGGGCGTCACGCGCGCCACGATGTACAAGCAGTTCGCCGGCAAGGAAGGGCTCGTTCTCGCCTATCTCGAGGGCGAGGACCAGGGGCTGCGCGGACTCTTCGCACAGGCGGCGCAGGCGTCGGACGACCCCGCCGTGCTGCTCGACCTCGTGATCGACGGCATCGAGGCCGACATCCGCGACCGTCACACCCGCGGGTGCCCCTTCATCAACGCGGCCGCCGAGTACCCCGACGAAGGCCCCGTACGCGAGCTCATCGCCGACCACCGCGAGTGGTTCCGCGAGACGCTGCGGCAGCTGGCCGAGGGAGCAGGGCTGCGCGACCCCACCCCGGTGGCGGCATCCCTCGTCCTCCTGCGCGACGCCGCGCTCGTCGGCGGCTACCTCGACGGCCAGGACAGAGTCGGCCCCGCCTTCGCGCGCACGGCCCGCGACCTCATCGCCGCGCACCGCTCCTGAGACGCCGAAGAGGCCGGAACCTCGTGGGTTCCGGCCTCTTCGGGTGCGCGGCTGATGTGCGGACGGCGGAGGGAGAGGGGATGCCGGAGGCCCCGGCATCCACTCTCCACAGGCTCAGCGGCGGGCGCCGGCCGTCCAGGCGGGCGCGCCGTACTGGAACGCGCCCAGGCTCGGCACCGCGTCGGTCGAGCCGTCGGTGTACGGCGGCAGCGGGGTCGCGACACCGCGGGCCGGGGAGCCGGCCTGCAGACGGTAGTCGTGGTTCGCGGGGTCGACGAACAGCGGGTCGCCGTCCATCAGGTTGTTCGACAGCGTCAGCCCGCCGTCCGTGGCCCCGGTGAGCCCCTTGATCGGGCCGATGTTGTTCGTCACCACGCTTCCCGTCGACTGGCCAGGACCCTTGACGTAGAACAGCGTCATGCCGCCGGTGTTGTTGTAGACGAGGTTGTCACGGCTGCCCGAGCCGAGGCCGTTGAGCTCCACGGTGCCTTCGGGGTTGCCCCAGCCGACGTTGTTGTGGATCCGCAGGTCGCTCTGGCCGTTGTCGGCGTAGATGCCCGACATGCCGAACGGATACACCCCGCCCGGTCGTGCGTTCGGGTCGTGCAGCACGTTGTGGTCGATCTGCGTCCCCTCCATGCGCGACGAGCAGCAGGTGTAGATGGCGGCGGTGTCGACGCTGAGGCTCGCGTAGCCCGAGATGTCGTTGTGCGCGATGCGGTCGGGTCCCGGCACGGTGCCCGCCACGCCGTTCCACTGCAGGTTGACGCCGCTGCGGCCGACGCGGGCCATCGTGTTGTACATGACGGTCTGGCTGTGGCCCTGCACGGCGACGGGCGCCGCGTACGTGCCCGCGTAGTCGACGTCGGTGATGACGTTGTCGATGGCGGTGTTGCCCCAGCCGCGCAGCGCGATGCCGTTGCCGGCGCTGTACTGGATGGTGCTGTTCTTCACCGTGTTGCCGGTGCCGTTGAGCACGATGCCGGTGTCGCCGACGCCGCGGGTCACGTTCTCGCCGCAGTTCGTGGCGCCGCGGGTGACGTCCCAGTAGTGGCTGAGGTATTTCGCGTCGACGCCGTCGAGCACGACGCCCGTGCTCGAGGTGCCCGTCTGCACCGACGACGCGAACAGGCCGAGACCTTCGAGATGGATGCCGGAGGCCGAGGTGAGATCGAACGCCAGCTGCCGCTTCTTCGCCTCGATGAAGTGACGGTTGGGATTGTCGTCGCTGTAGAGGTAGAGGCGCTTCGCGACCGGGTCGTAGTAGTGCGCGCCCGGGTATCCGAGCTCGCCGATCTTGCCCGACAGGCGGTACCAGGTGTCTGTCGGCACGACTTTGTGCACGCACAGCGGCGCGGTCTGCAGTGTGATCGAGCCGACGTCCGAACTCGCGACGGCGCCCGTGGTCGTGATGTACCAGTACGCCGTGAGCGCGCGGGCACCGTCCCAGTACCCGGCAGGCCGCGTCATCTGCGGGTCGACGATCGTCGCATCCGCCGAGCCCGCCTGGGCGCGGCGGATGTCGGGGTCGAGCAGGTCGGTGCCCGGGTACGGGTACGACGCCTCGATCGACATCGTGCTGTCGAGGAACACCTGCTCCTCGCCGCCCTTGTCGCCGAGGTCGACGGGGACGCTGTAGATCTTGCGCTGCGCCACGGCTGCGCTGAACAGCGAGTCGACCGCGTACGGATCGGCCGCCGTGATCGCGGCCAGGTCCTTCGGCAGCACGGGGGTGAAGCCGGTGAGCCGCTCGGTGCCGTTGACGACGACGTCGGCGCCGGGCGCGGCGCGGAACGTGATCGGCCGGTCGGCCGTGCCCGACGACGTGACCGTGACCGTCTCGCGGTAGGTGCCCGAGGCGATCTCGCACGTGTCGCCGGCGACCGCGACGTCGGCGCACTCCTGGATGGTGCGGAACGCCGACGCGGGTGCCGCGCCGTCGCCCCCTTCGCCCGCGGTGGCCGCCACGTAGAGCGTGCGCGGTGCGTCCGCGGGTGCAGCCGCCGCGGCTCCCGCCGCGGCCAGCGCCGCCGCGAGCCCGAGGGTCGTTCCTGCCATGATCTTCCGCCGTGGGGACGGGTTCGTACGAAGCATCTTCGCTCCTATCGATGGTGAGTAATCGATAATCTATCGACCGAACTCGATCGATGTCCATGGTCTCGGGCGGGCACATTGGCCACTTTCGTCACTCTGATCACAGGACACGCGGTCGTAAACTCCAGAAATCCGCAGAAATACGCGGAACTGTCGGTCGTGTCGGGTACATTCGGTCCCGGTCGATCCGACCAGCCGGGGGGCGCCAGCCGTCCGGACCGAGCAATGACAGGACGGCAGTCGTCGTCTTTGGAGGACAACCACATGGCCGACAAGACCATCACCAAGACCGAGCTCGTCGCGAGCATCGCGAGCGCGACCGGCCAGAGCCAGTCCGCCGTCTCGGGCGTGCTCGACTCCCTCTTCTCGACCGTGTCCGACGCTGTCGCGGCCGGCAACAAGGTCTCGATCCCGGGCTGGCTCGCGTTCGAGCAGGTCGCCACCTCGGCTCGCACGGGCCGCAACCCGCAGACCGGCGAAGAGATCAAGATCCCCGCGGGCAAGCGCGTCAAGGTCACCGCGGGCTCGAAGCTCAAGGCTGCCGTCAAGTAATCCCGACGCAGACCTCCGGAGAGGGGATGCCGCGACCCGCGGCATCCCCTCTCTCGCTGTACAGGCGCCGCAACTCCGCCGGACCGGGCTGCCAGGTACGGCGACGTAGGCTTGGGGGGTGAATCCCCGCGCTCTGCGGGCCGCCGGGCCCGCGCTCCTCGTCGTGACCGCGCTCGCGGCGATGGTGTGGGCGCTCGCCTTCGGCGGGGGCGCGGCGGCACTCGCCCTCGGCGACCCCGGGCCGTTCGTCCGGTGGGCGCTGCCCACCGTGACGCTGCTGGTCAACGTGTCGGCGGCCGGCATGGTGGGCGTCCTCGTGACGGCCCTGTTCACGCTTCGGGCGGGCGAGCGCGAGTTCGATGTCGCGCTGGATGTCGCCTCGATCTCGGCGGCCGTGTTCACCCTCGCGGCCGCGACCACCGGCATCCTCACCTTCATCGACGCCTTCAACCCGGTCGTCGGCCTCGGCCCCGAGTTCGGTGCGCAGCTCGGCCGGTACATCGTCGAGACCGAGCTCGGCCGCACCTGGCTCATCACGACGATCGCCGGCGCGGCGCTGACGGTGCTGACCTTCGCCGTCCGGTCCTGGACGGCCACGTTCTTCGTCGCACTGCTGGCCGCGGCATCCCTCGTCCCGATGGGCACGCAGGGGCACTCCGGCGAAGAGGCCTTCCACCACGAGGCCATGACGGCGCTGATCCTGCACATGATCGGCGCCGCGGTGTGGCTCGGCGGCCTGCTGCTGATCGTGATCGTCCGGCCGCTGCAGACGCGCGAGCGCAGCGCCGACACCGTGGGCCGCTACTCCAGCATCGCGATCGCCGCGTTCGCCGTCGTCGCCGTGTCGGGCGTCGTGCGCGCGGCGATCGGCCTGCAGACCTGGTCGGCGCTCATCTCTCCCTACGGCGCGATCCTCGCCGTCAAGGTCGTGGCGCTCATCGCCCTCGGCCTCTTCGGCGCCTGGTACCGCACGCGCCTCATCGGCAGGATGCGGGCGCAGGATGCGGCCACCCGGTCGTTCTGGACGCTCATCGTCTTCGAGATCGTCCTGATGGGCATCGCGAGCGGCGCTGCGACGGCGCTCGCGCGCACGCCCCCGCCCGTGGCGCCCCTCATTCCGGCGGCTCCGACGCCCGCCGAGCGCCTCACCGACGCGCCGCTGCCGCCCGAACTGACGATCGACAAGTGGTTCACGGCATGGAACATCGACCTGCTGTGGGCTGTGGTCGCGGGCTTCGCGATCTTCTTCTACCTCGTCGGCGTGTGGCGCCTGCGCCGCCGCGGAGACGCGTGGCCGGTCTACCGCACGATCATGTGGGTGATCGGCTGGCTGCTGCTGGTGTGGGTCACCGGCGGCGTCATCAACGTCTACCAGGACTATCTGTTCAGCATGCACATGGTGGGGCACATGCTGCTGACCATGGCGATCCCGCTGCTGCTGGTGCCCGGTGCGCCCATCACGCTCGCCGCGCGCGCGATCCACAAGCGCGACGACGGCACGCGAGGTGGGCGCGAGTGGATCCTGTGGGCAGTGCACTCGCCGGTCGCCCGCATCCTCACCAACCCGTTCGTCGCGGCGGGCCTTTTCGTCGGGTCGCTGTGGGTGTTCTACTTCACCGATCTGTTCCGGTGGTCCCTGTACGACCACCTCGGCCACGAGTGGATGGTCGCGCACTTCCTCATCACGGGCTATCTGTTCGTCATGACCCTCATCGGCATCGACCCGGTGCCGTTCCGCCTCCCGTACCCCGGGCGTCTGCTGCTGCTCATCGGCGTCATGGCGATGCACGCGTTCTTCGGCATCGCGATCATGATGCAGGAGGGCCTCATGGTGGCCGAGTGGTTCGGCTCGATGGGCCGCACGTGGGGCGCGAGCCCGATCGAGGACCAGTACACCGGCGGCGGGGTGGCATGGTCGATCGGCGAGATCCCGACGCTGATCCTCGCGATCACCGTCGCGATCCAGTGGAGCCGCAGCGACGACCGCGAGACGAAGCGCCGCGACCGGCACGCCGACCGCACCGGCGACGCCGAGCTCGAGGCCTACAACGCCCACCTGGCGGAGCTCGCCGCGCGCGACGCCCGCACCGGCGGCTGACCTACTGCGTGTCGGGGCCGGTCACGACGATCGACGCGGACCCGTCAGGCTGCACGGTGATCGTGCCCTTGACGATGAACGGCACGTCCTCGCTCAGCGGGCGCACGCGTCCGTCGAAGATCGAGCGGATGTCGACGTCGAGGTGTGCGACGGCCTCGGCCGGCAGGATCCGCCAGCCGGCGCCCTCGGGCTCGACGGCAACGGTCGGCTGCGTCACGATCGACCAGGTGGGCGTGTCGTCGATGCGGTCCTGCACGAAGTAGCCGAAGGGGCACGCTGTCGGCTGCAGCACCTGCTGCGTGGCGCACTCGGTCAGGAACTCTTCGACCCTGTGCTGGACGACGTCTACGAACTGCTTCGTCGCCTGCGCCTCGACCTCGATCGGGATCGCGTGGAACGGGCTGTCCGACAGCACCGCGACGCCCGGCGTCGACGAGATCGCCGTGTCGACAGACACCGAGTACAGGCCGGGCGAGAACACCAGCATCGCCACGGGCGCGAGGGGGTCGGCATCCATCCCGTCCGGCGAGACCTGGCGCTTGTCGACCTGGAATCCGTTGACGTCGAAGCTCATCGACCCGGTCACGGTGAGGTTCATGACCGCGAGCGGGCTCTTCGCGAACCGCCACGTCGGGGCCGGCCCGACCGAGCCGTCGCGTTCGACGCTGAACGTCGTGCTGCCCTCGTAGCCGCGGGCCGTGTAGGCGACCGTCACGCGGGTGATGTCTCCGTCGGTCTCTTCGGACGTCACGCGCACATCGTCGATCGCGGCCAGCGCCGCGCTGCGCAGGAGTGCGTCCGACGCCGTCGGAGGCAGCCCGGCGTCCTCGAGGTCGGACGAGTTCACCGCGACACCCGGCATCGCGAGGGCGTCCGAGGCCCGACCGTCGGCGAGGAGACCCACGTAGCGCTCGACGAACGCCGACGGGCTGTAGAACTCCCGCTCGATCACGCCCCACGCCGCGAACACCGCGGCCACCAGCACCGCGCCCACCACCCCGAGGAGCGTGAGGTCGAGAGCGAGGCTGCGGCGCCGGCGCCGCTTCGCGGGTGGCTGCACCAGCTGCGGCACGGCCGGCGTCGGAGGAGCCGTCGTCGCGGCGGACGCCGTCGTCGCGGGGGTCGCGTCAGAGACCGGGGCGCCTGCACCTCCGGATGCCGCGTCCACGTCCGCCCGATCCACCCGACCAGTCTAGAAACCCCAGGCCGGGAGGCCACTGTGTGTCGTCTTGCGTCCTGTGGACGACGTTCTGCGGCTGATGCGGAGGCACCGGCGGGCATCACGCCGCGTGCCCCCGCATCAGGATCAGGGACGGACCGCGGTGCGCCCGAGCGTCAGCCAGCCGGCGACAGTGGCGTCCTGGTCGGCATCGGCGAAGCGTACCGGCTGACCCGAGGGCAGCGGATTCGTTCCCTGGATCAGCACGGTGTACCGGCCAGGCTTGACCGACGAGGTGCTGAGCTGTGCCGTGAACCGCTGTTCGGCGCCCACCGCGATCGTGTCGAGCGTCCAGTCGGTCGTCCATCGCTGCACGATGCGGCCGCGGGGGTCGGCGAGCGCCGGGCTACTACACAGACCACTTCGTCGCCGATCCTGCGAACCCGGGTGTCGTCACCGACGCCGACTGGGCGAACCGCACCGCGGTGACCGCAGCGCTGCTGGCCGCGCTCCCGGAGTCCCGGTCCGTGCAGGTGCGCACGATGCTCTCGAAGCAGCAGGCCTTCGACCGTCCGACGGGTGCAGCGGGCGCCCTGACCGAGGCCGAGGGGTTCTCGGGGACTCCTGTCAGCCGGGTCGGCCACCACAACGACTGCTTCCTGGCCGCGCCGGACGACTGGGGGACGTTCCTCTCCGACCCGCTGAGCCTCGACCAGGAGTACCTGGAGGCGGACACCCGCTTCGTGCCGATGGGCGGCGAGACGTGCAACGTGAACCCGCCGCGGTCGCAGTGGGCATCGGCGTCGGCCGAGATGGCGCGCTACCACTACAGCTACCTGAACCGCGACTACAACCAGGACGTGCTCGACTCGTGGCGCGCGGACAACCTCGTCGAGGTCGCGAAGAACCTCGGGTACCGGTTCGTGCTGGAGGAGTCGCGCGTCACGGGCGGACCCACGCCCACGCTCGAGATCGACGTGCGCAACGAGGGCTGGGCGGCGCCGTATAACGAGCGTCCGGCCTACGTCGTGCTGGACGGCCCTCAGGGCCGCGTGACGCTCCCGCTCGGCGACGCGCGCACGTGGGCGCCCGGTGAGACCACCACCGTCTCGGTGTCTCTCGCGACGGTTCCTGCCGGCCGGTATGCGGCGTCGCTCGCTCTTCCTGCGGCCGAGCCGTCGATCGCTGCCGACCCGCGGTTCGCGATCCAGACCGCCAACGTCGGCACCTGGGATGCTGCCGCCGGCGTGAACGACCTGCAGCAGACGATCGAACTGTCGACGCCGGCCGCGGTGGCCAAGCCGCGCATCGCGGCCGACGGCTCGGACGTGCGGGTGTCGTTCGCCGCGCCCTCGTCGGAGGGTTCGTCGCCGCTGTCGGGCTACCGCGTCACACTCACGTCGGCGAGCGGTGATTCGCGCACGCTCGAGGTGAGCGCGACGGCGTCGCAGGCGACGTTCGAGGACGTGCCCGCGGGCCGCTGGCGCGCCACCGTCACGGCGGTCAACGGCCAGGGTGACGCCGAGGCGTCGCCGCGATCGGCGACCGCCGTCGTCCACCCGGGCGATCGCGCGCACGGCGACTGAGTCGCACGGCCTTCGGCAGAGTGGATGCCGGAGCCCGCGGTCGACGCCGGGCTCCGGCATCCGCGCGCCTGTGGAAAGAGCGGACGCCGTCCACAATCGCCGACGGGACCGGCCGGATGGCGGCATCCGGTCGTTAGCATGAATCGGTGACCACAACGCCTCCCTCGCCCGCCGGCCTCGCGCTGTCGGCCGAGCAGGAGGCGCTGTTCCGGCTCATCGAAGACACCCGCGAGCATGTCTTCGTGACGGGCCGCGCCGGCACCGGCAAGTCGACGCTCCTGCAGCACCTCGCGTGGCACACGAACAAGCAGATCGCGGTGTGCGCGCCGACGGGCGTGGCGGCGCTGAACGTCGAGGGGCAGACGATCCACTCGCTGTTCAAGCTTCCGCTGGGCATCATCGGCGGGCACGACGAGCCGCAGTCCGACGCGACGCGCAAGCTGCTGAACGCGATCGACACGCTCGTCATCGACGAGATATCGATGGTCAACGCCGACCTCATGGACGCCATCGACCGCGCGCTGCGCCAGGCACGGGGCCGCCGGTCCGAGCCCTTCGGCGGCGCACAGATCGTGATGTTCGGCGATCCGTACCAGCTGGCGCCCGTCCCGCCCCGCGGCGACGAGCTGCGGTACGTGCAGGACCACTACCGCTCGTTCTGGTTCTTCGACGCGAAGGTGTGGGTCGGCGAGGCGGCGACCGACGGCATCCTCGACGTCGGCACCTACGGCACCGAGCTCAACATCCGCGAGCTCATCGACATCCACCGGCAGAACGATCCGGCGTTCAAGGCGATGCTCAACGCCGTGCGCTACGGGCGCGTGACCGCCGACATCGCACAGGTGCTCAACGACACCGGCGCACGTCGTCCGCCGGATCCGTCCGACGGCGAGCATCCCATCATCACGCTCGCCACCCGCAACGACATCGTCAACAACATCAACCGCCGGCACCTGAACGAGCTGATCGGCCGCGAGCAGACCGCGCGCGCGGAGGTGAACGGCGATTTCGGACGAGGGGATGCCGCCTACCCGGCCGACCTCGAGCTCAAGCTGAAGGTCGGCGCCCAGGTGATGTTCCTGCGCAACGACACCGGCTCGTTCGGCGAGCCGCCGCGGTGGGTGAACGGCACCATCGGCACCGTGACCCGGATCGCCGGAGAGTCGGTGCGGGTCGATGTCGAGGGCGAGGAGTTCGACGTCGAGCCGTCGGTGTGGGAGAAGTACCGCTACTCGTACAACCCCGGCTCGAAGACGCTCACACGCGACATCGTTGCCGAGTTCACCCAGTTCCCGCTGCGCCTCGCGTGGGCCGTCACGATCCACAAGTCGCAGGGCAAGACGTACGACCGGGCCATCATCGACCTCGGCTCGGGCGCCTTCGCTCCCGGACAGACCTACGTCGCGCTGTCACGGCTGACCTCGCTCGACGGCCTGTACCTGTCACGCCCGCTGCGCCCGCGCGACATCCAGGTGGATGCCGACGTCCAGCGCTTCATGCGCGACGCCGTGCGGGGCCCCGCGGTCTGAGCCCGCTCAGGCGACCTGGGCCGCCTTGGCGGTGGCGAGATCCTCGAACAGCTCCGTGTTGAAGCGGTAGGCGAGCAGCACCTCGTCGATGACGCGCTCCTGCTCGGCGGCATCCCACGGGGCGGCGTCGAGCTGCTCCCGGTAGACGTCCTTGAAGGCCTTGGGGTCGGCGATGTCCTGGAACAGGTAGAAGCCGATGCCGTTCGTCTCGAACCCGAAGCGGCGGGCCATCAGGCGCCCGATGAACTGGCCGCCCGACAGGTCGCCGAGGTAGCGGGTGTAGTGATGGGCGACGAAGCCGCCCGCCCACGTCGCGCCGACCTCGTTGATGCGGTCGACGTAGCGCCGGGTGGTGGGCAACGGCTCGATGCGCTCGCGCCAGTCCGGTCCGACCAGGAACTCGAGATCGGCCTCGAGCGCCGGCAGTCGCGTCAGCTTGTCGGAGATGAAGACCTTCGCGACGGGATCGTTGCGCATCTGGCCGGCCGTGCGCTCGAGCGCCTCGTAGATGAACCAGTGCTGCACGACGAGTGCGACGTAGTCCTCGCGGGTGCCCTCCCCTTTCATGAGGTCGGCCATGAAGCCGGCGTGCTCGCTCGAGGAGTGCGAACGGCTGGACCGCTCGCGGAGCGCAGTGGAGAACGGGATCGGGTCGCTCATACCTTCATGCTAACTGAAGATAAGGGCAACCTAACAAAAAAGCTCGCCGAGAAGGCCGCTCAGGCGTGCGGTCGCGGCTCGATGCCCAGACGGCGGCACGCCTCGTCGTACAGTGCGACGATCTCACGGCGCACCTCCCGGCGCTCCGAGATCATCCCCGACGGCCACGGCACGGGCACCTCGACCGTCGATCCGTCATCGAGCGTCGCCAGCCACACCCCGCCGGCGCCGTCGAACCCGGTCATGCTCGAGGCCGTGACGACGGCATCCGCTCGTCCGCTCTCGGGAAGGAAAGCGCGGGCGATCAGCAGGTTGTCGTCCGCGTGGTCGCCGTTCATGTGGCCGAGCACGCCGGCGAGGGCCGCGTCGTCGAATCGGTGGATCATGCACACACCCTACGGACCGCCGTACCGCGAGGACGACTCTGGTGTGTTTGAATGCATTGCACGATCATCGGGGGGTGAGCATGCGGACCCGCTCCAGAAGTCGCCGCGCCATCGCGGTGATCGCGGGTGCCGTCATGTCGGCCCTGGTCTTCGCCGGGTGCTCATTCGACTCGAGCGCCGCGCAGCCCGATCTTCCCGCGCAGGTGGACGTCGCGTTCCCGGACGACATCGTCGCGCAGCTGCAGGATGCCGCGACGCGGGCGATGGGCACGTCGGGGTCGTCGGGCGCCATCGTCGGCGTCTGGGCGCCGTGGAGCGGCGCATGGATCGCCGGCCTCGGCACGCAGCGACCGGACGGCGGCGGTGACGTGAAGGCCGACCAGACGTTCCGGGCCGGCAAGGTCACCCGTGCCATGACGTGCGACGCGCTGTACGGGGCGGTCGCGGACGGCAAGGTCGAGCTCGACGATCGGGTGACCGGCTACGTGTCGGGGGTGCCCGACCTCGGCGACATCACGCTGATCGAGCTGTGCGACGGCACCTCGGGCATCGGCTCGTACACGGACCAGCTCTACGGCTCGTGGATCAGCAACCCGAAGCGCAACTGGGACCCGCGGTACCTCGCGAGCTTCGGTCTCGGCGAGCCCCGCACGAGCGCACCCGGCGATGCATACAAGGACTCCGATGCCGGCTACGTCCTGCTGGGCCTCGCGCTGCAGCGCGCCACCGGGCTGTCGGCCGCCGACCTGCTGCGCACCTACGTCACCGGCCCGCTCGGACTCCAGGCGACCTCGCTGAGCGATCTGCCGTCATCCGGCGCCCTGCAGGGCGGTCAGTCGATGCCCAACGCCGAGGGCGCCCTCGACTGCGCTGCGCCCGTCGACCTCACCGGCGTCTCGTCGAGCAGCGGCTACACCGACGCGGGCGTCGTCACCGACATCCGTGACCTGGGTCACTACGTGCAGGCCCTCGCGAGCGGATCGCTGGTCGACGACGACACCCGCTTCGCGCATCCGCTGCCGGTGGCCGCCGACGCGCCGTCCTGGTACACCGCCGACGGCGGCGCGCTCATCGCGGGCTCGCTGATCGGTCAGTTCGGCAAGACTCCCGGGTATCTGACCGCCGCGTTCGCCGACCCGAAGACGGGCCTCACCGTTGCGGTCGTGCTCAACAACTCCGCCGGCGACGGCCGCGTCGCCGAGTATCTCGCGTGGCAGCTGGCCGCGATCGCGTCGAAGGCTCCCGCGGCCGAGGGCGAGACCGCCCCCGAGGCGGGCCTGCCGTGGACCGCCGAGCAGTACGGCGAGGCCGTCGCGTCGCTGGCGGTGTGCACACCGCCCGCTTCCGAGTGACCCCGGGTCCGGGCGCCGCGGCGGGTTCGCGCGGCGGGACGACCCCGGCGATCCTTCTCGTCATCGCCGGCCTCGCGTGCCAGGAGGTGGGCGCGTCGCTCGCGGTCCTGCTGTTCCCGCAGGTCGGGCCGCTCGGCATGGTGATGCTGCGCCTCGTGTTCTCGGCGCTCGTGCTGCTGCTCATCGCCCGCCCACGGGTGCGCGGCCACTCGCGGCGGGACTGGACCTCCGTCGCGCTGTTCGGGCTCGTCCTCGCGCTCATGAACAGCCTGTTCTACCTGGCCTTGGAGCGGCTGCCCCTCGGCGTCACGGTCACCATCGAGGTGCTCGGGCCGCTGGTGCTGTCGATCGTGGCCGCCCGCCGGGCATCGGCGTGGCTGTGGGCGCTGCTCGCGCTGGCCGGTGTGGTCGCGCTGGGCGGCGGCGGATGGGACCGACTGGACCCCCTGGGCGTGCTGTTCGCGCTCGGCGCCGCCGGCAGCTGGGCGTTCTACATCCTGGCCTCGGCGCGCGTGGGCCGGGCGTTCCCGAAGCTCGACGGTCTCGCGCTGGCGATGGCGGTCGGCGCGGTCATCTCGCTCCCGCTCGGGATCGTGGATGCCGGCGCCGCCCTGTTCAGTATCCAGATCGTGGCACTCGGTGCAGCGGTCGCGGTGCTCTCGTCGACCATCCCGTACGCGTTCGAGCTCATCGCGCTGCGCCGTCTGCCGGCCGCCGCATTCGCGATCCTGATGAGCCTCGCGCCGGCGACCGCCTCGCTCGCCGGATTCATATTCCTCGGCCAACATATGACCTGGCTGGAGCTCGCGGGCATCGCGCTGGTGATTGCTGCGAGCATCGGAGCGGTGCGCTCGTCGGCCCGAGCCGCGCGTGAGGCGGCCGAGCCGATCGCGTGAGCCCGGCATCCCCGTTCGCACGGCGGTCCCCGCTCTGCGGCATCCTTCGACCGTCCGAGATCAGGAGATCTGGCGAGAACAGGACAATCTCGCCGGAATCGTCCTGTGTCCGCCAGATCTCCTGATCTGGGAACGCACGGAGGCGGACCGAGACGGGCCCCGCCGCCGGCCGCGCGTCGCGGCTCTGTAGCATCGGGGCCATGACGCCGACGAGGTGGGCCGTGCTCGGCCCGGGAGCGATCAGCCAGGACTTCGCGGTGGGCCTTCGCGCGTCGCAGCACGGGGTGCTGCACGCGGTGGGCAGCTCGTCGCCGGAACGGGCCGCGGCGTTCGCCCGCACCCACGGCGCCCAGGCGTCGGGGACGTACGACCAGATCCTCGCCCGCGACGACGTCGACGCGGTGTACGTGGGCACAGTGCACACGACGCACGCCGACCTCGCGATCCGCGCGCTCGAGGCGAGCAAGGCCGTGCTGTGCGAGAAGCCCGCGGCCCCGACGTTCGGCGACGTGGAGCGGATGCTCGACGCGGCCGCGCGGGCGCGACGGCCGTTCCTCGAGGCGTTCAAGACCCGGTTCGGGCCGTTCGCCCAGACGCTGCGCGACCTCGCGGCAGGCGGCGAGCTCGGTGCGCTGGAGCGCTTCGAGGGCGCGAGGGGGTCGGCGGCGACGGCGCGCACGGGGCGCCTGTTCGATCCGGCGCTGGCGGGCGGGGCGATCCTCGACATCGGCTGCTACCCGCTCGCGCTCGCGATCGATCTCGCCGCGGCGGCGGGCGAGCCGATCGACGCGCCCGAGTACCGGCGGTTCGAGGCGCAGCAGGTGGGCGGCGTCGACGGCACCGCATCCGTCGAACTCGCGTTCGGCCGCGTCACCGCGGCGATCGCGACGTCGATCCTCGAGGATCTGGACGAGGTCGTCACGGTGCGGTTCGCCCACGCCGAGGTGGTGCTGCCGAATGCGTGGGGCAACCGGACCGAGAGCGCATCCCGCCTGATCGTGCGCCGCGACGGGCAGGAGCAGATCATCGAGGTGCCCACGGTGCAGCCCATGGCGGCCGAGGCCGACGCCCTTTCGCTGGCCCTCGTCGAGGGCAGGCTCGAGGTGCCGCAGATGCCGTGGTCGCACACGCGGGCGGCGGCGCGCGTGCTGACGGACTGGCGCGCTGCCGCGGTCTCGGGCTGATCGGGTCAGGCCCCGCGCGGCGGGGCGGTCGACCCGCGAACGTTGAGGGTGGGGTTCAGCACCACCCGGTGCACGGGACGCGTCGGGTCTTCGAGCCGGCGGATGACGAGGTCGACGGCGGCGCGGCCCACCTCGTGACGCGGCGGCGCGACGGCCGTCAGCGGGGGTGTGAAGATCTCGGCGACCTCGTCGTCGTAGGCGACGACCGACAGGTCGCCGGGCACCGAGATCCCCCGGTTGAGCGCGAGGTCGACGAACGCCATCGCCTCGGGGTCGGAGTGCACCAGGATCGCGGTGACGCCGTTCGAGAGCGCGGCGTCGAGCGTCGAGTCCACGACGGACGAGAAGTCCGGGCTCGTGCGCGGCGGCAGGCTCGTCTCGAACTGATCGGCCGGCGTCAGCCCGAGCTCGGCGCACGCCGCATGCCAGCCCGCGGCGATCTTGCGTGACGTGGGCGAGTCCCGGGCGATGATGAGGCCGACACGGCGGTGACCGAGCGACGCGAGGTGGCGCGCGGCGAGGACGGCGCCGAGCGCGTGATCGGTGGTGACGTTCTCGACCGGGCTGCCCTCGGGCAGGAGCACCGCGTCGCGCTCGACCAGCACGCTCGGGAGCCCGCACTCGGCGAGCCACTGCACGACGTCCTGCGCGTGCGGGGTGTCGGTGTTGGGGGCGAGCACCAGGCCGCGGACGCCCTCGGTATGCGCCAGGCGCTCGAGTACGGGCCGCTCGTCCTGCAGCTCGTACGACGCGCCGCGCACCACCACCGGCATGCCGTGGCGGGTGGCCTCGGCCTCCGCGCCGCGCACGACGGTGGGGTAGTAGAACGTCAGCGACGGCACGAGCATCGCGATCGACCCCGCGCGGGCGGCGGTCGCGACGGCAGCCGAGTCCATGTCGTCGAGCGACCCGGCGGTCGGCACCGCGCCGCCGTGCACGCGGACGAGCAGCCCCTCGCGCTCCATCTGCGCGAGGTCGCGGCGCAGCGTCACCGGGGCGACGCCGAGCTCGTCCATCAGCTGAGCGACCCGCACGGCGCCGTCGCGCTCGAGCGAGGCCAGCACGTGGGCGCGCCGTTCGGCGGCCAGCAGTGCCGGTGTCTGGTCGGTCATCAGGCGTCCTCCGCGTTCGTCTGGTCCAGTTCTACCGTGACCGCGATCCCGTCGCGGGAGGTGACGTCGAGATCGAGCCGGGTGAGCTTCGCGCCCCACACGCTCGACAGCACCGGGTCGTCGAGCTCGCGGACGAGGAGTGCCGCCTCGACGCCCGCGGGCCACGAGATGCGCACCGGCGTCGCGCCCTCGAGCGGCGTCACCACGACGGCATCCTCCTCCCGCCGCACCTCACCGGCGAGCAGCAGACGCACCTCGGTGCGCCCCGGGTGCGCAGAATCGGATCCGCTGATGCGGAGGTCCGACGAGACACGCGGGTCGGCGGCATCCGTCCCCCGGCGCGTCGCCTCGTCGGTCCGCACACGCGGATCCGATTCTGCGCGCGCCGGCGTCCAGTCGTCGGCCACCACGACGCGCGCGGCCGCACGGTCCAGCCGCACGGTGCGGCGCCACGGGCCGGCGGCCGGGTAGGCGCCCGAGAGCTCCGCCGAGAACACCGAGTCGTCGCCGACGTGCACCTCGACTCCGGATGCCGCGTACTCGGCGCCCGGCGGCTGCTCCTGGCCGTCGATCACGGGCACGTTGTGCCAACCGCTCTGCATGGTCCAGATGTCGTACCGGTCGGGCCCGAACGTCTGCAGCGTGTAGGTCGGGCGCCCGGCATCCACCACCACCGGCACGCCGTCGGAGGCGACGATGAACGATCCGACGTCGTTGTGGTTGTGGTGCTCGCCGTTGTGGCCGCCCTTGGTCGCCACGGCCAGCCCCCGGGACGTGCCGCGCTGCGATCGGGCGAGCAGCACCTGCGTGGACGGCAGCCACACATCGCGGGGGAAGGGCGAGGACTCCTGGGATGCGGCGATCCAGGCCGGGTCGGTGATGCCGCGCAGCAGCCTCCCGAAGCCCGGGTGCTCGATCGCCGCCGGAGAGCCCGGCGTGCGGTGCGATGCGGCGTGGGCGGCGGCATCCCGATCGCCCACGGCCAGCGCGGCGCGATGCAGCGCGTGCCACGGCTGAGCCGCGGACACCCGCGCCTGGCCGTCAGCGAGGTTCAGGTACCAGTCGGCGCCGAGGTGCATGCGATGCGGGAACGCCACGGTCTCGCGCAGGGCCGTGATGCCCGACGCATCGAGCACTCCCCCGGTCGCGTGACGCACGACGTCGAGGGCCTCCAGCGCTCGGCAGGCGCCGTTCCACCAGTACGCGTAGCCCTCGTCGATCGCGCCGTCCTCGGGCAGCACCGACACATAGCGGTCGATGCCCTCCAGCGCCAGCGCGACGATCGCGGTGCGCTCGTCGGCCTCGGCCGGGTCGTCGAGCAGGCGCAGCGCGGCGACCAGCACGTTGCCGTGGATCCAGGGGTTCCAGTTGTGCACATCGCCGTCGAGGCCGAGCCAGTGCCAGTCGCGACGACGCGTGAAGGGCTCGAAGATGCGCACGCGCATCTCGTGACGGACACGTGAGCGGATGCCGGGGTAGCGGGCCTCGAGCCGGTCGCCGATCAGCTGGTCGACCCAGGCGAGCAGGCTCGCGACCTCGCCCGCGCCGAGGTCGAGGTACGGGGCGGTGACGACGGGGAGCACGGAACCGCGTTCACGGAAGGCGTCGTCGTGCGCCGGCCAGCACCACGAGCTCTGCTCGCAGAACAGCCACACGCCGTCCAGCACCTCGGCGAGGTAGCGGCGCCCGCGCACGGGATCGTCCGCGTGCACGGCCGCGGCGACGGCGGCACGTGACAGACGGCGCTGCCGCTCGTAGAGCACGCTCTCCCAGCCCTCGCGGTTGCCGTCATCGTGGAGGCGGGCCGCCGCCGAGGCGAGCGGCACGGGCCACGGCTGATCGAGGTCGGCCTCGGCGCGCTCGAGGATGCCGTCGATCGAGACCGCATCGGCGCTGCCGCCGGGAGCCCACACCGAACGGTCGTCGGCCGAGGCGACAGGAAGCGCGCGCGAGGGCGGCGCGAGCACGCCGGCGAGGGCGGTCGCGAAGCCGGCGGCGTCCGTGCCTGCCTGACGTTCGTACGTCTCGGCCAGGCGGCCCCGAAAAGTCCGGGTCGCGGGGACGGTTGCGGTCACAGGGGATCCTCCTCGTTGATTCACCATACTCGCAAAGCGATCATAAACGATCATAACGAATCCAAAACAGTCTTGCAATGAACGAAATGGGTTGATACAGTCCCAAACGTTCGCTCTTCACGCGGGGCGGACGGCGACAAATCGATCAAGGGAGATCCCAGTGACGTTCCAGCAGCCCGGCACATCCGCACGCACCGCGGTGGATGCCGACTGGACCCGGGACGAATGGATCGCCTTCGCGGATCGCCTGCTCGACACCGCCCGCTCGTACGCGTCGCCGGGCCACGGCCGCATCCACTTCCCCGGCGCCGAGGGCGGCTACGGCCACGACGTCGACGGCCTCGAAGGGTTCGCCCGCACGTTCCTGCTCGCCGGCTTCCGCATCGCGGGTGCGCGCGGTGAAGGCACCGAAGAGCTCGCCGACTTCTACCGGCGGGGCATCGTCACGGGTGTCGACCCGGATGCCGCCGACCGCTGGGTGCGGCTCGACGAGCACGCGCAGGCCAAGGTCGAGGCCGCATCGCTCGCGCTCGTGCTCGACATGACCCGCCCGTGGATCTGGGACCGCCTGGATGCCGTCACGCAGCAGCGCGTCGTCGACTACCTCGCGCCCGTCGTGGGCGACACCACGTACCCGAAGACCAACTGGCTGTGGTTCCGCGTCGTCGTGCAGACGTTCCTGCGCTCGGTCGGCGGCCCGTGGTCGGCCCAGGACATCGCCGACGACCTGACGCTGCACGACTCCCTCGTGCGCGATGACGGCTGGATCTCGGACGGCTTCGAGCGCTCGTACGACCACTACGTCGGCTGGGCGCTGCACACCTACCCCGTGCTGTGGTCGCGCATGCAGGGCGCGGACGAGCTCGCGGGCGGCCGCACCGCCGGCGACGTCGTGCGCCTGGACCGCTTCCTGCAGGATGCCGTCGCGCTGGTCGGCGCCGACGGCTCGCCTCTCGTCCAGGGCCGGAGCCTCATCTACCGCTTCGCCGCCGCGGCCCCGTTCTGGGTCGGGGCGATCGCCGAGGTGCCCTCGGTGCCCCTCGGGCAGCTGCGCCGCGCCGCGAACGCCGTGGTCGCGCACTTCACTGCGCACGACGCGCCGGGCGAGGACGCCGTGCTCACGATGGGCTGGCACCACGAGTGGCGCGAGCTCGCGCAGTCGTATTCCGGCCCCGGCTCGCCCTACTGGGCCGTCAAGGGCCTGCTCGGGATCTCGCTGCCCGCAGACCACCCGGTGTGGGCCGCCGAAGCCGCAGCGCTGCCGGTCGAGACCGGCGACGACGTGCGCGTCGTCCGCGCGGCCGGCTGGGCCGTCTCGGGCACCGCGGCCGACGGCATCGTGCGCATCGCCAACCACGGCAGCGACCACGCTCCCGACGGCGCCCTCGTCGGCGACTCCCCGCTGTACGCCCGCATCGGCTACTCCACCGCCACGAGCCCGCTCGCGAACCAGGCAGCGTGGGAAGAGCCGCTGGAGCAGTCCGTCGCGCTCGTCGACGCCGCGGGCCGCGCCACCCATCGCGCCGCCATGGACCTCGTCGACGTTCGTGTCGACGGCGAAGGCGACGCACGGGTCGCGATCGCGGCATCCGTCTCCCGTGCGCATTGGATCACGCCGCGCCCCGCGGCCCACCGCCACGGGTCGGGCATCGAGGGTGACGTCGAGCTCGCCGGCGTCGTCACCGTCCACTCCCTGCTGCGCGGACCATGGGAGGTGCGCCTCACGCGCGTCGACTCCCTCGAACCCGGCGTCGACGCCGGTGCGCTGCGCCTGCGCGTCGGAGGATGGGCGCTCGCCGCCGGGGCCGTCGAAGGACGGGCTCGGGATGCCGCCGCCTCGGCCGTCGCCGACGGCCTGGCCTCCGGCATCCACTCGATCCTCGGCGACGGCGTCGCGAGCGTCGAGGAGCGCTTCGACGCCAGCCCGCTCGGGCCCGTCGCGATCGTGCCGGTCGTGACCTACCCTGTCGAGCCGAGTGCGTGGATCGCCACGCTCGTCGAGCTCACCACCGAAGACCTCGCATCGCCCGTCGATGCGACCGCGGCCGCCGTCGTCGAGACCGACGACCGCACCACCGTCACGGTCACCTGGCCGGACGGGACGGCGACCACCAGTCGCCTCGCGAACCCCGGACCCGCGCCCGACGCGGACCGGTGAACCCGATGGGCCCGAGGAAGGGTCCGCAATCACAAAGGAGTACCCACAGTATGAAGCGCTCATACGCTGCCGCGGCCGGGATCGCCGTGGTCGCCACGCTCGCCCTCGCCGGCTGCAGCAGCAGCGGCGACGACGCCGCCGCGCCGGAGGAGTCGTCGGGCCCGGTCACCCTCACGATGTCGGGCTGGAGCCTGGACACGACGCCCGAGTTCCAGAAGCTCGCCGACGCGTTCCACGAGAAGAACCCCGACGTCACGATCGAGCTCAAGGGCTACGACCCCACCGAGTACAACACCCTCGTGACCGCCGACCTCGCCGCCGGCTCCGCGCCCGACATCATCACGCAGAAGGAGGTCAAGTACGTCCCGACCTTCGTGAACGGCGGCCAGCTGCTCGACGTGTCCGACGTCGAGCTGCCCGACGGCATCAGCGGTGCGAAGTCCTACGAGGTGGACGGCACCGCCTACGCCGTGCCGTACCGCAACGACTCGTGGGTGCTGTACTACAACAAGGCCCTCTTCGACCAGGCCGGCGTCGAGTACCCCGACGGCAGCTGGACGTGGGACGACTACGCCGACGCCGCCGACGCTCTGACCGCGGGCCTGACCTCCGCGGGCAGCGCCGCCAAGGGCGCCTACCTGCACAACTGGCAGTCGACGGTCCAGGGCTTCGCGAACGCGCAGACCGACAGCGACATCCTCAAGGGCAAGTACGACTACATGGAGCCCTTCTACGAGCGTCAGCTCGCCATGCAGGATGCCGGCGACCAGGTCGACTACAACACCGCCAAGGCGAACCAGCTCACCTACCAGGGCGAGTTCGGAAAGCAGAACGCGGCCATGATGCCGATGGGCACGTGGTTCGTCGCGACGCTGATCGCGCAGCAGGCGTCGGGCGACGCCGACTCGTTCGACTGGGGCATCGCGCCGATCCCGCAGGAGTCCTCGAAGACCACGGGCCTGGACAACACCCCGGTGACCTTCGGCGACCCGACCGGCCTCGCCATCAACGCCGCGATCGACAAGTCCAAGGTCGCCGCCGCCAAGGAGTTCCTCGCCTTCGCCGCCGGTGAAGAGGGCGCCCAGGTGCTCGCGGGCATCGGCATCACGCCGGCGCTGCTGACCGACGCGGTCGTCGACACGTACTTCTCGGTCGACGGTGCACCCACCGACGACCTGTCGAAGTTCGCGTACTCGACGCACGAGGTGCACCCCGAGAACCCGACCTCCGACAAGGCTGCCGCGATCCAGGGCATCCTCGGCGACATGCACACCGCCATCATGTCGGGCTCGCAGTCGCCGGCCGACGCCATCAAGGAGGCGCAGGACCGCGTCGCCAACGAGGTCGGCACCGACTGATCGATCCCCTTCGACCGCTCAGGGACCGCGGTTCCTGAGCCCGTCGAAGGACTGATACCCGGTGCCCGGTCCGCTCCCCGCGGGCGGGCCGGGCACCGCACCAGCACCCACTCCCGACAGGCCCCTCTGGAGGTCCGCCATGGCGACCATCACCGCCACCGAGGCCGGCACCGCGCCGCCGCCCGCGCGCCGCCGGCGCTCGAAGCTGCGCCTGCGCAACACCCTCATCGGGTGGAGCTTCATCCTCCCCAACTTCATCGGCTTCGGCGTCCTCACGCTCGTGCCGATCGTCATCCTCTTCTACATGGCGTTCACGAACTGGAACGTCTTCGGCAAGGCCGACTTCATCGGGCTCGCCAACTTCACGCGCCTCATGGGCGACGGCAGCTTCCGCATCTCGGTCGTCAACACCCTCTACTACTCGGTGATGCACATCCCGCTGACGATCGTCGTCTCGCTGGGCCTGGCGCTGCTGCTGAACAACAAGCTCCGCGGTGTCGCGTTCTTCCGCACCGCCGCCTTCTTCCCCTACATCACCTCGATCGTCGCGATCGCGGTCGTGTGGAACCTGCTCTTCAGCCCCGAGTACGGCCCGATCAACGAGTTCCTGAAGTTCATCGGCATCCAGAACCCTCCCGGCTGGCTCACGTCGCCCGAGTGGGCGATGCCGGCCGTGGTGATCGTGTCGACGTGGCGCGACATGGGCTACTACATGATCCTGTTCCTCGCGGGCCTGCAGACGGTGCCGCGCGAGCTGCACGAAGCGGCGCGCATGGACGGCGCGAACACGTGGCAGCGGTTCACCAACGTGACCCTGCCGAGCCTGCGCCCGACGATGTTCTTCGTCACCGTCATGCTGACGATCAACTCGTTCAAGATCTTCGACCTCATCCTCGTCATGACCGACGGCGGTCCGGGTCAGTCGACGCTCGTGATGTCGCAGTTCATCTACCGCAAGGGCTTCGAAGAGAGCCAGTTCGGCTACGCGTCGGCGGCCGCGGTGGTGCTGTTCTTCATGTGCATCATCGTCACCATCATCCAGTTCCTGTGGAACAAGAGGGGGAACAAGTGATGGCCGAGCAGCTCGAGAAGGATGCCGCCGACCGCCTGGTCTCGGACTTCACGCCTCCCACCGCCGCCGTGCGGAGCCTGCGCAAGTTGGCCGACGGCAACGAGCCCAAGCGCGGCCGGGACGGCGAGAAGCTGACCCCGGGACGCCGCATCGGCCGCATCCTGATGTACATCGCCCTGATCATCTTCGCGATCGGCCTGCTGACGCCGTTCGTGTGGATGGTGCTGAGCTCGTTCAAGTCCTCGAACGAGGTGTTCTCGGTGCCCATCAAGTGGCTGCCCGAGACCTGGGTGTGGCAGAACTACGTCGACATCTGGACCCAGTCGAACATGCTGGTCTGGATCCGCAACACGCTGTTCCTCGCGGTCGTCGTGACCTTCCTGCAGGTGCTGACGGGCTCGTTCGCCGCGTACGGCTTCGCCCGCATGCGCTTCCGCGGCCGCGACGTCCTGTTCCTGCTCTACGTCGGAACGATCGCCGTGCCGTGGCAGTCGTACATGATCCCGCAGTTCATCATGCTGTCGAACTTCAAGGTGTCGAACACCCTGTGGTCGATCATCCTGCTGCAGGCGTTCGGCGCGTTCGGCGTGTTCCTGATGAAGCAGTTCTACGAGACGATCCCCGAGGAGCTGTCGGAGGCCGCGCGCCTGGACGGCCTCAGCGAGTACGCGATCTGGCGCAAGATCATGCTGCCGCTGTCGATCCCGGCGCTGGCGAGCCTCACCCTGCTGACGTTCGTCAACACCTGGAACGACTACCTCGGGCCGCTCATCTACCTGCGCAACCCCGACCTGTGGACGATCCAGCTCGGTCTCAAGGGCTTCGTCTCGAACCTGTTCGACACCAACTACGCGCTGCTGTTCGCGGGTCTGACGATCTCGGTCATCCCGATCGCGGTCATCTTCCTGCTCGGCCAGAAGTACTTCGTCGAGGGCATCGCGACGAGCGGGCTGAAGGGGTGACGCCATGAGCAAGAACGGCTTCCTCTCCAAGCTGAACGGCCTCGTCCCGCACGACACGTGGGCGTCCCTCATCGGGATGATCTACCTCGGCCTGATCGTGAACCTGCTGCTGGTGATCTCGTGCCTGCCGCTCGTGGCGCTGCTCGTGACGACCGACCCCGCCTACTCGTGGCCGCTGCTCGCGCTCGCCGCGCCGCTCGCCGCGCCGGGTGTCGCCGCCGCGTTCCGCGCGTTCCGCGAGCACGGCGCGGGCGGGCTCGGCCCGATCCGCGCGTTCGTCGCCGGCCTGCGCGACACCTGGTGGCGCGCACTCGTGATCGGCGCAGCCGTCACCGCGGTGATCGTCGTGCTGCTGGTGGACGTGCGGATGCTGGCGGCCTCGCCGGCAGCCGTGTTCACGGTCCCGCTGCTGGGCGTGCTCGGCCTCCTCGCCCTGGGCGCCGGCCTGCTGTCGCTGGTCGCGTTCGCGGAGGTCCCGCAGGCGCGGTTCCGCGACGTGCTGCGCGCGAGCCTGCACCTGGGCCTGCGGCGCTGGTACCTGACGGCGGTGTCGCTCGTCGCGTTCGCGGTGCAGGCCGCGGTGTTCGCCACCGCGCCGGCGCTCGGCCTCGGGCTGACGGCATCCGCCGCCCTGTACCTCGCGTGGACGAACTCCCGCTTCACCCTCCGACCTGTGCTCGATCTCGACGAGACGGCCGCCGCACGCGCCTGAGGCCGCGGCATCCACTCCTCCTCCAACTCCGAAGGATTCCTCCATGACGTCCACCTCGCCTGCTTCGGGCACGAAAGCCCCCCAGGTCGACGACGCCATCGCCGACGCCCTGTCGACGATCCGCCGCAACATCGCGAAGTTCGGCCCCGCGTACCCCGACGACACCACGGTCGACGACCGGTACGAGCCGCGTCCTGCCGAGGGCGGCATCCCGCTCGGCGGCAACCGCGGCTGGACCACCAGCTTCCGCACCGGCATGCTGTGGCTCGCGTGGGAGCTCACCGGCGCCGAGGACTACCGCGAGGCCGCCCTCGTCGACGTGGCCGACTTCGAGCGCCGCGTGCGCGCCGAAGAGGACCTCGACACCCACGACCTCGGGTTCCTTTACACGCTGTCGACCGTCGCCTCGTGGCGGCTCGGCGCCGACGAGGCCGCGCGCGACGCCTCGCTGCTGGCCGCCGACCACCTGATGCGCCGCTTCCTGGAGCCGGCCGGCATCATCCAGGCGTGGGGCGACCTGTCGGACCCTGCGCAGCGCGGTCGGACCATCATCGACAGCCTCATGAACATGCCGCTGCTGACGTGGGCCGGCGAGCAGACCGGCGAGCCGCGGTTCGACGACGCCGTGCGCCGCCACACCGCCCAGCTGCGCGAGCACATCCTGCGCGAGGACGACTCGACCTTCCACACCTTCTACTGGGACGCCGAGACCGGCGAGGCCCTGCGCGGCGGCACTGAACAGGGTGCGGCCGACGAGTCATGCTGGGCGCGCGGTCAGGCGTGGGGCATCTACGGCTTCGCGATGAACTACGCCGTGACCGGCGACGAGCAGCTGCTGGAGGCATCCCGTCGCTGCGCCGAGTACTTCCTGCGTCACCTCCCCGCCGACGACGTGCCGTTCTGGGACCTCGTCTACACGGACGGCAGCGACGCCCCGCGCGACAGCTCGGCCGCCGCGATCGCGGTGTGCGGCCTGATCGAGCTCGCCTCGGTGGAGGTGGATGCCGGCCGCGCCGCCGAGTGGACGGCCCGGGCGCACGCGATCCTGGCCTCGCTCATCGCGAACTACACGCCCGCGGCCGCCGAGGACTCGGACGCCCTCATCCTGCACTCCGTGTACGACCTGCCGAAGGGCAACGGCGTCGACGAGGGCACCCTGTGGGGCGACTACTTCTACCTCGAGGCCCTCATGCGGGTCGCCAAGCCCGAGTGGAAGAAGTACTGGTGAGACTCGTCACGTACGCCGGCGAGACCGGGCCCCGGCCCGCCGCCGTCGTCGGCGACCGGCTGCTCGATCTCGGTGGGCTCGCCGGATCCGTCGCGGAGCTGCTCGCGGATGCCGCGGCCCTCGATGCGGCGCAGGCGGCGGTCGACGCGACCGATGCCTCGTCGCTGCCGCTTCTCGATGACGGCGCGCTCGTCGCCCCCGTCACGCCCGGCAAGATCCTGTGCCTCGGGTACAACTACCGCGGGCACGTGCCCGACGGCGTGGACCCGACGGCCAACGACCCCGAGTACCCCGACGTCTTCGTCAAGACCTCGAACACGCTCGCCGGACCGACCGAACCGGTCGTGATCCCGCCGGGCGCGACCGATGTCGACTACGAGGGCGAGGTGGGGGTCGTCATCGGCCGCCGGGCCCAGCGCGTGTCGCTCGAGGAGGCGCTCGACCACGTCGGGGGCTACACGATCCTCAACGACGTATCCGACCGCGCGTGGCAGCGGCGGCAGAGCCAGTGGGCGCTCGGCAAGTGCTCCGACGGGTTCGCCCCGCTCGGCCCCTGGGTCGTCACGCCCGACGAGGTCGGCGACCCGCAGGACCTCCTGGTCGAGGTCGTGCGCGACGGGGTCGTGACCGTGTCGCAGTCCACCTCGACCACGATCTTCAGCGTCGCGTACGTCATCCACCACCTGAGCCAGGTGCTCACCCTCGAGCCGGGCGACGTCGTGTCGACCGGCACCCCGCAGAAGCTCCCCGACGCCCAGGAGGCACACCGCCCGCTCGCTCCCGGCGACGCCGTCACCGTGCGCATCTCGGGCATCGGCGAGCTCACCACCCGTTTCGTCGCCGCCGCGCCGGCGACCGCCGACGCCCAGGAGGCCATCGCATGATCCTCGACTCGTTCCGCCTCGACGGAAAGGTCGCCCTCGTCACCGGCTCCAGTCGCGGGCTCGGCCAGGGCGCGGCTCTCGCGCTGGCCGAGGCCGGCGCCGACGTCGCGCTGCTCGACCGCGGCGACGCGTCCGACACCGCCGCGCTCATCGAGCAGACCGGCCGCCGCGTGCACCGCGTGCAGCGCGATCTCGTCTCGGCCACTCCGGACGAGCTGTCGTCGGCGGTGGACGAGGTCGTCGCCGAGCTCGGCGGTCTCGACATCCTCGTGAACAACGCCGGCACGATCCGCCGCTCCCCCGCCGTCGACTACCCGATGTCGGACTGGGACGACGTGCTCGCCATCAACCTCGACGCCGTGTTCCACCTGTCGCAGGCGGCCGGTCGGCACATGATCGCGCAGGGTGGCGGGCGGATCGTCAACGTCGCCTCGATGCTCTCGTTCCAGGGCGGCATCCTCGTCCCCGCCTACACCGCCTCGAAGCACGCGGTCGCCGGTCTCACCAAGGCGCTCGCGAACGAGTGGGCCGCCGCCGGCGTGACCGTCAACGCCGTCGCGCCGGGCTACATGGCCACCGACAACACCGCGCCGCTGCGGGCAGACGAGGACCGCGCCGCGTCGATCCTGTCGCGCATCCCCGCCGGCCGCTGGGGCACGCCGTCCGACCTGCAGGGCGTCTTCGTGTTCCTCGCGTCGGACGCCGCGGCCTATGTCACCGGCGCCATCATCCCCGTCGACGGCGGCTGGCTCGTCCGCTAGGCCGCCGGCATCCTCACACCCGAACAGAACACGCAGAACCAGGAGAGACTCGTGACCGAGCAGCACATCCCGCAGCGCTACGCGACCAACCCCGCCCAGATCCCGGGCATGACCACGCAGGACCTGCGCGACACCTACCTGATCCCCGACGTGTTCGTGCCGGGCGAGATCCGCCTGACCTACACCCACCACGACCGCATCGTGCTGGGCGGCGCCGTCCCCGCCGGCGGCGTGCTCGAGCTCGGCGGCTACCCCGAGATCCGGAGCGACTACTTCCTCGAGCACCGCGAGGTGGGCATCATCAACGTCGGCGGCACCGGCACGGTCACCGCCGACGGCGAGGTCTACACGCTCGTCAAGGGCGCGTGCCTGTACCTCGGCCGCGGCATCAAGGACGTCTCGTTCGCCGATGCCGACCGCGAGACGGGCGCGCAGTTCTACCTCTTCTCGGCGCCCGCGCACACCGCGTACCCGGCCGCGCTCGTCTCGCCCGGCGAGGGCACCGTGCGCGAGCTCGGCGACCAGGTCACCTCGAACCGCCGCACGCTCAATCAGTACATCCACGAGAACGGCGTGAAGAGCTGCCAGATCGTCATGGGCGTCACCGAGCTGCACCCGGGCTCGATGTGGAACACCATGCCGGCCCACACGCACGACCGCCGCACCGAGTGCTACCTGTACTTCGACCTGCCCGAGGACGCCCGCGTCATCCACCTGATGGGCGAGCGCGAAGAGACCCGTCACCTCGTGATCGCCGACCGTCAGGCCGTCATCTCGCCGTCGTGGTCGCTGCACTCGGGCGTCGGCACGTCGGCGTACACGTTCATCTGGGCGATGGCCGGCGAGAACCAGGCCTTCGACGACATGGACGCCGCGCCCGTCACCGACCTGCGGTGACGCGCGCGCACCGCGCCACGCTCGGAGAACCCGCGAGACTCGGACGAATCGGCGCGATCCGTCCGAGTCACGCGGGATCTCCGACTTATCCGCGCATCGGGAGGTGAGGGATGCCGCACCCTGACTACGCTGGCGGAATGCCCCGCACTCTGCTCGCCATCGGCGAGACCATGGCCATGGTCGCGCCGGTGGTCGCCGTGCCCGTCGCCGACGCCGGCGAGTTCCTGCTGGATGCCGGCGGCGCCGAGTCGAACGTCGCCGCCCATGTGGCCGCGCTCGGGCACCGGGCGGTGTGGTTCAGCCGGCTCGGCGCCGACGCGCTCGGCCGCCGCATCGCCCGCCAGCTCACGGCCCGCGGCGTGGACGTGTCACGCGTCGTCTACGACGAGACGCGGCGAACGGGCCTGTACGTGAAGGACCCCGGCAATGGCGTGCTCTACTACCGCGACGGCTCGGCCGCCTCGGCGCTGTGCGAGCTCGATGCGGAGTCGGTGTCGTTCGACGGCGTCGACCTGCTGCACGTGTCGGGCATCACCGCGGCCATCTCCTCCTCCGCGGCCTCCTTCCTGGCCCGGGTCATCGATCGGGCGCGCGCGCATGGTGTGCGCGTCTCGTTCGACGTCAACCACCGCGCTCCCCTGTGGGATGCCGCCACCGCCGCCCCCGCGCTGCTCGAACTCGCCCGCACCGCCGACATCGTGCTCGTCGGCCGCGACGAAGCCGAGACGCTGTGGGGCACGGTCGCCGCTGACGACGTGCGCGCGCTGCTGCCGGACGTCGACGAGCTTGTCGTGAAGGACGGCTCGATCGGCGCCACGGTGTACACGGGCGCCGACGACGTGTTCGAGCCCGCGCTCGTCGTCGAGGTCGTGGAGGCCGTCGGCGCAGGAGACGCCTTCGCCGGCGGGTATCTCGCCGGCCGCCTGTCGGGCGACTCGCTCGCCGACAGCCTGCGCGCCGGGCACGCCCGTGCCGCCCGCACCCTGCAGACCACGACGGACTCGATCGACGAGCCCTCCGCCACGGCCGCGACCGCGTGACCCACACACGACTCTTCGACAAGGACACCGCTCATGACTCCTGAAACGACCGAAGTGGATGCCGCCGCGCGCGGCGACTGGTTCGACACCGCCTTCGCGGGCGCACCGCTGATGGCGATCCTGCGGGGCATGGGCGTCGAGCGCTCGGTGCGCCTGTCCGAGACGGCGTGGGACCTGGGCATCGACTCGGTCGAGGTTCCGCTGCAGACCGATGAGGACGAACGCGCGCTGCGCGCCGTCGTCGCTGCGGCCCGGGAACGCGGCAAGATCGTCGGCGCCGGCACCATCATCACGCCCGCGCAGGTGGCGCTCGCCACCGACGCCGGCGCTGAGTACCTCGTGTCGCCGGGCCTGGATCCGGTCGTGGTGCGGGCGGCGCAGGCCGCCGGCATCCCGATCCTCCCCGGCGTCGCGACGCCCAGCGAGGTGCAGCTGGCCGTGGCGCTCGGCCTCACCTGGCTGAAGGCTTTCCCGGCGACGTGGCTCGGGAGCGGCTGGTTCAAGCACATCCGCGGCCCGTTCCCGCAGGTGCGGTTCGTCGCCACCGGTGGGCTCGACGCCTCGAACGTCGAGGAGTTCCTCGCCGCCGGCGTGCGCGTCGCGGCGGTCGGCTCGGCGCTCGAGGACGCGTCGCAGCTGGAGCGCCTGGCCGCCGTGCTGCAGGCCCGCACGGGCTCCGCGCAGTGACCCCGACGGTCGACGGCGACTCCCCTGTCGCGTTCGGCGACTCGACACAGCAGAGCGTGACCGGCGAACCACGATCCTTTGCGATCGGAGAGACCGACTTCCTGCTCGACGGAGAGCCGTTCCGCGTGCTGTCGGGCGCCCTGCACTACTTCCGCGTGCACCCGGGCCAGTGGGCGGACCGCATCCGCAAGGCTCGGCTCATGGGGCTGAACACCATCGAGACATATGTCGCGTGGAACGCCCACGAACCGGTGCGCGGCGAGTGGGACGCGACCGGGTGGAACGACCTGGGCGGGTTCCTGGACCTGGTCGCGGCCGAGGGGATGCACGCGATCGTGCGGCCGGGACCCTACATATGCGCGGAATGGCATAATGGCGGGCTGCCAGTGTGGCTGACCGGGATGCCGGGCATCGGGCTGCGCCGGTCGGAGCCGTCGTACCTCGCCGAGGTGACGGCGTACTTGCAGCGCGTGTACGACATCGTCGCGCCGCGGCAGATCGATCGGGGCGGACCTGTCGTCCTGGTGCAGATCGAGAACGAGTACGGCGCCTACGGCTCCGACACCGCCTACCTCGAGCACCTCGTGCGTGTGACGAGGGATGCCGGCATCACGGTGCCGCTCACCACGATCGACCAGCCGACCGATCAGATGCTCAGCGACGGCAGCGTCGACGGGGTGCACCTCACGGGCTCGTTCGGGTCGCGCGCTCCGGAACGCCTCGCCACCCTGCGCCGCCACCAGCCGACCGGTCCTCTCATGTGCGCCGAGTTCTGGGACGGCTGGTTCGACTGGTGGGGCGCCACGCACCACACCACTTCGGCCGCCGACTCCGCCGCCGAGCTCGATGCGCTGCTGTCGGCCGGCGCGTCGGTGAACTTCTACATGTTCCACGGCGGCACGAACTTCGGTCTGACCAACGGTGCGAACCACAAGGGCCGCTACCTGCCGATCGTCACGTCGTACGACTACGACGCCCCGCTGGACGAAGCCGGACGCCCGACGGAGAAGTTCTTCGCCTTCCGCGACGTGATCGCCCGGTATGCGCCGGTGCCCGACGAGGTCCCCGTGGTCGGTCACGCGGCACCCGTGTTCGAGGTGCCGGTGCTGCCGGTGGACGCGGCGCTAGAGGCATCCACGGTCCGCCACGACACGCCGCCGACTTTCGAGGAGCTCGGGCACCTGAGCGCGCTGGTCGCCTACGAGACCGACCTGCCGGCCGGGGGAGTGCTGCGCTTCGGCGAGGTGCGCGACCACGCGTGGGTGTCGCTGAACGGCGCGCCGGTCGGTACGCTGTCGCGCACCCGCGGCGAGGATGCCCTCGTCGTACCGGGCGCCGGACGCCTCCGCGTGCTGGTCGAGGAGCAGGGCCGGGTGAACTACGACGTACGCCTCGGCGAGGCGAAAGGCCTGGTCGGTGGCGTTTTCCTGGACGGCGCGCCGGTCACCGACTGGACGGCGGCGCCGATCGATGTGGCGCGGCTCGGGGAGTCGGGCACGGTCGCTGCGGACGGTCGGGCGCCGGTCGGTCCGTTCGTGCGTCGCGGTTCGTTCGCGCTCGACGCACCCGCCGACCTGTTCCTCGGCACTGCCGGCTGGGGCAAGGGCTACGCCCTGGTCAACGGCTTCCTGCTCGGCAGGTACTGGTCGAACGGCCCGCAGCGCACCCTCTACGTGCCTGCGGCAGCGCTGCGCGCGGGGGAGAACACCGTCGTGATGGTCGAGCTCGACCGCGTGGCCGAGCTCGTGGTGCGCTTCGTCGCCCAGCCCGACCTCGGACCGCGCGAGGAGTAAAGCCGGCCAGGACTGCAAGCGCTTACACTTCGGGGCGGAAACCTGGTTTACTGACCGGATGCATCCCGCCTCCGGCTCTTCCTCCCCCGCTCCGAGGATCGCCGTGTGCGGCCCGGCCTCATGGAACCACGTGATCACCCTCGATCGGCTGCCCGAGCCGGTGCCCCACATGCAGTTCGCGCTCGGCGACCACCACACCCTCGGCGGGACGTCCGCGGGCAAGGTGCTGCACCTCGCCGATCGGGGTGCCGACGTGGTGCTGCACGCACTGATCGGACACGACGACGACGGGCTACGAGTGGCCGCCGCGCTGCGCGCGGCGAATGTGCCCGTAGAGGCATATCACTCCGAACGGACCGAGCGTCACGCGAATCTCATGACGCCGACGGGGGATCGGGTGAGCCTCTATCTCGCCACGCCGTCGTCGCCGACGGCCGCGGATCTCGAGCGCATCGAGGCCGCGCTGGGTGAGGCCGAGGTCGCCGTCGTCGACCTGAGCGAGCTCGGTGCGGCCCTGGTCGAGCGGCGGCGGGAGGGCGCCGCCGGAACTCCGATCTGGACCGACCTGCACGACTACGACGGTGCGTCGGCGTTCCACGAGCCCTTCCTGCGCGCGGCCGACGTCGTCTTCATGAACGACGACGGCACGGACGACCCGTGGGGGCTGATGCAGCGCTGCCTCGACCGCGGCCCGCGCCTCGCCGTCTGCACGCGGGGCGCGGAGGGCGCGATCGCTCTGTCTGCGAAGGGGGAGCGGGCCGCGGTGCCCGCCGTTCCCGTCGAGGTCGTCGACACGAACGGCGCCGGCGACGCGTTCTTCGCCGGCTTCCTGGCAGCGTCGCTCGGCGGCGCAGGCCTGGAAGAATGCCTCGCCGCCGGTGCGCGCCAGGCGACGGTCGCACTCGCGTCCGAGCACCTGCACCCGGCGGTGGCCGCGGCGCCGGCGCACGGTCGTTGACCGTATGCGCCCGGGCTCGCCCGCGCGGCCGGGGCGTTTCGTCTCGCTCCTTCGTCGCTCGCTCAACGGCCGGGAGCCCGGGCGGCGTCAGGTGCCGGTGTTCAGGCGCAGGATCGCATCCTTCTCGGCGTCCGTGAGGTCCGATTCGGCGAGCACCTCCTGCAGCACAGGGGACTTGCCCGCGAGGTATGCGCCGATCTCGAGGTCGGGGTCCTCCGCGAGCGTCGTCTTCACCGCACCGTAGCGGTCGCGGAGGTCGGGCCTGCGACGCAGGATGTCGCGCACGGCGAGGTGGTTGCGCACGTGCAGCGTGCCCTCCACGCACACGTACACATTGCGTCGGGGCTCGTCCGGCTCTGCCATCGACTCGCGGTCGGTGACGCCGAGGTCGCCCCGATGCGTGTAGCCCGCCGCGACGAGTGCCGCGATCGCAGGGGCGACGTTCTCACGCCGGACGATGACGTCGACGTCGATGATGGGCTTCGCGGCCAGCCCCGGCACAGACGTGGACCCGACGTGCTCGATCGCCACCACGGGAACGTCGGCCAGCGCGTCCGCGAGGTCGGCGGCGATGCGGGAGAAGAGCGCGGGCCATTCGGGGGAGGAGGGGACGACGGTGACGGCCACGCCTCCAGCATTCCAGTTAGCCTGGGCGGGATGGATCTCGACGAGCTGACCGGCGCCATCCAAGACGCGGCGGTGGCGGCATCCCGTCCCGTGGTCATCGGGGTGTCAGGCTTTGCGGGGTCGGGCAAGTCCACGCTCGCCCGCGCACTCGTGGCGCGGTTGGACGACGCCGTGCGGATGCGCGGCGACGACTTCCTGGACCCGGCCAGGTCGCATCGACGTTCGACGGACTGGGATGGCGTCGAGCGCGAGCGACTGGTCGCCGAGGTGCTCGAGCCTTTCCGTGCCGGGACGCCGGGACTGTTCCGCCGCTACGACTGGACGGCGCGCGCCCTCGGCGCCCCGGAGCCCGTTCCTGCCGGCCGGATCATGGTGGTCGACCTCATCGGCCTGTTCCATCCCGCGGCTCTGCCCGCGCTCGACCTCACCGTCTGGTGCGACGTGGACCTCGCGTCCGCGCAGCGGCAGGGGATGGCTCGGGATGCCGCGCTCGGCCGCCACCACACGTCGCTGTGGAACGAGGTCTGGGTGCCGAACGAGCGGGACTTCGCTGCTCGCTTCTCGCCGCGCGAGCGGGCCGACTTGCGGTACGCGGGGCTCGCGCGCGCGACGCCGCCCGAGCCCCGCTGACTCCGGGGCCTGTCAGGCGGCGATCCCGGGCACCTCGTCGAGAGAGCGGTAGACCGGGATGCCGCGTGCCTGCGCGATGGCGACGTCCTGGTCGGCGCCACGGGACTCGCCGGGCAGACGCAGGACGGCATCGCAGTGCTGCAGCAGGCGTTCGGCGGTGGGGTACATCACCTCGGCTGCGAGCGGATCGCCCGGTCCGTCCGCGCTGGCGCTCGCCAGCACCGGCAGCGCCACCCACTCGCCGATCATCGGCACGTGTCCGGCGCGGAAGATCGGCCAGGCGGCCTCTTCGAGACGCGTGAGGTTGCGGGCCATCAGTTCGGGATCGCCCCCGGTGCCCGATGCGTAAGGGCCGGCGATGAGAATCAGCATAGGGTGGGTCATAACAGGCAGAATAGTGCACAAACGTGCACAAACAAGAAAGCGAGGGATGCCGCATGCTGGCCGCCGCACGCAAGGACCTCATCCTGGAACGGCTCCGGCGCGATGGACGCGTCGTGGCCAAGGAGCTCGCGGGCGAGCTCGGCCTGTCCGAAGACAGCATCCGGCGGGACCTGCGCGAACTCGACGCGCAGGGACTGGCCGTCCGCGTCTACGGGGGAGCCCTGCCGGCGTCACCCGCGGTCGCCGACTACGCCACGCGCACCGGCGTCGCGCCCGACAGCAAGAGGCGTGTGGCCGCGGCGGCTGTCGCGCTGATCGCGCCCGGTGCCACGGTGATCCTCGACGGGGGCACGACCACGCTGGCGATGGTCGACGCGCTGCCCAGGTCGTTCCCGTGCACGATCATCACCCACAGCCCCACGGTCGCGTCCGCGCTGCTCGAGCACGCGGCCGAGGTCTTCCTCATCGGCGGGCAGTTGTTCAAGCACTCAGCGGTGGCCAGCGGCGCCGCCGCCGTCGAGACCGCGAACACCATCAGCGCCGACGCCTTCTTCCTCGGCGTCACCGGAGTGCATCCCACCGCGGGTCTGACAACCGGCCACCCCGACGAGGCGGCGATGAAGCGCACCCTCGCCTCGCGCGCCGCCGACACGTATGTCCTGGCCAGCTCCGACAAGATCGGCGCCGCCTCCCGCTTCGGCGTGCTCCCCTTCGACGCCACCGCCGGCATCGTCACCGACACGCCCGCCGATGCGCCGATCGCGCGCGAGCTCATCACCGCGGGCGCCGTGCTCATACCGGCAGCCGGAACCGCGGCGTGACGGCATCCACTCTTCGTCCGGGCCGGGCCCGAGGCCATACTCGTCTCATGCGCCGCCGACGGCTGATCCCCGCATTCGTCATCGGCGTGCTCGCCACCGCCGCGCTCACGGGTTGCATCGGTCCGATCGGCGAATCGCACACCTGCGTCGACTGGGTGTGGTTCGACAGTCCCGGCGATGCGGCGGAGGAGGCGGATGCCGTCGTCGCGGGCCACATCGTCGGTCAGAACGGCACCACGCAGCTGTACGGCGAGCAGGCGCCGATCTGGACGGTCGATGTCGACGAGTGGATCACGGGGGACGGCGACGACGAGCTCGAGGTCGTCTCTACGCCGGCGACGTGCGAGGCGACGACGCCCGCCGACCCGGTCGGGGCGCTTGAGGACGACGCCCGGGTGATCGTGTTCCTGCACGACGATCCCGACGTGGGCTGGCGCACCATCACGCCGTTCCATGGCATCACGCCGGCGGGGCCGGACGGTGGCATCCCCGAGCTCTGGCCTTCGGATCAGACCGGGGAGTGACGGCCCTACGGCAGCGTGAGCGCTGCCTCGGGCCGGTGCACACCGCGGGGGCGATAGCCGAGCGCATCGGCGACGCCGGCGAGGTCGGCGAGGTACCAGAGGATCGCGAGCCACATCTCGGTGCCCTGCAGCCCGGGCTCGGTCTCGGCGAGCCCGCGCGCGGCGGGTGAGGGCTCGCGGAACGAGAACCCGGCGCCCGGCACCCAGGTCTGCAGCGCGTCCGAGAGCAGCCTGGCGGCCAGTGCGCGCACCTCGTCGCCGCGATATCCGGTGCCGCGCGTGAGCCACAGCGGGTGGGCGACGTCGAGGACGTTGCAGGCGTTCCGCGCGCCGGGTGCGAACCACCGCGGCGACCGCGCGTGACGCAGCACGGTGTCGATGACGCGCTCAGGACGGGGGAGCGGCACGCCGAACTGCGCGAATGTGCCGCGCGACGCGCGGTAGAAGCCGTTGACGACCGGAAGCAGATCGCCGTCGGCGGCGGGCGAGCCCCACATCCCGGTGTGCGGATCGGTGTGCAGCAGCAGCCAGCCGAACAGCGCCTCCTCCACACCAGGCGCGATCGCGTGCCCCGCGCGCTTCGTCCACAGGATCGCCGTGCCGAAGCCGTCGATGTGGTGCCCGGCGCCCCACGCGTCGGTGGCCCACGGCAGACTCTCGCAGAACGCGACGACCCGGTCGGGCGTCGCCGCCGTCACCCACGTGAGAGGAGCCGCGAACGAAGACCCCAGCAGATCCAGCGCGTACCCGACGCTCAGCACGTGGTACGCCACATCGGGGTGCGAGAAGCCGAGGCCCGCCTGCGGATGCCCGTCCGCACCGAGGGGCGCGACACCGCCCGTCGCGGCATCCTGCCACTCCTGAAGCCTGCGGATCTGAGCGGCCGCGGTCGCCTGCGCCGGCGCGCTGTCGCGGAGCAGATCCGAGATCTCGATCGCGTCGCCCTGCGCGCGCACCGTCGGCGCCACGCCGGGCTTGTCGGCGAAGAGACCGAGGTCCTCGCGCCATGCGCGCTGGAGAACAGCGGATGCCTCGGCCTTCGCCTGCGCGGCGAACGAGGCGACGCGCTCGGCGAGGCCGTCGGCGTGGTGCGCGGTCGCGGGGTCAGGAGTCATCAGTGTCGGCGCGGTGGCAGGCAGGAACCTGCGCGCCGCGGGTTCGACGTCGGGTTCGGGTTCGGCGTCCGGTTCGGGTTCGGCGTCGAGTTCCGGTTCGGCTCGCGGTTCCGGCTCGGCCTCGGGTTCCGGTCCGGCCTCGGTCGCGTGCGCTTCTGCCGCAGTGCCCGGATCCGACAGGGCGTGGCCGGGGTGACCGCCGGCGAGGGCCGGCAGCAGGCCGAGGGCGGGGGCATCCACCTCTTCCTCGACGGGTGGGGTGTCGTCTGTCGCCCGGGCTGCCGCACCTGCCGCGGCGTCGGGTGCGATGCCGGTGTCGTCCGGCTCGACGCGCCAGCGGATGAAGCGCGCCGGATTGCCTCCGACGACGGCGCCCTCGGGAACGTCCTTGGTGACGACGGCGCTGGCCGCGAGCACGGCGTGCGATCCGACGCGCACGCCGTCGAGGATCACCACGTGCGAACCGATCCAGACATCGTCGCCGATGACGATGCCCTTCGATGTGAGGGGCTGGCGGAACACGGGCGTGCCCGACTCCATCGAGTGGTTGAAGCCGAGGATCGACGTGTGCGCGCCGATGCGCACGCCCTCGCCCATGCTCACGCGCCCCCGGATCACGGTGTACGGGTTGACGCTGCAGTCCGCCCCGGTGACGAGATCGCCCGTGAGGTACGCACCCGCAGCGACGTAGGTGCGGTCGCCGAGCCGCAGCGAGTCGTTGTCGATCGACGCGAGGCCCGAGATGTAGCACTCGTCGCCGAGCTCATGATCGGGGTGCCCGTCGACGAGTGCGCGCTGCAGTGCGAGCTGAGCCTCGCGGTCGTCGACGGAGGCTTCGCGCCAGAAGTCCCAGGGCGAGTATTCGTGGGCGGCGATGGCGGGCATATATCCCAGTATGGTTCGACCACGCCGCACCCACGGGGCCGAATCCCCGGCGCAGACCGGATCGGCGCCGTGTCGTCACCCCGGGACCCGCGCCGGCCGCTAGGTTCGTGGCGTGCCTTCGTCCCCCCGGTTCGAGTCCTTGTTCGGCGACTGGACAGGAGAGGAGGAGCTCTTCCCGACGGCCTGGACGGCAGCCGGGACGGCGCAGGCCTCGATCTCGGTGAGACCAGGGCCCGACGGCATCCACTTCGACTATGTCGAGACCCGCGAGGGCGGGCGACTCGACGCGCACGCCGTCGTAGCCGGCGGGGGCTTCTGGTGGTTCGACTCGTACGGCTTCACCCCGCAGACGCCGGGCACTGCCGCTTGGGACGGCGACACTCTCGTGCTCGATCGGCGATCGGACCGCGGACGCACCGTCATGCGGCTGCGCGTCGACGATGCGCGCCTGATCGTCGAGCTCGACACGGCCGCCCCCGCCGATGCCGACCTGTCGCCGCTGGTGCGCGGCGTGTACGACGCACAGCCGGCCGCCGAATGAGGAAACCCCCTCGTTCGAGGGGGTTCCGCTGGAGGGGCTGACGGGAATCGAACCCGCGCTGTCTGCTTGGGAAGCAGAAGTTCTGCCATTGAACTACAGCCCCGAGACGCCGGAGGATCCTGCGCCGCGCTCCATCATACGTGTCGAACGCGATGTTGCCGCGACTGACGCCGTGCTGACGCGCGGGCGGGCCTGTCGCGTCCGCCTCACAGGGCCCTATCAGCCCCGACCCCGTACCGCTCGAACACGTCGAGCAGCCTCGGGAGCCCTTCGCTGTGAGTCCAGCACTCCGCATTCAGGCCAGCGCGCCGTGCGCCGTCCACGTTCGCCGGCTGGTCGTCGAGAAAGAGCAGCCGCTCGGGCGCGATGCCCAGATCCGTCGCGATGTGCACGAAGAACGCAGGGTCCGGCTTGGCCACGCCGACATCGCACGAGTAGTACGCGCCGTCGAGGAGGTCGTCGTACGGTGCCTTGTCTCGCATGCAGGCGGCGCGGTAGGCATCCTGATTCGTGGCGAGATAGCACCGCGTTCCCGCCGCCCTGACCTGCGCGACGGTGGCCAGCGAGGGGGCCAGCACGTCGAAGGTCCACCAGACGGAGAGGACGTCGTCGATGCGGTCGCCCAGGCCGACGGCGTCGGCCGCCCGCCGGATGGAGGCCTCATCGATCGGGGCGCCCCTCAGCGCGCCCGGGAACTGCGCGACCACCGTCGTGGCCAGTCCCCACACCTCCGGGGGAGTGTGCTGGAGAACGCCGTCGGCATCCCACAGCACGGCGTCCACCGACGGACCGGACATGACTGACCTCCTGGTGGGCTGGTAAGTGGCGCATGCCGAGGCGTCCGCTTCTGCTGCGGAAGCGACCTCCTCAGGATGGTGGGCGAGTCGTCCCCCGCGCAACAACGGCCCGCTCGCCGGGAGACGCCCGCGCGGCGCGCCCCGATAGGCTGGCCCCGTGCTGCTGAGTGACCGCGACATCCGGCTCGAGATCGACGCGGGACGGATCGGGCTCGACCCGTGGGATCCCGCCATGGTGCAGCCGTCGAGCGTGGATGTGCGCCTCGACCGCTACTTCCGGCTGTTCGACAACCACAAGTACCCGTTCATCGACCCGGCCGAGGACCAGCCCGAGCTGACGCGGCTCATCGAGGTCGACCCTGACGAGCCGTTCATCCTGCACCCCGGTGAGTTCGCGCTGGGCTCGACGTTCGAGCAGATCACGCTGCCCGACGACGTCGCCGCGCGTCTGGAGGGCAAGTCGTCGCTCGGGCGGCTCGGTCTGCTCACGCACTCCACTGCCGGCTTCATCGATCCGGGGTTCACCGGGCACGTCACGCTCGAGCTGTCGAACGTCGCGACGCTGCCGATCAAGCTGTGGCCCGGCATGAAGATCGGCCAGGTCTGCTACTTCCGGCTCACCTCGCCCGCCGAGAACCCGTACGGCTCTGGCCCCTACGGCAACAGGTATCAGGGTCAGCGCGGCCCGACGGCATCCCGTTCGTTCCAGAACTTCCACCGCACCGACGTGGGGATCCTGGATGCCGGCAGCCGCGGCGCCTGAAAGTCATCGCCGCACGGACTGACGTCAGGACCCGTCGGCGGCGGCGTTCCGGCGACCTGCGGGTGAGCCCGCGTACGCGTCGATAAGCTCGCGGATCGCGTCGACGATCGTCGGGATCGGGATGCCGGCGGCCAGCATCGCGAGCAGCTGTCGGAGGTTCAGGATGCGGGCATGCGTGCGCCACTCGGGGTCCAGCGGGCGGAGCTCGCCGTACGCGGCGAAGAAGGAGTCCGGCACACCGCCCGAGCAGAGCATGTGGGCGAGGTCCACTTCGGCCCACATGTAGCTGACGGCGGGGTCGATGAACGCCGGTCCGCCGGCATGATCCGCGATGACGTTGTTGCGCCAGAGGTCCCCGTGGGTGAGGCGGGCACCCGTGTCGGGCACCAGGTCGGGCAGGCGGCTGCAGAGCCGCTCGATGCCGGCTCGGTCGCGTGCGGTGAGAGCGTCGTCCACGCGCGGTTCGTCGAGGTAGCGGAGGACGCGCTTCTCGGCGAAGAAGCGGTGCCCGTCGCGGTCCCACCCGTTGCGCTGCGGGAGCAGGCCCAGCCACCCGTCGTGATCCCACCCGAAGCGGTCGTGGGCGGTGGTGCTGTGCATCCGTGCGACGAGGCGGCCGGCGGCCGCCCAGAATCCGTCGTGGTCGGGATGGTCGGAAGCGAGCGCCTCCAGTGCGATCGAGCGCGATCCGACGGCCAGCACGCGAGGAGTGGGAAGGCCGCCGATCCGCGAGAGCGTGTCCAGGCCGGCCGCTTCGGCGGCGAACATGTCGGAGCGGTCCTCGTCCGAGGCTTTGATGACGACATCCTCTCCGCCCTCCAGTGTGCACAGCCACACCGGGTTGGCGAACCCGCCCGTCAGCCGGCGGACGGACGCTGCGCTGCGACCGGGAGGAAGAAGATCGTCGGACCATTCGGACATGGAGCCTCCTTTTGTTGTCCGATCCTACAAACTTCCGAGGGTGGAACCACCTGGGGGAGAGCGGTTCCCGTCGCGACGCCGGGACGACTCCTCGCGCTCGCATAGCGTTCACATAGCCCCTCCACAGTCGACCCTGGGCGCGCCTCCCCACTCGCTCGTGCGCCCTCCTATCGAAGACGAGGAAGGACGCCTCCCCATGCGGCCGATCGGTCAGAGCCCCCGCGAACAGAGAACCGAGCACACGAGAGGGGGAGGGAGGGCGCTCGCCGTCGCGGCGGCCGTGGCCGGCGCGCTCGTGCTGTCGACCGTCGCCGCCCCCGCCGCCTCCGCTGCGCCGCCCGACCGGCCGGCACCCACGCCGCCGGCCGCCCCCACGCTCGCCCCCGACGACGGGGTCTACCTGCAGGGCGCCGTGACGGTGGCATCCGACGCGACGACGGCCGGCGACGCGGTGTCGAGCCTCACGATCGACGGCGTGCCGATCGGCGCGGCGCCGACACCGGGGATCTCGCACCTGAGCTTCGAGGTCGGCAGCAACTCTGCGGCGCTGAGCTTTCACAACGACCTCGTCGTGAACGGCCACCGCATCGACCAGGACCGCACGTGGGTGTCGGAGCGCGTCGACATCCCCGTGCCGAACGACTGGCTGGTGACCGGCGAGAACACGGTCGAGATCTTCGCCGGAACGGCCGACGCCGCGTGCGGCGTGAACTACGACGACTTCGTCGTCACCGACGTCGGCCTCGAGCTGCTGGGCGAGGTCGCCGACGGCGAAGAGAACCCGTTCACGTTCTCGTTCGGCGACGGAGACTGCGGCACCCAGGCCGGCGACATCGTGCACGCTGAGCTCACGTTCTTCGTGCTCGGCGACCCGCTCGCCTCGCCCGGCCTGTCTGCCGAGGTCGACACCACGACCTTCGCGAACGGCGCGCACGAGATCGTCGCGACGACCGCCGCGGGTGGTCGCGTGGCTCACGCGGTGACGGTCGACAACGCGCCCGTCGGCGCACCGGGCGTCGCTCCCGAAGACGGCACGCTGGCCCACGGCACCCAGACCGTGTCGGCGGCACGTCCCGCCGCCGCGGCCGGGGGTGTGGCATCCCTCACGATCGACGGCGCCGAGCCCGCCGCCGCCCAGAGCCTCGGCGCGGGCTCGTCGACCTTCAGCTTCGACGTCGGATCGAACTCGATCGAGAACCGCTACCAGAACCACCTGCTCGTGAACGGGCACAAGGTCGACATCCTCGGCGACTGGGTCAACCAGCGCGTCGAGGTGCCCGTGCCGAACCGCTACCTCGTCCCGGGCGACAACGTGGTCGAGATCGTCGCGGGCGACATCAGCTCGACGTGCGGCGCGAACCTCGACGACTTCACCCTGTCGAACCTCGGCCTCGCCGTCAGCACCGGCACCGCCGCGGGCACCGACATCGCGGCGAGCTACGCCATGGGCGACGGCAACTGCGGCTCGTCCACGACGGCGCTGCGTACCGCCCAGACGCACTGGGCCATCGAGGCCCCGGGCGTCGCGGTGCTGCCGACCCTCGGCTCGGGCGAGGCGACGCTGAGCTTCACCGTGGGCTCGAACTCCATCGACGCGACGTTCGCCAACCTGCTCTACGTCAACGGCGTGCGCTACACGCTCGGCGGCGACTTCGTCAGCGAGCGCGCGAACGTCATCATCCCCAACGAGTGGCTCCTGCCCGGCTGGAACACGGTCGAGTTCGTGACCGGCACCACCGCCACCGGCTGCAACCGCGACGACTTCACGATCTCGGACGTCACGCTCAGCCCCGCCTCGGGCACCGCGACCGCGCAGCGTGCGAAGTCGTCCTACGCGCTCGGCGACGGCACGTGCGGCTCCAACATAAACCTGTTCCGCGAGGTGGATCTGCACTTCCTCGTGACGGATGCCACGGCTCAGGGCCTGCGCGCCGACGTCGACACCACCGCGCTCGCCGACGGTGCGCACGCGGTGGCGGCGGCATCCACCACCGGCGAGGTCGCGACTCGCACCCTGCTCACCGACAACTCTGCGCCGGTCGTGGCGTTCAGCGTCCCGGCCGCGGGCGGGACGATCACGCAGGCGGTCGCACTGGACGTCGAGCTCGCCGACGCGACCGGCCTCGTCGGCACCCCCGAGCTCACGCTCGACGGCGAGCCGATCACGCTGGGTGCGGCGGTCGGCCCGGGCCTCGACGCGGGGCCGCACACCATCGCGGTGAAGGCGGCCGACGCCCTCGGCAACGCGGCGACGCGCGAGATCGCGTTCACCTCGGCGGGTATCCCCGAAGCTCCGGCCGAACTCGCCCCGGCGGGCGGCACGACGGGCGTCTCGGGCAGCGTGACGCTGCGGGCGAAGGTGTCGGAGCCCGACGGCGGCGACGTGACGGCGATGTTCCAGCAGGCCGAGATCCTGACGCCCAACCGGGGCTGGCAGGGCTCGGCGGCAGAGATGCCGACGACGCTCACGGTCGCCGGTGAGGGCAACGTGGGCAGCACGAAGGCGCTCGCGCCCGGAGACGGACGCACGCTCGACGCGCCCGCCAGCGCCGACGTCGCATTCCAGCGGTTCGACGTGCAGATCAAGGGCCGCGTCGCCGACCCCGTGCTGCGCTGGGAGGGCGTCATCGACCCGACCCGCGTCGTCTCGCTGCGCGCCTGGAACCTGCAGACCTCGGCCTGGGACGTGCTCGCGAGCTCGCGCGGCGCGCTCGATGGCGACACGCAGCTGAGTGCCATCGTCGACGCGCGGTACATCGACCGGCAGCAGGTGCACGTCATGATCACGGGCGAGGACCCCTTCGCCGACGAGATCGACGCGGGCGCCGAGGGCTTCGCAGACCCGGCCTCGTACGACTTCTCGATCGCCCATTTCACCGACACGCAGTACCTGTCGGAGGGCGCCACCGAGCAGGAGACAGCGGCCGAGCGCGCCATCTGGGAGAAGGCGTACGGCGACATCACGAGATGGATCGCGTCGAACGCCGACGACCGCAAGATCGAGTACGTCGCGCACACCGGCGACATCATCGAGAACAACATCCGCACACCCGCGGACGCGGCGATGCTGCGCGAGGTGACCGGTGAGTTCGAGATGTCGTCTCGTCAGCAGGAGATCCTGGATGCCGCCGGCGTGCCCAACCAGGTCATCGCGGGCAACCACGACAACCGCTCGGGCACCGAGGACGGCCCGGGAGCGCTGTACAACCAGTACTTCGGACCGGATCGGTACGCGGCGCTGGACGACCAGTGGGTCAATGCCCAGTACGGCGGCCCGTGGCGCGAGGGCGACAACCAGAACAACTACACGCTGTTCTCGGCCGGTGGGCTGGACTTCGTGTCGGTGGGTCTGTCGTACGGCGTGACGCGTGAAGAGGCGGCATGGGCCGACTCGATCTTCAAGCGGTACCCCGAGCGAAACGGCATCCTGCTGTCGCACGACTACCTCGCCGCGAGTCCGCAGCGCGACGGTCGTGCGGCGCCGTACGCCGCACCGGACGGGTCGATGCTGTTCAAGACCGTCGTCGAGGGCAACCCCAACGTGTTCCTGGTGCTCGCCGGCCACGTGCACGGCGTCGGCACGAACGTGAAGCCCGAGGTGGGTCAGGTGGCGCACGGCGTGGTCGAGCTGCTCGCGGACTACCAGAACTACACGGTCTCGGCGGCCGATCTCGGTCTGACCGACATCGGCGGCTACGCGCCGACCGACCAGCTGCGGTTCGGCGCGAGCTATCTGCGCCTGCTGCAGTTCGACGTGGACCGCAGCGAGATGATCGTCGACACGTACTCGCCGTTCCTCGGCGATTTCGGCGCGGGCGAGCACGACCCGGCGATGCGCTACGACCCGTCCGCCGACAACATGGTGCTGCCGGTCGACCTGACCTCGCGCACCACGTCGTTCCGGACGGACTCGCTGGCGCTGTACGACCCGGTCGCGGTCGTCGGCACGTCGACGGTCGACTCGGGCGCCGTGGCGTCGGTGTCGTGGTCGGGTCTGAAGCGGGGCACGGCGTACGCGTGGCTCGTGGTCGCCGAATCGGCCGGCGGCGGGCGGACCGCGTCGCTGCCGAACGTGTTCGTCACGAGCGGTGCGAAGAAGGATGCCGTCACGCCGGACCTCGCGCCGTACGCGACGCCGACCCCGGTCGTCCCGACGCCGAGCCCGACGCCCTCGGGCACCCCGTCGCCGTCGGGCACGCCGACGCCGTCCGGCGAGTGACCGCGCGCCGTTGACGCAGAAGCGCCGCCCCGACCTCACGAGGGTCGGGGCGGCGCTCCGCGTTCAGTCGTCGGTCGGCGCGGACGATGCCGGCATCGTGTTCGGCGTCGCCCCGCCGACGCCCGGCGCCTTCGCGTACACGTGGACCTGGGACCCGTCGAGCACGAACTGCAGCGCCGTCCCGAGCGGGAACGCGTCGCGCAGCTCAGGGGGAGCGGTCTCGCTGACGATCAGCGAGGCGGCGGCAGGAAAGTCGACGGTGCCGCAGCCCCACGCTCCGATGTTGCCGGACCCGTTGGGCGTCGACTGCACCGACAGGCACACCTGGTCCACTCCGCCGCCGAAGCCCTGGCTGAGCCCGACGACCGTCAGCCCGTGGAAGTCCTCGAACTGCTGAGCGCCCGGCGGCTTGTCGCCGAAGCTCTGCGTCGGCCATTCGCCGTCCCGGTCCACCCCGAGCGTCGCGATCTTGCCCGAGGTGATCGACTGCACCGACAGCGTCAGCCCGACGCCCAGCAGCACGGCGAGCACGAGCGATCCCGCCCACAGCACGCGCCGTCGCCGCCACCACGGCCGACTGCTCCCCTGCTCGCCGGGGCCTTCGACGGAAGAGAGGGTGGCGCCCTGCGGCGCCGGGGGCTCGTCCGGCACGTCCCCGGTCGCGGCGGGCTCCGCCTCGCGGGCACGGGGGTCGTCCCCGTCGTCCCGCGTCACGTCGGATGCGAGTGGGAGCGCGCCGGTGTCTTCGAAGACGGCGAAGGAGGACGGCTCGTCGTCGACGGGCGCCGCTGCTGCGCGCTGCTGCTCCTCGAGCTGCTGCAGGCGGGCCAGCGCGACGGGGTCGTCGTGGATATCGGCATCGGGGCCGTAGGCGCGCCGTCGGAGTGACTGCAGCTCGTCGTGCGGAGAGTCGGTCGGCGTTGACATCGACACCATCCTGCCTCACGCGGTCGGCAGCGGCGCCGGCGTGCGGACGATCCATGTTGCGGCGGGCGCCCCCAGTCACGCCCGCCGCTGCGGCGACACCGGGCCCCCACGGCCGATCACGCCAGTTACTGCAATCTGCAGTATAGAGTCGAATCGGCGTTCGCGCGCTACTGTTTCTTGTCCGCCCCACGGAATGAGGACACGCATTGCCCGACCGCGAGCTCTCGACGACGGGATACCTCAGCCTCGGCCTGCTGGCCGCCCATGACTGGTCCGCCTACCAGCTGGCCGAGCAGCTGGGTCGCGGGGTCGCGGAACTGTGGCCCTCGGCCGACCGCGGCCGGTACGCGGTGCTGAACCGCCTCGCCGAACTGCAGTACGTCGACACCCGGCAGGAGCACACCGGCAAGCGCGCCCGCACGATCTACTCGATCACGCCCGCGGGGCGCGAGGCGCTCGCGGCTTGGCTCACCACACCGCCGCGTCCGCCGAGCGTCGAGTTCGAGGGCATGGTGCGCGTGCTGCTCGCCGACCAGGGATCGCTCGACGATCTGCGCATGACCCTGCAGCGCACGCGCGAGAGCGCACTGGCCAACCGCGAGATGTTCGCCCGGTACGCCGCGTACATCAGCGCCACGGGCGGGACGTTCCCGGAGCGCCGGCACCTGTTCGCCCTCGCCAACACGTTCATGATCGGCCACTACGACCACATCCTGGCGTGGACGGACTGGGCCGAGCAGCAGATCGCCGGCTGGCCCGACACGGTCACCCCGGCATCCGCCAACGGCGAGCAGGTGCGAGACATGCTCGCGCCCGGGCGCGACGTGTGGGAGCAGGGGCACCCCGACGGCGCCTGAGCCCGCTCAGTGCGCCGTGCGCACGCCGATCAGGTCGTGCACGAGCACCGCTGCGGCGCGGGCGCCCTGGCCCGCCGCGACGATGAGCTGCTGGGGGCCCGGCGAAGCGGCATCCCCCGCCGAATACAGCCCCGCGACCGACGTGCGCCCCGAGCGGTCGGTCACGAGGTTGCCGAACGGATCGCGCTCGAGGTCGATGCCGGTGAGGAAGTCGAGAGCAGGATGCCACTGCGGGCGCACGAAGCCGCCCTCGATGCCGATCCGCGTGCCGTCGACCAGCCGCACCGCCGCGACCGTCCCGCGGTCGCCTTCGAGGTCGTCGATGGCGCGGCGTTCGACCACGATCCCCGAGGCCGCGAGCTCGGCCTCCTCGACGGTGTCGACCGCCTCCGAGCCGTTCGTGAACACGGTCAGCCGGTCGGTCCAGCGGGCGATCAGCCGGGCGCGGGCCGCGAGGTCGGGCGTCTCGCCGATGAGGGCGAGCGGGCGGTCCTGCAGCTCCCACGCGTCGCACGCGGCGCAGCTGAACACCGTCATGCCGTAGAACGCGCGCAGGCTCGGGATGTCGGGCAGCGTCTCGCGCAGACCGGTCGCCACGAGCACCGATCGTGCGGAGAGGGCGGGAGGGATGCCGGCGGCCCGGCCGCTGAGCGCCGCGATGAAGCGGCCCTCGCCGCATTCGCGCTGCTGCACGGCGGTCACCACCGCGCGGTCGAGGATGCGGACGTTCGGGTACGCGGCGAGCTCGGCACGGGCCAGCTTGCGCAGCTCGAGCGGCGGCACGCCGTCGCGCGTCAGGAACCCGTGCGAGCGCAGCGTCGCCGCATTGCGCGGACGGCCCGCGTCCACCAGCACCACCGAGGCGCGGGCGCGACCGAGGTTGAGCGCGGCCGAGAGGCCGGCCGGGCCGCCGCCCACGATGACGACGTCGACCTCGGTCGGAGGCGCGGCCGCGTCAGTCATGGCCGTCTCCTTGCGGGGGCAGGGCCTCGATGATCGGGTGGTCCTTGTGGATCACGCCGACCTTGGCTGCGCCGCCGGGCGAGCCGATGTCGTCGAAGAACTCGACGTTGGCCTTGTAGTAGTCCTGCCACTCGTCGGGCAGGTCGTCCTCGTAGTAGATCGCCTCGACCGGGCACACCGGCTCGCAGGCGCCGCAGTCCACGCACTCGTCCGGGTGGATGTACAGCGACCGGTCACCCTCGTAGATGCAGTCCACCGGACACTCGTCGATGCAGGCGCGGTCCTTCACATCGACGCACGGCAGCGCGATGACGTAGGTCACGGGACGAGCGCTCCGCGCGAGATCTGCACCTGCTCGTCTCGCGGCACGACCTTGACGCGCTCGCGCGTGTGCTCGTGGGTCGCGCCCAGTTCGCGCTCGTGTGCGTCGAGGGCGAGCCAGCCGTCCCATGTGGTGAAGGCGACCTCGCGCTCGTCGAGCAGGTCCAGCACGTCGCCGTCGACGGCGGGCGGTGTCAGGCGTCCCGCCTCGGCGTCAGCCACGAGATGCGCGATCGTCTCCATCGCGTCGGACTTCGTGTGGCCGATGAGGCCGACCGGTCCGCGCTTGATCCAGCCGGTGGCGTACAGGCCTGCGATCACCGGGGCGTCGGTGTCACCCGTGGTTGAAGCATCCCTCACCCGTCCTTCGACGTTCGAGACGACGCCGGCGCGCTCGTCGAACGGCGCATCGATCACGGGCGTGCCGTAGTAGCCGACGGCGCGGTACACCTGCTGCACCGCGAACTCGCGGAACTCGCCGGTGCCCCGCACGCGGCCGTCGCCGATCGGCTCGTTCCGTTCGAAGCGGATGCCGCTCACGCCGGTCTCGGCGGACCCCAGGACCTCGACAGGCGAGTGGTAGAAGTGCAGGTGCAGGCGGCGGGAGGCACCCGTCGACTCCCGCGTGCGCCAGCTGTTCAGGATGCGCAGCATGACCTTGAGCTGGTTGTTCGCGGCGCCGGTCGGATCGGCGTCGATGAAGTCCTCGTCGTGGACCACGATGTCGACGTCGGGCACCTCGCCGAGCTCGCGCAGCTCGATCGGCGTGAACTTGATGTCGCCGGGGCCACGGCGGCCGAACACGTGCACGTCGGTGACGGCCGAGGACTCCAGGCCCGCCAGCACGTTGTCGGCGATCTCGGTCGGGCGCAGGTCGACGGCGTGCTTCGCGAGCACGCGGGCGACGTCGAGCGCCACGTTGCCGTTGCCGATGACCGCGACCTCACGCTGGTCGAGCGGCCATTCGGTGGGCACGTCGGGGTGGCCGTCGTACCAGGCCACGAAGTCCGCCGCGCCGAACGAGCGGGGCAGGTCGATCCCGGGGATGTCGAGTGCGGCGTCGCGGATGGCGCCGGTCGCGAGGATCACGGCGTCGTAGCGTTCCTGCAGCTCGGCGAGCGAGATGTCGCGGCCGACCTCGACGTTGCCGATGAAACGCGTCGTGCCGGCATCCAGCATCTCGTGCAGCGAGTTGACGATGCCCTTGATGCGAGGGTGGTCGGGTGCGACGCCGTAGCGGATGAGGCCGTACGGCGCCGGCAGCGACTCGAACAGGTCGATGGCGACGCGATATGAACCCGGTTCCTGAGCCTGTCGAAGGGCGGCGACCGTGTTGGTCAGGATGTTGCCCGCGTAGATGCCGGCGGGGCCGGCGCCGACGATCGCGACGCGGAGGGACGGGAGATTCGACGAGGTCACGAGAGAGGGGCCTTCCGGATCAGTGGGTCGTAGGAGTCGAGTGCGAGGGTCGCGAGCTCCGCGGGCGCGTACGGGCTCAGCCGGACGACGTCGCCCACGACGACGACCGCGGGCGAGCGCACGCCGCGCGCGGCGGCCTGGTGCGCGATGGTCGAGAGGGTGCCGACGGTGACACGCTGACCGCTGCCGTAGCCGTCCTCGACGATCGCCACGGGGCAGTCTCCGCCGCGGTCGCCGCGGGCGAGGGTGATCGCCGAGTTGGCGAGCGTGCCGACGCCCATGAGCAGGACGGCGGTGTGGTCGCGTCCGCCGCCGAGCGCCTCGATCTGGTCGTGCGCGGTCGCGACGGTGAAGGCCGTCGCGACGCCGCGATGCGTGAGAGGGATGCCGGCGACCGCGGGCACCGAGACGGCGCTGGTGATGCCGGGCACGACCTCGACGACGACGCCGGCCTCCTGGCACGCCAGCAGCTCCTCGCCGCCGCGGCCGAACACGTACGGGTCGCCCCCTTTGAGCCGCACGACGGTCTTTCCGTCCCGTGCGAGCTGCACCAGGAGGGCGTTGATCGCGTCCTGCGGAACGGCGTGGTGGCCCGGGCGCTTTCCGACGTCGACGACCTCGGCGGTCAGCGTCACGCCGTCGGCGGCCAGGCCGTCGAGCACGGCGCGGGCTCCGAGCCGGTCGGCGACGATGACGTCGGCGGCTTCGAGGGCGCGCAGCCCCTTGATCGTGAGCAGGCCGGCGTCGCCGGGGCCGGCCCCGACGAGCCAGACCTTTCCGGTGCGTGTGGTGGTCATCGTGCGCCTCCCGCGACGAGGAGTCCCCGGCGCTTCAGCATCCGCCGCTCCAGCGGCCCGAAGAAGACCAGCTCGATGAGGATGCCGATCGCGAGGATCAGGATGATGGTCGCCAGCACGCCGGCGAGGTCGGCGAGTTCGCGCGACTGCTGCAGCATCGAGCCGAGCCCGAAGCCGATCGTGCCGCCGACCGCGATGATCTCGGCCGCCATGAGAGAGCGCCACGAGAACGCCCAGCCCTGCTTGAGGCCGGCCAGGTAGCCGGGAAGAGCGGCCGGAAGGATCACCGACGTGGCCAGCTGCCAGCGCGAGGCGCCCAGCACCGTGCCGACGCGCCGCAGCTGCGGCGGCACCTGGTCGATGCCGGCGATGAGGCCGTTGACGATGGACGGGATCGCGCCCATCAGGATCACGAAGTACACGGTGGCGTCCGACAGGCCGAACCAGATGATCGCGGCGGGCACCCACGCGACCGACGGCAGCACCTGCAGGCCCGAGATGATGGGGCCGACGGCGCGGCGGATCGGCCGCACCTCCGCCAGCAGCAGACCGATGGGCGTGCCCACGACGATCGCGATGACGAAGCCGATGACGCCGCGCTCCAGGCTCGTGACGACCGCCTGCTGCAGGCGCCCGGCATCCCAGGCGTCGCCGAGGGCCGCGACGACGTCCGCCGGACCGGGGACGATGTCGGGACGGGGCTGCGCGAGCACGACGTACAGCTGCCACGCCACGATGAGCAGGATCACGAAGACGATCGGCGGCAGCACGCTCGAGGCGAAGCGGCGCCAACGGCCGGGACCGGTGTCGGCATCCGTCTGCAGCTTGTCCAGGCCGGACGCGAGGCTGCGCAGGTCGTCGGGGACGACCGTGGCCGGATCACCCAGCGAACGGCCCACGACGGTGGGGGTCTCAAGCGGCATTTCGGCGGATCTCCTTGCGCAGCTGGTCGGTGATCTCGACCGACAGGGCGGCGACCTCGGGCGACTCGATGCGCCGGCCGGTGGTCTTCGCGATCCGCCACTCCTGCACGATCCGGCCGGGGCGGCTGCCCATGAGCACGACGCGCTGCCCGAGGCGCGCGGCCTCGCGCACGTTGTGGGTGACGAACACGATCGTGCGGCCGGTGGCGCGCCACACGCGCTCCAGCTCCTCGTGCAGCAGGTCGCGCGTGATGGCGTCGAGCGCGGCGAACGGCTCGTCCATCAGCAGCACGGGCCGATCCTGCGCGAGGGCGCGCGCGAGGGCCACGCGCTGGCGCATGCCGCCCGAGAGCTCGTGCGGGCGCTTGTCGGCGGCATCCGCGAGGTTCACCGCGTCCAGCAGCGACAGCGCCTTCTCGCCGCGCTCGGAACGCGGGACGCCACGCAGGCGCAGCGCCAGCTCGACGTTGCGGCGCGCCGTGAGCCACGGCATGAGCGCGGACTCCTGGAACATCACGGCCGAGCCCCCGGCGGGCGTCTCGATGGCGCCCGCCGTGGGCTTGTCGAGTCCCGCGATGAGGTTGAGGAGCGTGGACTTGCCGCATCCCGAGGCGCCCAGCAGGCACACGAACTCGCCCGGCGCGATGTCGAGCGACACGTCGTCGAGCACGACCGGGCCGTTGCCGAACCGCTTGGACACGCCGTCGATGCGGACGGCCGGAGCGGATGCCGCAGCCGCGGGCGGGACCGGCGCGACGCCGTCGAAGCTCGGGCCGAGCAGGTTCACGGGCTTGTCGCCCTGCCGTGCGGGCGCGCCCGCCTCCGGGGCCGCGCTGGCGGACCCGGAGGCGGAAGCGGGAGCGGTGCTCATGAGTGTCAGTCCTCGCCGAGCCCGGCGGCCGAGACGGTGTCTTCACCCTCCGCTGCGAGCTGCTTGTTGAGCAGGCGCAGGTCGAAGAGCCCGTCGATCGAGCCCTCCTTCTGCGTGCCCGCGTCGACGCCGTTCTGCACGAGCGTCTCGAAGGTGTCGGCGGCCGGGTCGACCGAGAACGTCACGTGCTCCAGGGCGCGCTCGATGACGGCGTCGTCGAGCGGCTTGCCGGTCTCCTTCTCGATCGCGCCGTTGATCACGGCGGGCGCCTCGTCGGGGTTGTCGGCGATCCACTGCACGGCCGCCTCGTGACCCTTCAGCAGCTCGGCGACCACATCGGGGTGCTCGTCGAGGAACTGCTTGCGCACGAGCAGCACGGTCGTCGGGAACTCGCCGTCATCCCAGAGGTCGGCCTCGTCCTGCAGCACGTGCGCGCCGGCGTCGACGATCAGGCGCGAGACCCACGGTTCGGGCAGCCACGCGCCGTCGAGCTGGCCCTGCTGGAAGAGGGTCAGCGTCTGCGCGTTCTCGGTGGGCGTCACGTGCACGTCGCCGCCCCCTGACGTGTCGGTCTCGTAGCCCTCGTCGCCGAGCCACTTGCGCAGCGCCACATCCTGCGTGTTGCCGAGCTGCGGCGAGGCCAGCGTCGTGCCCTTCAGATCGTCGGGCGAGTCGATGCCGTCGCGCACCACGAGCGCCGCGCCGCCGATCGCCGCGCCCGCGACGATCCGGGCGGACGCGCCGCCGGACTGGATGAACGTGTTGATGGACGGGTTCGGGCCGATGTAGGTCGCGTCGATCGCGCCGGCCGACAGCGCCTCGATCGCGGCGGGACCGGCGTTGAACACCTGCGTGGTGATCTTCACGTCGTCGCCGAGCGCGTCGGCGAACAGGCCCTCTTCGAGGCCGACGAGTGCCGGTGCGTGCGTGACGTTGGCGAAGTAGCCGAGGCGCACCTCGCTGACCGACGGCCCGTCGGACGTGGCCGCGGGCTTCTCGTCCGCGGCGGCGGAGGCGCAGCCGGCCATCATGGCCGCTACGAGTCCCAGGGTTGTGAGTGCTGTCGTGGTGCGGATGATGTTCTTCACGGTGTCGCCTCCTTAGGTCGGGTGGTGCTCGGGGTGGGAGTGTGCGCCTCAGCGCACGATGCCGGCGGCGAGCGTCGCGCCGTCGGACGGATGGATCACGAGGAACGAGCCCCCGTGGCGGCTGGTGCGGTACGGCTCCAGCGGCAAGTCGGCCGCCAGGCGCAGCCGCACGCGGCCGATGTCGTTGGTCTGCAGCGCCTGCGCGGGCTCGTGCGTGAGCGCGTCGAGGTCGTAGCGCGACTCGATCTGCGCCACGATCGCCTGCACGGTCGCGGTGCCGTGCTTGACGAGGACGCGGATGCCGGGGGTCAGCGCCCGCGCGTCGAGCTGGAACAGCTCGGCGTCGAACTCGCGCTGCGGAGCGGGCAGTGTGCCGGCGGCGACGACGAGCGCACCGCGGGCGGCATCGATGTCGGCGTCGAACTCGAGCGACACGGACTGGGGCGCGGTCGCCTCGGCGACCTCGGCGCCCGCCGAGCGGATGCCGCTGACCGTGGCCGCCGTGCCCGCGGGGAAGAGCTCGACGCGGTCGCCGACGCGCACGACGCCGCTGGAGATGCGGCCCGCGACGGCGCGGTAGTCGCGCAGCCGCTCGGCCTCATCCGCGGGGATGCCCGGCGCCAGGCCGCCCTGCGGGCGCAGCACGAGCTGCACCGGCAGGCGCAGCGGCTCGAGGTCGTGCTCCAGCTCGTCGGCCGCGGGCAGGGTCTCGAGCAGCTCGAGCAGCGCGGGGCCGTCGTACCAGGGCGTGCGCTCCGAGCGGTCGACGATGTTGTCGCCCTCCAGCGCCGAGACCGGCAGCACGTGCAGGTCGTCGATGCCGAGTTCGGCGGCGACGGCCTGCGCCTGTGCCGCGACGTCGGCGAAGGCATCCGCCGAGAACCCGATGAGGTCGATCTTGTTGACCGCCACGATCACATGGGGAACGCGCAGCAGGGCCACGACGGCCAGGTGTCGCCGAGTCTGCTCGAGCACGCCCTTGCGGCCGTCCACGAGCACGATCACAGCGTCGGCGGTGGTGGCGCCGGTGACCATGTTGCGCGTGTACTGCACGTGACCCGGGCAGTCCGCCAGGATGAACGACCGTGCGCCGGTGGAGAAGTACCGGTACGCGACGTCGATCGTGATGCCCTGCTCGCGCTCGGCGCGCAGGCCGTCGGTCAGCAGGGCGAAGTCGAAGGCCCCGTGGGCGAATCCGCGGTCGGCGGACGTGCGGGCGACCTGCTCGAGCTGGTCGGCGAGGATCGCCTTCGAGTCGTGCAGCAGACGCCCGACGAGCGTCGACTTGCCGTCGTCGACCGAGCCCGCCGTCGCGAAGCGGAACAGCGTGCTCGTCTGCGTGAGTGTCGCGGTCATCAGAAGTACCCGTCCTTCTTGCGGTCCTCCATGGCCGCCTCGCTGAGGCGGTCGTCGGCACGGGTCGCGCCGCGCTCGGTGAGGGTCGACACGGCGACCTCGGCGACGATCGCAGCGAGGTCGGCGGCATCCGATTCGACGGCTCCGGTGCAGCTCATGTCGCCGACCGTGCGATAGCGCACGGTGCGCACCTCGACCGTCTCGTCCGCCAGCGGGGGCGAGAACGGGCCGACCGGGCGCCACATGCCGTCGCGCTCGTAGACCTCGCGCTCGTGGGCGAAGTACAACGGCGGCAGTGCGATGCCCTCGCGCTCGATGTACTGCCACACGTCGAGCTCGGTCCAGTTCGAGATCGGGAACGCGCGCACATGCTGGCCGGGCGTGTGGCGGCCGTTGTACAGGCTCCACAGCTCGGGGCGCTGGTTGCGCGGATCCCACTGGCCGAACTCGTCCCGCAACGAGATGATGCGCTCCTTGGCGCGCGCCTTGTCCTCGTCGCGCCGGGCGCCACCGAAGACCGCGTCGTGGCGGCCGGCGGCGATGGCGTCCAGCAGCGGCAGGGTCTGGAGCGGGTTGCGGGTGCCGTCGGCGCGCTCCTGCAGGCGGCCGTCGTCGATGTAGTCCTGCACGCGGGCGACCTCGAGGCGGATGCCGAGGCGCTCGACGGTCTCGTCGCGGAAGGCCAGCACCTCGGGGAAGTTGTGCCCGGTGTCGACATGCAGCACCGGGAAGGGCACCTTGCCGGGCGCGAAGGCCTTGGTGGCCAGGTGCAGCACCACGACGGAGTCCTTGCCGCCCGAGAACAGCAGCACGGGCCGCTCGAACTCGGCGACGACCTCGCGGATCACGTGGATCGCCTCGGCCTCGAGCAGGTCGAGGGTCGACAGTCCACGGGTTCGGTCGCCTGGCTCGGAGATATCGCCGTAGTCGGAGATCTCGGGTGAATCGGTCCGAGTCTCGCCGGATCTCCGAGTCTCGCGGGCGGTGGTCGAGAGGGTCATACGTGCAGCCCGCATTCCGTCTTAGAAGATCCGGCCCAGCGGCCGGACCGGGGGTCTTCGCCGGCGGCGACCGGCTTGGTGCACGGCTCGCAGCCGATGGAGGGGTAGCCGAAGCCGACCAGCAAGTTGACGGGGGCCTTGTGTGCGGCGGCGTACTCCAGCACGTCGTCGAAGCTCCACGCGGCGACCGGGTTCACCTTGACGAGGCCGTTGCGCTCGTCCCACGTCACCAGCGGGGTGTTCGTGCGCGTGGGCGCCTCGTCGCGGCGGACGCCCGTGAACCACACCTCGTACCCGCCGAGCGCGTCCTGGAGGGGCGCCACCTTGCGGCGTGCGCAGCACAGGCCCGGGTCGCGCTCGAACAGCTTGGCGCCGAACTCGGCGTCCTGCTCGGCGACGGTCTGATCGGGGGTGATGTCGACGATCCGCACGTCCAGGGCGCGCTGCACCTCGTCGCGCGTCGCGTACGTCTCGGTGAAGTGGTACCCGGTGTCGAGGAACAGCACGTCCACGCCCGGCAGCTGCTCGGCCACGACGTGGGGAAGCGCGGCGTCGGCCATCGAGCAGGCGACGGCGGCGGCATCCACCGAGAAGTTGCGGGCCACCCACGCCACGACTTCGGCAGCCGAGGCCTCGTGATCGGTCAGGCTGCCGAGCTCTTCGTTGGCGCGCTCGGCGAGTGCCCTGAGCTCTTCGTGCGAGCGCTTGACGGCGACGCGGGGTGCGAGCGAGACGGTCACTGGAGTGCCTCCTCTTCGGCGCGATGCGCCCACTGGGCGAACGTCTCGTCGGCGGCGGCATCCCGATCGGCGAGGAAGCGGGTGACCACGCGCTCGACGTAGTCGGCGATGCCGTCGGCGGCCACCTTCAGGCCGCGGACGGTGCGGCCGAGGCCGGGCTCGTCGCGGTCCTGCGAGGCGAGACCGCCGCCCAGGTGCACCTGGTAGCCGGGGACCTGCTCGCCGTCGATCGTGACGAGCTGGCCCTTGAGGCCGATGTCGGCGGTCTGGATGCGGGCGCACGAGTTGGGGCAGCCGTTGACGTGCAGCGAGATCGGATGCGGCAGCTCGAAGCCCTTGAGACGCTCTTCGAGGTCGAGCACGGCTGCCGTCGCGTTGACCTTGGTCTCTACGATCGCCAGCTTGCAGAACTCGATGCCGGTGCACGCGATCGTGCCGCGACGGATGAGGCTGGGCCGCGCCTGCAGTCCGAGCTCGTCGAGCTCGGCGATGAGGGGCTCCACGTGCTCTTCGGGCACGTCGAGGATGACGATCTTCTGGTGGGGCGTCGTGCGCAGGCGCGCGGAGCCGTGCGCCTCGGCGATCTCGGCGAGGCGGGTCAGCGTCGGGCCCGAGACCCGGCCGACGATCGGCGTCACGCCGACGTAGAAGCGGCCGTCCTTCTGCTTGTGCACGCCGACGTGGTCGCCGGGCGTCGCGGGCTTCCGCGCGGCGGGGCCGTCGGCGAGCTCGTACCCGAGGTACTCGTCCTGCAGCACCTGGCGGAACTTCTCGGTGCCCCACTCTGCGAGCAGGAACTTCAGGCGCGCCTTGTTGCGCAGCCGCCGGTAGCCGTAGTCCCGGAAGATCTGGGTCACGCCGTGCCAGGCATCCACCACCTGATCCGGGCGGACGAACGTGCCCAGGCGCTCGCCGAGGCGCGGCGTGGTCGACAGCGCGCCGCCGACCCACAGGTCATAGCCGACGCCCAGCTCGGGGTGCTCGACGGCGACGAAGGCGACGTCGTTGATCTCGTGCACGACGTCCTGGCTGGGGTGACCGGTGATGGCCGTCTTGAACTTGCGCGGCAGGTTCGACAGGGTCGGGTCGCCGATGAACCGGCGCGAGATCTCTTCGATCTGCGGCGTCGGGTCGAGCAGCTCGTCGGCGGCGATGCCGGCGACGGGGGACCCCAGGATGACGCGCGGCACGTCGCCGCACGCCTCGGTGGTGCGCAGGCCCACGGCCTCGAGGCGGCGCCAGATCTCGGGCACGTCCTCGACGCGGATCCAGTGCAGCTGGATGTTCTGCCGGTCGGTGATGTCGGCGGTGCCCCGAGCGAACTCCGTCGAGATGCCGCCGATGACCCGCAGCTGCTCGGTGGTCAGCTGCCCGCCGTCGATGCGGACACGGAACATGAAGTACTCGTCCTCGAGCTCTTCGGGCGTGAGGGTCGCGGTGCGGCCGCCGTCGATGCCGGGCTTGCGCTGCGTGTAGAGGCCCCACACGCGGAAGCGCCCGTGCAGGTCGGTCGGATCGATGCTGTGGAAGCCGCCCTTCGAGTACACGTTCTCGATGCGCTCGCGCACGCTCAGGCCGTCGTCGACCTGCTTCCACTCCTCGTTGCCGTTGAGGGGCGCCTTGCCGTCGATCTTCCACTGCCCGTTGGGCTTGGACGACGGGCGCGGAGGGCGCACGGCCGCGCGCGGACGCTCCGCGGCGTGCGGTTCGGTGTCGCTGATGGTCACGGTGCCTCCGGGGTGGATCCCGGGGCGCGCCCCGGGCGGGACTCTAGCGAGTCCATTCCGTGAGGCTAGAAGCGGCGACCGCGTCGGCCTATCCGAGCGTCAAGTGACGTTAACCGGCGTAACCCTGCGTCACACACTTGCAGCGGCGTTGCTTTGTGGACTCAGTCCGACAAAGCGGCGGTGTCGTTGTAGCGGTCCACGACGAGGTCGACGAGGGATGCCGGCGGCTCATCGCTCCCGAGCAGCGGCGGCGCGACCGTGGCTCCGCCCGACAGCGTCACGGCGAGGTCGTGGAAGTACCCCGGCGCGAGCAGGTAGTTCGCGAGGACGACCCGGCCGCCGGCGGACCCGACGGCGACGTCCAGCCGCGGATCGGCGGCGGCGAGGAACCCGACGCCGACGGGGCGCCCGAGTCGTGCGCCCAGCATCCGTGCCGTCACCCGGCAGTCCTCGTTGGCGCGGTCGTCGCTCGACCCTGCGACCGCGAGCACGAGCGTGTCGTCCGGTGCCGGTGCGACGCCGGCCAGACGACTGACGAGGGCATCGACCAGGCGCTCGTCCGGCCCGAGCGCCGGGGCGATCGTCACGCCGTCGCGGCCCGCTGACTGCTGGATCAGGTCGACGCGGACGTGGTAGCCCGCCGACAGCAGCAGCGGGACGATGACGACCGGCGTCCCGGTCGGGATCGCGTCGAGGGATGCCGCCACGTCGGGCTGCTGCACGTCGACATGCCCGAGGCGCACGATCGTGTCGGGCAGGCGCCGGGCGACGGCGCCGACGAGGGCGGCCACGGCCGCCTGCCCCTCGGGCGAGGACGTGCCGTGCGAGATCGCGAGGAGCGCCGGACGGGTCACGCCCCCATTGTGCCCGGCGCATGTGTCGCGCGCGTGACGCGGGTCGCGGCATCCACTCGGTCCTGACGCAGCCGCGGATCCGCGCATGCGGACGCGAGACGCGACACGCCGGTCGGGGAAGTCCCCGACCGGCGTGTCGACGCGTCGATCCGCGGATGCGGATCCGATTCTGCGTGGAGGGATGCTGCGCTCAGGCGTCGCGGGCCTCGCGGCCGCGCGCGAACCCGGCGTCGAAGCCGCGCTCGTACGCCTCCTGTGCGCGGCGACCGCCGCCGTGGCCGTGCCCGCCGTGGTGCGGCTGGTCGTGGTGACCGTGGCCGCCGTGCGGGTGATCGTGGCCCCCGGCGTCCTCAGCCTGCGGGCCGTGGCCGTGGCCGTAGCCGCGCATGGGCTCGTCGCCGCGCTCGGCGGGACGGCCGGGGCGACCCGGACCGAACCCGCGGTGGCGATTCGGGCCGAAGCCGTAGCGCAGCGCGGGGTCGAGCGGAGCGTCGAAGCGCGGTCCGAAGCCGGGGCCGAAGGGGCCGAAGCCCGGGGCGCCGAACGGCGGGCGGCCGAAGCCGCGACCGAACCCGGGGCGGCCGAAGCCGCGCTCGGCGGCCGTCGCCTCGTCCCAGCCCAGTTCGCGCGCGATGGCCTCGAGCGAGGCGGTGAGCTGCGTGTACGCGTCGTCGCCGATCGCGCCGGCCACGCGCGAGCGGATGCCGTCGACGATGGCGCCGATGCGCTCCTTCTCGGCGCGGCCGATATCGGTGAGCACCCAGGTGCCGTCGCCCTGTTCGAGCACCCAGCCGCGGTCTTCGAGCGACCGCAGGCGCTTGCCCTTGCGGGCGAGGCGCTCGCTGAGACCGGGTGCGTCGACGTCGCCCGACAGCACGTTCAGCACCATCCAGTCGCGACGCGAGACGCCTTCGGCGTCCAGCGACTCGGCGAAGGCGCCCGAGATCAGGGCGTCGACGGTGCGCAGCCAGTAGCCGAGCGGGCGCTCCGTGCGAGGGGTGCCGGTGCTCTCTTCATTCTGATTCATGTCGTCCATGAGAAGTCCTTTCGATGGCGGCCGGCGGGTCCGGCCGCGAATTACATGTCTGTGTGCATGTACATGCAGTGTGACATGGACTTGGAGTGCATGTCAAGTCACATGTAAATTGGGCTCATGCCGTCCGCACCCGACGACCCCTCCGATGCCATCGCCGCAGCCCTTGCACGTCTGCGAGGACGCCGGATGCCGCGACCGCCGTGGACCGAAGGCCCCGGGCCGCGGGGAGCGGGCCCGCACGGGCACGGCCACGCCGGCCCTCGCGGCATGCACGGAGCGCACGGGCTGGACGCCGACGGGCCGGACGCGGCCCCCGGGCGCGGCGGTCCGTGGGGCCGCGGAATGCCGGCCGGGCACGGCGGACCGCCATGGGGCGGGGGCGGCGGGCGCTTCGGCGGCCCCGCGCGCATGCGGCTGCTCGAGGCGCTGGCTGCGGCATCCCATCCGCTCTCGGTCGGCGAGATCGCCGACGCCGTCGGCGTGGATCAGCCGCGCGCGTCGCGGCTCGTGCAGCAGTCCGTCGAGCTGGGCCTGGTGCGTCGCGAAGCCGATCCCGATGACGCCCGCCGCACCCGCGTGGCGCTGACGGATGCCGGCACGCGACTCGTGCGCGGGTTCCGGGGGGAGCGGCGCGAGGCGATCGACGCCGCGCTCGCCGCGTTCACCGACGCCGAGCGCGCCGAGCTCGCCCGTCTGCTGACGAAGCTCGCCGACTCCTGGCCCGGCGCCTGACGGGGTCGCTCAGGTCGTCTGACCGATCACCGGCGACCTGCTGCGGCGCGGCGCGGGCGCGCCCGCCCCGATGCGCGGCTCAGAAGCTCGTGACGAGCTCGCTGAGCACGGCCTCGAGCTTGGACGGGTCGGTCGCGTCGTAGTAGTGCGCGCCCGTCGCGCTCGAGATCGACTGCAGGGTCGGCACATCCGCGTCGGCTCCGTACGCGAGCGTGAAGATCAGCACCGGGGTGGCGTGGTGCATGTCCTTCAGGTCGGCGATCATCTGCTCGGCGCCGATGGTCGGGGCGTTCGGCGTGTCGTTCTTGCCGTCGCTGAGCAGCACGATGGCGTTGATGTGGTCGCTCGTCCACGAGGCGGCCTGCTGCTTCGCGAAGTCGTCGACCGCCTGGTACAGCGGGGTGTCGCCCATCGAGGTGATGCCGTTCAGCGCGCCCAGGAAGCCGTCGCGCGATGTGCCGATGTCGGCGACCGGCGACACGAGGCCCGGCACCAGGGCGCCGTCGGGCGATTGCGCGAACCCGGCGAGACCGACGTCGTCGCCCGACGTGAAGTGCCCGAGCGCCGCCTCGATCGCCTTGCGCGCCTGCGTCAGCTTGGTGTCGCTCGGCGAGATCGGCTCGTCCATCGACCCCGACACGTCGAGGAGGAACAGCACGTTGGCGCGCTTGCGGACGTCGGGGAACGACGCCTGCACGGCGGTCACGACGTCGGCGCCGGGGAAGGCGAGCGCGGTGGTCAGCTCGTCTGAGAGCTGGCCGACCTTCTGCACGCTCTCGTCGAGCGCGCGGTTGAGGTCGCGGTAGCCCGCGCCCCGCACGACCGACTGGCCCTGCGCCGTGAGCGCGTAGCGGATGAAGTCTGCGGCGGCCTCGGACTCGACCGGGTCGATCCAGGCGCCGGTGAGCCGCATGGCGGGGTTGTCTGCGGCGTAGTAGCCGTCGGTCGGGTAGATCGGGATCAGCTGCTCGGCCGGCGGATCCGCCTGCGTGCGCGTGATGCCGTCGCGGCTGGTGATGCCGCGGTTGTAGTCCCACACCGACTTCTCGTCGACGATCACGGCCGACAGGAAGTCGGCGGAGGAGCCGGATGCCTCGGCCTGGCGCGCGTGCCACAGGAAGTGCTCGGGCGTGGCCATGTAGTGGCTCGTGGAGGTCTCGTTCTCGTGGACGGTGGCCTGCACCGCGGGGTCGTCGACCTCGGCGGCCGTGAGATCGGCGAGCGAGCCGGCGGCCGTGCCGTACGACGCGTACATCGCCGCCTCGCCCGACGTGGCGACGAGAGGGCTCGTCTTGCCGAGCTTGAACGCGCCCCACTCGGGGTGGCCGAGTCCGCTCCAGAGGTCGGCATCCCCGGCGGATTCGAACACGTCGGACCACGTCGGCGCCTCTGAGGACCAGCCGATCGCCTGGGCCAGGGGCTTGGGCATCGCGAGCACGATGTTCGAGATCGCGACGCTCGTCCCCTCGCGGCCGATCGCCGTCGCACCCTCGGACTGCGCGACATCGACCCAGGTGGACGAGTCGGGCAGCCACACGATGGGCTTCTCGTCGTCGGGGGAGTTCGGGAAGCCGGCGGCCACGACAGCGGCCGCCGCACCCGACTTCTCTTTGCTCGAGGTCACCGTGACGCACGAGCCGGCGACGTTGCGCGGCTGGGCGTTGTAGGCGTTCGCGAGACTCTCGACCATCTCGGCGTTCTCGAACGACGAGAGCACGCGCACGGTGACGCACGGCTCGGCGCCGGCGGTGGCGGCAGGCTCGTCCTGCGGGAAGACGATGGGCTTCACGACGGCCGGGGCCGCCGGAGGCGGGTCGGCAGCCGCGGCCGCGCCGGAGCCGGCGAGGTTCGAGACGATCGCGTACGACACCGTGCCGATCGAGCCGACCAGCACGACGATGCCGGCGACGGTCGTCCACAGCATGATCTGCTTGCGTCGCTTGCGGCGCCGCTCACGCCGCTCGTCCATCGCGGTCGGCCGGCCCGGCTTCGCGCCGGCGGGCTTGGTGGCCGAGGGGCCGGAGGGGCCTGAGGACCCGGCGGAGGGGGTCGATCCGGTCGGCGTCCAGCCGGTGGCGGCGGTCGCGGAGGGCACCGGTGCGGGCGACGGATCGGGGACGGAAGAGGTCGGCAACGCTGCCGTCGGGGGCGGTGAGGACTGGCCGCGGCGAGGTCCGGGCGCGTCCTCGTCGCCGCGCGTGCGATCGCGCATCAAGGCATCCTCGAGGTCGGGTCTGGCCGTGAGGCCGATCGGGGGGTTTACCGGCCGGGTCGTCCGGTAAAGCCACAGCCTAACGACCAACGCGCCGGGAGGCGAGTGAGTGCTCGCTGTGAGATCACCCCGAGGCGGTGTTCAGCATCCCGATCAGCACGGCCGTCCACCAGCCCGCCTGCGACACCACGGCGCTCCACACGCACCACAGCCGCATCCGGCCGGGAAGCATCGAGAACCGCACGCGGGCAGGAAGCCGCCGCAGTTCGGCGGTGAGCCGGGTCATCGCGACCCCGTTCATGGCCGCCACGAGCACCGCGAGCATCTTGAGATCCGTGAGCGGATTCGTGAGGTCGGGCTGCAGGAAGGCGCCCGAGAAGAGCAGGCCCGCGATGCCCAGCCACGCCAGCGCGCTGACGGTGCGCTCGACGCGGCGCAGGTCTTCGAGCTGGGTGCGGCGCAGCATCCAGAGCAGTCCGCTCATCTCCAGCAGCACCGCGGAGCCGAGCCCCACGATCACCGACGCCAGGTGGACGAACAGGGCCGGCCGATGCACCCAGTCGTGCGGGACGACCTGCGAGCCGACCCACAGCGACAGGGTCAGCGAGAGGAGCACCGCCCAGTAGCCGAGCGCGCGCCGATGGCGCGCCGCGCGGCGATTCTCGGTGAGCGTGACGGACACGGTGCCTTTCGGGGGTGGGCTCGGCGCAGGGAAACGCGCGACCGCCCCCAATCGCATCGGTGAAGAATCCCCGAAGCGAGATTATCGGATGCCGCACCCCTCGCGGCCCGCGGCCGCGAGCCGATGGCCGTCAGGCCTCGGCGACGACCCGGGGCGGCGCCTTCACGAAGACGAGCAGCACGAAGCCGACCGCCAGCACCAGCGCGATCGCGAGGATGCCGTACAGCGTCTGATTGGCCGCGGCGGCGATGAACACGCCCCACAGCAGCGCCGCCATCCAGCTCGCGGCGCGCCCGGTGGTGGCGTACAGGCCGAAGATCTCGCCCTCACGGCCGGCCGGAGTGACCCGCGCCAGGAACGACCGCGACGCGGCCTGCGCCGGACCGACGAGCGCGGCGAGCACGATCCCGGCGACCCAGAACAGCGCCCGCCCTGCGCCGGCACCCACGAAGACGGCGAGGCAGCACGCGATGATGCCGCCGATCGCGGTGAGGATGACCGGCTTGGGGCCGAAGCGGTCGTCGAGTCGGCCGACGAAGATCGTCGAGACGCCGGCGACGAGGTTCAGCACGATGCCGAAGATCACGAGGTCGGTGAACCCGAACCCGAAGACGCGCGCCGCGATCACCGAGCCGAACGTGAACACGGCGGCCAGGCCGTCGCGATACACCGCCGAGGCCAGCAGGAACCAGAACGTCGGGCGGCTCTCGCGCCACAGGCGGATGACCGAGCGGACGAGCTCGACGTAGCCCTCGAAGAAGTTGACCTTCTTGGTGTCGGCGCTCGGCGGCGGCTCGGGCACGCTCCGGAAGATCGGGATCGAGAACAGGATCGTCCACACCGTGGCCCCGGCGGCGATGAACTGGAACGTGGTGCCCTGCGTGCCGTCCAGGACGCCCCCGAGGATGAGGCCGACCACGATCGCGAGCGCGACGATGCCGCCCAGGTACCCGAAGCCCCACCCGAGCCCCGACACGCGGCCGACGGTCCTCGGCGTCGACACCGAGACCAGCAGCGCGTTGTAGTTGGCGCCGGCGATCTCGCCCACCACGCTGCCGAACGCGATCATCGCCACGCCGAACCAGAAGAGGTCGGCGGTGCCGCCCACGAAGGCCATGCCGAGCTGACACAGGATGAGCAGGCCGGTGAAGATGCCGAGCATGAGCTTGCGGTGCCCGGTCGCGTCGGCGCGCTGGCCGAGCACGGGCGCGAGCAGGGCGATCAGGATGCCGGCGGCCATGATGCCCCAGCCGAGGTTCGCGTCCAGCGCGCCGAGCGCATGGCAGTATTCGGTCACGGCGTTCGCGCCGGTGTCGCAGTCGATCTTCTCGCCGTCGACGACGCCCGATGCCGCGACCGCGGGATCGAGGAAGAAGGGCGACACCAAGAAGCTCGGCACCCACACGAACGTCAGCAGCACCGTGTTGAAGGGCTGGGTCGCCCAATCCCACAGCGCCCACGCGAACACGCGGCGGCGGGGGACCGGCGCGTCCGACAGGGCGCCGGTGTCCATCGCCGCGGTCGACAGGGGCGGCAGGGACGACGACGGGGCGTCGGCCGCGGCGGATGCGTCCGACTCGGGGGAGCTCATGTCGCTCACGGTATGGCCCTTCGGTGAACGGCGGGTGCCGCCGCAGCGCGCCACGTCGGCGTGGCGCCTGGCCAGGCTACTGGAGCCGGCGCGCGCGTGGGTCGCGGCATCCTCTCTCCGTCGGTTCGCGGCATGATGAAGATCGACTGTCGGAGGATGGCCGCTCAGCGGCGCTCGAACATCGAGGAACGGGACGCGTTGTGGTGATGAGGGAACATGCGCATCGCGCGGCGGCAGGTGTGCTGCTCGCGGTCGTCGCTGCCGGGGTCGCAGGCTGCGCGGCCGCTCCGATGTCGGCGGCCGACGGGACCCGGCACTACGAGGCCGTGATGGCGGACCTGACGGACGAACTCGTCGCCGAATACCCCGCGGTCCTCTGGGAGACGGAATCAGAGAGCACGCACGCCGCCGCGGATGCGGGAGAGTGCCGGCTCTACCTGCCGACACGCAGCACCACGTCCGACGAGATCGTCGAGGGCACCCCGGAAGAGCTCTGGGAAGCCGTCAACCGCGTACTCGGCCAGCACGAATTCGACGACATCGTGGGGCTCGACGAGGACACCCCGGGCGGCTGGGAGGTCGCTTCCGCACGGGACGCCCGTGGCGCCGAGCTCCGGATCAGCGCGAAGCCCGGCTTTCCCGTCTCGCTGGATCTGACAGCTCCGGTCGAGACGGACGCGTGCCGATGACGAGAGAGGAACATCACATGACTTCCCGCAAACAACGCCCGGTGATCGCGGTGATCGGGGGAGTGCTGTTCTGGCTGGCCGCCGCCGCCACCTTCCTGTTCGGCATCGCCGCCGTCTGGCTGCTGGTCAACGGCCAGCAGCCGGCCTGGATCATCTTCGCCGTGACCGTTCCGCTCGGCGCCCTCGCGGTCTGGCTGATCAAGATCAGCCGGGTGCCGTTCGGCGACGCTCTGAACGTCGGCTTCTGACCGGCACCGCCGGAGGGTCCTAGCCGGCGTCGATGCCCGGCAGCTCCCGGCGCATCGCCAGCTGCAGCAGCACTCCCGCGGCAGTTCCCTGCGTCGGGGTGGCGGTGACGCGGAGCACGTCTTCATCCTCTGAGACCTCGGCGCCCTCGAGGAGCTCGGCGTACGGACGCCCCGATGGCGTCCGGCCGTCCTCGAGTGCGGAGGCGATCGCCTCTGCCTGGGCGCCGTCCGCTCCCAGGACGCACATCACGCTCGTCGTCTCGGCATCCCCTCGCGCTCCGACCGCGTACGACACCCCGGTGTCGTTCACCGAGATCAGCGCTGCCGCGACGTCGCCGAGGCAGTCGGCCAGCGCGACGACCCGGGGCTCTTCGCCGAGCATCACCGGATCGTCCGCACCCCATGTCCGCAGGTCCACGTCCGGACCGGAGAAGATCACCGAGTCGCCGTCGGGACGCACGAACGTCGCGGCGGAGGCGAGCGATGCGGCATGCGAGCCCGTACTGACGAGGACGCCGCTGTCATCGGTGCTCTCCCACCCTGCTCGGGACGCGGCGCTGCTGACGCTGTCCTCGACCTGGCCCCCCGCGATGAGCGCCACCGACTGCGGATACGTCCCGATGGTGACGAAGGCCGCGGCGCCGTCCAGGTCGACGCCGAGTTCCGTCTCGAGTGCCTGTGGAGCGACGTTCCCGAGTCCGACGTACTTCACCGACTCGGACTGCTCAGCGTCCAGTCCTTCCGCCAGCGCGACACTGCTGAACGCGATGAACGATCCCTCGACGGCCTGCGCAGCGGGAACATCCGACAAGAACTCCGTGAGCGCGCTCTCGTCCGCATCCTGCGCGGCACACCCCGTGACCAGCGTCGCAGCGATCAGCACACCGGCCCCGACGATCTTGTGTCTGCCCCGCATACCGCTTTCCTCGTTGATCAAGCCGATCGCCTGGTCCGCCGGTGCGTGGAACGTGCCGGCTCTGTCACTGTATCGAGGTTGCGATCGACGCCGTCCCGGCGGCGATCGCGGGGCGCTCGCCGCCGTGCGAACGCGCGACCTCGCTGCCGTGTGGCGGCATGATGAAGACAGCACCGGTGAAGAGAGGCCCCATGACGACGGCAGCGCCCGTGCGCTCGGAGATGGCGCGATCGCTGCAGCGCGCCCTCTGGATGCTCGCGACGATGGGCGTCGTGCTCACGGTCCTCCTCATCGCGCTGCTGTCGATCCACGAGCCGGGCGGCCTGCCGCTGATCGTGTTGCCGGCCACCTTCGTCATCTATCTGGTGGCGGGCGGTCTGGCCTGGCGGCGTCGGCCGCGCAGCGACATCGGATTCCTGATCGTCATCGCCGGCGTCGCCGTCTACGCGGGCAGTCTCTACAGCACCGAGGTGCCCGCATTGGTGGCGGTCGGCTCGGTGTGCGCGACGCTGATGGTCGCCGCGATCGTGCACCTCCTGCTGGCGTTTCCCACGGGCCGGCTGCCGGATCGGCTCTCGGTGTTCCTCGTCGTTGCGACCTACGTGACGTGCCTCGTGATGCAGGCGCCGCTGTACCTGTTCGACGCGCATGGCCCGTTCCCGCCGTTCGCGTTGGCCGATCTGCCCCGAGCCGCTGAGTTCTTCAGCCTGCTCCAGACCATCGTCGCCACGGCACTCATGGTGTGGGTGGCTTGGGTGTTATGGGGAAGGCTTCGGCGGGCGGATGCCGCTCACCGGCGCGTCCTCGTGCCGCTCTTCTCATACGGCATCTTCACGGTGTTGTTCATGCCGCTCATCGCGATCATCCTGGACCGCGTGCTTCACCTCGACCCCGCGGTCCGCGGGTTCCTCCAGTTCGGCGTGATCGCAGGTCTCCCGATCGCGTTCGCCCTCGGCACGATCCGCGGCCGATTCGCCCGCACAGGCGAACTGGAGGAGCTCGGCGCGTGGCTCGGCGATCGCGGGGAGTCGAGCGAACCGCTCGGGACGGCACTGGAGCGCGCGCTGGGCGATCCGTCGCTGCGACTGTACTTCCGGACCGAAGATCCCACCGGGTTCGTCGACGGCGAGGGGCATCCTGCCGACGATGCGGCGCGGTCCGATCCGCGCCGGGGCTGGCAGCCGGTCGTGCTCGACGGTCGCGAGATCGGCGCGATCGAGTACGACGCGGCAATCGTCTCCAGCGCCGGCCGTGTCCGCGCGGCCGGCAGCGTCGTGGCGATCGAGGTCGAGCGCGAGCGCCTCACCGCCGAGCTGCGTGCCAGTCAGCGCGAGCTGCTGCGATCCCGCGAGCGTCTTGTCGAGGCGGGCGACCGCGAACGCCGACGGGTCGCACGGGACCTTCACGACGGCCTGCAGGTGCAGCTCGTGCTGCTGGCGCTCGAGGCGCAGCAGATCGCCTCGGCGCCTGCCGACGCCGTGCCCGAGCGCGCCACCCGCCTGCGCGTCGACATCGACGCGGCGGCTGCCGACCTGCGCGCGCTCGTGAGCGCGCTCGTGCCGGCTGCGCTCATCGAAAGGGGCCTCGCCGCGGCCGCCGAGGACCTCGCCGACCGCATGCCCATCCCGACCGAGTTCGAGGCCGATCTGCCGGGTGCCGCGCTGGGCGATCTGGTCGAGGCCACCACCTACTTCGTGCTCACCGAGGCGCTCGCCAATGTCGTCAAGCACGCCCGCGCCTCGGTCGCCCGCGTGCGGCTCGCCCGCCGCGACGGGCGGCTGCGGCTGGATGTCGAGGACGACGGCATCGGAGGCGCGTCGATGGACGCCGGCACCGGTCTGCGCGGACTCGCCGACCGCGTCGAGGCGATCGGCGGCAGCATGTCGGTCGTCAGCCTGCTCGGCCACGGCACGCACGTGCGGGCGGAGGTGCCGTGCGCGTAGCGATCGCCGAGGACGAGACGCTCCTCCGCCGCGGCATCGAGCTGGTGCTCCGCGAGGGGGGCCACGACGTGGTCGCCGCCGTCGGCGACGCGGACGAACTGATGGATGCCGTCGCCCGCACCTGTCCGGACCTCGTGGTCACCGACATCCGCATGCCGCCGACGCACACCGTCGAAGGATTGGACGCCGCCCTGCGGATCCGCCGCGACCACGCCGGGACGGCGGTCGTGGTGCTCTCGCAGCACGTGCAGCGTCGCTACGCGCAGGAGCTGCTCGCCGACGGCGCGGGACGCGTCGGGTACCTGCTGAAGCAGCGGATCGCCGACATCGGAACGTTCCTCGACGACCTGGAGCGGGTCGCCGGCGGCGGCACGGCTCTCGACCCGGACGTCGTGGCGGTGATGGTCGGCCGTGCCCGGCACGCCGAAGCGGCGATCAGCGAGCTCACGGCCCGGCAGCAGGAGGTGCTCGCCCTCGTCGCCGAGGGGCGCAGCAACGCCGCCATCGCGGCGAAGCTCTTCCTCACCGAGAAGGCCGTCGTGCAGCATGTGTCTCGCATCTACGACGCGCTCGGCATGCCGCCCGACGCCGACAGCCACCGTCGCGTGCAGGCCGTGGTGCGCTACCTCAACCGCGGCTGAGCGCCGATGGGGACCTAGGTCGCCAATCCCGCCGACGTCGTGCGCTCACGGCACGGCTTCGCTACTGTGCCGGTGGGGACAGCCCATCTGGGGCGGCTGTCGGCGAGCCCGTTCGCGACGTGACTCGCCACGTGGACCTGGGGTACACGCCATCGACGGCGGCGGCTCGATCGGAGCCGCCGCCGTCGTGTCCGTCCGGGGGTCGCGGGCCCGATCCGCCACGGCGGTATGCTCGCGGCAGGCGGGAGGTGCGTCATGCCGGAGGAGCCCCACAACGTCGCCCCGGATCGGTCCGAGCGCCGGCGCCGCGGGCGGTCGGCGCGTGCGCGCGCGCACCTCGAGGAGCTCGACGGCGGCCCCGAGGCGTACGTCATGTACTTCAAGGAGCGCGTGTACGCGACCTTCACGGGGCTCGCGATCGTGCTCGTCGTCGCCGCGAACGACCACGCCGATCCCGAGCACGCGTTCTTCGCCCTCATCCTCGGCGTGCTCGGCATCACCGCGGCAGGCTTCGTCTCGGACGTCATCTCGCACCTCGCGGTGCACCAGACGTTCCCCGTCGGCGGCGACCTGGCCATCCTGCTGCGGGTCGCAGGCGGCGCGATCAGCACGGTCATCACCCCGGGCATCCTGCTGCTGCTCGCGTGGCTCGACGTGATGCCGGTGGATGCCGCGCTCCGCGCGGCCTCGATCGTCTACATCGTGACGCTCGGCGTGATCGGCTGGTTCGCCGTGCGCCGCTCGCGCCTCACCTGGGCCAAGCAGCTCCTCGTGCTGGGCATCCTCATCGCCCTCGGCTTCGCCGTGATCGGCCTGCAGACCCTCGCCCACTCGATCTGATACGGCGTGGCCGACGCGCCCCGCTCGGAGAAATCGCCTCTCTCGGAGCGATCCGGCTCAGGCGTCCGAGCGGGGCGCGATCTCCGAGCCGCGCGCGGCCTGCCACTCGCGCTCGAGCAGCGCGTAGTGGCCGGTGTCGGTCCACTCGCCCTTGAGCCACATGTGCTCGACGAAGTGGCCCTCGTGACGCATCCCGAGCCGCTCGCACATGCGCACCGACGCCGTGTTGCGGGGGTCCAGCTCGGCTTGCACGCGGTGCAGCCCCAGCTCGTCGAACGCCAGGGCCAGCAGCAGGCGCGCGGCCTCCGTGGCGTAGCCGTGACCTTGCGCGTGCGGTGCGAGGATCCAGCCGATCTCGGCGGTGCGGTCCTCGACGCTGTGCAGTTCGAAGTACATCGTGCCGATGAACCGCCCGGTCTCGGACCGGATCGCCGGCTGCAGGTAGTCGCCCTTGGCGGCCAGGCGGGTGGCCGCGGCATCCCGTTCCAGGATCTCGGCCACCTGCTCGCGCGACCGCGTCTCGTACAGCAGGTAGCGGCAGACGTCGGGGTCGCCCTGCAGCGCGGCGAGGTCGTCGAGGTCGTCGGGGCGCAGCAGGTCGAGCGTGACGCGCTCGCCGACGAGCGGATGGAACTCCCAGTCGAGCGTCATGCCTCCATCCTGTCGGCGGATGCCGCGTCGCGCGGGGGATTGTGCATGAACTCGAGGCGGATGCCGCTCGCGTCCTCGACGAACGACGCGTAGTAGCGGTCGTTGAAGCGCGGGTAGGTCTTAGGGTCGCGCACGGCCGTCCACCCGGCGTCCATCGCGATCGCGTGCAGCCGGTCGACGTCGGCGCGCGAGCCGACGGCGAACGCGAGGTGCTGCCAGCCCACGCGGCCGTGCCGGTGCGGACCGGTCCCCGCTTCGCGGGCGGGGAACAGGATGAGCTCCGTCTCGCCCTCGGTGTGCCACGAGACGCTGCCGTCCGCGTCGAAGCGCGTGAAGCCGAGGGCCTGCATGATCGGGTCGTACTGCGCGATCCCGCGCTCCAGGTCATCGACGGTGATGCCCAGATGGTCGAAGACAGCCATCGGCCCAGCCTGGCACAGCGGCAACTTGAGTCGGTTCGTATCAACTTTGACTTGACGGATGCCGCACACCGGGTTTATCGTTGAGTCATCGCGACTCAACCCTTCGGCGAACGCGGGGCAGGGGTCGTGAGCAGACTTCCGATCAACACCGGGTGGCGGCATCCGTCGTCGCCCAGAAGAAGGAGAGAACAACATGGCACGTGCTGTGGGAATCGACCTGGGTACGACCAACTCGGTCGTGAGCGTCCTCGAGGGCGGCGAGCCCAAGGTCATCGCGAACGCCGAGGGCTTCCGCACGACCCCGTCGGTCGTCGCGTTCACCAAGGACGGCGAGGTGCTCGTCGGCGAGACCGCCAAGCGCCAGGCCGTCACGAACGTCGACCGCACCGTCTCGTCGGTCAAGCGCCACATGGGCACCGACTGGAGCTTCGACGTCGACGGCAAGAAGTGGACGCCGCAGGAGATCTCGGCCCGCATCCTCCAGAAGCTCAAGCGCGACGCGGAGGAGTACCTCGGCGACACCGTCACCGACGCCGTCATCACCGTCCCGGCGTACTTCAACGACGCCGAGCGTCAGGCCACCAAGGAGGCCGGCGAGATCGCGGGCCTGAACGTCCTGCGCATCATCAACGAGCCCACCGCCGCGGCGCTCGCCTACGGCCTGGACCGCGGCAAGGAGGACGAGCTCATCCTCGTCTTCGACCTCGGTGGCGGAACGTTCGACGTCTCGCTGCTCGAAGTGGGCAAGGACGACGACTTCTCGACCATCCAGGTGCGCGCCACCGCCGGTGACAACCGCCTCGGCGGCGACGACTGGGACCAGCGCCTGGTCGACTACCTGATCAAGCAGTTCAAGGACACCACCGGCGTCGACGTCTCGGGTGACAAGATCGCCCTGCAGCGCCTCAAGGAGGCCGCCGAGCAGGCGAAGAAGGAGCTGTCCTCGTCGACCTCGACGAGCGTCAACCTCCCCTACCTGTCGCTCACCGACTCGGGTCCCGTGTCGCTCAGCGAGACGATCACGCGCGCGAAGTTCGAGGACCTCACCAAGGACCTCCTCGACCGCACCAAGAAGCCCTTCGAGGACGTCATCCGCGAGGCCGGCATCAAGGTCGGCGACATCGACCACGTCGTCCTCGTCGGCGGCTCGACCCGCATGCCCGCGGTCGCCGAGCTCGTCAAGCGCGAGACCGGCAAGGACGCCAACAAGGGCGTCAACCCGGACGAGGTCGTCGCCGTCGGCGCCGCCCTGCAGGCCGGTGTGCTGAAGGGCGAGCGCAAGGACGTCCTGCTCATCGACGTGACCCCCCTGAGCCTCGGCATCGAGACCAAGGGCGGCATCATGACGAAGCTCATCGAGCGCAACACCGCCATCCCGACCAAGCGCAGCGAGACCTTCACCACCGCCGACGACAACCAGCCGTCGGTCGCGATCCAGGTCTTCCAGGGCGAGCGCGAGTTCACGCGCGACAACAAGCCGCTGGGCACGTTCGAGCTCACCGGCATCGCGCCGGCCCCGCGCGGCATCCCGCAGGTCGAGGTCACGTTCGACATCGACGCCAACGGCATCGTGCACGTGTCCGCCAAGGACAAGGGCACCGGCAAGGAGCAGTCGATGACCATCACGGGCGGCTCGTCGCTCGCGAAGGACGACATCGAGCGCATGGTGCGCGAGGCCGAGGAGCACGCCGCCGACGACAAGAAGCGCCGCGAGGCCGCCGAGGTGCGCAACCAGGCCGAGACGCTCGCGTACTCGATCGAGAAGCTCATCAAGGAGAACGACGACAAGCTCCCCGCGGACGTCAAGTCCGAGGTGCAGGGCGACGTCGACGCGCTCAAGACCGCGCTCGCCGGTGACGACGACGACGCCGTGAAGTCGGCGTTCGAGAAGCTCAACCAGAGCCAGGGCAAGCTCGGCGAGGCGATCTACGCGTCGAACCAGGCTTCGCAGTCGGCTCCGGATGCCGGTCCCGACGCGTCGGGCGACGGTCAGGGTTCGTCGAACCCCGACGAGGACGTCGTCGACGCCGAGGTCATCGACGAGGACGAGACGAAGTAACCATGGCCAAGGACTTCGAGAACGAGGTCCCCGGCGGCGAGGACCCGGAGGCGAACGCCTCCGGGTCCGACCCGCAGGAGGGGGCCGAAGCCGATGAGCTCACGGTGGACGACATCCTGGGCGCCGAGCAGAACGCCGACGCCGCTGCGGAGGACGCGGTGCTCGCCGACCTCGAGTCGGCGCTGCTGACCGACCTCAAGCGCCTTCAGGCCGAGTACGCCAACTACCGCCGCCGCACCGAGGAGCAGCGCGAGGTCGAGATCGAGCGCGCTCAGGGCGCGGTCGCCAAGGGCCTGCTGCCGGTGCTCGACGACCTCGACCGTGCCGAGAAGCACGGCGATCTCGAGGCGGGCTCGGCGTTCGCCGCGATCGCCGAGAAGCTGCGCGGCGTGGCCGAGCGCATCGGTCTGACGACCTACGGCGAGGCCGGCGAGGCGTTCGACCCGCAGCAGCACGAGGCGATCTTCCAGGTGCCGACCCCGGGGGCGACCGAGCAGACGATCATCGAGGTCGTCGAGATCGGGTACCGCCTGGGTTCGGTGGAGCTGCGTCCGGCGAAGGTCGTCGTCGCCGTTCCCGCCGAGTAAGCCCGAGGAGGATCCATGGCCAGTCAGGACTGGTTCGACAAGGACTTCTACTCGGTGCTGGGCGTGTCGAAGGACGTCAGCGATGCGGACCTGAAGAAGACGTACCGCAAGCTCGCGCGCAAGTATCACCCGGACTCCAATCAGGGTGATGCCGCCGCCGAGGCCAAGTTCAAAGAGATCAGCGAGGCGTACTCGGTGCTCTCCGACACCGAGCAGCGGCAGGAGTACGACCAGATCCGGGCCATGGGCTCCGGGGCGCGCTTCACGGCCGGCGGCCAGGGCGGCGCCGGGGGCTTCGAGGACGTCTTCTCGATGTTCAACCAGGGCCGCGGCGGCCGTCAGCAGGCGCAGGACTTCGACGACATCTTCGCCATGTTCAATCAGCAGCAGGGCGGCGGCTTCGGCACGGGACGCTTCGGTCAGTCGACCGGCGGGTTCCGCGGCTACGGCGGTCCCACCCGGGGCGCCGACGTCACGGCTCGCACGACGATCGACTTCGTCACCGCGACGAAGGGCGAGACGATCACGCTGCAGGGCGAGGACGGCAAGCCGTTCAAGGTGAAGATCCCGGCCGGTGTGGCCGACGGTCAGAAGATCCGGCTGCGCGGCCGTGGGCGCCCGTCGCCCGACGGCGGCGAGTCCGGCGACATCGTCGTGCAGATCACGGTGCGCCCGCACCCGGTCTTCACGCGCGACGGGCTCAATCTGCGCGTCACCGTCCCGGTGACCTTCACCGAGGCGGCGCTGGGCGCCACCATCGAGGTGCCGACGCTCGGCGGCGATCCCGTCAAGCTGCGGGTCGCGCCGGGCACCCCGTCCGGTCGCGTGCTGCGCGTCAAGGGGAGGGGCGTCGAGACGGCCAAGGGCACCGGCGACCTGCTCGCCGAGGTGCAGGTGGCCGTCCCCTCGCACCTCGACGACGCCGCGCGCGAGGCGCTCGAGCGGTTCCAGAGCCTGGAGCCGAAAGAGAACCCGCGTGCCGAGATGATGTCGAAGGCGCGGGGCTGACATGCTTGCTGAGAACAGGAGATCTGGCGAGCACAGGATGAATCCACGCGAAACGTCCTGTCTCCGCCAGATCTCCTGTTCTCGCGCGTGACCCGAACGGGAGGAGGTGAGGCAGATGGCTGAAGAACGAGAGATCGACGCCGACGCGCCCATCTTCGCGATCGCCGTCGCCGCCGAGCTGTCGGGCATGCACCCGCAGACGCTCCGCCAGTACGATCGGCTGGGGCTGGTGGTGCCGGCCCGCACCCAGGGCGGCTCCCGCCGCTACTCGCTGCGCCACGTGGAGCAGCTGCGCGAGGTCGCCCGCATGTCGTCGGACGGCATCGGCCTGCCGGCCATCACGCGCATCCTCGAGCTCGAGGCGCGCGTGCACGAGCTGCACGGCCGCGTCCGCGATCTCGAAGACCGCGTGCGCGCCGAGCTCGAGAAGAGGCCGGGGGCGCGCGTGTTCGCCGCCGGCTCGACGGGCTCCGTCGTGACCCTGCGTCACGGCACCCGCGTGCGCCGCGCCACCGAGGTCGTCGTGTGGCGGCCGCGCACCCCGATCGAGGCGCCGGCCGACGCGCCGCAAGACGGCGACTGACGACCGGTCGGCCGGAGGGATGCCGCGGCCCGAGCCGTGCCGTCGGCGCGGTCGATCGTCGTCCCGCGAGGTGAAATCGATTTCGTGATTCCCTCCTCTCGCCGTAGGGTGGCAGCGACGATCGAGGAGGATCATGTCTCTGCCGCGTTCCCGAGCCCGAGCCCGAGCCCGGCGGATCGCCGGGGTCGCGGCATCCACTTCTCTCGCCGTCGGCCTCGCGGCCTGTGCCGCGGGCGGGGCGCCGACGGTCGACCCCGATCCTGACAAGCCGTTCGTCCTGTTAGGGGTGACGGGGCTCACCCAGATCGCCCAGCTGACCGGACCGGATGCGATCAACGACACCGCCACGGCGGCCGTCGCCGGCACCGACCTCGGTTCGATGACGAACATCGGCGACCGCACGTACTTCTTCTTCGGCGACACGTTCGGCGAGCGCGACCCCGACTCGTACGGAGGGCAGGGCGGCATCTGGCGCTCGAACGTCTCGGCGTGGACGACGGACGACGATCCGTCGGACGGCATCACGTTCGGCGGCTGGGCGCCGGTCGACGACCTCGGGTGGGCCGAGGCGCTCGTCGAGGGGGAGCACGACGCCAACGACGGTCAGGGCGAGGTGACCAAGATCCCCACGCACGGGTTCGCGATCGGCGACACGCTGTATGTGTCGTACATGTCGGTCTCGTACTGGGGCGAGCCCGGCGCGTGGGACGCGAACTACGCGGGACTGGCGAAGTCGACCGACCGCGGCGAGACGTGGGAAGCGCTGGATTCGCCGCGCTGGCCGGGCGATTCGAACTTCATCCAGGTGGCTCCCGTGCATGTCGAGGACGACGGTGAGGAGTACGTCTACTTCTGGACGATCCCGTCCGGCCGGTTCGGGGGAGTCGCGCTCATGCGGGTTCCGGCCACCGAGGCGGCCGTCGAGGACCAGAGCGCCTACACGTACTTCGCGGGTGTCGACGACGGCGTGCCGGACTGGTCGGACGACCTCGACGACGCCGAGCTCGTCGTCGACGGGACCATCGGCGAGCTGTCGGTGATGTGGTCGGACTACCTCGACCGCTGGATCATGACGTACTCGGATGCGGGCAGCGCGTACATCCGCGAGGGCGTCACGCCGTGGGGCCCGTGGAACGATCCCGTGCTCCTCGTCCCCGGGTCGGAATACCCTGGGCTGTACTCCCCGTACCTGAACCCGCGCTACGTCGCCGACGGGGGCCGGAAGATCTACTTCACCCTGTCGCTGTGGGGGCCGTACAACGTGTTCTGGTTCTCTGCCGACCTCGAGAAGGCCCCTTGATCCGGCGCAGCGGGACGCGTTGTGAAATCGATACAGAGCGGATGGATGCCGCATCCCGGCCCTCGTTGCCCGGTTTTGGCGTGATCGCCTTCGGTTTCAGGGGCTCTGGACTCCTCCTGGCGCCACCGGTTGCAGCGAATCGGCCGATGCGAGCCATTGCGCATGAAATCGATTTCGTCTACTCTGACCGAGACGAGGTCAGAGGCGATCCGTGCAGGACGACGGGTGCCGCTCGATCAGGTCGACCGGGCTCCCCTGACCGGCCACAGCTCCGACTCACCGAAGAGTCGTGTTCCTGAGGAGGGACGAATGCACAAGAGAAACAGCAGGCTCTTGCTCGCCGTCGCGGCAGCGGCGGCCGCGGGCACCGTGCTCGCGGGTTGCAGCGCCGGCGGCGGCGACGACTCCAGCGCCGACGGCGTAACCACCGTCCAGTTCTGGCACCGCACGTTCACGCCCGTCGAGAACGAGTGGTACGCCGACATCGTGAAGAAGTTCAACGCGTCGCAGGACGAGATCAAGGTCGTCGACACCGAGGTGCCCGCCGACGCGTGGGACCAGAAGATGAAGTCGGCCCAGGCCGCCGGCAAGGCCCCCGACATCTACACGTTCTCGGCCAGCATCACCGACGCCGTCAACGCAGGGCAGCTGCACGAGCTCAACGGACTGGTCCCGGACGACAAGCTCGCCGAGATCATCGATCCCGCACAGCCCATCTCGCAGCTCGACGGCAAGTACTACGCCTACCCGCTGCTGCTCGAGCCGCAGACGGTGCTGTTCTGGAACAAGGACCTTCTGTCGGCCGCAGGCCTCGACCCAGAGACCGGCCCGACCACGTGGGACGAGCTGTTCGACATGTGCGCCGCGATCAAGCCGACCCTGGCAGACGGCCAGTACTGCATCTCGCCCGCGAGCGACGCGGTCACCTTCGCGTGGTCGTCGGTCGGCCAGCAGTACAACTTCGCCGGGCACACCGCGCTGAACGAGGACTGGACCGCGCCCGACATCGACAACGACGGCTATCGCCAGCTGATGGAGAACTACAAGACGCTGTGGGACGAGGGCTACATGCCCCAGCAGGCGCTCGACGTGTACGTCGGAGGCAAGGACTTCGGCGAGGAGAAGGTCGCGTTCAAGGTCTCAGGGTCGTGGATGATGTCCGAGATCGGCTCGGACTACACCGACGTGCTGCCGAAGACGGGGATCGGCCCCTTCCCGAACGCGGCCGACGCCGACGGTCGCGGCGCGAGCACGCTCGGCAACTTCCGCTGGGTGATCGACGCGAAGTCGAAGAACGCGCAGGCAGCTGCCGACTTCCTGACGTGGGCGCTCGCGGGCGACCCCGATCTGCTCGTGCCGTTCTTCGTCGACACGCAGTTCACGAAGGTGCCGGTGCGCACCGACGTGCAGGACGCCGTCTCGGCCGACCCCAAGGCGGCCGACGCGCCGTGGTCGTCCATCGTGATGGATGACATCGTGCCGACGGCCATTCCCGAGCCGACCTACCCCTGGGACGTGTCGCTCGCGGTGGGCACTGCGATGGAATCGGTCATGAAGGGCGCCGCCTCGACGGACGACGCCATCAAGACCGCGGAGGATGCCATCAACACGGTGATCCAGCGCGACGACCTGCCCAGCAAGGCACCCAAGTCCTGACGGACGGAAGGGGTCCGGGGGCCGATCGTATCGGCCCCCGGACCTGTGCCCGGGCCCACAGTGAGGTGAGGAAATGACCGCGACGCAGACCATGATGACCGAGACCGAGACGATGGTGCTGCCCGGCGGCCGCCGCGACAAGCGCCGGCACGACCGTTTCCGGTACCGCGACGGCAGGATCGCGTATCTGCTGATCCTGCCCGCGGTGGTGCTGCTCGGGATCTTCGTGATCTGGCCGGCGGTGTACGCCGGCTACCTGTCCTTCCAGGACTGGAGCTTCTACAAGGACCCGCAGTTCGTCGGCTTCCGCAACTACACGAACGTGCTGAGCGACCCGCTGTTCTGGGAGGCGATCGGGCGCGGCTTCGTGTTCGTCGCCATGACCGTGCCGCCGATGCTCATCCTCGCGTTCTTCTTCTCGAGCCTCGTGGTGAGCGTGTCGCGATGGTTCGCGAGCGTGCTCAAGGTGAGCATCTACATCCCCACGATCATCTCGTCGGTGATCACGTCGATCATCTTCGTGCTCATCTACAACTACTCCGGCGGCATCCTCAACGCGATGCTCGGCGGCTTCGGCATCGATCCGATCGCGTGGATCGGCGACCCGGCGTGGGCGCTCCTGGCGATCGCGATCCCCGCGATCTGGCTGGGCATGGGCCTCACCTCGCTCATCATGGTCGCGGCGATGGTCGACATCCCCGCCGAGTACTACGAGGCGGCCGCCATGGAGGGCGCCAACTGGTGGGAGAAGACCCGCTTCATCACCATCCCGCAGATGAAGAACGTGTTCCTCTACCTGCTCATCACGGGTTTCGTCGCGGCGATCCAGCAGTTCGAGCTGCCCCTCGTGATGACCGGCGGCGGACCGCTGAACGCGACCACGCTGCCGAACCTGTTCATCTTCAACCACTTCCGCAACGACATCAACGTCGGCTATTCGATCGCGGCGGCGCTGCTGCTGTTCGTCGTGCTGGGCACGGTGTCGGCGCTGGTGTTCCGCTTCGTCAACTCCGAGAGGCTGGTGGACTGACGTGACCGCCGTTCAGGATGCCCCCGTCACGACGGCGCTCGTCCCGCGCCGCCGGCACCGCGACACCGCCTGGTGGCTGTACGCCATCGGCAAGACGATCGTCGGGATCGTGTTCGTCGCGGCAGCGCTCTTCCCCCTCGCGTGGATGGTGATCGCCGGCTTCAAGTCGAAGACCGAGGTGATCCAGACCCCGTTCCAGTTCTTCCCCGAGGTGTGGCGCTGGGAGAACTACGCGCAGATCCTGGCCGATCCGACCTTCACCCGCACGATGCTGTGGACGTTCCTCGGCGCGGTGCTGTTCACGCTGCTCGCACTCACGGTCAACTCGCTCGCGGCCTACGCGTTCGCGCGTCTGGACTTCCGGTTCAAGAGGACGCTCTGGGTCATCGTGATCACGACGATGTTCATCCCCGGCATGACCATCCTGCTCACGAGCTTCATCGTGGTGACGAACCTCCAGATGCTCGACACGCTCGCCGTGCTGGTGATCCCGGGCGCCGCGAGCGCGGGGATGATCTTCTTCATCCGGCAGTTCTACCTGAGCATCCCGTCGAGCCTCGAAGAGGCTGCGATGCTCGACGGCTGCGGTCGACTGCGGATCTTCACGAAGCTGTTCCTGCCGCTGTCGAAGCCCCCGTTCGTCGTGATGGGCATCACCGCGTTCCTGGCGTACTGGAACTCGTACGTGTGGCCGATCATGACCATCACGACCCCCGACCAGTTCGTCGTGCAGCAGTACCTGGCGACGTTCCGCTCCGAGCGGAGCACGGAGCTCGGCCTGCTGATCGCCGGGTCCGTGCTCGCCGCAGCGCCGGTCGTGATCCTGTTCCTGATCTTCCAGCGCCAGATCATCGGCAACATCAAGATGGCCGGCCTCAAGTGACGTGATCCAGACCTCCGCGAAAGGCGCGGGAGGACGATACGGAAAGGCGCAATGATGCGACGATTCAGAACGACCACTGCCGCCCTCGCGGCGATCGGCGCGCTCGCCATCGGGGCGATCGTCCCGATGGGAGCCGCGGCGGCGCCGGTCGCGGATGCGGCGGTGCCGGCGGCATCCCCCGATCATTCGCCGGCGGTCGTCGTCGGCAAGATGACCGGACCGAAGTCAACGAGCGCCACCGACACGAGATGGCGGGTCACGGGCACGGACCTCGGCATCATGTGGGACAACGGGCAGGGCGAGATCCTCACGGCGTTCGGCGACACGTTCGGCGACTGGACCGGACCGGGCGGCGGAGGCGGCGACTGGCGCTCGAACGTGCTGCTGCGCAGCAGCGACACCGATCTCACGGACGGAATGGCGTTCGACTCCGCCGTGGAGGACGCGCCCGGTCACGCCGGCGAGCTCATCCCGTCGCTCAAGGTGAACGGCCAGGAGATCACCACGATCCCGACCGCCGGCATCGCGGTCGGCTCGCGGCAGTACCTCGCCTTCATGTCGGTGCGCCAGTGGGGCGCCCCCGGCGCCTGGGACACGAACTACAGCCGCATCGCGTACTCCGACGACAACGGCGAGACGTGGAACTCGACCGACGGGCCGCAGTGGACCAACACCGCCGACGGGCAGGACCCGTTCCAGATGGTCGCGTTCGAGCGCCACGACGGCTGGGTCTACATGTTCGGCACGCCCAACGGGCGTTTCGGCGCCGCGCACGTCGCGCGTGTGCCCGAGGCGCAGCTGCTCGACAAGGCCGCCTACACGTACTGGGACGGCTCGGCGTGGGTCGCCGAGGAGTCGGCCGCCGTCGCCATCCTGCCGCCCAACGTCGCCGAGCTGTCGGTGCAGTACAGCGACTACACCGGCGGGTGGCTCATGACCTACCTCGACGAGAACCTCGACCTCGTGCTGCGCACCGCGCCGTCGCCCGAGGGCCCGTGGAGCGACGGCCAGCGGCTCGCGAGCTTCGCCGACTACCCCGGCCTGTACGGCGGCTACATGCATCCGTGGTCCGACGGCGGTGACCTGTACTTCTCGCTCTCGCAGTGGGAGCCGTACAACACCTACCTCATGCGCGCCGAGATCGACCGCGACGGAACCGTCGTGGGCCCCAACCTCATCGAGGACCCGGGCTTCGAACGCGCCGTCGACGGCTCCATGCCCGCGCCGTGGGCGTGCACCGGCAACTGCGGCATCGACATCAACCACACGTGGGCGTACGGCGGCACCAAGCAGGGCTGGATGCGCTTCAACGCGGGATGGATCGATGTGCATCAGGACGTCGCCGTCGAGCCGAACACCACGTACACGTTCACCGGGTTCGTCGTCACCGGCGGAACTCCCGCCGAGGGCTCGATCGGCGTGCGCGAGCTGGGCGCCGGCGGCGCCACGATCGGCGAGACGACCTTCGAGGCGGTGGGGGCGTACACCCGCTACTCGGTCACCTTCCACAGCGGCGACCGCACGGCCGTGCAGGCCTTCGTCGGCACGCACCTGAACGGCGATCGCTGGGTGCAGATCGACGACCTGTCGCTCGTCAAGGCGAAGGAGCAGCTGCCGGGCCTCACGGTCTCGGTGACCTCTGATCCCGCGGCGGGGAGCGACGTGGTGCGCGACGACGTCGTGACGTACACGGTGCGCGCCTCGACCGACAGCGCGACGGCCGAGGGCGTCTCTCTCGCGGTCGACCTGGCGGGTCTCGTCGACGACGCGACGCTGGATGCGGCATCCCTCCGCTCCTCGCTGGGCACGCCGGTGCTCGACGGATCCACGCTGCGGTGGGCCGGGGCCATCCCGTCGGGCGCGACCCTGGAGCTCACGTTCTCTGCCACCGTTCGTCGTGACGCCTCGCGCACCGACTCGAACCTCGTCGTGACGACGTCGGCGACGGCCGACCGGGCGATCCTCACCTCGTGCGAGGGCTGCGTGACGACGCTCACGGCGGTGCACTACGACCCGCGCAAGCCGCGGCCGGAGTTCCCCGACAAGCCGGGCAAGCCCGACAAGCCGGGTAAGCCGGGCAAGCCGTAAAGCGGATGCGCACGCGCCGCCTCGCGGGAACGGATCCGGCGAGGCGGCGCGTCCGCACGAACGACAGGGAGTCACGCGTGCTGCTGATGGTGACCGGCGCGAGCGGCGCCGGAAAGTCGGCCGTTCTGGCCGAGCTGTCGGGCCGGGACTTCGGGCATGCCGTCGAGTGCGCGGAGTTCGACTCCATCGGCGTGCCCGAGGGCGCCGACACCGCCTGGAGGCATTCCGCCGTCGAGCGCTGGGTCGCTCGGGCGGTGGATCTCCAGTCATCCGGGGCGCACCTGCTGCTGTGCGGTCAGGTGCCGCTCGGCGAGCTGCTGGCCGCCCCTTCGGCCGAGCGGCTGGACGGGCTCGAGGTGTGCCTCCTGCACTGCTCGCCAGAGGTGCGGCGCGACCGCCTGCGCCGTCGCGGCGAGCCGGAGGACGCCCTCATCCACCACGTGCGGTTCGGCGAGTGGTTCCTGCGGCACACGCTGGACCCGTCCCACAGCCCCGAGGTGATCCGCGTCCCGTCACCGACTCCGATGCGCTGGGATCGCTGGGAGGGCTGGACTGCGGACGATCCCCGGTGGGCGGCGCACGTCATCGACACCGATCCGCTCACCGCGACCGAGGCCGCCGAGCAGGTGGCCGCATGGGCGCGCCGGGCTCTTGAGCGTGCGGCCGCGTGAAGGCCCGGGAGAGCGGGGACCGCGCCGAGCGCGTGCTGCTTCCTAGGATGGGCTGATCACCGTATCCGGATGCCGGGCACGGGCGAGCAGGAAGGCGGGCCGATGGCGACCGAGCGGCTGGCAGCGGTCTACGAATCGTTCGACGAGCGGTTCGCCGATGTCGGCGGGGACCACTTCCTCGAGTGCGTGTTCGACGACGGGCGCTGGCTGGAGGGCCCCGCCTACCACCCGGCGCATCGATTCGTGCTGTTCAGCGACATCCCGAACGAGCGCGTCCTTCGTTTCGACGAGCGCACGCGCCGCGTCGACGTCTTCGATGCGGCGTCCGGTTTCGCGAACGGCCGCACCGTCGACGCGCAGGGACGATTCGTCTGGTGCGAGCACGGCGGCCGCCGTGTTGCGCGGCTCGAGCACGACGGCTCGACGAGCGTCGTCGCCGACGCCTACGAAGGGATGCCGCTGAACAGCCCGAACGACGTGGCGGTCCACCGCGACGGCTCGGTCTGGTTCACCGACCCGACCTACGGCATCCTGAGCGATTACGAAGGGGTCGCCGCGACCCCACAGCAGGCGGTGCGCGGCGTGTATCGCGTGGATGCCGGCGGCTCGGTCGCGCTGCGCTTCGGCGGGCTCGACCAGCCGAACGGCATCGCCTTCGACCCCGAGAGCACGTCCGTCTACGTCACCGACAGCGGCACGCCGGCCATCTGGCGCGCCGACGTCCGCGCGGACGGCTCGAGCGGCGACCTGGAGCGGATCGTGGAAGCCGACGTGGTCTACGACGGCATCCGCACCGACGCCCTCGGCAGGCTGTGGGTGGCCGCCGCCGACGGGGTGCGCTGCCACGCCGCCGACGGCACGCTGATCGGCCGCATCCCTCTCCCCGAGACCGTGGCCAACCTCGAGTTCGGCGGACCCCGACGCAACGTCCTGTACATCACGGCCACGACGAGCCTCTACGTGCTGCGCACCACGGTGCGCGGACGCGCGCTCGCCGACGGATGAGACGCGCCCGCGCGCCTCAGTCCTGCGGCGCGCGCGGCGGGGTGGCGCCGATGTCGTCGGCCCCGCTTCGACGTTCGCGCCGCTGCGCCCGCGCTGCTTCCTACGTTCGCGCTGTCGAATTCGGCATCCGCCCCAGAAAGCTTCATGCGCGGATGCCGATTTCGACCGCGCGTAGCTGCTTGCGGCTCAGAGGTGGAGGGATGCCGCCGCCACGACCGCCGCGGATCTAAAAGCGACCCTTCACGCATCTCGTCAAGGCGAGCACCGGTTCGTCATCAAGCCTGATCACTGCGCCAGGCGGCACCGGTTGTCCGTTGACCGATACACCGCGCCCATCGGGCACGAAGCCAGCGCGGACATACATCTGCTGAGCGACGCCGTAGTCAGCGTACAGACCGACGCGGAGACCAACCGTGTCTGACCGGGTCGACGCCCGCAGCTCGGCCTCGGCGAGGAGGCGACGACCTGCGCCGAGACCACGCTGCGCCGGAAGCACGTTGAGGTCGATGATCTCGGGCACTCCTGCGCTCGCGAACGGCGGATAGGACGACGTCCATTCCACCAGGCAGTAGCCGGCCACTTCTGACTCGGCACAGGCGATGAGCACGAGGGCATCACCCGACGCTTGGCGCCGCCGATATTCGTCGAACAGCTCGGATGGTTTCGGCCAGTCGATGAAGGCAGAAGCCAACTGCTGGAAGGCGACGTCGTCGGCGGTCGCCACAAAGATGCGCGGCCTCGGATCCGGGTGGCCGGCAAGGCGGAGATGAAACCGCTCGTAGGTGGGGAACTCTTCCGCCAGCTCGAACCCGAGCGATCTCAGCACGCCGACGCTGGCAAGGTTGCCACGCGTCACGCCTGCGTAGACGTCCGTCGCCCCCAGCGACTGTTTCGCCGCAGCGACCAGGGCGGACAGACCGGCCCTGGTCAGTCCGCGACCCGCGTGCGACTCGTCGATCCAGTACCCGCAGCCATACCGAGGCGGATCGACGGGGGTCAGCCCGACGAGACCGATCAGCTCGCCTCGCCAGTTGAGACCGTAGGTCATCCCGGCAACCTGAACGGACTCCAGCCACGCCGCTGTCTGTTCGACATCTCGCGCGACCTCCTCGGCATAGTCGCCGTATGCCGTCAGATGCCGACGATTGCGCTGCACGAGCGCGTGCAACGCGACGGCGTCGGAGTTTGACAGTGCGTGAAGGCTCAACCCATCGACACCAGGGTCGATGACCGCGGGGAGCACCTCAGTCCTGCGGCGCGCGCGGCGGGGTGGCGCCGATGTCAGGGACCGGGGCGGTGCCTAGGTGGACCTCCATGTCGTCGGCGCTCGGCGACTGGGGGCGCCTGGCCGTCGGGCGGTCGAGGTAGAACATCGCGGTCGAGGCGATGTCGTCGCGCAGCGGCAGATATCGCCAGCCGCTGCGCCACCCGAGCGCCTGGATGTCGACCTTCGGGATGCCGGAGCCGAAGAAGATCGGGTCCAGCAGGTGCCAGCGGTACATGCCGAAACGCTGCTGGCTGACATACAGGCCGTCGGGGCGGATCACCTGCGGCATGCCGAGGTAGGGCGTGGAGAACTCCGTGTAGCCCTTGCCGGGGATGTCGAAGTTCCACGCGCCGCCGAAGTAGTCCTCGGTTCCGGTGCCGCAGATCGTCGGGTAGTCGGTGTCGTCGTCGAGGTAGAACTTGATCTCGCCCTCGCCCCACCACCCGTTCGAGTTGACGCCCCAGGCGAGGTACGTGCCGACGTACTGTCCGCGCCCCTCGATGCCTTCGAGGATGGTGTGCGGCACGAGCTCCTCGAGCGGGTTCGAGCGGCGCCACTGGGCGTGGAAGTAGCCCTCGTTCGAGTAGTCGCCGCCGACTTCGTAGGTCACCTGGTAGTAGACGCGCACGTCGACCACCGACGTGTTCTCGATCGTGAGGCGCGCCCCGGTGCGGAACGGCATCGGCCAGTACGAGTTGAACCCGCCGTGGGGGTTCGCGGCGATCGCCTGCGAGTTGACCTGGGCGAAGACGCCCCAGCCGTTGCAGAAGAAGTCGCCGTAGGGCACCTCGACGGCGGGCTCGTCCGCGCCGTCCCAGTAGGCGCGGAGGATGAGGGTGCGCCAGTTGTCGGTGTGCGTCGTGATCCAGATGTGCGTGATCCTGCCGCCGCCCTGGATGTTCGCGAGGTCGAAGGTCTCGCCGGCCTTGATGTCGACGCTCGGCGAGATCTTCCAGCCGGGGCCGAGATCGCGGGCGCATGAGGCGCCGGTGCCCTCGGTGGCGCGGCCGCCGCCGCCGACGGCGCCGTCGAAGTTCTCGGGCGAGATGGAGCGCGTCTGCAGCGACCGCAGCGAGGCGATCGACGACAGATCGGGGGAGGGGAGCTGGGGAGCGGTCATCGGGTGGCACGTCCTCGTGTCGGCGCACCGAGGCGGTGCGAGGGTCGATCAGATGTCGATATTTTGGAATCGATTTCAACACTGTATTGTTGGCTGACCGGCATGTCAACGCGCGCCGGAGCACGGGGAAGCGGGTGACATGGCCACGATCTACGAGGTCGCGAAGCTCGCCGGCGTGTCGCCGGCGACCGTGTCGCGCGTCTTCAACGGCATGGGGGTGTCGGACGAGAAGACGCTCGCTGTGCGCGAGGCGGCACGGCAGCTGAAGTTCACCCCGAACCGCACGGCGCGCACGCTGCGCCGCCAGGCATCCGAGGTCATCGCCCTCGTGATCCCCGATATCGAGAACCCCTACTTCACCGAGATGGCGCGCGGCGTCGAGGACGTCGCCTCGCAGGCCGGCTACTCGGTCGTGCTGTGCAACACCGACTCGCAGATCGACAAAGAGGCTACCTACCTGCAGATCGCCATCTCGGAGCATATGGCCGGCGTGATCCTCGCCGCCGCCTCCGACCACACGAACCTCGACGAGCTCATGGCGACCGGTCGCCCCGTGGTCGCGGTCGACCGCGGAACCGGATACGACATCGACGGCGTCGTGATGGCGAACCGCACGGCGGGCCAGGCCGCGACCGAGAATCTCGTGCAGGCGGGCTACCGCCGCATCGCCTGCATCACCGGACCCCAGCACATCGAGACCGCGTACGAGCGCGCGCAGGGCTGGCGCGCCGTGCTGGCGCGCCACTTCCCGGACGGCGACCCCGACGAGCTGCTGCGGTACTCGACGTTCCGCGTGGACGGCGGCCGCGAGGTGATGGAGGAGCTCCTCGCCCTCCCCGAGCCTCCGGATGCCGTCGTCGCGTGCAACAACATGCTCGGCGTCGGCGCGATCCAGGTGCTGACCGAGCACGGCCTCACGCCACCCAAGCTCGGGGTGGCCGTCGTGGGCTCGCTGCCGTTCACGACGCTCTCGCCGACGGCCGTCACGGTGGTGCGCCTGCCTGCCCGGCACATGGGTGTCACGGCCGCCAAGATGCTGCTGGAGCGCATCAACGGCGACGACCAGCCGGCGCGCACGGTCGTCCTGCGCAACGAGGTCCAGCCGGCGCGCACTCTGCTGCGCGGCTGATCCCGCAACCGCTGTTTCAGCCCGCACGCGGTTTCGTGCGGTTGATCATGAAATCGATTTCGTCTACAGTGGACGCATTCGCCCGACGCCGTCCGCGTCTCAGGCGCTGTCGCGATCGAGGAGGATCCGATGACCGTCCGCTGCACGCTCGGTGTCGACATCGGCACGTCCAGCAGCAAGGGCGTGCTCGTCGACGAGACGGGCCGCATCGTCGCCGTCGCGACGCGTGCGCACGAGGTCTCGCGTCCGCGCACCTCGTGGGTGGAGATGGATGCCCACCTCTGGTGGGACGAGTTCGTATCGCTCGCCCGTGAGCTGCCCGAGCGGGCGCGCGAGCAGGGGATCGACCCAGAGATCAGCGCCGTCGGCGTGAGCGGCATGGGCCCCTGCGTCCTGCTGGCCGACGAGCACGACGAGCCGGTGCGCCCGGCGATCCTCTACGGCGTCGACATGCGGGCGGGCGCTCAGATCGCGCGCCTGACCGACGAGCTCGGCGCCGACGAGATCGTCCGGATCGGCGGATCGACGCTCACCTCTCAGGCCGCCGGTCCGAAGATCGCGTGGATCGCCGATGAGGAGCCCGAGGTGTTCGAGCGGGCGCGGCGGCTGTTCATGCCGGCGTCCTGGCTCGTCCGCCGGCTCACCGGCGCCTACGTGCTCGATCACCAGTCCGCCAGCCAGTGCTCGCCGCTGTACGACGTCGAGGCCGAGGCGTGGCACGAGCCCTGGTGGGACCGCTACGCGTCCGGGATCGAGCCGCCGCGGCTGGCGTGGGCGGGTGAGGTGGCCGGCGCCGTGACGGATGCCGCGGCCGCTGCCGCCGGCATCCCCTCGGGCACGCCGGTCATCACCGGCACGATCGACGCGTGGACCGAGGCGGTGAGCGTCGGCGCACACGAGGACGGCGACCTCATGCTCATGTACGGCACCACGATGTTCCTCATCGCCACGGGCACCGAGACGCTGCGCACCCCCTCGATGTGGACGACCGTCGGCGCATTCCCCGGCACCCGCAACCTCGCCGGCGGCCTGGCGACGTCGGGCGCGCTGACCGCATGGCTGAAGGGCATCACGGATGCCGACTACCCGGCGCTCCTCGCCGAGGCCGAGGTCTCGGGGCGCGGTGCGCGCGGCCTCGTCCTGCTGCCGTACTTCGCCGGCGAGCGGACGCCGATCCAGGACCCCGACGCGCGCGGCGTCATCGCCGGGCTGACCCTCGACCACACGCGCGGCGACCTGTACCGCGCTGCCCTCGAGGCCACGGCGCTCGGGGTCCGTCACAACGTCGAGACGATGCGTGCCGCGGGCGCCGACATCCGCCGCATCGTCGCCGTCGGAGGGGGCACCCAAGGCGGGCTGTGGCTGCAGATCGTGTCGGATGCGACAGGCCTCGTGCAGGAGGTGCCCCGCACGACCATCGGCGCCTGTTACGGCGCCGCGTTCCTGGCGGCCGCGGCGACGGCCGATGCGCCGCCGCGCATCGCCGACTGGAACCCCGTCGCTCACACGGTGCGCCCCGACCCCGATGCGGCGACCTACTACGACGAGCTCTTCGAGCGCTACCTGCGTCTCTACGCCTCGACGAAGGAGCTCGTCCACGAGCTCGCCGCCGAGCAGCGGCGGGCGCTGCCCCAGGGGGCGATGGCATGACCGGCCCGTCCGAGACCCGCAGGCGTGCCCGCGGCATCCCGCACACCGCCGAGCGGGCAGCCTTTCCGCTGGGTGGCATCGGCACGGGCAACGTGTCACTGGGCGCGCGCGGCGAGCTGCACGACTGGGAGCTCGAGAACGCCCCCGACAAGGGGCGGATCAACCCGTACTCGTTCTTCGCGATCCACGCCGCGCCGCTCGACGACGAGGGCGCCGACGCCGGCGACGCCGTCACACGCGTGCTCGAGGCGCGCATCACGGGGCGCCGCGACATCGACGCCGGGTTCCTGTTCGAGTGGCAGGCGGGCCTGCCACGGCTGCGGGCGGCGACGATGCACGGCGAGTACCCCGTCGTCGACATCGACTTCGACGACGACGTGCTGCCGGTCGACGTGTCGCTGCGGGCGTTCACGCCTCTCGTGCCGCTCGACGCCGACGCGTCTGGCATCCCCGCCGCCGTCCTGCGCTACCGCGTGACGAACCCCGCGGACCGATCGGTGCGCGTCACCGTGGCCGGCAGCGTCAGCCACACCGCCGGCCGCGGCGAGGGCCCGTTCGGCATGCGCGCGCAGCAGACGGTGCGCTGGCGCGAGGAGGACGGTGTGCGGGGGCTCGACTTCGGCATCGGGCTTCCCGAGGACGATCCCGGCTACGGCACGCTCAGCCTCACGACGACCGACGCGTCGACCACCGCCAAGCCGCAGTGGGTCACCGGGTTCTGGCCCGACGGCGCGCGCCTGTTCTGGAGCGACTTGTCGGATGACGGGATGCTGCAGCCCGAGTCCCGCCTGACGCTCGAGGACCGCCCGCGCGGCCTGTTCGCCGACTCCGCCTCGGCGGGGCCGATGAGCGAGGAGGAGCTGTTCGAGCGCCTGCCGCGGCTGCGCACCGGATCGCTCGGGATCGTCCACGAGCTGGCACCGGGCGAGAGCCGCGATTTCGAGTTCGTGCTCGCGTGGAGCTTCCCGAACCGGGTCCGCTCGTGGCGCGGCAACATCGTCGCCGACGAACGCGCCGACCCGGGCACCGTGCGCAACCGGTACGCGGTGCTGTGGCCGGACGCGTGGGGTGCGGCATCCCATCTTCATCGTGAGCTGCCCGCGCTCGAGGCGACCACGCTCGCCTTCGTCGACGCGCTCTACGGCGGCACCCTCGACCCCGTCGTCGCCGATGCGGTGGGCGCGAACATCGCGGCGACGCGGTCGACCACGGCGTTCGTCGTGGAGACGCCGAACGCCGACCTCGGCGACGGGCCGGTGCTCGCCGCGTGGGAGGGCTCGTTCTACCATGTCGGCTCGTGCGAGGGCACCTGCACGCACGTGTGGTCGTACGCGCAGACGATGGCGTGGCTGTTCCCCGCGCTGGAGCGCAGCGCCCGCCGCGTCGAGTTCCTGCTCGAGACCGACGACGCGGGGGCGCAGAAGTTCCGCAGCAACCGCGTCTTCGGCGGCCAGCCGTGGTTCATGGGACCCGCGGTCGACGGACAGCTCGGCACCTTCCTGCGCCTGCACCGCGAGTGGCGGTTCTCGGGCGACGACCGCTTCCTGCGCGAGGCGTGGCCCGCGGCCGTGCGCACGCTCGAGCATGCGATCCGCGAGTGGGACCGCGACGGCGACGGCCTGCTCGACGGAGAGCTCCACAACACGTACGACATCGAGTTCCACGGGATCGACCCGCTCGCCAACGGCATGTTCACCGCGGCGCTGCGCGCGGGCGCCCGCATGGCGGCGCACCTCGGCGAGACCGCGCGGGCGGCGGACTGGCTCGACCGGGCCGACCGGGTCGCCGCAGGCATGGACGCGCTGCTGTGGAACGGCGAGTACTACCGGCAGGTGATCGACGACGTCGACGCGCACCGCTACCAGTACGGCGAGGGCCTCCTCTCGGATCAGCTGCTCGGCCAGTTCCACGCGTGGATCAACGGCCTCGGCGACCTGCTGCCGCGCGAGCACCTGCGCAGCGCCCTCGGCGCGATCGTCGCGCACAACCACCGTGCGGACCTGACGTCGCATGAGAGCACGCAGCGCGTGTACGCGCTCAACGACGAGGGCGGGCTCCTGCTCGCCTCGTGGCCGCGTGGCGGGCGGCCCTCGATCCCGTTCGTCTACTCCGACGAGGTCTGGACCGGCATCGAGCACCAGGTGGCCGCATCCCTCGTCTACGCGGGTCTCGCCGACGAAGGCCTCGGCCTCGAGCGCACGCTGCGCGCCCGCTACGACGGCGAGTACCGCAGCCCGTGGAACGAGATCGAGTGCGGCAACCACTACGCCCGCTCCCTCGCGTCGTGGGGACTGCTGCTCGCGTTCAGCGGCGTGCAATGGGATGCCCCCGCCCGCACGCTCTCGTTCGACCCCGCTGTCGGCGGCCCCTTCCGCGCGCTGTTCACCGCGGGCGACGCGTGGGGGCGCGTCGAGATCGACGGCGACGAGCTGACCCTGCACGTCGACGGCGGCTCACTGACCCTGGAGCGGCTCGAACTGCGCGGCCGGCCCGTGCACGTCGCGGCCGCCCCTTCCTTCACCCTGACGGCCGGCGAGAGCGTGACCGCTCGCTCGGGTGCCGCCGTCGCAGACCCCTCACCTCAGGAGACCCCATGACCGGCTATGCCCTTCCCACCGTCCGCGAGCACCAGGCCGCGCCGCCGAAGACCGCCTACCTCATCGCGTCGGGCGACCTGCGCGAGTCGGCCAACGCCGCCGGCTGGCCCACGCAGGTCGAGCTCGAACACGGCGTCACCGGCGTGCTGAACGACCTCGGCTGGCAGGTGATCCGCGCCAACGACGTCGACCCGGCGACCGGCCACGGCTTCATCTCGAGCCAGCGCATGGGGCTCGAGGTCTTCAAGACCATCCCGTCGGACGCACCGCTCGTCGTCGCCGAGGCGGTCTGGCAGTATTCGCACCACGTGCTCGCCGGCCTGCGCACACACGAGGGGCCTATCCTCACCGTCGCGAACTTCGCCGGCGACTGGCCGGGACTCGTGGGCCTTCTGGGGCTCAACGCCGGGCTCACCAAGATGGGCAAGGAGTATGCCTCGATCTGGTCGGTCGACTTCACCGACGACTGGTTCAAGAACGGCATCCGGGAGTGGACCGAGACCGGCGCCATCACGCACGATGCGTCGCACGTGCGCCCGCTGCCGGAACTCCCCGACACCCCCGAGGTCGCGCTCGGCCGGGCGCTCGGCGACCAGCTGCTCGCCGACAAGGCCATCATCGGCGTGTTCGACGAGGGCTGCATGGGCATGTACAACGCGATCTTCGACGACGAGCTGCTCAACCGCACCGGCATCTACAAGGAGCGCCTGTCGCAGTCGGCGCTGTACGCCGAGATGCTGAACGTCACGGATGCCGAGGCCGACGCCGACCGCGACTGGCTGACCGACCGCGGCATGACGTTCCGCTTCGGCACCGACGAGGCCACCGAGCTCACCGAGGCGCAGGTGCGCTGGCAGCTGAAGATGTACATCGCCGCGCTGCGCATCGCCGACGACTTCGGGCTCGACGCCGTGGGCATCCAGTACCAGCAGGGCCTGAAGGACCTGGTGCCGGCATCCGATCTCGCCGAAGGCATGATCAATTCGACCGAGCGCCCGCCCGTGCTCTCGCGCGACGGCTCGCGCGAGCTGTTCGCCGGGCGCGCGTTCCCGCACTTCAACGAGGCCGACGAGGGCGTCGCCGTCGACGCGCTCGTCACCGACCGGGTGTGGACGGCCATGGGCCTCGTCCCCGACAACACGCTGCACGACGTGCGCTGGGGCGAGGACTACGACGGGCGGTTCGTGTGGGTGTACGAGATCTCGGGCTCGGTGCCCGCTTCGCACCTGGGCGGATGGGACAAGGCCGAGGGCTGGCGCCAGGGGCCGGTGTTCTTCCCGGCGGGAGGGTCGACGATCAACGGCGTCTCGAAGCCGGGCGAGGTCGTCCTCTCGCGCGTGTACATCGCCGACGGCGTGCTGCAGGCCGACATCTTCCGCGGAACGGTCGTCGAGCTGCCCGCCGAAGAGACACAGCGCCGCAAGGACGCGACCAACCCCGAATGGCCGATCGCGCACGTGGTGCTGCACGACGTCACGCGCGACCAGTTCATGGCGCGCCACAAGGCCAACCACGCACAGGTCGTCTATGCGCCCGACGCCGAGACCGCCGACAAGGCGCTCGTGGCGAAGGCCGCGATGCTCGACCGCATGGGCATCCGGGTGCACCTCATCGGCCGCGTCGACGCGCTGTGACGACCCGCGAGGACGAGGGGATGCCGCACGACGTCGACGGCCGTGCATGGACCGAGGCCGTCGTTGACGGGCGCTGGCTGCGCCCGGCGCCCGTCGACGGGCCGCGCGAACCGCGATGGGGCCACCCGGACGGTCTGCAGCTCGGTCTGCCGCCGATCGGCGGGCCGCGCGGCCTGCTGCGGCTGTACACGCCGTATCTCGGCCAGCCGCGTGATCGCCTGCTGAACTTCATCGCGGTCGAGCCGATCCCGGCCGGTCACGTCGAGCGCGGGTACTCCGAGCTGGAGCGCAGCCGCCTGGACGACATGCCGGGACTGCGGCTGTGGTCGACCGACGACCACGACGACCCCGGCCTGCGCGACCCGCGTGAGCCGTCGCGGGGCACGGTGGCCGTCGTCGACGGCGTCGAGACGCTCACCGTCGACGTCGCGGTCGAGCCGTTCGCCAACGGCGCCGACGTGTGGGTGCGCACGGTGTTCCGCGCCGACCGGCCGCACGAGATCACCGTCGCCGCCTACCGCCGCCCGTCGTCGGTGGAGCTGGAGGCGTGCGTGCTGACGGCGACCATGGGCAACTGGGCGCGCCTGCGCACCCTGCGGCTCGCAGGGGGCGACGCCCACGCGGGTGCGCTCTGGCCGGACTACACCGATGCGCATTTCGCGGCGCACGCCCGCTTCGGTGTCGACAGGCTGACGCGTGACGACACCGGTGCCGTCGCGGTGTCGGCGGTGCCCGACGAGTCCGAGCCCCACCTCGCCGAGCACGCGCCGGGCACCGCCGCGCACTGGACCTACGTGGGGGTGCCGGCGGTGCAGACCTGGCGCGCAGAGGATCCCGACCCGGCCCTGGTCGCCCAGGTCAACGGCCGCTACACGTACTGGATGAGCGAGGCGCCCATCCCCGGCGGGATCGCGTTCGAGAACTTCGAGCTCGTCGAGCCGTTCCGGCAGGGCCGCGCGTTCACCTTCTCGGCAGAGCCGCTCTCGCGGGTTCCGTAGCCCTTCGGGGGAGTGGATGCCCCACCGCCGCGGCCGGCCGGGGTGAGGCATCCATTCGTCACATCCGGTGGACGCGGCGCGAGCGCCGGACGGTCAGGAACGCGCCGAGCGCGATCGCGGTGAGCGCGCCGAGCGGCACGAGCGGCGACACCGCGCCGCCGCCGGTCGCGGGAAGCGGCGTCGGCGGACGCGGTGCGTCGGCGACATTGGTGAGCGTGACCTCGGCGGTGACCGGCGTGCTCGTCTCGGACATCGGCAGGGTGACGCGGCCACGCGTGTCGGGGACGAGCGTCTGACCGCCGACCGTCCATGTCGGCGTGCCCCAGTTGACGCCGTCGATCGGGGCGGGCGCGACCTCCTGCGCCTCGATGATGGTGCTCACCGGGAAGTAGGGCGAGTACAGCGTCACGTTCGGCTCGAGCTCGACCCGCGTCTGCGGTGCGCCGTCGATCCACCAATCCACCGGGAACGTCGTCCCTTCGGGCACGCTCGCCGCCCCATCGCCGTCGACGACCTTGGTGACGGCCATGCGCGTCAGGGCGACGACGGAGTTGGTCAGCTCGAGCACCGGCGTCTCGCCGAGACCGATCTCGACGGAGCTGCCCGGGTTCCAGGTGGTGCCGCTCCACGTGTAGCCGGGTGGCAGCGCCGAGGCGTCGGGTGGTTCTTCGATCAGCTGCACCGTCGTGCCGACCGGGAAGGTGATCGTGTTGCCCGAGGTGTCGATCGGGCCGGCCGGCGTGCCGTCGGCCGGGAGCGAGAACCGCCCGGCCGTGGCCGTCAGGTCGGGCTCGCGCGCGACGTAGTCGATCGTGAACGAGTCCGTGAGCAGCTCGTCCGGGTCGATGCCCGCGAAGTCCTTCTGCACGAGGAACGTGCCTCGCAGCACCGAAACGTCGTTGGTGAGCGTCGCGTGCACGACGGCCTGGTCGTCCTGGCCGATCACGAGCTGAGCGAGCGAGAATCGCGCGCCGAGCCACGTCAGGCTGCGGACGGCGGGAGCCGTGAGCTCGGTGTAGGTGATGACGGTGCCGTAGGGGAAGAGCATCGGCTGGCCGGATTCATCGACCGGCCCGACCGGGGCACCGCCTCCGGGGAGCCTCAGCGTGCCCGTGCGCACCTCGCCCGTCGGCAGGGTCGCGGTCCACGCGACCGTGAACTCGAGACCGGGCGGCACGTCGTCGGGGGACACGCCCTCGAACGCCTTCGACAGCGTGAACGTGCCTTCCCGCAGGGCGTTGGCGACCTCGATGGAGATGTCGCCCGTCTCAGGCAGTGGGATGTCGACGATCGCGGACTCGAGCGGGCCGGCGCCCTCGAAGTTCTCGGGCCGGTACGTCGTCGTGACGCCGTCGACCGTGACGTCGATGACCGGCAGCTCCCACGCCGCGGGGTCGACGGGATCGCCGTTCAGCGTCGGCAGGAGCTCGGCGAGCTCCAGGGTGTCGGTGTCGGCCTCGACGTCGTCGATGGACTGCGGATCGCCGACCGGCAGGTCCACCGTGGTGCGGGTGCCGGGCGGGTCGGTGTTGTAGCTCACCGCGTAGCCGTAGGCGGGGTCGGCGGCATCCCCCGTCGCCGCCTTCACGATCGTGATGGTGCGCGGGACGTCGATCGGCGTGACCGCGTTGGTCAGCTCGACCGCGACCGTGCCGTCGTCGCCGATGACGAACGTGCGGCCGGGGTTCCAGCCGACGCCCGACCACTCGTAGCCGTCGGGCGGAGTGACGCCGGACAGGTCTTCGGTGAGGACGATGCGCGTGCCCGAGGGGAACTGGCGGCCGACATCCACGACGGCGCCGTCGAGGGGCACGTTCAGCGTGCCCTCGTCGATCTGGGTGGTTCCGTCCCAGGCCGTCCAGCGTACGGGGACGAACGCATCGGCCGGAACATCGACCGGGTCATCGCCGAGGAAGTCGATCGACTTCCTGACGCTGAAGGTGCCCGTGAGCGGCGTGGCGGCGTTCGAGACGACGATGTCGGCGGTGCCGCCACCGACGGTGAGCGGGTTGGGGGTGATCGTCGCGTCGCCCCACTCCCATCCGGGCACGCTCTCGGGCTCGATCTCTTCGAACGTCACGACGGTGCCGATCGGGAACTGCTCGCCCACCGCGACGGGGCTGCCGTCGGCGGGCACCTCCAGGGTTCCGACCGACACCTCGCCCTCGGGGTCGACGGCACGGTAGTTGACGGTGAAGGTCGTGCCTTCCGGAAGCTCCGACTCCTCGATGCCCGACAGCTGCTTGCGCACCGTGAAGGTGCCGTTCACGGCGTTGCAGGGGATCTCGCTGGAGAAGAGGAACGAGTGCACCTCGCCGCCCCTGATCGTGACGTTCTGGGCGATCACCTGACCGTCCAGAGGCGCGGCGGTCACCGTGACAGACGCGTCGGGCGCGTAGATCGAGCCGTCCATGCGGGTCTGGCCGGCGGTGACCTCCACGTCGCCCGTCAGCTGCGACAGGTCCCAGACGACGTACGGGGAGTACTGCCCCTGCGGGTCGATGCGCGCGCCGGTCACCGTCGTCGTACCGGCGGGCACGCGGATCACGAGCGGGTTGGTGACGCCGGGCGTCGGGCTGCCGGCGGAGAACTGGATGAGGGTCGCCCCGGCGAGCAGGGAGTAGTCCAGCACGTTGGGCTGGTCGGCGCTGAGCGGTCCCAGGACGATGCGGTCGCCCACATGCTCTGCGACGCCGACCTCGTACCCGATCCCGCCCGTAGGGTCGGCGATGTCGGCGAAACAGGCCGACGCCTCGTCCCATGACGCCTGCCGGCCTGCCTCGACGTAGTCGGCGACGGCGGTGCTCGACGTGTTCGCCGTGTAGATGCTGCCACCGCCCGTCGCGCCGGCCGGCGGCGCGGCGCTCGCGGGGTACTGCTGGTGGGTCGCGTCGATCAGCGGTGTCTGGTCGGGGTTCGAGGGGTTCTGGTTGAGCCGGATCCAGTCCGCGCGCGCGAACGGCTGCCACGGCCCGTCGCGCTGCACCATCTTCAGGTCGCCGAACAGCGCCGGATCCGCCGTTCCCGCACTGGTGATGGCCAGGATGCCGGTGCTGTCGGTGCTGTACTGCCCGACCAGGAAGCGGGTCGGATCGCCGTCGACGCTCGGCAGGTCGTAGGCACCCGTGCCGGCCGAGACGTGGATGATCGTGTACTGACCGCTGCTGCCCTGCACCGTGGCGGTGCCGCCGACGGCGATGCTGCCCTCGGTCTCTTGATTCTGCAGGAGCGCATCCTCGCGCGCGTATACGGTGAAGCCGCCAGCGATGGCGAACGGGTTCACCGAATCCGGATACGCGGCGACGGCCGGAAGCGCGGTCACGGCGACCGCGCCGGTGGCGGCGAGTGCGGTCGAGAGTGCTGCGGCCAGGAATCGGCGCACGCGGGGACGATGAGTAGTGCTCACAGGGATGCTCCTCTTGCACCGCCTGGTCTCCCCCCGGGCAGTGCGACGCAGTCGGGCTCTGTCGTGGGAATCAGTACACCACACCCTGCCCCCGGCGTCACGTGACTCGGCAGCCGAACAGGCGGATGATGGGGGCCATGGCGGTTCTCGACGACGTACGGGCCATCGCGCTCGGCTTCCCGGGCGTGGTCGAACGCGTCGACGGTCACCGGCGCGCGGCCACCTGGCGCACGCCCACCGGTGTGTTCGTCTGGCAGCGAGGCCCCAGCGGCCGCGATCTCGAGCAGCTGAGCGCGATCGGCCGCGAGTGGCCCGACGGCGAGGTGGTCGGCGTCCGCACCGATGGCGAGCAAGGCAAGCTCGCGCTCATCGAGACCTACCCTGATGTGTTCTTCACCATCCCGCACTTCGACGGCTACCCAGCGGTGCTGCTCCGGCTCGACGCGATCGATGCTGAGCTGCTGCGCGAGGTCGTGACCGACGCGTGGCTGCTGAAGGTGCCCAAGAAGATGGCGAACGAATGGCTGGCGGCGCACCCGCCCGCCTGATCCCTGCGAGGGCCGGTGTCGCCGGAACGATGAGAGACCGGATGCCGCAGCCGCAGCATCCGGTCTCTCACCGTGGGAGCGTGTCCGGCGTTACTCGCGCGCGAGCGCCGCGAGGGCCTCGAGCTCGAGGTCGAGATACTGCTCCTCGCTGACGTCGACGCCGACGCCGAGCAGCTTGCCGCCCGTGAAGGGGAAGCCGCCGGAATACTGTCCGCTCACAGAGTCCCCGCTGTCGAAGCCGACGCACAGGCCGTCACCGGCGAGCGTGAACTTGCCGACCTGCGCGCGCATCGGACCCTCGGCGACGACCTGGTCGTCGACGTAAAGCTTGGCCGTGCCCAGCGACTCACCGTGCTCGCCGGCGCCGTCGCGGATGAACTCGACGCCCAGCGCGTGCTTGCCCGGTGTCAGCCCGCCCGACGTGAAGGTCTGCTCCGGCGGGATGCCGAGGAAGTTGTACACATAGTTCAGCGTGTTGTCCTTGATGAACAGCGCGTGCCCGCCGAAGCGCGAGCCGTGGGCGAAGAGCACGCCCTCGGCACCCTCCTCGAGGATCACGTCGGCGATGATCTTGTACGACCTGCCGCGGACGTTGACCGCGACGCTCTCGGCGACGGCTGTCGTGTCGGGGTAGTAGATGTATCGCGTGCGCGCCGGCTCGCTCTGCGGCCGCTCGATCGTGAGCTGGTCACGGGCCGATCGGTCGTCGAGGGGCAGCACGTTGTTCTTCTCCGCCTCTTCGAACCACGCGTCGATGAGCTCCTGGAGCTTCTCGGGATGCTCGGCGGCGAGGTCCTTCGACTCCGACCGATCGACGTCGACGTGGTAGAGCTCCCAGCGATCCTCGTCGAAGCGGCCGTGGCCGGTGAGCGGAGCGTGGATGGCGGCGGCCTTCCAGCCGTCCTTCCAGACGCCGCGCGTGCCGAGCATCGCGTAGTACTGCACCTTCTTGGCGGTGGGCCCGTCGGGTTCCGCGTCGAACGAGTACTTCATCGAGACGCCGTCGAGCGGGCGCTGCTCGACGCCGCGGAACACCGACGGCATCTCGATGCCGATGACGTCGAGGATCGTCGCGACGATGTCGGTGGAGTGGTGGTACTGGTGGCGGATCTCGCCCTTGGCCGTGATGCCCGCCGGCCAGTGGATCACCATCGGGTCGCATGTGCCACCCGAGAACTGCGAGTAGCGCTTGAACATCTGGAAGGGGGTGGAGAACGCCGTCGCCCACCCTGTCGGGTAGTGGTTGTACGTCTCGGGACCGCCGAGCACGCCGATCTTGTCGAGGTTCTCCTTCAGGTCGTCGGGGAAGCCGTTGAAAAACTTGTTCTCGTTGACCGAGCCGTCCGGTGACCCCTCGCCCGAGGCGCCGTTGTCGGCGCAGTAGAAGATGAGCGTGTTGTCGAGCTGCCCCGAGTCTTCGAGGTAGTCGATGATGCGGCCGATCTGCACGTCGGTGTACTCGCTGAAGCCCGCGAACACCTCGGCCATCCGGGCGAAGAGGCGCTTCTCGTCGTCCGACAGCGTGTCCCAGGGCTTGACATAGTCGGCCGCGTTCGCGTGGTCCTCGGGCATCGGGTTGATCGGCGTCAGCGCGGTGTCGGCCGGAACGATGCCGCGTTCGATCATGCGGGCGAGCACCCACTCGCGGTACGCGTCGTAGCCGTCGTCGAAGGCGCCCTTGTACCTGTCGATGTACTCCTTGGGGGCGTGGTGCGGCGCATGGTTGGCGCCGGGGCAGAACCACGTGTACCAGGGCTTCGACGGGTTCGACGCGTTCTGGTCGCGGATGAGCCGGATGGTCTGGTCGGCGAGGTCCTTCGACAGGTGATAGCCCTCCTCGGGCGTGTACGGCGGTTCGATGAAGTGGTTGTCCTCGGCGAGGTCGGGGTACCAGTTGTTCGTCTCGCCGCCGAGGAAGCCGTAGAAGCGGTCGAAGCCCATCGCGAGCGGCCACTGCTCCTTGCTGCCACCGGTGGAGACGTCCTCCTCGGGGACGTTGTGGTTCTTGCCGACCCAGAACGTCGAGTACCCGTTCTTCTGTAGCACCTGGCCGATCGTCGCGCACGACTCCGGGATGTGGCCCGACAGCCCGGGGAAGCCGTTGGTGCCCTCCATGATGTTGCCCATGCCGTTGACGTGGTGGTTGCGGCCGGTGAGGAACGTCGAGCGCGTCGGCGAGCACAGCGCGGTGGTGTGCCACTGCGTGTAGGTGAGGCCGTTCGCCGCGAGCCGATCGAGCGTGGGCATGTTGATGCGCCCGCCGTACGGCGACCACGACGCCATGCCGGTGTCGTCGTACAGGATCACCAGCACGTTGGGAGCGCCCTCCGGCGCCTTCGGACGTTCGTACGGACCCCAGTCCGCGACCGAGTCACGGACGTCCAGCTTGATCGTCCCGTTGAACTCTGCGGTCATGTTCACTCCACCTTCGCTCCCGAGGCGCCGCATGAGGGCACGGCGCACCTCGAAGCTATCCACTGCGCGACACGAGCGGAAGGAATGCCACGAGGGACGGGACCGCTACGGTGAGTCCGACAGCCGACACCCTTCCGGACCAGGAGGCATGCCCATGGGCGCCGTCATCGGAGACATCCTTCCCCTCGCCCTCGGCGTGGCGATCAGCCCCATCCCGATAATCGCGGCCATCCTCATGCTGCTGTCGCCGAAGGCGCGCGTGACGAGCGTCGGGTTCCTCCTCGGCTGGGTGATCGGCATCGTCGTGGCGGTCACGGTGTTCACGCTCCTCTCGTCGGTGCTGCCCGAGGACGACCCGGATGCCTCGAAACCGATCCAGGGCGTCATCCAGTTGATCCTCGGCGTCCTGCTCCTGCTGCTCGCCGTCCGCCAGTGGCGCGGGCGGCCGAAGGCCGGCGAAGACCCGAAGATGCCGAAGTGGATGCAGGCCATCGACAAGGTCACGTTCCCGGTCGCGTTCGGCCTCGGCTTCCTGCTGTCCGCGATCAACCCGAAGAACCTGCTCATGGCGGCGGGCGCCGGCGTCGACATCGGCTCGGCCTCCCTCGAGACCGGTGAGATCGTGCTCGTGATCGCGATCTTCACGCTGCTCGCGGCATCCACTGTCCTCGTCCCGGTCGTCGGGTACCTCATCGCCGCCGACAGGCTGCGCGGACCGCTGGACGCGCTGCGAGTCTGGCTGGGCCGTGAGAACGCGATCATCATGGCCGTGCTGCTGCTCGTGATCGGCGTCTCGATGATCGGCAAGGGCATCGGCAGCTTCTAGGCCGTTACGGTTGTGGGGTGACGTCTGCGATCCACGACCAGGTGCTGCTTCCCGGCGGCACGTTCACGATGGGCTCCGACGAGTTCTACCCCGACGAGCAGCCGGTCCACGAGCGTGAGGTCGCACCGTTCCGCATCGACCGGTACGCCGTGACGAACGAGCAGTACGCCGCGTTCGTCGACGACACCGGCTACGTCACCGTCGCCGAGCGCGAGCTCGACCCCGCGAACTTCGAAGGCGCCGACCCCGCCGACCTCGTCCCGGGCGCCATGGTGTTCACGCCGACGCCGGGGCCGGTCGACCTGCGGGACTGGCGCAACTGGTGGCGCTGGCAGCCCGGCGCGTACTGGCGCCGGCCGTTCGGGCCGGAGTCGTCCATCGACGAGCGGCTGCGGCATCCCGTCGTCCACATCGCCTTCGAGGATGCCCAGGCCTACGCCAGATGGGCGGGACTCCGCCTGCCCACCGAGACCGAGCACGAGTACGCCGCCCGCGGCGGGCTCGACGGCAAGCGGTTCGCGTGGGGCGACGAGCCCTACCCGGGCGGCGTGCCGCAGGCGAACTCGTGGCTCGGCCGCTTTCCGTACGACAACCAGGGAGTGGGGGATGCCGCTCCCGTCGGCTCGTACGAGCCCAACGGCTTCGGGCTGTACGACATGACCGGAAACGTGTGGGAGTGGACCACGGACTTCTACACGCCGCGGCACCTGCGACTGTCGGACAAGCCGGTGGATGCCGGCAAGCGCGCGAACCTGCTCGCCGCCGCCAGTGCCCAGGACGGCTTCCCGTCGATCCCGCGCCGCGTGCTCAAGGGCGGCTCGCACCTGTGCTCGCCTGACTACTGCCTGCGGTTCCGGCCCGCGGCGCGCTCGCCGCAGGCCGAGGACACCGGCATGTCGCACATCGGCTTCCGGCTCGTCGGCGACGTCTGACCGGTCGCCGGGCCACCGGCGCGGCTGCGATCAGGCGGTGGGGAAGACCTGCGCCCAGTCGTCGCGGACGCTGATGACGGTGATGCCGTCGGCAGCGAGCGCCTGCTCGGCGCCCTTGTCGTACGGGGCGTCGCCACGGCCCGTGTCGTCGTCGTGATGCACCAGCAGTGCGAGGCTGCGGGGGTTCCCCTGCGCGAACCGCAGCATCGGCACGTCGCCGTTCGAGTTGCCGGCGGCGAGGATCGGCCGGCGCCCGGTCCGCATCCAGATGCGGACCGGCTTCTCGGGGCCGTCGTCGAAGAACGCGAGCTTCGGCGCGTAGCGCACGGTGTTCGTCTCGGCGTCGTACGTGAGGCCCATCCCGGTGCCGACGACCCGCTCGGCGGGGATGCCGTAGTTCGCCTCGGTCATCGGGCGCATGAAGTCCCGCTCGCCGCCGGACACGATATAGGTCGTGAAGCCGTTGGCCTCGAGGAACCGGATGAGCTCGACCATCGGCTGGTAGACGACCTGGGCGTACGGCGTGCCGAGGGTGAGGTGGCGCGCCTCGCGATAGAACTCGGCGACGGATGCCGCGTACTCGTCGACGCTGACACCGCCTGAGGCGCTCGCGACCGCGGCGATCAGCAGCCCGAGGTCGGCGTCGTCGCCGGCGTAGTGCCTGTCGATCGCCGCGCTGAGCCACGACATGTCGCCGCTGGCGGCGGCCTGGTACGGCTGCGTGTCGGCGAGCGACGGATCAGCGGCTGCGGCGGCCTTCCACTGCTCCAGCAGGTAGTGCAGCTGCGTGGGCATCGGCTTCTCGGTCCAGAGCGTGCCGTCGTTGTCGAACACGGCGACACGTGCCTCGGGCACGACGTAGTCCGGGCCGTTCTCGTCGGTCACGGCGGCCACGAAGTCGAAGATTGCGGTGCGCGTGGCGGTGTCGCGCCACGAGGGCAGGGAGTCGCTCATGCCGCGACTCTAGCGGTGGCCCGCCGCGCCGTCGCGGAGGTCTCCGTTCGCGGCGAGGAAGGCCTCGTAGTCGGCGCGCGACAGGTCCGCATAGGCGTGCGACCACTCCAGGATGGCCTCGGCCGCGATCCGCCCGTTGCCGAGGTACCCCGCCAGCTCCGTCACCATCGGAGACTGCGCGTGTGCGCGAGCCAGCGTGACGGCACACGCCTGCGCGTACGTGGCGAACGGGACGTCCTCGAGCGCCTCGGCCGAGATGCCGCCCTTCATGTCGCGGAACTGGCGCACGTAGAAGTCGCGGCCCTCGGGCCCTCGGGCGTGACCGAGGAACGGGTCCGAGAAGGCCTGCAGGGTCTTCTGCAGTGCGACCACCCGCGCGCCCTGGCCGTGTTCGGCGATGAAGTGGTCCGCCTCTGCCGGCTGCTCGATCCCGCCGTACTCCGAGAGGACGCTGCGACCGGCTTCTTTGACCTGCAGCAGCAGGGGCCGACCGTCTCCATCCTGGAAGACGGTGATCCAGCAGCGCGTGCCGACGCTCCCGACGCCGACGACCCGCCGTGCGATGTCGGCGAAGACGTAGTCGTAGAGCAGCACGCGGATGCTGATGTCCGCGCTGGCGATGTACGTCTCGATGTAGCCCTGCAGGCGGCTCGCGAACTCGGACTCGACATGCGTCATCGTCGGCGGCTGGTCGACGAAACGGCGACGCCCGTCTTCGCCGAGCTGCGTCAGCTTGCGGGCCGCCTTGTCGCCGGTGCGCTTCTTGGCCTCGCGGATCGCGGCGCGCATCGCGCGCCGGGACTGCGGGTCCATGATCGCGAGCGCCGCAGCCACATCGGAGTGCAGGTAGTAGCGCTCGAGGGGTGAGGACCCGACCGACGACCTGATCGCGCGGGCATAGGCGTAGACCGCACCGCGGACCGCGGCATCCACCACCGCCTCGTCGCGCGACGTGGCTTGGCCCGCGATGACCACGCTGGCGATCAGACGCTTGAGGTCCCACTCCCATGGCGCCCACGCCGCCTCGTCGAAGTCGTTGAGGTCGAACACGAGGGTGCGCTGCGGCGACGCGTAGAACCCGAAGTTGGCCACATGCGCGTCGCCGCACGACGCGACGAGGATGCCGCTGTGCGGGTCTCGGGCGAGATCTGCCGCCTGCAGCGCCGCGGTCGCCCGGTAGAACGCGAACGGGTTCGCCGACATGCGCTCGGTGCGCAGCGGCACGAGCTCTGGCACGCGCGTGCGGTTCTGCGCATCGAGGATCGACAGCGGGTCGCGTCCCGATGTGGTCAGCGTGGAGAGGGAGCGGCGCGGCGTCGCCTTGCGGGCGGCGAGCCCGCGTTCCAGATGCTCCGCCGTGCTCATCGGCGCGGTCCAGTCGTTCTCGGAGATCGTGCTCATGTCGTCATCGTCCCTCCGCCTCTTGCACGTCGCATCACCCTCGTCAGATGACGTCGTGGTGCTCCGCTGAGTCGAACAGCCCCAGCTCGGTGGCCCGCTCGATCGCGGCGTCGCGCGAGGCGACCCCGAGCTTGCGGTAGATGTGGGCGAGGTGGGTCTTGATCGTGTTGGTCGACAGGAAGCATCGCTCGGCGATGTCGGCGATCGTGTACCGGGTGGGCAGGTAGCCGATCAGCTCCCGCTCGCGGGGCGTCAGCTCGTCGACGAGCCGTTCGCTGCGCGCCGATCCCTGGCTTCGCAGGCGCTCCGCGATCACCCGCCCGAACTCGGCGCGCCCGGTCGGCACCTCGTCGAGCAGATCGAGCAGCGGCGGCCCGACCCGCAGGAACGGGCGGGCCAGGCGGTCGTCCTGTGCACGCTGCAGGGCGGCCTCGAGGTGCTCCCTCGCGGCCACGCGGTGCCCCTCGGCGAGGCAGAGCCAGGCGGTGAGGGCGTCCGCCTCGATCAGCGCGATCGGGTTCGGCTGCACGCCCGCGGCCCTGAGCTGGGCGAGCCGCTCGCGCGCCTGTGCCGTGCGCCCCGCGCCGACGAGTCCGGCGACCTCTTCGAACGCGACCGCCGACCATTCGGTCGCCGGCGCGGGGAGAGCGCCGCGACCGCCTTCCAGGCGCGCCTCGCGCAGTGAGATCGACAGCAGCGCCTGGCGCACCAGCGGGGGCGGCGGACCGAGGGCCTCGACGTCGTCGGCGAGGTCGAGCGGATGGATGAGTCGTGAGGCGACGTGGGCGAGCCAGAGCAGCTGCGTGCGGTTGTTGGATGCCGCCGCCGCGACGGCCACGGCGAGCGAGGCCGCGCCCGCTCCGGCCTCGCCCCGCTGGATGCACACGAGTGCGCGTGCGAGGTGGGCGTCGGCGGGAGCGGGGTGACCGTGCGCGCCGATGTCGCGCTCGACGGCGAGTGCTTCGTTCGCGTGCTCGGAGGCGCTCGTGAGCAGGCCCGAGAGCGCTTCCGCGACCGCCAGCGAGCCGAGCGCGTGCACCCGATGGCGGGGATACGCGAGCGCGGCCGGTGAAAGGGCTGCGGCGAGGTGCGCGCGTGCGTCGTCGATCCGGCCGAGCATCAGCAGCGCCCGTCCGGCCGACACCTGGCTGATCAGCTGGAGCAGCGGACGTGACGTCAGGCCCATCAGGTCGGGCGGTCCGGCGTCGGGGTGCGCCGCCAGCAGGGCGAGGGCCTCGTCCGCGATGCCCGCGAAGAGCTCGGGGTGCGGGCTGAACTGCACCTCCGCGGCGAGGTAGGCCAGCGCGATCTGGCGACGGCCGACGGTGAGGCGACGGTCGGCGAGCCGCTGCAGCGTGTCGACGGCTGATCTGGTGTGCCCGCTCATCGTGTTCGCGATCGCGAGCAGCAGCACGGCGTCGGGTCGTGCCACCCGCACCTCGGGCGGGACCATCGAGAGCCAGTGGGCGATCTTCGCGGCGCGCACCTCCTCGGACGGGTCGGGCCCGAGGCCGAGGATCAGGTCCATGGCGCGCGTCCAGCGGCGCCCGCGCAGCAGATAGTCGACGGCGGTGTCGGTGTCGCCGGCCGCGAGGAACCAATCGGCGGCCGCTTCGAGCACGCCCTCTTCGACGGCGGGCTCCGTCGCGCGGAGCCGATAGATGAGCAGATCGCGGAACAGCCGGTGCAGACGGAACCAGCCGGGGCGGCCCGGCACACGCACGAGGAACAGCGAGTCGCGCTCGAGCGCGGTGAGGAAGTCGTCGCCGCCCGCGACGTCGGCGACCGCCTCGACCACGCCCGCCGACACCTCGTCGAGCACCGCCAGCCGCATGAGGGCGCCGCGCCGCTCGGGGCGCAGCCCGTCGAGGACCTCGACGCTGAGATAGTTCATGACGAGCTGGTCGGTATCGGTGAGCTCCTCGACCACGCGGCCGGGGTCGTCGGCGAAGCGCAGCCGCAGCGCCGTGAGCTGCACGCCCGCCGCCCACCCCTCGGTCTGCGCGGTGACCGCCGCGGCGGTGGCGGGGCCGATGTGGCGTCCGGCGATCGCGGACAGCACCTTGCCGGTGGTCTCGTCGTCGAAGGCCAGTTCGCGCTGGCGGATCTCGACGAGGTCGTGCTCCAGCCGGTGCCGGCTCCAGCCGAGGTTCAGGTCGACGCGCGACGAGAAGATCGCGTGCGCGTTGGGAGGGAGGAGATCCACGAGCCGCCACAGATCCGTCAGGACCGCGGTCCTTCGAGAGGTGGTCGAGGTCGTCGAACACGAGGACGAGGTCGCCCGCGTCCGCCAGCCGTTCCGCGAGGTCGACCAGGAACGGTTCGCCCAGCCGTGCCCTGGCGGTGACGGCGGGCGGCTCCGGCGGCGAGAACCGCGGCGCGACCGCTGCGATCCCCGCGCACAGGCGGCGCGCGAACGCGCCGACGGCACGGTCCGCGGCCGTCAGATCGAACCACGCGACGGCGAGGGTCGGGACGCGACTGCGCCCATCTGCGTGAACAGAGGACCGTCTTGCCCGCACCAGCCGGAGCCACGACGAGCGCGAGCGGCGAGACGAGGGCCGCGTCGAGCTGCCGCCGGAGAGCAGGGCGATCGACGGCGTGCGGAGGCATTCTGCGAGGTTCGACCACTGGCATCCCTTTCCTCAGGGGCGCGCGGTGGCCTAAATCATCCCACAGGGGTGACGTGGCGGCGAGAGCCATGCTGGAGGAGTTGTCGCCTGCGGGAGCCCGAGCGCTGCGGGCGCATCGTCTCGAAGGGGGTCACGGTGCACGATCAGACGGTCGAGATCGTGGTCAGCGGGCCGCTGAGCCCGGACCTCGTCGTCACGGCGCTGGAAGGCTTCACCGTCACGACCGACGCGCAGGGACGCACGCATGTGGTGGGTCCCGTGCCCGATCAGGCACGGCTGATAGGGCTGCTCGCGATGTTCGACGGGCTGCACATCGCCGTCATCTCGGTGAATCCCATCGACGACGGGGATTCTCACCCGCATCGGGTGACGTGACGCCCGAGGACGCGACCATAGCGTGCCTGTGCCAGAACGACAGAACAGGAGAACGTAATGAGCAGTGCAACAAGCGGCCGCACCGGGTGGGCGGGCTGGGGCGTCTTCGCCGGAGTCATCCTCCTCATCAGCGGTGTCTTCGGCGGGCTTCAGGGACTCGTCGCCATCGTCGGGCCCGACGCCTACTTCGCCGTCGTGGACGGCTCACTGTTCCTCTTCGACGTGCAGGGCTGGGGATGGTGGAACCTCATCATCGGGGTGCTGCTGATCCTGACGGGCATCGCCCTGCTGGCGGGACAGACGTGGGCGCGGGTGGTCGCGATCATCCTCGCGGCCCTGAGCGCGATCGGGCAGCTGATGCTGATCCCCACGCAGCCCTTCTGGGCGCTGGCGATCATCGCCGTCGACATCCTCGTGATCTACGCGCTGACGGCCCACGGCCGTGAGCTGAGGATCGAGGAGTAGCCCCCGGTGAGGCCCGGCCCGGGACCCGGACCCGGGCCGTCACCCCTCAAGCGGCGCCGACGACGGCGCGCAACGGCGAAGGAGCGAGATGGAAACCGTACTCGTCATCCTGCAGGCCTGTGTGGTGCTCGGCGCCATCGTGCTCGGTGTCCGCACCGGCGGGCTCGGGCTGGGTCTGTGGGGCGTCGTCGGCACGACGATCCTGGTGTTCGTGTTCCGGCTCGAGCCCGGTTCGCCTCCGATCGACGCGTTCTTCATCATCATCGCGGTCATCACGGCGTCCTCGGCCATGCAGGCGGCCGGCGGCATCGACTACCTCGTGTCGATCGCGTCCAAGATCATTCAGCGCAACCCTCGGCGGCTCACCTACGTGGCGCCGGTCGTGGCGTTCGTCTTCACCGTGCTCTCGGGCACGTCCAACATCTTCTTCGCGCTCATCCCGGTGATCTACGAGACCGCGTATCGCAACGGGCAGCGCCCCGAGCGCGCGCTGGCCGCCTCGACGGTGACCTCGGGTCTCGGCATCACTGCGAGTCCGGTGTCAGCGGCGATGGCGGCATACCTCGTCCTCATGGCGGGCACCGGCTATGAGCTCA
>NZ_VFPE01000005.1 GCF_006783905.1 Microbacterium kyungheense | reverse complement strand
GACGGCGTCGAACGCCTTCTCGAAGCCGCCGGACGCGAACGATTCGCGCACGACCTGCCGCCAGTGCTCGTCGTCCCAGTCCTCCATGCCGGCGCCGCGCAGCCGTACGCGTCGGTGCGGCTCGCGAGCCAGCAGCTGCCCGAGTGCCGGCAGCAGCAGCCGCGAGGTCAGGTCGCCGGTGGCGCCCAGGATCAGGAGAGTGGTCTCAGCAGCCATGCGGCCCAAGCTAGACCGGCGGGGTCGTGTGCGTGAGGGGCTGTCGCGCGGCGGTCGGGTTTGCGACAATCGGCCGATGCCCGCACCGATCGAGGACTACGCCCTCCTGAGCAGCTGTCGCACGGCGGCGCTCGTCTCTCGTGACGGGAGCATCGATTGGCTCTGCGTGCCGCGCTTCGACTCGCCCTCCGTCTTGGGTGCCCTCCTGGGCGACGAGGACCACGGATGCTGGAGCCTGCGGCCGACGGACCCCGGCGCGGTGGCGACACGCCGCTACGACGGCGACACCTTCGTCCTGGTCACCACATGGCGCTGCGCGACGGGCGTTGCCGAGGTACATGACTTCATGCCGATCGACGGGCACCGCGTCGACGTGGTGCGCCGCATCGTCGGCGTCTCGGGCGCGGTGGAGTTCCAGGACGAGCTGCGGGTGCGCCTGGACTACGCGAGGGCCCTGCCCTGGATGCGGAAGGTCGCGGCCGAGACCCCCACGATGCTCGCCGTCGCCGGGCCGGACGCGCTCGTGCTGCGCGGACTGGCGCGCGACGCGGCGGACCACGCGCACGTCGGCCGGATCGTGGTGGCCGCGGGTGACACGGCAGACCTGAGTCTCACCTGGTTCAAGTCGCACCACGATGTTCCCGCGCCACTGGATGTCGACGCCTCCTTCGAGGCGACGAGGGCGTGGTGGCAGGAGTGGGCCGACCGTATCGATCACCACGGGCCCCACCACGCGGCCGTCGTACGCTCGCTCCTCCTGCTGCGAGCCCTGACGCACGAGAGCACGGGAGGGATCGTCGCGGCGGCGACCACGTCGCTGCCCGAGGAGTTCGGCGGTTCGCGCAACTGGGACTACCGCTACGTCTGGCTCCGCGATGCGGCGTGGACGCTCGAGACGCTGCTGGAGCACGGCTTCACACGCACCGCCGAACGCTGGAGGGCGTGGCTGCTGCGCGCGATCGCGGGCGATCCGGCTGATGTGCAGATCATGTACGGAGCGGCAGGCGAGCGTGAACTCTCGGAGCGGGTGCTCGACAGTCTGCCCGGGTATCTCGGGGCCGCGCCGGTGCGCGTCGGCAACGGCGCCGTCTCGCAGTACCAGGCCGACGTCATCGGCGAGGTGCTCGTGGCGCTGGAGGCCACACGCGCTGCGGGCATCACCGAGGACGCGTTCTCGTGGCCGCTGCAACGCGCGCTCCTCGGCCAGATGCTGCAGTGGCGCGACCGGCCTGACCGGGGCATCTGGGAGATCCGCGCCGAGGAGCGGATGTTCACGCACTCGCGCGCGATGGTGTGGGCCGCGCTGGATCGCGGCGTGCGTGCGGTCCGCGAGTCCGGCCTCGACGGTGACGCCGACGCCTGGGAGCGGGCGCGCGACGAGATCCGGGATGAGGTCGACCGCCATGGCTTCGACGCCGGCCGCGGTCACTTCGTCCAGCATTACGGCTCTGTCGAGGTGGATGCCTCCCTGCTGCTGCTCGCGCAGGTCGGGTTCTGCGCCTACGACGATCCGCGCATGCTCGGCACGGTCGCCGAGATCGAGCGAACCCTGATGCGCGACGGCCTCGTACGCCGCTACCGCACCGAGACGGATGTCGATGGACTCGCCGGCGGTGAGCATCCGTTCCTCGCCTGCTCGTTCTGGCTGGTCGAGCAGTACGCGAACAGCGGCCGGAAGCAGGATGCCGCGGCGCTCATGGACCGGCTCTGCGGCCTGGCCAACGACGTCGGCATGCTGTCTGAGGAGTACGACGTCGAATCCGCCCGCCACGCCGGCAACACTCCTCAGGCGCTGACGCATCTCGCACTCGTGCGGGCCGCCGACGCCCTCGTCGGGCATCACGGCCGGGCCGCGCTCCGCCGCTGACGGCGCGCCTCCGCGGCGCCGGCGGGTACCGCGGCCCGGCCGATCCCGGACCTCGTCGCGATCAGCCGGCGAGGGCCTCGGCGAGCTTCACGCGGCCGCCCATGCGCAGCAGCGAGTTCTGGTAGATGCGCGCGGCGACGAGGATCGCGGCCACGCACGTGGCGACCAGGATCACGAGCGACACCAGCGGCTCCCACCACTGCGCTTGTCCCAGGAAGATGCGCATCGGCATCCCCACCGGGGCCGAGAACGGCACGTACGACATGATCGTCAGCACCAGCGGGTTGTCGTTGAAGAAGATGACCAGGAAGTACGGCGCCATGATCAGCATCGTGATCGGCATGGTCGTCGAGCCGATGTCCTCCTGACGCGAGACCATCGAGGCCGCGGCGGCGAACAGCGACGCCAGCAGGATGAACCCGAAGAGGAAGAAGATCGCGAACCAGGCGATCGGCGCCCCGAGCCCCTGCAGCAGGGCGGTCTGATCGGTGACGGTCAGACCGATGACGGCGATCGCCGCGAGCACCAGGATCTGACCCATCGCCAGGATGGTGTTGCCGATCACTTTGCCCGCCAGCAGCGCCCGCACGGGGATCGCCGAGATCAGCAGCTCCACCACACGCGTCTGCTTCTCTTCGACGACGCTCTGCGCGATGGTGCTCCCGAACAGCGACGCGGCCAGCAGGAACACGATGCCGAAGCCGATCGCGGCGATGTAGCCGAGCGCGGCGGCCTGGCCGCCTTCGGGGTTCAGCAGCTCGACCGGCGGAAGCTGCGCGAGCGACAGCAGCAGCTGCGTCGGCGCGGAGTCGTCGGCGATCACGACGAATCCCATCGGCGACGCACTGTCGCCGACGATCGCGGCGTCGACCGTGCCGTCCTCGACGAGCGCCTCGGCTGCGGGCTTGTCGGCCACGTCGGTGACGTCCAGGCCGGGCAGCCCACTCACGTACTCCTGCGCGTCCGCGGTGACGGCGACCGGCGTGCCGGTCTGGTTCGACGCCGCGAAGCCGGCCCAGATCACGCCGGCGAGTGCGACGATCAGCAGCACGGCGGTTGAGATCACAAACGCCTTGCTGCGCAGCTTGGAGGCGATCTCGCGCTCTGCGACGAGCCAGATCGCCTGCGGGTAGCCGAGTCCCTGCGTCGCGGGGTGCGGTGCGGTGCTCACTGGATGACCTCCTTGAAGATCTGGGCGAGGGAGGGATGCTGCGGCGCGAAGCTGGCGACATCCCCCTGGGCGACGGCTCGGCGCAGCACGCGCTGCGCGGTCTCGTCGCTGTCGGCGTCGAACACGGCGTACCCGCCGTCGAAGTCGAGCACCTCGACCCCCGGCTCGGAACGCAGCCAGCCGGCGTCGCCCGCCGAGACGAGCTCGAACCGGCGGGTGGAGTGCTGGGCGCGCAGCGCGTCACGGGCCCCCGCGGCCCGGATCGTCCCGCCGGCGATGATGACGAGGTCGTCGCACAGGCGCTCGACGACGTCGAGCTGGTGCGACGAGAACAGCACGGCCGCGCCGGCCTGGGCGCGCTCCTGCAGCACGCCGGCGACGACGTCGACCGCGAGGGGGTCCAGGCCCGAGAAGGGCTCATCGAGGATCAGCACCTCGGGGTCGTGCACGAGGGCGGCGGCGATCTGCGCACGCTGCTGATTGCCCAGCGACAGCGTCTCGACGTTGTCGTCCAGCCGCTCGCCGAGACCGAGCTGCTCCAGCAGCGCGCGGGCGCGGGCCGTGGCATCCGCCTTCGAGAAGCCGTGCAGCCGTGCGAGGTACACGATGTGCTCGAGCACCTTCATCTTCGGGTACAGCCCGCGCTCCTCGGGCATGTAGCCGAAACGGCGGCGATCGGATGCCGTCACGTCGGCGCCCTCCAGCGTCACGGTCCCGGCATCCTTCGCCAGCACACCCAGCACGATGCGCATGGTCGTGGTCTTGCCGGCGCCGTTCCCGCCGACGAAGCCCGTGAGCCGCCCCGGCCGGACGTCGAACGACACGCCGTCGAGCACGCGGCGACCGCCGTAGCTCTTGGTGACACCGCTCAGCTGCAGCATCTGATCCCCTTTCGTTGCCTCCTCAACCGAGGCTAGGCAAGCGCGAGGTCCACGTCCTCCCCCCTGCGGGGGATCCTGCACCGTCCGCCGTGCGGGGGATTGCATACGACGGAATAGATCCAAGGTTCATGTGCTTGCATGGATGTGGAACGTCCACGGTGGATCCGCCGCGGACGCCTTTTTTGTTGTGAAGGAGCAGGACACATGACCGACCGGAAAATCGGCTACATCGTCGGCAGCATCTCGTCGACCTCGATCAACCGCCGCCTCGCCAAGGCGCTGGAGCGTCTCGCCCCCGAAGGCACCGCGCTCGTGGAGATCCCCATCGAGGACCTGCCCTTCTACTCGCCCGACCACGACGCCGACTACCCGCAGGTCGCCCGCGACTTCAAGAAGGCGATCGAGGACGTCGACGGCGTCATCATCGTGACTCCGGAGTACAGCCGCTCCATCCCCGGCGTCCTCAAGAACGCGCTCGACTGGGCCGCCCGTCCGTGGGGCCAGGGGTCGTTCGACGGAAAGCCGACGGCCGTCATCGGCACGTCGGGCGGCGGGATCGCGACCGCGGCCGCGCAGCAGCACCTCAAGGCGATCCTCAGCCACTACAACGCCCCGACGCTCGGTCAGCCCGAGGGTTACGTGCAGACGACGCCCGGCCTGTTCACCGAGACCGGCGAGGTCACCAACGAGCAGACCGCCGAGTTCCTCACGGCCTACCTCGAGGCGTTCGGCGCCCTCATCGAGCGTTACGCCCCGGTCGCCGTCGCGGCCTGACCCCCTCGTGGCCGGCTGCGCGCCGGCCTCGTTCCAGCCGATGGATGCCTCGGCCCTGGAGTCCCCGCGGACTCGGGCCGAGGCATCCGTCGTTTCATCCCCTCCGCATCATGTGCTCTCGCCGAACGCACATGATCCAGGCGCGCACAACGTGGGTTCTCGGCGAGAGCACATGATCCGTACGGGGGTGCGGCGCGACCGGGGTCAGGCCAGGCCGTGGCGGTGCGCGTAGACCACGGCGGCGACGCGGTCGCGGGCGCCGAGCTTCTGGAGCACGTTCGAGACATGCGTCTTGACGGTCGCCTCGCCGATGTACAGGCGCTGGGCGATCTCGGCGTTGCTCATCGCCTGCGACACCAGGCGCAGCACCTCGGCCTCGCGGTCGGTGAGCTCGAGCGCAGCGCGCGCTTCGACGGGCTCAGCGACCGGCCGTGGCGCCGGAGCCCCCGGCCCCTGAGCCTGTCCATGCGATACGTGCGCCGAAGCCCCCGGCCCCTGCCCCGGAGCCCCCGGCGCCTGCGCCGGTGCCCCCGGCACCTGCCCCGAAGCCCCTGGCCCCTGCGCCGGAGCTCGCGGTCCCTCAGCCTGCCGATGGGCGGGCACTGCGGCGAAGCGCGCGATCACGCGGCGTGTCACCTCGGGCGCGAGCAGCGCGTCGCCGGCGGCGGCGACGCGCACGGCCGAGATGAGCTCCTCGGGTCCGGCGTTCTTGAGCAGGAACCCGCTGGCCCCCGCGGCGAGAGCGTCGAAGAGGTAGTCGTCGCGATCGAACGTCGTGACGACGACGACCGCCGCGTCGACACCGGCATCTGCGACGATCCGCCGCGTGGCCTCGAGGCCGTCCATGTCGGGCATCTGCACGTCCATGCAGATCACATCGGGGCGGAGAGTGGATGCCGCCACCACCGCCTCGACCCCGTTCGAGGCCTCGCCGACCACGGCGACATCACCCGCGGATTCGAGGATCATCCGGAAGCCCGCGCGCATCACGGCGTGATCGTCCACCAGCAGGACGCGGATCGGCGCGCTCACGCGACAGCCCCGACGTGCGTGTCGAGGGGCACGCGCAGCCGCACGAGGAACCCGCCGCGCGACCGCTGCCCGGTCTCGAGCTCGCCCCCCGATGCCGCGGCGCGTTCGCGCATGCCGACCAGGCCCAGTCCGGGCCGCATGGGCGCGGTCACCGCCCGGCCGGTGTTGACCACTTCGAGCTCGACCGCGTCGTCGCTGTAGCGCAGGCGCACATCGGCGGCGGCATCCGGTCCGCCGTGACGGCGGGCGTTCGTGAGCGCCTCCTGGGCGATGCGGTACACGTTCACCTGCACGAGGTCGGGGAGCGGCACCGGGTCGCCGACGACCGTCAGCGTCGTGCGAAGTCCGTTGCCGTTGGCGTGCGCGACGAGGTCGGGCAGGGCGGAAAGGTGCAGCGTGGACGCGCCGTCCGGGTCGCCGGCGGGCGTGCGCAGCGTCTCGAGCAGCTGCCGCAGCTCACCCAGCGCCGAGCGCGCGGACACCTCGACGCCGAGGAGCGCCGAGCGGGCGGCATCCGGATCCTGCTCGAGCACCGCGCGGGCAGCGCCCGCCTGCACGCCCATCGCCGAGACGTGGTGGGCGACGACGTCGTGCAACTCGCGCGCGATGCGCACGCGGTCGAGGGCCACCGCCTGCGCCGCGGTCACCTCGCGCTCGCGTTCGAGTTCGTGCGTGCGCTGCTCGAGGGCGCCGCGTTCCATCGCCGCGGCGTACGCGCGATCGCCCATGTAGTACGCGCCGCCGAAGAACGCCGCGTTGATCAGCAGCTGGATGAGCAGCATCGCCGCGAACGGGGAGAACAGCCCTGCCTTCGACAGGGCGTCGTCGGAAGGATCGATCGCCGCCTCGAACATCGTGACGATCAGCCAGATGAACATGCCCACGATGACCGCCGCGCGCACCCACATCGCGCGGCGTCGGTCGTCGACCCACGCGCCGACCGTGTACATCGCGATGAACATCGAGACGTTCGCGACGTACAGGTCGGGGATGCGGAAGGTCACTCCCACGAAGAAGACGACCGCGACGGCCACCACGACGATCTCGGGGTACCGGCGCCGGACGGCCAGGGGCGCGGTGAGGCCCGCCGAGTACAGCAGCGCCCACTGCGTGCCGTGTGCGGCGTCGTCGCCGTAAACGCCGGCGACCGATCCGAGGGCGGTGCTGAGCACCGCCGTGACGAACAGCGCGGCGGCGAGCCAGAGGTCTCCCCGAAGCTCGCGCGGGGTGGGCGGCGTGCGCCCGGGCGGGGTCGCGGGTGGCGGGACGGACATGACTCCACGGTACGGATCCCGCGAGGCCGCGGCATCCGCCTCACGGGGGAGACGGGCGACGCTACTTGCTATTGACAAGCAAGCTTGTTTTTTGCAACCATGGTTCGACAAGCTCACCAACCATGGTTCGACAAGCTCACCAACCGGGCGACAAGCTCACCAACCCGCCGGGGGACCCCGGCATCGCACACAAGGAGCACGGCAATGACGCACATCTTCGTCAACATCCCGACGAGCGACCTCGAGCGCTCCAAGGCCTTCTACACGGCCCTCGGCGCCAGCCTCAATCCGACGTTCACCGACGACAACGCCGCGTGCATCGTGTGGGACGACAATGTGTACTTCATGGCGGTGACGAACGAGTACTTCGCGACGTTCACCGACAAGAAGACCGTCGATCCGCGCACTCACGCGCAGGTGCTCATCGCGCTCAGCCGAGAATCGCGCGCCGCCGTCGACGAGATCATCGCCGCGGGCGTGGCCGCCGGCGGCAGCGAGCCCACCGAGCCCAAGGACTACGGCTTCATGTACAGCCGCGACCTCGACGACCCCGACGGCAACGGCGTCGAGTTCTTCTTCATGGAGCCGGCGGCCGTCGACCAGGGTCCCGACGCCTACCTGGCGGAGCAGGCGAAGGCGTAAGTGGCGTCCCGCAGCTACGGGCAGTACTGCGGGGTCACGACCGCCGTCGAGCTGATCGGGGAGCGGTGGGCGCTGCTCATCGTCCGCGATCTGCTCGTCGGCCCTCGCCGTTACACCGACCTCAAGCAGGGACTGCCCAAGATCCCCACCAACATCCTCTCGACGCGGCTGAAAGAGCTGCAAGAGAGCGGTGTCGTGCGCCGCGTGCCGCTGCTGCACTGCGGCCTCGTGTACGAGCTGACCCCGTACGGGCGCGAGCTGGAGCCGATCGTGCTGGCGCTCGGCCGGTGGGGGTTCGCGCAGATGGGAGACCCGCAGCCCGACGACGTGGTCACGGTCGACTCGCTGACGATCGCGCTGCGCACGGCTTTCCGGGTGGATGCCGCCACCGCCGTCCCTCCGGCCGACTACGAGCTGCACGTCGGCGACATCGTGCTGCGTGTGCAGGTGTCGGCTGAGGGCCTGCGCGTCGCCCAGGTGCAGCCCGCAGGGCGGCCGGTGGACCCGCGGCTCGGAACCCAGGCCTCGACCGCCGGCGACCCCGACGTGGTGTTCGCCGCGGGTCCCGGCATCCGTCGCGTCATCTCGGGCGAGCTCACCCCTGCCGAGGCGATCGACCAGGATGTGCTGACGGTCGTCGCGGGTGACGCGACGCTTCTGGAGCGGTTCGCTCAGACGTTCCGCATCGAACCGGGGGTCGTGCTCGTCGCATAGCCCCCATGTGGAAGGGAGGCGGCCATGACGGGCCGCATCTACATCGATCTGTTCACCACGCTCGACGGCGTCGCACAGGCGCCCGGCGGCCCCGAGGAGGACCCATCGGACGGGTTCCCGTTCGGCGGCTGGCAGGCGCCCTTCCCCGACGAAGAGATCGGCGAGGCGATCGGGCAGGGGATCGACGAGCTCGACGCGCTGCTGCTGGGCCGGCGCACCTACGACATCTTCGCGGGGTACTGGCCGCACCACACCGACGGCCCCGAGGGCGGCATCGGGCGCAAGTTCGACGCCGTTCCCAAGTACGTCGCGTCGCGCGGGACGCCGGCGCTGGAGTGGCAGGGGTCGTCGCAGCTCGGACCGGATCTCGCCGCCGAGGTGCGCGCGCTGCGCGAGCGTCATGCCAGCATCCACGTGATCGGCAGCATCGACTTCGCGCAGACGCTGCTGCGCGAGCAGCTGTTCGACGTGCTCACGCTGTGGGTGTACCCGGTCGTGCTCGGCCAGGGCAAGAAGGTCTTCCCCGACGGCGCTGCGCCGGCGAACGTGACGCTGCTCGAGCCCGCGACGTCGGGTCCGCTCGGTGTCGTGCAGCTGCGCTACGGCCCCGCGGCCGGTCCGGTGCAGACCGGCACGATGGGCAGCTGAGCGGGAACGGATGCCGGTGGCCGGCGTGCTCGCGTCCTCGTTTGAGGTGGGTGGATGCCGGTAGCCGGCGTGCTCGCGTCCTCGTGTGAGGAGGGGAGCCGAGATGAGGAGCTGGAGGCCGCGTGGGGTCCGCATCTGGGCAACAGTCCTCAATTGAGGAAGCTTCATGGCGATGGTAGGTCCTCAATTGAGGAAGCTTCACGGTGAGGGTAAGTCCTCAACTGAGGACGACAACGCCGCGGGCCCGGCGAGCCAGGGTCAGCGCGCGGACACGTGCAGGGTGACGTACGCGATGCGGCCCTCGCGGCCGGTGACGGGATCGACGTAGCGGATGCCGATGACGTGATCGCCGGCCGACACGTCGTACACGACGCGGCGCAGCGGGCCGCCCGTGAGCGTGTGGAGGTTGCCGGTCCAGACGCCGTCCACCGCTACGGCCACGGTCTGGCCGCGCTGCCCGCTGAGGAGCAACGTCAGGTCGTCGGCGCGGAAGTCGAAGTCGAGGTCCTCGAGGCGCGCATCCAGTGTGCCGTCCGACGACGTGACGGTCGGCACCGGAAGGGTGAACGGGCCGACGGGCGCGCTGGGTGCGGACTCCTCCAGGCCCGGGGCCGTCTGCACCGCGCGCACCGTCATGCCCTGGTGGAGCAGATCGCCGGGGATCACGGCGGAGAAGCGGCCGTCGGCATCCGCCGTCGTGCGCGCGAGGACCGCGCCCGACTCGTCGCACAGCACGACACTCGCGCCGGCCACCCCGGTGCCGGTGATGGGCGCGGGCACCGGCGACGACAGATCGGCCGAGGCATCGAGGCGGGCGGTCTCGGTGACGACGGGCTCGGGATCCGGGGTCGGGGTGGGCGTAGGAGTCGGGGTGGGAGCGGGCGTCGGTGCCGGCGTGATCGGCGCGGGGGCGGGCGCGGGTGCCGCCTCGACGGGCAACTCCGGCGCGACGGTCCGCGGCGTCGCCGGCGGCTCGATCGCCGGCGTGTCGACCGCATCCGCAGGCGGTGCGTCGGCCGGCTCGGCCACCGCATCGTCGGGCGCGGTCTCGACCGCGTCGGCGGTCTCCTGCTCCGTCGTCGGGGAGCCGGCAGCAGCCGGCTGCTCGGCCGGGGCGCTCCACGACGGGGCGAGCGCGATGGCGACGGCCGCCGCGGCCGCTACCGCGAGCACGCCGACGCCGATCCCGATCGCCGCCGCGACCGGGACGGCAGCGGTGCCGGCGCCCCCCGCGCCGGCACCCCCGCCGGAGGCGCCCCCCGGCGCCTGTCCCCCGGAGCCGGATGCCCCGCCACCCCCGGTGGGCGATCCGGCGACCACCGATGCCGCGGCCGGGGCGGCATCGGAGGTGTAGGCAAGGGCCCCAGCCCCGCCCAGGACGAGAGGCAGCAGCACCACACGGAGCTTCTGCGACACGTGCTCGAGGTCGGCCGCGACGATGCGGCACGCCTGGCACTCCTGCAGGTGTGCGTCCAGGCGGCGGCGATCGCCGCGCTTGACGGGCTTCTTCTCGCTGGCCACGAGCAGCTCGCACACCCAGCGGCACTCTGCCGGACGGGCCGGGTCGCTGATGTGGGCCTGCAGCCACGCCTGCTTGAAGCCCTCGCGGGCGCGGTAGGCGAGGGCTGAGACGGCGTTGGCGCTCATGCCGAGCAGGGGCGCGATCTCGCGCGGCTTCATGCCCTCGACCTCGACGTACCAGAGCAGCTCGCGCCAGCGGGCAGGAAGCTCGCGGAACGCCTGAGCCAGCACCGAGCGGTCGGCGACCAGCTCGGCGAACTCGGCAGCGGAGTCCGCCGCGCGCTCGTCGAGGTCGTCCAGCGGCGTCTCCTGCGTGCGTCGCCCCCACGACGCCGCGACGTTGCGGATGGTCGCGAACAGGTACGGGCGGAAACCCTCCTGCGGCCCTCCGCCCTTGCGGATCGCAGAGAGGATCGAGGTGAACGCCTCCGAGACGATGTCGTCGGGATCGACGTTCGGGCTGACCGCCCGTGCCGCGCTCCGCCCGCTCGCGACGTGACGCTCCCACAGCACCGCGTATGCGGCGTCGTCGCCGTCGCGCGTGGCGACCACGAGCTCGTCGTCGGAGCGTTCGCGCAGCGGGCCGTCGGCGACGGCGCGGGTGGGGGTGGTCACTTCTCTCCTCGCCGGATGGCGCTCTGGGGGCTCGGCCGGCGGCGGCAGATCGGCGCCAGGCTAACGACATGCGCTGGGAAACCGCTGGTGAGCGGCCCCTCGCGCGATGGGGGGACACACAGCAAGACGCCCGCGCAACGCGATCATGACGCGCTGCGCGAAAAAAGCTCGAGAAAGTTCTGGATGCCGCATCCCGCGGCATCCGCGAGCTAGAAGATCATCGGGCGATCGTCGTCGTCCTCGCCCTCGAGGTCGAGGTCGACGACCACGGGCACGTGGTCGCTCGGCGCCTCGCCCTTGCGCTCGTCGCGGTGGATCGTCGCGCCGGTCACGGCGTCGGCGATCGCGTGCGAGCCGAGGATGAAGTCGATGCGCATGCCCTCGTTGCGGGGGAAGCGCAGCTGCTTGTAGTCCCAGTAGGTGTAGCCGGTGGGGATGAGGGGACGGACGACGTCCTGCAGCCCGGCGGCCTCGAGCGCCGCGAACGCCTCGCGCTCGGGCGGCGACACGTGGGTCGCGAAGCCCTGCACGACGGTCGGGTCGCCGTTGTCGGCATCCGTCGGCGCGATGTTGAAGTCGCCGACGAGGGCGAGGGGCAGGTCGGGGTTCGCCGTGAGCGACTCGCGCGTGTACTGCTCGAGCGCCGACAGCCAGTCGAGCTTGTAGAAGTAGTGCGGGTCGCCGAGCGACCGGCCGTTCGGCACGTAGAGGCTCCACACCTCGACGCCGCCGATAGTCGCACCCATCGCGCGCGCCTCCTGCGGGGCGTCGGGGCCGTTGTGGCCCTTCTCGAACCCGGGCATCCCGGGGAACGCCGTGCGCACGTCGGTGATGGGCTCGCGGCTGGCGATCGCGACGCCGTTCCACTGCGAGAAGCCGTAGGCCTCGACGTGGAATCCGGCCTCTTCGAACCGGTCGAACGGGAACTGCTCGGTCTTGCACTTGATCTCCTGCATCGCGAGCACGTCGATGTGCTCGCGCACCGCGAAGTCGACGATGCGGTCGACCCGCGCGCGGATCGAGTTGACGTTCCAGGTGGCCAGGCGCATGGGAGCAAGCCTATGCGGGGCCGCCGACGTCTGACCCCTTGCCAGACGCCGCCGAGGCCTGAAAGGCTCGCGCTACCCAGGGAAGGGGTATGACATGCGCAAACCCGCGCTCGCTCTCGCCTCGCTCTCGCCGCCACCGCAGCGGCCCTGCTGTTCCTCTCGTTCGGCTCGCCCGCACAGGCCATCACCGACGGCGTCCCCGACGGCGACGGCCACCCCGAGGTGGGCCTCATGGTCGCCTTCGACGACGAGGGCCCCGCGTGGCGCTGCAGCGGCACGCTCGTGTCGCCGACCGTGTACGTCACGGCGGGGCACCGCACGTTCGGGGCGACCCATGTCGAGTTGTGGTTCGACGACGACGTGAGGGATGCCGCAGCCCACGGCTACCCGAACACCGGCGAGGTGTCGGGCACGCCGTACACGCACCCGCAGTACGACGACGCGGCGTTCTACCTGTACGACCTCGGCGTCGTGGTGCTCGACGAGCCCGTCATCCTCGACCACTACGCCTCGCTGCCCGCGCTGAACCAGCTGGATGTGCTCGCGAACAAGAAAGGCGAGCAGGATCGCACCTTCACCGCCGTCGGCTACGGCCTGCAGAAGAGCTTCCCCGACGCCGCGTCGTGGAAGACGCAGTCCGAGCGCCTGCGCATGGTGTCGACCCCGCGCCTCATCTCGATCAACACCGGCTACACCGGCGACGGCTCGCTGATCCTCTCGAACAACGCGAACACGGGCGGCACGTGCTCGGGCGACTCGGGCGGCCCGAACTTCATCGGCAGCTCCGACGTCATCGCGGGCGTCACGTCGTTCGGCAAGAACGAGACGTGCGCGGGCACCGGCGGGGTCTACCGCCTCGACCGCGCCGATGACCTCGACTGGCTGGCGACCATCCCGGGCATCTCGGGCTGATCGGCCGACGGGCTCGGGCGTGGGGATGCGGCATCCGTAGAATCGACGGCATGACCGCCGCCTCCACGTCCGAGCTCGAAGCCGACCGCCAGCGCCTCATCGGCCTCATCAAGGACGAGGCGGTGTTCCACGGGGACTTCACGCTCTCCAGCGGCAAGAAGGCCACCTACTACGTCGACATGCGCCGGCTGACACTCGACCACCGCGCGGCCCCCGCGATCGGGCGCATCATGCTCGACCTCATCCGCGACGTGGACGGCATCGTCGCCGTCGGCGGCCTGACGCTCGGCGCCGACCCGATCGCCAATGCGGTCATGCACGAGTCTGCGCGCACCGGTGCTCCCCTCGACGCGTTCGTCGTGCGCAAGGAGCCGAAGGACCACGGCCGTGGCCGCCAGGTCGAGGGGGCCGACATCGTGGGCAAGCGCGTCGTCGTCGTCGAAGACACCTCCACCACCGGCCAGTCGGCGCTCAAGGCCGTCGAGGCGCTGCGCCGCGAAGGCGCGGAGCCTGTCGCGGTGGCCGTCATCGTCGACCGCAAGACCGGCGCGCAGGCCGCCGTCGAGGCCGAGGGCCTGCAGTGGCTCGCCGCGATCGACCTCGACGACCTGGGGCTCGCCCCGCAGTAATCACCGGACGAGTGTCACACGCCGGCGGCGGCCGGTGTCCTCATGTGCGAAGGATTCGTTCCACGACACATGGAGGAGACATGAGCACGACGACCCGCATCCCCGCGGCGCAGATCACCGGCGTCAAGGGCGCCGCGATCAAGGCGGTCGCCCGCAGGATGGCAGGCAAGGTCCCCGACTCGCTCGGCGTGCTGTGGCACCACCAGGGGGTCATGACCGACTCCATGGGGATCGGCCGCAAGACCGAGCACTGGCACGAGCTCGATCCGAATCTCGCGTCGTACGCCGTCATGGCCGCGGCCGCCACGATCGGCTGCAGCTTCTGCCTCGACTACAACTACTTCGTGGCGCACAACCACGGCCTCGACGAGGCCAAGGTGCGCGAGGTGCCGCGCTGGCGCGAGTCGACGGTGTTCACACCGCTCGAGCGGCGGGTCATGGAGTACGCCGAGGCCATGTGCGACACGTCGCCGACGGTGACGGACGAGCTGTCCGACGCGCTGCTCGCCGACCTCGGACCGGCCGGGCTCATCGAGCTGGCCGCACGTGTCGCGTTCATGAACATGAGCGCGCGCATGAACGTCGCGCTCGGCATCCACTCCGAGGAGTTCGCGGATGCCTGCGGCCTGGCACCCCTCGCACCGCGACCTGCGGCCGCCGCGGCCGTCGGCTCGGCCGCGTAGGCTCGCGCCATGAGCACGCCCCACGCTGACGATCCGTTCGTCGTGCACCGGAACCTGCTGTTCACCGTCGCGTACGAGATGCTCGGATCGGCCGCCGATGCCGAGGACGTGCTGCAGGAGTCGTGGCTGCGCTGGGCGGCCGTCGACCAGAGCACCGTGCAGGAACCGCGCGCCTACCTCGTGCGGATCGTCACGAGGCAGGCGCTCAATCAGCTGCGCACGCTGTCGCGTCGTCGCGAGGACTACGTCGGCGAGTGGCTGCCCGAACCGCTGCTGACGAGCCCCGACGTCGCGGAGGACGTCGAGCTGGCAGAGAGCCTGTCGATCGCGATGCTCACGGTGCTCGAGACGCTGGGGCCGGCCGAGCGGGCGGTGTTCGTGCTGCGCGAGGTGTTCGACGTGCCGTATGACGAGATCGCGGATGCCGTCGGCAAGAGCCCCGCGGCGGTCCGGCAGATCGCGCACCGCGCCAAGGACCATGTCGCCGCCCGCCGTCCACGTGTGGCCGTGATGCCCTCGGAGCACGAGGAGGTCGTGGAGCGCTTCGTCGCGGCCATGAACAACGGCGACATCCAGGGGCTCATGGATGTCATGGCGCCCGACGTCGTGTCGGTCGCCGACGGGGGCGGCAAGGTCCGCGGTGCGGCACGCCGGCCCATCATCGGGTCCGACAAGCTGGCGCGGTACCTCGTGGGCAGCATGTCCAAGGTCACCGGCACGCTCGTCGCGACGGCGACGTGGATCAACGGCATGCCCGGCATCCGGATGGAGCTCGACGGCGCGCTGGCCGGCGTGGTCACGCTGACCGTCGAAGACGGGCGGGTCACGCAGATCTACTCGATCGCGAACCCCGACAAGCTCGGGCGGGTGGACGCCGAGGCCCTCGTCGCGCGTTGAAGACGGCACGGCGGTGACGGGGGAACGTCGCTGACTCGGGTCAGTCGCCCTTGCCCCGGTGGCGCCACAGCTGCCACGCGACCACGATCAGCGTCGTCAGCACGATGAGGCCCGAGATCGACAGCAGGATCGTCTGCTCGGTCTGCGAGATCATGCCGCGACCCTATCGGCCTCGCCCGGCGTGGCGCACGACGTGCGCGAGCACGCTCACTGCCTCGTCGACGAGCGCATCGGCGAGGTCGCCGTAGCCCAGCACGAGCCGCTCGGGCGCCGGTGCGTCGGGCGAGACGCGGTAACGGCGGATGTCGGTGAGTCCGAGGTCGTGGTGTTCGGCGTCGCGCACGACGTCGGCCGCCCGCACCCCCGGCGGCAGGTCGAGCACGACGTGCAGGCCCGCCGCGATGCCCGACACCGGGCACTCGGGGAGCGTCCGGTCGAGCGCTGCCAGGAGCGCCTCACGGCGCCGGCGGTACCGCGTGCGCGCGGCCCGGAGGTGCCGGTCCAGGCCTCCGCTCGCGAGGAACCGTGTGAGCGTCAGCTGATCGAGCGTCGAGGGGGCCGGGGCGCCGGCATCCCGCACCGCCCCCTGCAGTGCCGGCGGCAGCACCAGCCAGCCGACGCCGAGCGCGGCGGATGCCGTCTTGCTGAGACTCCCGGCCAGCACCACGCGGTCGGGCGCCATCGCCTGCAGGGCGCCGACGGGCCGCCGGTCATAGCGGAACTCGGCGTCGTAGTCGTCTTCGATCACGACGCCGTCGCAGGTGCGAGCCCACGCCAGCAGGCCTTCGCGGCGGTCGGGCGACAGCGCGGCGCCGACCGGGAACTGGTGCGCAGGCGTGACGAGTGCGGCGCGCGCCCCGGTGCGCGTGGATGCCGCCACCAGCGCCGCGACGTCGACCCCGTGCTCGTCGACCGGGACGGGGACCGACGCCAGTCCCTCGGCGGCGGCCACCTGGCGCATGCGGGACCACGAGGGATCCTCGACGAGCAGCGCGGTGTGACCGAGGGCGCGGAGCGTGCGCGCGACCCGGCGCATGCCGTCGGTCGCGCCGTGCGTCACGACGACCGACGCGGCGTCGGCGCGTGCGAAGCGCGACCGCGCTAGGTACGCCGCGACGGCGGTCCGGGCCTCGGGGACGTCGGGGTCGAGCCGGAACAGCTCGGCGTCCGGCGTCCGGGCGAGCACGTCGGTCACCGCGCGCCGCCACAGCGCCCGGGGCGCGTGCCGGAGGTCGGGCACGCCGGGGGCGAGATCGAGGCGCGGCCGGCGCAGCGGCGCGGCGGGAGCCGGGGCAGGACGCGGGGCGGTGACACCGACCGAGGCGGCCACCCGCGTGGCGGACCCGGTGCGGGCGTCGAGGATCCCCTCGGCGGTGAGCCGGCCGTACACCTCGGTGACCACCCACCGCGAGACGCCGAGCGACGCCGCGAGCAGCCGGCTCGAGGGCAGGGCCGCCCCGGCCGGCAGACGGCCGGCGGCGACGGCATCCCTTACCGCCGCCTCGAGCCGCACGTGACGGGGGCCGTCATAGGAGGAGAGGTCGAGCAGGGTCTCCCAGGCGACGGAATTGGTCTGGAGTTCTGCCATGGAATCGGATCGTACTCCCGGACCGTTCGCGCCAGAGCATGGGAGCACGCCACAGAAAGGGACACCATGCAGTACCGCACCATCTCGAACGGCTCGACCTCCTTCGAGGTCTCGACCCTGTGCCTGGGGGCCATGAACTTCGGCACGCTCACCGACGCCGCCACCGCGGTGCAGATCCTCGATCGCTTCGTCGAGGCCGGCGGCACGTTCGTCGACACCGCCAACAACTACAGCGCGTGGGCCGGCGGGCACGGCCGCGACAGCGAGGACGTGCTGGGCGACTGGATCCGCCGCCGCGGCGGCCTCGGCGACGTGCGCCTGGCCACCAAGCTCGGTGCCGCCAAGAAGGACCCGGCGCTGCCGCTGCAGAACGTCGAGCCGACCAACTTCCAGGGGCTGTCGCCCGAGATCGTCGCGTGGGAGGCCCGTGAGAGCCTGCGCCACCTCGGCATCGACCGCCTCGACGTGCTCTACGGGCACGTCGACGACCGCGAGACGCCCGTCGCCGAGACCGTCGCCGCGTTCGGCGAGCTGCAGCGCGAGGGCCTCGTCGGCATCTCGGGCATCTCGAACATCGCCGTATGGCGCCTCGTCGAGGCGCGCGAGGAGGCGCTGCGCCAGGGCGTCGACCCGTACGGGGTGATCCAGCAGGGGTTCAGCTACGTGTACCCGAGCCCCGGGTTCGGGCGCACCAACGACGTGTCGCCCGATCTGCTGGACTACGTCGGTTCGCTGGCTGCCGTCGCCGCGGCCGGTGCCGACGGCCGCCCGCCGCTCACCATCACCGCGTACTCGCCGCTGCACCAGGGCGCGTTCACGCGCGACGACAAGCCGATGTGGCCCGCCATGCGCCATGCGTCCAACCGCGATCGCGTGCGGGTGCTGCACGACGTGGCGGCCGAGCTCGGCGCGACGCCCAACCAGGTCGCGCTCGCCTGGCTGCTCGGCGGTGAGGTCCCGGTGATCCCGGTCGTCGGGACCTCGACGGTGGCGCAGCTGGAGGAGCTGCTCGCCGCGGCCGACCTCGTGCTCGACGCCGACGTGCGCGCGCGCCTCGACGCGGCGGACCTCGACGTGCGGGCGGCCGTCTCGGTCTGACGGGCCGGGAGCGGATCAGGGAGGCGGGCGCTGCGGAAGCCCGTCTCCCGTGTCCGCGGTTTGAGGGCCGCCTCGCGTTCGCGGCTTCGCACCCCGGCACCGTCCCTCAGACGAGGAGACAACGGAGGAGTGGATGCCGGGCGCCCGGCATCCACTCCTCCACAGTGGCAGCTGCGGCCGCGAGTGGTCCCGGGCGGTGCGCCGGCCGGTCGTTTCTGGCGAGTCGCCAACAACGGCGAGGTGCGGTGGACATTCGTGGCGAGTCGCCAGGATCGGCGGGGGGCGCCGTGCGCCGGGCGGCGTCGCGCGTCGCCAGAAAGGGCGCGGGGGAGTGGCTGTTCGTGGCGAGTCGCCAAGGCCGACAGCGAGCGGCGCGCCGCATCGGCGGGTCGCGAACGTGGGGGGGGGGGGGGGGGGGGGGGGGGGGGGGGGGGGGATGCCGGGCGCCCGGCATCCACTCCTCCGTCGTTGCGGCAGCGGACCTAGAGCAGCTGCGGATCCTCGGACTCGACGGGCTCGAGGTCGAGCAGCTCGGCGACCGAGGTCAGCACCTCGTCGGGACGGAACGGGTAGCGCGCGATCTCGGCGGCGTCGCTGATGCCGGTGAGCACGAGCACCGTGTGCAGGCCAGCCTCGATGCCGGCGACGACGTCGGTGTCCATGCGGTCGCCGATCATGCCGGTGTTCTCGGAGTGCGCGCCGATGCGGTTGAGCGCGGAGCGGAACATCATCGGGTTCGGCTTGCCCACGACGTACGGCTCCATGCCGGTGGCCTTCGTGATGAGCGCCGAGATCGCGCCGGTGGCCGGCAGCACCCCTTCGGTCGACGGACCGGTGGCATCGGGGTTCGTGGCGATGAACCGGGCGCCGGCGTTGATGAACCGGATCGCCTTGGTGATCGCCTCGAACGAGTAGTTGCGCGTCTCGCCGACGACCACATAGTCAGGGTCGGTCTCGGTCATGATGAAGCCGGCCTCGTGGAGCGCCGTCGTCAGGCCCGCCTCGCCGATCACGAAGGCCGACCCGCCGGGCATCTGCGACTTCAGGAAATCAGCGGTGGCCAGGGCCGAAGTCCAGATCGACTCCTCAGGCACGATGAGCCCGGATGCCCGCAGCCGTGCCGACAGATCGCGCGGCGTGAAGATCGAGTTGTTCGTCAGGACCAGGAACGGCACGCCCTGCTCGCGCCACTGCACGAGCAGTTCGGAGGCGCCCGGGATCGGCGTGTTCTCGTGCACCAGCACGCCGTCCATGTCGGTGAGCCAGCATTCGATGTCGGACCGGGTGCGCATGCGTAAAGACTAGGTGCCGCGCGGGCGTAGGGTCGAAGCCGTGACGTGGGACCCCCGCAGCCTTCCCGACCTGACCGGCCGCGTGTACCTCGTGACCGGATCCAACGCCGGCCTCGGGTATTTCGCGTCCGAGCAGCTGGCGCGCGCGGGTGCCAAGGTCATCATGTCGGCCCGCCACCCCAACCGCCTGTCGGCGGCCCGCGCCGCCATCCGGAGAAGAGTGGATGCCGCACCCGACGCCACCGAGCCGCTCATCCTCGACACGTCGAACCTGGGCTCGGTGCGCTCGGCGGCCGCCTCGGTGCGCGGCCGCGGACCCTTGGACGGCGTGCTGCTGAACGCCGGCATCGTCCACGCCCCGAAGACCCGCGAATCCACGATCGACGGACACGAGGTCGTGTTCGCCACCAACGCGCTCGGTCACTTCGCGCTCGCCGGCGAGCTGCTCACGGCGCTCGCCGAGGCCTCCGGCCGCATGGTGTGGGTCGGCAGCATGTCGACCTCGCTCACCCCGTACGACCCCGTCGATCCGCAGCTCAAGGACGGCTACTCGGCGTGGCGCGCGTACGTCCAGTCCAAGGTCGCGACCACGTCCTTCGGCTTCGAGGCCGACCGCCGACTGCGCGAAGCAGGTGTGCCGGTCGAGAGCGTCGTCGCCCATCCCGGATACTCCACGGGCGGCCGCACCCCCGGCATCGTCGGCGTCAACGAGCCTTCGCGCGCCAAGCGGTTCGCCGATAACCTGCAGGCCGTCGCCGCCCAGTCCAAGGAGCACGGCGCGTGGCCGCTGGTGCGCGCGCTCACCGACCCCGGCATCGAGGGCGGAGAGTTCTGGGGACCCCGCACCGGGTCGCGTGGCGAGCCGCGCCGGCAGACGGCCGCCAAGGTCACGCGCGACCCCGAGATCGCCGCACGCCTGTGGTCGTTCGCCGAGAGCGCGACCGGCGTGGCCTGGCCGTTCGCGCGGGCCGCCGCCGTCACGGCCGGCTCCTGACCGCGCCCGCCGGCGGGGGAGCGCCAGCCCGCACGACAGGTCAACCGGCCTTGCGCAGGTGATCTGGCCGCGGAGTCTCCTGCAGAGCTGCGGTTGACCTGTTGAAGAGGGTGCCGCCGGCTGGTGCCGCCTGCCGGTGCCGGTGCCGGTGTCCGTGCCGGTGCCGGTGCCGGCTCGGTCGCGGTGTGGCATCCACTTCGCGCACAATCGGATCCGCGTGAGCGGACCGCCGAGGCGACACGCCGGTCGAGAGGCGCGGGTGGCGGCGTGTTGCCACACGGGTCCGCGTGAACGGATCCGCGTGAACGGACCCGCGTGAACGGATCCAAGTGGATGGATGCCGCGGGCCGGGCCGGTGCCGGCTCGGCGGCGGCATCCACTTCGCGCACAATCGGATCCGCGTGAGCGGACCGCCGAGGCGACACGCCGGTCGACAGGCGCGGGTGGCGGCGTGTTGCCACACCGGTCCGCGTGAACGGATCCGCGTGAACAGTTCGGAGCGTTCGGATGCGGCCGGCCGCTCGCGGCGGCACCGGGTGCCGGGGCGGGGCATCCGGCGCGTGACGCGTCCGTCGCGGTGCCGCCTGCCAAACTGAGCGCGGAGGTCGTATGGCCGAGAAGACGTCGCTGTGGTCGCGCTTCCTCGCGCGCGCGCGCGAGACGTCGTGGGCGATCGACGCCAACGACGGCATCATCGCGACAGCCGGCCTGCTGCAGGGTTTCGCCGGCGCCGGGGCGGGCGACCGGCTGCTGCTGTTCACCTCGATCGCGGCGATGCTCGCCGGCGGGCTCAGCGCCGGCGGAGCGAAATGGGCCGAGGTGGCCGCCGAACGCGAGGGCGAGCTCGAACTCGCCGCCGAGGAGCAGGCCGAGATCGAGCGCGACCCCGAGGGCGAACTCGCGGAGCTCGCCGCGCACTGGGAGTCCCGCGGGCTCACGCCCGAGCTCGCGCACGAGGTGGCGCAGCAGCTCATGGCGCGCGACGCGCTGTCGGCGCAACTGGACGCCGAGCACGGCATCGAAGAGATCATCCACCCGTCGGCGCCGTGGTGGGAGGGCCTGGAGACCGCCGCCGCGTTCATGATCGGCGCGGCGATCCCGGTGCTCATCACGTTCCTCGCACCGGTGGCGATCGAGACCTGGGCGATCATCGTGGCGGTGGTCGTGTCACTGGTGCTGACGTCCCTCGTCGCCGCGGGGGTGGGGCGCCTGTCGGCCATGCGGATGCTGATCCGCAGCCTCGCCGTCGGCCTCGGCACGATGGGTGTCAGCTACCTCGCGGGCGTGCTGTTCTTCTGAGGCCGGGCGGGCGGGCGTTCAGACGCTCAGCCACACCGCGTCGGCCGCCGCCACCGGCAGCGACACCTCGGCCTCGCCGATGCGCAGGGATGCGGCATCCACCACCGTCACCGACGCCCCGACGGCAACGCCCGCCGACTCGACCGCGCGCAGGAGCACGGGGTCGCGGTCGCTCACGCGCAGCACTCGGCCGACGTGACCTGCCGGCGCCTGGGCGAGCAGCACGAAGGGCTCGCGGTGGACCTGGCCGGCGGCATCCGGGATCGCATCGCCGTGCGGATCGAACCGGGGCCGGCCGAGTCGCTCGTCGATGCCCTCGAGCAGACGGTCGCTGATCGAATGCTCGAGCACCTCGGCCTCGTCGTGCACCTCGTCCCACGAGTACCCGAACTCCCGCACGAGCCACGTCTCGATGAGCCGGTGCCGCCGGATGATCGCGGCGGCGCGGCGCTCGCCTTCTTCGCTCAGCGACACCGGACCGTACGGACGGTGGGTGACGAGGCCCTGCGCGGCGAGCTTCTGCACCATCTCGGTCACGCTCGACGGCGCGAGGCCCAGTTCGGCGGCCAGCTGCGACGGCGTGATGCGCTCGTCCTGCCACTCGGTGTGGTGGTAGATCGTCTTGAGGTAGTCATCGACCGCGGCTGAGGGCACCGCCCCAGGGTACCCGCGCGCCCTCGGCCGGTGATGCCTGGGCGCCCGACCACGATCACCGGCGAGGAGCAGCCGAGCGAGGGCTGACGCGTTTCGGGATGCCGCGACGCCACGGTCGCGGCATCCCGGCACGTCAGCCCGTGAGGACCAGATACAGCAGGACTCCGTTGAGCGCGATGAGGAAGACGGATGCCGCCACCCCCGCGACCGTCGTCCAGACGCGATTGCGGAACCCGCCGAGCACGTCGCGGTTCGCCGTGAGCGCGACCAGCGGCACCAGGGCGAACGGGATGCCGAACGACAGCACCACCTGGCTGAGCACCAGGGCGAGGGTGGGGTCGAACCCGAGCGCCAGGATGACGAGCGCCGGGATCAGTGTCACCAGGCGCCGCGCGAGCAGCGGCACGCGCAGGTGCAGCAGGCCGTGCATGATCTCGGCGCCCGCGTAGGCGCCGACCGACGTGCTCGCCAGGCCGCTCGCGAGCAGTCCGACGGCGAACAGCGTCGCGACGAGCGGTCCCAGCCCCGCGTACAGCGCGGCGTACGCGCCCTCCAACGAATCGGTCCCCGGCACGCCCGCGAGGTTCGCCGCGGCGAGCAGCAGGATGCAGAGGTTCACCGTGCCGGCGATGAGCATCGCGATCGTCACATCCCACTTCGTCGCGCGCAGCAGGCGGGCGGTCGGGATGCCGCGCAGCCGGTCGAGCGTCCGGTCGGGCGTGCCGCGGTCGCTGAGCGGGTGCGGAGCGGATGGGTCGGGCTCGCCGACTTCGCGGAATCGTGCGGAGCTCGCAGAATCCGGCCGGATCGCTGCGGACTTCGCGTGATTCTGCGAAGTCTGTGCGCCGGGCGCGGGGGCGAAGCGGTCGCGCGCGAGCGCGCTGTGCGCGTAGATCGCATGCGGCATGATCGTCGCGCCGAGGATCGACGCCGCCAGGAGCACCGAGTCGGTGCCCTCGAAGCGGGGGACGAGGCCACTGACCACGCCGGCCGCGTCGGGAGGGGCGACCACGACGCCGAACGAGAAGCCGAGCGCGATGATCGCGAGCAGCCCGATCACGACGAACTCGAAGGTGCGCGGACCGCGCCGCGACTGGATCAGCAGCAGCGCGATCGAGACCGCACCCGTGATCGCGCCGCCCCACACCAGCGGCACGCCGAACAGCAGATTGAGTGCGACGGCACCGCCGATCACCTCGGCGATGTCGGTCGCCATCGCGACGAGCTCCGCCTGCAGCCAGTACGCGCGGCGGGCCCACGGATTGCGGATGCGGGCGCCGAGGGTCTCGGGCAGGCTCCGGCCCGTCACGATGCCGAGCTTCGCCGACAGGTACTGGATGAGCCACGCCATGACGTTGCCGAGCACCACGACCCACACCAGCAGGTAGCCGTAGCGGGCGCCTGCCGTCATGTTGCTGGCGACGTTGCCGGGGTCGAGGTACGCGACGCCGGCGACGAGGGCGGGGCCGATGAGCCACGCGGCCCGCGGCGTGCTCGGACTGCGTCGCGCCAGGGTGGTGGCATCCCGAACCGTCGCTGTTTTCGGCATACCGAAAACGTACCCTGTTTTCGGCATGCCGAAAAGATGGGTGCGCAGGATCGGATCCGCGTGAGCGGACGGCGGCGCGACACGCCGCACAGCGGGCGTCGACCTGCGGCGTGTCGCTCGGCGGGTCCGCGTGAGCGGATCCGATCGCGCGGCCGACGACGGCGACGAGGACGACGGGATGCTGCGGGCGAGCGCGCGCGGGCTAGCCTGGGCCGGTGACCCCACCCGAGCAGCCGTCGCACGCCGAACCCGCGGAGCCCGTGCTGCCGGTGGGCGTCGGGCCGTGGCCGGGCGGACGCGAGGAGTGGCCGGACGACCCGCGGTACGACCCCGAGCTGCTCGCGGACGGCGATCGCCGCAACGTCGTCGACCGCTACCGCTACTGGACCATGGACGCGATCGTGGCCGACCTCGACGAGCGCCGCCACGGCTTCCACGTCGCGATCGAGAACTGGCAGCACGACATGAACATCGGCTCGATCGTACGCAGCGCCAACGCGTTCCTGGCCGCCGAGGTCCACATCATCGGCAAGCGCCGGTGGAACCGCCGCGGCGCCATGGTCACCGATCGCTACCAGCACGTGCGCCACCACGAGACCGTCGAGGCGTTCGCGGAGTGGGCGGCGGCGGCATCCCTCCCCATCATCGCGATCGACAACGTCGAGGGCTCCGTGGCGCTGCCCGCGGCGGACCTGCCCGAGGCGTGCGTGCTGCTGTTCGGGCAGGAGGGTCCGGGGCTCTCGCCCGACGCGCTCGCCGCGGCATCGGCCACCGTCGAGATCGAGCAGTACGGCTCGACGCGCTCCATCAACGCGAGCGCGGCGGCAGCCGTCGTGATGTACGAGTGGTGCCGACGCTGGGCGTGACCCGCGTCAGGCTCCGGCGGTCATCCAGGTCGACCCGCGCACGCGCCACCCGAGTGTGAGCAGCCGCGCCAGCATGTAGACACCGAAGAACGCCACGGCCAGCCACGCCAGTCCCGCGGCGCCGGTCGGATGCAGCACGGCGATCAGCACGAGCGCGGGCACGAACGGCACGAGGTTCAGCACCCCTACGATCGCGAGGTACTTGGCGTCGCCGGCGCCGATCAGCACCCCGTCGAGCACGAAGACCACCCCGCACACCGGCTGCGCGACCGCGAGCACGATGAGCGCGGGCTGCACGAGGGCGGCGATCGCGGCATCTCCCGTGAACAGGAGTCCGATCACGCCCGACAGCACGCCGATGATCAGGCCGGTGACGATGCCGAACCACGCCCCCCACGCGACCGTGCGGCCGAGCACGCGACGCACGGTGTGCGGGTCCTCGGCGCCGAGCCCCTTGCCGACGAGCGCCTGCGCGGCGATCGCGAGGGCGTCGAGGGCGAACGCCGCGGTCGAGAAGATCGTGAACGCGACCTGCCAGCCGGCGAGCTCGTCGGTGCCGAGACCGGTGGCCACGCCCACCGTCGCGAGCAGGGCGACGCGCAGCGACACGGTGCGCAGGAACAGCCATCCGCCCGATCGGGCAGACCCGCGCACGCCGTCGCGCTGGGGGCGGATGGATGCCTCGTGCCGGCGTGCGAGCCGGCCCACGACCACCACGTACGCGGCGACCATGCCCCATTGCGCCACGACCGTGCCGAACGCCGACCCCGCGATGCCCCAGCCGAAGCCGTAGATGAACAGCCAGTTGAGGAGCGCATTGGCGCCGAAGCCGAGGCCCGCGATCCACAGCGGGGTGACCGTGTCCTGCAGGCCGCGGAGCAGCCCGGTCGCGGCGAACACGACGAGCATCGCGGGCAGGCCCCACATCGAGATGCCGAGGTAGATCTCGGCCTGCTCGGCGACGGCCGCCGGCGCGCCGAACAGCGTCACGAGGAACGGCGTCGCGAGGTACCCGGCCACCGCGAGCACGGCGCCGAGCCCCAGGGCGAGCCACATGCCGTCGATGCCGACCGACACCGCGCGCGACGAGTCGCCGGCGCCGAACCGGCGCGCCACGGCGGGCGTCGTCGAGTACGCGAGGAACACCATGAGCCCGACGATGGTCTGCAGCACCGCCGAGGCGATCCCGAGGCCGGCGAGCGGCACGACGCCCAGGTGACCGACGAGCGCCGAGTCGACGATCAGGAAGAGCGGCTCGGCGATCAGCGCACCCAGTGCCGGCACGGCGAGCCGCAGGATGTCGCGGTTCAGGGTGTCGCGGGCGCTCGTCACCCCACGAGCCTAGAGCGGGCCGCCGACGCCGGGACGCGGCATCCACTCGTCCCTCGCGTCCTCAACGCTCGCGTCCTCAACGGAGGGGCCGAGCCGGCATGCGGGCCGATGACGCGGATCTGGTCCGCAGCTCGGCAGGCGTCCTCGGATGAGGAACGGCCTGACGGGGGACGGGCCATAACGACCCCGCTACGGTGTCGGCCCGCGGCTTCCCGTCCTCGGCCGGGCGGCTAACCTGGAACGCATGACCGACGCCCCCCGCTCCGGTCTCGCGCTCGAGGAACTCAGCGCCGAGATCCGCCCTCAGGATGATCTGTTCCGCCACGTCAACGGCTCGTGGATCGAACGGACCGAGATCCCCGAAGACAAGGCGCGCTGGGGTTCGTTCCACCTGATCGCCGAGCAGGCCGAGAAGGACGTGCACGCGATCGTCGAAGAGTCGCAGCAGGCCGAGCCGGGCACAGAGGCGCGCAAGATCGGCGACCTCTACACGAGCTTCATGGACACCGAGCGCATCGAGGAGCGCGGTGCCGCGCCGCTGGCCGACACGCTCGCGCGCGTCGAGGCCGTCGCCGACATCCCCGGGTTCCTCCGCACGATCGGCGAGTTCGAGCGCGACGGCGTCGCCGCGCTCATCCACCTGTACATCGAGCCCGACCCGGGCAACCCGCAGCGCTACGTGCCGTTCTTCCTTCAGGGCGGCCTGTCGCTCCCGGACGAGAGCTACTACCGGCTCGAGAACTTCCAAGAGACGCGCATCGCGTTCCGCTCGCACGTGCACCGCATACTGGAGCTGGCCGGAGTCGCCGAGGCCGAGGCATCCGCCGATCGCATCGTGGCGCTGGAGACGGAGCTCGCCACCCACCACTGGGACAACGTCGCCAGCCGGGATGCCGTCAAGACCTACAACCTGAAGACCTGGGACGAGGTGCAGGCCCTCGTCGGCGTCGACCTCACGCCGTGGCGCGAGGGTGCCGCGGCCGAGCACGCGGACGCGTTCGCCGAGATCAACGTCTACCAGCCGAGCTTCTTCGAGGGCCTCGGTGCTCTGCTGGTCGAGGACCGCCTGGAGGACTGGAAGGCCTGGCTGCGGTTCGCGGTCGTCCACTCGGCCGCCCCGTTCCTGTCGGAGGAGTTCGTCGCCGAGAACTTCGGCTTCTACGGCACGCAGCTCACCGGCGTCCCCGTCAACCGCGAGCGGTGGAAGCGCGGCGTCAGCCTCGCCGAGGCCGCCATGGGCGAGGCCATCGGCCGCGTCTACGTCGAGCGCCACTTCCCGCCGGCGGCGAAGGTGGCGATGGACGAGCTCGTCGGCAACCTCATCGAGGCGTACCGCCAGTCGATCGCCGACCTGGAGTGGATGAGCCCCGAGACCCGCGAGCGCGCGCTCGCGAAGCTCGACGCCTTCACCCCGAAGATCGGCTACCCGACGACGTGGAAGGACTACTCCACGCTCGAGATCGACGCCGAGGACGTCGTCGGCAACGTCCGTCGCGCGCACGTGTGGGAGCACGACCGCCAGCTCGCCAAGGTCGGTCAGCCGATCGACCGCGACGAGTGGTTCATGACCCCCCAGACCGTCAACGCGTACTACAACCCGCTGATGAACGAGATCGTGTTCCCCGCGGCCATCCTGCAGTACCCGTTCTTCGACGCCGAGCGCGACGCGGCCGCCAACTACGGCGGCATCGGCGCGGTCATCGGGCACGAGATCGGCCACGGCTTCGACGACCAGGGCAGCCGCTTCGACGGCGACGGGTCGCTGCGCGACTGGTGGACCGACGACGACCGCGCCGCGTTCGAGGAGCGCACGAAGAGCCTCATCGCGCAGTACGACGCGCTCGTGCCGCAGGGACTCGCCGACGAGCACCACGTCAACGGCGCGCTGACGATCGGTGAGAACATCGGCGACCTCGGCGGCCTGGGCATCGCGATCCGCGCGTACGCCCTGTCGCTCGGCACCGACGAAGAGGGCGTGCCGACCGCGGCGCCCGAGATCGACGGGTTCACCGGCATCCAGCGCCTTCTGCTCAGCTGGGGGCAGATCTGGCAGCAGAAGGGCCGTGACGCCGAGACCATCCGCCTGCTGACGATCGACCCGCACTCGCCCAACGAGTTCCGGTGCAACCAGATCGTCCGCAACATCGGCGCGTTCTACGACGCGTTCGGTGTCACCGAGTCGGACGCACTCTGGCTCGACGAGGATCAGCGCGTCACCATCTGGTGACCGCCGACCCCCTGCCCCCGACGCCGCGCCACGGCCGGCGTCGCCACCGAATCACACCGAGATCTGGGGAAGGACGCTCCGTGGGCATGGAGCCCCGAAAGGATGCCGAGTCGCTGCGGGGGGCGCGACGGAGCACCGGAAAACGACTGCCGAAGCGGGCGGCCGTCGGCCGTCGTTCGTTCGCGTCGACGCTGAAGGCGCTCGACGACCTCGCCGCGTCCGGCGCGAAGATCTCGGTGCGCATCACCGACCTCGACCGGGGCACGTCGGTGCTCTCGGGCGACGACTTCGTGACGCTGCCGGTCGCCGGGCTCGGGGTCGTGCCGCTGCTGATCGAGGTGGCGGCGGCGTTCGAGTCCGGACGCCTGGAACCGCTCGAGATCATCGACCGCGCGCACTACGAGGCAGTCGGCGTGGGGGGCGTGTGGCAGCACCTCAAGGCGCCGGCCCTGCCGCTCGTCGACCTCGCCGTGCTCACCGCGTCTACCGGCGATGCGATGGCGGCCAACGCGCTCCTGGCCCGGGTGGGCCTGCCGGCCGTGCGCGCGAGGATCGAGCAGCTGGGGCTCTCGCGGTCCGCGCTGCTCGACCGCTTCCGCGACGAGCGCGGCCCCGACGACGCCCCGCACTTCGCGCTCGGGTCTGCGCGCGAGCTCGCCGAGGTGTTCGCCGCGCTGGTCAACTCGCAGGTCGTCTCGCCCGGCGTGAGCGCGCAGGTCGCCGAGTGGCTGAGCCTCAACCACGACCTGTCGCTCGTCGCGTCGGCGACGGGCCTCGACCCGTTCTCGCACGAGAACGACGAGCACGGGCTGCTCTTCATCAACAAGACGGGTCGGGATGCCGGCATCCGCGTCGAGGCCGGCGTCCTGGCCGGTCCGCGCGCCGGCGTCTCGTACGCGCTCATCGTGTGCTTCGACGATCTGTCGATCTCGCACCGCCTGCGGGCGCACGAGGCCTTCCGGATCCTCGGCACCGATCTCATGGAGTACGTGTTCTGACGGCGTCCCGGCGCTGATCGGTCACCTGTGCGGGGTGGTCGGGGCGGCGTGTTCGGGCTTCCCTGCCGCATTCAACTCGTGTAGACACGGGAGGACGTGCGGCGCTGATGCCGCGCGAACAGACACAAAGAGGAGTCAGTCGTGTCCAATCGCACCGCCGTGATGCCGGAGCTGTCGAGGATCGAGATCGAAGACCGGCCGGTGCCGCAGCTCGCTGCGCGCCAGGCGCTCGTGCGCATCGAATCCGTGGGCGTGTGCGGCTCCGACACGACGTACTTCACCGTCGGCTACATCGGCGACTGGGTCGTCGACGGCCCGATCGTCCTCGGGCATGAGGTCGCGGGCACCGTCGTCGAGGTCGGCGCGGGAGTCACGCAGGTGAAGGTCGGCGACCGTGTCGCGGTGGAACCGGGCACCCCGTGCCGCGACTGCGACGACTGTCTCGCGGGCGACTACCACCTGTGCGCGGATCTCGTGTTCCTCGCGACGCCCCCTCACGACGGCGCGCTGACGCAGTTCATGGCGATGGATGAGCGCAATCTCTTCCCGATGCCCGAGAGCATGAGCTTCGACGAGGGCGCCATGCTCGAGCCGCTGTCGGTCGGCATCTGGGCGTGCCGTCGCGCCGGCATGCGGCCGGGGGATCGCGTGCTCGTGACCGGTGCCGGACCGGTCGGGGTGCTCGCCGCGCAGGTGGCACGGGCCTTCGGGGCGTCGAGCGTGCGCGTGGTCGACGTCTCGCCGTACCGCCTGGAGCTCGCCGCGTCGCTCGGATTCGAGGTCGAGCGGGCCGGGGGCGGCAGCCACGATCCGGAGTTCGACGTGCTGCTGGAGTGCTCGGGGGCGCCCACGGCGCTGGCGGACGGGCTCTGGCGCCTGCGCAACGGCGGGCGGGCGGCGATGGTCGGCATGCCCAAGCAGGCCGTCGAGCTGCCGCTGTCGCGACTGAACGTCCGCGAGCTCACGGTGTCGCTCGTGAACCGCTACGCGCACACGTGGCCGACGGCCATGGCCCTCGTCGCCTCGGGGCGAGTGGATGCCGCATCCATCGTCACCCATCACTTCCCGCTCGACGCCACCGTCGACGCGCTTCTGCTCGCCAGGACCGAGCCGAACTCGATGAAGGCCGTCATCCACCCGCAACGCTGATCCCCGCGGTGCGGCGCACCGTGTCCTGATTGTGATCAACTCGTGTTGATCAATCACTTGCGGCCGTCATTCAACTCGTGTTGACTGGCGGCCGTACTCAACGAGGAGGAGTGTTCGCAGTGGAACGAGTGGTACTTGATGTAGACCTCGCGATGGGGGCTCCCGGCAGCGACATCGACGACGGATTCGCGCTGGCGCTCGCGCTGGCCGACCCGGGCATCGCGCTCGAGCTCGTCACGACGGTGAACGGCAACACCGATGCCGACACCGCGACCGCGCTCACGCTGGAGCTGCTGCACCGCCTGGGCCGCCCCGACGTCCCCGTCGTGCGCGGCGCGACGCGTCCGCTGGTGCGACCCCAGGCGCGCCAGGGGTCGCTCCCGGAGGACGTGCCGGTCCGTGAGCCGCGCGAGGGCGTCGCCGCCGAGGCGATGGTCGAGATCGTGCGCGCGCACCCCGGCGAGATCACCCTCGTCGCCGTGGGCCCGCTCACCAACGTCGCGCTCGCGATGCGCCTGGACCCCGGCTTCGCCGGTGCGCTCAAGTCGCTCGTGATCATGGGCGGCGTCTTCGAAGGCCAGACCAACAACGCCGCGATGCCGGGCGAGTTCAACATCTGGTGCGATCCCGAGGCGGCCGCGGTCGTCCTGGACTCCGGCATCGCCGCCAAGTGGGTCGGACTCGACGTCACCCTCCAGGTGCGCGTCGAGCGTGCGCAGGCGCTCGAGATGGCGGCGAGCGACCGCCAGTTCACCGCCTTCGCGGGAGAGTACACGGCGGCATGGATCGACCACATCGCCGAGATCGACGAGCCGGGCATCACGTCGTGCGCGATGCACGATCCGCTCGCCGTGGCGGCGGTCACCCGCCCCGACCTGCTCACCTGGCGCGACGCCCACGTCGCCGTCAGCCAGGCCGACCTCACCCGCGGCGTGATGGTCTGCGACTTCCGCTGCACCGGCAGCGGTCCCGACGGGACCCCGCGTCCCGCCCGTCCCAATGCCTCGGTCGCCGTCGCCGTCGACGTCGCCGGGTTCAACAACCATTTCCTGAAGAATCTGGAGGCCATCGCATGAACCGTGCCGCATTCGGCAAGACCCTCGCGCTCGGCGCCGCCGCAGCAGTGCTGCTGGCCGGCTGCGCCGCTGACTCCTCGTCCGCCGAGCCCTCCGGCGACTGGAGCATCCCCGACGAGGACCCGACCGCCAAGATCAACGTCGTCGGGATCATCGACCCCGTCGCCGACAACATGGCAGAGGTGATCGACGCCTTCGAGAAGGCGCACCCGAGCATCGACGTCAACTACCAGTACGTCCCGTTCGACGACCTCAACAGCGTGCTCGACACCCGCATCACCTCCAAGAGCGGCGACCCCGACGTCTTCTGGGTGGACCAGCCCCGCGTGCCCGCCCTGTCGGCGCGCGGATATCTCGAGGACCTCACCGAGCAGTTCTCGGACCGGCTGGACGGCCTCGTCCCGGCCACCGTCGAGTCCAGCTCGTACGACGGCAAGCTCTGGTCGGTGCCGATCGCCAACTCCACGCAGGTGCTGTTCTACAACAAGGACATCCTGGATGCCGCCGGCATCACGCCGCCCGGCTCCACCGGCGAGCGGGTGACGTGGCAGCAGCTCAAGGAGCTCGCCGCGCAGGCACAGGCCTCGGGCGGCGCCGACATCGGGCTGATGGTCGGACAGCCCGACCGCTACTACCAGCTCGAGCCGCTGCCGGTCTCGGCGGGCGGAGGCGTCGGCGTGACGGGAGACGACATGCTCACCCCCGACATCACCAATGACGGCTGGGTCGACGCCATGGCGTACTACGGCTCGCTGTTCAGCGACGGCGTGTCGCCCAAGGGCATCACGCCCGAGCAGACCGACGCCACGTTCCTCGCCGGCAAGACCGCGTTCTTCGTCGAGGGCAACTGGATGGTCCCGAAGATGCAGGACGCGACCTTCGCCTGGGGAGCGGCGCTGAACCCGGTGTGGGAGGGCGGCGACCCCGCCACGCCGACGGGCTCGTGGTCGCTCGGCATCAACCCGTTCTCGAAGAACAAGGAGGCGGCGGCGATCTTCATCGACTGGATGGCCATCGACGGTCAGGGCGGATACGGCGAGTACCGCGACTTCGCCGAGCTGCCTGCGAACATCAAGGGCCTCGAGTCGTACCTCGCCGGTCCCGCGTTCACGTCGTCCGAGGGCGGCAAGCAGTCGGCCGACGTCGTGAACGAGGAGTCCACGACCTCCGCGGTCGCACGGGCGTCCACCGTCGGCTACATCGAGTTCGAAGAGATCATCGGGCGCGCGTTCTCGGACATCGCGAACGGCGCCGACCCCGCGACCGCACTGGCCGCGGCAGAGACCGAGCTGAACGGCGCATGGAAGCAGTACAAGTGATCGAGGCGGTGGGGACCTCGGAGGGGGTCCCCACCCCGCCGCGCGGCGACGTCCGCCGCGCCGCCGCGCGGGAGGAGCGACCCGCCCGCGCCCGCCGCCGCCGGGTGGGACGGCTGTGGCTGATGGTCGCCGCCTTCCTGGCACCGGCGGTGGTGACCATCCTCCTCATCCGCATCATCCCGTTCGTCGGTGCAGTGATCTCGACCCTCCACGTCCGCGACGGCATCGGCCTGCTCGCCGAGGAGCGGTTCGCCGGGTTCCAGAACTACATCGAGCTGCTGTCCGACCCGCTCTTCCAGGCGACGCTCGGCCGCACGCTGCTGTTCAACGTCATCATCAACCCGCTGCAGATCGCGCTGGCGCTCGTCATCGCGGTGCTGCTGACCCGGCGTGTGCCGGCGCGGGGGCTGTGGCGCATGGCCGTCTTCATCCCGTGCACGATCCCGCTGGTGGGGTCGTCGATCGCGTGGGGCGTCGCCCTGCGCGCGGACGGGCCGATCAACGGCATCCTCCAGGCGCTGGGCCTTCCCGCTCAGCCGTTCCTGTCGTCTCCGACGCAGGCGCTCGCGAGCATCATGCTCGTCGCGTCGTGGGTGGGCATCGGGTACTGGATGATCTTCCTCATCGCCGGCATCAACGAGATCCCCGACGAGCTCTACGAGGCGGCATCCCTCGACGGCGCGGGGGCGTGGCGCAGCTTCTGGTCGGTGACGCTCCCGATGCTCAAGCGGCCGCTGCTGTTCGTGCTGGTCGCCGACACCGTCGCGAACTTCGTGCTGTTCGTCCCCATGCAGATGCTCACCGGGGGCGGCCCGCAGAACTCCACGACCATGCTCATGTTCGACGCCTACCGGCGCACCTACACGTACTCGCAGCCGAACCAGGGCGCGACGGCCACGGTCATCCTGACCGTCGTGATGCTCATCATCGTGTTCGTCCAGTTCCGGCTGCTGAAGGAGGATGCCCGATGACCGCGCAGACGGCGGGGAGGAGATCGCTGCGCGGTCGCGTCATCGCGCAGCGCTGGCTGCTGGGCGTGCTGGCGGCCCTGGTCGGCCTGCTGTTCGTGCTGCCGGCGATCTGGATGCTGCTCGGCTCGCTGCGACCCGGCAGCGACGTGATCGGCAGCGTCAGTCCGCTCAGCTGGAACACCCTCGTCCCGGACGTGTGGACCCTCGACAACTACGCGTCGCTGTTCGGGCCCCTGCGGTTCGGCCAGGCGCTCATGAACTCGCTGATCGTGGGCTTCGCGAGCGTCGCGCTGGGGCTGGCGATCTCGATCCCCGCCGCCTACGCGCTGAGCGTGTTCCGGTTCCCCGGCAGGGAGCTCGTGTTCGCCGTCCTGGTCGTCGGGTTCATGATCCCCTTCGAGGCGATCGCGATCCCGCTCGCGCAGATCTTCACGCAATGGCATCTCGACAACACGTACATCGGCCTGATCCTGCCGGGCATCGGCAACGGTCTGGCGATCTTCAACCTGCGGCAGTTCTTCCTCGGCATCCCGCCCGAGCTGCACGAGGCATCCCGCGTCGACGGCGCGTCGGAGTTCCGCACGATGACGCAGGTCTACCTGCCGCTGAGCGTGACACCCGTGATCAATTCCGCACTGCTCATCTTCCTGGCGCAGTGGAGCGCGTACCTGTGGCCGCTGCTCGTGGTCTCGGACGACAACATCCAGGTGGCGGCGATCGCGCTGTCGCGGACGTTCTCTGACACGAGCTTCAACTTCGGGCAGATGTTCGGCGGCGCCCTCGTCATCTCGGTGATCCCGGCCGTGCTGCTGCTCGTGCTGCAGCGCTACTTCACCCAGTCCGTGGCGACGAAAGGCCTGAAATGACGGATGTCGTCGTCGTGGGGTCGGTCAACTACGACCTGGGGCTACGGGTGCAGCGGCTGCCGTGGGCGGGCGAGACGGTGCTGTCGTCCTCGCTCACGCGGCGCTCGGGCGGCAAGGGGGCCAACCAAGCCGTCGCGGTCAGGGAGGCCGGGGTGCCGTGTGCGATGGTGGGCGTCGTCGGCGCCGACGGGGCGGCGCTGGTCGCGCAGCTCGTGGCGGCCGGCGTCGACGTCACCCGCATCCGCGCCGACCCCGACGCCACCACCGGCACAGCGGTCATCATGATCGACGACGACGGGCAGAACTCGATCATCGTCTCTTCAGGGGCCAACGACGCGCTCACCGCAGCGGAGGTGCGTGAGGCGATCGTCGAGTCCGGTGCGCGCACCGTGCTGACCCAGGGGGAGTCGCCGGTCGAGGCGATCACCGCCGCCGCAGAGGCCGCGGAGTCGGCATCGCTGCGCTTCGTCCTCAACCTGGCGCCGGCGATCGACGTGCCGCGTCACGTCATCGCCGTCGCCGACCCCCTCGTGGTCAACGAGCTCGAAGCGGAAGAGACCGCGCTGGCACTCGGCGTCGGCAGCGACCGGCTCTCGGGCCCCGATCTCGCGGAGACGCTCGCCGAGGTGGCGCGATCGGTTGTGATTACACTGGGCGCGGGCGGGGCCGTCTGGGCCGCGCGCGGAGAGGGCGGTCGGGCGCATGCGCAACGGGTCGAAGTCGTCGACACGACCGGTGCCGGCGACGCGTTCGTGGGTGCCATGGTCGCGCGGCTGACGCGCGGAGACGACCTCGCGGCGGCCGTCGGCAGCGGCGTGTCTGCCGGGACGCGGACCGTGCAGTTCGCCGGCGCCCGCGCCGCGGAGGCGCGATGACGTCGGTGCGGCGGTCCGACGTCGCGCAGGCCGCCGGGGTGTCGCCGGCGGTGGTGAGCTACGTGCTCAACGGGGGACCTCGTCCGGTGTCGGCGGACGCGCGTCGCCGCGTGGAAGCCGCGATCGCCGAGCTCGGCTACCGCCCGAACAAGATCGCCCAAGCGCTTCGCGGCACGCGGACGCACTCGATCGCGATGCTCATGCCGGACCACCTGAACCCTCACTTCGCCGAGCTCGCGCAGGCGATGGAGGATGAGGCGCAGCGGCGCGGCTACGTGCTGATCATCGGCACCGCCGCCAATGACGTCGAGCGCGAGCAGAGCTACCTGCGCTCGTTCCTGGACCGGCAGGTCGACGGTGTCGTGCTGATCAGCGCGTCCGCCGCCCCGGACGTGCACGAGATCGAGGCCGCCGGCATCCCGCTCGTGCTTCTCGACCGCGCCGCCGTCGGGGCGACGCACTCGAGCGTGGTGACCGACAACCGCGCCGCCGCCGCGCTGGGTGTGCGGCACCTGCAGGAGCACGGCCGCACCCGGCTGCGGTTCCTCTCGGGTCCCGCTGAGCTCGAGCCCGTGCGCGAGCGCGACCAGGGGTGGCGCGAGACGACCGGCGACGACAGCGACGCCCGCATCTGGCGCAGCGCCTTCTCGCGTGAGGCGGGCTACCGTGCGGTGCAGTCCGCGATCGCCGCGTCGGGGGTCGACTTCGACGGCCTGTTCACCGCCAGCGACGCCCAGGCCATCGGCGCCCTGAGCGCGTTGCGCGAAGCCGGGGCGGACGTGCCGGACGACGTCGCGGTGGTGTCGCTCGACGGCTCCGAGGCGGGGCGCTACACGGTTCCGCCGCTGACCTCGGTCGTGCAGGACGTGCACCGTCTCGCGGCCGAGGCCGTCGAGATCCTGGTGGCTCGCGCCGACGCTTCGGTCCCCGTCCACCTCGTCCTGGAGCCGTCGCTGCGCCGGCTGCAGTCGTGCGGGTGCGGACTCGCGGACCACGCGGGCTGACGGGCGGAAGGGATGCCGCGACCGCCGGCATCCGGGGAGGCGAATGTGATGGCGACATACATCTACGATGCGGTCCGCACGCCGTTCGGTCGCGCGGGCGGCGCGCTGTCGGGCATCCGTCCCGACGACCTCGCCGCCGTCGTGATGGCGGCGACGGTCGAGCGCACCGGGCTCGACGCGGCGCGGATCGACGACGTGATCTTCGGCGACGCCAACCAGGCCGGCGAGGACAACCGCAACGTCGCCCGGATGGGCGCGCTGCTGGCGGGCTTTCCGACCTCGGTTCCCGGCGTCACCGTCAACAGGCTGTGCGCGTCCTCGGTCGAGGCGGTGATCCAGGCGTCGCGCGCGATCGACGCGGGCGACGCCGACATCGTGCTGGCGGGCGGGGTCGAGTCGATGAGCCGGGCGCCGTTCGTCGTCGAGAAGTCGCCCCGCGCATGGCCGAGCGTCGGCAACCAGACACTGTGGAACACCTCCATCGGCTGGCGAATGACCAACCCGCGGCTGCCGAAGCACTGGACGATCTCGAACGGCGAGTCGGCCGAGCAGGTCGCGCGTGCGCAGGGCATCTCGCGCGAGGCGCAGGACGCCTTCGCCGTGCGGTCGCATCGCCTCGCGGCCGCGGCGTGGGCCGCCGGCGTCTACGACGGCGAGATCGTGCAGGTGCCGGGGGCCGAGCTCGCCCGCGACGAGGGCATCCGTGACGACACGTCCGTACAGAAGCTCGCGGCCCTGCGTCCGCTGTTCGCCTCGGACGAGAACGGCACCGTCACCGCCGGCAACTCCTCGCCGATCAACGACGGCGCGTCGGCGGTGCTGCTCGGCCGCGAGGGCGCGCTCCCGGCTGAGCCCCTCGCCCGGATCACGGCCCGCGCCGCGCACGGCGTCGATCCGGACGAGTTCCCGCTGGCGCCGATCGAGGCCGCGAACAAGGCGCTCGCGCGGGCGGGCCGCACGTGGGCCGATGTGGACCTCGTCGAGCTGAACGAGGCGTTCGCGTCGCAGTCGCTGGCCGACATCCGAGGGTGGTCCGAGCTCGACCCCGAGCGCGTGAACATCCACGGCGGGGCGCTCGCGATCGGCCACCCGCTCGGTGCATCGGGCGGGCGCATCATCGGCCACGCCGCGCACGAGCTCGCCCGCCGCGGCGGCGGGGTGGCGGTCGCCGCGATCTGCATCGGCGTCGGGCAGGGCCTCGCCGTCGTGCTCGAGCGCTGAGCTCGGCCCTCACCCCGCTGCCTGCCGGGCCCCGCGGCGGCTGACCCGTCAGAAGATGATCGTGTGGTTTCCGTGGCGCAGCACCCGGTCCTGCGCGTGCCACAGCACCGCACGCGAGAGCACCTGGCGCTCGACATCGGCGCCGCGACGGGCGAGCTCCGCCGCCGAGTCGGCGTGGGTGACGCGGACGGTGTCCTGCTCGATGATCGGGCCCTCGTCGAGGTCGTCCGTGACGTAGTGCGAGGTCGCGCCGATGAGCTTGACGCCCCGCTCCTTCGCCTTCTTGTACGGCTCGGCGCCGATGAAGGCCGGCAGGAACGAGTGGTGGATGTTGATCACCGGCACGCCCAGCTCCGCCAGGAAGTCGCCGGAGAGGATCTGCATGTAGCGGGCGAGCACGACGAAGTCGACGTTGCCCTTGAGCAGCTCGAGGATCTTCGCCTCGGAGGCCGACTTGTCGGGCCCCGGCACACCCGGCACGTGGAAGAAGGGGACGCCGAACGAGCGCACGTCCTCGGCGGACGTGGTGTGGTTCGAGATCACCATCGGGATCGTCACGGGCAGGTCGCCGCGGCGGTGGCGCCACAGCAGGTCGAGCAGGCAGTGGTCCTGCTTCGACGACAGGATCGCCATGCGCTTGGGCACCGACTGGTCGGTCAGCGACCACTCCAGCTCGAAGCCGGCGAGCGTCTGCGCGATCTCGCTCTCGATGAGCGGGCGGTCTGCGGCGAAGCCCGGCCGGTGGAACACGACCCGCTGGAAGTACGCCCCGCCGGTCGGGTCGTCGGAGTACTGGTCGAACGCGACGATGTTTCCGCCGATGCGGGTGATCATCGCCGACACCGCGGCCACGATCCCCGGCTGGTCACTGCCGTGGACGATGAGGCAGACGTGATCGGGCTTGAGCTGTTCGGCCATTGTTCGATTCTGCCCTGTCGTGGCGCGAAGCAGAGACGGATGCCGTCACGCCGGAGGTGCGGCCGCCATGAGATCGTCGTTGCGGGCGAGGGCCAGGAACCGGGCCACGGAGTCGCGACTGCGGGTGAGGCACGCCAGCCGCTCGTCGAGTGCGGCGAGTTCCGCGGTGAGCATCTCGCCGAGTTCGCGCGAGCATGGCGGGGGTGTGCCGTCGGCGCACGAGAGCTCCACGTCGAGCACCACCTTCGCCAGTCGCGTCGTGAGCCCCGACTGGACGAGCCCCCGGGCGCGTGTCGCACGCTCGACGTCGGCCTCGGCGTAGGCGCGGTAGCCGTTGGCGGAGCGCTCGGAGGTGAGCAGGCCCTGGTCCTCGTAGTACCGCAGCATGCGTGTCGGAATCCCGGTGCGCTCCGACAGTTCGCCGATCTTCATGCCGTCTCCGCTCGTGTGTCGTCCCGTTTCGCCCGAAAGCTTGACATTGACATCAGTGTCAAAGTTTAGCCTCGCTGCATGACCACGTCCACGACCCCGGTGACCGTCCCCTCACCCGTCCGTGCCCGCCTCCCGCTCGGTGCGCTGCTGCTCCTCTCGCTCGGAGTGTTCGTGACGGTGACGGCCGAGTCGCTCCCCGCCGGGCTCATGCCCGAGATGGCGGCGGAACTGGGCGTAGACCCCCTGCGGATCGGCATGCTGGTCTCGGTGTGGGCGATCGTCGTGATCGCCACGAGCCTGCCGCTCACCCGTGCGACGCGGCGCATCGACCGGCGCATCGTGGTGGCGGCCTCTCTCGCCGTGTTCGCCGTGGCCAACGTGGCCACGGCGTTCGCGCCGAGCTACGAGTTCGCGTTCGGCACGCGCGTGATCGCCGCGATCGCGCACGGCGTGTTCTGGGCGATCGTCATCGTCTACGCGTCCTCGCTGCTGACCGGATCACAGCTCGGCCGGGGCCTCGCGCTCGTGACCGGTGGCGGCACGGCGGCCACCGTGCTGGGCCTGCCGGCGGCGACCGCGCTCGCCCAGCTCACGAACTGGCGCGTCTCGTTCGCAGTGATGGGCGTCGGGATGATGCTGCTCGCCGCCATCGTGCTCCGGCGGCTGCCGCGCTCGATCGTGGTGCCCGTCGCCCGGGACGCCCGCGAGCCGCTGCGGCACGATCGCTCGATTCCGGCTCTGCTGGCCTTCGGGCTCTCGGGTTTGCTGATCGGGCTCGCGCAATTCCTCTCCTTCGTCTACATCCGTCCGTACCTGGCCGAGTCCGCCGGCGTGCCCGACGCGTGGGCGAGCGTGCTGCTGTTCGTGTTCGGTGCTGCGGGCATGGCGGGGGTCGCGGTGGCCGGCGCGCTCGCCGACCGGTTCCCGCGCTCCGCGCTCCCGGCCACGCTCGTCCTGTTCGCGCTGGCGTTCGCGGCGCTGGCCGTGTTCCCGGGGCAGCCGGCGATCGTGATCGCGGGCCTGGCAGTGTGGGGTGCGGCGACGGGCGCCGTCTTCCCGCTCATCCAGACGGCGCTGATGCGGGGGGCCTCCGATCGCCTGCGCGACCTCGCCAGCGCCGCGATCATCGTCCTGTTCAACGTGGGGATCGCTGTGGGCTCGTGGGCGGGCGGCCAGCTGAGCGCCGCGTTCGGGCCGAGCGCGAACCCGGCCGTCTCGGGAGCCGCGGTGCTGCTGGCGGCGGTGCTCGCCGCGGTCGGTGCGGTCCTCTCCTCGCGCCGCGCGTGAGGCGCCGGTTCCGGCGTCCGATGGGGAATCCGCCCCATGGGGTGTCGATCCCGCGCGCTGTTACGCTCCGGATGCACGAAACGTGCCGGTGAGAGGGAGTCCATGGCGTTCTACGGTGCCGATGTCGATGAGCTGCGCGCGTTCGCCCGGCAGCTGGCCGCCGGAGCGGATTCGCTCGAGGACGCGCGGCGGGCACTGCAGTCGACGGTCACGGGCGCCCGCTGGACGGGCCCGGACGGAGACAAGCTGCGCGGGCAGTGGTCGAGCGAGCTCTCGCCCATCCTCACCAACGCCGCCACGACGCTGCGTCGCGCTTCGGACCGCGTGAAGGCGAACGCCGAAGACCAGCAGGCCACGAGCGCCGTGAACGGCGGCGGTGCGGGCGGCGCTGGCGGCGGAGCATCCGGAGGCCCGGGAGGCTCCAGCGGGGGAGCGGGCGCCTCGGCCGCTCCCGACGGCGAGACGGCCCCGGACGAGTCGGGTCTCAGCGCGAACGCCAAGGGATCGCACGAGACCTCGGCCGACAACGGCACCGTCGGCTCGCCGGCGACCCACGGCACCGACGCGAAGGTCGGCGGCGGCGTCTCGTACGACCCGGACAGCGGCGAGACCACGTATTCCGGCGACGGCTCGCTGTCGGAGTGGGTCAACGGGCCGAAGGGCTCCAAGGTGACCTTCGGCGTCACGGGCGGCGCCGAGTACACGACCGGTCAGAAGTCCGAGGACGGGTTCACGACCTACACCTCGAAGTCCGACGTCTCCATCGGCGTCGAAGGCGGCATCGAGAAGGGCGGCACCGGGGTCAGCGGCGGCTACAGCACCGGCGTCACCGCGGAGTACCAGGTCAAGGTGCCCGACGCCGCGGGGGACGTCGACCCGGGATCGATCAACCCGTTCGACCCGAACAGCATCCCGGTGGGCGGCTCGGTCAAGATGGACGGCGGCGACTACACGAAGACCGAGCTGAATGCCGCGTACCACCACATCGCCCTGGAGTCCTCGGTCAAGGACTCCAGCGGCGTCAGCAGCCTCGTCGAGCGCGTCGACGAGAACACCGTGCGCGTGACGTCCGGTCCGACCGACGCCATCGCGAACACCGCGGGTCTCGGCGTCGACGTCGAGGGCATCAAGGCGATGGTCAGCAACACCACCTCGCTGTCGGGCCAGTCCCTGCAGACCGCCGACTTCGACCTCTCCACGCCCGAGGGGCAGGCGGCCTACAACCACTACCTCGTCACGGGCGAGATCCCGAAGGATGCCGCGACCGGCGTCTCGGGGCTCACGAAGATCGAGCGGCTCGACTACGACTCCGCCACCAAGGCCGAGCTCAGCACGCCGTTCGGCGGGTTCGAGAAGGAGCTCGGGCAGAACACGGGGTCGAAGGTCATGACGACGTACCCGGACGGCAGCTCCGACGTGCTGCTCACGGCGACGTACGGCGACCGCGGCGACTTCCAGATGTCGCAGTCGATCGACGCGTCGGGCACCGAGGACATGTCGGCGCGGACCTACTCGTACGACGTCAAGCCCGACGACATCGGCGCCCAGATGCTCAACAGCAGCAAGTTCTACCCGCAGAGCATCGTTCCGGGAACGGTCGGCGCCGGCGACGACGTCACGCTGACGTTCACGCAGGCCCAGATGGATCAGTACGCCGCCAAGCTCAACGCGGCCGACCCCCTCGACGTGCCGATGGACCTGCGGCCGCCCATCAGCGGCGAGTGGACCGGCTTCAGCCTCGCCGCCTACCTCGCCGGCAGCCCGATCTCGGGCCGCGACGCCATCAGCGGCATCAGCAACATCCACATGCTCCCCTGACGGGAGAGTGTTCGTGGATGCCGCGGCCGCGGCATCCACTGATCCTCAGCGCACGCCGCGCATGAGCTTGAGCACCGGCTTGACCGACGCGAGGAGCGCGAGGCCGAGGACGATCGCGATGCCGCCGAGGATCGTGAAGTACGGGACCTCGTCCTTGGGGTTGTAGAACTGCGCGAGCCAGCCGGCGATCGCGGTGCCGAGCGCGATCGACAGGAAGTACAGCGCCACCATCTGCGTGTGGAAGCGCTCGGGGGCGAGCTTGGTCGTCACCGACAGCCCCGGGGGCGAGATGAACAGCTCGGCCACCGTGAACACGAAGAGGATCAGCACGATCGCCAGCAGCGGCGTCGAGTTCGGCGCGCCGTTCGCCCACGGCAGGAACAGCAGGAACGCGACGCCCATGATCATCGCGCCGAGCGAGAACTTCACCGGCGCGGACGGGGCGCGATCCCCGAGCTTGGTCCAGATGACGGCGAACACGCCCGACAGGATGATCACGAAGACGGGGTTGATCGAGTTGACCCACGGGATCGGCATCTCCCAGCCGAAGATCATGCGGTTCAGGCGCTCGTCGGAGTAGATCGTCAGCACCGTGAACTGCTGCTGGTACAGCGACCAGAAGCCCACGTTGACGATGAACAGCGGGATGAAGCCGATGACCCGCGAACGCGCGTCGCCGCTGATCTGGCGCGACCCGATGATGACCGCGAAGTAGGCGATCGCGGCGGCCAGGGTGACGAGGATCACGACGCCCGCGAGGTTGTCGGCGCGGATGACACCCGTGAGGACCAGCAGCACCAGGACGACGATCCCCGCGGCGGCGATGCCGATCATGAGACCGCGACGGTTCGCGGGGAGCGGGTTGGCGACGACGCGGGACGCCGCGGGCAGCTGCTTGCGGCCGAACGAGTACTGGATCAGTCCGAGCGCCATGCCGACCGCCGCTGCGCCGAAGCCCCAGTGGAAGCCGAGGCTGCTCTGCAGTGCGCCGGTCACGATCGGACCGAGGAACGCGCCGAGGTTGATGCCGAGATAGAACAGCGAGAAGCCGGCGTCGCGGCGGGCGTCCTTCGGCGAGTACAGCGTGCCCACCACCGCCGTCGCGTTGGCCTTGAGCCCGCCCGAGCCGACCGCCACCAGGATCAGTCCGACGCCGAGGCCCCAGACGTTCGGCAGCAGCGCCAGCGCGATGTGCCCCGCCATGATGACCCACGCGCTGAAGAACAGCACGCGCTCCGAGCCGAGGAGGCGGTCGGCCACCCACGCGCCGAGGATCGTCGACAGATAGACGGTGCCGCCGTACGCTCCGACGATGCCGGTGGCGGTGGCCTTCTCGATGCCGAGGCCGCCCTCGGCGACCGTGTAGTACATGTAGATGAGCAGGATGCCCTGCATGCCGTAGAAGCTGAACCGCTCCCACATCTCGACGCCGAAGATGTGCGCGAGCGCCCAGGGCTGGCCGAAGAAGCGGGTGTCGTGGTCCGACCCGTCGTCCGGAGCCGTCGTTCCGGCGGCATCTGTTCCGCTCGCCGAGGCCACCGTGCCGGTCCGTGTCGCGTCGGCGGCCGCGCGCGCTCCGTCGGGGGGACCTACCGGGACCTGCTCGGGCTCGCCCTTGCGGCGTCGCGTGCGGTCGTCGTCCTGAAACCCCTGATCACGCCCGTCCATGCGTTCGCTCCCGTCGCCCCCCGGATGAGGTCAGGGTAGCGACGACCCGCACGCGCGCGATAGCCCCCGCGCCGCGCCGGCTCCGGCGCGGGTGCGGACGGTACGGTGCGGGAGTGCGCATCGGGATCATCGGGGGAGGGGCGGCCGGCCTCGCCACGGCGTGGCTGCTGGAGCAGGATCACGACGTGACGGTGTTCGAGAAGGACGATCGCTTCGGCGGGCACACGCACACCATCGACGTCGAGGTGGACGGGCAGGCGCTGAGCATCGACGCCGGCTTCCAGTTCTTCGCGCGCAGCACCGCATACGCGACGTTCAACCGGCTGCTCGATGCGCTGGAGGTGCCGCGGACCGAGTACCCCGCCACGCTCACGGTCGCGCGCAACGACGGCACGCGGCCCGTCGCGATGCCGCCGCTGCGCGGGTGGCGGCCGGTGTGGGCCTCGCTCACGCCGCGCGCGATCGTCGACCTGCTGCGCTTCCGGTCCTTCCTGTCGGGGATCCCCGCCTTCCTCGCGGAGCACGACACCACGATGACGATCTCGGAGTACGTGCAGCGGCGCCGTCTGCCGAAGGGGTTCGTCGACCGGTTCCTCTTCCCCCTGCTGCTCGCGTTCTGGTGCGTCGACCTGGAGGAGTTCCGCGGGTTCGCGGCCTACAACGCGCTCTACTACCTGGGCGCCAACCTGCCGAAGGGCATCACCCCGCCGGCGCAGAGCGAGATCCCCGGCGGACTGCGCGTCTACGTCGACGCGCTGGTCGCGTCGCTGCAGCGGGCGAGCCTCCACGCGGGCATGCCCGTCGAAGCCGTCACGCGGGACGTCGACGGCTCGCTGGCCGTCACGTCGGCCGGCGTGCGGCATCCCTTCGACCACGTCGTGCTCGCGTGCGACGCGAGCACGGCGCACCTCCTGCTCGCGGGGGTGCCCGAGACCGCCGACATGCGGACGCAGCTCGCCCGCTTCGGCTACTTCGACACGACGATCGCCATCCACGGCGACCCGCGGCTCATGCCGCGCGACCGGGCGGCGTGGTCGGTTGTGAACGTGCGGACCGACGGGGCGCACAGCCAGCTGTCGATCTGGAATCCGGCGCGCGGCATCCCCGTGTTCAAGAGCTGGGTGACCTATGACGACGAGCTGCCGCAGCCGCTGTACGCGACCGCCGCGTATCGGCACGGGCTGATCGACACGACGTACTTCGACGCGCAGCGGCGGCTGCGTCCGCTGCAGGGAGCGCACGGCGTGTCGCTCGCCGGCCTCTACACCGCCGACGCCGACTCGCACGAGAGCGCGATCCTCTCGGCGGTCGCCGTCGCCGAACGCCTCGCGCCCGGCTCGGCCCGGCTGGCCGCGCTGAAGCCCGCGACCGGGTGAGGGTCACTCCCGGAGTGAGGGATGCCGCTCCTCCGGCGCATGCCGGCGCGGGATGAACAGCGCCACGACGAACGCCACCACCGCCGCCACCCCGCCGAGCAGGAACGACGCCTGGAACGCGGCCGGACCGGGCACCGGCGTGCCCTCGAAGTCGATCGCGTACGACGCGAGCACAGCACCCACGACGGCGGCCGCGGTGCTCGTGCCGAGCGAGCGGAACAGGGCGTTGAGACCGTTCGAGGCGCCCGTCTCGGACTGCGGCACCGAGCGCATGATGAGCATCGGCATCGCTGCGTAGCCGAAGCCGATGCCGAAGCCGATGCCGATGTTCGCGAGCAGGATCTGCCACACCTCGCTCGCGAACAGGAGGGTGAACGCGTACGTGATCACGAGGGCGATCGCGCCGAGGACGAGCAGCAGCTTGGGGCCGACGGTGCGGGCGAGCTGTCCCGAGAACGGCGAGAGCACCATCATCACGAGTCCCGCCGGCATCACCACGAGGCTGGCGGCCACGAGCGAGAGCCCGAATCCCCCCGCGCCGGCCGGCAGCTCGAGGAGCTGCGGGTACACGACGTTCGAGGCGAACAGCGAGAAGCCGAAGGCGATCGACGCGAGGTTCGTCAGCAGCACCGGCCGCCGGGCCGCGACGCGCAGGTCGAGCAGCGGATCGGCGATGCGCAGCTCGTACCAGCCCCACACCAGCAGCACCGCGATGCCGCCCACGCCGCAGGCGAGCACCGCGGGCGACGCCCAGCCCCATTCGTTGCCACGCGAGACGGCGAGCAGCACGCCGATGAGGCCGATCGCCAGACCCGCCGTGCCGAGGTAGTCGAAGCGACCGCCGGTGCGCAGCGCGCTCACCGGGACGATCCACAGCACGAGCGCGAACACGATCACGCCCAGCGCCGCGGCCACCCAGAACAGGACGTGCCAGTCGCTGCGCTCGGTGATGAGCGCGCTGATCGGCAGGCCGAGCGCGCCGCCCACCCCGAGCGTGGCGCTGATGAGGGCGATGGCCGCATCGACGCGGTCCTCGTGCAGCACGTCGCGCAGGATCGAGATCCCGAGCGGGATCACCCCGGTCACCGCTCCCTGCAGCGTGCGGCCGACGATCACGCCGACGATGCCGGGGGATGCCGCGGCGATGACGGACCCCGCCACCATGACCGCCAGCAGCACGAGCACGATGCGCCGCTTGCCGTACATGTCGCCGAGCCGGCCGGCGATCGGCGTCATGACGGCCGCGGCCAAGAGGGTCGAGGTGACGACCCAGGCGGTGTCCTCGCGGCTGGCGTTCAGCAGCTCGGGGAGCTTGGACTGGATGGGCACGACGAGGGTGAACATGAACGACGACGCGAGGCCCGCGATCGCCAGGACCGCCACGATGGCGCCCTGGCGGGGCATCCGGGTGAGTCTTCTTCTCTCGTCTTCGTCACCCGCGCCCATCCCTTCAGGCTATCGGCGCCCGCGGGCACCGGCTCCGGAGCGTGGCGTCCGGGTGCAGACTGGGGGCATGGCCGACTCCGCCACCCCGCCCGGCATCGACATCCGCCCGCTCGACACGGTCGGAGAGGTGCACCGCGCGTCAGCGGTCCTCGCCGAGGTGTGGGGCGGCGATCGCGGCGGCATGCCCCCGAACCTGCTGCGCGCCCTCGCCCACTCCGGCAACTACGCGGTGGGCCTGTACGACGGGGACCGGATGGTCGGGGCATCCGTCGCGTTCTTCGCCGCGCCGGCGGAGCGATCGATGCACAGCCACATCACCGGCGTGCTGCCGGACCACCAGTCCCAGGGATTGGGCCGCGTGCTCAAGCAGCACCAGCGCGAGTGGGCCCTGGCCCGCGACGTCGGGCACATCACGTGGACGTTCGATCCACTGGTGGCGCGCAACGCGCACTTCAATCTGCGGGTGCTGGGCACCCGCGCCACCGAGTACCTCGTGAACCACTATGGCCCCATGGACGACGGCGTCAACCGCGGCGACGAGACCGACCGCATCATGGTCTCGTGGGCGCTCGCCGCCCCGCCGGTGGCCACACCCGACGACGACGCGGTGGTCGCGTCCGTCGCGATCCCGCACGACATCGAGACCCTGCGCCGCGACGCGCCCGCGGATGCCGCCGCCTGGCGTGAACGCGTGCGCCACGAGTTCACGGCGCGCCTGGCCGAGGGTCTCGCGATCGGCGGCTTCGACGACGAACGCGGATACCTGCTGGTGCAGGCCTGACGGTCAGTCCTCGGGGTCTTTCGTCGGATCGCCCGGGCGCACGGCGGCGTCGTCGCGGATGTCGATCCGCTTGATGCCGTCGCCGCGGTCCGTGACGTCGATGCGCGGCGCCGCGTCGTCCTCGACGGCGCCGGGCGCTGCGAGCAGCTGGTCGCGGCGCTTCTCGTCGTCCGTCATCCCCGTCTCGTCGGGCGTCTCATTCGTCGTCATCGTCGTCATCCCTTCCGCCATGCGTCGGTCTCGAGGTGCGAGCCTGCCTGCGGACCCATCTGCAGCATGCCGCCGTCCACGCTCCAGCTGGCACCTGTCACGTAGCTCGCCGCCGGAGATGCGAGGAAGGCGACGACCGCCGCGATCTCTTCGGCCTTGCCCGGCCGGCCGAGCGGGATCCCCGGTCGGTGCGTGCGCTCGGCATCCTCGGAGTCCATGTCGTTCAGCGGCGTGGCGATCTCGCCGGGGGCGACGGCGTTCACCGTGATCGCGTGCTCGCCGAGCTCCTGCGCCATCGTCTCGACGAGCCCGCCCAGTCCGTGCTTGGCGGCGACGTAGGCCGCCGACCCCACGCGGGGCTGCGTCTCGTGCACGCTCGTGATCGCGATGAGCCGGCCGCCGCGTCCGGCGTCCACGAGGTGCCGCGCCGCCGCCTGGAGCCCCGCGAACGCGCCGTCCAGGTTGAGTGCGACGACCTTGCGCCAGTCCTCGAGCGAGAGGTCGAGGAACGGGCCGCCGGAGCCGCCGCCGGCGTTGTTCACGAACACGTCCAGCCCGCCCAGCCGCTCGGCCAGTCCGTCGATCGTGCCGGCGACGTCGTCGAGCGCCGTGGCGTCGAATCTCGTCACCTCCGCGCGACGCCCCCGCTCGCGGACGCCTGCGGCCGTCTGCTCGGCGCCCTCCTCGTCGGTGTGCCAGGTGATGCCGACGTCGAGGCCGGCGTCGGCGAGGGCGAGCGCCGTGGCGCGTCCGATCCCCGAGTCCGATCCGGTCACGATCGCCCGCCGCGGGCGGAAGTCGAAGGTCTCCATGCGTCCGACGGTACGGGGCCGCCTGTCCGCCGGCACGGGGGTTGCGCGCGCGGATCCGCGCGGCTATCCGGCGGCGGGCGCAGAGCGACGGAGCCTCCCCGGTCGGTCCGACCGAGGAGGCTCCGTCATGGGCGGTGCGCCCATCGCGCCCGCGTCAGAGGCGCGGGTCCTCCTGAACCCTCAGCGCGTTGAGGATCGGGTCGCGCTCGCCGGTCTCGCCGGTGAACTGGATCGTCAGGTCCCCGCCGGCGTGCTCGACGGTGACCTCTTGGACATCCGCCGTCAGCGCGCCCACCGTTGCCTGCACGTCGTGGTCGTGGAGCACGGGCTTGCCGTCCACCAGGACGTCGAACGCACGCATCCCCGGCTTGACCTTGTCGAGCTCGGCGAAGTCGAGGCCGATCCGGTACGTCCCGGCGGGGACGTCCTTGAACACGTAGCTGAACGTCTTGCCGGTCCGCTGGGTGCGGAACAGGTCGTCGTCCTCGGTGCCGGCGATCGCCGCCTTGGTGGAGCGGTCGGTGCCGTCGACGTAGCCCCACGTCTCCGAGCCCAGCGCACGGTCGGGCGACCAGACGAAGCCGTCCGCGCCGACCGACCCGGCTCCGCCGGCGTCGACGCCCTGCCAGTAGGCAGAGGTCGCCAACTGCGCCGCCAGGAACTGGGACGCGTTCTTGCCGGCGTCGGACGCGACGAGCACGTCTCCGACCAGCATGCCCGGCTCGATGCCCGCGTTGTCGACCTTCGCGGTCACCGTGGTGGACTCGCCGACCGCGAGCTCGACCGCTCCGTCCGCGGCAGCGCCCGTGAGCGTCAGCCACGGCAGGTCGGCGGCCTCGTGCCCGCCGTCAGCCGTGCGGGCCTGCTCGCTGAGCCGGAGCTCCAGCGGGGCGGAGCCCGTGTTCGTGACGGTCACGTCCCTCGTCGCCGTCTGGCCCTGACCCAGGAACCAGTCGAATCCGCCGCCGGTGATCGTGGCGACGCCGGTGGCCAGCGCGGTGTCGTACACCTCGGCCTGGTCCTTCGCCGCGATCGTCACCGTCTTGCCGGCCGTGACGTAGTTCGGCGCCGAGACCTCGACGGAGTTCTCGCCGACCAGCGCCTGCGCCTTCCACCGCCCCAGCTCGTCGGCCGTGAGCACACGGTCGCCCGCGGGCCCGTGCAGCGTGACGATCGCGCCTGCGATCGGCGTGCCGTCGTTCGCGTCCGTCGCCGTGCCCTCGATCGTGCCCGATGCCGGGAGCGTGTACTCCAGCCCGAGCCCGGACTTCAGCACCGGCTCGTCGAAGGAGTACTGGCTCTCGGGGTTGCGGGTCAGGCTCTCCACGCCCACCGTCGCCGACGACCCCTGCGTCAGGGGGTTCTCACCGCCGACGCCGTCGCCGTAGCCGATCTGGATGCGGCCGTCCGCGATCAGGGTGACCGAGAAGCTCACCCGCGCCGTCCGGTCGCTGTAGAACGTGGCGTTGCGCCACTCGATGACCTCCGCCGGCGTGCCGTCCACCTCGGTCTGACCGAAGTAGATGCCCGCCTCGTCGTCGATGATCAGGTCGTCCCACAGCGGGTAGACGGCATCGATCGGGCTCCGCGACGGCAGCGCCGTGTTGCTCCCGGCGGTGCTCGCCCGGTCGAAGACCAGCGCTCCGTTCGTCGTCACGCACACGCCGTCCCAGGCCGTGTCGTAGAACGGGAACAAGAAGCCGGAATCGAACCAGAGCGGACCGCACAGGTCGTCGCCGTGCCACTCGGAATCCGTGGTGCCCTGCCGGTAGAGACCCTCGGTGACCTTCACCGAGTACGAGCGTCCTGCCGGAGCGACGGGCACGGGACCCGGCTCCGGCTGCTCAGGCTCAGGCTCAGGCTCCACGGCGTCTCCGCGCGGGTCGAGCGTGACCCGCAGGGCCGCGACGCTCGGTGCGCGCAGACCCTTCGCGCCGCGCAGCTCGACGGTGAGCGGGCCGCCCTCGTGCGGCACGACGGCGGTGTGCCAGTCGGCCGCGTTCGGACCCACGGCCGCCGCCGCGTCGTACGCGTACTGGGTCAGCGCGCCGTCGACCATGACATCGAACACCCGCTTGCCCGAGGCCGCCTTGTCGATCTCGGCGAACCCGAGGTCGATGGCGTACGTGCCCTTCGGTGCATCGGGGAACGTGTACACGAGGTCCTTGTCGGGCGTGGTCCGCTGGGTCTGGAACAGCGCGTCGTCCTCGGTGCCCTCGATCGGAGTGCGGGTGGACGTCGCCTTGTCCTTGCCCTGGAAGCCCCATGCGCCGGCGCCGGCGGCCTGGTCGGCCGACCAGACGAAGCCGGTTGCGTCGGTGAACGAGGCTCCGCCCGCGTCGACGCCCACCTGGTACGGGCTCGTCGTGAGCGTCACGGGGACGTACGTCTTGGACTGCCGTCCCGCGTCGGTTCGCACGACGATATTGGCTCCCAGGGTGCCGGGATCGATGTCCTTCGACGAGATCGCGACCGTGACCGTCGTGGACTCGCCCGGCGCGAGCGTGCCGCCGTTCGACGAGAGCGACAGCCAGGGCAGGTCGGTGATCAGGTCGTCCTCGACGTCGACGAGCATGACGTCATCGGCGAGCTGGTCCACCGCCCACAGTGCGCCCGTCGCGTCGGTCTCCAGACCGCCGCCCGCGCCCACCTTCTGACCCGGGAACCACCACGCGTTGACGAGCGAGCAGTCCTCGGGGTCGACCTGCAGCAGCCTCGTGGGCCGGTTGGAGGTCAGGTCGGTGTACCAGATCGTGTCCGACGCCGGGTTGTATGCGAGACCCATGATCTCGGGCAGCGGCGGTGCGCAGAACGACAGCATGGCGCCGGCGTCCTCGTGGGACGTGCCTGCCACCGTGCCGATCATGCCGTTGTACCGGCCGCCGACGTAGTACACGTCCTCGGCGGGGTTGTAGGCCAGTCCGGTCAGGGGGAGCGTGGACCACTCGCCCTTGATCTGCCGCGTCTCCTCGCCGGTCTGCCGGTCGAAGCAGTGGATGTAGCTGGCGGGGCTGTCCTCCATCTGGCACATGTCGCCGGTCTCGGTGTCCAGCGCCATGTCGAACGCCCGGTACTCGGGGTTCCAGGCCGCGTCGAAGACCTTGCCCGTGGAGGCGCCCGTCACCGTGTACGCGGTATTGGTGCGCTCGACGTAGTCGTGGACCCACACGTCGCCGTCGTACCCGACACCCGACGGCTCCTTCTCAGCGGTGGTGCCGGGGATCTCGATCCGGGTGATGACGCCGCCGCCCGCCGTGGCGCCGACCTGGGCGGCGGCCGCCTCCTCGGCTGCCGCCGACACGGTCAGCTCGCCGTCGACGGTCGACGGCGTCGTGTCGCCCGTGCCGGTGTTCCAGCCGGCGAGGTCGATCGTGCTGTCGGCGCCCGTCCCGGTGCGGGTCGTCGCGCCGGCGGCGTCGAGCTCAGGATGCCGTTCGGCCTCGCCGAGCTGGTACGTGAGCGGAGCGGAGCCGGTGTTGGTCAGCGTCAGCGAGCCGACGCCGTTCTGATCCGTGCCCATCAGGGCGTCCAGGCCGTCCGCCTTCAGCTCGGCGGCGCTCGTGGCCAGGCGCGCGTCGATCGTCTTCTTCGCGTAGAGCTTGTCGAGCGTGAACTCGTACGAGCCGGTCACGTAGTTCGGGGCCTCGATGGTCATCGTGTAGTCGGCGACGGGAAGCTGACGGTGCACGATGCCCGTGCCGCCCGTCGTCACGGTCTCGACGAGGCCGTCCTCGTCGGTGAACGACACCTTGGCGCCCGACACCGGCAGCCCGTCGTTCTTGTCGACGACCGTCGCGTCGAGGTACCCCCAGTCGGGAAGGTCGTACGTGACGATCATCCCGTCGTGGAGCACCGGCGCGTTGTCCGAGAACCGGATGCCGTCTACGCCCGCCCATCCCTGGATGCCGCTGGCGGCGCGCAGTCCGCCGGTGACCGGGTTGTCGCCGCCGATGCCGTCGCCGTACCCGAGGATGACCTTGCCCGATCGGGTGAAGGCCGCAGAGAAGCTGACCTTCTCATCGGTGTACGCGGCACGGTCCGGCCACTCCCAGAGACGCACGTCGCGGTACTCGACCACGAACGCGTCCTCGCCGTCCACGGTGGTCGTGGCCGTGTAGACGCCGCCGTCGTCGATGTTCACCGGCGTCTGCATCCAGAACGGGAACACGCCCGCGCCGCCCGTGCCCGGACCGGTGGAGGTGTCGGGCGAGATCACTCCGCGAAGACCGATGCCGAGCGAGTCGTGGCTGCCGTTGTAGAGCGCGATGGGGAACGGCAGCTGCACGGTCGCCCAGATGCCGTTCGCGAACTCGAGGGGCTCGGTGCCGCGCAGGTAATCGCCTTCCGAGACCGAGCAGCTGTAGCCGCCCTCGTCGACGACGAGCCCCACCGCGACCTCGAGCGGCTTGTTCTCAGCGCCGACCTTCAGCCCGACGGACGTGGGCGAGAAGCAGGCGTTCGGCGTGACGGCGAGCGCGTACTCGCCCTCCGGCACGTCGGCGATATCGAAGGCGCCCTCGGCGTCCGTGCGGACGGCATCCAGCGGCGTGTCCTTGACCGAGACGTCGGCGTTCGCGACGGGGTCGCCGTCCTCGTCGACCACCGTGCCGCGGATGTCGTGGCGTTCGGCGGCCGTCAGCGACAGGTCGACGGCGGACTCCGCGCCGAGGGTGATCGTGACGTCGGCCGCCGCGGTCATATATCCGAACACCTTGGTGCTGAGCCGGTAGTCGCCGACAGGCAGGTTCGCCGAGAACCGGCCGTCCGAGCCCGTGCCGACGGAGCGGCTGAACGGTCCGGTGATCGTGACGTCGGCTCCGGCGACGGGCGCCCCGTCCGCGGTGACGACGCCGGTCAGCGTGCCGCCCTGGCGGGGGGCGAGCTCCAGCAGGCGGGGGAGGTCCAGCCGGCCCTCGCCGTACATGTTGTTGAAGTCAGCGGTGCCGCCGCACGACGTGTCGTCGACGTCGACGGCCGCCTCGCCGAGCAGGCGGCGGGTCTCTTCGACCTGACCGATGAGCGTCGGGTCGTAGCTCCACAGGTCCGCGACGGCGCCGGCGACGTGCGGTGCCGCCATCGACGTGCCCGACATCTCGACGTACTGGTTGCCGGGATAGGACGAGCGGACGGCCACTCCGGGCGCCGAGATCTCGGGTTTGATCTGCCCGTTCTCGCCCTCGCCCTTGCGCGAGAAGGACGCGAGGTCGCCGTTCACGTCATAGGCGCCGACGGAGTACGCGCTCGAGGCCGAGCCCGGGGTCGAGACGGTGTCGCAGGCCGCACCGGGCGAGGTGTTGCCCGACGACCAGACGCTGAAGATGCCGGCAGCAGTCCAGGCCTCGTCGACCGCGCGGAAGAAGTCGTCGAAGTTGTGCTCGGTGTCCTGGCCCCACGAGTTGTTGATGACGTGCGGGCGCTTCGAGGGGTCGGGGTTCTTCCCGTGCAGGTCGGTCGGCGCCAGCAGCCACCAGCCGGACTCGAGCAGCGATTCGACGCCGGAGCTGTCGCAGCAGCCGTTGGTCGCGATCCATTTCGCGCCCGGGGCGACGCCGACGTGGTTGGTGCCGTCGTCGCCGACCATCGTGCCCATGGTGTGGGTGCCGTGGCCGTTGTCGTCGCACGGCGCGTCCGCGCAGGTGCCTCGAGAGGGCATCCAGTTGTAGTCGTGGTCGAACGTGCCGTCCGGCTGGGTGCCGCGGTACTGCGATACGAGCGCCGGGTGGTCGAACTGTACGCCCGAGTCGAGGTTCGCCACCGTGATGCCGGCGCCGTTGGCGCCCACAGCCCAGGCTTCGGGAGCGCGGATGGCGTCCACGCCCCAGGAATCCACGCCCGCGTCGGCAGCGGCAGCGGCGGCGGTGTCCGGGCGGACGCCCTCGTCGGTCGGCGTCGTCTCTTCGACGGGTTCGACGAGCGCGACCTGGGGCGACGCCTGGATCTCGGCGACCTGTCCGACCGAGGCGAGGTCGAGCGCGAGGTCCTGCGTGCCGCCCTTGACGAGCACGGCGTTGACGAGCGGGTACGACGTGTACTTCACGCCGGCCGCGTCGAGCTCGGCGGCGATGGCCGCTTCGGACGCCTTCGCCGACTTCTTGAGCGCGTCGTAGACGAACTGGCCGCGCTCGGCCCAGTCCGTGATGTCCTTCGCAGGCGCCAGGTCGGCGTCGGTGTGGAACGTGATCCAGAAGTCCGTCGTCGGGTCCTCGTGGAACCGGTCCTTCAGATCGCTCGCGATCTTGGCGTCGGGCGGCCCGGCGTCCGGCTCGGCCGCCGCGGGGAGGGGGACCCCCACGCTCAAGCCGGCCGTGACGGCCAGTGTCGTGACGATGGCGGTAAGTCTCATGGGGGGAGCCCTCCGGTCTACAGGGGTTGGTAAGGGTCGTGACTCTGGCGGTGCGGGCGGTCGGCGGCGCCGTCGGGCACGACGGAGCCGTCGGGGGTGCACGGTTCACCCGATGGGGGAGTCTCGGGCTCGGTGCTCAGGTCGTCACGTGCGGCCGTCTCATGGCGCGTGCGCGACTCCGGGTCGTAGGACATGCAGCCATGCTCGGGCAGGCGGTTCGCGGTAGCTATCCGGCGAACACGTCAATCTTTGCGAGACGGTCGCGCCCGATTCATGAGACGGCCATACCGGGATCGCCGTCTTCGTCGAGCATGCCCGCCTCGGTCACCTTGACGGCGAGGGCGGTCCGGGATGACACATTCACCTTGCGCATCGCCGATCTCAGCTGCTGGTCGACGGTGGCGGGAGACTTCGCGAGGATCTGACTGATCTCGCGGTTCGTCCTGCCGGCGACCACCAACCGGACCACTTCCCGCTCGCGGGGCGAGAGCTGATCGCCGTACCCCTTACGGCCGCCCCGCCACAGCCGGGGCACCTCGCCGCCCTGCTCGCGGAGCCGCTGGGCGATCCGGTCCGCGTCGGCGCGCGCGCCGAGCCGGAAGAGCTGTTCGTACTGCGCCGACAGAAGCGCATGCCCCTCGGCGGCGCGGCCCGCGGCCAGCAGCGCCACGGCCTGCCTCTCGCGTGCGCGCAGCGCGTCGTAGGGCCGCGGCATCGCGTCCCAGGCATGCGCCGCCCGCTCGTACGCCGCGGCCGTCGCCACCGGACCGCCGCCCGCGGCGGACACGTGCGCCCGGCACAGGGCCAGCGCGGCACGGGAAGCGGGGGCCGTGTGCCCGCGCAGCCCGCGCGCGACCTCGTCGGTGAGCGCCGCGGCGGCCTCGGCCTCGCCGGCCGCGAGCAGTGCCTCGACGCGCACCGGCGCGAGGTCGGTCGCCCACAGCCAGATGCCTTTCGTCCGGACGGTGCGAAGCGGCGAGTCGGTGACGTGCAGTGCCTGCGCGATCTCGCCCTCGGCCAGCCGGAGTCGCGCGAGTTCGGCGGCGGCCTCCATCGTGTCGTCGGCGGCGCCGAGCCGCGTCGCCTCGTCGAGGACCAGCCGGAACTGGTCCTCCGCCTCGCGACGGCCCGCCGCCGCTGCCAGGCGGGCGGTGAGGCGCACGCCGGCGAGGTGGATCGCCGGCCGGTCCATGTTGGCCTCGACGAACGCGGCGCTGCGGTCGGCCAGGCCCTCCCACCGGCCCTGGAACCAGTCGAGGTTCGCCAGCTCGAGGTGCACGTTGTCGCGCAGCCTCGACGACTCCTCGGCGTCGGCGAGCCGCAGCGCGATGGCCAGGTGCCGCTCCGCGTCCGCGTACCGCCCCCACATCACCGCGCCGGTGCCGATGTTGGTGTGGATGCGGGCGATGTCCAGCCGCTCCGGCGCGCTCGTGCCGTCGGCCGGCAGCGCGGCGACGACGTCCCACGCCTCGTCGTCGCCGAGCATGAGGAATGCCGCCGCGCGGTTGCCGGCGAGGTTCAGCCGCACCGCGGGCGAGTCGATCCCTTCCGCCAGGTCGGCGGCACGGCGCAGCCACCGTCGATGCGTGGATGCGGGCCACGGCGACCCGTACGCCCACCCCAGGTAGGTCATCGCCTTGGCCGCTTCTGCAGGGTCATGGTCGAGGTCGGCGACGGCCTGCTCGAGCTCGACGCGCGCCGCAGCGGCTTCTCCGCCGGTGATGAGAAGCCGGCCGAGCGGGTTGCGGATCCCCGCCTGCTCCCGCGCCGAGAGGCCGGGGATCTCGAGCGTGGCCCGCAGGGCGCGCACCACGCGGTGGTAGATCTCGTCGACGGGCTCTCGGCGGCCGAGGGCCGCCAGCCCCGCGGTCCGGGCGATCCGGGCCAGGTCCGGGGCCGGGAGCGCCCTCTCCGGCAGCAGGTCGAGGAGGAGGACGACGGCCGCGGTGTTGTCGCCCGATGCCAGGGCCTGCGCGGCCGCCGGCTCGGCGTACCGTGCCCAGCGCTCCGTCTCACCGGCCTCGCGGAAGTGGTGGGCCAGCCGCACGACGGGCGGTGGAGCGACCTGCTCCAGCGCCTCGCCGGCCCGGCGGTGCAGAACCGCTCGATCGCCGCGGGCGATGGACTCGTACACGGCTGTGGCGACCAGGACGTGCCGGAACCGCCACCGACGGCGGTCGTCCTCGCCGAGGATCCTGGCGGAGGCGGCCTCGGCGATCCCGGTGCGGGCCTCGTCGATCGTCATGCCGGCGGTCGCGGCGATCGCCGCCTCGGACGACCACTCGGCGAGGACCGCCGCCGCGCGCAGGATCTGCTGGGCGCCCGTCGACAGGCGGTCCACGCGCTCGCGAGTGGAGTCGCGGACCGTCGGCGGCACCTGGAGCTCGTCCAGCGCCAGCCGCACCCACTGCCCGTCGCGGAAGACGATGTCCGCGCGGTCGCACATGAGCCGCACGGATTCCTCGATCGCCAGGGGGACGCCGCCCGTCCGCACGTGGAGGAAGGTGCGGAAGGCGTCCGAGATCGGCTCGCCGCCCAGCATCGACGACACGAGCGACGCCGTGTCCTCGGGTTGCACGGCAGACAGCGAGATCCGGGCGCCGGCGACGCCGACGGGCAGCCGGGAGGTCAGGCGCAGCAGGAGGGACCCGGCATCCACCTCCTCCGGCCGGTACGAGATCACGAGGCTCGGTCCGTCGGTGCGCTGCCGCGAGACGAGGAACAGGAGGAACTCCAGCGTCACGTCGTCCGCCCAGTGCGCGTCCTCCAGGACGAGGACGTCGACGCCGAGCGCTCTGAGCAGCTCGTCCAGCGCACGGAACAGCCGGTGCCGCGCCGCTTTCGCGTCGTCGACGGGTTCCAGCGCGGGCGGCAGCTGTGCCGACCATTCCGGGAACAGCGGCCTCAGCGCCCCGGCGAGCTCGGTGAGCGGCAGCCCGGCGACGAGCTGTTCGATCCCGCGGAAGGCATCGACGATGGGGCCCAGCGTCAGCGACTCCCGCAGGGGCGGGCAGACCGAGACCAGCGCCGTCAGCCCGTGCGGCTCGGCGAGCCATTCCTGGAGCAGGCGGCTCTTTCCGATCCCGGCCTCGCCCTCGATCAGGACGATCGCGGGTCGCCGGCTGACGGTCTCGCGGAGCTCGGCCAGTTCGCGTCCGCGTCCGACGAAGCCGGGCGTCGAGACGGACGGCGCCTTCGCGTCTGCGTCGTCGACCGGGCGGGCCGGGCTCATCGGATGCTCCGGCGAAGGTGCGCCTCGCGGCCGCTGTCGGGGTGTTCGCCGCACACATGACTGTCCATGACGCTCTCCTTCGCCCGCGGCGGAGGGGGCAGCCGCCGACCGGGTTGGCCATCTGTGACGCTACCCACGGTAGGACCTCGCAGCCGAACCGGCGGTCGCCGCCCCTGGCCGCGCGCAGCATTCCTGCCGCATGGACCGGATCGTCTGCCATGTTCGCAGGCGGGCGGACGCGGGTGGATGCCGCGACCCTAGGCTCGCGGCATGCCCGAGTACCGCGCCCACTTCGACTTCGACCTCCGCTTCGCGAACGGGGGTGGGCTGTCGGGCGCCGGCTTCCGGCTCGACCTCCCGTCGGCCGACATCTCCGAGGACGAGCTCGGCCGGCTGCTCATCGCGCACCTGGGTCTCGCACTCGTCGACGAGGTGGAGCTGCGCGGCGTGCGCATCGTCGAGGAGCCGCACCGGGGCTCCCGCGGCGTCGAGGTGGCGGCATCCGGATCCCAGACCCGGGTCATCGACCTCAGTCATCCGATCCGCGCGGGACTGGTGACCTACCCCGGGCTTCCCGCGCCGACCATCACGCCGCACCTCACGCGAGAGGACTCGCGCGCCCGCTATGCGCCGGGCACCGAGTTCGCGATGGACGTCATCCACATGATCGGCAACACCGGCACCTACCTGGACTCGCCGTTCCACCGCTACGAGGGCGGCACGGACCTGGCAGGGCTCGACCTCTCGACCCTCGTCGGGCTGCGCGCGGAGGTGTTCCACCTCGAGGACTCCTGGGACGCCGGGCGCCGCGGCATCCGTCCCGAGACGCTCGCCGACCGTGACGTGCGCGGCGCGGCGGTGCTGCTGCACACCGGGTGGGACCGGTGGTTCGGGGCGCCCGAATACGGTGCGGGGGCTCCTTTCCTCACCGGCGAGGCGGCGCAGTGGCTCATCGACGCGGGCGCGGTGCTCGTGGGCATCGACTCGGTGAACATCGACGACACCGAGTCGGGCGGCGAGCGCCCCGCTCACTCGCTGCTGCTGGGTGCGGGGGTGCATGTCGTGGAGCACCTCACGAATCTCGGCGCGCTGCCGCCGCGCGGTGCGCGATTCACCGCCGCGCCGCCCGCAGTCGAGGACTTCGGGACCTTCCCGGTTCGTGCCTTCGCCGAGGTGCCCGCCTGAGACCGGACGCTGTGTATCAGCTCGGGCTGAACCGGCTCTTCGGTGAGGAAGGAGGAGCCATGCACGAGCACATCGAGTCCCTGATCATCGCCGCGGGCGAGGCGCTGCGGCGCGCGGAGCGGCGGCTGAGCGAGACCGAGCCCCGTCGGCGCCGGCCGCGGACCGCGCGGACGACCTACATCCCGGTCCGTCGCGACGCCGCCACGCTGCACCTCGTGCACTGACCACCGGGCCCGCCGGGGCGGGGCGTACGCTGAGCGCATGCCCATCGCCCGGCCCGCGGCACCCCTCACTCTCGAAGGGTTCGAGCTGCGCGTGCTGCACCTGCCGCTCGTGTCGCCGTTCACCACGTCGTTCGGCACCGAGACGGTGCGCGAGGTCATCGTCGTGCGGGCGCTGACGTCCGACGGCGACGGCTGGGGCGAGATCGTGACGGGGGCCGACCCGCTGTACTCGAGCGAGTACACGCAGGGTGCGTGGGACGTCGCGCTGCGCTTCCTCGCCCCCGCGCTGCTGGACCGCCGGACGCTGGCACCCGAGGACGTCGCCGGCGTGCTCGAGCCCTTCAAGGGCCATCGCATGGCGAAGGCGGGGCTCGAGCTCGCGGTGCTGGACGCGTCCCTGCGCGCCGAGGGCCGACCGCTGGGGGAGTACCTCGGCGCCGTCCGCGACCGAGTGCCGAGCGGGGTGTCGGTCGGCATCCAGCGTGACCCAGCGACCCTCGTCGACACCGTCGCGGGGTACCTCGACGAAGGCTACGTCCGGATCAAGATCAAGATCCGGCCCGGCCGCGACGTCGGCGACACCGCCGCCGTGCGCGACGCGTTCGGCACGATCCCGCTCCAGATCGACGCGAACTCGGCATACACCCTCGCCGACGCCGACACGCTGGCCGAGCTCGATCGCTTCGACCTGCTGCTGATCGAGCAGCCGCTGCAAGAGGACGACATCGTCGACCACGCCACCCTGGCGCGGCGGCTGCGCACCCCGGTCTGCCTGGACGAGTCGATCGTGTCGGACAAGGCGGCGGCGGACGCGCTCGCGCTGGGTGCGGCATCCATCATCAACATCAAGGCCGGGCGCGTCGGCGGCTACCTGGAGGCGGTGCGCATCCACGACCGGTGCGTGGCCGCCGGGGTGCCCGTGTGGTGCGGCGGCATGCTCGAGACCGGGATCGGCCGGGCCGCCAACGCCGCGCTCGCCGCGCTGCCGGGGTTCACGCTGCCGGGCGACGTGTCGGCGTCGAGCCGGTTCTACACGCGCGACATCGTGACCGAGCCGGCGGTGCTCGAGGACGGCCACGTGCGCGTGCCCACCGGGCCCGGGCTCGGGGTGCAGATCGACCCGCTGGCGCTGGACGAGGTCACCGTCGCCCGCGAGACGCTCACGCGGTAGGCGCGGAGCCGCGGTCATGCGCCGAGTGCGCGGTATCGGGACGGTGGCCGCGATCGGGCTGCTCGCGCTCGCGGGCTGCACGGCCGCGCCGATGCCCGGACCGACACCGGGCCCGACCTCGGCGCTGCCCGACGGCGTGACCGTCGAGCTGCAGCAGCAGCGCTCGGACGTGTCGACGCGCCAGGCGCAGGTGCGTGTGCGCAACGGCTCCGACGAGGCGATCACGGTGGCCGGGGTCCGTGTCGAGGACCCCCGGTTCGAGGGCGCGGCGACCCGCGTCATCGCAGACCGGGTGACGAGCCTTCCCGCCGGCGGCAGCGTCGACGTCCGCGTGCAGCTCGCACCGGTGGACTGCGACGCCGCGGACGAGGCCGATGCCACCGTCGTGCTCGAGCTCGTCGACGGGGAGCAGGCCGCCGAGGTCGAGGTGGCAGCCCCGGACCCGCTGGGGTTCCTGACCCGGCTGCACGCCCGCGAATGCCTCGAAGAGCGGCTGACGGATGCCGCGAGCCTCGCCTTCACGGGGTTCACGCCGTCACCGCCGGGCGAGCCGGCGTCGCTCGAGCTGACGATCACACCGACGGGCGCGGGCAGTGCGACCGTCGTCGGCGTCGAGAGCACGAACCTGCTGGACTTCGCCGCATCCGGCGATGAGGAGGACCTGTACCCGATCGACATGGAGCTCGACGAGGGCGGCGACGCCGACCCGGTGGTGATCGCGCTGCCGCTCGTGCCGTTCCGCTGCGATCCGCATGCCGTGCAGGAGGACAAGCGCGGCACGGTCTTCGACGTGCACATCGAGCTCGACGGCGAGCCGGGCGAGATCGAGCTGTTCGTCGGCGAGGAGCTGCGCGGCCGCATGCTGACGTGGGTGGCGCAGTGGTGCCGGTTCGGCGGGTAGTCCCGGCATCGCGAAAGGGCAGATCTCCGGCGTGGAGACCTGCCCTTTCGCGATTTGCGGTCGCGGCTACTTCTTGACGGTGATCGTGATGGCCTTCGACGAGGTCGTTCCCGCGGCGTTGGCGAACTCGGCGACGTACGTGTACGTGCCGGGTGCGCGTCCGACGACGGCCGTCGCGGCGTGCTGCGCGTTCGGGGATGCCGCGACGAGCGCCTGCTCGTCGATCAGCGTCCCGTTCTCGTACAGCCGGTACGACGTCGCGTTGGTGCCCCACCACAGGTTGGCGGTGACGGTGTAGTTGCCGTCCTTGTCGTGGTTGTCGTGCGACAGGACCGGGACGCCGGGTGCGGCATCCTTCACCTTCACCGTGACCGAGGAGGTCGCGGTCGTGCCGGCCGCGTTGATCAGCTCACCCGTGTACACATAGGTGCCGTTGGGCTTGCCGGTCACATCGACCGTCGCCAGCTGCGCCTTCGGCGAGTTCGCGTCCAGCAGCCGGGTGGCGATGAGGGTGCCGTTCTCGTAGAGCTTGTAGACGGCGCCGTTGACCCCCGACCACAGGTTCATCGACACGGTGTACCGGCCGTCGCTCAGCCCGTTCTCCCATCCGGAATCGGAGGAGAGGATGCCGCGTCCCGGCGCCTTCGTGGCGCCCTCGTCGTCGAACACGAGCAGCTGCACCGAGGCCTGTGTCACCAGGCCGTCGTGGTTCACGGCGTTGACCGTGAGCGTGTGCACGCCGACCTTGCCGGCCAGCGCGATCGCGGCACCGGGCGCGACGGGCTCGCCGTCGAACGCGATGTCGAGGTTGCGCACCCCCGACTCCGGATCGTCCGCCGTCACGCCGACCGTGAACGTGCCGGTGCTCGGCAGCAGCGTGCCGTCGGCAGGGACGCCCGAGAGCGTCGGGGCCGAGGCATCCACCGCTCCGCCCGGGTCGCCGGTCACGGCGATCCGCGGGGCCGCCGGCTGCGTGAACCCGTCGCCGAGGAAGAAGCTCGTCTGCGGGGGCTGGTTGTAGCCGGTGTTCTGCCAGGCGACCGAGAGCCGGTAGACCGAGTCGTGCATGAGCGTGCGCAGCCGGATCGCGGTCTCGTCGGTGGTGGAGTAGATCCGCAGCTCGGTCGAGTCCGCCGACCGCCACGCGATCTCTTCGCGCCAGTCGCCGAACAGGTCCGCCTGCAGGTTGGGAGTGCCCTTGGTGCCGTTGTTCGAGCGGGCCCCGTCGGCCTTCAGGATCACATCGGTGGTCTCGGTCTCCCAGTTCCACTTGCCGACCGTCGGCACGCCCTCGGACGTGTCGGCGTTCCAGTCGTGGTCGACGATCTCGCGGAGCGGATCGCCGTCGAACCACGCCAGGAAGTTCGCCGCCGGGATCTCGGTCGAGATCAGCTCACCCGTGGACGACATCAGTTGGCCGACGGGGGAGTTCCACGCGGCGTCTCCGCCGACGGCCCATCCCTCGGCGCCTTCGTGCCGCGGGTCGATGTCACCCGACGCGGCGCGCCCGGTGTCGACCGTCGCCGGGATCGACCACAGGATCTTCCCCGTGCGGGCGTCGCGCATCGTGGCGCCGCGGTTGCCCGAGGCATGCATCTCTTCGTGCGCGGCGAAGACCTCCAGGCCGGGATTCGAGGGCACGAGGTCCGACACGTGCAGCGCGTCGCCGTGGCCGAGCCCCGTCGAGTACAGCAGCGAGCCGTCGTCGTCGACCGTGGCCGAGCCGTAGACGATCTCGTCCTTGGCGTCGCCGTCCACGTCGGCCACCGACAGGTTGTGGTTGCCCATCCCGTAGAAGCCCTCGTTGCCGTCGTCGTTCGAGTCGAGCACCCAGCGCTGGTGCAGCGCCTGACCGTCGAAGTCGTACGCGGCCATCACCGCGCGGGTGTAGTACCCGCGGCTGAAGATCGCGCTCGGGTGCTCGCCGTCGAGGTAGGCGGTGGCCGCCAGGAACCGGTCGACCCGGTTTCCGTACGTGTCGCCCCAGGCTCCGACGTCGCCGCGCGGCGGCACGTAGTCGATCGTGTCGATCGCGGCACCGGTGAGGCCGTCGAACACCGTCAGGTACTCCGGACCGCTCAGGATGTAACCCGAGCTGTTGCGGTAGTCCGCGCTCGCGTTGCCGATGGGCTGACCGACGCCGTCGATCGTGCCGTCCGCGGTCTTCATCATGACCTCGGCGCGGCCGTCGCCGTCGTAGTCGTACACCTGGAACTGCGTGTAGTGCGCGCCGGCCCGGATGTTCACGCCCAGGTCGATGCGCCACAGCCGCGTGCCGTCGAGGCGGTAGGCGTCCAGCAGCACGTTGCCGTTGTATCCGGCCTGGGAGTTGTCGTGCGAGCGGGCGTCCCACTTCACGATCAGCTCGTACTGCCCGTCGCCGTCCACGTCGCCGACGCTCGTGTCGTTGGCCGAGTACGTGTACGGCTGGCCGTCCTTCGTGTACCCGTCGGCCGGCTTGTCGAGCGGCACCGACAGGTAGTCGCCGTCCTGCACGCCGAACGCGTCGGTCTCCGTCGTCTCGACGCCGTCCAGCACCTTGGTCATGAAGTAGGTCGAGTCGGCCGTGCCGGTCTCGTCGAGGTAGTTCGTCGAGTCCGTGATCGGCGCCGTCGTGAGGCGCGTGCCGTCGCGGTACACGTGGAACGCGACGCTGTCGGGGTCGGTGCCCAGCATCCGCCACGACACCAGCGTGCCGGCATCCGTCGACACCGCCGCCGGGGCCCGGTCGAGGTACTCGGCCTGTCGCTGCAGCACGGTCACCGCGTCGGTCTTGAGCTGCGCGGATGCCGCACCGGCGCCGCCCGCGTTGACCGCGACAACCGTGTAGAAGTACGGGATCGTCGTCAGCACCGTGGAATCGGTGTAGTGGTTCGCATCGGACAGGCCGATCAGCTCGCCGCGCTCACCCTCCACCTCCGAACGGAACACCAGGTAGTACAGCGCGTTCAGCGGCTGCGCCCACGACAGGTCGAGCGAGCGCTTGTCGATGCTGTCGACCGCGAGGCCCGTGGGAGCGGCCGGCGGAGTGACCGAGGCATCCACGAACGACACATCGACGGTCTTCGACGGCACCGACTCGAGCTTCGTCTGGTCGACGGCGGTCACGTGGTACGCGTAGTCGAGCCCGACGCGCGCCGAGGTGTCGACGAACGAGGGCTGGTCGACGGATGCCACGAGCACCGGCTTCGCGTCGAACGGCGACTGGCGGTAGACGTTCCACGTCAGGCCGCTCTCGCCGGTCCACGCCAGCGACACGCTCGGCGCTGCCGGGTCGGCGTTGACGTCGGTGACCTCCAGGCCCACCGGGCCGAGGAGGATCGGCGTGATCTCGAGGCCGTTCAGGCGGCTTCCTGCCGCGGCGCCGTACGCCTCGATGTCGAGCCGGCCGTCGGTGACCAGGAACGGGCCGCGCAGGGTCTCGTTGACCGAGCCCTTGCCGGCGTTGCCCGACCCCGCCTCTTTGCCCTCGATGCGGAACGACGTCTTGGTCGTGCCGATCCAGTCGCCCGAATAGGTCTTCACCGAATAGGTCCCGTTCGGCACGTCCAGTGCGAACGTCGAGCTGTCGCCCGGGAGCACGAAGTCGCGGACCAGGTCGTTCGAGCCGTCGGCGACGCCGCGGTCGCGCCCGGCGTTCGCGGCGAGGGTGTTGGTGAACCCGTAACCGCGCTCGTCGGTGTACGCCAGGTCGGGAGTGACCTCGGTGTAGCCGGCCATCAGCGGATTGCCCGCCAGCTGGAAGTCGTACTTGTACAGCGCCTGCTTGGTCGTGAACGTGACGACCGCGCTCGGGGCGGACTCGCCGCGGCCGTTGACCGCGACCACCCGGTACCGGTACCCGGTGCCTTCGGCCAGCCCCTGCACGATCGAGCTCGTCTGGGTGACCATGCCGACGAGGGCCCACGTGGGCTCGGGGTCGGCGACGGCCTGACGGTAGATCTTGTAGATGTCGGCCGTGGGCGAGGCGTCCCACTGCAGCGTCGCCCCGCCGTTGCTGATGGCACCGGCGACCACGTTCTGCGGGGCGACGGGCACGTCCGCGGGCGGCTCGACATCGGTCACCTTCGCGGCGATCGGGTCGTCGAGCGCTGCGACGTCCTGAGCGACGAGCCGTGCCATCTGGATGGCGCCGTACTCCTGGAAGTGCGTGTCGTCGGCGATGCCCGCGGGCCGCTGCGGGAAGACGCCCGGGTCGGCGTAGAGGAACACGGCCTTCGCCGCCTCGGGGCCGATCTGGTCGAGGTACGCCCGGCTGGATGCCGACAGGTCGACGAGCAGCACGCCCTCTTCGGCCGCGAGCTCCTTCATCTTGTCGACGTACTCGGGGAAGCTCACGTTGAACAGCCCGGTGTCGGCGTTGAAGCTGCGTCGTGAGACGGGGGTCACGAGGATCGGGGTCGCACCGCGCTGGCGGGCGCCCTCGACGTACACCCGCAGGTACTCCTTGTAATCGGCCGGGCTCGCGTAGCGGTCGTCCACGCCCTGCGTGGCGTCGTTGTGCCCGAACTGCACCATGAGGTAGTCGCCGGGGCGCACCGCGCGCAGGATGTCGTCCAACCGGCCTTGGCTGATGAAGTTCTTCGACGAGCGGCCGCCGATCGCCTGGTTCGAGAACGCGACGTCCGACGCGAAGAAGCGGTCGATCATCTGGCCCCAGCCCGCCTGCGGCGCGTAGGCGATCGGGTCGTAGGTCTGCACCGTCGAGTCGCCCGCGATGTACGCGGTCGGGATGGCGCCCGCGACGCGTGCAGGCAGGCGCGTGATCGTCAGCGCGTTGACCACCGGCACATCGCCGCCGAAGACCAGCGTCAGGGTGCCGTCGACGAGCGCGATCGTGAACGTCATGTCGAGGTACGAACCCGCGGCCTGCGGGTTCTCGAGCACCTTGGCGATGCTCTCGGCGGTGATCGTGGTGGTCGTCGCCGCGTCGGCGTCGCCTGACACCAGCCGCACCGAGTAGTCGCCGGCGCCGAGGTCGACCTCGAACGTCGCGCCGGCCGTCGCGACGAAATCGCTGCGCAGCGCGTCGTCGCCGGCACGGTCGACGTCAGGCGTCGGCGAGACGGGCGCCGTCGAGAAGCCGTAGCCCCACTCCGGGCTGTACGCGGTCGTGCTGGTGACCGAGAGCGCGCCGTCGGCGACCTGGCCGGGGCCGAAGTCGAAGGTGACGACGTCGCCCGCGGGCAGTGGCGCGGGAGCGGTGTAGACGTCCGACGTGGCCGCGGCCGACGCGGGCGACGAGCCCGCCTGGTTGCGCGCTGTCACGCGGTAGGTCCACTGCTGCGCCGTGTCGACGGCATCCGTGTAGCCGGGGGTCGCGACGGCAGCGATCTGGGTGAACGTGCCGTCGGCGCCCGCGCGCTCGACGACGTACTCGTCGCCGTTCGCGACGGCGGACCACGACAGCACCACGGCGTCCTTCGTCACCTGTGCGACGGTGAGGTCGGCCGGCGCGACGGGAGCGACGAGGGCGGGGATCGTGCCCGAGCGCACGTCGGCGGACTGCGGCGAGACACGGTCGTACGCATCGACGGACGCGACGGCGTAGGCGTACGAGGCGCCCTCGGCCACCGAGGAATCGGTGTAGGCGGCACCCGTCACGTCGGCGAGGGGGGCGAACGCGCCGGTCGTGCCGTCGCTGACGTCGGCGCGCAGCACGCGGTACGTCGCTGCGCCGTCGACCGCCGACCAGGCGAGGTCGACGCCGTTCCAGGCGACGCGAGTCGCAGCGAGGCCGCTGGGCGTCGCGGGCAGCGCGGGCGCGATGACCAGGCCGTTGACGTAGGCGCCGAGACCCGAGCCCGCGAAGCCGATCGTGAGCTGGCCGTCCGTCACCACGGCGGTGTACGTCGCGGTCGCGTTGACGCCCTTGCCCGAGGTGAGCCGGGTCTGCGCGACGCCTTCTAGGGTCACGGTGGCGTTGGTTCCGGATGCCGAGCTCAGCCCGTCACCGATGGTCACGGTGACCGCGTAGGAGCCCTCGGGCACGCCGTCGAGCTGGAAGCCCCAGTTCGTGCCGGCGACGAAGTCGTCCTCCATGGCGCCGGCGGGGGAGCCGTCGGTGCTGCGGTCGCGGTCGAAGAGGGTCGCGCCGTCGGGCAGGGTGATGCCCCAGCCCGTCTCTGGCGTGTAGCGGCTGCTCGTGAGCACCTGCTGGTGCCCCTCGGCGACGGCGCTCGTCGCGGTGCCGAAGTCGAAGCGCCAGGCTCCGTCGTCGGCGGGCGCGAGCAGCGCCGCGGCGGGGGTCGCGGTGATGAGCGCGGCGACGACGGCGGTGGCGCCGGCGATCGCGGTGAGTCGCAGTCCGCGCGCGGCGCGGGGTGCGGGGACGTGTGGTGCGGGTCGCGGCGCCCTGTCGGCGCGTGCAGACACGTGGGGCACGGTTCCTCCTGTTGTCAGCATCGGCAAAGGATGACGGCATCCCCCAGCGGCATCGCGGCGGAACATCGTCGTGAACCGGGCACGTACGGACTCGGGCCCTGTCCGGTCTTGCAGGATTTGTTGCGGACGCAGCGGAAAGCGTATTCCGACCACGTTCGTCGGCAGTCTGGCACGGGGGTGCGCCGCGGGGCAAGCGATTCGTGAAACGTTTTTGCGATTGCGACCCGACAACTTGTGCGCGGTCGGCATCGTGCCCTATGGTCCTCGGCGAACGCTTTCCCAATCTCCCGTCGCCGGTGCGCATACGGACCGCGCCGGCGACGGGTTCCACGCGCCCGCGCCCCGCACGCCGGTCCGTGCGCCCGGATCACGAAGGGCCACGATTCCGCGGCGGGACCGTGTCCTTTCGCGGATCCTCTTTAGGCTGGGCGCCATGGCCCAGAGCATCGACGCTCCCGACGACCCCGCCGCAGCCTCGCGCGGCATCTCGCGGCGGACCCAGTCCGACATCTACCGCGCCGGCATCAGCGGGACCCGGCCGCGCGTGCCCGTCGACGCCGATGCGCTCGAAGCGGCTGCGCGCAAGGCGCTGAGCGCCGAGGCCTTCGCGTACATCGCCGGGGGAGCGGGCGCCGAGCGCACGGTCGCCGCCAACCGCGCCGCATTCGCCCGGTGGCAGGTCTGGCCGCGGCCGCTGCGGGACGTGTCGAGCCGCGACCTGTCCATCGACTTCCTCGGTGTGCGGCGTCCGACGCCGCTGGTGCTCGCTCCCCTCGGCGTCATAGAGATGGCGCACGCCGACGCCGACCTCGCGGTGGCGCGGGCGGCGGCATCCCTCGGGGTCCCGTACACGCTCTCGAACCAGGCCTCCGTCCCCATGGAGGAGGTGAGGGATGCCGCGCCCGCCGGCTCCCGGATGTTCCAGCTCTACTGGTCGTCGTCGGACGAGCTCAACGCGTCGCTGCTGCGCAGGGCCGAAGCATCCGGATGCGAAGCCGTCGTCGTGACCCTCGACACGCACCTGCTGGGCTGGCGCACGCGAGACCTCGACCTCGCCTACCTGCCGTTCACCCGCGCGATGGGCATCGCACAGTACTCGAGCGACCCCGTCTTCCAGCAGCTCGTGCGCGAGCGGGTGCGCGCATCGGCGGCGTCGGCGGCCGAAGCCGTCGACGCCGCGCCTCCGGTCAGGCTCACGCCGAAGGCCGTGGCCGCAGGCGTCCGCATCGCCCGCAAGGGCGCCGCGCTGACCGGGTCGCCGAGCGTGCGTGAGAACCTGCGCTCGCCGCTGCCGCGGGCGGCCGTCGAGACGTTCCTCGACGTGTTCTCGACACCCGCGCTGACCTGGGACGACCTCGCCAAGGCGCGGCAGTGGACGTCGCTGCCCCTCATCCTGAAGGGCATCGTGCACCCGGACGACGCCATCCGCGCGCTGGATGCCGGCGCCGACGGCATCTGGATCTCGAACCACGGCGGGCGGCAGATCGACCAGTCCGTGCCGACCCTGGACGTGCTGCCCACCATCGCCGAACGGATCGCCGGCCGCGTCCCGATCGTCTTCGACTCCGGCGTCCGCCAAGGCTCCGATGCGGTCATCGCGCTGGCGCTCGGCGCGACCGCCGTGGCGCTCGGCCGGCCGTACGCGTACGGTCTCGGCGTCGCCGGCGAGGCCGGGGTGGCGGAGGTGGTGCGCAACGTGCTGGCCGAGCTCGACATCACGCTCGGGCTCGCGGGCCTCACCTCGATCGCCGAGCTCGACCGTCACGCACTGCGGGAGGCGTGAGGTCCGTCGTTCCCCCTAGTCTGGGGCGGTGACCACTCCTCCTCCCCAGCAGCCGTATGCCGCGCCGCAGCCGCAGCCGATGAGTCCCGCCGACGAGAAGCTGTGGGCGACGCTCGTCCACGTCGGCGGCATCTTCTTCGGGCCGCTCCCCGCGCTGATCGGCTACCTCGTCCTCAAGGACCGCGGGCCCTTCGTGCGGGCCCACACCGCCACGGCGCTGAACTTCCAGCTGACGCTGCTCATCGCCTACATCGTCGGCAGCATCCTCAGCATCGTCGTGATCGGCATCCTGGTGCTGATCGCTGCGTACGTGCTCAACATCGTGTTCAGCATCATCGCCGCCGTGAAGGCCAACCGCGGCGAGTGGTACAAGTACCCGCTGACGATCCCGTTCCTCAGCTGACGCACCTCATCGGGGGTGCCCGTCCTCGGTGAACCCGAAGACGGGCACCGCACCCGGCGGCTCCGACGCGGGCAGCGGCTCGTGCGCGACCGGGTCATCGGGCCAGCCCGGGATCAGGATGGCTGTCAGCTCGTCGGGGTCGCCGTCGTAGCAGTCCGTCGCGGCGTACACCGCGACCGAATCGGCGGATGCCGCGCCGTCGCGGATCTCGATCGTCAGGCTGCCGATGTGTAGAGCGTCGTTGCGCGCCTGCACCCGGGTCGTGCCGTCGTCCGAGGTGGCGACCGGCTGCGTCGTCCAGCCGCGGTCGGCGAGCCACCGGACCGCGTGCGCGCCGAACGTGGGCCCGTCCGCGTGGGCGTCGCCGTCGAGGGTCCAGCCCTCCGGCGTCGTGCGGCTCAGCGAGAACCCATAGCCCGCACCGCAGTCGACGGGCAGGTCGCCGTATTCCTGCACCTGCCAGTCGCCGTCGTACAGATGCACCTGCACGCCTGCGAGCGTCTGTTTGAACAGCAGATTCTGGCCGCGGGCCTCGGCATAGAGCTGTTCGGCGTCCGCCTGCGTGCCCGCGCACCCCGCGACAGCGGCGACCGCGGCGAGCGCCGCGGCCGCGATGACCCCGGTGCCGGAGTGCCCGGCGCCGCCCGCGGCGGTGGTCATCGGCTCCTCCGATCGACCGATTCAGAGTATGCCGCGCCGTGCTCCAGCTGAAGGGGGCCGCGCAAGACGGCACGGCGGGTGCGCCCTGAGAGGGAAATGCCCGGGTGCCGGCGGTGAACCGTCGTCTGTGCGGGCGGCGACCGGACCCTTAGGCTTCTGCCATGCCCGCACGAGCTCGGCGTTCGTCCGCCGACAGCCCCCTCGCCCGGATCCGACTGCGCACGCTCACCGGTGCGGCGATCCTGATCGCGCCCGTCATCGCGCTCACCGGATGCTTCGCACCGACTCCTGACGACGGCGACTTCGGTGACGGGGACTTCGCCGACGACGGCTGCACGAGCGTCGTCGTGGCGACCTCGTCCGAGAAGGTCAACATGCTCGACGCGCTGGCCGACGCCTTCAAGGAGTCGCCGCAGCATGAGCAGCTCGACGAATGCGCGACCGTCCGACCCGTCAACGTCTCCTCGGGCGATGCCACGCGGTTCCTCACCGCGGGCGGCGACTGGCCCGACGACGACACTCGCCGCTGGCCGACCATGTGGTCGCCCGCGTCGACGGTGTGGACGGATCGGGTCGCGGCCGCGGCATCCTCCTCCCTCGTCGGCGAGCCGGAGTCGTTCACGCACACCCCCGTCGTGTTCGGGGTGCCCGAGACGATGGCCAAGGCGCTGGGGTACCCGGGAACGGCGATCGGGATCGGCGACTTCGAGCGGCTGTGCCAGGACCCGCACGGCTGGGCGAGCGTCGGCAAGCCGCTGTGGGGCTCGTTCAAGATCTCGAAGACGAACCCCAACACGTCGACGACGGGCCTCTCGGCGATCCTCATGCAGTCGTACGAGGCGTCGGGCAAGGCCGCCGACCTGAGCGCCGCCGACGTCGCGGCGGCCGCCGAGTTCTCGCGCGTGTTCGAGGAGTGCGTGATCCACTACGGCGACACCACGGGCAAGGTGCTGGCACGTCTGTACGACGAGACGCAGAACGGCGCCGGCGGCTCGGGCTATGTCTCGGCGGTCGCTCTGGAAGAGACGTCTCTGCTCAACTACAACCAGGGCAACCCGGACTCGCACACGGTGCAGCCGGGCGAGACGCTCACCCCGCCGAAAGAGAAGCTCGTCGCCGTGTATCCGTCGGGCGGGTCGATGTGGTCCGACAACCCGATCACGGTGCTCGGCGCCGACTGGGTGACGCCGGCGCAGGCCGAGGCGGGTGCGGCGTTCGCCGCCTTCCTGCTGACGGACGCCGCGCAGCGGATCCTGCCCGAGTACGGGTTCCGGCCGCTGGACGCCTCGGTGCCGCTCGGCGATCTGTTCACGGCGGAGTACGGCGTCGACCCGGCGGGACCGGCCGTCACGCTGCCGAAGCCCGCTGTCGACGTGGTCTCGGCGGCGATCGACCAGTGGACGCAGATCCGCAAGCCGTCGTCGGTGCTCGAAGTGATCGACATCTCCGGCTCCATGGACGATCCGATCGGCGACGGCCGTTCCAAGCTCGACGGGGCGATCGCGGGCGCGCAGGCGACCCTGGGCCACTTCCGCTCCACCGACGAGGTCGGGGTGTGGGCCTTCACGACCGGGGTCGAGTCGGCTGCGGGCGAGAACCTCGTGGTGCTCCGCGACGTCGAACCGCTCGCCTCGGACCGCGAGTCCGTCGAGTCGTCCCTCGACGACCTCAAGTTCGCGACCCGCGAGGGCACCCCGCTCTACGACGCGGTCGCCGCGGCGTACGACGAGATGCTCGCGCGGGCCGAGCCCGGCCGCATCAACGCCATCGTCGTCCTGTCGGACGGTCAGGACACCGACTCCTCGATCTCGCTGGACTCGCTGATCGCCAAGATCGGCAAGTCCGCGCGCGAGGGCGGCGACGACGCCCCGGTGCGCATCTTCCCGATCGCGTACGGCGAGGGTGCTGACACCGGCGCGCTGCAGCGCATCGCCGAGGCCACCGGCGGTCAGTGGTTCGACGCGTCGGATGCGGCGAAGATCGACCTCGTGTTCGCGTCCGTCATCAACAACTTCTAGGGCATCGCATGATCATCGCGACGGAGGCGCAGGGCTACGTGGACGATGCCGTCGACGGCATCGCCGAGGACGGCGTGTACGTGTCGTCCGAGGTGCCCGGTGCCGCCGGACTGCACGACCAGCTCGTCGCGCAGATCGGCGACGAGTCGATCGGCGTCGCGGTGTTCTCGGACAACGCCGCGTTCGAGGCATCCGGTCCCGACATCGTCTCGCAGCTCGCCGCGGCGCACCCCGACTGCCAGACGATCATCGTGGCCGTCGGCGACGACCTTTCGGCCGGCTCCCGCGTGCTCGACCAGGGTGAGGCGATGCGCATCGCGAACCAGGCCGAGACGGCGGCCGGTGACGTCGACGCCGCGCTGACCGAGACGATCCAGGGTGTCATCGCCGCGTCGCCCGCGCCGTCCGCGGAGGCGTCGGACGCCGGGCCCTTCATCGGGATCGCGCTCGGCGTCGTCGCGCTCGTGGCCGCCGGCGGCGTGGTCTTCGGCATCGCGCGGGCACGCCGACGACGGGGGCGGGCCGCCCCGGGCAAGCATCCGCTGCCCGAGCCCGTGCGCACGCACGTCCACACCCTGCAGGGCTTGACCGCGGACTACGCGCGGGCGGGCGCCGCCGGGGTCCCCCAGGCCGCGGGCGTCGCCGAGCAGATCGACGTCATCGCGCGGAACACCGCCGAGCTGTTCGAGCGCCTGGACCGCAAGGGCGAAGAGGGCCAGCGCGCGACAGCCGCCGTCGAGTACGGCGAGACCCTGCGCAAACTGACGGGGGCGCTCGACCGCGACTACCTGCTCGACATCCTGACGCACCCCGACCTGTGGGACGATCCCGCCGATCGGGTGCAGGAGGTGCGCGCCGCCGTCTCGTCGTTCTCGACCGAGCTCGTCGAGAACATCAAGCAGGTCAACGCGCGGCGTGGACTGCACTTCCAGGTGTCGCTGGACGGTCTGATGGGCAGGCGCAAAGAGCTGCAGGAGTGGGACCGCGCGTTCGAGCGGGCCGACGGCGACGCGGGCCCCGCGCCGCTCGGCGACTAGAATCGACGGATGCCGGAATCCCCGGCGTCCGCACGCTCGTGAATCCCCCTCCCGACCATTGGAGCCACCGTGGCCGAGCAGTCTCGCCTCGACAAAGTCATCGCCCTCGCCCGTCACCGCGGGTTCGTGTTCCAAGCGGGTGAGATCTACGGCGGATCCCGGTCGGCATGGGACTACGGCCCCCTCGGCACCGAGCTCAAAGAGAACATCCGCCGCCAGTGGTGGCAGACGTTCGTGCGCGGTCGCGGTGACATGGTCGGCCTCGACTCGTCCATCATCCTGCCCAAGCGGGTGTGGGAGGCCTCCGGCCACGTCGCGACGTTCACCGACCCGCTGGTCGAGTGCCTGCACTGCCACAAGCGCTTCCGCGCCGACAACCTCATCGAGGACTTCGAGGCGCGCAAGGGCCGCAAGGCCGAGAACGGCCTGGCCGACGTGCCGTGCCCGAACTGCGGCACCAAGGGCCAGTACACCGAGCCCAAGGCGTTCTCGGGCCTCGTGAAGACCTACCTCGGCGTCGTCGACGACGAGAGCGGCCTGTACTTCCTGCGCCCCGAGACCGCGCAGGGCATCTTCGTGAACTTCTCGAACGTCCTCACCGCGAGCCGCAAGAAGCCGCCGTTCGGCATCGGCCAGGTCGGCAAGGCGTTCCGCAACGAGATCACGCCCGGCAACTTCATCTTCCGCACGCGCGAGTTCGAGCAGATGGAGATCGAGTACTTCGTGCCTCCGGCCGAGGCGCAGGAATGGTTCGACCACTGGGTCGAGGAGTGCTGGAACTGGTTCGTCGACCTCGGCATCGACCCCGACAACATGCGCCGCTTCGACGTGCCCGAGGACGACCGCGCGCACTACTCGGACGGCACGATCGACGTCGAGTACCGCTTCGGGTTCCCGGGCAAGGAGTGGGGCGAGCTCATGGGCGTCGCCAACCGCACCGACTACGACCTCAGCAGCCACACCGAGGCCTCGGGTGCGAAGCTGCAGTACTTCGACCAGGCGTCGGGCTCGACCTACACGCCGTACGTCATCGAGCCGTCGTTCGGCCTCACCCGCAGCATGATGGCGTTCCTCGTCGACGCGTACCACGAGGAGGAGGCGCCGAACGCGAAGGGCGGCACCGACACCCGCACGGTGCTGAAGCTGGACCCGCGCCTCGCGCCGGTCAAGGCCGCCGTGCTGCCCCTGAGCCGCAACGAGCAGCTGTCACCCATCGCCCGCGAAGTGGCCGAGAGCCTCCGCGGCGACTGGAACATCGACTTCGACGACGCCGGTGCGATCGGCCGCCGCTACCGCCGTCAGGACGAGATCGGCACCCCGTTCTGCATCACGGTGGACTTCGATTCGCTGGACGACCGCGCCGTCACCGTCCGCGACCGCGACACGATGGGCCAGGAGCGCGTGCCGCTCGAGGGCCTGCACGCCTACCTCTCGGAGCGCCTGCGCGGCGCCTGACGCCTGAGACGATGGATGCCGCCACCCGGCCGGGTGGCGGCATCCGTCGTCTCTGGGCATGGAAGCGGCCGGCCCGGGCCGCCGAGATCAGGAGATCTGGCGAGCACAGGACGTTTCGGCTCAGATCATCCTGTCCCCGCCAGATCTCCTGATCTCGCGGGCGGGAGGGGGGATGCCGGCGGCGCGGCGATCCCGCGCCAGACCGACGCGACCGTGACGGCGGATGCCTGCTGCCAGGGCACGTCGTCCAGCAGGTCGTCCGTCGCGAGCGTCGCGACGCCGTGCACGGCGGCGAAGGCGACGAGCGCCAGTTCGTCCGAGGGCCCTTCACGCAGCTCGCCGGCCTGCTGCGCGGCCGAGACGAAGTCGACGAGCGCCGTGAGCGCGACGTGGCTGACCTCCCCGAGCTCGGGAGAGGCGGCGTCGTGGTGTTTGACGCTGTACATCGTGCGGAGGATCGCGGGATGCTGCACGGCGAAGCCGACGTAGGCGTCGCCCGCGGCGCGGAACCTGTCGCCGAACGAGCCGGGCGCGGCGACGGCGTCCAGCAGCGCGCCGTTCAGGCGTGAGAAGCCCTCGACGGCGAGGGCGTCGAGCAGCGCCTGCTTGTCGCGGAAGTGCCGGGCGGACGCGCCGTGGCTGACGCCGACGTCACGTGCCAGCTGCCGGAGCGACAGCGCGTCGGCGCCGTCGGCGTCGACCACCTCCCAGGCGCGCTCGAGCAGCGCGGCGCGCAGGTTGCCGTGGTGATAGGTCCGCTCCGTCACGGCATCAGCCTAGCGCGATGTAGGCATTGACAACAATGCTGTCACTGTCTACATTTGTCGGCATGACGATGACCTACCGCGGCACCACCGCCCTCATCACCGGAGCCAGTGCCGGTCTCGGCGTCGAATTCGCCGAGCAGTTCGCCGCACGGGGTGCAGACCTCGTGCTCGTCGCGCGCCGCGAGGATCGCCTGCGCGAGCTGGCGGAGCGGCTCGAGCGACGGCACGGCATCACCGCCACGGTCATCGCGCTCGATCTGGCCCGCCCCGACGCCGCGGCCGAGCTGCGGCGCGCGGTCGACGAACGCGGTCTCTCGGTGCAGAGCCTCGTCAACAACGCCGGCTTCGGCATGAAGGGCGCCTTCGCCGAAGCCGATCCTGACCGCACCGCCCAGATGGTGCAGCTGAACGTCGCCGCACTCGTGGCGATCACGCGTGAGTTCGTGCCCGACCTCGCCGCGGACGGCCGCGGGGCCATCGTCAACATCGCGAGCGCGGCGGCATACCAGCCCTGCCCGAGCATGGCCGTCTACGGCGCGAGCAAGGCGTTCGTGCTCAGCTTCACCGAGGCACTCGCGTACGAGACGCGCGGCAGCGGGCTGCGCGTGCTCGCCGTCAGCCCCGGCCCGACGCGCACCGAGTTCTTCGAGGTGGTCGGCACCGAAGACGCCGCGGTCGGCCGATTCCAGACCCCCGAGCAGGTCGTGTCGCTCGCGGTGCGCGAACTCGACAGGCGCCGGACGCGGCCGAGCGTCGTGTCCGGTCGCGGCAACGCCGTCGGCGCCCGGCTCGCGACGCTCATGCCCCGGCGGCTGACGCTCGCCGTGAGCGGACGCGTGCTCGGGCGCTGAGCCCGCTGACCGCAGAGAAGAGAGGATGCCGCACCCGGCCGAGTGCGGCATCCACTCTTCTGCGGTCGCGGGATCAGCGCACGGCGTCGGCCACCGAGGCCGCGGCCTTCGCGCCGGTGCCGGCGGCGGTGTTCAGCGCTGCGGCGGCGTCCGTGCCGGCGGTCTTGATGGCGTAGGCCTTCAGGATCGTGTTGAGGTCGAGGCCGGTGAGTCCCTTCACGACCTCGGTGCCCTCGCTCAGCACCTTGCCGACGGTCTTGGTGACCTCGGAGGCGCCGTCGGTCGAGACGACCGTGAGCTTGTCGATCGACGCGATCGGCTCGGCGGCGGCGCGCACGATGTCGGGCAGGCGCGAGATGATCTCCTGCGCCAGCGCGGCCTCGCCGTACTTCTGCAGTGCGAGGGCCTTGGCGTCGGTCGCGGCGGCCTCGGCGAGACCCTCGGCCTGGATCGCGGATGCCCGCGCCTCACCCTCGGCCTTGACACCGGCGGCGAGAGCGACCTGCTTGTCGCGCTCGGCCTCACCGGCGAAGCGCACCGCCGTGGCCGAAGCCTCGGCGTCCTGCACGGCGGCGACCTTGTTGGCCTCGGCGATCTTCGTGCGCTTGTACGCATCAGCTTCGGTGGCCGCGTTCGCCGCATCGCGCAGCGCGGTCGCGCGCTGCACCTCGGCGTACGCCTGCGCCTCGGCCGGCTTGCGGATCTCGATGTCGAGGCGCTCCTGCGTCACGAGGGCCTGCTCGGTGAGGGCCTCGCGCTCCTGCACGGCGACCAGCTTGTCCTGCTCGGCGGTGGCGAGCTGGCCGGCGGCCTGCGCCTCGGCGTTGGCGCGGTCGGTCTCGGCCTTGATGCCGGCCTGCTTGAGGGCGAGGGCCTTCTGGCGCTCGGCGATCTGCTCCGCCGCGTCGATGCGGGCGAACTCGCTGGCGCGGGATGCCTCGGCCTCGCTGATCTCGGCGACCTGGCGTGCGCGCGCCGCCTCGGCACGGCCGAGGTTGGCGAGGTAGTCGCTGCCCGGCGTCGAGATGTCGCTGATGTTGAGCAGGTCGACCTGCAGACCCTGCTCGACGAGGTCCGTCTTGGTCTCGGCGACGACGCGGTCGGACAGGCTCTTGCGGTCGGAGATGATCTGCTCGATCGTCATGTCGCCGACGATGGAGCGGAGGGACCCTTCGAGCGACTCCTTGATGATGTCGGTCAGGGCGCCCTGCTGCGAGAGGAAGCGCTGCGCGGCGCGGCGGACGCCGTCCTCGGTGCCCGACACCTTGAAGTTGATCGACGCCTTGATGGCGATCTTGATGCGGTTCTTGTCGACGCCCTCGACGGTGATGCCGATCTGGCGCTGCTCGAGCGAGATCGCGAAGCCCTGCTGCAGGATCGGCCACACGAACGTGCGACCGCCGATGACGACGCGCTGACCGGTGCCGCTCTCGCCGGGGGCGGGCTTGCCGGCGCCGCGGCCGACGATGACGAGCGCCTCGTTCGGGGGCACGCGGCGGATGCGGCGCGCGATGAAGGTGATGAGGCCGAGCACCGCGACGATCAGGGCGACGATGGCGATGACCTGGATGAGGGTCGAGTCGAGCATGGGTTCCTTCGATGCGGGGGAGGGTGGACGAACGGATGCCGCCTACTCGGCGACGACCTTGACGCGGGTGCCGGAGTGCTCGATCACGCGGATGCGCACGCCCTCGGCGATGGGGTGGTCCGAGTACGCGAGGCGGCGCTCCACCTCGCCGGGACCGTCGAGGCTCACCTCGCCGCCTGCCGGCGTGATGTCGGAGCGCGACACCCCCGACAGTCCCAGTGCCGAGGCCGGCACGCCGTCCGAGCTCTTGGTGAGGCGCTTCACGAACAGCACGGCGATGAGGTACGCGACGACCGCGAGGACGGCGGCGAGCACGTAGGCCCACACGGTGTCGAGGCCGGAGGTGTAGGTGATGACACCCGATGCGCCGAAGACCACCGCGGCGATCCCGAGCGCAGTGCCCGAGATCGCACCGTCGCCGATGTCGAAGTGGTCGAAGATGTCGCCGATCAGCAGCGAGATCAGCAGGACGGCGAGGCCGACGCCTCCGACGATGAGGAAGGGCAGCATAGGTCTCCGTGTCGGGGGACGGGGGGCGGGTCCCCCCACCCTAGTGGGGCGGCGCGTCCGGCGGCGAGGACCTGTGGACAACGCTGCCCGGGACGAGCGAGCGGATGCCGCGACGTGCCTGTCGCGGCATCCGCTCCGCCGGAGCCGACGGTTCCGGCGGACGGGCGCGGCCGGCTGGAACTGGGGAATGACCCCCGGCCGCGCCCGTGGTCTCAGCCCTGCGCCCTGCGCCGGCGCAGCAGGAGCGCCACGAGCGCGCCGGCCGCCACCAGGCCCGCGCCGGTGAGCGCGAACGGCAGCACCGGGCCGGCGCCGGTCAGCGCGAGGCCGCCGGTCGATCCGCCCGCCGCCGGCGGTGCGACCGGCGGGGCTATCTCGGTCGGCGCCGGCGTCGGGTCGACAGGCGTCGGCGTGGGGGTCGGCGCAGGCTCTTCGCGCACGAAGCGGTTGTCGACCGTCAGCGTCGCGGCGGCATCGGCCGTCACCTCGGCTGAGGCGGCCGACACGGTGTAGCCGTCCCACGCATAGGTGTCGTCGGCGAAGTCGCCGTCAGCGGCCGAGACCGTCTCCCCCGTCACCGCGCAATCGGCCCCGGCAGGCAGACCGGTCACGATGGCAGCGGCGTCGATCGACGCCGAGGCGCTGCCCTCGGCGACGGTCTCGCCGTCGAACGTGCAGGCATAGGCGATGTCGAACACGCGGTCGCCGCCGCCGGTGTAGCCCTCGGCGGGTGTGCCGTCGCGCGGCGTCACGGTCTTCGCGATCACCAGCTCGCCGCGCGGGTCGTACGTGTTCGTGTAGGTGCACGTGATGGGTGCGGCTGCGGCATCCGTCGCCGACAGGTCGCCCGCGATCTCGATGCGCTCGCCGGACGTGATCGGCATCGTCGCACCCGTGCCGTCGACGCAGACGAGGCTGGTGAAGCCCCACGCGCCGTCCGTCGCGTCCTCGGTGATCGTCAGGGTCTCGCCCACGACGATGTCGCGCGTGACGGACGCCGCGCCCGCGGCGCCGAGACCCGTGGGCGCGAGCGCGAAGCCGTCGGTCCACGCGGAGCCGGGCGTGGCGGCGTCCGTCGTGAAGCCGAACGACGGGACCACGGCCGGCGCCGAATGCGCGGCGGTCGCGGCCTTGACCACGGTGAGGCTGCGGACCTGCTGGATCTCGCCGTAGAGGCATCCGTAGGTCGACGTCCGCTCGACGGTCTCGAAGCGGTTGATCGCCTGGCCCGGGTCGGTCAGCGTGGGCGCGCACGTGCCGTCGCCCCGCGGCGCGGCGAAGCCGCTCACCACGAGCGTGTAGCGGTTGCCGTCGGGACCCTCGAACGAGTGCTCGCTGACGGTGTTCACGAACTGGAGCACGTCGTTGTTCGCGGGGTTCTCGGGCGGATTCGCCTGGTTGGGCGTCTCATGCAGCTGCCACGCGTACGTCAGGTCGAGGCCGAGGAGCTTCACGTCCATCTCGCCGCGGAACCACTGGTTCGTCGTGTAGACGGGGTTGTTGCGGTGCACCATGCGACCGAGGTTGAAGGCGACCCCGGTCTCGACCGACGAGATCGACGCCGGTGAGAAGCCCACCGCGCTCTGCGACGACAGATCGAGCCGGTTGCTGCAGTCCGATCCGCCGCGACCGTGCGCCGAGTAGGCCGTCGTGCCCGAGGCGACCCACGCCGCGGCACCGTCGGACCACGCCGTCGCCTGCGTGCCCGCCGAGCCGCCGGCGTTGTCGATCGACCCCGACGTGACGGCGTCGGCCGCCCAGCCGTAGCGGACGCAGTCGCCGGTGCTGGGGCTGGCCGCGGTCTGGCCGCTCCATCCCGTGTGCGAGGTCATCCGCGTCTGCACCCCGTCGATGACGGGGATCGACAGCTCCGCCGCGGCGGCGGGTGCGGCATCCATCGCGACCCCCGCGACGACGGATGCCGGGGCCGCCAGCAGCACGGCGGCCAGTGCCGCCGTCAGCAGACGTCGGCCGCGTCCGGCGCCGGCCGGCGGAGTATGGGTGAAGGCGCGCGGGCGCGCGAAAGCATCGTGCATGGAACTGCCCCCAAGCGGCGCCCTCGGGTAGGGCGCCCTCGAATCGGTGCACGTCGTGGGTTTCGGGTCCGCCGACATGCGCTTGCACCGTGCAGGACGCGGGCTGTCCGGTTTCATGACGCGGCCGACGGAAACTCTCGCGACAGCGGGCGCCGGTCGTGACAGGGCCGTGACAGCGTGCCGACAGTGCGGGGGATGCCGTGACACCGGCGTGACAGCATCCGGCGCGCACTGTGGATGACATGACCAACATCAGTTCCGCATCCCGCACCCCCGCGGTCCGCGCCGAGGGCCTCGTCAAGGCCTTCGGCAGCAATCGCGCGGTCGACGGCGTCGATCTGACCGTCGAGGCAGGCACCGTCTACGGCGTGCTCGGGCCCAACGGCGCGGGCAAGACCACCACCATCAGCATGCTGTCGACGCTCCTGCGGCCCGACGCCGGGCGGGCCGAGATCTTCGGCTACGACGTCGTCCGCGACGCGCAGATCGTGCGCCAGCTGATCGGCCTCACCGGGCAGTTCGCGTCGGTCGACGAGACGCTGTCCGCTACCGAGAACCTCGTCATCTTCGCCCGCCTGCTGGGCCTCTCGCGCATCGACGCGAAGCGCAAGGCCGCCGAGCTGCTCGAGGAGTTCTCGCTCACCGAGGCCGCGACACGGCCGCTCGCGAAGTTCTCGGGCGGCATGCGCCGCCGCCTCGACCTCGCGGCATCCCTCATCGCCCAGCCGCCGCTCATCTTCCTCGACGAGCCGACCACGGGTCTCGACCCGCGCACGCGCGGGCAGATGTGGGACACCATCCGCCGGCTCGTCGCGACCGGGTCGACGGTGGTGCTGACGACGCAGTACCTCGACGAGGCCGACCAGCTCGCCGACCGCATCGCCGTCATCGACCGCGGCACCGTGGTCGCCGAGGGCACCGCGCTCGAGCTCAAGGCCTCGGTCGGCCAGGCATCGCTGCTGCTGCGGCTGCGCGCCGGGTCCGACATCGCCGAGGCGCAGCGCGAGATCGCCCGGGTCCTGGGTGTCACGGCGATCGTCTCGCCCGAGGCGGCCCGCCTCACCGTGCCGATGAGCGACCCCGACCGCGTCGCCGACCTGCTCGTCGCGTTCCGCGCGGCGGACCTGCACCTCGAAGAGCTGAGCGTCCAGCAGCCGACGCTCGACGAGGTGTTCCTCACCCTGACCGGCAAGGGCGTGCCGGAAGACGACGAGGCCGCCCACGCGACGGCCGACCAGCTCGAAGGAGTCCGCGCATGACCGCCGTGGCCACCCCCATCGTCCCGGTCGCGGAACGCGACCTGTCCAACCGCTCGAGCCTGTCGCTCACGGTGCGCAACACGTTCACCATGGCGTGGCGCGGCATCCTCAAGATCCGCCGCACCCCCGAGCAGCTCGTCGACGTGACGGTGCAGCCCATCATCTTCACGCTGATGTTCACGTACATCTTCGGCGGCGCGATCGCCGGTGACGTCGCGAACTACCTGCCGATCATCATCCCGGGGATCCTCGTGCAGACGGTCATCACGACGTCCGTCGTGACCGGCACGCAGCTGCGCGAAGACATGGACAAGGGCGTGTTCGACCGGTTCCGCTCGCTGCCGATCGCGCGCATCGCGCCGCTGTCGGGCGCCCTGCTGGCCGACACGATCCGCTACGCGATCGCGACGACCCTCACCTTCACCATGGGGTTCATCATGGGCTACCGTCCGGGCGGCGGCATGGGCGGCGTGCTGGCCGCGGGGCTCCTCGTGATCGCCTGCTCGTGGGCGATGAGCTGGATCTTCGCGTTCTTCGGCGTCATCGCGCGCACGGCGTCGAGCGTGCAGGGCATCTCGATGCTCATCCTGTTCCCGCTGACGTTCCTGTCCAATGCCTTCGTGCCGGCCGACACGATGCCCGACTGGCTGCAGTGGTTCGTCAACATGAACCCGGTGTCGCACCTCGTGACGGCCGTCCGCTCTCTCGTGAACGATGGCGTGGTGACCGGCGACGTGTTCACCGCGCTGCTCGGGGCGGCGGTCATCGTGGCGGTGTTCGCGCCGCTCACGGTGCGCGCCTACATGCGCAAGGCGTGAGCGGATGCCGCCACCCGGCGTGTGCGGGGTGGCGGCGCCGTGGGGCCGGGGCGGGTCATCCGCTCCGGCCTTTCGGCGTGCCGGGCGTCAGCCGGTGGAGGTGGCGCCGCGCGTGGCGAGGGCGACGCGGAGGTACGGCAGGTGGTCGCGCGCGACGACGACGGTCGCGACACGATCGGGGGCGAGGCGGACCCCGATCCCGTAGACGAAGGGGTCGGTGTCGATCTCGGACGCCTCCCGCTCGGTGCCGTCGACCTCGAGCGTCGCGCGCGGGTTCACGGCGGATGCGGTGACGCGCCAGTCGCCGGCGAACGGGTCGTAGCCCGGAGGGGGCGGGCCGACCGGCAGGCCGAGCTCCTCGCGGAAGCCGTTCATCAGGACGTGGTTGACGTGATCGACGAGGTGGCGGGCCGGCGTCGTCTGCTCGGACGGGTCGCGGTCCCACGTCGTCCACACCGCCTCCGACAGCTGCGGATGGTGCAGGCGCTCGACGTAGTCGAGCAGCCAGGTCGGTCTCGGCCACGGGGGATCGACGTCGAGTCCCGCGCGCGCCTCGTCGTCGAGGTCGGCGAGGTTGACCGGATCGTCGCGGTCGTCGGGGTTGCGCCACAGCGTGTAGTTGAGGCCGACGGTGATGCTCGAGGCTCCATCGGCGCCGCTCGTCTCGGCCAGGCTGAAGGCGTCGAAGTCCTCGATCGAGGGCTGCGGGGCGAGTCCCATCACCGGGAACGGCAGGGCGCGCACGCGGTCGCGCAGCCCGTCCATCGGGTCGGGCGCATCAGGCGGCAGCACTCCGGCGAACCTCATGTGCCGAGCCTGGCCGCGGTGGCGCCGACGCCGCAAGAGTCACTTCGAGACCTCTTGCGAGTGTCGTAGATATGTTCTATTCTGGTGTCAGATCGAACTCGTGCCCACGTTTCGTTTGATCCTCGTCGCGCTGACGCGCGTTTCTGGAGGAGGCATCGTGGGCAACCAGCTCGGCACCGGCGACGCGATCCGGGCTGCGCTCGAACGTGTGGTCTCCGACGTTCAGGCGACCCGTGTCGAGATCGCCCGTCTGCAGGCCGAAGAGGCGCGCCTTCTCACGGATGCCGCAGGGATCGTGAGCGCTCGCGAAGACGAACGGCGCGCGGCAGGGCGCAGCGCGGTGCACGATCTCGCGCTTCGCGAGGTGTCCAGCGAGCTGGGCGCGGCCATGCGCTTGAGCGACCGCACGGTGCAGGCGCGGATGTCGGCGGCGAGCACCCTGGTCGACGGGTTCGCCGCGACGCACCGTGCGCTCGCCGACGGTCGCATCGATCATGCGCACGCGGGTGCGATCGTCGACTGCGGCGCGGGACTTCTCGACGAGGCGGTCCGTGCGGAGTACGAGCGGATCCTCCTAGAGGCGGCCGAATTCGAGACGCCGCCGCGGCTGCGGACGATCGCCCGTGTCGTCGCGGCGCGCATCGACCCTGAGCTGGCGGCGGAACTGCAACGGCGCGCCCATGGTGCTCGTCGCGTGCGGGTGATCGACCTGGACGACGGCATGGCGCGGCTGATCGCCGATCTGCCGGCGGTGCTCGCCTACGCGATCTTCGATCGGCTCACGCAGATGGCAGCGGCGCAGGACGAGACGGATCGCGCGGTCGCGGAGTCCGTCGGCGACGCGATGGACGCGGATGCCGCACGGGCCGCGTCCGATGGCTCCACAACTGAAAGCCCCGAGGTGCCCGGGCCCTTGGCGCCCGCGGCTGGCGAGCGTGCTCCCGCGGAATCGGCTGACCCGGACGGCGGCGGCAGGGCCGAGGTGTACACGACTCCGAGTGCCGAGCAGCGATCGCGTGATGAACTCCGTTCCGACATCCTCGTGGACCTGCTGCTGACCGGAGCGCCGACCGCACATGGTGCCGGTGGCGCTCTGGCGTCGATCCGAGCCGAGGTGCAGATCACGATCCCCGTCCTGACGGCTGCGGGCACCGGCGACGAGCCGGCGCTGCTGACGGGCTACGGCCCCATCGATCGCGAGACGGCGTGCGCGCTCGCTGCGGCGGCCCCCGGCTGGGACCGCGTGATGTATCACCCGCACACCGGGCTGCCGCTGTCGGTCGACCGGTACCGGCCGAGCGCCGAGCTTCGCAGGTTCCTCCGCGCCCGGGACGAACGATGTCGCTTCCCCGGCTGCGTGCGCAAGCCGACGCGATGCGACGTGGATCACACCGTCGACCATGCGCGGGGCGGGCGGACGGCTGCCGACAACCTCGCGCATTTCTGCCCGCGCCACCATACGGTCAAGCACGCCACAGCGTGGCACGTGCGACAGGTCGGCCGGGGAGTTCTCGAATGGACGAGCCTCACCGGACGCCGCTACCTCGATCGACCGCCCTCGGTGGTGCAGTTCGTCCCGTCCGGCAGGTGGGCGAAGTTCGCATCGACGCCCTACCGGGGCGACGCGCCGTTCTGACCCCGGCATGGCAGGGTGTGGGCATGGCCGACGATGTGGTGCCGCGTATTCCGTTCCGTCCTGTTCCGCGCGACTTCGAGGGCTTTGTGATGCCTCCGACCGTTCCGCCCGGGCTGCGGCTCGAACTCAGCCGCGCCCGCATCCTCGAGGGCCGGGAGGAAGAGGTCGCCGAGTGGATGGCGATGCTCACCGAGCGATACGACGAATGCCTGGCGACGCTCCCCGCGGAACGGGCGGTGTTCGAGGCCACGTTCCGGCATCGCGAGGCCGACGGATCTCTGTGGATCTACCACTTCGCATTGATGGGGGAGAGCGGCGGGGGACTCGACGAGTCGAACCCGGTGGATGCCGCCCATGCGGCGTACAGCAGACGTGTGAAGGAGCCGGGGTGGGAAGAACTGGAGCCGATGTTCATGCTCACGCCGGCGCACCTGCGCGCGGCCATGGAGCAGTGGGGCTCCTCAGGCGTCGCCGGGTGAGCCGAGGAGTGCGCTGAGCACGGCGACCTCGTGTTCGGCGTCGATGACGGTGACCTCCTCGGTGGCGGTGCGGTCGGCTTCCGAGTCGGGCGGGACCGGATCGAGCGCGTGGGTGCCGAGCCGCGTGCGCAGCGCGCGGAGGAACGGCTCCTCGGCGTCGACCCCACCGCGGATGCGCGCGGCCGCGGTCAGGGCGCGGCGCGCGTCGGCGTCGCGCCCTTCGGCGGCCAGCCAGCCGGCGATCGAGACCGTCACATCCGACACGATCGGGTGGTCCCCGCTGCTGACCGCGGCCGGCAGGGCCGAGCGCAGCGCGGTCGCGGCCTCGTCGTCGCGGCCCAGCAGCACGAGCGCCTGCGCGCGTTTGGACAGCGCCCACGCGACGAGCTGATCGGGGAAGGAGGGCATCGCATCGGAGTCCACCTCGTCCAGGTGCTGCAGCGCGGTGGCGCCGTCCCCGACGGCGATCTCGATCGTGGCGGCGCTCATGTGGGCCTGCGCGATGCCCTGCGGCGACTCGTGGTCGCGCGCGAGCTGAGCGATCGTCGCCAGGCGGTCCCGCGCCTCGTCGATGCGCCCGAGTCGCAGCAGCAGCCCGATGCTCTGCGCCCGCTGCTGCACGAGATCGGCGGTGGAGGTGAGACCCGCGAGCGCGGCGCTGGAGGTGTCAGCGACCTCGAGCGCCTCTTCGAGCCGGCCGGCCAGCTGCAGCCACTCCGAGCGCATCTGGCTCGCGAACGCCGTCCCCCACACGTCGCCGAGCCGAAGGAACGTCGCCAGCGACCGCTCGCTCTCGACCCCGAGCGTCGCCGTGTCTCCGCTGTTCTGCGCGATCGCCGAGCGCATCATGCCGACGAAGGCCTGCGACCACTCCGGGGCGTCGTCGAGCCCCGTGTCGTCGATGATGGTGGTGCGCGGCCACGGCCGGCCGGGCGGGGTGTCCCGTGCGGTCGCGGCGACCCCGCGCAGCAGCGGACCGATCACGGCCGACAGCTCGCTGCGGTGCACCGCAGCGGCCGCGATCACCGCGGGCGACTCGCGCTCGAGCAGATCCAGTGCCTCGTTCGCCGAGGGGGTGTCCGCGACCAGGTCGCTGTGCCGCGACGTGCCCTGATCGCGGTCGCGGCGGTCCGTCTCGCGGCGGCTGATGTCGAATGCCCGCGCCAGCAGTCCGACACCGCGCACGACGACCGCCGGCTCCGAGTCGAGCGCGCCCGTCGCCCCGAAGAACGTCGTGATGCCGGCCGCGAGCTCCTCGAACCGCTCGCGCATGAGCCATGTCCACAGGCTCGCCCGCACGAGGCGCACGCCCACGTCGGCAAGGCCCGGCTGGTCGGCGCACGCGCGCAGCGCGGCACTGAGGTTCTCGTCGTCGGCGTCGAACCACGCGAGTCCCTCGCGCACGGCGGGGCCGCGCAGCCGCGCGTCCTCACGGGCGGCGAGCTCCGCCATGGCGCGGGCCTGCACGCCGCGGAACTGCGCCTCGCGTCCGTCGCCGCGCAGCCGATCGATCCCGTACTCGCGCACCGTCTCGAGCATCCGCAGGCGCCGCTCGGAACGGTGCAGCAGCGACTTGTCGACGAGCGTGTCGAAGGACCCGGGATCCACCTCGAAAGCGCGGGCGACGACCGCGATGTCGCCCGCACCGATGCCGTCCGGAAACACGGCGGTCGCGAGAAGGGCGGTGCGCTCGGATGCGGTCAGCGTCTCCCAGCTCCAGTCGATGAGCGCGCGGAGGGTCTGATGCCGGGCCTCGATCGCGCGCGGGCCGGTCGCCAGCAGCGCGAAGCGATCGTCCAGGCCCGAGTCGATCTCGGCGATCGTGAGCGTGCGGGCCTTCGCGGCGGCGAGTTCGAGGGCGAGGGGCAGTCCGTCCAGGCGCGTCACGATGCGCTCCACAGCCTCGGCATCCTCCGCCGCGGGCGGTGCGCCCCGCGCGGCGCGCACCCGGCGGGTGAACAGCTCGCGCGCATCGCCCTGGGGGAGCGGACCGAGATCGACGAAGGCCTCGCCGGCGAGCCCGAGCGGTTCCCGACTGGTCGCGAGGATGCGGGCCCCGGGCACCCCCCGCAGCAGCTCCAGGGCGACCGAGGCGGCCTCGGCCGAGACGTGCTCGCAGTTGTCGAGCACGATGAGCGCGGTGCGGCCGGTGAGCGCCTCGAGCACGCGCTCGCGGGCGCTGGACGACACCAGTTCGCGGACGCGGATGCTGCGGCCCACCGCGCCGGCGACAGCCGCCCACACCTCGCCCGGCGCGGCCGGTGCGAGTTCGACGACGACCGCTCCCGGGCGGCGACGCGCGGTCTCGAACGCGAGGGTCGTCTTGCCGGCGCCGCCCGGGCCGATGAGGGTCACGAGGCGTTCGGCCGCGAGCTGGGCATCGATCAGCGCGAGCTCGTGCCGGCGTCCGATGAGCGGTGTGAGCGCGGCGGGGATCGGGGCGGCGTCGGCCGTATCGACGGCAGTGGCGTCGGCCGCACCGGAGTGCGCGGGCGAGGTGCCGTCCGGGTGCGGGGGAGCCAGGGATGCCAGCCGCTCGGCGTGCGCGCGGTCCTCCAGCAGATCGCGCACGACCCAGTCGAAGCCCTCACCGGGCGTCCACGGGTCGCCCTTCCACAGATCGAGGGCGGTGCGGGCGTCGGCGGCTGCCGCAGACGGGTCGTCGGCGCGGCGGGCGCGTTCGACGAGGTCGGCGAACCGGGCGAGGTCGACGTCGTCGCGGTCGATCGCGAGGCGGTAACCGCCGGGCGCCGCCTCGAGCGTGCCGGACGGCAGCACGCGGCGCAGCCGCGACGCGAGCGACTGCAGCGACGCGCGCGTATCCTCGGGCGGATCATCGGGCCAGACGTCCTCGGCCAGCGCGCGGTAGGCGACGGTGGTGCCGGCGTCGAGCGCGAGCCGGAACAGCAGCGCCTCCTGCCCGCGGCCGCGGACGTCGACGGGCGCTCCGTCCGCCTCCGCGTCGAAACCCCCGAAGAACCTCAGCCGCACGTGCTCCACCTTAGGGCGCGGCCCCGTCACGGCAGGGTGGCGAGCCGCGCTCGGAACGAGCGGGACGACGCGGACCTGCGGTCCGAGCGGGCCGAGCGGTCGTCAGCCCTCGGATCCCTCGCGGGCGCGCCGGCCGAAGGTGCCGCTCGTGAGCGTCGCGTACGAGCGGCGCACCACGTCCTCGAGCACGGCGAGGTCGATGTCGTCGAGGTTCTTGAGGTAGAGGCATCCCACCCCCGTCGTGTGCGGGCCGAGACGCGACAGCGCGTCGGCGTGCGCGTCGGTGCCGTCGGACAGATAGACGACGCTCGCCGTCCTGCGGGGTGCGAAGCCGGCCGCTGCCGCGTCACCCGATCTGCCGGACGCGTACTCGTAGTGGTACTGCCCGAACGCGACGATCCCGGGATGCTGCAGCGCCGGCTCCTCGCCGGTCGCACGGCGCATCAGGTCGAGGAGGGTCTGGGCGTCGCGACGCCGCACCTCGGGCGTCACGCCCGCGAGGAACTCCTCGACCTCTGTGGCAGACACGGGTCAGCCCTTCGCCGCGGCCTTCATCGCGCGCTTGTGCTCTCGCACCTTCGTCAGCGACTCGGGCGAGACGATGTCGGCGACGCTGCGGAACGATCCGTCCTCGCCGTAGGGGGCGGATGCCTCCCGCCAGCCGTCGCCCGTGTACCCATACTGCTTGCCGAGCAGCGCGAGGAAGATCTTCGCCTTCTGCTCGCCGAAGCCCGGCAGTCCCTTCAGCCTCTTGAGCACGGTCGCACCGTCGGGTGCTCCGGTGGACTCGCCGACCGGGGTGGTCCAGATCGCGGCGGCGTCGTCGGCCCAGTCGTCCTGGATGGCGGCGCACAGCGCCTGCACGCGGGCCGCCATCGATCCCGGGAACCGGTGCACGGCCGGTGTCGCCTTGAAGAGCTCGGCGAAGGCGTCCGGGTCGAAGCTCGCGATGGCCGCGGCGTCCAACGTCCCTGCGCGCTCGGCGATCTTGAGCGGACCGGCGAACGCCGTCTCCATGGCGACCTGCTGGTCCAGCAGCATGCCGATGAGCAGCGCCAGCGGGTCTTCGGTGAGCAGGGTGTCGGCGGCGGTGTCTCCGGTGATGTGAAGGGCCATGGCCCCAGTCTCCCACCGCGAGCGGCCCGCCGCCCGGCGGCGGAACGGGCCGCGTATGCGGGAACCGACCGGTCAGGTTAGGTTGGCAGGACGTGCGCCCGCATCGCGGGCGCGCGACACCAGTAACGACGACGTCGCGCACGTCGCACCCGACCCGCGGAGGACCGAGCCTGATGCCCGATCGTCGCGCGCCGGGACCGCCGCCCGCGGCATCGATCGCCCGGCTGCTGATGCGCCGGTCGTCGGCGCGTGCGGGGCTGCTCGCGAGTGCGGCCGCCACGGTCGCCGTCGCGGTCGCCACCGTGTGTCTCGTGCTGGCGTGGCTGGGCCGGGCCGTCGCGGTCGCGGGCGACCCGCCGCCGCCCGGCGTCGACGCCGCCGACGTCGCCGATCAGGTCGCCGCCGGTGCGGCCGCCCTCGCCTCGGCGGCTCCGGCACTCGTCGTGCTCGTCGCGCTGCTGGCGGGCACGGCCGTCGCCCAGCTCGCCCGGCTGATCGCCGCCGCACGAGAGCACGAGACGGCCACCGTCCGCGCGCGCGGATTCTCTCGCACGCAGGCCTGGACGACGGATGCCGCCGAAGGCGCCGCGGTCGCGCTCACGGGATCGGCGGCCGGCCTCGTCGTCGCGGCCGCGGCGACTGCTCTCGCCGGTGTCGGACCGCTCGCGGGCCTCGGCGCGTGGCCGTGGGCGCTCGCGCTCGCGGTGCTGCTCACGGCCGTGTTCGCGGTCGCGCTGCGTCGCGGCGAGGGCCGCCGCACCTCGGCTCGGGCGCCGCGCGCCACCACCGCCGCGGTCGTGGTCGTGCTCCTGCTGGCGACCGGCCTCGTCGTGTGGCAGCTGCCGCTGGCCCGCGGCACCGGGTTCGACCCGATCGTCGCGGTCGCTCCGGCGGTCGTGCTGTCGGCCGGCGCCGTCGTCGCCCTCGCCGTGTTCGGCGCCCTGGCCGTCGCATGGGCGCGGCCGGCGGCATCCGCTCCGGGACTGGAGCCCGGCTACCCGGCCCGTCAGGTCGCGCGCCGCATCCCGATCTTCGCGGTCGCCGTGCTGCTCGTGGCGCTGACCGTCGCGCAGGCGGTGTTCACCGCCGCGTACGGCGCGACCTGGACGGCCATGACCTCGGACTCCGCCGCGGTGCGCGCAGGCGCCGACCTGCGCGTCGACACGACGCCGCGGGCCGCCACGCCGGCCGACGTCGCCGACGCGGCCGCCGTGCGCGGCGTCGACGCTGCCGCCGGCGCCCTCACCGCCGACGTGGAGGTCGGCGAGCTCGAGGCGCAGCTCGTCGCGGTGCCCGCCGCATCCCTCGACACGGTCGTGACCACCGCCGGCGGCCTCATCGACCTCGACGCGCTCGACGCGCTCGACGCGACCGCCGACGGCGCCGTCGCCGCCGCGCCGGTGGACCTGGGGGATGCCGCCACCGCCCTCCGCGTGACGGTCGACGTCGCGGGCATCGACGGGGCGTACGCGGTGCCGGTGCTGCTGTCGGCGGTCGTGCTCGACGCGACCGGAACACCCGCCGTCGTCGGTCTGGCGGGGGACCCCGCGCCCGAGGGGCAGGGCCGCGTCTCGTACACCGCGCAGGGCGACCTTCCGGCCGGTACCGCGCCGTGGCGCGTTCTCGCCGTGCTGCTCGGCACGCCGCCGAGCCCGGCACCGCCGCAGGTGTCGGTGGCGCTCACCGCCGCGGAGGCGGTGGGCGGCGCCGACCTCGATCTCGAGGGCAGCGCGTCGCTCACGAACGGCACACGTGAGGCGGTGCTGTGGCTCGCCGACGGCGGGAGCGGCGCCGACGACGGGAGCGGCGCCGACGGTGAGGAGCTGCCGGTGGCCGCCGCCGTCACCCCCGCCCTCGCCGACAGCCTCGGCATCGGAGTGGGCGACGAGCTGGAGTTCCGCTATTCCGGCGTGGGCCGTCGCGGCGTCGCCGTCGTCGCGTCGCTCGTCGACGCGGTGCCGGGAACCTCGTCCGCCTTCGCGCTCTTCGCGCCCATGGAGACCCTCCTCGTCTCGCAGCTGCAGCGCGGCACCTCCATCGTGCCGCCCGACGCCGTGTGGGCCGCCGGCGACACCGACGCCGAAGACGCGTTCAGCGCCGCCCTCGGCGACCGGCCCGTCGCCACCTCGGCCCCCGGCGTCGCGGCGGACGTCGTCGGCGCCCTCGTGCCCGGCTGGTGGATCGCGACCATCGGCTCGTCCGTCCTCTCGCTGGTCGCGGCGCTCGCCATCGTGCAGACCCTGGCCATCGCCCGGCGCCGGGAGCTCGGCGTGCTGCGCGCCGCCGGTGTCACCGCCCGACGTCAGGCGCGCATGCGCGCGGCCGAACTCGGCGGCGTGTTCGGCGCGGCGGTCGTGCTCGGCGCCGCGGCCGGCGTGCTCGTCTCGGTGCTGATCGTTCCGTCGCTCGTGCGGGCCGTGACCCCCGGCATCCTGTCGATCGCCGGCGGCGTCGAGATCTCGTGGATGCCGCTGGGCATCGCCGTGGCCGGCCTCGTCATCGGACTCGCCGCGATCGTCGCCGCGGCGGCCGCCGCGGTGCGCCGGGCCGCGCGCACCGCGACCGTGGGGGAGGACGCCCGATGACCCGCCGCGTCACGACCCGCGCCCTCGTCGCCCACCACCTGCGCTCGCGCGCGGGCGGTTCGGGCATCGTCGCCGCGCTCGTGCTGGTGCTGTCGCTGCTCGCGACGGCTGCGCCGATCGCTCTCGGGATCGTGGGGGACGCCGCGTTGCGCGACCGTCTCGACGGCCTGCCGCCGACCGCCCGTGACGTCGTGTCCGAGAACGCCGGATTCCCGCAGCTGCCGCCGGGCGCCGAGACGCCGCTGGCGGAGCGGCCGTACACGACCGAGGAGGTGTGGGGTCCGTTCCAGGACGCCGTCGAGTCCATCCGCGCAGGGGCGGACGCACCGCTGCCCGGGATCCTCGGTCCGGCGCGCACCGTCACGACCAACAGCGACAACCAGGTGCGCGAGGCGCCGCGCACCGAGGCGATCACCCTCGCCTTCGACCCCGACTACGAGGACGAGATCCGCATCGTCGACGGACGGCTGCCCGAGGCCGCGGCATCCCGGATCCCCCGCGTCGAGCCGGAGCCCGGCGAGGACCCCGGGCCGGTGCAGCTGTACAACCGGATCGAAGTCGTGCTCTCGACCGACACGGCCGCCGACCTGGGTTGGTCGCTGGGGGACGTCCGCACCATCAGCCTGCCGATCACGCCCATCGAGGTCGTGCTGGTGGGGCTGTTCGAGCCCGTCGACCCCGATGCCGACTACTGGCAGCACGTTCCGTCCGTGCTCACCCCGAAGGTGTTCGACGACGGCAACGGTCCGCGCAAGCTGACCGCCACGGTCTACGCGCACCCCGCCTCGCTCGTGGCCTCGAACCTGAACAACCTGTACTCGACGCTCGTCTGGTACCCGACCGACGCCGATGCGATCAGCCGCGACGACGCCGAGCAGACCGTCGCCGCGCTCAACCGCCTCACCGCGGTGTCGCACACCATCGCGACCTCCGCCGGCGGACCCGGCCTGCTGAGCCTGCGGTTCGACGCCGACATCACCGGCGAGATCGAGCTGGCCCTCGCACAGGAGGCGTCCACCGCCGCGGTCATCGCCATGCTGGTGGCCGGCCCCGTCGGCGTGGCGGCAGCGGTGCTCGTGCTCGGCTGCCGGCTCATCCTCGAAGGGCGCCGGCCGAGTCTGCGACTGCTGTCGGCCCGCGGCGCCTCCGCGGGCCAGCTGCGCGGGCTGCTCGCCGTCGAGGGTGCGATCGCGGGCGCCGTGCCCGCGGTGCTGGGTGCGGTGATCGCCGCCCTGGTGGGCGCGCTCGTCTTCGGCGCCTCGCTGACGGCGGCGGGGTTCGTGCCGGCGCTGCTGCTCGCCCTCGCCCCGATCGTGATCCTGGTCGTCCTCGCACCCTCGGCCGCCGAGCGCCAGACCCGCGCCGACCTCGGCACCCGCGGATCGCGCCTGCGGCTCATCGTCGAGGGAGTGATCGCCGGGCTCGCCGTCGTCGCCCTCGTGCTGCTGTTCATCCGCGGGTACAGCGACGGCGTCGACCTGCTGATCGCGGCGACGCCGCTGCTGCTCGCGCTGGTGGCATGCCTCCTGACGCTGCGGATCTACCCGCTGCCGCTGCGCGTGCTGCTCGGGCGGGCGCGGGCCTCCGCCGGCGCCGACGCCTTCCTGGGCGCGGCGCGTGCGCTGCGCGAGCCGTCCATCGGCCTCACGCCGGTGCTCGCGCTCGTCGTCGGCGTCTCGGTGGCGGTGTCGTCGGGAATCCTCCTCTCGGCACTGCAGAGCGGCATCACCGACGCCGCGCGGGCCCAGGTGGGCGCCGACGTGCGCATCACGGGCGGCACGTTCACGCACGAGCAGCTCGACCGCGTCGCTGAGGTCGACGGCGTCGCCGCCGCGACCGGCATCTCGGGCGCCGATCCGGCCACGATCGACATCGACGGCGTCAAGCGCTCGACGTCGGTGTTCGTCGTCGACGCCGCCGACCTGCGCGACGTGCAGGGCGACGCACCCGGGATGCTGCCCGCCGGGGTGTCACTGGAACCGTCCGGCGGAAAGATGCCCATCCTCGTAGCCGGCGCCACCGCCGACCAGATCGGCGACACCGAGCAGATCGACCTGGGCGGTGTGGACGCCGAGGTCGTGGGTGTCAGTCGCGGACCCGTCCCGATCGGCGTCCGCGAGAACTGGGCGGCCATCGACTCGTCCTATGCGCAGGACGTGCTCGGGCGCGACCCCAGCGACCGCACCGTGCTGGTCCGCCTGGACGTGGGCGTGAGCCCGGGCGCCGTCGAGGACGAGCTCCGCGGGATCCTCGGGCAGAGCGTGCGTCTGGCGACGGCGGACGAGATCGCCGCGGGCATCGAGTCCGGCCCCGCCGTCCAGGGTGTGCGCTGGGCACTGCTGGCCGCGACGGCCATCGCGGCGCTGCTGAGCGCCCTCGCGATCGTCATGACGCTGGCGCTGGCCGCGGGTCCGCGTGCCCGCGTCCTCGCACTGCTGCGCACCCTGGGCGCCCCGCGCCGCGCGGCGACGTCGCTGGCGCTGTGGGAGGTCGGCCCGCCCGCGATCGCCGCCGTCGTCGCCGGCACGCTCTTCGGCCTGCTCGTGCCGCTCGTGGTGCTCGCCGCGGTCGACCTGCGCCCGTTCACCGGGTCGTCGGTCGCACCCGCGTACCAGGTCGATCCCGGCATCCTGCTCATCACCCTCGGCGGGTTCCTCGCCCTCGCCGTGCTGCTCACCGCGGTCGCCCTGTTCGTGTCGCGGCGGATCCGCGCCGCGGGCGCGCTGCGCACCGTGGAGGAAGGATAGGACCATGGCGGTTCGACAGGCCCGACAGGCTCCCACAGCGGCCCCGCCGCGGGTGGGGGCTCCCGACGCCGACATCCTGTGCGTCGACCTCGTGCGCATCTTCAAGGTCGCCTCGGGCAGCGGCCCGGGCGTCGAGGTGCAGGCGCTCCAGGGCCTCAACCTCCGCGTCGACCCCGGCGAGCTCGTCGCGGTGGTCGGCGCCTCGGGGTCTGGCAAGTCCACGCTGCTGTCGATCCTGTCGAGCCTCGATCAGCCGACGGCGGGCGTCGCGTGGGTCGCGGGGCACGACCTGCTCACGATGACCGAGAAGGAGCGCGTCGTCTTCCGCCGCCACAGCGTCGGCTTCGTGTGGCAGCAGACCTCGCGCAACCTCCTGCCCTACCTGTCAGCGAGCGAGAACGTCGCCGCCGCCCTCGCGATCCCCGGCCGGGTGCGGGGTGCCGCCGCACGCCAGGCGCGCGTCGCGGAGCTGCTCGACCTGCTCGAGGTGTCGCACTGCGCCGAACGCCGCCCGGGCGAGATGTCGGGCGGAGAGCAGCAGCGGGTCGCGATCGCCGTCGGCATCGCCAACGAGCCGCGCGTGCTGCTGGCCGACGAGCCCACCGGCGAGCTCGACGACACCGCGAGTGTCCACGTGCTCGAGGCGATGCGATCGGTCAACCGCGAGCTCGGCGTCACGACGCTCATCGTGACGCACGATCCCGCGGTGTCGGAGCACGTCGCGCGCACCGTGCAGATCCGCGACGGCCGCACCTCGACCGAGGTGCTGCGCTCGACGCGCGTGGACGAGCACGGCGCCGAGCAGCACGTCGCCGAGGAGTACGCCGTGCTCGACCGCGTCGGCCGGCTACAGCTGCCCGACGAATTCGTCACCGCCCTCGACCTGCGCGAACGCGTGCGGCTGGCACTGGAGCCCGACCACGTCGGCGTGTGGCCGGGGCAGCAGACGCCGGCCGATCATCCGGTCGGCGAGCGGGGGAGCGCAGCGACCGACTCGGACCGCGGAGACGGAACGCCTCTGCCCGACGGCCGGGCCGGGGCCGCGGCATCCACTCCCGAATCCGACCCGGAGGACCCGTCATGACCCTCGCGCTGCGCGGCGAGAAGCTCAGCCGCACGTTCTCGTCGGCCGCGGGCGACGTCCACGCGTGCGTCGACATCGACATCGAGGTCGCCGCCGGCGAGCTCGTCGTGGTGCGCGGCGCGTCGGGGGCCGGCAAGACGACGCTGCTGAACCTGCTGGGCGGCCTCGACGCCCCGACCTCCGGCACCGTGTGGATCGGTGACGTCGAGGCCACCGCGCTCGATGAGGACGCCCTCGCGGCGCTTCGCCGCGAGCGGCTGGGGTTCGTGTTCCAGTCCTTCGGCCTCATCCCGATCCTGTCGGCGGCCGAGAACGTCGAGCTGCCGCTGCGCATCGCCAAGACCCCGCCCGCCGAGCGCGATGCCCGGGTGGCCGAGGCGCTCAAGCTCGTCGGCCTCGCCGACCACGCGGCGCAGCGCCCGACCGAGCTGTCGGGCGGCCAGCAGCAGCGCGTCGGCATCGCCCGGGCGATCGCGGTGCGCCCGCACGTGCTGATCGCCGACGAGCCGACGGGCCAGCTCGACTCGCGCACCGCCGCGACGGTCATGGACCTCATCGGCGACCTCGTCCACTCCCAGGGCCTCGCCGCGATCGTCTCGACCCACGACCCGCTTCTCGTGCAGCGCGCCGACCGCGTCATCGAGCTGCACGACGGCCGGGTCACCTCGGTGACCTCGGTCACCGGGAGGGATGCCGCCGGCCCGGCTGCCGCCACGACCGACGCTCCGGCGCCGGACGCCGAGGAGCACGACGAGTCGCACACGCCGCGCACGCGCGCCGAGGCCCGCGAACAGCGCCGCACCGACCACTGACGCCCGCCGCTCGGCATCGGTCGGTAGGCGTCCCTCGCCCGGTTCTGGCGAGTCGCCACGGACGGCGACCTGCGCGCCGTGTATCTGGCGCGCCCGCCACGGACGAGCGGGCCCGCCGATTCTCGCGGGTCGCCAGGAACGGCGGCCTGCGCGCCGCGCATCTGGCGAGTCGCCACGGACGGCGGCCTGCGCGCCGCGCATCTGGCGAGTCGCCAAGAACGGCGGCCTGCGCGCCGTGATTCTGGCGAGTCGCCAAGAACGGCGGCCTGCGCGCGCCGTGATTCTGGCGAGTCGCCATAACGGCGGCCTGTGCGCCGCATCTGGCGAGTCGCCATAACGGCGGCCTGTGCGCCGCATCTGGCGAGTCGCCAAGAACGGCGGCCTGTGCGCCGCATCTGGCGAGTCGCCATGACGGCGGCCTGCGCGCCGTGATTCTGGCGAGTCGCCACGGACGGCAACCTGAGCGTCGGAACTCCGGCGACTCGCCAAGAACGGGCGAGCGGTCCCTCACCAGCCGAGGGAGCGCTCAGCACCGCGGTGCGAGGATGGTGGTCGTGACCGACCCCGCCGCCGAACCGCTCCAGGAACTCGTCGCCCATGCCCGTGACACCCGTGTGGTCGTCGTCGGCGGGGGCATCGCCGGGCTGGTGGCGGCCTGGGAGTGCGCCAAGGTCGGCATGGCGGTGACGGTGGTGGAGGCATCCTCCCGCCTCGGCGGCGTGATCGGGACGGCCGAGGCGTCGGGACTCCGTCTGGACGTGGGGGCGACGTGCTGGTCGACGCGCGGCGGAGCCGTGCGGCGCCTCGTCGACGACGTGCTGCCGGATGCCGTCGTCGTGCGTCCGCGCGACGACACCGCCTGGATCGCGGGACTGCCCAAGGGCGCCGCGGCGCCGCTGCCGCCTGAGACGCTGCTGGGGATCCCTGCGAACCCGTGGGACGAGCACGTCCGCCGCATCATCGGCTGGGGCGGGACCTGGCGCGCCTACCTCGACCGCCTGCGCCCGCCGCTCACGATCGGCTCCGAGCACAGCCTGGGCCGCCTCGTGACGAGCCGCATGGGGGAGAAGGTGCGCGACCGCCTCGTCGCGCCGCTCAGCATCGACCGGTTCGGCCTCGATCCCGACGACGTCGACGTCGAGGTCGCCGCCCCCGGCCTCAACCCCGCCCTCACGCGCACGGGCTCCCTCGGCGGCGCGGTCGCCGACCTGCTCGCCGACGCTCCCGGCTCGTCGATCGAGGGTCTGGACGGAGGGATGCCGCAGCTCGTCGCCGCGCTGCACGCCCGTCTCGCCGACCGTGGGGCGGTCGTTCGCACGGGCACGACGGCGACGGGGCTCGTCCGTGACGGGGAGCGGTGGACCGTGGTCCTCACCGGTGTCGCGCAGGACCGGAGCGCCGAGGACTCCGGCCCGGTCGCCGCAGAGCTCACCGCCGATGCGGTGATCGTGGCGACCGACGAGGCCGGCGCGCGCACCCTCCTCGGCCCGGCCATCCACGACGAGGCGTTCGCCGCCGTCCCTCCGGCAGGGATCGCCCGCGAGGTCGTCACACTCGTCGTCGACGCCCCGGCGCTCGATGCGGCTCCGCGCGGGGCGCACGTCCACGCCGTGCCCGGGTCGGGAGCGGCCACGGGCCTCGTGCACGAGACGGCCCGGTGGGAGTGGCTCGCCCGCGACGCCGGACCCGGCCGCCACGTGCTGCGCGTCGCGTTCGGAGGACCCTCCGGTGCGCCCGCCACTGCGGGGCTGCCCGACACGGAGGCCTACGTGCTGGCTGCGCGGGAGGCATCCACTCTTCTCGGGGTTCCCGTCGAGCGCATCGTGGCGGCACACCGCGACCGCTTCACGCTGGTTCCGCCGACCTCGGCGCGCGGTCAGCAGGAGCGCGCCGCCGCTGCGCGGTCGGCCGTCGCCAGGACGCGGGGCCTTGCCGTCGTCGGCGCATGGGTGGCCGGAAGCGGGCTCGCACAGGTCGTCGCCGACGCGCACGCCGAAGCGGACCGCCTGCGCCGAGGCGCGCTGTGGGGCGACGGATCCCACGCCTGACGCCCGATGTCAAGTGGATGCCGGAATCGGCATACGGGGCTACTCTGGGGATGGTCGTCAGGTGCACACCGAGTGTGAGGAGACCCCATGAGGGGCAAGGCTGGACTCGTCATCGGACTCGCCGTGGGGTATGTCCTCGGCACCCGCGCAGGTCGCGAGCGCTACGAGCAGATCAAGGCGCAGTGGCTGAAGGTGTGGAACCTCGATCCCGTGCAGGAACAGGTCGGCAAGGTCAAGGACTTCGCGAAGAGCCAGGCGATGGCTCTGCCGTCGACGCTGTGGGAAGCGGGCGTCAAGGTCGTGCAGGCGGCCGGTTCCAAGGGCACTCCCGGGCAGAAGCTCGACGCCGCCATCAAGGTGGGCAAGGACTCGCAGGAAGATGTGGGCAGGGCCGCGCAGACGTCGGCGCAGGCCGTGAAGGATGCCGTCGACGACGCAGTCGAAGACGCCACCGGCCAGGGCGGAGCCTGACGTGGAGACGCGCAGACGCGGATTCCGCGACCGCGCGGACGACAGCCTGCTCACGCTCCTCGGCGAGGTCCCGGAGCTCATCCGCAACCTCGTCATCGCCGAGGTCGAGGCCGCCAAGAAGTGGCTGGCACGCACTGCGAAGGACGGAGGCTGGGGCGCCCTGTGGGTGTTCGCGGCGCTGTTCGTGCTGTTCTGGTCGGTGCCGGTGCTCGGCACGTTCGTGATCGCCGGGCTCTCGTCCTGGTGGCCGGTGTGGCTGTCGGCTCTCGTCGTGTTCTTCGCGATGCTGATCGTGACCGCCGTGCTGGCATGGCTCGGCGTCCTGCGATTCCGCAAGATCGGCGAACGGCAGAATCCGGTCCAATCGATCGCCCAGGACGTGAAGGAGGTGCGCGATGAGCTCTGAGGCTCCCGTGCCCGTTCCCCGCACCGCCGTGCCGCTCGGCATCGCCGACCCCGTCGAGCAGGCGCGCGCCGAGCTCAAGGCCGCCCTCGCCGCGATCGAAGAGAAGGCGAATGTTCCTCGCCGCGTGAGCCGTGCCGTCGACGAGCGCGTCACCCAGGCGCGCGCGTTCCAGCGCCGCAACCCGACACTGGCCGCCGTCGCGGTCGTCGCGGGGGCGCTGGCGATCGGCGCAGCCGTGTGGGGAGCGGTCCGTCTCTACACCCGGTGACCGCTCCGGGCACCCTCGCCGAGGACGCAGTCCGTCCGTTCAGGAACGAGGGGTATGCTCGGAGGTCGAGGCAGTGCAATGGTGCGTATGCTGCCGTTCGCGCGAACCCGATTCGAATCGCGCGTCGGCTGCTCGAACGTCATGGGCGGCCGACTGAGCACCAGCGAGAGTCGACCCCCCTCTTATGAACACAGCCGCAGCATCGCACCAGCCCGTCAAGCCTCTGACCGGTTGGCGCGTCCTCGTGCCCCGCGGGGGCCCCTGGGGCGACGGCGTGGCGGCGAGTCTGCGACGACAGGGCGCGACGCCGGTCATCGCCCCGCTCATCAACTTCGCGCCGACGAACGATCAGGCGACGCTCGAACAGTCGCTCGCCGACCTCGCGGCCGGCGCCTTCGACTGGCTCACGGTGACCAGCGCGACGACGGTCGATGTGCTGTACGCGTACCGGGCGGTCGTGCCGGCCACCACGAAGGTCGCCGCCGTCGGTGAGACGACCGCCGCTGCGCTCCTGGCGGTGGGCTACCGGGTCGACCTCGTCCCCGAGCGCGACAACTCCGCCGCCGGCATGGCCGAGCAGCTCATCGCGCTCGAGCCCGAGGCCCGCGACATCCTCACCCTCCGCAGCGAGATCGCCAAGCCCGTCCTGACGCGCCGGCTCACCGAGGCGGGCCACCGCGTCCGCAGCGTCGTCGCGTACCGCACGGTCGGCGTCCCGGTGACCGATCGCATCGCCGAAGATGTGCACTCCGGCCGCATCAACGCCATCCTCGTCACGAGCGGCTCGGTCGCGCAGCAGGTGCACGAGCAGTTCCCCGAGCTCCCCGAGACGACCCTCGTCGCCGCGATCGGCCCTCGCACTGCGAAGGACGCCCGCCGGGCGGGCCTCGACGTCGACGTCATCGCCGAGGCGCAGACGGTCGACGCGCTCATCGACGCCGTCGCCAAGTTCTCGCTGCCGCACGCCGCCGACGAGTTCGCCCCGAAGACCGGCGTCCTGCCGCAGCTGCACGCGAAGCACCAGGGCTGATCCGCGTGACGCGCGCGCCCCGCATCGTCGTGCTCGCAGGCGGCGTGGGCGGCTCGCGCTTCGTGCTCGGTGTGCGCGCCGCGCTGCGCGCCCGGGGCGTCGACGACACCGCGTCCGCCCTCACCGTCGTGGTCAACACCGGTGACGACCTGTGGCTGTCGGGCGTCCGCCTGCAGCCCGACGTCGACTCGATCACGTACGCGCTCGCCGGCGTCAACGACACCGAGCGCGGCTGGGGCCGGCAGGGCGATACCGAACGCGTCAACCACGAGCTGCAGGAGTGGGGTGCCGGCTGGCCGTGGTTCACCCTCGGCGACCTCGACCTCGGCACGCACCTCGCACGCACCGGCTGGCTGCGCGAGGGGCTCACGCCGACGCAGGTGCTCGAGCGCATGTCGCATCGCTGGCCGCTGGGCGCCCGCCTGCTGCCCATGACCGACAGCGAGGTCGACACCGTCGTCGTCCTCGACGACGGCACGCGCCTGCACTTCCAGGAGTGGTGGACGCGGCACCGCGCGACCCTCGCTCCGGCGGCCTTCGAGAACCCCGGGATCGCGGCATCCACTCCCGCCCCCGGCGTCGTCGAGGCCATCGCGGACGCGGACGCGGTGCTGCTCGCGCCGTCGAACCCCGTCGTCTCGATCGGGCCGATCCTCGCGGTGCCGGGAGTGCGTGACGCGCTGCGCGCGACGAGCGCGCGGGTGGTGGGGGTCTCGCCCATCATCGGCGGCAAGGTCGTGCGCGGCATGGCCGACGTGTGCCTCGCCGCGATCGGCGTCGAGACGTCGGCCGCGGCCGTCGCCGCGCTGTACGGCTCCCGCCCGGACGGCGGCCTGCTCGACACGTGGCTGCTCGCCGAGGAGGACGACCACCTCGCCGCGCAGGTCTCGGACCGCGGCATCGGCTCGCTCGTCCGTCCGCTGTGGATGACGGATGCCGACCGCTCGGCCGCTCTCGGCGAAGCCGCGCTCGCGGCGGCCGGCGTCTGATGCTGCCCGACCTCGCGTGGTGGGCGTGGGTCCTGCTCGGCGTCGCGGCCCTCGTCGTCGGCCTGTCCAAGACGGCCGTCCCCGGCGCGGGCACGATCGCGGTCGCGATCTTCGCCGCCGTGCTGCCCGCGAAGCAGTCGACGGGCGTCCTGCTGCTGCTGCTCATCGTCGCCGACATCTTCGCCGTCACGATGTACCGGCGCCACGCGGACTGGAAGACGCTGCTGCGCCTCGCTCCCGCCGTCGTGGTCGGCGTGCTGCTGGGCGTGGTGTTCCTGTGGTTCGCCGACGACCTGTGGGTCAAGCGCACGATCGGCGTGATCCTGCTGCTCGTGATCGCGATCACGCTGCTGCGGCGCCGGTTCGTCTCGCGCGTCGCGGCAGAGGGCGGATCGCACCGGGTCGCCGCGGCGACGTATGGCACGCTCGGCGGCTTCACCACCATGGTCGCCAATGCCGCCGGCCCGGTGATGTCGATGTACTTCCTCGCCGCGCGGTTCGAGGTGAAGGCCTTCCTCGGCACGGCGGCGTGGTTCTTCGCGATCGTCAACCTGTTCAAGGTGCCGTTCTCGATCGGCATCGGGATCATCACCGTGCCCGGCCTGCTCATCGACCTCGTGCTCGTGCCGCTGGTCGTCGTCGCGGCCTTCGCCGGCCGTTGGCTGGCCGACCGCATGCCGCAGTCGGTGTTCGAGAAGCTCGTCATCGCGTTCACGGTCGTGGGGGCCGTGTACCTGCTGGTGGCCTGAGCCGGGGTTGCCGGTCCGTCGCGGCCGCGGCATCCTCTCTCGCTCGGATCAGGAGATCTGGCGAACGCAGGACGTTGTGGGCGATTTCGTCCTGCCTCCGCGAGATCTCCTGATCCTGATGCGGGCCAGCCGCGGAGTGGATGCCGCCTGCATCGGAGCCTCGCCGGCGCCGCCTAGTCACGACACCGCTGCCGTCCGGGCAGCCACCACGCGAGCCCGCCGAGCACGGCGCTGGCCGCGAGCCAGAGCCACAGGCTCGTCTCGACGCCGACCAGCGAGCGGGCGGTCGTGACGCAATGGGACCGGCCCGACGCGAGGCTGTCCGCGCAGAAGCCACCGAACGTCACCGGCGCGAAGACCGCCGCCGCAACGACAAGCGCGCCCGCAAGCCAGGCCGCCCGGCGCAGCCAGGGCCTCAGTCGGGTGCTGCGCGACATTCTCACGCCTCCAGATCAGGAGATCCGGCGAACGCAGGACGATCGGCGCCGTTTCGTCCTGTCTCCGCGAGATCTCCTGATCTCGGCGGAGCGGCGCCGGTCGGGAGAGTGGATGCTTCGTTCCGGGCGATCACCGTGATCCACCGCTCGACCGCCCCCGGCAGCGTCGACTCGGTCACCTGCTCAGGCGTCCAGCCGGCCGCGCGGAGGGCGGAGGTGAGGCCGGTCTCGTCCCAGTAGGTGAAGTGCCGGGGGTCGTCGAGCTTGGCACGCGTCCATGCCTCTCCCTCGCCCTTCTTGACGCTCGCGACGAGGACCCCTCCGGGCCGGCACGCGCGACGCGCCGTCGCGAGCACGGCGGCGAGGTCCTCTCGCGGCACGTGCAGCAGCACGGCGTTCGCGAAGACCGCGTCGTAGGGGCCGCCGAAGTCCTCGGCGCGCACGTCGAGCACGCGAGCCTGGTGACCGGCGGCGCGGAGGGCGTCGACGAACGCCGCGGCTCCGTCGGTGCGGTCGACCGTGAGGCCGGCGGCTTCGAGGGCTGCGGCATCCCTTCCCGGTCCGCTGCCCAGCTCGAGCACCCGCGCTCCGCGCGCGACCCGGGCGAGCAGGGTGTCGACCTCAGGAGCGGGAGCCGTCGAGGTGCGCGCGGCGTACTGCAGGGCGCCGCGCTCGTAGGCGGCGAGGGTGGCGTCCTGCGGGCTCTGCTCCACGGTGGCGGCGGCGGTTCAGCCCCACGGCGACGGGCGCTCGGGGGCGCGCCGGCTGTCGTCGGGGAACTCGGGAAGCTCGGTGCCGCCGGCGCGCAGGCACAGCCAGCGCAGCTGCTCGGGACTGTCGGGCAGCGCACGCCAGGTGCGGAAGACGCCCTGGCCGACCCGCACGACGGTGCCGGGTCCGACGTCGACCACGTCGTCGTCGAGCGCCATCTGGCCGCGCCCTGCGAGGAACACGTAAACCTCTTCGATGCGCTCGTGCACGTGCCAGTAGCCCGCCTCCTCACCCGGCTCGAAGGCGTTCGCGCTCATGCCGATGTACTGCATCGTCAGCTCGTGGTCGACGATGCGCCGGCCGTCGCGCGACTTCTCGGGGGTGAAGCCGCCGTAGTGCCCCCGCCACTCGTCGAGTCCGCCCATCTCCAGCACCTGGTAGTCGCTCATCCCGCCAGGCTATCGACGCGGCGGAAGGCGCCTGTCTGTAGAGCATCGACAAAGATCTCCGGGACCCCGATGCGGTCACCGCTAGTCTCGCGGCATGACGACCGCACCGCCCACCGGCACGATCGCCGCAACTCAGCCAGGTTGGCGCTTCTGGGTGGCGCTCGGTGCCTGGACCGCCGTGGTCGCCGGCTTCGTCCTCGGCCTCATGACCTTCTGGCGGCTGCTCGCCCTGGCGCTGGGCAACGCGCTGGGCGCCGAGCCCCTCATCGGGGAACAGGTCGCGGTGTGGTGGACGTTCGTCGGCATCGCGATCGGTCTCGTGCTCGCGGCTGTCGCGGCAGCGGTCGCCCAGCGCTGGGTCGCGTTCGTGCTCGCGCTGGTCATCGCAGCGGCATGCGGCTTCTTCGCCGTCGGGCTGTTCACCAACGTGCGTTCTGCCGTGGCTCCCCCCACGCCGATCGAGCACGTCGAACCCGGTCCGCCGCCGTGCGCGTGCTACAGCGGCGGCTTCTGCGACTGCCCCGGCGGCTGACCCGCCTGATTCCGCCCGGCCGGCGGACTCAGGCCGCGGCGGATGCCAGCAGCGCGGCCGTGCGCGGGCCGAGACCCAGGCCACGAGCGGCGTCGAGCTGCGCGGCGGTGTCGACGTCGCGGCGCAGGGTCGAGGCATCCGGGATCGGCAGCGGCGCGCACCCGAGCGCGACGTGGCGTCCGAACGAGCCGTCGCCGAACGACGACGCCCAGCCGACCCCGACGCCGGCGGTGACGAGCGTCGAGCCGGTGCCCTCGGCGTCGGCCACGACGGCGCGGGGGAGGGATGCCGCAGCCCGCAGCGCCTCGCCCAGATCGTCGGGACGCAGCGCGGGCAGGTCGCCGAGGAGCGCCGCGCGCGGCATCCGTCCGCCGGGATCGATCGCCGACACGCCGGCGGCCACGGCTGCGTCGAGCCCGGCGGCGTCCCCCTCGGGGACGAACCGCAACCCCGGGATCATGGCCGACTCGCGGGCGAGCGCGGCGTCGTCGGTCACCACGACGACCTGTGCGACGAGGTCGCACGCGGTGGCGGCCTCGAGGGTGTCCAGGGCGATCGCCCGCGCGAGGTCCTTGCGGGCGACCCCCGGCACGTCGAGCCGCGACTTGGCGCGCGCCGAGGGCTTGACGGGCACCACGACGACCCACCGGGCGACGGTCGCCGCCTCGTCGACCGGGCGCCGACGGCGCAGCAGCGGGCTCACTCGCCGTACTTCGCGCGCAGGCGCGGCAGGATCTCTTCGCCGTACATCCGCAGGAACGCCCCCTGGTCGTGACCCGGGTCGTGGAACACCAGATGACGGAAGCCCAGGCCGATGTACCAGCCGATGCGCTCGACGTGCTCGTCGGGGTCGTCCGACACGATGAATCGCGAGGCGGTCCGCTCGATCGGCAGCTGCTCGCCCAGGCGCTGCATCTCGATGGGGTCGTCGACGCCCATCTTCTCCTCCGGTGTGAGCGCCAGCGGCGCCCAGAACCGGGTCTTCTCGCGCGCCTCGTCGAGCGTGGGCGCCAGCGACACCTTCACCTCGATGAGCGTGTCGATGGCGTCGGCGGGCCGTCCCGCCTTCTCCAGGCCCTCGTGCAGCGCGGGCAGCAGGGTGTCGGTGTAGAGCTCGCGCTTCTTGCCGGACGTCGTGATGAAGCCGTCGGCGATGCGTCCGGCCAGGCGCGTGGCCGCCGGGCCCGCGGCGCCGATGTAGATCGGGACGGGCTGGGGCAGCTTGTCGTAGATCGTGACATTGTGCGCGTGATAGAAGGTGCCGTCGAAGGTCACGCGGTCCTCGGACCACAGCCGGCGGATGAGCCCGATCGCCTCTTTGAGTCGCTGGAAGCGCTCGGGCGGGTCGGGCCACGCGATGCCGAGGTTCGCCTCGTTGAGCGCCTCACCGGTGCCGACGCCCAGGATCACGCGCCCGGGGTACAGCACGCCGAGCGTCGCGAAGTCCTGCGCCACCACGGTCGGGTTGTAGCGGAACGTCGGCGTCAGCACGGACGTGCCGATCAGCACGCGCGACGTGCGGGCGCCGAGGGCGCCGAGCCAGGGGATGGATGCCGGCGCGTGGCCGCCGTCGTGCAGCCACGGCTGCAGGTGGTCCGAGATGAAGACCGAGTCGAACCCGGCCTCCTCGGCCTGCACGGCGTAGTCGAGCAGCTCGCCCGGGCCGAACTGCTCGGCGGAGGCCTTGTAGCCGAAGCGCAGCGGGATGGTCATGCGGTTCTCCCATCGAGGGTGAGGGCGGGGGTGAGGGCCGGGTCGGGCAGGAACTCCGAGCCGTCGGCTCGCGCGAGCCGCGCGCGGTACGCGTCGACCGTGCCGGGCCACAGCAGTGTGAGGCGACCCGAGCGGTCGTCGACGTACCAGTTGCGGCATCCTCCGGTCATCCAGCGAGTGGATGCCGCGGCCCGCGCGATCTCGTCGGTGTAGGCGCGCTCGGCGTCGGGGTCGACGCGCAGCACGCGCCCGGCGCGAGCCTGCAGCACGCGTGCCGCGTACCCGGCCTGCTCCTCGATCATGAGCACCGACGACGAGTGGCCGAGCGAGGCGTTGGGGCCGTTGAGGACGAAGAGATTCGGGAATCCCGCCACGACGGTCGACGCGAAGGCGGTCATCCCCTCCGACCAGTGCTCGGCGAGGGTCTGCTCCTGCTCGCCGACGACGAGGTCCGCGTACGGCTGGCGGGTCGAGACGAAGCCGGTCGCCAGCACCAGGGCGTCGAGGTCGTGATGCGAGCCGTCGGCGGCCAGGACCGTGGCACCGTCGATGCGGTCCACCGCGGCGGGCACGAGCGTCACGTCTTCCGACGCCACGGCCGGGTAGAACTCGTCCGACAGCAGCACGCGCTTGCATCCGAACGCGTAGTCCGGGGTGAGCAGGGCACGCAGCGCAGGATCGGCGATCTGCGCCTCCAGGTGCGCCCGCGCGATCGCCTCGGCCTCCGCCGCGGCGGCGGAGTCGCCCGACCGCGACGCGAAACGCTCCTCGCCCTCGGCGTAGAGGTCGGCGCGTAGCGCCTCAAGGGCTTCGGGATGCGCGGCGAAGCGGGCACGGTCGGCGTCGGAATAGGCATCCCCGCCGCGCGGCACGATCCAGGCCGGCGTGCGCTGGAACAGCGTCACGTGCGCCGCCGTGCGCGCGAGCGCAGGCACGATCTGGATCGCGCTCGCCCCCGTCCCGACGACCCCGATGCGCCGGCCGGCGAGCGGGGCGCCATGGTCCCACCGCGCCGAATGGAACACCGGCCCCGGGAAGGTCTCGAGCCCTTCGAGCGCGGGGATGGCCGGCTCGGTCAGGCGTCCGCACGCCAGCACCAGGGCGTCGGCGACGACGAGATCGGGCGCGTGCCCGGCGCCGCCCACGTCGATCAGCCAGACCTCGCGTCCGGCATCCCATCGCGCGCGCTGCATCCCGGTCCGCAGGCGGACGCGGTCGCGCAGGCCCTCGGCGTCGACGACGTGCTCGAGGTAGGCGTGGATCTCGTCGCCGCGCGCGTAGGTGCCCGACCACGACGGGTTCGGGTGCGCGGCGAAGCCGTACAGGTGCGAAGGCACGTCGCACGCGATCCCGGGGTAGGTGTTGTCGCGCCACGTGCCGCCGACCGAGGCCGCCCGCTCGAGGACGACGAAATCCTCGATGCCGGCGCGACGCAGCGCCATCGCCATGCCGATGCCCGCGAACCCGGCTCCGACGACGGCGACCTCGACACGCGTCATCCGGGCACCTGCCCGTAGGTCGTGGTCCGCAGCCGGAAGGGACGGAACAGGCGGGCCACCATCGCAGAGGCGTCAGCCGCCGGCAGCTCCTGACCGAACTCGATCCCCGCCTCGGGCTTCACGCGGCCGTCGAGGAGGGTCCCCCCGAGGTCGTCGCCGCCGGACTGCAGCAGCGCGACCGAGGCTTCGCGGCCTACGCGCGTCCACGGGATCTGCACGTGCGGGATGCTCCCCGACAGCAGCAGCCGCGACACCGCGACCATCGCCCGGTGCTCGTCGAGCGGCACTCGGCCGGGCACGAGCGGCACCCCGCCCGCGGGACCGGGGAGCGGGATCGGCACGAACTCGCTGAACCCGCCGCCCGTCGCCGCCCTCGCCGAAGCGGACTGGAGCTCACGCAGCTGCCGCAGGTGCGCGATGCGCTCGGCGGCGGTCTCGACATGGCCGTAGAACAGGACGCTCGTCGACCGGAGGCCCGCGCGGTGTACCGCCGTGATCGCTTCGACCCAGCGGTCGATCTCCAGATCGCCGGGCGCGACCAGCGCGCGCACGCGCTCGCTCAGCACCTTGACGCCGGTGCCCGGCACGGTGTCGACGCCGGCGTCGCGCAGCGCCGCGAGCGCGCCGTCGAGCCCCATCGCGCCGCGGTCGGCGAGATCCCACACGTCCTGCGGGCGATAGGCGTGGAGATGGATGCCGGGTGCCCCGGTCTTCACGGCACGGGCGATCTCGACGTACCCGGCCGGATCCGCCTCGGGGGGCAGCATCCCCTGGACGCAGATCTCGGTCGCACCGAGGTCCCACGCGTCGGCCGCGATGGCGGGGACGTCGTCGAGGGCGAAGACCGTGCCGAGGCCCGACGACGTGAGGTTGCGGTTCACGACGAGTGTGACCGCCTCGCCGACGGTGTACCGGCGCACGTCGTCGGCCGTCGCGGCGAGCACGTCGAGGTCGTCGCCGGTCGCCCCTAGGAGGGCTGTCCACTCGGCGTCGTCGAGCGCCAGGGGGTCGGCCGCGGCGGTCTCGGCGAGCCGGCGGACATCGCCGAGCCCCGGTCGCCCCGCGGAGGGCGCTCCGGCGTCCGCAGGGGAGACGCCTGCGTCGTCGATCGGCCTCGGGTCGAGGTCTTCCGTGCGGTCGGGGCGTTTCGTCTCGCGAGTCGGTCGCTGAGCGAGGAGCGCCAGCGACGAGGCGAAGCGTCCTCGCTCGCTCAACGAGCGAGGGGTCGCTGCAAGCCCCGTCGCCGGGTCGGCGAGCGCCGCCACCGCCGCTCGCAGCGCGGGGTCGATCCACGTCTCGGCGCCCTGCACGAACTCGGGCTGGGCCGTCAGGCGCTCGCGCAGCTCGAAGCCCAGGTCGGCGGTCATGCGGGCCAGGTCCGACAAGTGCGGCCAGGGGCGCTCGGGGTTGACATGGTCGGCGGTGAGCGGCGAGACGCCGCCCCAGTCGTCGGCGCCGGCACGCAAGAGCAGTTCGAACTCGGCGGGATCCGACAGGTTCGGCGGCACCTGGATCCGCATCCGCGGGCCCATCACGAGCCGTGCCACCGCGACAGCCGCCACGTACTCGAGCAGCTCCGCGTCGGGCGCACCCTGCATCGCCGTCCTCGGCTTGGCACGGAAGTTCTGGACGATGACCTCCTGCACATGGCCCTGACCGTCGACGACGTGCCGCTCGTGCGCCTCGCGGATCGCGACGAGCGACTCGGCGCGGTCGCGCACGGTCTCTCCGATGCCGACGAGGATGCCGGTCGTGAACGGGATGCGCCGGCGCCCGGCATCCTCGATCACGGCGAGGCGCACCTCCGGGTCTTTGTCGGGCGAGCCGAAGTGCACCTGGCCCGGCTCCTCGTACAGCCGCCGCGACGTGGTCTCGAGCATCATGCCCATCGACGGGGCCACGGGGCGCAGCGCGGCGAGCTCGTCGGCCGACATCACCCCCGGGTTGGCGTGTGCGAGCAGCCCGGTCTCGGCCGTGACCAGGCGGGCGACGTGCGCCACGTACTCGATCGTCGATGCGAACCCGTGCTCGTCGAGCCAGGCGCGAGCTTCCGGCCACCGTTCCTCGGGCCGGTCGCCGAGGGTCAGCAGCACCTCCTTGCAGCCGAGCGCCTGACCCTGCCGCACGACCGCGAGCACCTGCTCGGGCGACATGTACGCCGGCTTGTGCTTCTTGAGCAGCTGCCCCGGGGTGTCGACGAACACGCAGTAGTGGCAGCGGTCGCGGCACAGCGTCGTGAGCGGCACGAACACCTTGCGCGAGTACGTGATCACGCCGGGACGACCGGCTGCCTCGAGCCCGGCATCCCGCATCCGAGCGGCCAGCGCGAGCAGACGTTCGAGGCGCTCGCCCGTCGCGCCGAGCAGCGTCTCGGCATCAGAGGCATCGAGCCGAGCGCCCGCGGCGGCGCGCTCGAGCACGTGGTCGACCTCGGCGGCCGACGGGGAGACGACGATGGGGGACGCGACGGTCACTGATCCAGTCTTGCACCGAGTCCGGGGGTCGGGGCCCGGGATCGTTGCCCTCCCGTAAGCAAATCAGCCCTGATCGAACCGATGGCGCTGGCAGACTAGGCACATGGTGACTCTGCTGCTCGACTCGACGCAGCTCGAAGTCGTGCTGTCGGTGTCGGAGCGCGCCCTCTCATTCCGCAAGGGGAATGTCGTCGTCGATCGCTCGACGATCACCAAGGTGCAGCTCACCGACGACGCGTGGACGTGGCTGCGCGGCATCCCGAGCCCCGGTACGCACGTGCGCGGCGTCATCGCGATGGGCACGTGGCGCTCCGCCGGCGGCGAGGACTTCGCGGTCATCCGCCGGCACCGCCCGAGCGTCGTCATCGACCTGGACGGTCACGCGGAGTTCCAGCGGGTGATCCTCACCACGCGGCACGGCCTCGCCCTCGTGCAGGCGCTGCGCGTCGAGGTCGCAGAGGAGCCCGTCGACGTCGTCGAGATCGCCGCCGAGACCGGAAGCACACCCGCGGTGCCCGAGAAGAAGCCGCGCAAGCGCAAGGCTCCCGCGGCCGCCCCCGCTGTCTGATCCCGCGCCCTCACCGCGTCCCGCGTCCCGCTCCCCCTGGGCCGCGCCCTGTTGCGCGCGAGCATGCCCCGGGTGTGCGCGACCATGCCACTTCGGGCGCGAGCATGCCCTGTTGCGCGCGAGCATGCCCCGGGTGTGCGCGACCATGCCACTTCGGGCGCGACCATGCCACTTCGGGCGCGACCATGCCCGGGCAACGCGCGGGCATGGTCGGCGCGGGGAGGGCATGGTCGGCGATGACGCGGGCATGGTCGGCGTCGGGTGGGCATGGTCGACGTCGGGAGGGCATGGTCGGCGTCGGGTGGGCATGGTCGGCGCGGGGAGGGCCGCCGGACCGACGAGGCCGGGGAGTCAGCTGACGTCGCGGCGCCAGCTCACGAGGTGCCCGATAACGACGAACACGACGGCGTAGCCGAGCAGCACGAGGCCGCCCGCCCACCACTCCAGGGCGTCCGCTGACGCTGAGCCGGTCGCTGCCAGCGAATAGACGCTCGCGCCGACCAGGGCGTCGCTCGCCGCGCCCGGAAGGTACTGCGTGACGTCCGACAGCCCATCGACGAAGGCGGCGGCGGTCCGGCCGATCGGCTCCAGGAACTGCGTGAACACGAGTACGCCGACGATCGCGCCCACCTGGTTGCGCACCAAGGCGCCGACCCCGACGCCGATGAGCGCCCACAGGACGTAGGCGAGCAGCATCCGCCCCACCATCGCCCACGTGTCGGACGACGCGAGCTGCGTGTCGAGCCCGAATCCCGAGAGGATCGCGGCGGACACGCCGACCGAAGCCAGGACGCCCACCACCCCGAGCAGCGCACCGAGCAGGACGCCGACGGCGAGCTTCGCCACCAGCACGCGTCCGCGACGCGGGGTCGCCAGGAACGTCGGCGTGAGCGTCTTGTGCCGGAACTCCGCTGTCACCATCAGCGTGCCCACGAGCAGCGGGAACACATAGCCGACCGCGGTCGCGGTGCTGTAGAGCGTGGCGGGCAGGATCTCTTCGGGCAGCGGCGGGGTGCCGGACGTCTCACCCGGCAGCGAGCCGGTGGCCGACATCGAGAACACGAAGCCCAGCGCGCCGGCGGTGAACGCGACGTACGCGAACAGCACGATCGCGAGGATCCACCAGATGCTCGTCGAGAACAGCTTCGTCGTCTCGGCGCGGGTCGCCGCCGTGAGGCTCATCGCTCGCCCCCTTCGTGCTCGGTCTCGTCGTCAGGGGAGGGGGCGGATGCCGCGACCTGCGCGTCCTCGGCGTCTGCGGACTCCCGCGGTGCCGCTGCCGCCCGACCCTCGTCGGGCTCGCCCGCTGCGGCGGAGGTGTATTCGGCCGCTGGATCGCGGGGGCCGGGGTCGTCCGTGTCGTCGGGGCGTTTCGTCTCGCTCGTTCCTCGCTCGCTCAACGGCCGGGGGTCGTCGTCCGGTCGTTGCACGGCGGACTCTCCCGTGCCGGGAGACGAAACGCCTTCGTCGTCGGTCTGATCGACACCGGACGGCTCGTCGTCGCCGCTGTCGAAGGCGGCGAAGAACGCGTCGGCCTCGACGTCCGCGTCGGTCTTCACGTAGTTCTCCCACGGCCGGTCGTCGTCCTCGTCGGGCGGCTCGGGCGTCGAGAGCTCGTCGTCGATCACGCCGATCTCTTCGACGTCGGGGTCGGCGTCCTCGGGCGGCGCCTCGGCCGCGGCCTCGCGCTCCCGTGCACTCTCGAACTGGGGTTCGCTCTCGCTCTCCGGTGCGCTGTCGGACTGGGGTGCGCGATCGGACTCGGGCTCGGATGCCGTCGGGACGATGTCGATCACACCGGTGCTCGCCACCGCGAAGCCGGCACCCGTCGTCACCGCCGGCCCGCCGGTGGGTTCGGTCACGGGCGGGATGTCAGCGGCAGAGTCTTGGTCGGCGACCGGTTCCTCCGCGGCGGGCTCGCCAGCCTCGGCGGCCACCGGCTCTTCGGCGGTGGGGGCGGGGTCGAACGTGTCGGCGTCGCGGTCCCGTTCGTCCGTCCATGCGGCACCGGCGGCTGCGCCGAGGGCGGCCGCGGCTCCGGGGGCTCCCGCGGCTTCGGCGTCGAGCTCGGCCGCGGCCAGAGCGGACTCGTCGGCCTCCCGGGCCTCGTCGTCGGTCTCGCGACCCGCCGCCATACCGCCGGCGGCCGCGAGTGCGACCCCGGCCACGACCGGCGCGGCCTCGCCGGGCGCGGCCTCGGCCCCGGCCTCGACCGGCGCGGCCTCGGCCTCGGCCCCTTCGACCGGCGCCACTTCGACCGGCGCCGCCTCGACAGCTGCCCCCTCGACCGCGGCCCCTTCGACCGGCGCCGCCTGGGTCGGCGCGGCCGCGGGCTCGGGCGATGCGGCCTCGACGGACCCGGTGCCCGGGGCGGCGGCATCCATCGACGAACCCCCCGCCGCAGAGGCGTGGACGCGCGTGCCGTTGACGAGATCGAGGAAGACCTCCTCGAGCGCCGGGCCGCGCCGCTGCAGCGCCGACAGAGCGACCCCCGAAGCGGCCGCGGCCGCACCGACGGCCGTGGGGTCGGCGCCGCGCACGGTCAGACCCGAACGCAGCACCTCGTACGGCAGGCCCGCGGCCGACAGCGCGGCGGTCAGGGCGTCGCGGTCGGGGGCGTCGACGACCGTGGCGTACTCGGTCGGATCGGCGAGGTCGTCGATCGACCCCTCGAACACGAGTCGCCCGCGCGAGATGATCAGCAAGGCGTCGACGGTCTGCTGCACCTCGGCCAGCAGGTGCGACGAGACGAGCACCGTGCGCCCCTCGGCGGCGAGCTGCCGCAGGAAGCCGCGCATCCAGCGGATGCCTTCGGGGTCCAGGCCGTTGGCGGGTTCGTCCAGCACGAGCACGCCGGGGTCGCCCAGCAGCGCATACGCGAGGCCGAGACGCTGGCGCATGCCCAGCGAGTATCCGCCCACCTTGCGGCCGCCGGCATCCCCGAGTCCGACGAGGCCGAGCACCTCGTCCACGCGGCCCCGCGGGATCCCCGCCGCCTGCGCGTAGATCGTCAGGTGTGCAGCCCCGGTGCGGCCCGGATGGAAGCTGGATGCCTCGAGCACGGCGCCGACCGTCTGCAGGGGCTTGCCGAGCTCGGCGTAGCGCCGGCCGCCGATCGTCGCGTGGCCGCTCGTCGCGCGCACCAGGCCGAGGAGGATCCGCAGGGTCGTCGTCTTGCCCGCGCCGTTCGGACCGAGGAATCCGGTCACGCGGCCGGGCTCGACGCGTGCGGACAGGTCCGATACGGCGGTGACCGCGCCGAAGCGCTTGGTGACACCTGAGAACTCCAGCGACTGGCCGTCGGGCATGCCTGAACCCTCTCGTCGTGCGGGGCGACGCCGCCTCGTCGCGGCACTCCGTCCCATCCTGGCGGAAATCCGGCGTCACCGTGAGGGAAGTTGTGGCGCCCGGTAACGTTGCGCACGTGACCGACCCCGCCGCTGCCGCCGAGCCCACCGTCCTCGTCCGGGCGCGGGCGGGACTCGGGCGCCTCACGCTCAACCGGCCGCGCGCCATCAACGCGCTCGACCTCGGCATGGTGCAGCGCATGCACGAGGCTCTGGACGCCTGGGAACCCGACACCGACGTCGACGTCGTGCTGCTGGACGGTGCCGGGGATCGCGGCCTGTGCGCGGGCGGCGACGTCCGCGGCCTCGCCGAGCAGGTCACGAGCGGCCGGGCCGACGACGCCGCGGTCTTCTTCCGCGAGGAGTACGCGCTCAATGCCCGCATCGCCGAGTACCCGAAGCCCTTCGTGGCCTTCGCGGACGGCATCACGATGGGCGGCGGCATCGGCGTCACCGGGCACGCCTCGATCCGCGTCGTGACCGAGCGCTCGCAGCTGGCGATGCCCGAGACCCGCATCGGGTTCACCCCCGACGTCGGCGGGACGTGGCTGCTGGCCCACGCGCCCGGCCGGGTGGGGGAGTACCTCGGGCTCACCGGCGCGGTGATGGACGCCTCGGACGCGATCTACGCCGGCTTCGCCGATCACTTCGTGCCGCACGAGAACCTCGACGGCTTCCGCGACGCCCTGGAGACCCGTGCCGACCCTTCGCTGGCCGAGCTCGTCTTCCTGTTCGACGAGACCCCGCCGCGCTCGAAGCTCGAAGACGCCCGGGCCTGGATCGACGACGCCTTCGCCGCCGACACCGTGCCCGAGATCGTCGAGCGCCTGCGTGCGCGGCCCGAGCCCGAGGCCGCGGCCACCGCCGACCTGCTCGGCGAGCTGTCGCCCACCGGCCTGGCCGTGACGCTCGCCGCCGTGCGCAGCGCCCGTGAGCTGCCCGACCTGCGAGCCGCGCTCGCGCAGGAGTACGGGCTCGTGATGTGGTTCGCCACGACGCAGCCCGACCTCGCCGAGGGCATCCGCGCGCAGGTCATCGACAAGGACCGGGCGCCGCGGTGGTCGCCCGCGACGCTGGCGGACCTGCCGCCGGAGCTGGCGGCATCCGCTCTCGCGTTCCAGCCGGCGATTCCGCTCTGGAGCTGACGGGAGCCGATCGTGACCAGACGCCGCTCGTACTCGATCGGGGTGGCGATCGACTGGTTCTTCTTCGTCTTCGCGGGTCTCGCGGCCGTGTGGCTCGCGTACCTGAGCTTCACCGAGACGTTCAACGTCGGGTGGTGGGGCATCCCGTTCTTCCTGGCGTTCTGGGGGCTGCTGGCATACCTCGTACTGCCGCGCTTGCACCGCATCCTGACGACGATCTACGTGCCCGACTACTTCATCGGGCGCACGCGCACATCGGACGGACTCCTCGGAGACCCCGTGAACCTCGCGTTCCTCGGGACCGGCGACCAGATCCAGGCCGCGCTCGAGGCCGCGGGGTGGACCCCCGCCGACCCCGTCACCCTCGGCTCGTCGTGGCGGATCGTGGCCTCGACGCTCGCCCGCCGCAGCTACGACGAGGCGCCGGTGAGCCCGCTGTTCCTGTTCGGGCGGCAGCAGGACTTCGCGTATCAGCAAGAGGTCGCCGGCAACCCCGCGCAGCGCCACCACGTGCGGTTCTGGCGGTGCCCGGACGGCTGGCTGCTGCCCGGCGGGCGCCGCGTCGACTGGCTCGCCGCCGGCACCTTCGACACGCGTGTGGGGCTGTCGCTGTTCACGCTGCAGATCACGCACAAGATCGACGCCGACACGGACATCGAGCGCGACCACATCGTGACGACGATCCGTGACGCGGATGCGCGCGTCACCGTAGACGTCATCGCGGACTTCGCCACCGGCTATCACGCCCGCAACGGCGGCGGCGACAGCATCCGCACCGACGGCGACCTGCCCATCGTGGACGTCCGCGCCGTCGACGCGGGCGCCGGCCCCGAGGTCGCCGCGGACGTCGAAAACGGCGGCGCGTCATGACCGACGAGAGGATGCCGCACCCCGCGGATCACCCCGGCACCGGTGCGGCGGCGCACCATCCGCACAAGCGCCCGGCCTTCGAGCCCGCCGAGCGACTGCTGCGGCGGCCCGAGCGCGATCCCGCCATGCGGCGTCCGACCTCGACGGTGGCCGGTGCGGTGCTCGTGCTGCTGCGCGCGGCCGCGGGCCTGGTCGTGATCGCGGGCATCGCGGTCCAGTGGCCGGCCATCCTCGCCGACCCCGACGTCGAACTCACCCTCGACGGCGTCAGCGAGGCGGAGGCGGGCCAGTGGGCGCTGTGGGTCGTCGTGGTGGTGGGCGGGCTGTTCGTGCTGCTCGACATCGTGTTCGCCGCCTTCGTCCTGCGCGGCAGCAACGTGGCCCGCGTCGCGGTCATGGTCATCTCGACGCTGTCGATCTCGACGACGTTCTTCGGCTGGTGGGCGCAGGGGCAGGAGATTCACGTCAACCAGACGTTCGCGTCGCTCGCGCTGGACATCCTGGTGCTGCTCGCGCTGTCGAGCCGCAGCGCCGCCGCGTACGCGCGCCGGAACGAGCAGCGCTGAACGCCCGGCGGCCGCGCGGCCCGCGGCTGCGGCATCCACTTCGCCATCGCGTGGAACGGATGCCGGCGCGGTGCGGGAGCAGGGAGCGAGTGACGTAATCTGAGACGGCCCGCGCGCGAGGTGCCGCGGCAGCGGTCCCCGGGGAGGATCCGTGTTCGACAGTCCGCTCTCGGCATCGGCCTACGAGGTGCTCGTCGTGGACCCCGCCGTGGACGATGAGACGCTGCGCAAGGCGTACCGGCTGCGGCTGCGGCAGACGCACCCCGACACCGGCGGCGACGCCGCCCTGTTCATCCAGGTGCAGCGAGCGTGGGAGCTCGTCGGCACGCCCGAGGCCCGCGCCGCCTACGACCGTGGCCACGGCTTCGGCGAGGCCGCCGCACCCGAGTGGTCGGGCTGGCGCCCTCCCGCCGCCCGGACCGACACGCGCCCCCGCGCGCGCTCGTTCGGGCAGCCCGGCGGCTGGCGCCGCGAGCGGTACCTGACCCTCATCCGCGAGTGGGCGGGACGCGGCGTCACGCTCGACGACCCCTACGACCCTGCCCTGGTGCGCTCGGCGCCGGTGGCCCTGCGGCGGCTGCTCGCCGACGCCCTCGCCGAGGAGGCGACCGCGCGCATCGTCGCCGACCTCGGCATGGGTTACACGGTGTGGCACGACGTCGCCGCCGGCGGATCCGACGCCAAGATCGACCACATCGTGCTGGGGCCGAGCGGGCTCTACGGCGTCCTGTCGGAGGACTTCGGCGGTCCGGTCCGCCTGCGCCGCGGCGAGTTCATCGGCGACGGCGTGCCGGGCGCACCCATCGCGGAGCTGCTCGGCAACATGCGGGCCGTCGCCCGCGCCGCCGGCGTGCGCTTCAGCGGAGCGATCGTCGTGCTGCCCGACGAGGACGTGCTGCAGCCCATCGAAGAGCTCGGCAAGGTGCGCGGAACGCGCGTCGCCGTCGTCTCGCGCAGCGCGCTCACCACGATCCTGCGCCGCGGCATCACCGGCGCGCGCGACATCGGCGGCAACGAGGTCTTCGACGTCCGCACCCGCCTGCAGCAGACCGTTCGCTTCGCGTAGCCCGTTCTTCTCCGTCGACAGCATGTGCTCTCGCCGAGTGCACACGTTCCGCGCGCAGCTTGCGTGTGCGGTCGGCGAGATCACGTGTCGTCGACAGCCGAGGTGCCGGCGACCCCGCCGACACCTCGCTCAGGTGCGGTCGCGGGCCTGGCGCAGCCAGCGTTCGATGCCCGAGATGTGCACCTGGGCGGCCGCCGTGGCGAGCTCGACGTCGTGGTCGGCGATGGCATCGAGGATCGCCTGGTGCTCGGCGAGGGTGCGCTCGACAGCGCCCGCCTGGGTCAGACCGCGCCAGGCGCGGGCGCGGATCGTCTGGCTGGTGAGGCTCTCGAGCAGGCTCGCCAGGTAGGCGTTGCCCGCGAGGCGGGCGATCGCGGCGTGGAAGCGCACGTCATGCGTGACGAGCGCGTCGACGTCGGCCTCGAGCGAGGCCGCGGTGAGTTCGGCCTCGAGCTCGGCGACGGCGGCGTCATCGGCGCGCTGAGCGGCGAGTCCGGTGGCGTGCGACTCGAGCACGCGGCGCACGGCGAAGATCTCCAGTAGAGAGTCGTCGTCGTGCAGGTCGACGACGAACGAGATCGCTTCGAGCAGCAGCCGGGGCTCGAGGCTCGTGACGTACGTGCCGTCGCCGCGGCGGACGTCGAGCACGCGGATGACCTCCAGCGCCTTGACGGCCTCGCGCATCGAGCTGCGCGAGAGCCCCAGGCGCTCGGCCAGCTCCTTCTCGGGAGGAAGCCGTGATCCGGGGGTCAGTTCGCCGCGGACGATCATGTCTTTGATCTTCGAGATCGCTTCGTCGGTGACGGCCACGTCTCCATCGTAGACATCGGATGTCAGGATGGTGTGCATGCGCGTCGTCGACAGCCATCTGCACCTGTGGGATCCCGATCTGCTCGACTACGACTGGCTCGAGGGGGCGCTGCTCCGACGTTTCGGGCCCGACGAGCTGGACGCCGCCCTGGCCGACGTCCCCGCCGAGCCGGGCTTCGTCTTCGTGCAGGCCGAGTGCGCGCCTGCCCAGTCCGTCGCCGAGGTGGACGGGGTCGCTGCGCTGGCCGAGCGGGTCGGCGTGCGGGGCATCGTCGCCCGCGCCCCGCTCGAGGACCCGGCCGCGACCGAGGCGCACCTGGTCGCGTACGCGGCGCGCCCGCTCGTGGTCGGGGTGCGCCGGCTGCTGCAGTCCGAGCCCGACGGCTTCGCCGGGCGGCCCGGGTTCCGCGCGGCGGCGCAGGCCGTGGCATCCGCCCGCCTCACGTTCGACGCGTGCGTCCGCGCGCACCAGCTGCCCGACGTGATCGCGCTCGCCGACGCCGTGCCCGAGCTCACGATCGTGCTCGACCACCTCGGCAAGCCCGCCGTGGGGGACGTGGATGCCGCCGCCCCCGCCGGGGGCACGCCCTGGGCACGGGCGCTCGCCGCGCTCGCCGAGCGCCCGAACGTGATCTGCAAACTGTCGGGGCTGCCCGCAGAGTCGTCAGGGGAGTGGTCCGCCGCGCAGGTGCGGCCGTTCCTGGACGTCGCGCTGGACGCCTTCGGCCCCGAGCGCCTGCTGTTCGGCGGGGACTGGCCCGTGTCGGGCCCGTACGGCCGCTGGCTCGACACGGTGTCGACCTGGGCCGCCGATCGCATCGGCGACACCGACGCCGTGCTGGCGGCCAACGCCGAGCGCGTGTACGGGCTGCGCTGACGGGCAGGGTTACGGAGCGCGGGTGAGCCCCGCTGGCCCTGCTCGTCGATCAGAACAGGTGTTCTGGTGAGCGGAGGCGCAATCGCGGGCAAAACGTCCTGCGTGCGCCGAAACACCTGTTCTGGGCATGGGCGTGGGGAAAGTGCGCGCATCGGCGAGCAGTGGGTGGATGCCGGCGGCCGGGGCCGCCGGCATCCACCAGCCATCACGTCGGGCGCAGCGGTCAGCTGCCGGCGGGACGCAGGCGCAGGGCGGCCATGCCGCCGTCGACCTCGATGTAGGTGCCGGTGGTCGAGCCGGACTGCGGGCTCACGAGGTACAGGACGGCCCCCGCGACCTCCTCCGGCGAGACGAGGCGGCCGTGCGGCTGCCGAGCCTCGAGGGCGGCGCGCTCGGCGGCCGGGTCGGGGGCGGAATCGAGCAGCCGCCCGATCCACGGCGTGTCGGCCGTGCCGGGATTCACGGCGTTGACGCGGATCCCCTCGCGCAGGTGGTCTGCGGCCATCGCGCGGGTCATCGACAGCACGGCGCCCTTCGACGCGCTGTACAGCGCCCGCTGCGGCAGACCTGCGGTGGCGGCGATCGACGACGTGTTGCAGACCGCGGCGGCGGGCGACTGCCGCAGCCATGGCAGCGCGGCCGACGTCACGCGCGCGATGCCGGTGACGTTGATCGACAGGACGCGCGCCCACTCGTCGTCGTCGTTCGCCGCGATGTCGCCCTGCGCGCCGATGCCGGCGTTGTTGACGACGATGTCGATGCGGCCGAAGCGCTCCGCGACGGCTGCGACGGCGGCATCCACCTCCGCGCGGGACGAGACGTCGGCGGCGAACGCGGCGAACCGCTCCTCGGCGCCGGAGGGGTCGCGGTCGAGCACGGCGACCTGCGCGCCCTCGTCGGCGAGAGCGCGCGCGATGGCGGCGCCGATGCCCGACGCGCCGCCCGTCACGATGGCGACGAGGCCGTCCAGCTGCGCGGTCATCGGGATGCCTCCCACGCGACGAACTCCTGACGCTGTGCGCCGATGCCCTCGATCTCGATGTCGACGACGTCGCCCGGCGCGAGGTAGGGGAAGCGGCCCGAGAGCGCCACGCCCTGCGGCGTGCCGGTGAGCACGAGGTCGCCGGGCTCGAGCGTCAGGAACTGCGACAGGTGCCACACGATGTGGTCGACGGGGAAGATCATGTCCGCGGTCGACGAGTCCTGTCGCGGCTCGCCGTTGACGAAGCTCCGCAGCTGCAGCGCCTGCGGGTCGACCTCGTCGGGCGTGACCAGCCACGGCCCGGTGGGGTTGAAGCCGGGCGCGCACTTGCCCTTCGACCACTGCCCGCCCGACACCTCGAGTTGAAAGGTGCGCTCCGAGAGGTCGTTGGCCGTGACATACCCGGCGATGTGCGCGGCGGCGTCGGCGGGCGAGTCGAGGTAGGACGCGCGGCGGCCGATCACGACACCGAGCTCGACCTCCCAGTCGGTCTTCTCGCTGCCGCGGGGGATCGTCACCGTGTCGTTCGGGCCGACCACCGTGTTCGGGGTCTTCAGGAACACGACCGGCACCGGCGGCGGCGCCGAGCCGGACTCGGCGGCGTGGGCGGCGTAGTTCATGCCGATGCACACGACGGCGCTCGGACGGGCGATGGGGGCGCCGATGCGGAGGTCGCCGGCTCCCTCCAGCTCGGCCAGCTCGCCGGCGGCGATCGCGGCGTCGGTGCGGCCGACGGGGTCGTCGGCGAGGAAGTCTCCGTCGATGTCGGAGGTGAGGGGGCGCAGGTCGAGGTGACGGTCCCCGTCGAGGACGACGGGGATCTCGTGACCGGCGTCGCCGAGGCGCGCGAACTTCATTGGTCTCCTGGTGGTTCCGTGGCGGCTGCACCCGAGGGGCGCGATTGACAGTATAGACGTCGGATGTTTAACTGCGAGTGGTTCGACGAGAGAACCCGGAACCCGCAGGAGACCCGCAACAGTGAGCCGCATCGTCGCGTTCGAGACGACAGACATCCGATTCCCCACGTCGTTGAGCCTGGACGGCTCCGACGCGATGAACCCGGATCCCGACTACTCCGCCGCCTACCTCCGGATCGTGACGGATGCGGCAGACGCCATCGACGGGCACGCCTTCGTGTTCACGATCGGCCGGGGCAACGACGTGCAGGTGGCGGCCCTCGACGCGCTCGCCGACCACCTCGTCGGGCGTGAGCTCGAACCGCTGCTCGACGACATGGGCGCGACCAACCGTGAGCTGATCGGCGACTCGCAGCTGCGCTGGCTGGGCCCCGAGAAGGGCGTCATGCACATGGCGATCGGCGCGGTCGTGAACGCGCTGTGGGACCTCAAGGCCAAGCGCGCCGGGCTGCCGCTGTGGCAGCTGCTCTCTCGCATGACGCCCGAAGAGCTCGTCGCCCTCGTCGACTTCCGGTACCTCACGAATGCGCTGACGCCCGACGAGGCTCTCGCGATCCTCCGTGCCGCGGAGCCGGGCCGCGCCGAGCGCGAGGCCGAGCTGCTGGCCACCGGCTACCCGGCGTACACCACGAGTCCCGGCTGGCTCGGCTACTCCGACGAGAAGCTCGCCCGCCTGTGCCGCGAGGCGATCGCCGACGGCTTCGGGCAGATCAAGCTCAAGGTGGGTGCCGATCTCGACGACGACATCCGTCGCCTGCGCATCGCGCGCGAGACGTGCGGCGAGGGCTACCCGATCGCCATCGACGCCAACCAGCGCTGGGACGTGTCGGACGCGATCGCCTGGGTGAACGCCCTCGCCGAGTTCGACCTCGCCTGGATCGAAGAGCCGACGAGCCCCGACGACGTGCTCGGGCACGCCGAGATCGCGCGGGGGGTCGCGCCGGTCCGGGTCGCGACAGGCGAGCACGCGCAGAACCGGGTGATCTTCAAGCAGCTGCTGCAGGCCGGCGCCCTCGCTGTCATGCAGATCGACGCCGCCCGCGTCGGCGGCGTCAACGAGAACATCGCGAACCTCCTGCTCGCGGCGAAGTTCGGTGTGCCGGTCTGCCCGCACGCGGGCGGCGTGGGACTGTGCGAGGCCGTGCAGCACTTCTCGATGTTCGACTTCGTGGCCGTGAGCGCGAGCCGCGAGGGCCGCATGATCGAGTACGTCGATCACCTGCACGAGCACTTCGTCGTGCCCACGGAGGTGCGCGGCGGCGTCTACATCCCGCCGCTCGCGCCGGGCATCGGCATGGAGATGAAGGCAGACAGCCGCACCGCGTACACCTTCGGAGCAGTGGATGCTGCGGCCTGACGCCGGCGTCCGTCAGGCGCCTGCGCTCACGCGCCTCGGCTACGGCGCCGCCAACGTCGGCAACCTCTTCCGGCCGCTCAGCGACGAGCAGGCTTGGGCGATCCTCGAGGCCGCCTGGGATGCCGGCATCCGCTATTACGACACCGCCCCGCACTACGGCCTCGGGCTCTCGGAGCAGCGGCTGGGGGCGTTCCTGCGCACCAAGCCCCGCGACGAGTTCGTGATCTCGACGAAGGCGGGGCGGCTGCTGCGGCCCAACCCGGACGACGATGGCGGCCTCGACGTCGCGAACGACTTCCACGTGCCGACGACGCTGCGACGGGAGTGGGACTTCTCGGCGGACGGCATCCGGGCGAGCCTCGACGAGTCGCTCGACCGGCTGGGTCTCGACCGCGTCGACGTCCTCTACCTGCACGACCCCGAGCGCCACGACCTCGACCTGGCCCTGCGCGAGGCGTTCCCCGCGTTGCAGCAGCTGCGCGACGAAGGCGCCGTCGACGCCGTCGGCATCGGCTCGATGGTCTCATCGGCGCTGGCCGCGGCCGTCGAGGGTGCCGACCTCGACCTCATCATGATCGCCGGCCGCTACACGCTGCTGGAGCAGTCCGCCGCCGACGACGTGCTGCCCGCCTGCCATGAGCGCGGGACGGGGGTGGTGGCGGCATCCGTCTTCAACTCCGGGCTGCTCGCCAAGGACGAGCCGTCGCGCGACGACCGGTACGAGTACGGCCGCATGCCCGACGAGCTGTGGGACCGGGTGCAGCGTATCGTCGCGGTCTGCCGCGCACACGACGTCGCGCTGCCCGCCGCCGCCGTGCAGTTCGCGCTGCGCGACCCCTCGGTGCGCTCGGTCGTCGTCGGCGGGAGCCGCCCCGAGCAGCTGCGCCGCAACGCCGACCTCATGGCCGCCCCGATCCCGGCGGCGCTGTGGGACGAGCTGGCGAACGAGGGCCTCATCCGCTGACCCGACCCGCGCGTTCCGTCCGGGTGCGGCGGGAGCGTCCGCGCGGTCAGTCGTTCAGGCCGAACAGGTCGAGCGGGTGCGTCAGCCGCCACCACGGCGACGGATCCGAGACGTCGCCGGCGAGCGTCAGGTCGACCTTCGCACCGTTCAGCGGGCCCGTGACCTGAAGGGAGCCGACGGTGTCGCCCGCATCACGGGCCTCGCCGAGATCGAAGCTCGTGGCGACCGTGCCGACGCCGCCGTTCCAGAGGACGACCGACGCGTCGCCGGACGCGACGACGTCGACCTTGTCGCCCCAGCGGGTCTCGACGACGCCGGCGACCGTGCCCGCGGTGACCGAAGGCTTCAGCTGCAGCTCCTGCTCGAGCTGTGCGTAGATCGCGCGCGACGCCGCGAGCCGGGCCGCGTCGTCGGGCTGGCCGAGCACCGAGGCGTACAGGCGGACCGTCGTGTCGCCGATCGTCACGTCCTTGGCCGACAGCAGGTTCCAGGCGTCGAGCGTGCCGGTCTTGAGGCCGACGACCCCCGGGTCGGCGAGCAGCCCGTTCGTGTTCTCTACCGTCCCCGCCCCCGGCAGCACCACGGACTGCTGCGCCACGATCTCGGCGATGACGGGGTTCGCGAGCGCCTTCTGCGCGAGCGGGATGAGGGCTTCGGGGGAGGCGGTGTTGCGCTTGTCGATGCCGGTCGGCTCGTACAGCGTGATGCCCGGCACCCCGTGGTCGGTCAGCCACTTGTTCGCGGCGGACGCGTACACCGCGTCGGACGGGAAGAGGTTCTGCGCCAGCCGGTCGGCGTAGTTGCCTGCCGATCCGATGAGCATGCCCTGCAGGAGCTGGTACTCGGTCAGCGTCCCGCCGACCGGGACGTTGAGGGCGGACTCGCCCTGCCGCAGGTACTGCCAGTACGCGTTGCGGTCGGCAGCCGAGAACCGGTACTCGGGACCCTGCTCACCCACAGCGAGCGGCATCTCGTCGAGGACGACCAGCGCGGTCACGACCTTCGTGATGCTCGCGATCGCGTCGGGGTCGCCGGTCGACGCCAGCGATCCGATGCCCTCGACCGCCTCGGCCGCGCTGCCCTGGGCGGGCCACGCGGGCACGGCGGCGGGAGCGGCGGCGGGCTGCACCTGGATCGCCGTGACGGTCGGGGCGACGGCGTGGAGCGGCCACAGCAGCGTCGTTCCGGCGTAGGCCGCCAGCACGCCGGCGATCACGATGGTCGGCACGATCACTCCGGCCCGCAGCGGCGACCGCCGGGGCGCGTCGGCGAGCAGATCCGCCTCGACGGCGACATACGGCATCGACGCGGCGGCCAGGTCGTCGGGTGCGCCCACGCGGCCGACGGCGGCCGGGTCGACCCACGACAGCGCGGTGCCGGTGCCGGTGTTCGTGGCGGGAGCGGTGACGGTGGCGGAAGCGGATGCCGGCTGCCCGGCGTCGGCGGTCGACACGGGCTGCGTCGCCCGCGCGGGGTCGGGCACCGTGGCCGATCCGGTCTGCGAAGCGGCGGGGAACACCGGGGCGGGGCCCGTCGCGACGAACCCGAGCGCGGCGGCGAGATCGGTGCTCGCCGTGGTGGTGGGCACAGGCTCGACCGGCTCTGCATCCGCGGGCGGCACGAACGACGGCCCCTGTGCGAACGAGGGTGCCGGGTCGAACGAGGGTGCCGGGTCGAACGAGGGTGCCGGGTCGAACGAGGGTGCCGGGTCGAAGACCGGGAGGGCCGGAGACGGCTGGGCGGGGAACGGCGCCGCGGCGATCGATGTCGGAACGGCGGCGGTGTCGACCGGGGCGGTCGTGCTCGGCCGCGGGGCCATCGTCTCGTCAAACGAAGGACTGTACCCCGCCGGCGCGGCCGCGAACTCGCCCGTGCGCGCACGACGCTCACGGCGCGAGGGCGCGGGGGCGTCGTTCTGGGTCACTCGCCAAAGATACCTTGCCGCGTCGGCGGTATACTCAACGCCACAACCACGGGAGTCCGGTGAGCCGGGCTGAGAGGAAGCGACCCACGCTTCGACCGTCGAACCTGATCCGGATCATGCCGGCGCAGGGAGGAGAACACATGCACGCGTCCACGTCTGCCCCCACCGGGTCCGCATCGGCCACCGCCGCAGGGGCATCCGCGATCTCGCACCGCCTTCGCTGGCGCGTCGTCGACATCGTCGTCGCCGCCGTCCTCGGCGTCGCCCTCGGCCTCGTCTTCTGGGCGTGGAACACCGTCGGCGGCACGTGGTTCGTCGCCATGGACGGCCTCACCCCCGGCCTCGGCGGCATCGCCGTGGGGATCTGGCTCATCGGCGGCGTGATCGGCGGTCTCGTCATCCGCAAGCCCGGAGCGGCGCTCCTCGTCGAGGTGATCGCCGCGCTCATCTCGATGCTCATCGGCAACGTGTGGGGCGTCTCGACGCTGTTCTCGGGCATCGTGCAGGGCCTGGGCGCCGAAGTGATCTTCGCGCTGTTCCTGTACCGCCGCTTCACGCTCCCGGTCGCGATGCTCGCCGGTGTCGGCGCGGCCGTCGGGGCGTGGGTGTTCGAACTGTTCTACGGCAGCTCGCCGAACATCCTGAAGACCATCGAGTTCAACGTCATCTACCTGGTGTCGCTCGCCGTCTCGGGCGCGCTCCTCGCGGGGCTCGTCGGCTGGCTCGCGGTCCGCGCCCTCGCCGCGACCGGCGCGCTGAACCGCTTCGCCGCCGGACGCGAAGCGCGCCGCGAGGTCTGACATGCCGGGCTCGTCCGCCCACGCGGCAGGGCGCGGGCGGCCGGCCGACATCACCGCCGCCGGGTGGGGGTGGCGCTACGCCGGACGCCGTGCGCCGGCTGTGCGGGACGTGACCTTCACGATCGAGCCGGGCCAGCGCGTCCTGCTGCTGGGCGCGTCGGGCGCCGGCAAGTCGACGCTGCTGGCGGGCATCGCGGGCCTGCTGGGCGGCGCCGACGAAGGCGACCAGACCGGCATGCTCCTCGTCGACGGGGCGCGCCCCGAGACCCAGCGGGGCCGCGTCGGGCTCGTGCTGCAGGACCCGGACGCCGGCGTCGTGCTGTCGAAGGTCGGGGACGACGTGGCGTTCGGCTGCGAGAACCTCGGCGTGCCGGCATCCGATATCCCCGTCCGGGTCGCCGAGGCTCTCGAAGCCGTCGGGCTCGACGTGCCGCTCGACCGGGCGACCAAAGCGCTCTCGGGCGGACAGAAGCAGCGCCTCGCGCTCGCCGGGGTGCTCGCGATGAGGCCGGGCGTGCTGCTGCTGGACGAGCCGACGGCGAATCTCGATCCGGAGGGGGTGCGCGAGGTGCGCGCGGCGGTGGAGCACGCCGTCGCCGAGACCGGTGCGACGCTCGTCGTCATCGAGCACCGCACCGAGGTGTGGGCCGACCTCATGGACCGCGTCATCGTGGTGGGTGCTGAGGGAGGACTCCTCGCCGACGGTCCGCCTACCGAGGTGTTCGCGCGGGTCGGCGACGACCTCGCCGCCGCCGGCGTGTGGGTGCCCGGACGGCCGATCGACCTGCCCGTCCTCGCGCCGGCCCGGGTCGATGCCGAACCGGCGCTGGCGGCATCCGGGCTCTCGGTCTCTCGTGATCGCCGCTCGATCGTGCGGGCGGGGCTCGAGGTGCACGTGCCGCGCGGTGCGGCCACCGGGATCGTGGGCCCCAACGGCGCCGGCAAGTCCACGCTCGCGCTGACGCTCGCCGGGCTGCTGCCCGAGGCCGCGGGGGAGGTGCTGGCCGCGCCGCAGCTCGCGGGGCGGTCGGGGCGCCGGCCGTCGCGGTGGACCTCGCGCGAGCTGCTGACCCGCATCGGCACGGTGTTCCAGGAGCCCGAGCACCAGTTCCTCGCCTCGACCGTGCGTGACGAGCTCGCCATCGGCCCGCGGTCCCGAGGCGTCGCGGCGGCCGACGTCGAGGTCATCGTCGACGAGCTGCTCGAGCGGCTGCACCTCGCTCCGCTCGCGCTCGCCAACCCCTTCACGCTGTCGGGCGGCCAGAAGCGGCGCCTGTCGGTGGCCACGGTGCTCGCCGACGCCCCTCCGGTGATCGTGCTCGACGAGCCCACGTTCGGCCAGGACCGTCGCGGCTGGGTCGAGCTCGTGGCGCTGCTGCAGTCCGAGATCGCCGCGGGCACGACCGTCGTCGCCGTGACCCACGACGACGACGTGCTGCGGCACCTCGGTGCGCATCGCATCGACCTGGGACTGCCGGTGACCGCGGGGGCGGCGTCATGACCGCGGCGACGACCGACGCGAGCGCCGTCGACACGCGGCCGGCGTGGCTCGACGGCGTGAATCCCGTCACCAAGGTCGTGCTGGCGCTGCTGCTGTCGGTGCCGCTGTTCGCCTCGATCGACGTCACGAGCGCGCTCGCCGCCATCGTGCTGCAGCTCGCATGCCTTCCGCTGACGGGGCTGCCCCTCACCACGCTGCTGAAGCGGATGCTGCCGATCGTGGTGTTCGCGCCGGTCGCGGGCCTCAGCATGCTGCTGTACGCCGAGCCGGGCGGCCGCGTCTACTGGTCGTTCGGGTACGCGACGATCAGCGACGACTCGATCGCGCTGGCCATCGCCGTGTGCCTGCGCGTGATCGCCCTCGCGCTGCCCACCATCCTGCTGTTCGGCCGCACCGATCCCACCGAGCTCGCCGACGCGCTGGCGCAGGTCGCCCGCCTTCCGAGCAGGTTCGTGCTCGGCGTGCTGGCCGGCACCCGCACGCTCGGGCTGTTCCTCGACGACTGGCGCAGCATGGGTCTCGCGCGCCGCGCCCGCGGCGTCGGCGACACCGGCGCGATCCGGCGGTTCTTCTCGATGGCGTTCGTGCTGCTCGTGTTCGCCGTCCGGCGCGGCACCAAGCTCGCGACCGCCATGGAGGCCCGCGGCTTCGGCTCGGGGATCCCGCGCACCTGGTCGCGCCCGTCTCGCCTGCACGCGCGCGATGCCGTCGCCCTCGCCGGCGGCGCGGCCATCATGGCGCTCGCGATCGCCGCTGCGGTGGCCGCCGGTACGTTCCGGTTCGTGTGGTCGTGACGCGCCGGCCGTGACCGGCCGCTCGTGGCGCGCCGGCCGCGACGCGCCGGCCGCGACGCGCCGGCCGCGACGTGCCGGCCGTGATGCCTCAGTCCGCGGCGACGAGCCGCTCGTACGCCGGCTGCAGCGCCGGGAAGTAGTCGTCCCAGCTCACCGTGCCGACGTCGACGCCGGCGTGCGCGGCGACGAGCCGGTCGAGGTAGTACTCCCAGCCCGGGCCGATCGAGCCGACATCGTCGCCGGCATCCAGCCGTTGCCCGAACGTGAGCACGGTGTCGCCGGGGGACTCCTCGGCGAGCTCGAACCAGAGGTGCCAGCCGCCGGAGTCCGGTGCGGTGTCACCGGCGAACCGCCGCGGCCGGTCGCATTCGTGGATCGTGAACTCTGCGGGCTCCGCGTCGCCGGCCTCGGCGGTCATCGAGAAGGCGACGTGACCGGTGCGGGGGTCGCCCTCCCAGCGGCCGATCCATCGCTCCAGGCGTGCGGACTCGGTGAGCTCGCGCCACACGTCCTCCGCCGTCGCGGCCAAGCGGCGAAGGATCACGAGGTTCGCCTGCCCGTCGATCTTGGCCACGGTGCCGGTGATGTCGGTCATGTCGCGTTCCACAGCTCCTGGTAGTAGGCGAGGCGTTCGCGGTCGGGCTGGATGCCGTACGCCTCGATGAGGGCGTCCTCCCACCCCTCGCCATAGTTCCAGACGGTCGACATCGACGCCACGGCGATGTCGGCCCACCGGTCGCCGACGCCGAGTGCGCCGAGGTCGACGTGGCCGCTCCAGCGGCCGTCGTCGCCGATCAGCGTGTTGGGCACGCATGCGTCGCCGTGGCACACGACGAGCCGGTCGACCGGCGGTGCGTCGCGCAGTGCGTCGGGGAGGTGGATGCCGCGGATCCCGGCGTTCTCGATCCGCCGGGGGACGGTCCACTCGAACGGGCAGTCGGCGACCGGCAGGGCGTCGTGCAGCGCGCGCAGGCCTCTGCCGACCTCGCGGACGGCGGTGGCGGCATCCATTCGAGGGTCCACCGCGCTGATGCCGGGGAGGGATGCCGTCACCATCCATTCGTGCACGTCATCGCCGCCGTGCTCGAGCACCCGCGGGACGGGCGTGTACGCGACGGCCCATTCCAGGCGGTCGGCCTCGCCGGCGAACGACGTCTCGAGCGTGCGCGGCGTGTGCTTGATGTGGCGGCCGTCGTCGGTGCGGAAGGTCAGCCCGCCGTCCTGGTTGTGCCATACCGGCGTGAGTGCCGCGCCGCGCGCGAGCTCGAGCACCCGGGCCGGCACGGCGACGTCTTCGACAGGGATCGACATGCGTCCCATCCTGCCGGTGCTCAGCCCGACAGCGCCGCCTTCAGCAGCGCGGCGTGATTCTGCACCGGGTCATGCACCGAGTGCAGCAGTGTCACGACGGCGTGCGGCGCGAGCTCGGCGCGCAGGGCGTCGAGGGCGCCCTTCGTCGGGCCGGCGAGCTCGGCGCGGTAGGCGGCCGCGAAGTCCTCCCACGACATGCCGTCGTGGTGGAACGCGGTGCGCAGCTCGGTCGAGGGCGCCACGTCCTTGGCCCAGAGGTCGAGGTGCGCCCGGTCCTTCGAGAGGCCGCGCGGCCACAGCCGGTCCACCAGCACGCGGAATCCGTCGTCCGGCGCCGGGTCGTCGTACACGCGCTTGATGCGGAGCTCCATGCCCCTCATCCAACACCGCGCAGCAGCAGGTCGGTAGCGTGGATGCCGCATCCCCGCCGCGAAGCGTGTGGTGGAACGCAGTACCGCGTAGTGTGGAACCCGATACCAAGTTCGAAGGAGAACGCATGGAACTGACGGACGCCTCGGCCCTCGTCACCGGCGGCGCGAGCGGACTCGGCCTCGCGACCGCCCGACGTCTCGCCGCAGCCGGCGCGGTGGTGACCGTCGTCGACCTCGCGACCTCGGCGGGCGCCGACGTCGCGGCCGAGCTCGGCGGCTCGTTCGCGCCTGCCGACGTCACGGACCCGCAGCAAGTGGCCGATGCGGTCGCGGCGGCCGCGGCATCCCGGCCCCTTCGCGTGGTCGTGAACTGCGCGGGGATCGCACCTCCGGCGAAGGTGCTCGACCGCGAGGGTGATCCGTCGCCGCTGGATGCGTTCGAGCGCATCATCCGGGTCAACCTCATCGGCACCTACAACGTCATCTCGCAGGCGTCGGCCGTGATCGCCAAGACGGAGCCGACCAGCGCCGGAGACCGCGGCGTCATCGTCAACACCGCGAGCGTCGCCGCGTTCGACGGGCAGATCGGGCAGCCGGCGTACTCGGCCAGCAAGGGGGGCGTCCACGCCATGACGCTGCCGATCGCGCGCGAGCTCGCCCGCTACGGCATCCGCGTCGTCACCATCGCCCCCGGCATCATGGAGACCCCGATGCTCGCCGGCCTGCCCGAGGCCGCGCAGGAGAGCCTCGGCCAGCAGGTGCCGTACCCGCAGCGCCTCGGCAAGCCCGACGAGTACGCGCGCCTGGTGATGTCGATCGTCGACAACGGCTACCTGAACGGCGAGACCATCCGCCTCGACGGCGCGATCCGCATGGCCCCGAAGTGAACCCTGGAGACCCCATGAGCGACTCGATCCTCGTCACCCGCGACGGCGGCCTCGCCCGCGTCACCTTCAACCGCCCCGCCTCGCTCAACGCGATGGGCTTCGAGATGGGCCGCCGCTGGCGCGACATCGCGCACGAGCTGACCGCCGACGAATCCGTGGGTGCGATCATCCTCGACGCGGCAGGACCCGCGTTCTGCGCCGGCGGCGATGTCATCGAGATGGCCACGTCCGGGGCCTCGGGCGCCGACGTCACGGGCGCCGCGCACACGATCCACGACGGCATCCGCACCTTCGTCGAATCCGGCACGCCGATCGTCGCGGCCGTGCAGGGCGCGGTCGCCGGCGGCGGGCTCGGGCTGATGCTCACGGCTGACTACATCGTCGCGTCCGAGCAGTCGAGGTTCGTCAGCCGTTACGCCAACATCGGCCTGACCCCCGACCTGGGCGTCTCGACGCTCCTTCCGGCGGCGGTGGGGCAGCGCCGCGCGCTGCAGCTGCTGCTGCAGGACGTCACCATCGACGCGGCCACCGCCCTGGACTGGGGACTGGTGACCGAGGTCGTGCCGGCGGACGAGGTCGCCGCGCGCGCCGAGGCGGTCGCCCGATTCTGGCTCGACAACGCCACCGCCGCGTTCGGGCAGGCCAAGCGACTGGTCCGCACGGGCGCCGGCCGCTCGTTCGCCGACAACCTCGACGACGAGGCGGCGTCGATCGGCGCCCGCTTCGACACCGACGAGGCCCGGGCGCGCGTGCAGGCCTTCGCCGCGGCATCCACGAAGTCCCGTTCCTGACCGCACCCGCGGCGTCGACAACCCACTTCCCATCCGCATCATGTGCTCTCGCCGAACGCACACGGAACTGACGTCCAGGACGTGTGACCTCGGCGAGAGCACATGATCGCGGCACCTGTCGCCCGCACCGCACCTATGCCCGCACCTCTGGAGGAGTACCCATGACCGACAAGCCCCTCGCCGGCAAGACGATCCTGATATCGGGCGGCAGCCGCGGCATCGGCCTGGCGATCGCGCTCCGCGCCGCGCGCGACGGCGCCAACATCGCGCTGCTGGCCAAGACCGACACCCCGCACCCGAAGCTCGAGGGCACGGTGCACTCCGCGGCGGAGCAGATCCGGGATGCCGGCGGCCAGGCGCTCCCGATCGTCGGCGACGTGCGCAACGACGACGACATCACCGAAGCGGTCCTGAAGGCCCAGGGCGAGTTCGGCGGCATCGACATCGTCGTGAACAACGCATCGGTGATCGACCTGTCGCGCTCGCTCGACCTGGAGGCCAAGAAGTACGACCTCATGCAGGACGTCAACGTGCGCGGAACGTTCATGCTGTCGCGCGCCGCGGTGCCGATCCTCAAGGACGCGCCGAACCCGCACATCCTGTCGCTGTCGCCGCCGCTCAATCTGTCGCCGAAGTGGCTCGGCGGGCACACCGGCTACACGCTCGCGAAGTACGGCATGACGATGGCGACGTTGGGACTGGCGGCCGAGTTCGCCAAGGACGGCATCGCCGCCAACACGCTGTGGCCGCGCACCACGATCGCGACCGCGGCCGTGCAGTTCGCCCTCGGCGGCGACCGCATGATGAAGGTGAGCCGCACTCCCGAGGTCTACGCCGACGCCGCGTACGAGATCTTCACGAAGCCTGCGCGCGATTACACCGGCCAGACGCTCATCGTCGAGGACGTGCTGGAGGCCGCGGGTGTGACGGACTTCTCGGGCTACGCGGCGGTGCCGGGCACGCCCGACTCCGAGCTGTTCCCCGACATCTTCCTGGACTGATCCCGCCGTCGTAGGGTGGGGAACATGGCGGTGCGGAGCCTGTTCCCCATCCTCCTCACGCGAGACCTGCCGGCGCTCGTGCGGTTCTACGAGAGCGCGCTCGACGCGACGGTGTCGTACCGATTCGGCAACGAGGGCGTCGACGACTACGTGTCGCTGAAGCTGGGCGACGCGTCGCTCGGCATCGGCCGCGATCCCGACGCGCTGCCCCCGTCCGTGGGCGACCGCGTCGAGCTGTGGTTCTACGTCGACGACGTGGATGCCGTCTACGCGGCGTGGCTCGCCGCCGGAGGACGCGGAGTGGAGCCGCCCGCCGACATGCCGTGGGGCGAGCGCGTGGCGCAGGTGCGGGATCCCGGCGGCAACCTCGTGAACCTCGGCGCCGAGGCGCGGACGACCGCGGCGCCCGACGCGGCGGGCTGAGCGGTCAGATCAGCCCGAGCCGGCGGAACGCGTTCGCGATGCCGTCGTCGAGCACATCGGTGGTGACGAAGTCCGCGAGGTCCTTGAGCTCGGGGTGGGCGTTGCCCATGGCCACGGCGACGCCGCACACCTGGAACATCTCGATGTCGTTCCAGCTGTCGCCGATCGCGACGGCGTCGGCCGCGTCGATGCCGAGGCGTTCCAGCAGCAGCTCGATCGCGGAGCCCTTCGTCGTGTCGGCCTCGTTGATCTCGCCGTTGGAGCCGCCCGGCAGCGGCATGCTGCCCGGGACGATGAGGAACTGGTCGCCGAGGTCGGCGATCAGCTCGCCCATGCCCTCGGGGTGGTCGCTCACGAACACCGCCTTGTCGATGCGGTCGAGGTCGGCCTCGTCGACGCTCGGGAACGTGCGCTGGGCGAGCCCGACGAGCGAGTCCTCGGGCCGCACCTCTTCGCCCGCGGCTTCGCGCGCGTCGATCGCGGCCGCGTACTCGCGCATGAGCTCGGCCATTTCGTCGGACGCGTAGACGCCGTCACGCGTCTGCAGGAAGTAGCGGATGCCTCGTGCCTTGAGCGCGGCGATCATCCGGTCGGCATGCTCGCGCGACAGCGGCCGGTCGATGACCACCTCGCCGTCCGACGTGACCAGCGCACCGGAATTGGTCACGGCCCCGTCGAAGCCGATCTCGGCGACGCGCGGATGGATGTCGGAGGCCGATCGGCCGGTCGCGAGGTACACCAGGTGCCCCGCCGCGCGTGCGGCGCGGATCGCGTCGGGCGTGCCGGGCGCGATGCGCGAGCCGTGCTCGAGGATCGTGCCGTCGACGTCGATGAACACGATGCGCCGGCGGTCGGAGGTCGAGGGCTGCGGGGCCATGGGTCGTCCTTCAGTGCTTGTTGCCGGTGAGCAGGAGGATGCCGCCGAGCCCGATCATGAGTCCGCCGCCGGTCGCCGACAGGGTCGCGATGCGCTTCGGCGAACGGCCGAACCACGAGCGTGCCGCGGCCGCCACGAGGGCCCACGCCCCATCCGAGAGCAGCGCGATGGTGAAGAACACCAGGCCGAGCTCGATCATCTGGAGCGGCACCGACCCGGCGTTCAGGTCGACGAACTGGGGCAGCACGGCCACGAAGAACGCGATCGTCTTGGGGTTGGTCACGCCGACGACGAAGCCCTCGCCGAGCTGACGCCACGCGGAGCGGGGGAGCGCGGCGGCGGTGGCGGCGGCCGCGGTGCGGTGCCGGTGACGGATCGCCTGCACGCCGAGGTACATCAGGTACAGGGCGCCCGCCACCTTGAGGATCGTGAACAGCACGATCGACTGCGCGACGATGCCGCCCACGCCGAGCGCGACCAGGCCGATCACCGGCAGCAGTCCCAGGGCGTTGCCCAGCACGCTCAGCAGTCCGCCGATGCGGCCGAGCGCGAGAGCGCGGCCGATCGTGAAGAGCACGCTCGGGCCGGGGATCACGATGAGCACCAGCGCGGCCAGCGTGAACGCGATCAGGTTGTCGACGGGGACCACGTGTCGAGCGTAGCCGGGCCGCGCAGGGTCAGCGGGTCAGCAGGAAGCCGACGATGATGAGCCCGACGCCCACGCCCGCGAGCGCCATCGACAGACGGATCGCCCGGTACTTGCGCTGCACCACCGCCGACAGCACGAGCAGCTGCTGGAAGGTGCGCTCGGGCGGGTGGACCCCGCGCTCGCTCAGTGCGCGCTCGACCTCGGCGGGTGACCCGAGCCCGCGGACCTGGCCCCAGTACGTGATCGCGCCGGGACCGGGACCGCGGCTGAGACGCGGCCAGACCGCCGCCGCGGCGGCCACGACGGATGCCGCGGCCGCGACGACGCCCAGCACCCACACCGTCGCGCCCAACGGCGAGAGGGTGACCGGCGTCCAGTCGCCGCCGATCATGCCGCTCAGCACGATCGAGAACGCGATGCCGAGCGAGCCGATGAGCAGCGAGGCCTTCTGGTCGGCGCGATCGATCTCGTCGCGCACCTCGGCCAGCATCTCGGCCGCGAGGGCGGCGGTGTCGCGCGCGGGAAGCGGTCCGGGGGTGGATGCCGCGGCCGGCGCGCGACCGTCGGCCGCGGCATCCCGCATCTCGTCGCGCGCCATCAGCGCACCCCGAACGTGACGGTGAACGAGGTGCCGTCGGCGAGCTCGATGCGATACGTGTACTTCTTGCCGCTCTTCAGCTTGATGGTCGGGATGGCACCCACCCAGGTCTTGGTGAGCTTCGCATAGGTGAAGCTGCCGATCGGCGGATAGAGCCCCTCGTTGACCTTGGCCGACGACGGCAGGTCCGCCGTGGCGACGAGGACGACCCCGGTGACGAACCGCTTCGTGCCGATCGACTTTCCGGCGGCATCGCACGCGCGGAACACGATCGGCACGCCGGACAGCCGGAAGAACACGCTCGAGCCGTCGGCGTTTACCGCCAGCAGCGGAGACCGATCCGGCACGCCCCCGCACAGGACCGGGCCGGGCGCCGTCACCGTGTAGGCGGCGCTCGCCGACCCGGTGTTCCCGGCGGCATCCGTCGCGCGGCAGGTGACGCTCGCCGTGCCTGCCGTCGCCGTCGACGGGACGTCGCACGACTGCGAGGCCACGCCCGAGGCGGCGTCGGTCGCGTTCGGGGTGGCGGTCGCGGTGCCGCCGACCGTGACGGGGTCCGGCGTCACGACCGGGGCGAGCGCGGGCGCCGTCCCGTCGACCTTGACCAGGAGCTCGGTCGTCGCCGTCTCGCCCCGCACGTCGGTGACCGTGCCGCTGACGGTGCGGCCCTCGGGGGCGGTGTCGGCGTCGACCGTGACCGGGGTCGGGCACGAGGTGATCGCGACGCCCGAGGTGCACTGGAAGGTGACGGTCACGGGCGTCGTGCTCCAGGTGCCCTCGGTGTACGGGCCCGCCGCATTGACCGCGGTCGCGACGATCTGCGGAGCGGTCGACGGCGCCTGCACGACGACCGACGCCGAGGCCGCGTGCCCGTCCGTCGTGCCGTCGTTGGGCATCACGGTCACCGTGATGACATCGCCCTCGTGCGCGAGGCCGTCCAGCGCCAGCGTGGTCGCGTCGGCGCCGACCGGCGTGCCGTTGCGGGTCCACCGGTACGACAGGTCGACGTGGTCGCCGTCCGGGTCGGTGCCGTCGGCGTCCGCCGTGAGCAGCGAGGTCGGCGTCACGTCCGAGCCGTCGGGCTCCAGGGTGACGGTCGCCGCCGGCGCAAGATTGGCGTCCACGACCTCGACCGCGAACGACGCCGTGCTGCACGAGGCCGTGCGGCACACGCGGACCTCGACGACGTAGCCGCCCGGTGTCGGGAACAGCTCGTCGATGCGCGCGTGCGTCTGCGCGCCGTCCTGCTCGATGGCTGCGGGACCGGAGGCGACGACATCCTTCCCGCTCCTGACGTACACAGTGGCGGTGAGGTCTTCGCCGGGTGCGGCATCCGTCACCGCGATCGTCCGCTCCAGCCGGCTGCCCGCCTCGACCGTCGCGTCGTCACCGGGTGCTCCCAGCGCCGGCGCGGCCGCGGCTGCGAGGTCGAGGTGACCGTGCTGGGTCTGCGTCGCCACGTTGCCCGCGGCATCCACCACCTGCAGGATCCAGCGGAACGGCCGGCCGTCGTTCGGCACATCCGCGTCCCAGCTGGTGCCGCTGGGGCTGCGGGTGACCGGCACGCGCTCCCAGGCGGCCTGCCCGTCGCGCTGCACCAGGAGCACCATCTGCGCGATGTCGCTGCCCGTGCCGTCGGCGCCGAACGACAGGCGGCTTCCCCCGGCCCCCGGCACCTCGACGTACGTGACGGAGGGCGCTGTGCTGTCGGTCGAGTCGGCCGGGCCGTACACCGCCTCGACGTTCAGATCGGTGAATTTCTCGATCGAGGCGGTGCCGTCGCGTGCCACCTCCACGCGGGCGGGCGTCACGACGAGCAGATCGACCGGTCCGCCCGGTGCGTCCTGCTGCGAGATCGTCGCGAAGGTCGAGGGGAACGCGACGCCGGCGCGGGTGAGCTCCGTCTGCGGCACCCCGACGCCCGCCGCCGCGATCGCGGGGGAGACCCCCGTCTCGACCTCGGAGGTCAGCGCGGTGATGAGCGCGCCCCGCGGGACCAGCGGCGGATCCTCCGGCCGCGGCCCGAGCGCCGCGGCGAGCCGGGGCAGCACGGGCTGGCCGGGCACGACGGCGGGAGCCTGTCCGTCGGCGGTGAGGTAGGTCGTGCCGTCCGCGCTGCCCGACGGCACGGACTGGAACGTGGGCTGCAGCCGCAGCGACGCCGAGAGCACGCCGTCGTGATCGGCGACCTCGCTCAGGCCCGCAGGGACCTCGGGGAGCGGAGCGGACTTCGTCTCGCCGGAGGCCGCCGGCGAGAAGGTGTACATCGGCAGGCCGTAGTAGACGGCGCCCATCAGCACCTTCTCGTCGTACCCGGAGTACAGCCCGAGACCGCCGAGGTACGACTGCTTGGCGTAGGCCAGGGCCTGTGCGGAGGTGATGCTGCGCCCGTCCACCGTGACCCCGATCCAGTCGGCGTACAGCGCGAGCAGACGTTCGCCCAGCGCCGTCGTGGTGTTGTTGGCCAGACCGTACCCGGTGTTGCCGACGAAGCCGCCGGCCGTCGAGAAGACGTCCACCCAGTCCTCGACGTCGCCGAAGTAGGCCGTCGGCAGGTTGTTGCCCGCGTGGCATCCGATGAGGAAGACGAGCGCTCCCGCGAGCTGCGACTGGTCGCCGCGTCCGTCGGCGAGGAACAGGTCGGTCTCGGCGAATCGGCCGGACTCGGCGCCGTCGACCCCGGGCAGCATGCGTCGTTCGTCGGCGTGCGTGTTGAGCGACACGAGGCGGGGGCTCTCGGCGCCGTCCGCGGGGAACAGGGCATCGGACATGTCCTGCTGCGTCCACGTGCCGGTGAGCTCGGTGTTGGCGGGGGAGCGCCATTCCAGCGCCGCCGTCACCTCGGCCGGCAGCTCGGCCCACGCGCCGTAGCCCGCGGTGACGCTGGAGTCCGCGGCGAGCTCGCCCGCCGCATCCATCGCCCCGTCTGCGGCGCGGAAGCGTGCGGCGATGCCCTGGATCTGGGCGGGCGTCTCGACGAGCCGCCCGAGACCCACCGTCGGGACGTACAGATGGCCGGCGAGCGACTCGTACGCCGTCGCCAGCCCGTACGGATCGTCGGTCAGGATGTCGCCGGCCGCGGCGGCCGCCGACAGCGGCGTGGCGCACGGATCGACCGCGTCGGGCGCGATGTCGACCGGGCAGGGTTCGCCGGTCGGCGTCGTGGCGCGCCGCAGGTCGGTGGCGTGGCTGGATTCCGTGAACTGCGCCGTGTTCTGCGCGACCGGGGCGAACGGCACGATGTCGTCGCCGCCCACCACGACGACCGAGGTGATCTGGTCGCGGTGACCGTCGACGGCGGCGGCCACGTAGCGGTTGATCGCCGTCGTCAGCGCAGCGCGCGCACTGAGCGAGCAGGGGTTCTGGTTGTAGGCGGTCCGCGCCGCACGCACGGCCGGGTCGGAGTCCACCGACAGGATGGCGCCGTCCACTTCCGAGCCGGCGGCGCCGACGCCGTTCATCGAGGCCAGCGCCTCGCGCACGGCATCCGAGCCTTCCCATCCGTACTCCTGCGCGTACCGCGTCGCGTCGAAGATGTAGAGGGTGTTCGTCGTCGCGGTCACGGGGTCGCTCTGGCCGGGCTCGCCCATGTCGGGGGCGTCGACGCCGGGGCAGCGCGTCTCGTCGCTGTCGTCCACGTAGCGCACGCGCAGCGAGTAGAGCGACGAGCTCGGCATGCCGTTGCCGCTGGTCACCCGCACCATCAGCTGTTCGCCGGGTGCCGTGTCGACGCCCGCCGCCTCGATCTCGGCGGCGATGCCGTCGCGCACGACCGCCTGGTCGACGAGCGTCTGCCCGGGCAGGGCGCCGGCGGCGTCGGACCCGGACTCGGCGATCGCTCCGAAGTCGCTCTGCTCGGTCACGGCGGTACCCGGTGCGGTGCCGGCGTCGGCGACACCCAGCGTCGCCGCGGACGCCGATCCCGACGGGCGGAACAGCGAGATCGCGATCTGCCCGTCCTGGGCGTTCGTCGAGATCACCAGGCGCTTGCCGCGCGGCGCCGGGTCGACGAGGTAGTAGTCCTCGTCGCTGGAGGGGCTCTGCGACTCGGTCCCCGTCTCTTCGTCGAAGAGGAAGTGGTCGGGGGCGATCCACCCGTAGAAGATGCTCCCCTCGGTGAGCTCGGTGGGAACGCCCACCCACTCGCCGTTCTCGTAGTTGGTGGCGGGTTCGTCCCACGCGTCGTCCGTGCGGACGTCCGTGTTGGCCGCCGAAGCCGCGTAGATCCCCGACGTGATCCCGCCGTCGGCGCCGAAGTCGGTCATCGTCCTCGCCCACGAGAAGAAGGTGCCGAGAGCGAACACCGTGCCGGCGCGCATGTCGGCCAGGGGCGCGGTGACCCGCTGCCCGGAGCGGATCAGCGGTCCGCTGTACACGCCGTCGTCCGTCCCCCAGCGGATGCCCGGACCGGAGCCGGCGGCGTACACGTCGGTGGGAACGGTGGATGCCGGCGCGTCGACGAACGCGGTCGGCGCGGCGATCGTGAGCGGATCGTCGCCGGGCCCGACCTGCGACTCGCCGGGTCCGAGGTCGAAGGCGAACCGGTAGCCCGTCCAGTAGCGGCAGCGCACGTCCGGGGTGCAGGCGTTGCCCACCGAGCGGGCGCTCGCGTACCGCGGGTCGATCGCGCTCGGGGCGATGTCCTCCCACGGATAGCTCTCGGCATCCAGCAGCGAGAACAGCAGCGTGCCGACGGTGACGTCCTGGGGGGCGCCGGCGGCGATGTCGGCGGCGGTGCCGGTCGACAGGAGCGCCGTCGAAGGCGCGGCGAGGGTGCCGGTCACCTCGGTCGTCCCGAACAGCGCCGTGCGGCTCTCGGGCGACAGCGTCGTCACGTCGACCGCGCCCAGCGGCGTGTCGGCGAGGAACAGCCGGTCCGCCGGGACCTCGGACAGGAGCGTGAGCGCGATCGGCAGATCGCGCAGCGGCACGGCGTCGATGCCCGACGTGTCGAGCGTGAGACCGGCCGAATCGAGTTCGGCCAGCACCGCGTCGTCGTCGAGGGTCAGATCGATCCCCTGCGCGGTCAGCAGCGCCTGCCACCGGGCGATGGGCTCGGTGCCCTCTCCGGCGATCGGGATCTGGGCGACCGGCGCCGAGCCGAGAGCGTACGAGGTGAGCGAGAGCCCGGCCAGCCCGCTCTCGTCGAGCCCGAGATCCTGCAGGGTGAGCGAGCGGATGAGCTCGGCGGCGGCCCTCTCGGCATCGGTGGCCGGGTTGCCGTCGTCCAGGATGCCGGCGGCCCAGCCCAGCACCTCGTCGAGGGTCACCGTCTGGGTGAGCTCGCCCGCGAAGGGCGTGTCGGCGAGGATCTGGTCCCAGCCGCCGGGCAGGTCCAGCCGGTACACGGGAAGCCGGTAGACGGGCAGGCGGTAGACAGGGAGCCGGTAGACCGGCGAGTCGTCGATGAGCAGCCGGTAGACCGGGAGCCGGTAGACGGGCAGGCGGTAGACCGGCAGCCGGTACACCGGAAGGCGGTAGACCGGTGCGCCGGCGAGCTGCGCCGCATAGTCCCGCAGCGTCGTCAGGGGGATGTTCTGGATCCTCACCTGGGTCATGTACCCGGGGGTGGGGATCCAGCCGTCGACGGACTCCACCGACAGGTACGAGGACGTGTGGGTGTCGACGACGGCGACCTCGGAGGGCGACGGCGACTGGAAGGCGAGCGTGCGGCCGGCGACCGACACGCTCGGATGGGTGCCCTCGGCGACGTCGATCCAGTCGGGCGAGAAGGTGGCGACGCATTCGATCGTCCCCGACTGGGCATCCGACCAGTTGATCTCCTGCGTGCGGATGACCGGCACGGCCAGTGCCACCGGGTCGACACCGCTGGGCAGTCCGACGAGCAACGGCACGGTGGTCGACCACGCGACGTCGCTGCCCTGCGGCGAGATCTGCGGGTCGGCCACCTCGCCCACGCGGCGATCGGCGTCGATCGTCCCGAGCCCGACCGAGTAGCCGGTGACATTGCCCTCGACGGTGGTGGCGACGACGACGTCCTTCATCTCTCCCGAGAAGTTCTTGCAGGCGTCGGACCTGATGTAGGCCATGTTGGTGCCGGTGGCGTCGATCGACAGCGCGCTCGCCGCGGTGGCGATCAGCCGCGCGCGGTTGACCGTGAAGCCGCGGTCCACGGTGTACAGGCTCGGCAGCGCGGTCGCCGGCTGGGCCGAGATGGGGTCGCTGCGGGAGAGCAGCGCGATGACGTCGCCGTTGCCGCTGATCACGGCTCCGGACGAGCCGGTGGGCAGTTCGAGGCTCGGGAAGGCCTTGCGCAATGCGATGTCGCCGTAGATCCCGTCGCCGTCGGCGTCGAGATCGGCGACGTACGTGTCGGCGACGCCGTTGGTGTCGGCCACGGTGGTCGGGCCGGCCGTGACGAGGTTGCCGGCGGTCGACGTGAAGACGAGGTGGCGGCCGTCGTCACTGAGATCGGGTTCGAACGAGTCGCCGTCGGGCTCCGCGGCCGCCTGGATCCGGAAGGTGTGGTCGCGCAGGGTGTCCCGCACGTAGACGTACGTGCGCCCGGGTGCCGTGCTCGCGTCACCGGTGAGGTTGGTCGCCGCGCTGGTGAATGCCACATACCGCCCGTCGGCGCTCGCGACGGGTTCGGCACTGGCGCCGTCGGCGCGGGTGGTGCCCACGGGACCGTCGGGCACGCTGACCAGGTCCGGCGCCCCCGAGAACGGATCGTCCGAGTACATCGTCGCCGTGGACCGGTAGATGTCGGCCAGTCCGTTGTCGCCGCCCGCCGGGTCGGCGCCGCTCGAGGCGAAGACCACCTGCTGGCCGTCCGGCGTCAGGAACGGGTCGGTCGCCCCGCCGCCCGCCCCGTCCGCGACGGCGAACCGCTCGGCCCCGGTGGGGAGGCCGACGGCCGCGGCGACGGGAAGCGCCGAGGCCGCCGTCGAGGTGAGGGTCGCGAGGCCGGTGACGATCAGGGTCGGGATCGTCAGCACCGCCATGGTGCGAAGCGGTCGGCGCACAGCGGAGCGGGAACGGTTCATCGTCGCCTCACAGGGGTGGAAAGGACGCGGGGGCGGCGCGGACGGCTCATCGCCCGTGCCTCGATTCGACGGACAGGTCCGAGGACGCGGCGAGGAGGGCCTCGACATCGACGACGCCGAGCCCGGCGAGGGTCTGCTCTGCTTCGGCGGCGAGCGCGCCGTCGGCGGGGCCGCCGCATCGCGCGAGCTGCGCGAGTGAGAGCGCGCGCTCGAAGGGGAGGAGGGATGCCGCGGCCGCCGCCTCCCGCGTCAGCTCGCGCGCCGCATCGGCGTCGCCGTCGAGCCCGGCCAGGCGCGCCCGCTGGCGCAGCAGCCGGCTGAGGGCGGGCCCGGTCGGCTCTTCGCGGATCTCGTCGAGGATCGCGCGCGCGGCGCCCGCGTCGCCGGCATCCAGTTCCGTCTCGGCCAGCCGGATGAGGTTGTCGCGCGCCCAGTCGTTGTCGTCGACGGTCGAGAACAGCTCGGCCGCCCGGGTGAAGTCCCGGCGCGCGGCCTCTCGGTCGGCTGCGCGCTGATGGCCGCGCGCCGAGAACGCGGTGGCGATGGCGATCAGGTACGGGTTGTCGGACGCCTCGAAGACGTGCATCGCCTCGGCCAGCCGCGGCCGGGCGTCGCCGACGAGGCCCTGATCGACGAGCACCTCCGCCGCGTTGACGGACTCGATCGCCGCTCCGACGACGTCGCCGGCGGCCTCGGCGGCCAGCTGCGCCTGCGAGTAGAGCGCGATCGCGAGGCTCCATTCGCCGCGGTAGTAGGCGCGGGCGCCCAGCAGGTTGTACACCTTGGACTTCGAGAGCTCGTCGCCGATCTGGTCGTACAGCTCGAGCGACCGCTGCGTGTACTGGATCGCCTGATCGCCCTCGAGCTCGCCCGCCGCGATGTCGTGATAGCGGTAGGCGTCAGCGAGGACGCCCTTCGCCGCGTCATCGGCGGCGTGGTCGGCGAGGATGCCGATGCTCTCCTGCGCCAGGCGCCGGGCCTCGTGCCACTTGCCCTGGCGCAGCCGCAGGCCGGCCTCGGTCACGGCGACCGCTGCGAGCACGCTCTGCGCCGCGTCGCCGATCCCCGCCACCCCCCGTCGCGCGGCGCGCAGCGCGCGCACCGCCTCGGCGGGACGGCCGAGCACGTTGAGCGCGAACGCGCGCTCGCGGTCCAGACGTGCGCGCTCGACGGCGTCCGTGACGAGCTTGCGGGCGTGGGAGAAGGCTTCGAGGCCCTCCTGCGCCCAGCCGCCGGCGAGGCTCACGCGCCCCAGCGCGGTGAGCAGCTCGGGCAGGTCGTCCGCGGCCGCGGGCTCTCGCCGTGCCGCCTCGACGGCCACCCGGTACGCGTGGACGGCCTCTTCGAGGGCGAACGCGCGCTCGGCGCTCTGCGCGGCGCGGACGGCGGCGTCGCGCGCCGCCCGCCAGTCGCCGGCGACCTGGTAATGGTGGGCGAGCATCGCGTCGCGCGTGGAGCCGGCCGCGGACGGGTCCGCCTCGATCGCCGCGGCCGCGGCCCGGTGCAGCTCGCGCTTGGTCTGGAAGGTGAGCTGGTCGTACGCGACGTCGCGGAACAGCTCGCTGCGGAACGAGACCCCGTCCACGCCCAATTCGAGCATCGTGGCGAGACCGCCTGAGATCATCGGCGCTCCGACGCAGCGGACGTACAGCCCGAGCGGGATGCGGGTGCCCAGCACCGACGCCCGCCGCAGCGTGGCGCGGTCGGCCTCGCTCAGCGCGTCGATCCGCTCCCCGATGAGCTGCTCGATGGCCAGCGCATCGCGCCCGGTCGCCAGCCCCGCGGCCAGCTCGATCGCGTAGAGCGGGTTTCCGCCCGACCGGCTCACGAGCGGCCGCAGGTCGGCGGGAAGCAGCCGGCGCCCCGCGATGCCTTCGATGAGCTGGGCGGTGTCGTCGTCCGACAGCGGTCCGATCGCGATCCCGGGCGCCTCCAGCTCCAGTCCGCCGGGTTCGTCGCGGCGCACGACGACCACGCCGTGCCGTCGATCGCCGTGGATGACCTCGGTGAGCACGCCCGCCGACGCCGGGTCGATCCACTGGGCGTCCTCCAGGACGAGGCATCCCTCGCGAGCGGTGAGCAGCCCGATCAGCTCGCCGAGGACCGCCGTCGCGCGCTCCGCACGGAACCCGTCGTCGAGTGCGTCGACCTCCGCGGTCGGCTCCACCGCCGCCGAGACGGCGGGCGCGAGCAGCGGCAGCCAGGGGCGGAGGTCGGGGTCGAGCTGCGACACGGCCGCCGTCAGCAGCGCGCCGGCGTCGGCGGCATCCGCGGCGATGGGGATCCCCAGCAGCGGGCGCAGCAGCGACGACACCGCACTGTACGGCGTCGCGATCCCGTACCGGTCGCCGTGGGCGCGGAGGACCGGCAGGCCGGTCTGCTCCAGGGCGCGTTCCACGAGCCGGGACTTGCCGATGCCGGCAGGTCCCGACACCGTGACGACCGCTCCGGTGCCGCGCTGAGCGGCCTGCAGCACGTCGCTCAGTTGCGCCAGTTCGCCCTCGCGTCCGACGAACGCGCTCGATGCGTCGAGCGTGACCGACGTGGCGGCGCCGGTCACCGTGGCGACGGGGATCTCGTGCGATTTGCCCTTGACGGTGATCGCCCCGCCGTCGGTGGACGCGAACGCCCGCCCGGACCGTTCGAGCGCGGACCGCGTGACCAGCACCACGCCCGGTTCCGCTCTCGACGTCAGCCGGGCGGCGAGGTTCGTCGGGTCGCCCATGACGGTGTAGGTCTGCCGGAACTGCGCCCCCACGAATCCGGCGAACACGCGCCCGGAAGTCACGCCGGCGCGCACCAGCGAGCCCCGCGGCGCGTTCTGCACGATCCGCAGCGCCGCCGTGATCAGGCGTCCTTCGGGATCTTCGACCGTGGTCGGCGCGCCGGCGGTGAGGAAGTACCGGTAGCCCCCGGGCGACGGGTCGACGTCGAGCAGGGTGACGCCGGTCTCGGCCGCGGTCTGCTCCACGAGCAGCGTGAGCCGCGACATGAGCTCCACCTCTTCGGCCGTCGCGCTCGGCGCCAGGCCCGACACCTGCACGAAGGCGATCGCCGCCCACCGATGGTCCGGCTCGGCGCCGAGCAGATCGGGTCGCTCCGCGAACGCCCTCGGCAGGAACCGGTCGGCCGCATCGGTGCGTCCCACCGACAGCGCCATGAGGGACGCGGTCGCGACCGAGCCCGCGCGCAGCAGCCGGTGCGCCCCCTCGGCCCCCTCGACGGGGCCGACCTGGGTGGCCGGCAGCAGCGCGGCGGTCTCGTCGCTGACGAGGATCCGGCCCGCCTCTGCCGCGTTCTGCAGCTCGAGCACGCGCGAGGTCGCGCCGCCGGTGAGGATCGCGCTCACGTTCTCGTCGCCGGTGAGGACGAACTCGTACGTCCCCGAGTGCACGCCCACCGACATCCGCAGCTTGGCGCGGGCGAGGGGCAGGTGGATGTCGCCGACCGCGGTGAGCACGCGGTTCATGTTCCACGCCGCGTGCACCGCGTGGCGGGCGTGGTGGTCGCCGCTGAAGAGGAGGAAGAGGGCGTCGCCGGCGAACTTGACGACATCGCCGCCGTCGTCGGTGGCCGGCAGCAACACCGTGAAGATGCGCGACAGCGTGGCGATCAGCTGCTCGGTGCCCTCGCGCCCCGCCGCCGCGAGCTGCTCCGAGAGCGTCGTGAAGCCCGAGATGTCGACGACGACGGCCGTCCCGTCCACGCGCAGCACCCGCTGCTCGACGTCGCCCAGACCGTGGAGCAATCGCGGTGTCAGCGCAGCCGCCGTCACGTGCGCGCCCAGTGCCGTCCCCTTCCCCAGTTCTGCCCCCGGCCGTCTCCCCAGACGGCCGTCCCCGGCGGACCTCTGGGGCAAGAATGGCACCAACTCGCCCCGCGCGCCAGAGGCTGTCGGCTGCAGTATGACGGCGTGCGCGCGGCCGGTGGAGAGTGGATGCCGCGGCCTCCGGCATCCACTCCGTCCATGCCGCGTTCGCCCAGGCGCCGCCGCGTACCCTTGAGGACATGACCGAGTCCTCGCCCGTGCGCACGACCAAGCCCCGCCAGGTCCGGCCGGCGACCGAGGGCTGGACGCAGCAGAAGGACGCAGAGGGCCGTCCCCTCCTGCAGTTCGCGAGCCCCAAGCGCGGCAAGCCGCCCGTGCACCTCGCCGACTTCACGCCCGAGCAGCGCATCGAGAAGGTCAAGGAGCTGGGGCTCCCGGGCTTCCGCGCGAAGCAGCTCGAGAAGCACTACTTCCAGCACTGGACCCACGACCCGGCCGACATGACCGACCTCCCCGCCGAGGGGCGCGAGGAGCTCGTGCACGGCATGCTGCCGCCGCTGCTCACCGAGGTCCGGCGCCTGGAGACCGACCGCGGCGACACGATCAAGTTCCTGTGGAAGCTGCACGACGGCGCGCTCGTCGAGTCCGTGCTCATGCGGTACCCGGGCCGTATCACGCTGTGCGTGTCGTCGCAGGCCGGCTGCGGCATGAACTGCCCGTTCTGCGCGACCGGCCAGGCCGGGCTCACGCGCAACATGTCGGCCGCCGAGATCATCGAGCAGGTCGTGCGCGCCAACCGCCTCATCGCCGACGGGGGCCTCGGCGGCAAGAAGAAGGACGACCACTCCGCCGAGCGCGTCTCGAACATCGTGTTCATGGGGATGGGCGAGCCGCTGGCCAACTATGCGCGGGTCATGCAGGCCGTGCGCGTCATGACCGACAAGACGCACGGCATGGGCATGAGCGCGCGTGGCATCACGGTGTCGACCGTCGGCCTCGTGCCCGCCATCACCAAGCTCGCGAACGAAGACATCCCGGTCACCTTCGCGCTGTCGCTGCACGCGCCGGATGACACCCTCCGCGACGAGCTCATCCCGGTGAATTCCCGCTGGAAGGTCGACGAGGCCCTGGACGCCGCCCGCGCCTACTTCGACAAGACCGGCCGTCGCGTGTCGATCGAGTACGCGCTCATCAAGGACATGAACGACCACGGCTGGCGCGCCGACCTGCTCGCGAAGAAGCTCAACGACCGCGGTCGCGGCTGGGTGCACGTGAACCCCATCCCGCTGAACCCGACGCCCGGATCGATCTGGACCGCATCCGACGTGAGCGTGCAGAACGAGTTCGTCCGCCGTCTGAACGACGCCGGCATCCCGACGACCCTGCGCGACACCCGCGGCAAAGAGATCGATGGGGCGTGCGGCCAGCTCGTGGCCACCGAGGAGGACGAGGCGGTCGCCGCCGTCACCCCGCTCGAGGTCTGAGAGAGTGGATGCCGGGGCCCCGGCATCCACTCCCCACCGGGCCGCGCTGGGCATTCATCCACCTGCCGTCCAGGTGGCCCTCATACGGTGTTCGGATGTCTTACTCCGCACACCGGCCGGGCAGGTTCGGCTCCGACGGCCGCATCGAGTTCGAGACAGCAGGCTCTGAGCCCGAAGAGCTGTACGTCGACGACGTCCGCGCCGCGCAGGCCCGCGCCGCCCAGGACGAGGCGGCCGAGGCGCCTGACGCACCCGCTCCGCCCGCCGATCCCGAGGGCCCCGAAGACCCGTACCCCGTGACGCAGGACCTGCTCGACGACGCGCTCGCCATGAACCCGACGCAGCCGGTCGCCGTCGCGGCGTCGGCGGAGACGTCGCAGGACGACACGCTCGTGATGCCCGCCTCGGCCGACTGGGGCGCGATGGGCGAGGCATCCACCCCGGAGGCGGAGCCCGTCGAGGCGGCTCCGCCGGCCGCCGCACCGCCCGCCACCCGGGTCAAGACCCCGAAGCAGCCGCGCGCCAAGCGTGAGAAGGTGCCCGGATCGGGGTGGCGCCGACTGGCCGTCCTCGGCGGTGCGGACGGCGTCGTGCTCGACGAGGTGCCGAGCGAGACGCCCCGCTTCGTGCAGATGTTCTTCGTGCTCGCAGGCACGGCGCTGGTGTCGGCGATCTCGATGATGTTCGCCCTCATGACCGGTGTGCGGGTCGCGGCGTGGTTCGCGGTTCCGCTCGCGATCGTGTGGGCGCTCATCATCTTCAACCTCGACCGCTTCCTCACCTCGACGATGCGCTCGACGCGCAACGTGTGGCGCCTCGTCGGGCTGGCGATCCCGCGTGTGATCATGGCCGCGATCATCGGCCTGGTCGTCGCGGAGCCGCTCGTGCTGCAGGTGTTCCACAACGACATCGCGCGCGAGGTGAACGCGACGAACCTCGTGCAGGCGCAGTCCGATCAGGATGCCGTGACCTCGGGCCCCGAGAAGCAGGCTCTGGATGCCGCGAAGGAGCAGGTCGCCGCGCTGGAGAGCCAGGCCGCCAGCGGTGTGGTGGCGGGCGCCGACACCACGTCCGGCGCCGCCGCGTCGGCACAGACGACCGTCGACGACCTGACCGCCAAGCTGGCGGCCCAGCAGACCGTCATCGACCAGGCGCGCGCCATCTACCAGTGCGAGCTCACGGGGCAGGGCGCCGGAGAGGTCGCCGGCTGCACCGGCGTCGCGGGCGAGGGCGCGAGCTCCACCGCGGCGAAGGACCAGCTGGCAGCTGCCCAGGCCTCGTACGACGACCTGGCGGCCAAGCTGCGCGACGCCCAGGCAGGCCTCGCCGACGCACAGGCCGCCGGCACCGCGGACGCGAGCGCGTCGGAGGCGACCAACAAGCAGCAGGCCAAGGACGAGCTGCCCGCCGCCCGCGACCAGTACCAGGCCGCGCTGGCCGCCTACAACGCACGCGCCGCCGAGATCGCGGGCGCCAACGCGGGAGCGACGGGCCTGCTGAGCCAGATCAGCGGCCTGGAGCGCCTGTCGCAGCGCGAGCCGGCCCTGATGTGGGCGCACTGGCTGATCGCCTCGCTGTTCTTCATGATCGAGCTGCTGCCGGTGCTCGTGAAGGTCCTGACCAGCTACGGCGACCCGACGCTGTACGAGAAGGCGGACGCGCTGCGGCGCCAGGTCGCGCTCGACCGCGTCACCGCCCGCAGCTGGCGCGAGCGCGCCGACATCGCGCAGGGCGGCGAGGCCTGACCGGCTGACGCCGCCCCGGTCGACGCGCGCACGTTCGGGGAGTGGCCGGCGGGCGCCGACTCTTCACGCGACACGATATATCGTGTTACAGTGACGGGCGGATGCCGCCGGGAATCGGCATCCCGCGTCCACCGTCCGCCCTCCGCGAACGAGACTGCCGCGATGTCGGCGGCTCGTGCAAGTGTGGGTCCACACCACCTTCTGCGCGCTCGTCCGCGTGCCCTTATGCGCCTTTGGGGATCCTCGTGCTGGCCAAACTCCTCGTCCGATATCTGAAACCATCCGGGTGGCTGCTGCTCGGCGTGCTGCTGTTCCAGGCGGCATCCGCGGTCGCCTCGCTCTACCTGCCCAGCCTCAACGCCGACATCATCGACAACGGCCTGACCAAGGGCGACACCGCCTACATCTGGCGCACCGGCCTGTTCATGCTCACGGTGTCGCTCGGGCAGATCACGGCGTCCATCATCGCCACCTACTTCGCCGCACGCGCCGCCATGAAGCTCGGCCGCGACATCCGCGACGACATCTTCGAGCGGGTCTCCGGCTACTCCGAGCGCGAGGTCACCGACTTCGGCGCCGGATCGCTCATCACGCGCAACACCAATGACGTCCAGCAGGTGCAGATGCTGGCGATGATGGCGGCGACGTTCCTCGTCACGGCGCCCCTGCTGGCCGTCGGCGGCATCATCCTCGCGATCGAGCAGAGCGCCAGCCTCGCGTGGATCATCGCGGTGGCCGTGCCGGTGCTGCTGGTGGTCGCCGGCCTCATCATCGCCCGCATGGTGCCGCTGTTCCGCAGCTGGCAGTACAAGCTCGACGGCGTCAACCGTGTCATGCGCGAGCAGCTCACGGGCATCCGCGTGATCCGCGCCTTCGTGCGCGAGCCCATCGAAGAGGCGCGCTTCCGCGAGGCGAACACCGAGATCATGGTCGTCGGGCGCAAGGTCGGCTCGCTGTTCGTGCTGCTGTTCCCCGCCGTCATGCTGATCCTCAACGTCACCGTCATCGGGGTGATCTGGTTCGGCGGCATCAAGGTGGACGCGGGAGAGGTGCAGATCGGCACGCTGTTCGCCTTCATGCAGTACGTCATGATCATCCTGTCGGGCGTCATGATGGCGAGCTTCATGACGCTGATGATCCCGCGCGCCGCCGTGTCGGCCGAGCGCATCAGCGAGGTGCTCGGCACCCGCTCGACGCTGGTCGCGCCGGAGAACGGCGTGACGGAGTTCCCGTCGCCCGGCGCGGTGGAGTTCGAGGACGTCACCTTCACCTACCCGGGCGCCGAGCAGCCGATCCTGTCGGGCATCAGCTTCACCGCCGCCCCGGGTGAGACCGTCGCGGTCGTGGGCTCGACCGGCGCCGGCAAGTCGACGCTCGTGTCGCTCATCCCGCGCCTGTTCGACGTGACCGACGGCGTGGTCGCCGTCGGCGGCGTGGACGTGCGGCGGGCCGACCTCGACGCGCTGTGGCGCACGATCGGCATCGTGCCCCAGCGGCCGTTCCTGTTCTCGGGGACGATCGGGTCCAACCTGCGGTTCGGCCGCGAGGACGCGACCGACGCCGAACTGTGGCACGCGCTGGAGATCGCGCAGGCGAGCGACTTCGTCAGCCAGATGGACGGCGGCCTCGACGCCCCGATCTCGCAGGGCGGCACCAACGTGTCGGGCGGCCAGCGGCAGCGGCTCGCGATCGCCCGGGCGATCGTGCACGCGCCGCACGTGCTCGTCTTCGACGACTCGTTCTCGGCGCTCGACCTCACCACCGACGCGAGGCTGCGGCAGGCGCTGTGGCGCGAGCTGCCCGACGTCACGAAGATCGTCGTCGCGCAGCGCATCTCGACCATCACCGAGGCCGACCGCATCGTCGTGCTCGACGACGGCGGCATCGTGGGCCTCGGCACGCATGAGCAGCTGCTCGAGTCCAGCCAGACCTACCGTGAGATCGTCCAGTCCCAGCTCGGAGCGGAGGCGGCCCGATGAGCGCCGACGAGACCCCCACCCAGACGCCGCGCCGCGGCCGCCGCGCGCAGCGTCCGCAGCCGGTGATCAGCGCCGAGGAGCAGGCCGAGATCGAACTCGGCGAACAGGCCCGCATCGCCGCGGACGACTGGAGCGGCGGCGTCGCCCCGGGCAAGGCCGCGCACTTCGGTCCCTCGTTCCGGCGCCTGATCGGCCTGCTCAAGCCGCACGCCGTCGTCTTCGTGTTCGTATCGCTGCTCGGTGCGGCCGGCGTCGTCCTCGCGGTGCTGTCGCCCAAGGTGCTCGGCGAGGCGACCAACATCCTCTTCGAGGGCGTGGTCTCGTCGATGGCGCCCGCCGGCACGACGCAGCAGCAGGTCGTCGACGGCCTGCAGGCCGCCGGCCAGCAGGACCTCGCCAACATCGTCGCCGCCATGAACAACTTCACGCCGGGTGCCGGCGTGGACTTCATGGCGCTCAGCCGCGTGCTGCTGATCGTCCTGGCGCTGTACTTCGCCTCGTCGATCCTGATGTGGCTGCAGGGCTACGTCATCAACGTCATCATGATGCGCGTCATGTGGCAGCTGCGCGAAGACGTCGAGTCGAAGATCAACCGCCTGCCGCTGCGCTACTTCGACCGCGTGCAGCGCGGCGAGCTGATCTCGCGCGTCACGAACGACATCGACAACATCACGCAGATGATGCAGCAGTCGCTGTCGCAGGCGCTCACGAGCGTGCTGACCGTCATCGGCGTGCTCGTCATGATGCTGTCGATCTCGTGGCAGCTGACCCTCGTCGTCCTCGTGAGCTTCCCGCTCATGGGCGTGCTCTTCGGCGTCATCGGCCCGCGCTCGCAGAAGGCCTTCGGCATCCAGTGGCGCAAGGTCGGGCGTCTCAACGCCCGCGTCGAGGAGTCGTTCTCGGGTCACGCGCTGGTGCGCGTGTTCGGACGCGAGCAGGCGGCGCGCGAGGCGTTCCACGCCGAGAACGAAGAGCTGTACCAGGCCTCGTTCAAGGCGCAGTTCCTGGCCAACATCATGATGCCGGCGATGATGTTCATCGGGAACCTGACGTATGTCGGCATCGCGGTGTTCGGGGCGCTCATGGTCGCCGGCGGCCAGCTGCGGCTCGGCGACGTGCAGGCCTTCATCCAGTACTCGCAGCAGTTCACGCAGCCGCTGTCGGAGCTGGGCGGCATGGCCGCGGTCGTGCAGTCCGGCACCGCCTCGGCCGAGCGCGTGTTCGAGCTCCTCGACGAGCCCGAGCAGGAGCCCGACGCCGCCGACGCGCCGGTGCCCGTGGACGGCGACGGCACGATCGAGTTCCAGGACGTCGCGTTCTCGTACTCGCCCGACCGTCCGCTGATCCACGACCTGTCGTTCCGGGTCGAGCCCGGGCAGACCGTCGCGATCGTCGGCCCGACGGGTGCGGGCAAGACGACGCTCGTCAACCTGATCATGCGGTTCTACGAGCTCGACGGCGGGCGCATCCTGCTCAACGGCCAGAACATCGCGAACCTCACTCGTCGCGACATCCGTGCCAAGACCGGCATGGTCCTGCAGGACCCGTGGCTGTTCGCCGGCTCGATCCGCGAGAACATCCGGTACGGCCGCGCGGACGCCACCGACGACGAGATCCTCGCCGCCGCACGGGCGACCTACGTCGACCGCTTCGTGCACTCGCTGCCCGACGGGTACGACACGCTTCTCGACGAGGACGCGTCGAACATCTCGGCCGGCGAGAAGCAGCTCATCACGATCGCCCGCGCGTTCGTGGCCCAGCCGTCGGTGCTGATCCTCGACGAGGCCACCTCGTCGGTCGACACCCGCACCGAGCTGCTGCTGCAGCACGCGATGGCGGCGCTGCGCGAGGGACGCACGTCGTTCGTCATCGCGCACCGGCTCTCGACGATCCGCGACGCCGACCTCATCCTCGTGATGGAGAACGGCGGCATCGTCGAGCAGGGCACACACGACGAGCTCATCGCCGCTCAGGGCGCGTACTACCGCCTGTACAACTCGCAGTTCGAGCAGGCAGCGACCGACCTCGACGAAGAGGCGCGGGCGCTGGCCGTCGACGCCGAGTCCGGCGAGCCCACCGAGGACGAGGCGGCACCGGTCGTCTGAGCGCATCGCTGCGAAGAACGCTACCCGTCCCGGCTTGTCCGCCGGGGCGGGTAGCGTTTTCTCATGGTCAACTACCGATATCTCGGAAACAGCGGTCTCAAGGTCAGTGAGATCACCTACGGCAACTGGGTCACCCACGGCTCGCAGGTCGACGACTCCGCTGCCATCGCGACCGTCCACGCCGCGCTCGACGCCGGCATCACCACCTTCGACACCGCCGACACCTACGCCAACACGGCTGCCGAGGTCGTGCTGGGCAAGGCGCTCGAGGGTCAGCGTCGCGAGTCCCTCGAGATCTTCACGAAGGTCTACTTCCCGACCGGCCCGAAGGGTCCGAACGACACGGGCCTGAGCCGCAAGCACATCTTCGAGTCGATCGACGCATCGCTGCGACGCCTCGGCACCGACTACGTCGACCTCTACCAGGCGCACCGGTTCGACTACGAGACGCCGCTGGAAGAGACCTTCCAGGCGTTCGCCGACGTCGTCCGCCAGGGCAAGGCGCTCTATATCGGCGTCTCGGAGTGGACGGCCGAGCAGCTGCGCGAGGGTCACGCGCTCGCGAAGAGCTACGGGGTGCAGCTGATCTCGAACCAGCCGCAGTACTCCGCGCTGTGGCGCGTGATCGAGGGCAAGGTCGTGCCGACGTCCGAAGAGCTCGGCATCTCGCAGATCGTCTGGTCACCCATGGCGCAGGGCGTGCTGTCGGGCAAGTACCTGCCCGGGCAGCCGCTGCCCGACGGCTCGCGCGCGACCGACGAGAAGAGCGGCGCCGACTTCATCAAGTCGTTCCTGCGCGACGAGGTGCTCGAGGCGGTCCAGCGACTGAAGCCGATCGCCGAGCAGGCGGGGCTCTCGATGCCGCAGCTCGCGATCGCGTGGGTGCTGCAGAACAAGAACGTGGCGTCTGCGCTGGTCGGGGCATCCCGTCCCGAGCAGCTGGCCGAGACCGTCAAGGCCTCGGGCGTCGTGCTCGACGCCGACACGCTCGCGGCCATCGACACCGCGCTCGGCGGTGTCGTCTTCAGCGACCCCGAAGACACGTACACCGTCTCGCCGAAGGCGCGGCTCGTCTGACGCCATGGTGACGACCAGCGCCGGCATCCTGCTGTACCGGCTCACCCCGGATCTCGAACTGCTCATCGCGCACATGGGCGGTCCGTTCTGGGCGAGCAAGGATGCCGGCGCATGGTCGATCCCCAAGGGCGAGTACGACGAGGGCGACGAGGACGCGCTGGATGCCGCGAGACGCGAGTTCCGCGAAGAGCTCGGCATCGACGCGCCCGAGCCTCCGTACGCCGAGCTCGGCACGTTCGCATACTCGTCCGGCAAGCGCGTGACGGTCTTCGTCGCCGATGGAGCGGGCCTCGCGCTCGATGACCTGGAGTTCGGCGAGTTCGACCTCGAGTGGCCACCGCGTTCGGGTCGCACCGTGCGCTTCCCCGAAGTCGACCGGGTCGAGTGGACGACGCCGGATGCGGCACGCGAGCGTCTCGTGAAAGGTCAGCGCCCCGCGATCGACGCGCTGCAGCAGCGCCTCGAAGCGCTGACGTGAGCCGCCTGCCGGGCCCTTGTGCGGCTCCCCGCGGAGGCGGAGACTGACCGGGTCGACTCCGCACGAGAGGACCCACCCATGGCTCACGGCGACATCACCCACATCGACATCCCGGTCAGCGACTTCGAGAAGGCCTCTGCGTTCTACTCCGGCCTGTTCGGCTGGCAGATCGCGGAAGTGCCCGGCTACGAGGGGTATCCCATGTGGCAGGCGCCCAACAAGATCTCGGGCGGCGGGCTCGCGCCGCGCGACGAGGGCTTCACCCAGCCCCGCTCCTACGTCGAGGTCGACTCGATCGACGAGACGCTGGCCAAGGCGAAGGATGCCGGGGGCACGGTGGTCAGAGAGAAGAGCGAGATCTCGCCAACGAGCTGGTGGGCCGTGATCGAGGACCTCGACGGCAACACCATCGCCCTGTACGAGGGCACCACCGACGCCGGCTGACGCGCTGGTCGCGGCATCCGCGCGGACGCGGGTCAGCGCACGCCCTGGCCCAAGAGGTCGCGGACACGTATGTCTCCGCTCGCCGGCTCGCGACGGAGGTGCGCGGCGACCTCGCGGACGAGCGCGACGGTCGACGTCGGGCGCAGCCCGGGCTGAGGCTGTCGGAGTCCCGCCAGTGCGGAGAGCACCGGCCGGAGCGCCTCGTCGTGGCAACGGGCGTCGTCGTCGGCGACCCACGCCATGACGTCGTTGATGGTCCAATCGGGATGAACTGGACTGACCGTCGACGGAACGCTGGTGTGTGTGCGGAACATTGGACCAGAATGCGGTGTCATGACGACCGTTGACAGGGCCAATGAGCGGCTGGTGGACCACCGGGTGGCTCTCGGCGGCACGGTGGAGGCAACCCGGCTCGCCGCTCGGCTCGGACGGTGGGCGCACGGCGACGGCACGCTGAGCGTCCGTCTGGCGCAGGCCATCGCCGCGCTCGTCGAAGGCGGGGAGCTGCGACCGGGCGACCGGCTGCCTGCCGAACGCGGGCTCGCCGGCGCCATCTCGGTTTCACGCGGCACCGTCGTCGCCGCGTACGCGCTGCTGGCCGAGGACGAGCTGGTGGAACGGCGGCAGGGGAGCGGCACGCGCATCGCCGGACACCTGGGCGCCGCCATGCCGGCCCGGGAGCGGACGGCGCGCGGCGAGGGGCTGTTCTCGGCGCTGCCGTCCGGCATCGACCTGCTGCGCGCAGTGCCCGCGATGCCGCAGCCGGCCCTGGACATCGTCCGCGCCCACGCGCCGACCCTCGATCCGGTGACCCTCGCCGAGACCGATCCGGCGGGGCTGCCGATCCTCCGCACCCGCATCGCGGCGCTGTTCGAAGAAGAAGGCACGCCGGCCACGGCGGCGCAGATCCTCGTGACCCACGGCGCGCAGCAGGCGATCAGCCTCGTCGTGGACGAGCTGGTGTCACCGGGCGACGTCGTACTCACCGAGTCGGTCACGTGGCCCGGCCTGGCCGACTCGGTGCGACGTCGGGGCGGGCGCGTGCACGGCATCACGATCGGCCCCGAGGGGGTCGACGTCGACGAGCTCGAAGCGGCTGTCGCCGCACTGCGCCCGGTCCTGATCGCGGTGAACCCGCACCACCACAATCCGACCGGCACCCGGCTGCCTGCGGCCGCACGGCAGCGCCTGGCCGACCTGTCGGCCGAGTACGGCGTCCCGGTGCTGGAGGACCGCGTGCTCGCGCACGTCTCGTTCGACGGCGTCGTGCCGCCGACGCTCGCCGCGCTGCGACCCGATGCGCCGGTCATCGTGGTGGACTCGCTGTCGAAGTGGTGCTGGTCGGGCCTGCGCGTGGGCTGGCTGCGGGCGGATCCGGTCCTCGTCCGGCGCCTGCGCGGCGTCCGCCAGCTCATCGACCAATCGACCAGTGTGCCGGCGCAGCTGCTCGCCCTCGACCTCGTCGAGCAGGCGAGGGCGCTGCGGTTGGAGGTGAGCAGCACGCACGCCGTCGCGGCCGCGCAGCTCGCAGACGCGATCGGCGAGCACCTGCCCGGGTGGGAGGTCTCCCCGCCGCGCGGTGGCCTCGCCATGTGGGCCCGCCTGCCGATCGGGTCGGCGACGGCCTTCGCACGCGCCGCCGCGATGCGCGGCGTCTCGGTCGCCGGCGGCACCGAGTTCACGGCATCCATCACCTACGACGACCACATCCGGCTCCCGTACACGGCGCCGGAGGCGGTGCTGCACGAGGGGGTGCGCCGCCTCGGCGAGACGTGGCGGGAGTACCGCGTGCAGCTCTGACTCAGCGGCCGTTCTTGGGACGCGACGACACGTCGATGCGATCCTGGGCGCCGAGCGACGACCAGGCGCTCGCGACGCCCTTGGCGGCGTGCTCGGACGCGCGCACGGCGCGCTCGTCGGCCCATGCGTTCAGCACGTGACCGGAGTGACCGCGCACGTGCTCCAGCACGACATCCGGCAGGCCCGCGGCGCGGCGGGCGTCACGCGCCGAGATCAGCTGCTCGAGGATGTCGACGTTCTTGGTCGGCGCGCCGGTGGAGGTCTTCCAGCCCCGGCGGCGGTGGCCGTCCATCCACTTCGTGTAGGTGTCGATGGCGTACTTCGAGTCGGCCTGCACGACGAGGTTCGCAATGTCGGCGTGGTCCTCGATGGCCTTGAGCAGCCCCGTGAGCTCGCCGATGTTGTTGGTTCCCACGGGGATGGAGCCCGCGGCCCAGTGCCCGTCCTCGCCGACCCACGCCCACCCGGTCGGGCCGGGGTTGCCCTTGCAGGCTCCGTCGGTGGCAACGATGTAGCGGGGCGCGTCGGTCACTCGGGCAAGGCTACCCGGCCGCGGCGATGTCGCCCGCCGGTTCCCCCGTGAGGGCGGTTGCAGAGGACGCGGTATGCCCCGCGCTATCGAAATCGGCAACCGCGCCTGACTTGTTCGACAGCGAATGACGGTTTCGACAGCGCGAACGGATCGGCAGGGTCCGTTCGACCGCATGGGAGGGTGGAGGGATGCGGGCGGCCGCTGCCGCCCGACGGCTCAGGCCGGATCGGCCTCGGGCCCTTCGCGCTCGGATCGCCACTCGTCCGCGAGTTGCGGCATCCGCACCGACAGGTACCGCAGGAAGTCGGCGATGTCGTGGGCCCTCGCCGCCGACGCGGGGGCGGGATTCTCGTCGGCGATGCGGTCGAGGTAGCCGGCGAGGTTGGCGTACAGCGGGGCGTTGGCGGCGATCATGCCCGTCCACGCGTCTTCGGTGAGGTCGTAGCGGTCGCGGCGGTCGCCCGGGCGCGAGCGGCGGTGGATGAGCCGCAGCGACACGAGGTAGCGCACGGCGCCCGACACGGCCGCGGCCGAGACGCCGAGCCGCTCGGCGAGGTCGGCCGCGGTGTAGCCGTCGTCAGGGGCGCCGGCGAGCGCCATCATGACGCGCGCCGGCATGCGGGGCATGCCCACGGCCGCGAGCATCGCGGCGGACTGCTCGGCCGCCTCGACTCCCGCGTGCTCCGCTGACATCCGCACCCCCTCTGTCGAGGCTATCCGTTCGTGGCCAGTTGCCGCCGCCGCATGAGCAACAGGGCGCCGCCCGCCAGCACCGCCGTCGCCCCGAGCAGCCACCAGCCGCCCTTCATGTCGAGCTCTCCCGCGTCGACCGTCGGAGCCGAGGTGAAGGGCGACAGGTTGACGACGGCATCCGGCAGTCCGAACAGCGCGCCGAACAGGCCGAGCATCAGGCCGCCCAGCACGAGGATCCACGCCAGGGCGATCGTCAGCCGCGGTGCCACGACGAAGACGAACGCCGTGATCGCGAGGAACACGGATGCCGCGACCGCCTGCCCGAAGCCGGCCAGGACCGCGTCCGACACGAGGTCGGCGTCGCCCTGCCGGAGCGAGCCGAGCCAGGCGCCGAGCACGCCGGAGGCGCAGACGGCCAGCACGCCGGCGAACGCGATGACGAGGTAGCCGCCGAGCCAGCGGACGCGTCCGACAGGCTGCGCGAGGACGAGCTCCGCGGTGCCGTGCGCTTCTTCCTGCCGGGCGCGCGACACGGTCTGCACGGCCGCGCATGCCGCGAGCACCCCGACGATGAGGAAGAAGATGATGACCATCCCGGCCGCCAGGCTGCCGTTGTCGGAGAGTGCGGACAGCACGTTCTGCAGCGCGGGGATGTCGGTGCCGAGCTCGCTGATGACCGAGGCCAGGCTGGTAGACAGCGCTCCGGTGAGGAGGCCTCCGACGCACCACCCGATGAGCGAGCCGCGGCTCAGCAGCCACACCAACCCGATCGGCGCCGACAGAGAGGCGTGCGCGTACAGGCGTCCGGGACGCTGCGCGATGAAGCTCTCGCCGACGTCGCGCAGCGGCTGCAGGACGAGGGCCACCGCCGTCAGCACGACACCGGTGGCCAGGCACAGCACCAACGGCCACCAGGCGTCGTCCGCGAAGGGGCGGGAGTTCTCGGCCCAGCCGAACGGCGACAGCCACGTGACCCATGAGCTCTCGATGCGCTGCAGATCGTCGCTCGGGGTGCCGAGTGCGTTGCCGATGCCCGACAGCAGGAACGTGATGATCAGCACCCACACCGACAGCGAGTTCGCGCCGCGCGAGGTGCGCATCAGCTGTGCGGCGACGAGCGCGACGCCGAGGAAGACGACGCCGACGGCCGCCGAAGCCACGCCCGCGACCGCCGAACCGCCGACGGCGAAGCCCGAGCCGGCGTACACGGCGAACACCAGTGCGCCCAGGACCGCGTTCGCGATCAGACCGTGGAGGATCGTCGCGATCGTGGGCGCGGCGCGCCCTGCCGGTGTCGCCGAGACCAGTTCGGCGCGGCCGAGCTCCTCCTCGGCGCGCGTGTGGCGCACCGCGAGGAACGACGACATGAAGGCGGCCATCATGGCGAGGAACGGCAGGATGAGGAACAGCGTGAAGGCCTCGCGCTCGGCCCCCGACGGCAGACCGCGGAACAGCATGATGACGGGGTTCGCCATCACCGCGACCAGCACCTCCTGCCGGTCCTGCAGCGTGCCGTAGGACTGCTCCACGCCGCTGACCGCCGACGCGGCGAGCGCGGCGGTGCCCAGGATCCAGAGCGTCAGCTGCAGCCAGTCGCGACGCAGCCGCTGGCGCAGCAGCGCGGCAACGGTCATCGCGACGCCCCCGTGGTCTCGCGCGCGGGCGTCTGCCGGCCGTCCGGCACGGCCGGGTCGCCCCCCAGCTCATCGCCGTAGTGGCGGAGGAACAGCTCCTCCAGCGACGGGGGCGCGATGCGCAGACCCGCTGCGTTGCGCTCCGCCAGCGTCGGAAGAGTGGATGCGACGGCATCGCTGTCGACCGTGAACTTCACGCGTCCTTCTTCGGCCGTCACATCGTGGGCGCCCGGGATGCCGGCCGCGGCCGAGGCATCCGTCCCCTCGAACGAGATCTCGGTCCGAGTGAGGTGGCGAAGCTCGGCAAGGGTGCCGGATTCGACGATGCGACCCGCGCGGATGATCGAGACGCGGTCGCACAGCTGCTCGACCTCCGACAGGATGTGGCTCGACAGCAGCACGGTGGCGCCGGCATCCCGCACCCGGGCGATCTCTCGCCGGAACATCACCTCCATGAGCGGGTCGAGGCCGCTCGTCGGCTCGTCCAGGATGTAGAGGTCGGCGGGAACGGCGAACGCGGCGATGAGCGCGACCTTCTGCCGATTGCCCTTGGAGTACGAGCGGCCCTTCTTGCGCGGATCGAACTGGAAGGCCTCCATGAGCCGTTGACGCTCGGCGCAGTACGCGCTGTCGCGCTTGCCGGTGCCGCGCAGGCGCGACAGGAAGTCGATGGCCTCGCCGCCGGACAGGTTGGGCCACACGCTGACATCGCCGGGGACGTACGCGATGCGGCGGTGGAGCGCCACGCTGTCGTTCCACGGATCCTGGCCGAAGACGGATGCCTCACCGCCGGTCGCCCGGGCGAGCCCGAGCAGGACCCGGATGGTGGTGGATTTGCCGGCCCCGTTGGGTCCGAGGAACCCGTGGATCTGGCCCTGGTCGACGGTCAGGTCGAGACCGTCGAGGGCGTGGACGCGGCCGTAGTGCTTGGTGAGGCCGCTGGTGCGGATGACTGTGGACATGGCGGTGACGCTACGCCGGTTTCACAAATTTGTGAATGTTCCTCACGCTTTCCATACGGCCCGCCTCACGTTGTATACGATGGGCGGCCCTACTTGCGGGAAGGTGGCCTTCCGGGCGGTTTATGTATACACTGAGCGAGGTTCCTGACGAGGAGGTGATGCGGATGCGTGCCAGCGATCGCGCTTACGCGACGCTCCTCGACGAGATCCAGTCGGGCGTGCTGAGCCCGGGCACCGTGCTCGGCGAAGTCGACCAGGCCGCACGCCTCGGGGTCAGCCGCACGCCGCTGCGCGAGGCCCTCGGGCGCCTCGCGGCCGACGGGCTCGTCGCCCAGCAGTCTCCGCGCGTCACAGTCGTCACCGCGATCGACGCCGGCGACATCCGGGAGATCTTCGAGGTGCGCCGGGCGCTCGAAGAGTCGGCGGCCCGACTCGCCGCCGCGCGGGGGGATGCCGCAGCCTTCGCCGCGCTCGCACACGACTTCGCACGCGTCGACCTCGGCACCGCCCGCGGGGCCGACGGCTACTACGGGCTCATCGCACGCTTCGACAGGATGCTCGACACCTCGGTCGCCAACGACTACCTCACCGCCGCACTGCGCACCGTGCGCACCCACCTCGTCCGGGTGCGCAGGCTCGCGCGCGACAATCCGGCCCGGCTGGCGGCATCCGTCTCGGAGCACCGTCTCATCGCGGCGGCCATCGCCGCGCGCGACGCCGACCTGGCCGCCCACGCCACCCACGTTCATCTGCACAACGCGCTCGAGAGCATCCTCGGCGCCCTCGACGCTTCGACCATGGAAGGTTCGTCATGACCGTCACCCACCACCTCCGCGTACACCGCAGCGACGAGAACCTCGCTCGGGAAGGCCAGCTCGCGTGGCACCTCGCCGAGATCGCGGCCGACCCGGTCGAGGTCGACGCCGACGTGGTCGACATGATCATCAACCGCGTCATCGACAACGCGGCCGTGGCCGCGGCATCCCTCACCCGCGCCCCCGTCAGCGCCGCGCGTCAGCAGGCGCTCGACCACGCCGTCTCGGTGGGCGGTTCGGGCGCGACCGTGTTCGGCTGTGCGCTGGACCGCAAGACCAGCCCGGAGTGGGCGGCATGGGCCAACGGCGTCGCCGTGCGGGAGCTCGACTACCACGACACGTTCCTCGCGGCCGAGTACTCGCACCCCGGCGACAACATCCCGCCGATCGTCGCGGTCGCCCAGCACGTCGGCGCCGACGGGCACGCGCTGGTCCGCGGCCTCGCGACGGGCTACGAGATCCAGATCGACCTCGTCCGGGCCATCAGCCTGCACAAGCACAAGATCGACCACGTCGCCCACCTCGGCCCGTCGGCCGCCGCGGGCATCGGCACCCTCCTCGGCCTCGACGTCGAGACGATCTACCAGGCGATCGGCCAGGCGCTGCACACGACGACCGCCACGCGGCAGTCGCGCAAGGGCGAGATCTCGACGTGGAAGGCGCACGCCCCGGCCTTCGCCGGCAAGATGGCGGTCGAGGCCGTCGACCGCGCGATGCGCGGCGAGACGTCGCCGTCGCCGATCTACGAGGGCGAGGACGGCGTCATCGCGTGGCTGCTGGACGGTCCCGACGCCACGTACGAGGTGCCGCTGCCCGCCGCCGGCGAGTCCAAGCGCGGCATCCTGGACTCCTACACGAAGGAGCACTCGGCCGAGTACCAGGCGCAGGCCTGGATCGATCTGGCCCGCAAGCTGCACGGGTCGAACCCCGAGGTGGCCGACCCGGCGAACGTGGAGTCGATCGTGCTGCACACGTCGCACCACACGCACTACGTCATCGGCTCGGGCGCGAACGATCCGCAGAAGTACGACCCGACGGCATCCCGCGAGACGCTCGACCACTCCATCCCGTACATCTTCGCCGTCGCGCTGCAGGACGGCGGCTGGCACCACGTCGACTCGTACACGCCGGAGCGCGCAGGGCGTGAGGACACCGTGGCGCTGTGGCACAAGATCACGACGGCCGAAGACGCCGAGTGGACGCGCCGCTACCACTCCGAGGACCCCGACGAGAAGGCGTTCGGCGGCCGCGTCGAGATCCGCCTCACCGACGGCACGGCGATCGAGGATGAGATCGCCGTCGCCGACGCGCACCCGCTCGGCGCGCGTCCGTTCGCGCGTGAGGACTACGTGCGCAAGTTCCGGCTGCTCGCCGAACCCGTGCTGTCGGCCGAAGAGATCGAGCGCTTCCTCGACCTCGCCCAGCGTCTGCCCGAGCTCACCCCCGAAGAGGTGCAGCAGCTGACGATCGTCGCGGACTTCGGTGTGCTCGCCGGTGCACCGGCGCCGAAGGGGCTGTTCTGATGCTGCGTTTCGTCTCGCTTCGCTCGCTCAACGACCGTGAGGAGCTCCGCCCGTGCTCTATTCGGTAGTCCCCGCGCACGAGAAGCGGCGCCTGTTCCGCGAGCGCCTCGACTCGGGCGAGCTGCTGCGCTTCCCCGGTGCCTTCAACCCGCTGTCGGCCCGGCTCATCGAGCGCAAGGGCTTCGAAGGCGTCTACATCTCGGGTGCGGTGCTGTCGGCCGATCTCGGCCTTCCTGACATCGGGCTCACGACGCTCACCGAGGTCGCGGCACGCGGTCAGCAGATCGCGCGGATGACCGATCTGCCGGCGATCATCGACGCCGACACCGGGTTCGGCGAGCCGATGAACGTCGCCCGCACCATCCAGACGCTGGAAGACGCCGGGCTCGCCGGCACGCACATCGAGGACCAGATCAACCCGAAGCGGTGCGGTCACCTCGACGGCAAGGCCGTCGTCGACGAGGACACCGCGATCAAGCGCATCCGCGCCGCCGCCGACGCGCGACGCGACCCGGACTTCCTCATCATGGCGCGCACCGACATCCGCGCCGTGGAGGGATTGGATGCCGCCGTCCGGCGTGCGCAGGCGCTCGTGGATGCCGGAGCGGACGCGATCTTCCCCGAGGCGATGCGCACGCTCGACGAGTTCGAGGCGGTCCGCAAGGCGGTCGACGTGCCGATCCTCGCCAACATGACCGAGTTCGGGAAGTCCGACCTCTTCAGCGTCGACCAGCTGCGGGACGTCGGGGTCAACATCGTGATCTGGCCGGTCTCGCTGCTGCGGATCGCGATGGGTGCGGCATCCCGCGCACTCGATACGCTCGTCGAGGACGGGCACCTGACCTCGAAGCTCGGCGAGATGCAGCACCGCGCCGACCTCTACGACCTCATCGACTACGAGCAGTACAACCACTTCGACACCAGCGTCTTCAACTTCACCGTTCCCGGTCGTTGAGCGAGCGAAGCGAGACGAAACGTGGCAACCCGTCTCGTCTCGTCGCTTCGCTCCCCGCTCAACGACCGGGGGGATGCAAAAGGAGCAATCATGACCGAACCCGACATCAAGAAGGGCCTCGCGGGCGTCGTCGTGGACTACACGGCGATCTCGAAGGTCAACCCCGAGACCAACTCGCTGCTGTACCGCGGGTACCCGGTGCAGGAGCTCGCGGCGACGCAGCCGCTCGAGGCCGTCGCCTACCTGCTGTGGAACGGCGAGCTGCCCGACGCCGAGCAGCTCGCCGAGCTGCGGCTGACCGAGCGTGCGCACCGCGCGATCCCCGACGACGTGCGCACCACGATCGACCTGGTGCCGCTGGATGCCCACCCGATGGACGAGGTGCGCACCGCGGTGAGCCTCATCGGCGCGCGCGATCTCGCCGGCAGCGGATCGGTGCTCGACGCGAGCGGCAGCCCCGAGCAGAACCTCGAGCGCAGCATCCGGCTGTTCGCGGTGCTGCCCGCCATCGTCGCGTACGGTCAGCGCCGTCGCCGCGGCCTGGAGCCCGTCGCACCCCGTGACGACCTGGACTACGCGGCCAACTTCCTGTGGATGACCTTCGGCGAAGAGGCCGACGAGGTCGTCGTCGACGCGTTCAACCGCTCGATGATCCTGTACGCCGAGCACTCGTTCAACGCCTCGACCTTCACCGCCCGTGTGATCACCTCGACGCTCAGCGACCTGTACTCGGCCGTCGTCGGCGCCATCGGCGCCCTCAAGGGCCCGCTCCACGGCGGCGCCAACGAGGCCGTGCTGCACATCTTCGACGAGATCGGCTCGGCCGAGAACGTGGGGGCGTGGCTCGACCAGGCGCTCGCCGAGAAGCGCAAGATCATGGGCTTCGGCCACCGCGTCTACAAGCGCGGCGACTCGCGCGTGCCCACGATGAAGGCCGCGCTCGACACCCTCGTCGAGCACTACGACCGGCCCGAGGTGGCGGCACTGTACGACGCGCTCGAGTCCGAGTTCGTCGCGCGCAAGGGCATCTACCCGAACCTCGACTACCCGTCGGGGCCCGCGTACAACCTCATCGGCTTCGACACGCTGACCTTCACGCCGCTGTTCGTGGCGGCCCGCGTCACCGGCTGGACCGCGCACATCATGGAGCAGCTCACCTCGAACACGCTCATCCGTCCGCTGTCGGAGTACAACGGCCCTGACGAGCGTCACATCGACGGCTATGTCGCCGACACCGCCGCGCTCGAGGTCGCCGACCGCGCCGAAGAAGCGGCCGGATGACGCTCTGGTTCGGAGATGTCGCCGCCATCGACCTGACGGCGATGGCGAGCGGCACGCTCATCGAGAACCTGGGCATCGAGATCGTCGAGATCCGCGATGACGCGCTCGTGGGACGGATGCCGGTCGACCGGCGCACCGTGCAGCCGGCGGGGGTGCTGCACGGCGGCGCCTCCGTCGCGCTCGCCGAGACGCTCGCGTCGTGGGCGGGCTATCTGGCCGTGGACCGCGAGCGGTTCCACGTGGTCGGCCAGGAGATCAACGCGAACCACATCCGCCCGATCTCGTCGGGGTGGGTGACGGCTACCGTGACGCCCGCCAACATCGGCCGCCGCGCCCACGTGTGGGAGATCCGCATCGTCGACGACGCCTCGCGCCTCGTGTGCATCTCGCGCTGCACGCTCGCGGTCATCGAGCAGCGCAGCACGTACGCGACGCCCGACACGCGCGGCTGACGGCACGCCACACTCGGAGATCCCGCTCCGCTCGGACGGATGTGTCACGTGCGTCCGAGTCACGCGAGATCTCCGAGTCTCACGCGATGCCCGCGGCGCGCGGATCGCCCGACGGCTCGAGCACGAAGAAGTACGCGCGGCCGCGGTCGGCGGCATCCCGACCTGTCATGACCCCCAGGACCGCGTCCGGAGCGAGCCGCACGAAGAGGTCGACGATCGCCTGACCGTCGTAGACCATGGCCGCCGTCGTCACTCCGTCGTGCTCGAGCGTGCGCAGGGTCGCGCCGCCGCGGGCGAGGGCGCGGTCGACAACGAGCCCGTCGTCGGTCTCGCACACGATGGGCGCCACGTCGTCATCCGCGCGGAACAGCTTGCCGTACCACCGGCTGCGCTCCAGCAGCCGCCCGGCGCGGTGATCACGCGTGACGCCCCAGCCGTGCCACAGCCCGCGCAGCTCGCCGGGGGCGACCGGCGGCAGCGAGCGCCACAGCGCCGGCAGGTCGGCGTCGGGAACATCGCCGGCGCGCAGAGCCTCGAGCAGCGTGGCGGAAGAGCGGGAGGATGCCGCCGGCCCCGGCCCTGCGGCATTCCGATCCATCAGCAGCACGGGCTTGATCGCGCGACCCGAGCGGACGGCGTCGATCGCCGCGCCCACGTCGGCGAAGTCGTACGCGGTGACGAGACGTTCGACGGGAAGACGGCCGGCGCGCCACAGCGCGGCGAGCAGGGGGACGTCGCGTGCGACGACCGCGTCCCCCTCGATGACGCCCGTGAGGGTGCGTCCCCACAGCAGGCGGCTCTGCGACACGGTGACGGGGTTCGCGCCCGGCTTCAGGGCGACGGTCGCCGCGACACCCCGCGGCGCCAGGGCGGCGAGGACCGCATCGGTCGTGCCCTGGCTGCCGACCGTGTCGATCGCGTGCGTGAACCCGGTCACACCGTCGAGGGCCGCCGGATCGTGGGTCTCGGTCGCGCCCACCTCCCGCGCGAGCACGCGGCGCGCGTCGACGGGGTCGCTGACGGCGACGCGGGCGACCCCGCGGTGACGTGCGGCCATGACGGCGGCGAGGCCCGTCGTCCCCGCGCCCAGTACCAGCAGCGCGTCGCCCGTGCCGGGGCGCAGCGTGTTGAGCACGGTGCCGGCGCCGGTGAGGATGCCGCAGCCCAGGGGAGCGGCGACCTGCCACGGCACGTCGTGGCCGATGACGGCGACGCTCGAGGCCGGAGCGACCACGTGCTCCGCCCACGAGGACTGCGACATCCAGCCCGTCGTGACCCGTCCGCCGCCGTCGGCGGCGCCGCCGCGCGCGCCGTAGTTGAGCGCGCTGAAGCGCGCGCAGTACGCCGGGTGTCCGTCGGCGCACGCGGCGCACGTCTGACACGACGCGAAGCTCAGCACCACGTGGTCGCCGGGGTGGATGCCGCCTACCCGGCGGCCGACGGCCTCGACGACGCCCGCGCCCTCGTGACCGAACACGGCGGGGAACCGGTCGCCCGCGCCACCCGCGATGCCGAACAGGTCGGTGGGGCACACCCCCGACGCCCGGATGCGCACGAGCACCTCGTCGTCTCCCGGCGCCGGCAGTGTGATGCCGGTGAGCACGGCGGGGCCGCCGCGCTCGTGCACCACGGCGGCCGTGGTCGCGATCGGTGTCGTCGCGACCGGTGTCGCTGCGATCGGAGTCGTCGGGTCGACCGCCCGGGCGGCGTCGATCGTGTCGGTCATGCGCGTCCGATCAGGCCGGGGCCGGTTCGCGGTCGGCGGCGCGCAGCGCCACTTTGTTGACCTTGCCCGCGGCGTTGCGGGGGAGGGCCGGCACCACGACGAGCGCCTTGGGCTGCTTGAAGCGTGCGAGCTTGTCGCCGAGCCACGCCTGCAGCTCGTCGATCGTGAGCTCCTCGCCGGGCGTCAGCACGACGGCGGCGACGGCGACCTCGCCCCACCGCTCGTCGGGACGCCCGTAGATGGCGGCGTCGAGGATCCTGGGGTGCGCGAACAGCACGTTCTCGACCTCTGCGCAGTACACGTTCTCGCCGCCCGAGATGATCATGTCCTTCTTGCGGTCGACGACCCAGACGAATCCCTCGTCGTCCTGCCGCACCAGGTCGCCGGAGTGGAACCAGCCGCCGTCGAACGCCTCTGCGGTCTCGGCCGGCTTGCGCCAGTACCCCTTCATGAGGTTGGGGCCGCGGTACAGGATCTCGCCCACCTCGCCGCGCTCGACGTCGTTCAGCTCCTCGTCGACGACGCGGTACTGCAGGGTGGGGATGGGGCGGCCGACCGATCCGAGCTTGCGCAGCGAGTCCTCGCCGCTGAGCGCGCACGTGATGGGGGTCATCTCGGTCTGCCCGAACACGGCGACGTTCGTCGCCTTCGGGAAGCAGTCGCTCATCTGGCGCAGCAGGGTGTCGGAGGCGGGAGCCGCACCCCAGCTGATGATGCGCAGATGCAGGTCGCGGTCGGGGATCGTCGGGTCGGCGCAGATGACCTGCCACTGCTGCGGCACGTTGAAGACGATGGTCGCCTTCTCACGCTCCCACGCGTCGAGCAGCTCGGTCGGGTTGAACGCGCCCAGCGGGTGGATCACGGTCACGATGCCGATGACGAAGTTCGGGGCGATCGACCCGAGCCCGGCGATGTGGAACAGCGGCGCCGTCATGAACGAGATGTCGTCCTCGCCGAACACCTGGTTCACGCGCAGCAGGGTGAGGCTCTGCGCGAAGAGGTTGACGTGATCGAGCATCGCGCCCTTGGGGCGGCCGGTGGTGCCCGACGTGTACATGATGAGGCACGTGGTGTCTTCGGGCACGTCCGGAGCCTCGAAGCCGGCCGGGTCCTCGGCGACGAGATCGGCCCAGGACTCGGCCCCGTCGGTCGCCGAGCCCGTCGGCGCGTCGCCGATCACGATGACCTTCTTGATGCGGTCGGTGATCTGCGCCACCGCGCCGACGAGCGGAGCGAGGGGCGCCTCGACGATGAGCACGTCGGCGTCGGCGTCGTCGACGATGTAGGCGATCTCGGGCGGAGTGAGGCGGATGTTGATCGGCACGGCGATGGCGCCGAGACGGTTGATGCCGAAGACCGACAGCACGACCTCCGGCCGGTTCAGCGTCAGCAGGAGCACGCGGTCGCCGAACCCGACGCCGCGTCGCGCCAGCGCGGCGGCGAAGGCGTCCATGCGCTCGGCGGCCTGCCGCCAACTGGTCGTCTCGCCGAGGAAGCGGAAGGCGGCGGCATCCGGCTTCATCTCCGCGTGCGTCGCGACCTGGTTCATCCAGTGGTTGCGGCGCGCGGCGGCGGGGATCGCTGAGGGGGCGGCGTCGGTCATGTCGGGTTGCCTCTCGTCACGTCGTCGTACGGATGCCGCGACCCTGCGGCACCGGGCTGGTGTGTCGAGTATGACACCGGCGGCACCCGTTGTCACGCTCTTTGTTAACGCAGATTCACATCCCGACATGCGTGCGAAGTGAACCGCGAGTCGCGGATCCGGGTCTGCGGCGGGGCCGCGGGTAGGCTGTGCGCATGCCCGCAGCCGTGCCCGCCGCCGCTCCGCGCACACGGCCTCGCGACCGCAAGCGCCGCATCGAGGAGGCCGCCGCGCTCGCCTTCGCGCAGCACGGCTACCATGCCGTCGGGATGCAGGACATCGCTGCCGCCGTCGGCATCTCGGCTCCCGCCCTGTACCGCCACTTCCCGAACAAGTACGCGCTCTTCGTCCGCACCGCCTTCACCATCGCGCACCGGCTGATCGAAGACACCGACGAGGCCGCCGCGCGCCCTCTGGAGTCGGCCGACGAGGCGCGGGCCGCTCTCGACGCCCTCTTGGACGCCGTCATCGCCACGACCGTCGAGCTGCGCGCGACCGGCGGCATCTACCGGTGGGAGGGCCGCTACCTCGAGCCCGAAGACCGCGAGCTGCTCACCTCGGAGTTCCGCACCCTCCGTCGCCGCTTCGAGACCGCTCACGGCGTCTACCGTCCCGACGTCGACGATGTCGATCGGCGCCTGCTGGTGCTCGGTGCGCTGAGCGTGGTGGCGAGCATCACCGCGCACCACACCACGGTCGCCGCCCGCACGCTGCGCACGCTCCTCGCCGGCGCGGCGTGGCGCGCCCTGGACGGCACGCTGCCGGCGACCGACGCGATCGCCTCGCCGAGCCCATCGGACGAGGGCGTGGCGGATGTGGGGCCGCCCGCATCCACCGTTCCCGAGCAGGCCGCAGAACAAGGCCGTCGCGCACAGCTCATCGACGCCGCGATCCGCCAGTTCGCGGCACGCGGCTACAACGAGGCGACCATCGAAGACATCGCGGTGGCGGTCGACCTCACGCCGTCGGGCGTCTACCGGCACTTCGACGGCAAGTCGGCCCTGCTGCTCGCGGCGTGCGACCGCGCCGCCGTGTCGCTGGAGCGGGCCGTACTCCGTGCCCGCGAGCAGGCGGCATCCCCGTCCGAGCTCATGCACGGACTCGTCCGCGCCTATGTCGCGCACACCTTCGGCAACCTCGAGCTCACGCGCGTGTACTTCTCCGAGATCGCCAATCTCGCACCCGACGAGCAGCGCAGGCTGCGGGCGCTGCAGCGTGCGCACGTCGCCGACTGGGTCGCGGTGCTTCAGGCCGTGCGTCCGGACCTCGGCGGGCGCGAGGCGGCGGTGCTGGTCCACGCCGGACTCGGCGTCGTGGCCGACCAGACGCCGATGCTGCCCGTGCGCGATGCCGCCGCGGCCGAGCGGCTGGCCTGCCTGGTCGAGATCGTGCTGGGAGTGCGAGGGATGCCGCACCCGGCGTGATCGGCCGGGTGCGGCATCCACTCTGCCGACGTCGGGTCAGCGGCCCTTGCCGTGCAGCATCGGGATCATGCGCTCGACCAGGTGCATGTCGCGCGGCGAACGCTCGAGCGTCAGCAGGTTGAGCGCGGCCTTGCGGGTCTGGCGGGCGATCGACTTCGGCACGCTGAACTCACGGAGCCCGTCGGCGCCGTGGATGCGGCCGAAGCCCGATCCCTTCACGCCGCCGAACGGCAGCGCACCGACGGCGGCGAAGCCCAGCACCGAGTTGATCGTGACGACCCCGGCGTGCAGGCGCGCGGCGAGGCGCTCGCCCTTGTGCGCATCCTTGGTGAAGACGGCCGCACCCAGGCCGTAGTCGGTCGCATTGGCCCGGGCGACGGCCTCGTCGAGGTCGGCGACGGCATTGATCACGACCGTGGGGCCGAAGGTCTCGCGCTGGACGGCCTCCGAGTCCTCGGGCACGTCGACGAGCACGATGGGCGACACCGTGCGCCCGCTGATCGACGCGGGTCCGCCGTACACGGCCTGCCCGCCGCGGCTGAGGGCGTCGTCGACGTGGGCGGCCACGACGTCGGCCTGCGACGGCAGCGTCATGGGGCCGTAGGTGGGCGCGTCGCCGTCGACCGCGATGCGCCCGGCGCGGTCGACGACCTTGGCGACCAGCGCGTCGCGGACCGGCCGCTCGACGTACACCCGCTCGACGCCGACACACGTCTGCCCGGCGTTGCCGAGCGCGCCGAACGCGATGAAGTCCGCAGCGGCGTCGAGGTCGGCATCGGCCGCGACGATGAGGGCGTCCTTGCCGCCGCACTCCGCGACCAGCGGCGTGAGCGACTCGGCACACGCGGCCATCACCTTCTTGGCGCTGGCCGTCGACCCCGTGAACGCGACCTTGTCGACCCCGGCCCGCACCAGGTCGGCGCCCGTGCCGCGGTCGCCGGTCACGACCTGCAGGACGGTGCGGTCGCAGGCCTCGCGCCACTTGCCGGCCACCCAGACGGCGGTGCCCGGTGTCAGCTCGCTCGGCTTGAAGACCACCGCGTTGCCGGCGGCCAGCGCATACGAGATCGAGCCCATCGGCGTGTAGAAGGGATAGTTCCAGGGCCCGATCACGCCGACCACCCCGTGCGGCTCGTAGCCGAGCGTCGCGTGCTGGTTGTAGTTCACGAGGCCTGCCTTGACCTTGCGGCGCTTGAGGACGCGCTCGGCGTTCTTCGTCGCCCAGTCGAGGTGGCCGAGAGTCAGCATGACCTCGAGCAGCGCGTCGCCCTCGGGCTTGCCGGTCTCGCGCGCGATGGTGGCGGCGAGATCCTTCGCGTCGCGCGCGATCGCGCCCTTGAAGGCGAGCAGGATCCTGCGGCGGCCGGCGAAGCCCTGCGCCGCCCACCACGCGGCGGCGTCACGGGCGCGCTCCACGGTGCGCCGGACGTCGTCGGCGGTCGCGACCGGGTAGGAGGCGATGGTCGTCCCGTCGCGCGGATCGGTCGTGGTGAGGACGGCCGTGCCGTCGTCGTGGATGAGGGTCATGTCGGGTTCCTCCAGCTCTCTGCCCCGACGTCGTCGTCGGCGGCGCGCTGCGAATAAGTGAACGGCGATTCACGGTAGCGCCCCCGTTGCCGCGCCGCAAGGGATCCGGCGGAGATTTTCGAATCCCAGTTAGAATGTGACGGTCGAAAGGGGAGCTGCGTGTCGCAGGGCGAGGACGGCGCGACGCTGAAGTCGCAGCGCACGCGCGAGCGCATCCTGGATGCCGCGGCGCAGGTGCTGAGCCGCAAGGGCTACGCCGGCACACGCTTGACCGACGTCGCCGACGTCGCCGGAGTCCAGGCGCCCGCGATCTACTACTACTTCGGCTCGCGCGACGACCTCGTCGAGGAGGTCATGTGGGCCGGGGCGCACCGCGTGCGCGTGCACATCGAAGAGGTGATCGCGGCCCTGCCCGCCGAGGCGACGCCGCTCGACCGCATCCTCGCCGCCGTCGACGCCCACCTGCGCTACGAGCTGCAGATCTCGGACTACACGACGGCGTCGGTGCGCAACGCGGGTCAGGTGCCCGAGCATCTTCGCGTGCGCCCCGCCGCCGAAGAGGCGGCGTACAGCCGCATCTGGCGCGACCTGTTCCACGCCGCGCAGGATGCGGGCCAGCTGCGCGCCGACCTCGACATCAACATCTTCCGCCTGCTGCTGCTCGGCTCCATGAACTGGGCCGTGGAGTGGTGGAACCCCCGCACCCGCAGCCTCGACGACCTGGTGCGCCAGACGCAGGATCTGGTCCGCCACGGCGCCGGCGCCTGACTCCCGCACGGTCCCCGCTGGCTCGGAGATCCCGGGAAGCTCGGAGATTCTGGCGTTATCCGTCCGAGCGAGGCGAGATCTCCGAGTGTGGCGCGCCGCGCGGGGGAGGTGCACCGCATCAGCGCCGACGGTGGAGACCTTGCGCGACCGCAGACATGATGGCGTCCTGGACTTCGTGCCAGCGCCCGATCACCTGGCCGTAGCCGACACGGATCACGTGGTAGCCCAGCAGCAGGAGCTCGGCGTCGTGGCGGATGTCCTCCTCGCGCTGCGGACCGACGTGCGTCCCCCCGTCCACCTGCAGGACCAGGCGGTCGCCGATGAGGAAGTCGACACGATGCCCCGCAATCCAGACCTGCTGACGGATCGGCAGCCCTAGCCAGCGCAACCGCGGCGGCACGAGCGTCTCAAGCCCCGAGTCCGACCAGTCGCTCGCCTCGGCACAGAGTCTGCGAGCCGCGGGCGGAAGGGCGAGTCGCCGCATCCGTTCGCGCGAGATCAGTCCCTTACGGAGTGCCGACTCCCAGACTGCCAAGGCGGCCTCGTAAGGCTGGCAGCGCGAGACGAGTGCGAGCACATTCTCGATCCTGTCGACCAGGGAGTCTGGATGCCGTGGCACGACCGGAGTCGCCCAGTGCACGTGCTCGATCGTGGTTCGAATCTGCGATCGAGCCCCCGCTCCGACATGTGGTCGGTCCTCGGCCAGGACCCACAGGCCGTTGCGACGAGCGGCGGTGACGCATGTGAGCACGACGCCCGCACGAGCCGCCGACTTCAGCGCCGCATCCGCGTCGGGAAGCGCGAGCCAACCGCGACCGACACGCTCGACGGTCCCGGCGGCGACGAGCTGTCGCTGCGCATACTCCGACACGCCTCGTGCGGCGAGGGTCCGCGTGCGCGCCACTCCGCCGAGGTCGCTCATCACCCTCAGTGCGTAGATGGCCACGCGCCCAGCATCCCGATTCCGCCTCGACCGCAGCGGTCGATCCGCCACATCTGGGGACAGTGCTCGTCGTCGCCGCACTGGGGAGGAGGCGCCACGGGTGTGCGAACTTCGGAGATCCCGCCAACCTCGGAGATCCTGACACCATCCGTCCGAGCGAAGCGAGATCTCCGAGTGTGGCGCGCAGGTGGATGCCGGCGGCCGGGGCCGCCGGCATCCACGGGGGTCAGGCGAAGAGGGCCAGGCGCTGCTGCAGCACGGCGTGGGCCTGCGCCACGGTGCGGCGGACGACCTCGCCGGCGCGAGGGATGTCGCGGATGAGGCCCTGGACCTGGCCGACCGTCCAGATGCCGGCGTCGAGGTCGCCGTCCTCGAAGACCCTGCGGCCGCGCGCGCCGGCCACGAGCTCGCGCACGTCGGGGAACTGGCCGCCGTCCGCGAGGATGCGCACGACCTCGTCCGACACGGCGTTCTTGGCGACGCGGGCCGTGTTGCGCAGCGACCGGAAGATGAGGTTCGTGTCGAGTTCGGATGCCTCCACGATGCGCTCCTTGACGGCCTGCGACACCGGCGACTCGACGGTGCACATGAAGCGCGAGCCCATGTTGACGCCGTCCGCGCCGAGTGCGAGGGCGGCAGCGAGCCCGCGCCCATCGGCGAACCCGCCGGACGCGATGAACGGGATCGACAGCGCGTCGGCCGCCGCGGGGATCAGGACGAGCCCGGGCACGTCGTCCTCGCCGGGATGCCCCGCGCACTCGAACCCGTCGATCGACACGGCCGTGACGCCGACCTTCTCGGCCTTGAGGGCGTGCCGCACCGACGTGCACTTGTGGATCACGCGCACCCCGTGCTCGCCGAACATGTCCATGTGCGGCTCGGGGTTCGCACCGGCGGTCTCGACGATCGTCACGCCGGAGTCGATGATCGCCCGGCGGTACTCGTCGTACGGCGGCGGGCTGATCGACGGCAGGATCGTGAGGTTGACGCCGAACGGCTTGTCGGTGAGTGCGCGCGCCCGGTCGATCTCGTTCACGAGGTCGGCCGGGGTCGGCTGCGTCAGCGCCGTGATCATGCCGAGGCCGCCCGCCTCCGACACCGCCGCGGCGAGCTCGGCGCGGCCGACCCACATCATGCCGCCCTGCACGACCGGGTGCTCGATGCCGAGCGCCTCGGTGAACCGGGTGCGCAGCCGTGCGGGTTTGGTCTCGTCGCTGCGCTCCTCGGTCGACGACCGGGTGGCCGTGTCACTCATAGGTCTCACCCGCCTCGGCCTTGGCGAGCAGCGATGCCGGCGGCAGGAACCGGTCGCCGTAGCGGTCGGCCAGTTCGCGGGCCCGTGCGATGAACCCGTCGAGGCCGCCCTCGTACTGGTTGACGTACTGCAGCACGCCGCCTGTCCAGGCGGGGAAGCCGATGCCGTAGATGGACCCGATGTTCGCGTCGGCGACCGAGGTGAGCACCCCGAGGTCGAGACACTCGATCGCGTCGAGTGCCTCGGCGAACAGCATCCGCTCCTGCAGGTCCTCGAAGGGGAGCACCGTGCGGCCCGAGCCGTACTCGTCTCGCAGGCCCGGCCAGATCCCGATCCGGCGCCCGTCCTCGGCGTAGTCGTAGAAGCCCTTGCGCTCGCGGCGGCCGATGCGCCCGGCATCCACCACCATCCAGTCCATGACGGCTTCGGACGGATGCTCGACCCAGACCTTGCCCTCGGCCTCTTCGGCCTCGCGGGTCTCCAGCCGGATCTTGCGCGAGAGCGAGATCGTCAGCTCGTCGAGCAGCTGCAGCGGGCCGGCGGGGTAGCCGGCCTGCAGCGCCGCCTGCTCGACCGAGGCCGGCTCGACCCCCTCGCCGACGGCGGCCACCGCCTCGGCGATGAACCGGCCGATGACCCGCGATGTGAAGAAACCGCGCGAGTCGCCCACGACGATGGGGGTCTTGCGGATCTGCTGCACGAAGTCGAACGTCTTCGCGAGCACCTCGTCGCTCGTGCGCTGGCCGCGCACGATCTCGACGAGCTGCATCTTGTCGACGGGCGAGAAGAAGTGGATGCCGATGACGTCCGAGCCCCGTTCCACCCCCTCCGCCAGCACCGTGATCGGCAGCGTCGACGTGTTGGAGCCGAGCACCGCGTCGGGCAGCACGAGGTCCTGGACCTCCTGGAAGACCCCCTGCTTCACCGGCACCGACTCGAAGACGGCCTCGATCACGAAGTCGACACCCGCGAAGTCGGCCGGGTCGGCACTGGGATGGATGCGGTCCAGCAGCGCCGCACTCTTCTCGAGGGTCGTCCGGCCGCGCGCGAGCGCCTTGTCCTCCAGGCCGCGGGCGTAGTCCTTGCCCCTCTCGGCGGCCTCGAGCGAGATGTCCTTGAGCACGACGTCGATGCCGGCCTTCGCCGACACGTACGCGATGGCGGCGCCCATCATCCCGGCGCCGATCACGCCGAGCTTCTTCGCCTGGTACTTGGGGAAGGGCTGCCCGGTCTCGGCGTTCACCGACGGGCGGGACGCCCCGGAGTTGATCTCCTGCAGGTCGAAGAAGAACGCCTTGATCATGTTCTTCGCGATCTGCCCGTGCGTGAGGCCGACGAGGTAGCGGGTCTCGACCTTCGACGCCGTGTCGAAGTCGACGTACGCGCCCTCGACCGCCGCGGCCATCGCCGCGCGCGGTGCGGGCAGCGGTGCGCCCTTCAGCTGCTTGCGCAGCGACGCCGGGAAGGCCGGCAGCGCGCCCGCGAGCGACGGAGACGTCGGCGCGCCGCCCGGGATGCGGAACCCCTTCACGTCCCACGGCTTGACCGGCGCCGGATTCGCGGCGATCCACGCCTTCGCTGCGGGCAGCAGCGCTTCGGGCGAGGGCACGAGCTCGTCGACGATGCCGACCGCGAGCGCGTCCGTCGGCGAGAACTTCGTGGCCGGCAGGATCACATCGGTCAGGGCCTTCTGCAGTCCCAGCATCCTGACCAGGCGCGTGATGCCGCCGCCGCCGGGCAGCAGGCCGAGCGACACCTCGGGCACGCCGAACTGCGCGCCGCGGACGTCGGCCGCGATCCGGTGGTGCGCGGCGAGGGCGACCTCCAGGCCGCCGCCGAGCGCCGTGCCGTTCATGGCCGCGACGACCGGCCTGCCGAGCACCTCGAGCCGGCGCAGGTCGGCCTTGACCGCATCGATGTGCGCGGTCTCTTCGGCCGCCTTCGCGGGATCGGCGGCGCGCAGCAGATTGAGGTCGCCGCCGGCGAACCAGCTGCGCTTGGCCGAGACCAGCACCACGCCGCGGATGCTGTCGCGCTCGGCCTCGAGCCGGTCAGCCGTCGCCTTCAGCGCCGCGACGAAGTGGGGATTCATGGTGTTGACGGCGCTGTCGGGGTCGTCGAGCGTGATGACGACGTCGCCGTCGGCATCCTGCTCCCAGGCGTAGCCCTGGTACACGGTCGTGTCGTCGATCGTGGTGCTCATGCGTGTCTTCTTCCTCGGTCGTGAGTGGATGCCGCGGGTCAGACCCGCTCGATGACGGTGGCGATGCCCATGCCGGCGCCGACGCACAGCGTCGCGAGGCCGCGTCGCTGGTCGCGGCGCTCGAGCTCGTCCAGGAGCGTGCCGAGGATCATCGCGCCGGTCGCCCCGAGCGGATGCCCGAGCGCGATCGCACCGCCGTTGACGTTGACCTTGTCGTGCGGGATGCCGAGGTCCTTCATCCACTTCATGACGACGGCGGCGAACGCCTCGTTCAGCTCGAACAAGTCGATGTCGGATGCCTCCAGCCCCGCCTTCGCGAGCGCCTTCTGCGTCGCGGGCGTCGGTCCGGTGAGCATGATCGTGGGTTCGGAGCCGGTGACGGCGGTCGCCACGATGCGCGCGCGTGGCGTGAGGCCGAGGCGCTCGCCGATCTCCTTGCTGCCGATGAGGACGAGCGCGGCGCCGTCGACGATCCCGGAGGAGTTGCCGGCCGTGTGGACGTGCTCGATGCGCTCGACGGCGTGGTACTTCTGCGTCGCGACGGCGTCGAAGCCCGCCGTCTCGCCCAGCGTCGCGAAGGCGGCGGGCAGGCCGCCCAGTCCCGTGGTGTCGGGACGGCGGTGCTCGTCGGTGTCGAGCAGAGTCACGCCGTTCTGGTCGCGCACCGGCACGATGGAGCCCTCGAACCGGCCCTCGCGCCAGGCGGCGTCGGCGCGACGCTGCGACTCGGCGGCGTACGCGTCGACGTCGTCGCGCGAGAAGCCCTCGATCGTCGCGATGAGGTCGGCGCCGACGCCCTGCGGCACGAAGTACAGGTCGTAGTTGGTGGTCGGGTCCTGCGCGTAGGCACCGCCGTCCGAGCCGATCGGCACGCGCGACATCGACTCGACGCCGCCCGCGAGCACCAGGTCTTCGAAACCCGAGGCCACTTTCTGCGCCGCCGTGTTGACGGCTTCGAGTCCCGAGGCGCAGAAGCGGTTGAGCTGCACGCCCGCGACCGTCTCGGGCAGGCCGGCGACGAGCGCCGCCGTGCGGGCGATGTCGCCGCCCTGCTCGCCGACGGGCGAGACGACGCCGAGCACGATGTCGTCGATGAGCGCGGGGTCGACGCCCGGATTGCGTTCGAGGAGCGCGTGGATGAGTCCCACCACGAGGTCCACGGGCTTGGTGCCGTGCAGCGCCCCGCCCCGGTTGCGGCCGCGCGGCGTGCGCACGGCGTCGTAGATGTACGCGTCTGCCATGGGGTGTCTCCTCACAGTCCGAGGCCCCGACCGACGATCTCTTTCATGATCTCGGTCGTGCCGCCGTAGATGGTCGTGATGCGCGCGTCCTCGTAGTCGCGCGCGATGCGGTACTCGCGCATGTAGCCGTAGCCGCCGTGCAGCTGCAGGCAGCGGTTCACGATCTGGACATACTGCTCGGTGGTCCAGAACTTCGCGGCGGCGGCATCCTCCGCCGACAGTTCGCCGGCGGAGTGTGCGTGGATGCAGCGGTCGATGTACGCGCGGCTCACCTCCGTCGCCGTGACCATGTCGGCCAGCTCGAACCGCGTGTTCTGGAACGATCCGACGCTCTTGCCGAACGCCGTGCGCCCCTTCACGTAGTCGATGGTGCGTTCCAGCACGCCTTCGCTCGATGCGACCGCCGCCGCGGCGATCGACAGGCGCTCCTGCGGCAGGTTGCGCATGAGGCCTGCGAAACCGGCGCCTTCGGGGCCGAGCAGGTTCGCCGCCGGCACCCGCACGTCCTGGAACACCAGCTCACTGGTGTCCTGCGCGTGCAGGCCGACCTTCTCGAGGTTGCGCCCGCGTGAGAAGCCGGGCGCGTCGGTCTCGATGACGAGCAGGCTGAGGCCCCGGTGCGGGTCGTCGCTCGTGCGCACGGCGGTGACGACGAGGTCGGCGTTCTGGCCGTTCGAGATGAAGATCTTCGAGCCGTTGACGACGTACTCGTCGCCGTCGCGCACCGCGGAGGTGCGGATGCCCGCCAGGTCGCTGCCGGTGCCGGGTTCGGTCATGGCGACGGCGACGATGAGCTCGCCGGCCGCGATGCCCGGGAGCCACCGCTGCTTCTGCTCGTCGTCCGTGAGGTCGGTGAAGTAGGGGATCACGATGTCGTTCGACAGCGCGATGCCGGCCAGGCCGTCCGACACCGGGTGGCGCGCGAGCTCTTCGCCCATCACCGCGTGGAACCGGAAGTCGTCCGCGCCGCCGCCGCCGTACTCCTCGGGGATCGAGAAGCCCAGGATGCCGGCCTCAGCGGCCTTCGTGAACAGCCAGCGGTCGACCTTGCCCTCGGCCTCCCAGCGTTCGGCGTGGGGGCGTGCGTGCTGTTCGGCGAACGCGCGCACCACCTCGCGGAACTGCTCGTGGTCGTCGTCGTAGATGTCTCGTGTCAGCGCCATCGCCGATGCTCCGATTCTTGCCGGGGTCGCGGTGCGGCAGCGTCGCCGCCCGGACATGTTTTTATTATGCATTAGAAATTGGATGCCGCAACCCGCACCATCACCGGTCAGCCGGGGTTGTGCGCCGAGCATTTCTTACGGACGATTAAGCGCGGGCGACGCTGCCTGCCCGAGAGCGAGGACGAAGATGACCAGACCGCTGACCGGCCGCACCGCGGTCGTGACCGGCGCGAGCCGGGGGATCGGGCTCGCGATCGCCGCCCGCCTGGCCGCCGACGGCGCCCGTGTGTGCCTGACCGCCCGGCACCCCGACGAGCTCGAGGCCGCGGTGGCGGCGCTGCCGGTCGGGTCGGCCGTCGGCGTCGCAGGGGCCGCGGACGATCCCGCCCACCGCGCCGAGACCCTCGACCGTGTCGTCGCCGAATTCGAGGGCATCGACATCCTCATCAACAACGCGGGCATCAACCCGGTGTACGGGCCGCTCGCGGGACTGGATCTCGCTGCGGCCCGCAAGATCCTCGAGGTCAACGTGGTGTCGACGCTCGCCTGGACCCAGGAGGCGCTCGCGCGCGGACTCGGCGCGGGCGTGCACGGCGGCAGCGTCGTGAACCTCTCCTCGGTCACGGGCGCCGTCGCGTCGCCGGGGATCGGCTGGTACGGCGTGACGAAGGCCGCCGTGTCGCACCTGACCGAGACGCTCGCCGTGGAGCTCGCGCCGCGGGTGCGGGTCAACGCGGTTGCGCCCGCCGTGGTGAAGACGCGGTTCGCGCGGGCGCTGTACGAGGGGCGCGAGGACGAGGTGGCCGCCGGGTATCCGCTGGCCAGGCTCGGGGAGCCCGAAGACGTGGCCGGAGCCGTGGCGTTCCTCGTGGGCGAGGACGCCGCGTGGATCACGGGCCAGGTGCTGACGCTCGACGGCGGCCTGCTCTCGGCGGGAGGCGCCGCATGAGCGCCGGGCTGCGCGAGCGCACGCGCCGATTCATCCGCGACGTCGTGCTGCCCGCCGAGCCCGCTCCCGGCGACGCGCTCGACGACACCCTGCTCGGCGTGCTGCGCGACGCTGCGCGCGAGGCCGGCCTGTTCGCACCGCACGCGCCGGTCGCGCACGGCGGCCTCGGGCTGCCGCTCGACGAGTGGTCGGGGGTGTTCCAAGAGGCGGGGTACTCGCCGATCGGCCCCGCGGTGCTGAACATCATGGCGCCTGACGAGGGCAACATGCGCCTGCTGGAGGTCGTCGGCACGCCCGGGCAGCACGAGCGCTACCTCGCGCCGCTCGTCCGCGGCGACGTGCGGTCGAGCTTCGCGATGACCGAGCCGCATCCCGGCGCGGGATCGGACCCTCGTGCGCTGTCGACCGCGGCGGAGCGCGTCGACGGCGGCTGGCTCCTCACCGGCCGCAAGCGCTTCATCAGCGGTGCGAACGGCGCCGCCTTCGCCATCGTGATGGCCCGCACGCCTGCGGTGGAGGGGTGGGCAGAGGGGGCGACGATGCTGCTCCTGCCGCTCGACGCCCCGGGCGTGACGATCGGTCCCGACGTGCACACGATCGAGGGAGCGATCGCCGGCGGCCACCCCTACGTGCGATTCGAGGACTGCTTCGTGCCGGACGAGGACGTGCTGGGCGAGCCGGGGCAGGGGTTCCGGTACGCGCAGGTGCGTCTCGGCCCCGCACGGCTCACCCACTGCATGCGGTGGCTGGGCCTGGCCCGGCGTGCCCACGACACCGCGCTCGACCGCGCGAACGCCCGCGAGCTGTTCGGTTCGAAGCTGCGCGACCTCGGCGTCGCGCAGGCGCTGCTGGCCGACAGCGTCATCGACCTCGAGACCTCCGACGCCATCATCGACAAGACCGCCCGCGTGCTCGTCGCCGACCCGCGGGCAGGCGAGGCGCTGTCGTCGGTGGCGAAGGTCCACTGCTCCGAGGCCGTGTTCCGTGTCATCGACCGGTCCGTCCAGCTGTGCGGCGGCGACGGCGTCACCGACGCGCTGCCGCTCCTGCAGTACCTCAACGAGGTGCGCCCGTTCCGCATCTACGACGGGTCGAGCGAGACCCACCGCTGGGCGATCGCGCGGCGCGCGGCATCCGCTCGCTCCCGTGAGGTCGAGGCGGGCGCGCGCCGCCTCGACGAGGTGACGCCGTGATCTCGCAGCCGGACGGCGAAGTGGTCGTCGCGTCGTGGGCCGACACGGAGGGCCTGGAGCGGCCGCCGCTGCTCGTGGTCGACGCCGTGGCGGAGTACCTGCGCGGTATCGGGCTCGGTGACGGCAGCCTCGCGTGGGAGCGCATCGGCGAGGGGCAGTCGAACGTCACGTACGCGATCGCGTGGAGCGCGCGCGAGCTGGTGCTGCGCCGCGGCCCGCGTCCGCCGCATCCACCCTCCACGCACGACATGGCGCGCGAGGCCCGCGTGCAGCGCGTGCTGGGGGCGGCGGGCGTGCCCGTCCCGCGCATCGTCGCGGTGTGCGACGACCCCGCCGTGCTCGGCGTGCCGTTCTACGTGATGGAGCGCGTCGCGGGCGATGTGGTGACGGATGCCGTCCCCGCGGCGCTCGACGACGGCCCGGGCCGTCGCGGGCTCGCCTTCGCGGCCGTCGACGCGCTCGCCGGCCTGCACGCCGTGCCCCTCGACGGCGAGGTCGCCGCGCTCGGCCGGCCGGACGGATATCTCGCTCGGCAGGTCGGACGCTTCGCCGGCCTGTGGCAGATGAACTCCCGGCGGTCGTTCCCGGCCGTCGACGAGCTCGCGACCTGGCTCGCCGAGCGTACGCCGGTCACGCAGCGTGCGTCCGTGGTGCACGGCGACTTCCGGATCGGCAACCTCATGTACGCGCCCTCGACCGCCGCGAAGCCCGCGCCCGCGCGCGTGGCGGCGATCCTCGACTGGGAGATGGCGGCGCTCGGCGATCCGCTGGCAGACCTGGGGTATTTCACCGCGACGTACGCGCGCCCGGGGTCGGCGCCGACGCCGCTGGAGCTCACGCCGGTCACGCGCCTCGACGGGTTCCCCGAGACCGCGGAGCTGCTGGCGCGCTATGCGGCGCGGCATCCGCTGGACCTCTCGATGCTGCCCTGGTACGAGGCTCTCGCGTTCTTCAAGGCCGCGGTGTTCTGCGAAGCGCTGTACACGCGGTGGCTCGACGGCCAGCGGCCGGGCGACACCTTCGGCCCGTCTCTGGAGGCGGGGGTCCCGCGGCTGCTGGAGGCCGCGCAGGAGCGCGCAGCCGTGCTGGGATGACCCGGGCTCGCGCCCCGCTCGGAGATCTCGCGAAACTCGGAGGATCCCGGGCCAGGCATCCGAGCGGGGCGGGATCTCCGGGTTTCGCGGAGACGTAGGCTCGGAGCAGGAGGCATCTCATGCGCAGCGCGGTCATCGTCGACGTCGTCCGGACCCCCTCGGGGCGAGGCAAGCCGGGGGGAGCGCTGAGCGGCGTGCACCCGGTGGACCTCGCGGCGGGGGTGCTCACGGCCCTGCTGGAGCGCAGCGGACTGGCCTCGACCCAGATCGACGACGTGCTCATGGGGTGCGTCAGCCAGGTGGCCGACCAGTCCCTCAACATCGCCCGCCAGTCGGTGCTCGCCGCGGGATTCGCCGAGACCGTGCCCGCCGTGACCATCGACCGGCAGTGCGGGTCGAGCCAGCAGGCCGCGCACTTCGCGGCGCAGGGAGTCATCGCCGGCGCATACGACATCGTGATCGCCGCGGGCGTCGAGTCGATGAGCCGCGTGCCCCTCGGCTCGTCGGCCCACGGCGGCTCCGTGTCGGAGGGTGTCGCGCGCCGCTATCCCGACGGCCTCGTCAACCAGGGCGTGTCGGCCGAGCTCATCGCGCAGCGCTGGGGCTTCGCGCGCGAAGAGCTCGACGCGTTCTCTGCCGAGTCCCATCGGAGGGCGGCGGATGCCTGGTCGCGCGGCCGCTTCGACTCCCAGGTGATCCCGGTCCTGGGCGGCGACGGCGAGGCGGTCGCGTTCGACGAGACCGTCCGTCCCGGCACGACGGTGGAGGGGCTCGCCGGTCTCGGCCCCGCGTTCCGGACCGAGGCGCTCGCGGGGCGCTTCCCCGACCTCGACTGGCGCATCACCGCGGGCAACTCGTCGCCGCTCACCGATGCGGCATCCGGGGCCCTCATCATGAGCGAAGAGAAGGCCACCGAACTCGGCCTCACGCCCCGCGCGCGATTCCACTCGTTCGCGGTGGTGGGCGACGACCCGATGATGATGCTCACGGGACCGATCCCGGCGACGCGGCGCATCCTCGAGCGCAGCGGCCTGTCGATCGAGGACCTCGACGCCTACGAGGTCAACGAGGCGTTCGCGTCCGTGCCGCTGGCGTGGCAGCGGGAGCTCGATGCCGACCCGGCGAAGCTCAACCCGTGGGGCGGTGCGATCGCGCTCGGGCACGCGGTCGGCGCGTCGGGCACGCGCCTGCTGAGCACGCTGGTGGCTCAACTGGAGGCCACCGGCGGGCGCTACGGCCTGCAGACGATGTGCGAAGGCGGGGGCATGGCGAACGCGACGATCATCGAGCGCCTGTAGTCAGAACGGCAGCGTCCCGCACACGCGGTCTACGATGGGCCCAGACCTGACGACGACGGCGTCGCCCGATCGCATCCGCTGATCTGCAGTTCGGGGGAGTGATGTCTGAGACCCGTTCGCCATCCGTCCAGACCGCCGCGCCGGTCATGACGCACCGCGCGATCCTGTTCGTCATCTTCGGCCTGATGGCGGGCATGTTCCTCTCCGCGCTGGATCAGACCGTCGTCGGCACCGCGATCCGCACGATCGGCGACGATCTGCACGGGCTGAGCCAGCAGGCGTGGGTGACGACGGCCTACCTGATCGTGTCGACGATCTCGACCCCGATCTACGGCAAGCTGTCCGACATCTTCGGGCGCAGGCCGCTGTTCATCTTCGCGATCGTCGTGTTCGTGATCGGCTCGATCCTCGCGTCGTTCTCGACCTCGATGCTCGAGCTCGCGGCGTTCCGCGCCGTCCAGGGCCTCGGCGCGGGCGGACTCATGTCGATGCCGCTCGCGATCATGGGCGACATCCTCGCGCCGCGCGAGCGTGCGAAATACCAGGGGTACTTCCTCGCCGTGTTCGGCGTCTCGAGCCTGCTCGGGCCGCTCATCGGCGGCCTGTTCGCGGGCGCCGACGAGATCCTCGGCATCGCGGGCTGGCGCTGGGTCTTCCTCATCAACGTGCCGATCGGCGTGGTGGCGCTCATCATCGTGCTGCGGTTCCTGCACATCCCGCGGCATCCCGTCCATTCCGTCCGCATCGACTGGTGGGGCGCCACGACCGTCATCATCGCCCTCGTGCCGCTGCTGCTGGTGGCGGAGCAGGGACGCGAGTGGGGGTGGGACTCGCCGCTCGCGATCGGCTGCTACATCGTCGGCGGCCTCGGCGTGATCGCGTTCGTGATCGTCGAGACGCTCATGAAGGACGACGCGCTCATCCCGCTCAAGCTGTTCCGCTCCTCGACGTTCTCGATGGCGACCGTGATCGGCGTGTTCGTGGGCTTCGGCATGTTCGGCGCGATGCTCACGATCCCGCTCTATCTGCAGCTCGTGATGGGCGCGACCCCGACCGAGAGCGGCCTGCAGATGCTGCCGATGATCCTCGGCATGATGATCGCCTCGATCGGGAGCGGCCAGCTCATCGCCCGCACCGGGCGGTACCGGATCTTCCCGATCCTCGGCACCGCCTTCCTGTCGATCGGCTTCTTCTGGCTGACCCGCCTGCAGTACGACACGTCGTACTGGTTCATGGCGGGCGGGATGCTGCTCATCGGGCTCGGACTCGGACAACTGATGCAGACGCTGACGATCGCGAGCCAGAACTCCGTCGGCCTGCGCGACATGGGAGTGGCGACGAGCGCGTCGACGTTCTTCCGGCAGATCGGGGGCACGCTCGGCACGGCCGTGCTGCTCTCGCTGATGTTCACGCTGATGCCGCAGAACATCCAGGCCTCGTTCGCCGACGAAGACACCCTGACGAGCGCTCTGGATGCGGCGTTCGACCCCGAGGTCGCGAGCGCACCCGAGAACGCCGCGATCATGGCGAAGATCTACACGCCGATCGTGACGCAGGCGACCGACGCGACGACCCAGCAGCTGCAGCAGGGCGTCGACAAGGCCGCCGCCGCGGCCACCGACGCGGTCGCGGCGCAGGTCGAGGCGGGGCAGATCCCGGCGTCGCAGCAGCAGGCGGCGACCGATGCGGCGGTCGCGCAGGCGCAGCAGGCGGCCCTCGCCGAGATCCAGAAGCAGGTGCCGGCGGCTCGACTGTCGGACGACGGCACCGTGACCCTCGACCTCTCGGACGCCGACGAGCGTTCCGCGTTCGTCGACACGCTCGTGCCCACCCTGCTTGATCGCTTCGCGGACGGCGGCGGAGACTCCCAGATCGATGACAGCACGGTCGACGACACGTCGTTCCTCGTCGGCGCCGACGCACGGCTGAGCAAGCCGATGCTGATCGCGTTCAACGACTCCGCGGTCGCGGTCTACTGGGTCGCGATGTGGGTGGTCATCATCGCGTTCGTGCTGTCGCTGTTCTTCAAGACCCCGCCGCTGCGCGCCAAGTCGGCGTTGCAAGAGGCGGTCGACGACGACGCCGCGCTGTCTGCCCAGCGCGCGGCGAACCAGACGGGCGCGCCCGTCGAGGTCGACACCGGCGGCATCCGCGTGCCGGCCGGTGCCGCGCCGATGACGCGGCGCGAGGCGCGCGAGGCCCGAGAGACGGCGGGCGCGGCGGAGTAGTCGCGCCCGAGGGCGCCTCGCGAGTGCTCGGCTTCGCCGGCCTGCAAGCGGTTGCGCAAACCGAGAGCGAGTGGATGCCGGCGGCCGCGGCATCCACTCCATGAAAGGGTTCTCACACTGTAAGCGCTTGCACTTCTGGTGAATCCGCTGTTACTGTCGGCGCACAGCTCACCGGCACGTCGTCGTGCCTTCTCCCCATCCAGGAGCCTTGATGTCACAGCCGACAAGTCCCCGAGCACGCACCGCCGTCGCGACCCTCGCGGCCGCCGCCCTCGTCATCACGGCCGGAGTGATCGCCATCGCACCGGCCGCCGCGGCCGAACGCAGCTTCGCGCTCGTGGGCGACCTGCAGTCCGAGCTCGGCTGCTCCGCCGACTGGCAGCCCGAGTGCGCGGCGACCGAGCTCGTCGCCACCGGCACCGCCGGCGTGTACGCCGCCGAGTTCGAGGTGCCCGCCGGCTCGTACCAGTACAAGGTCGCCGTCGATGACGCGTGGGACGAGTCGTACGGCCTGAACGGCGGCAACGACAACATCCCTCTCACGATCGCCGGGCCGTCGACCCTGCGCTTCGTGTTCGACGACAACACGAAGCGGGTGGGCGTCGAGGCGAAGAGCCTGCGTGCCGGCTACACCGCCGACGACGACGCGCTCGTCGCGCCGCCCGTGCGCGAGCCGGGCAGCCAGGAGCAGTTCTACTTCGTCATGACCGACCGCTTCGCCGACGGCGACGCCTCGAACGACGAGGGCGGGCTGACCGGCGACCGCCTCGCCACCGGGTACGACCCCACCGACAAGGGCTTCTACAACGGCGGCGACATCGCGGGCCTGCGGCAGAACCTCGACTACATCGACGGCCTCGGCACGACGGCCATCTGGCTCACCCCGAGCTTCAAGAACAAGCCCGTGCAGGGCGTCGGCGCGAACGCCAGCGCCGGCTACCACGGGTATTGGATCACCGACTTCACGCAGATCGACCCGCACCTCGGCACCAACGCCGAGCTGAAGGCTCTCATCGACGAGGCGCACGCCAAGGGCATCAAGGTCTACTTCGACATCATCGCCAACCACACGGCCGACGTCATCGACTACGCCGAGAAGCAGTACGGCTACATCGACCAGAAGACCTCCCCGTACACCGACGCCGACGGCGTCGCGTTCGACCCCCACACCTACGCGGGCACCGACACCTTCCCGGCCCTCGACCCCGCCACGTCGTTCCCCTACACGCCGGTCATCGCCGACGCCGACAAGGACCTCAAGGTGCCGGCGTGGCTGAACGACCCCACGCTTTACCACAACCGCGGCAACTCGACCTGGGCGGGCGAGTCGGTGACCTACGGCGACTTCGACGGACTCGACGACATCATGACCGAGAGCCCCACGGTCGTGGACGGCTTCGTCGACGTGTACTCGGCCTGGATCGATCTCGGCATCGACGGCTTCCGCATCGACACCGCCAAGCACGTGAACTTCGAGTTCTGGCAGCAGTGGACGACCCGCGTGCTCGACTATGCGCACGAGAAGGGCAAGAAGGACTTCTTCATGTTCGGCGAGGTCTACGACGCCGACCCCGCGAAGCTGTCGCCCTACGTGCGCGACACCGACATGTCGAGCGTGCTCGACTTCACGTTCCAGTCGTCGGCGGTGAGCTTCGCGGGGGGCGGCAACGTCAAGAGCCTGCAGAACCTCTACGCGGGCGACGACCGGTACACGACGCCCGACTCGTCGGCGACGGCGCTGCCGACCTTCCTGGGCAATCACGACATGGGACGCGTCGGCTACTTCCTCAAGGATGCCGACCACGCGCTGCAGCGCGACCTGCTCGCCCACGACCTGATGTTCCTGGGTCGCGGCCAGCCGGTCGTGTACTACGGCGACGAGCAGGGCTTCGTCGGCACGGGCGGCGACAAGGACGCCCGCCAGTCCCTGTTCGCGAGCCAGGTGCCGTCGTACCAGGACCAGAACCTCATCGACGGCACTGCCGCCGGATCGGTCGACCGCTACGACACGTCGGCGCCGGTCTACGAGCGCATCGCCGAGCTCGCGGCGCTGCGCACGGCCCATCCCGCCCTCGTCACCGGCGCCCAGATCGAGCGCTACGCCGACAACGGGGCTGGCGTGTACGCGTTCTCGCGTGTCGACCGCGACGAGAAGGTCGAGTACCTGGTCGCGCTCAACAACACGACCGCCGACAAGTCCGTGAACCTCACCACCCTCACCGCGAACGCCTCGTACGCCCCCGTCTACGGCACGTCGACGGGTGTCTCGACGGATGCCGCCTCCGCGACCTCGGTGAACGTCCCGGCTCTCTCGGCCGTCGTCTACCGCGCCGGCACGACCGTCACCGCGCCCGCCGCGGCGACCCCGGTGTCGGTGACCGTGCCCGCCGCGGGCGCGGGCCTCGACGGCACCGCCGCCGTGACCGCCGACGTGGACGACACGACCTGGCAGGAGACGAGCTTCGCGTGGCGCGTCGTCGGGTCGGACGAGTGGCACGCGCTCGGCACCGCGGAAGACACCGACCCGGGCGTCTTCCACACCGTCGACGGGCTCGCCACGGGCACGCTCGTGGAGTACCGCGCCGTCACCACCGATGCCGCCGGCCACCACGCCGCCGCGTCGACGTACGCGTCGGTGGGCAACAAGGTGAGCACGGGCGTCGACGAGACGCCCGAGGAGCCGGTCGAAGAAGAGCCGCAGACGCCGACGGAGTACGGCGCGGTGAGCGTCCCCGGAAGCTTCAACGCCGCGGCGGGCTGCCCGGGTGACTGGCAGCCCGACTGCGACGCCGTGCAGATGACCAAGGTCGACGGCATCTGGCATCTCGCGCTGGCCGACCTGAAGGCAGGCAGCTACGAGTTCAAGATCGCCACCGAGAAGAAGTGGGACGAGAACTACGGCGCCGGTGGCGTGCAGAACGGCGGCAACATCACGCTGGTGCACGCCGGCGGGCCGGTCGAGTTCTTCTTCGACCCGCGCACGAAGAACATCCGCACGACGGATGACGGCCCCGTCATCACGCTGCCCGGCTCGCTGCAGAGCGAGCTCGGCTGTGCGGGCGACTGGATGCCGGACTGCCTGGCGACGATGATGTTCGACCGCGACGGCGACGGCGTCTTCCAGTTCACGACCGACGACCTGCCGACGGGGTCGTACGAGGTGAAGGTCGCGCACAACCGCTCGTGGAGCGAGAACTACGGCGCGGCCGGCGCCCCGGGCGGAGCGAACATCACGTTCAGCGCGACGGCGGGCAAGGTCGTGACCTTCCGGTACACGCTTCAGACCCACGTCCTGACCGTCAAGGCGAGCGACCCGCCGCTGGCCGGCACCGGCGAACTGCGCGCGCACTGGATCGACGCCGAGACCCTCGCCTGGCCCGCCGACCTCGGTGCGCCGGCCGACGGTGCCGCATGGCAGCTGTACGGTTCGAACGATGCCGCACTCGGCGTGACCGCGGACCGCGAGGTCACCGGCGGCACCGATCCGATCGCGCTGACCCGCATCGACGGCGGCCTCACCGGCGACCAGAAGGAGCGTTTCCCTGCGCTCGCCGGCTACGTCGCGCTCCGCATCGACGTCGACCGCGCTACGGCGGCGGACCTCCTGAAGGGCCAGCTCATGGTCGCTCAGCGCGGCGCGAACGGAGCGCTCACGGCGTTCACGGGCGTGCAGATCCCCGGCGTTCTCGACGACCTCTACGCGGATGCCGTCGACGACGCCGACCTCGGCGTCGCGTTCGCGAAGAACGGCAAGCCGACGTTCCGGCTGTGGGCGCCGACCGCTCAGGCGGCGACGCTGCTGACGTGGGACCCGTCGACAGGCTCGGCGGCCGCGGCCGGTGATCCTGTGCGTCATGAGGGGACCTGGGATGCGGCATCCGGAATCTGGACCGTGAAGGGCGACAAGAAGCTCGTCGGCGACGAGTACCTCTGGGAGGTCGTGGTCTACGCCCCGACCACGGGCAAGATCGAGACGAACGAGGTCACCGACCCGTACTCCGTCGCCCTCACCGTCAACTCGGAGCGGTCGGTCGCGATCGACCTCGACGACAAGCAGTGGCGTCCGAAGGCGTGGGAGAAGACGAAGGCGCCCGAGATCGCCCGGCCCGTCGATCGTGCGATCTACGAGCTGCACGTGCGTGACTTCTCGATCGGCGACGCCACGGTGCCCGCGGCCGAGCGCGGCACGTACAAGGCGTTCACGCGCGACAGCGCGGGCACGAAGCAGCTGCGTCAGCTGTCGGCGGCCGGCATCAACACCGTGCACCTGCTGCCGACCTTCGACATCGCCACGATCGAAGAGGACCGCAGCGCGCAGCAGACGCCGGCCTGCGACCTCGCGTCGCTGCCCGCCGACAGCGACCAGCAGCAGGCGTGCGTCGCCGCGGTCGCCGAGACCGACGGCTTCAACTGGGGCTACGACCCGTACCACTACTCGGTGCCCGAAGGCTCGTACGCGGTGGACCCGGACGGCGGTGCACGGGTGTCGGAGTTCCGCGGGATGGTCGGGGCGCTGCACGGCATGGGCCTGCAGGTCGTGCTCGACCAGGTGTTCAACCACACCTCGGCATCGGGCCAGAACGCGACCTCGGTGCTCGACCAGGTGGTGCCCGGGTACTACCAGCGCCTCAACGCCGCCGGCAACGTCGAGACCTCGACCTGCTGCCAGAACGTCGCCACCGAGCATGAGGTCGCGCAGAAGCTCATGGTCGACTCGGTCGTCCTGTGGGCGCGCGAGTACAAGGTCGACGGGTTCCGCTTCGACCTGATGGGCCACCACTCGAAGCAGAACATGCTCGAGATCCGCGCCGCACTGGATGAGCTCACGCTCAAGAAGGACGGCGTCGACGGCAAGGCGATCTACCTCTACGGCGAGGGCTGGAACTTCGGCGAGGTCGCGAACAACGCCCTCTTCGAGCAGGCCACGCAGGGGCAGCTCGGCGGCACCGGCATCGGCACGTTCAGCGACCGGCTGCGCGACGCCGTCCACGGCGGCAGCCCGGTCGCCGGTGAGACCATCCAGCAGCAGGGATTCGGCACGGGCCTGGGCACCGACCCCAACGGGGCGCCCGTCAATGGCACGACCGAAGAGGCGCTCGCCGACCTCGCGCACCAGACGGATCTCGTCAAGCTGGGGCTCGCGGGCAACCTGCGCGACTACACGCTGACCGATCACACGGGCGCCGTGAAGGCGGGCGACGAGCTCGACTACCGCGGAGCCCCCGCCGGCTACGCCGACCAGCCGGACGAGATCATCACGTACGTCGACGCGCACGACAACGAGACGCTGTTCGACCTCTCGATGCTGAAGCTCCCGGCCGACACCACGATGGCCGACCGCGTGCGCATGAACACGCTCGAGCTCGCGACGACGACATACGCGCAGACGCCGTCGTTCTGGCACGCCGGCACCGAGCTGCTGCGCTCGAAGTCGCTGGATCGCAACAGCTACAACTCGGGCGACTGGTTCAACCGCATCGACTGGACCGGTCAGCAGTCGACGTTCGGTTCGGGCCTGCCGATGGCCGCCGACAACGATGACAACTGGGGCATCATGCAGCCGCTGCTGGCGAACCCCGCCAACAAGCCCGGGGCATCCGACATCGCCACGGCCGAGGCATCCGCTCTCGACCTGCTGCGGGTCCGTGACGAGGTGGGACTGCTGCGGCTCGGTTCGGCGAAGCTCATCGAGCAGAAGGTCACGTTCCCGAACAGCGGACCGGATGCCGCACCCGGCGTCGTCGTGATGCTCATCGACGACCTCGTCGGCAAGGACGTGGACCCGAGGCTCAAGGGCGCCCTGGTGGTGTTCAACGCCGGGACCGAGCCCGTCTCGCAGACGGTGTCGCAGTTGAAGGGCCGCGCGTTCGCGCTGACGCCGGCGCTGGCGAAGGGCTCCGACCCGGTCATCAAGACGACGACGTGGGATGCCGCCACCGGCACGGTCACCGTCCCCGCGCGCACGGCCGTGGTGCTCGTGGAGCCGCAGAAGAAGCACTGACCAGGATCCGCGAGCGGATACGCGCGCGCCTCACGGCGGGAGCGTATCCGCTCGCGGAGCGGGGCAGATCAGAGAGCGCTGCCGACGCGCAGCAGGTTGCCGTTGCGATCGACGACGGCGAACTCCCGCATGCCGTAGTCCGTGTCGACCGGAGCGGTGATGCGGCTGCCGGTCGCAGGATCCGGCTCGACGAGGTGCGCCCACTCGTCGTGAAGCAGCCGGGCGTCGTCGACGTACAGGTAGCACATCGACGCCGTCGTGAGGGGGTCGACGTGTGCGTCCTCGGTGAAGTGGAGCTCTGCGTCGCCGCGGCCGATGATGAGGTACTGCCAGTCCTCCGGCGGTGCCCCGCGGTTCTCGAAGCCCAGCCGCTCGTAGAACTCGAGCGTCTCTCGCAGGTCGCGACTGAGCAGGATGGGCACGGCGCGTGCGGTCATGTCCCGCAGGCTAGCGCGGCGCGCCGACACCGCGACAGAGGTCAGAGCGAGCCGAGCAGCTCGGCACCGAAGACCGCGACCGCGGCGACGCCCACGCCCGCGACCGCCAGGCCGATGATCGCGAGGATCAGGATGTTCCCGCCGATCGTCAGCAGCGCGGCCGCCACCGGCGACAGCTCGTGGTGACGGCGGAGTCGGACGGGAGCCGTGGTGGTGACCATGCTTCGACGCTACGGAGCGGCCATGCCCGCGCGCGTCCGTCCGTGGTCTCATGCGCCTCCGCCTTGCGGATGATTCCGGCCGGGCGGCATGGGCTACCGTGGAGCCGGTTCGCACAACCCGCGGAGGCCCAAGGATGAGAGTCGCGCTGCACTCGATCGTCAAGGACGGTCACGAGAGCTCGTACGATCGCGAGCACGAGCGGATCCCCGACGACCTGGCCGCCAGCTTCGCGCGGATCGGCATCCACGACTGGACGATCTGGCGCTCGGGCTCCCACCTGTTCCACGTCGTCGACTGCGACGACTTCGCGGCCGCCATGCGGGCGCTGCAGGACGATCCCGCCGACGCCGCGTGGCAGGCGCACATCGGGCAGCACGTGGACCACTTCGTGCTCGACGGCCCTTCCCCCGAGGGCATGGTGCTGCCACAGGTGTGGCGACTCAGCGAGCAGCGCGGCTGACCGGCCGGCATGCGGCATCCGATTCCAGAAAAATACTCGCGAAGAAGTGTCGATGCCGGACGACGCTGTGCGACGACCCCAGTGAGACGGGCGCCGGCCCGCCCGCACCGGAAGGATCTGACATGAAGTACATGATGTTCGTCGTCACCTCGCTCGAGCCCGACACCGAGGTCGATGACTCCGACGTCGACCTGTGGGTCGACCCGCTCGATGCCAGCGGCAAGCGCGTCATCGGCGAGGTGCTCGCCCCGCAGGCGGACTCGACGGTCGTGAAGGTGCGCGGCGGCAAGGTGCTCACCACGCGCGGCCCGTTCGTCGAGACCGCCGAGGTGATCTGCGGCTTCGACATCCTCGAGGTCGACAACCTCGACGAGGCGATCGAGATCGCGTCGCGGCATCCCATGGCCCGCAACGGGCAGCTCGAACTGCGGCCGTTCATGGTCTGGCCCGACGCCGACAAGAGCGACGCGACCGCCTGACCTGACGGTCACCCGCACTCCGGAAGGGGGCGGCTCTCCGAGGAGAGTCGCCCCCTTCGCGCGTCGGTTCGTGTTCTCGTGCGCCGTGATCGATAATCGTTAACCGTGTGATCGACGACGTCGCACGGGAGGACGGACTCGTGCAGGAACTCAGCCAACTCTTCGACGTGACCGTCGTCGGCGGGGGTCTCGCGGGCGTGGCCGCAGCCGTCTCGGCGGCGCGCAACGGCGCCCGCGTCGCGCTCGTGAACAATCGCCCCGTGCTCGGCGGCAACTCGTCGAGCGAAGTCCGGGTGTGGGTCGTGGGCGGCACCGCGCACGGCGCGCAGAAGTTCGCCCGCGAGACGGGGATCATGGGCGAGCTCTTCCTCGAGAACCAGTGGCGCAACCCCGAGGGCAACCCGGTCCTGTGGGACCACGTGGTCCTCGACCTCGTGCGCGCCGAGCCGAACATCACGCTGTTCCTGAACACCGAGGTGCGCGACGTCGAGGCGGACGGTCCGGCCGAGGATCGCAGCATCCACTCGGTCACCGGCTGGCAGTCGGGCTCCGAGCGGCTCATCACCTTCGCGTCGCCCGTCTTCGTCGACAGCACCGGCGACGGCCTGGTCGGGTTCCTCGCGGGTGCGCGCCACATGTCGGGCCGCGAGGATCGCAGCGCGCACGGCGAACCGTGGGCTCCCGAGGTGGCCGACGACGACATGCTCGGCAGCACGATCCTCTTCTACACGAAGGATGCCGGCGAGCCGGTGCGGTTCGTCCCGCCGGGCATCACGAAGGACGTCGTCGCCGCCGGCATCCCCATTCATCGCCACATCGACACCGCCATGAACGGCTGCGACTACTGGTGGATCGAGTGGGGCGGGCAGCTCGACGCCGTCGACGACAACGAGCGCATCCGCGACGAGCTGTGGGGCGTGGTCTTCGGCATCTGGGACCACATCAAGAACTCTGGCGAGTTCGACGCCGACACGCTCACGCTGGAGTGGGTCGGCACGATGCCCGGCAAGCGCGAGTACCGCCGCTTCCTCGGCGACCACGTGCTCACGCAGCAGGACGTGCTCGATCAGACCCGCTTCGACGACAACATCGGCTTCGGCGGATGGTCCATCGATCTGCACCCTCCGGGCGGCGTGTACTCGGATGCCGCCGGCTCGATGCACCTGCACGGCCCCGGGCTGTACGAGATCCCGTTCCGGTCGCTGTACTCGGTCAACGTCTCGAACCTGCTGATGGCCGGCCGCGACATCTCGGCGAGCCACGTCGCGTTCGGCACGACCCGGGTGATGGCGACGTGCGCGGTCACCGGCGAGGCCGCGGGCGCGGGTGCGGCGCTCGCGGCGCGGTACGGCGTCTCGCCGCGCACGCTGCTGGCCGAGCGCCGCGACGAGCTGCAGCACGCGCTGCTGCGGCAGGACGCCTCGATCGCGGGGGTGCCGTGGCGGGATGCGCGCGACCTCGCCCTGGCCGCGGAGGTCTCCGCATCGTCGGAGCTGCGCCGGCTCGCGGCGCCCCGGTCGGACGCCGGCGACGAGGACCTCGTGTCGCTGGCGGACCGCGACTTCGGGCTGCTCCTTCCCGTGGATCCGCGCGTGGATGCCGTCTCGATCGACATCGAGGCCGCCGCCGCGACCACGGCCGTCGTTGAGCTGTGGAGCACGCGCAACGGCCTGAACCACGTGCCCGTCGACCTGATCGACCGCCGCGAGGTCGAAGTGCCCGCCGGCCATGGGACGATCCGCGCGGAGTTCGCGTACGCACCGCCCGTCGCGTGCACCGTCGTGCTGGTCGTCCGCCGTGACCCCGTCCTCTCGGTGCGCGTCGCCCACGAGCCGCCGCCGTACGGCGTGCTCGGCCTGCTCAGCCGCGAGCCCGGCCTCACGACCGGACAGCCGCAGACGAATGCGTGGTCGGCGGTGGAGCTGCGGCGCCGCGCACCGCGCTTCGCCGTCGAGCCCGAGACCGACGCGTACCGCCCGTCGCAGGTGGCCGGGGGGCTGGCGCGTCCGTTCGACGGGCCGAACCTGTGGTCGTCAGCACCGATCGCGGGGGAGGAGTGGGTACAGCTCGCATGGGCCGACGCCCGCACGATCGGCAGCGTCGAGCTGATCTTCAACGACGACGTCGACGAGGACCTCGTGAACCTGCACCATCACCGCACACCGTTCATCGCGATGCCCGAGCTCGTGCGCGACTACCGCGTCGAGGCCCGCATCGACGGGGTGTGGCATCCCCTCGTCCACGTCGAGGGCAACCGCCGCCGCCGGCGGGTGCACGTGCTGGACGAGCCTGTGCGCACGACCGCTCTGCGCGTCGTCGTCGAGGCGACCAACGGGGCCGATGCGGCGATGGTCGTCGCGGTGCGGGTCTTCGCGCCGGAGGTGTGACCCCGAGGTCCGAGCCAGGAATCGCGAGAGGACATGCCTCCGCCGCGCAGAGCGGGCGGAAACATGTCCTCTCGCGGGTCCCGGGGCTCAGCCGGGCGTCAGCGGCCGGTGAGCGCCGTGATCTCGAACAGGGTGGTCGTGCCCGACACCTCGTTGCCCACCGCGAGGAGCGGCGTCCCGGTGGCCGAGCTCGAGGCCGGGATGAAGGCGACGCCCTCGGGCCCCAGGTCGCCCGCCGCAGCGAGGTCGCCGCCGTCCTCGACCGAGACCGAGAAGTCGCGGTTGTTGACGTAGGTGACGAAGCGGGATGCCGTCGGGTCGGTGATGTCGAAGACCGCGATGCCGCCCACGCGCTCGAAGCCGACGAAGGCGTAGGTGCGGCCGTCGACCTGACCCACCGCGACGCCTTCGGGCTCGGGGCCCTTGTCGTCGCTGCGGCCCTCGAAGTTCGACGCGGTGTGGTTCGAGTTCACGAAGCCGGGGATCGCCGCCGCCGTGAGCGCCTCGAACTGCGAGCCCGAGTCGAACACGAGCGTGCCGTCGGTGCTCCAGATCGAGAACGAGCGTCCGCCGAACGCGTACAGCTCGCTGTAGCAGCCGGCCGCGGCGTCGAAGCCGTTCTCGATGGTCACGTTCAGCCGGCCGAGGTCGGCGTCGCCGAGGAAGGGCGCGAGCGGGCTCGTCGCGCACACCGGGCCGTAGCCGTCCTTCTTGAGATCCTTGACGCGCGAGACCTCGCTGTAGTCCCCCCACTCGCGGGCGTCGCCCTCGTTGGCGGTGACGAGGTAGGTCTTGCCGCCGGCCGAGTAGGACTGGATGCCGTCGGGCATGTACAGGCCCTTCAGGCCCGGGTAGGTGCGCAGTGAGAACGCCTTGTCCTTGTCGCTCGGGTCCAGTGCGTTCTGCGCGAGGCCGAGATCCTTGGCGCCGAGCGGCAGGATGTCGGTGACGCGGGCGCTCGGGATCTGGACGACGGCGATCGCGTTCGCCTCCTGCAGCGACACGTACGCGTTGTTGCCGTCCACCGCGATGTACTCGGGCTCGAGGTTGCGGCTCACCGGGTGGTCGTCGCCGTGCGGCGCGGGGCCGAACACGCGCACGCCCGCGGGCAGCGTCTTGCCGCCGCCGGCCTCGTACGCGTGGAAGTCCGCCGTCTTGACGTCCTTCTGCTTCGCGGCCGCGACCTTGTTCGGCAGCTTCACGACGCTGACCGAGCCCTCGGGGTCGGACGAGAAGTCGTCGGCGGGCTCTGCCTCGTTGGCGACGAGCGCGTACTTGCCGTCGGGGACGATCGTCACCATGTCGGGGAGCGCGCCGACCTCGACCGTTCCGAGCACGGCGGCGGCGGCATCCTTCGCGCGGGCGTCGAAGAACAGCAGGTGGCCGGCGTCGGTCTTGGTCGTCGACTCGAACGCGACGACACCCAGGCCGTCGGGGCGGACAGCGACCGAGTTCGCGACGCCCGCCGAGGCGAGTGCGAACTCCTTGGTCACGGCGGACGCGTCTGAGTAGTCGAGCACGCTCACCGAGCCGGCGAGGGCGTTCACGACGAACAGCCGGTCGCCGTAGGCGGCGACGATCTCGGACGCGGACTGGTCGAACGCGCCGGTCTCGAACGTGCCGATGGGCGCGAGCGAGATCGCGGCGTCGTCGGCCGAGTACGAGATCGGGTCGGGCACGATCGCCGCGTGGGCGGCGAGCGGAGTCAGGGCGAGTGCGCAGGCGGCGGCCGCGGTGACGGCGGCGGCGCCGGCGCGGCGGGAGGCGCGTGAAGGCATCGGGTTCCTTGTCGAGGTTCGGGTGCGCGGAGGGCGCACGACGTGACTATCGACGTCGGGTGTCACCCGGGTGAACGGAGGGCGAACGGGAGCGGCATCCACAGATCTCTGGAATCCCAAGCAGATACAAGGACGTCCATGTAAAATCACCAGTGTGCCAACGTCGGCACGATCGCGTTGATCAGGATGCCCCACAAGGGCGATTCCGGATCGAGAAGGAGCAATGGTGACCACGATCGCCCCCCTCAACCAGACGACGCCAGCCCCCGCGGCCCCGAACCTCACCGCAGAGGAGCGCGCCGCGATCCTCGACGCGGTGCGCGACTTCGCGCAGCATGAGCTCGCGCCGCATGCGCTCGAATGGGATGCCGCGTCGCACTTCCCGCGCGAGACGCTCAACCGTGGCGGCGACCTCGGCCTCGGCGGCATCTATGTGCGCGACGACTTCGGCGGCACCGGACTGTCGCGCTCGGACGCCGCGGCGATCTTCGAGGAGCTCGCGAAGGGCGACCCCGCGATCGCCGCGTACATCTCCATCCACAACATGGTGGCGTGGATGATCGACACGTACGGCGACGAGGACCAGCGGGGCACGTGGCTGCCCACCCTCACGGCCATGACGGGCTTCGGCAGCTACTGCCTCACCGAACCGGGGGCCGGATCCGATGCCGCGGCGATCGCGACCAGCGCCATCCGCTCGGGTGACGAGTACGTGCTCACCGGTGTCAAGCAGTTCATCTCGGGCGGTGGCGAGGCGGCCGTGTACATCGTGATGGCCCGCACCGACGCGGACGCCGGCGCCCGCGGGATCACGGCCTTCCTGGTGCCCGCCGACGCGGAGGGGCTCTCGTTCGGGGCGCTCGAGCACAAGATGGGATGGAACGCCCAGCCCACCCGTCAGGTGATCCTCGACGAGGTGCGGGTGCCCGCCTCCAGCATCCTGGGCGAGCCCGGCCAGGGCTTCAAGATCGCGATGTCGGCGCTCGACGGCGGCCGCATCAACATCGCGGCGTGCTCGCTCGGCGGCGCCCAGTGGGCGCTCGATCGCACCGTGACCTACGTGCACGAGCGCTTCACCTTCGGAGAACCGCTGGCAGAGAAGCAGGCCGTGGTGTTCGCGCTGGCGGACATGGCCACGGAGCTGCGCGCGGCGCGCGCCCTCGTCCGTGACGCCGCGGCCGCGCTGGACGCGAAGAGCCCTGACGCGTCCCTGCAGTGCGCGATGGCCAAGCGCTTCGCGACCGACGCCGGCTTCACCGTCGCGAACCAGGCGCTGCAGCTGCACGGCGGCTACGGCTACCTTCACGACTACGGCATCGAGAAGGTGGTGCGCGACCTGCGCGTGCATCAGATCCTCGAAGGCACCAACGAGATCATGCGCGTGATCATCGGCCGCCAGCTGCTCGGCAGCTGACGCGGACGACCACCGACTCAGCGACGAAGAAGGTCGACATGAAGATCGCATTCCTCGGGCTCGGCCACATGGGCCTGCCCATGGCGAAGAACCTCGCCGCCTCGGGCCACGACGTCGTCGGCTTCGACGTCGCCGCCGCGGCCGTCTCGGCCGCCGCCGACGCCGGGCTCGCGACCGCCGGGTCGGGGGTGGATGCCGCCACCTCCGCCGACGTCGTCATCACGATGTTCCAGACCGGGGCGCAGGTGCTCGACGCCTATCGCGGCGCCGGCGGAGCACCGGGTCTGCTCGACGTGGCGACCCCCGGGGCCCTGTTCGTCGACTGCTCGACCATCGCCGTCGACGAGGCCCGCGCGGCGCACGCCCTCGCCGAGGCCGTCGGTCACAGATCGCTCGACGCGCCCGTGTCTGGCGGCGTCGTCGGCGCCGAGAACGCGACGCTCGCCTTCATGGTGGGCGGCACCGACGAGGACTTCGCCTTCGCCCAGCCGCTGCTCGAGGCGATGGGCCGTCGCGTGGTGCACTGCGGCGGAGCCGGTCTCGGGCAGGCCGCCAAGGTGTGCAACAACATGATCCTCGCGGTCTCGCAGATCGCCGTCGCCGAGGCGTTCGTCCTGGGCGAGCGGCTCGGGCTGTCGCACCAGGCGCTGTTCGACGTCGCCTCGAACGCGTCCGGACAGTGCTGGGCTCTCACGACCAACTGCCCGGTGCCGGGGCCCGTGCCGACGAGTCCGGCCAACCGCGACTACCAGCCGGGCTTCGCCGGCGCGCTCATGAACAAGGACCTGGGCCTCGCCGAGCACGCCATCGAGGCGACCGGCGTCGACGCCCGCATGGGCATGCTCGCACGGCAGATCTACCGCGACTTCGCGGCAGGCGAGGGCGCGGGGAAGGACTTCTCAGGCGTCATCGACACCATCCGGGCCGACAGCGCCTGACAGGAAGAAGTGGATGCCGGCAGCCTGGGCCGCCGGCATCCACTCGAAGAAGACGTCGTCAGTTGCCGGCGAGAGCCTGGTCGGTGTCCTTGATCGCCTGCATCATCTTGCGCAGCGACTCGCCCATGTCGGAGATGCCCTCGATGGCCTTCTCCAGACCCGTGGTCAGCTCGTTGTACCCCTCACCGAACTTGCCCGACGCGTGCTGCGTCTTGAAGTCATCGCCCAGCAGACGGTCCACGTCGCTCTTCAGGCGACGCAGCACGTCACCGATCTCTTCGCGACCCGAGTCGAGCTTGCCCGCCATCGACTCCATCTCGCCGTAAGAAGCCTTGAAATCAGCCATGATCCGTCCCTTTGTCAAAATCAGCGGACCCGATCAGGCCCACCGCCAGGCTACGACAACCCCCCACCACACCCACATGGGGACCATTCCCCATGTGGAAAACTGAGCTACCGGAGGACGAAGATGACCGATTACGAAACGATTCTCGTCGAGACGCGCGGCCGCGTCGGATGGATCACCCTCAACCGGCCGGATGCGCTCAACGCGCTGAACACCCAGGTGTGCCGGGAGGTGGTGGCGGCGGCATCCGCGTTCGATTCCGACGCGGGGATCGGCGCGATCGTCGTCACCGGGTCCGAGCGCGCGTTCGCCGCCGGAGCCGACATCAAAGAGATGGAGTCCAAGACAGGGCTCGACATGCTGCTGGGCGACCACTTCGGCGGCTGGACGCAGTTCGCCGCCGTGCGCACGCCCGTCATCGCCGCGGTCGCCGGTTACGCCCTCGGCGGCGGGTGCGAGCTGGCCATGATGTGCGACATCATCCTGGCCGCCGACACCGCGAAGTTCGGGCAGCCCGAGATCACCCTCGGCGTGATCCCCGGAATGGGCGGCTCGCAGCGGCTCGTGCGCGCCGTGGGGTACTACAAGGCCGCCGACCTCATCCTCACCGGTCGGATGATGGATGCCGCCGAAGCCGAGCGCTCGGGGCTCGCCTCGCGCGTGGTGCCCGCCGCCGATCTGCTGGCCGAGGCGCAGAAGACCGCCGAGGCCATCGCCGCGAAGGGGCTGCCGGCGCTGTACGCGGCCAAGGCGGTGCTGGACGGCGCGCTGGAGTCGTCGCTGGCGGAGGGGCTGCGCCTGGAGAAGCACGTGTTCGCGAGCCTCTTCGACACCGAGGACCAGAAGGAGGGCATGGCCGCGTTCCGTGAGAAGCGCACCCCCGACTTCCGCGGGCGCTGAGTCAGAGGGGCTCGGGCTGCGGGCGCGGCTCGGTGAAGTCGCCGGAGTCCTTGCGGAAGCGCGCGATGATCCGCACCAGCTCGGTGGTGTCGGCCTCGCTGAGACCCGGGCTCTCGAACACCTCGGTGTTGAGCGCGGCGGTCGCCCGTTCGACGAGCTCCCGGCCGCTGCCGGTCAGCACGAGCATCGCCGCGCGGCCGTCGTCGGGGTGGGGCTCGCGCGAGAGCAGGCCGTCGCGCGTCAGCCGGTCGACCGTGTTCGTGACGCTCGTCGGATGCACCTGGAGCCGGGCGATGGCACTGGCCATCGGCATCCGTCCCTCCCGCGTGAAGCCCAGCAGCCGCAGCATCTCGTACCGCGCGAACGACAGGCCGAACGGCTTCAGCGTGGCGTCGATGCGCGCGAACAGCAGCTGCTGCGCGCGGATGATCGACGTGACCGCCGTCATGCCGGCGGCCGCCGGCTCCCACCCGTGGGCGATCCACTGGCGTTTGGCCTCGGCGATCGGGTCCACCGCCAGCCGCTTCGGTGCTGCCATCGCGACCTCCTGCCTCCACCGTACCGGCGATGGGCGCGTCGGCGGTGGTGACACTGAGTGTCAGCTCGCCTGACACTCAGTGTGACGTTCGCCCGGAGTCCCCTAGACTCTTGCGTAGCGTGAGGAGATCGACATGAAGATCGTCGTCCTGGTCAAGGAAGTCCCGGATACATACGGGGATCGCAAGCTGTCCCTCGAGACCGGTCTGGCCGATCGTGCGGCCAGTGAGACGGTGCTCGACGAGATCGGCGAGCGGGCTCTCGAGGTGGCTCTGTCGTATGCCGACAAGACGCCGGGCACCGAGGTCGTGGTGCTGTCGATGACGCCCGAGTCCGCGTCGGCGACGGTGCGCAAGGGTCTCGCGATGGGGGCGGCCTCGGCGGTGCAGGTGGTCGACGACGCGCTGCTGGGTGCAGACCTCGGACTGACCGCGGAGGTGCTCGCCGCCGCGCTGCAGCGCACCGGGTTCGATCTGGTGATCGCCGGCAACCAGTCCACGGACGGCTCGGGCGGGGTGGTCCCGGCGATGGTGGCCGAGATCCTCGACGTGCCGTCGGCGACCTACCTGAGCGCCGTCGAGATCGGTGAGGGCGAGGTCTCGGGCACGCGGGCATCGGACGGCGCGACGGTGAGCGTGACGGCATCCCTGCCCGCCGTGGTGTCGATCACCGAGGCGCTGCCGGACGCCCGGTTCCCCAACTTCAAGGGCATCATGGCGGCGAAGAAGAAGCCGTTCGAGACGCTGTCGCTGGCCGACCTCGACGTCGAGGCGCACGATCCGGACGCCTCGCGGTCGATCGTGATCGGGCTGAGCGAGAAGCCGCCGCGCGCGGCGGGAGTGAAGATCGTCGACGAGGGCGACGCGGGCGAGAAGCTCGCGGAGTTCCTCATCCAGAACCGGCTCGCGTGAGGAAGCGCCATGACGTTTGCAGATGACTCGATCCTGGTTCTTCTCGACACGACGCCGTCGGGCGGCCTGGCCAAGTCCGCCGCCGAGGTGCTCGGTGCCGCGGCCCAGGTGGGCACACCCGTCGCGCTGATCGTCGGCGACGAGGCGCTGGCGAAGGATGCGGCGGCCCTCGGCGCCGCGTCGGTGCTGGTCGCCGCGCCCGCGGAGGGCCTGGGCTCCGGCCGCGTGGACGCGCTGACGTCGGCGGCCGATCTGGTGCGCCCCGACGCCGTGCTGGTGTCGAACTCCGTGGAGGGCCGCGACGTCGCAGGCCGGTTCGCCGCGCGCAACCGCTCCGGCATCGCGGTGGACGCTGTGGGCGTCTCGCGCGACGCGGAGGGTGTGGTCGCGCACCACTCGGTCTACGGCGGCGCGTACAACGTGGACTCCGCGGTGACGTGGGGTGCGCCGGTGATCACGATCCGGCAGGGCTCGGTGGATGCCCGCGCCGAAGCGGTCGCCTCGGCCGAGGTCGAGCAGCTCGAGGTGCGCGCGTCGGGCCGGCGCGCGGCGAGCGTGGTGTCGGTCGACGAGGCGGTCGTCTCGTCGTCGCGGCCCGAGCTGCGCGGGGCCACGAAGGTCATCTCGGGCGGCCGCGGGCTCGGCTCGGGCGAGAAGTTCGCGCTCGTCGAGCAGCTCGCCGACGTTCTCGGTGCCGCCGTCGGCGCCTCGCGGGCCGCTGTGGACGCCGGCTACGTGCCGCAGACGTATCAGGTCGGGCAGACCGGTGTCTCGGTGTCGCCGCAGCTGTATGTCGCGATCGGCATCTCGGGTGCGATCCAGCACAAGGCGGGCATGCAGACGGCCAAGACGATCGTCGCGATCAACAAGGACGCCGACGCTCCGATCTTCGAGATCGCCGACTTCGGCGTCGTCGGAGACCTGTTCCAGGTCGTGCCGCAGTTGATCGCCGCGCTCGAGGCGAAGAAGGCGTAACCCGTATGGCGACGTTCGGGGGGACTCTGCGACGCGGGCTGCCGCGCACGCCCGGCGGCGAGCCGTGGCCGCCGGCCGGCGTCGCGCCCGGCGCGCCCGACCCGGCAACGGCGGTCGAGGCTCCGGCGGCGACGGAGGCTGCCGTGGTGACCGAGGCACCTGCCGAGCTTGTGGCTGCGGCCGAGGCTCCGGCCGTTGAGCGAGCGAGGAACGAGCGAGACGAAACGCCTGTGCCGGCCGGAACCTCCGCCGCGGCGGCCGCCGGCACGGCCGCGCCGGGTCGCAGCATCCGTCGTGGCCTGCCGCGTGTGCCGGGCGGCGAGCCGTGGCCGCCGGCATCCACTGCACCTCCCGCTCAGGTCGCGCAGAACGTCGCGTCGGCGGGCGTAGACGCGCCGACTGCGACACGCGAACCGGCGACGCCTTCGGTTCAGGTGTCACAGACGGCGGCAACGGCCGAGGCGAACCCGCCAAGCGCGCCAGCGGAAGCCGCCAGAGGTGCGAAGGCGCTGCGTCGCGGATTGCCGCGTGTGCCCGGGGGAGAACCGTGGCCGCCCGCGGGCGTCGCGCCGACGGCGCCGGCTGCCGCGACCACGGCCGCCGTGCCTGCGGCAGCGCCGGCCGAGGCTGCGGCAGAGGCTGCGGCATCCACTGCCCCCGCGGTGCGCTCGACCGCCACCGGAGTGCCGCTGTCGCAGCCCCTGCCGTACCCGCACACCGTGTGGGAGGGCGCGAACGCCCGCGTGCACCCCGTACGGCGCGAAGCGCGGCGGATCGGGCCGTTCACGGGACGCCAGTGGAGCCTGCTGATCCTCGGCGGAGCGGCGCTGCTCTATGCGGCCGCCATGGCCGTGTTCGCCGTGCGCTGGCTGCTGTCGACGTCATGGGGCGTGGACTTCATCGCGGCGTTCCCCGGCGAGTACCACCTGCCCGAGGGGGCGCCGGTCGGCTTCCCGGCGTGGCTCGGGTGGCAGCACTTCTTCAACGTGTTCCTGATGGTGCTGATCATCCGCACCGGACTCACCGTGCGCACCGAGAAGCGGCCGACGGTGTTCTGGTCGCCGCGCAGCAACGGGCGCCGCAAGATCAGCCTCAACCTGTGGTTCCACCAGTCGCTCGACATCCTGTGGCTCGTCAACGGGGCGATCTTCGTCGTGCTGCTGTTCGTGACCGGCCAGTGGATGCGGATCGTGCCCACCTCGTGGGAGGTCTTCCCCAACGCGCTGTCGGCCGCGCTGCAGTACGTCTCGCTGGACTGGCCCACCGAGAACGGCTGGGTCAACTACAACTCGCTGCAGCAGCTGGCGTACTTCACGACCGTGTTCCTCGCCGCGCCGCTGGCCGCGATCACCGGTGTCCGCATGTCGGGCGTCTGGCCGAAGAACGCCGCCGGGCTCAACAAGGCCTACCCGGTCGAGTGGGCGCGTGCGGTGCACTTCCCCGTGATGCTCTACTTCGTGCTCTTCATCTTCGTGCACGTCGTGCTCGTGTTCGCGACCGGGGCGCTGCGGAACCTCAACCACATGTACGCCGCACAGGACGCGATCAACTGGGTCGGGTTCTGGATCTTCGCGCTGTCGCTGCTCGTGATCGCCGCCGCCTGGATCGCCGCGCGACCACTCGTGCTCGCCCCGATCGCCCGCCTGTTCGGCAAGGTGTCGGGCCGCTGAAGCCGGTCAGTCCTCGACGGTGATGCCGGCGAGGGCCGCGAGCGTGGGCGCCATGAGCTGCAGCTGCTCGGACGAGATCGTGGCGCCGCGCAGGCCCTCCATCCCGATGACCTGGCCGAGGTCGGCGCCGCGCAGATCGACGTCGGTGAGCCTGGCGCCGGAGCTGTTCAGGGTGGCGATGCGGCTGCCGTCGAAGGCGACGCGGCGGGCCGAGGCATCCATCAGGTCGATCTCGTCGATCGTGCAGTCGACGAACGCGACGTCGAGCAGTTCGGCAGCGCGCAGGTTGACGTAGCCGAGCTTGCAGCGGGTGAACCGGATGCCGCGCCACGACGCGTCGTACACCTCGACCGAACCGAACCGGCTGTCGCGCACCTCGACGTCGCGCCAGCCGCTGCGGGCGCCCGACACCGCGGGCACGTTCGCGCCGGAGATGACGCTCTCGAGCAGGTGCGCGCCCCTCAGCGTCCAGGCGTCGAGCTCCAGCCCGTCGAACCGGCAGGCCTCGACGGTGTCGCCGACGGCGAGCGTCCAGTCCTCGCGCGAGACACCGCTGTACGCGAGTCCGTCGAAGGCGTCGAACGCGTCCGCGTCGCCCGGTGCGAGATCGGCGAGAACCACCGCCTCGTCGAAGTCGAACGACGGCGCCTGCGCGCCGCCCTTGCGCGTGCCCTTGGTGCGAATCGCCACTCCTGCACCCTAGTCCGTGGCGCCGACACCGCCCTCGTCGGAACGGGATGCTTCGTCTCGTGCCTCGCTCAGCACACGTGCCGCTCCCGCCTCGTACCCTTCGGCGTAGGCCTCGTCAGCACCCAGGCGGAACATGTCGCGCTCGAGCGGTCGCACGATCGAGCGCGCACCCGGTAGGTCGAGCCCGCCCACGAGGTCGGCGCGACCTCGCACGACGGCGACCGGCAGGCGGGCCGCCTTGCCCTTCACGAGGTCCGCCGCCGCGGCCAGCTCGTCACCCACGCACGGCATCGTGACGACGAGCGGCCGCCCTTCGGCGTCCGTGCCGCCACGGAGATCCTCGAACACCTCGACGCCGCCGGCGCCGATCGCGTGATCGGTCTGCCCCTCGCGCCAGGCGCGGCCGAGCGTGTCCGACACGATGACGCCCACCTGCACGCCGAGCCGCTCGCGCAGCCCGCCCGCGATCGCGCGGGCCGAGGCGTCCGGATCGACGGGCAGCAGCAGCACCGTGCCATCCGGGGTGTTCGACGCGTCGACGCCCGCCGCGGCCGACACCATGCCGAGCCGGTTCTCCACGATGCGGGTCGTGAAGCCCGACGGGGTGACGCGGGAGGCCACCACCCGCACCGTCTCGGCGGTGATCGCGTCCTCGCGGTCGTCGGCCACCACGAAGCGGCCCTCGGCTTTGGAGACGATCTTCGAGGTCACCACGAGGATGTCGCCGTCCTGGAGGTCACCGCCCGCGGCGTCGGCGATCACCGAGACGAGGTCGGTGCCGGCGTGGATCTCGGGAATGCCCTCGAGGGGCCAGACGGTGAGCGCGGTGCGAGGGGGCATGCGACCAGTCTCGCGGAACCTGAGCCCGGCTGCGGCCGGGGTGCGGCATCCATCCGCGAAACGCCGAGGGGGCGCGCCCGGCGAACCGGACACGCCCCCTCGTGAGAGAACGTTCAGCGCGTGAACCGGACCTCGGTGAGCGTCTCGCCGAGGAAGGGCTCCGTGTGCGAGGCGCCGTCCAGTGTGAAGCCGTTGCGCACGTAGAAGCGGTGCGCGCGGGGGTTGTCGTCCGCGACCCACAGGTACAGGCCCTCGGCGGGCTCGACGACCGCGTCGAAGAGCTTCTGGCCGATGCCGGTGCCGTGGTACGCGTCGAGCAGGTAGATGAAGTAGAGCTCGCGGAACCGCGGAGCGTCCTTGTCGCGCGCCGGGCCGGACCCCGCGAACCCGACGATCTCGCCGTCGACGAGAGCAGCGAACATCTTGAACTCGGGACCCTGCACGGCCCAGTGGGTCCACAGCTCGGCGAGGCGCTTGGGCGAGACCGCTTCGAGGGCGGCCTTGCTGATCAGGTGGTCGTAAGTCTCGTGCCAGCACGTCGCGTGGACGCGCCCGAGGGCCTCGGCGTCGACGTCGCGCACCGGACGGACGACGATGTCGGTCTGGGTTTCGGCTTCCATGGGCGAGACTCTACGCGGCTCGCCGCGAGACGTGAAATCGCGCGAACGCCTGATGAACGGCGCGTGACGATCGGATGCCGCCGGTCGCGGCATCCGGTCATTGTGGGAATCGTCAAGCGAATCGGCATTGAGGTCGAGGATCGCTACGATCGCACCTCGTGAATGTGTGGTGGCGGACCCTGCTGACGATCATGCGTGCGAAGGCGATGCTGCGCCGCAACGGCCCGATCCCTCCGCGGTCCGTCGGACGCGTCCGGCTGACGACGCTCCCGACCGACATCGACCTCCTGATGCACATGAACAACGGGCGCTATGCGTCGCTGTTCGATCTGGGCCGGTTCGACCTGCTGATCCGCACCGGGCTGTGGGACGCCATGAACGAGCGCGACTGGTACGCCGTCGTGGCCAGCGAGACCGTGACGTTCCGCAAGTCGCTGCAGCTGTGGCAGCGGTTCACGGTCGAGTCGCGCCTCTACGGGCACGACGACAAGGCCGTCTACCAGATCCACCGTGCAGTGGTCGGCGGCGAGGTGTACGCCGAGATGATCGTGCGCGCCCGGTTCCTGCGCAAGACCGGCGGAGTCGTGAACACCGACGAGCTGTTCGCGGCCCTCGGCCGGCCCGACGACCTGCCTCCGCTGCCGGGCTGGGTGTCGGATTGGGCCGACGGCGCAGCGCTGCCGTCCACGCGGGCTGCTGCGCCCAGCCTCTGGGACTGAGCACTCCGGGACCGAGTGCTCGGGGCCTGGCTCAGCGGAGGATCATCGTCGCCACGAGCGCGATCGCCGCGACGATGCCGACGTTGATCGTGGTCAGCAGGAGCGTCCAGAGCCGGTTGGGCTCGGGAGCGGTGAGGCTTCGGTGGTCCACGGCCTCGAGCGCGGCGTCGAGGGAGCGGTAGCGGCCGAGCGTCCTGGCGCCGCGCGTGGCGATGTAGCGGTCTGCGTCACGATGGACCTCGCCGACGACCATGCCGTGCAGGTCGGCGGTCCACTCGCCGCGCTCAGGACTCGTCCAGCGGACGGTCCAGCCGGGTTCGCTGTCGTGGGCGTGCTGGCTCATGCGTCGACGGTAGGTCGACGCTCAGCCTGGCGGGTGGGCCTTGACAGGCCGGCTGCCGCGGGTTATCGCGCGCCCGCGGGTGCGGCGGGTCCGTCTGGTTCAGGGACCAGCGTCAGACCGGCGGGCGAGTTCGCCGCCTTGGTGAGCGCCTCGATCCACTCGGGGTTCAGCCGCGGCTGGCGCCCGCCGAAGTACTCGAACGAGAGCGAGACGTGGGGGCTCAGCCAGATCGAGGCGCGGCCGAGGCCGCTGCGCATCGGGTCGGTCCACGTGAACGGGAACGATTCACCACGGCGCAGCTTCGACCAGATGACGGACTGCAGGTGAGCGAGGATCCGGTCGTCGAAGGATGCCGTGATGCGGGAGTCGTAGGTGAGCGTGCCCATCGCCCTCTACAGTAGCCTCCCCGCCGTCCGCTGTGCCACGTTGCGGCGCGGAGCGGGCATTATACGGATCAGAAGCCGATCTGTCTGGTGTTGCGCGGTCGTGGGCGTCTCGCCGAGTGTGGTCACATGCTCAGTTCCCTCCGGCTCACCACCGACCTGCGAACGGCGGTGGCCGGCGGTGAGCTCTCGGTCGCCTACCAGGGTCAGTACGATCTCGGTGCGACGGCCGAGAGCGGGGACACTCTCGCGGCCGTCCCCGCCTCGGTCGAAGCGCTGTGCCGCTGGCATCACCCGGAGCAGGGGCCCATCTCGCCCGAGGTCTTCATCCCGCTCGCCGAACGCGGTGGGTTCCTCGACGAGGTCGACGGGTACGTGTTCTCGCGGGCCGCAGAGCAGATCAGCGAATGGCGTGACGGAGGGCACGACGTCGGGTTCGCCGTCAACGTCTCGCCCGCGCACTTCTCGTCACGGTACGCCGACGCGGTCATGATCCGCCTGGACGAGCTGGACCTCGACCCTGCGGCGCTGACCGTCGAGATCACCGAGGCGCCGCTGCCGCAGCTGCGCGCGCCGATGCTGTCGGCCATCGAGTCGCTGCACCAGGCGGGGGTCACCATCTCGGTGGACGATTTCGCGGCGAGCGACACGACGGTGGCGATGCTCGAATCGCTGCCCATCGACGAGGTCAAGCTCGACCGTTCGCTCACGCAGCGAGTGGATGCCGCAGCCGACGACGCCATCGCCACCGTGGTCGAGACCAGCGCCGGCCATGGGTGGCGCGTGGTGGCCGAGGGCATCGAGACGCTCGCCGATCTGGCCCGGGCGGTGGCACGCGGCTGCGACAGAGGGCAGGGCTACCTGTGGGGGATGCCGTTGAGTGCGGATGCGATGAGCGGCGTCCTTCGGGGTGTCGGCCCCGCAGCCGTCTGACGCCGCGTCAGCGCGGCTGAGCGCTCAGAGGTCGTAGTCGACCGTGTCGTCGCCGAGGTCCTCGACCTGTGCGCCCGAGTCGCCGACCTCGAACTGAGACCAGGTCACCGGCATCCCGGGGGAGAAGAGGATGTCGACGCCGGGACCGCCGCGCAGCGGCGGGACGGTGACGTACCCGCCCCCGGCTTTGACCGCTTCGAGGATCTTGCCCTTGAGGTCGGTGACCGGGTCGGGGAGGAAGTAGTCACGTCCATCAACGGTGAGCCGGTTCACGATCGCCATGCCCTCCAGGTTAGCGCGCGGCCGACACGCATAGGATCGGGGTGTGGGCATACTTCACTACGGCTCCCCAGCGGCGTCCTTCACGATCGACGACCGCGTGCTGGCGCACCTCGAGCTCGTGATCCTGGCCAAGCTGCGCCGCCGCGAGAACCTGTCGTTCGCGATCGTCGACGAGAAGACCTCGCTGCGACAGTCGATCTGGATCTCTCCGGTGACCCAGCTGCGATTCGAGTACGAGGGGCCGATGCCCGAGATCAATCGGCTGTGGCTGCACGAGCTCGTCGACACGGCGAACTCCTCCGGTGGGCTGCGCATCGTGCCCGAGCCGGAGCTTCCCTCACGCTGAGACCCGTCCGCCGCCGCCGCGCTTCGCGCGGTACATGGCGGCGTCCGCGGCATCCAGCAGGTCACCGGGCGCGTTGCCGCGTTCGGCTGTGACCACACCCGCCGACGCCTTCACGCGGATCTCGGTGTCGCGGACCACGATCGGCTCGGTGATCGACGCCAGCGCCCGGCCGGCCACGGCGGCCGCCTCGGCCGGCCCCGCGTCCACGCAGACGATGATGAACTCGTCGCCGCCCAGCCGCACGACCACGTCCGATGCGCGGGCGACCCCGCTCAGCCGCCGGCCGATCGCCGCCAGCACGGCGTCGCCGACCTCGTGGCCATAGGTGTCGTTGACGAGCTTGAAGTCGTCGAGGTCGAGGAACACCACGGCGACGGCCTTGTCGGAAGCGTCGAGCAGGTCCTCGAGCCGATCATGCAGGAAGCGTCGGTTGTGCAGGCCGGTCAGCGCGTCGCGGAGAGCGAGCTCTGCCAGCTCGGCCTGCGCTCGCGCGATCATCGCCGCCCGGATGTCCTCGCCGAGGTCGTACGCGTCCTGCGCGTGCTCGCCCCAGGGGAGGCTGCGTCCGGTGACGCTCTGGCTCCAGGCCGAGAACGATCTGCGGGGCGACAGGGGGCTGTCGCGGTTCTCAGGCCGCTGCTCGCCGAGCCAGTCGACGGTGCGGGCGACCTCGCCGCGCACGAACACGAGCACATCGCCGTCGGCGCCGAGCGGTACCACGAGCAGACCCGTGACACCGGGGATCTCGACTGCGAGCTCGGGGCGCTCCAAAGGCAGCGCCTCCCACAGGAAGCGCCCGGATCCGAGCTCGTCCACCACCGCGAACAGTCGCCCAGGCGGAGGGACGACGCCGACGGTCGTCACGGTCCCATCGAGCCGCAGGAGTGCGCCGTCGGCCGGCACGATGTCGAGCACGGTGCGTTCCCCGCTCATGAGCACCGAGCCCACGTCCGTTCGTCCGTAGATCGGCGCGGTCAGTGCGGTCCGCCGCTCGCGCACCTCGAGCTGGCGGCTCAGGCGCCGGATCTGCTCGGCCGACGTCAGCTGTGTGGCGACGTGGGTGGCGAGCACCTCCAGGGCCCGGCGCAGGAGTACCGGGATGCGTCGCGGCGTGCGGTGCGCACACGTGAACATGCCGACGAGGTGGTCGCCGATCACGATGCCGAACGACACCGTCGAGACCTGGCCCATGTTCCGCATGAACTGGAGGTGGTGGGGCGATGACGCGCGCAGCTCGGCCGGGCCGAGGTCGATGGGCGCCTCGTCGGGCAGAAGCGTGTGCAGCGGCAGGCCCGGGTCCTCGGTGTCGGCGATCACCCGCGACCGCTTCTCGATATAGAGTGCCCGCGCCTGCACGGGGATGTCGGATGCCGGGAAGTGGAGCCCGTAGTACGACTCCATCTCGGGCTCACGTTCGTCGGCCACGACCTGCCCGTGACCGTCGTCGTGGAAGTGGTAGCACATGACCCGGTCGTACCCGGTGATGGCCTTGATCTCGCGGGCAGCCTGGCGGCGCAGCTCATCGGGATCCGACACCCCGGCAAGCCGCTGGATGGCGCCGACGACACCAGTGCGCACATAGTCCAGACCCGGGACGACCGGTTCGAGCTCCAGCAGCCTCGGTGTGGTGTCCGGATGCGGGATCACGTCGTAGGCGGCGCCCTCGAACTCGGCGCGCACGGGGTCGACCGCCACGCCGTGACGCAGCGCCCACAGCAGCGTCTCGCTGCCCGCTTCGTGCAGATCGCGTCCGAGCCAGTGCTCGACGTTCTCGCTCGCGACCACGACCAGGCCCGTCTCGACGTCGACGCCGAACAGCGCACCGTGCGACTGGATGCGGCCGATCGTGCGGATCGGCTCCGCGGAGCATTCCTGCAGCCTCAGTAGTTCGTCGGCGTCGCGGGAGGCGTCACCACCGAAGGCGAGAGAGGGGAGATCGGTCAACCCATGCCCTTCTGAAAGCGGGCGGCTGGATACTGCGCCGGCGAGTCTGATCATCCTACGCGCGGTCGGCCCTGATCCCATCCGGATGCGCATATGCGCAGCGAGGGCGCGGTTAGCGCAACGGCGAGCGGCGCGCAATGGGTTGTACGGCAGACGCGAAGGGCGATTCGCTGATCTGGGTGGCGCCGGCATTCCCGCCGGCGCCGAGGGAGGAGGAGCCGTGGACACGACGACTCTCATCTGGATCATCGTCGTCATCGCGATCGTGCTCGTGATCGTCGTCATCGCGCTGCTGCTGACGGCCCGAGGCCGCCGGACGCGGAGACTCGAGCATCAGCATGAGCGTGCAGAGCGCATGCGCGCCGACGCACGCGAGACCGAACTCGCCGCCCGTGAACACGAAGCCGAAGCAGCCCGCGCCCGGGCCGACGCGGCGGCCGCCTCGGCGGCGGCCGAGGCTGCGAAGGCGCGCGCAGCAGAGGCTTCGATCGACGCCGAACGCCGCGCCGGGACCATCGACGAGCACCGCGACGAGGCCGCTGACCTGCGCGCACAGCAGGCCGAGACGCTGCGCAAGGCCGACAAGGTCGACCCGTACGTCGACGCGGATGCGGCCGACTCCACTCGGGGAACGACCGCGACGGGCGCGACGACCGATCGCGACGCGGCGGTCACCCGGGACGCGGCAGCCATGCGAGATGCGGGCATCACGCGGGACGCGGCGGCCGCGCCCGCGCAGACCGTCGACGGTCGTGACACGCGGGACGTGCGGGACGCGGACGTCGCCGACGCGCGCACGCGCGACACGGCGGTCACCGACGAGACGGACGGGCGCGCAGTCCCGCCGACGCGCACCGATCGCGCCTGATGTGGCGGTCGCGCCGCGGCCGGGGGCCCCGCGGCGCGACCGCTTCGGCGGTGCCCCGACCGCGCGCGTGAGGAGCCGCGGCGCCCGCTAGCGTAAAGCGGGTGACCGACGTGCTCGACGTGCTGCGCACCGCCGGCCGCCTGCTGTGGCGGCACTGGCCGGTGCTGCTCGCGCTGTACCTCGGCGCGATCCTCGCCCGCTACGGCGTCATCGAGTTCGCGGGGTGGATCGGCTCGTACAGTGCCGTCGCCGGGTCACTGCTCCTGCCCATCGCGATCCTCGTGCGCCTCATCGCGCTCGTGGCCATGTTCCTCGTGCTGCGAGACGGCATGCGCCAGCTCCGGGCGATCGCCCCCCTGCCCGCCGACGGCCCGGCGCGGCGGCGTGAGTTCGTCGACGCGCTGATGGTCGGCATCCTCCCGTTCTTCGCCTTCTACGCGGCCTGGGGGTACCTGCGCGAGGATGCGGTCGCGTACTCCTCGCGGGTGCTCGAGCTCACGACCGGTCGACTGTTCGACGACGCGACGGTCGGCGACGGGCTCAACGGCATGGTCACGGTCACGCCGCTGACGATCGCGATCGTGATCGCCGCGTTCGTGCTGCGCTGGCTCCTCCAGCGCTACCGCGATCGACTGCCCCGATGGTTCGGAGTCTTCGCCGCCTATCTTGAAGCGGTCTGGGTGTACTTCGCCGCGGTCGTGATCGGCGACATCGTCGCGACGGTGTCGAACTGGGTCGCGACGCGGCAGGGCATGGTGTGGCTCGGCGATCTGCGGGCGGGCATCGAGTCCGTCTTCCTCCCGTTCGCGTGGCTCTGGAGCGCCACGGAGTGGCTGCTCGGCGAAGTGGGCGGCATCATCCTGCTCCCGGTGGCCTGGCTGACCATCGCAGGCGTGCTCTACGGCCAGGCGGTCGCACCGGCTGCGGTGTCGACCGAGCGCATCGCCGGTGACGTCGGCCGTCGTATCCGCACCCACTACCGGAACCTGCCCGGCCGGCTCCGCGCGCGGCTCGAGGACCTGTGGAGCGACCTGGTGGGCCGCTTCACGCCCATCGGCAACGCCCTCGTGCTGATGTGGCGCGCGGGCCCGGTGCTGATCGGCGGGTTCGTGCTGACGTACACGCTGCTGCTGTGGCTGCAGGGAGTGTGCGAATGGGCGGTTCCCCGGGCGTTCGGGCCGCACGATTCACAGTTCTGGTTCGTCAACGACCAGCTGATCTTCCTCATCGTGCCGGTGCTGATCGAGCCCGTCCGCATCGCTCTCGTCGCAGGGGGCTACGACGGCGTCATCGGGCGACTCCGGGGGCGTCAGGCCGGGGCGTCCGATCGTCCTGAGGCTCTCGACACCGCTCAGGGCTCGACGACGGCGCTCACGAACTCGGGCCTGCCCGCCACGGACTCCAGCTCGACCACGAACGGACCCGAGGCGTCGTCGGGCACCAGGTAGTCCAGGGTGAGGTCGTAGGGGCCCTCAGCCTCGCTGTCGCAGAACGTGTGGATGTCGGGGTCCCATTCGCGGCCGAGATCATCGCGGGCGTCCCATTGGCGACGATGGCCGTCGGCCTCGCGCAGCTGCGGCACTGTGCACGAGAAGGACTGATCGCCCGGATCGATGTGAAGCGTGACAGTGACGACACGCGTATGCGCGGGGGCGTCCGGCAGCTCGGTGAACTCCGCCGACGCCGGGCCGACGGTCGCACCCGCATAAGGGATCTCTTCGCCGGGCGGCAGCGCGACAGCCTTGCTCGCGCTGTTCTCCAGCACCGTGGACCACTCGTTCCACGACATCGCGGCATATGTCGCCGGTACGAGCAGGACGAGCGCACCGAGCGCCACGGCGTTGGAGCGCCACCAGCCGCTCACGGGTTCACCCAGCCGTTCTCGAGCAGCTCGGTCTGATCGACGGTCTTGACCTCGGCGAGGTCGAACGACAGCACGATCATCGAGTCGAGCTCTTGGTTGATGGCGTTCAGAGCCAGCTCGATCCGTCCCTCGCCGGCCTCCACTCCCTCGGGCAGCTCGAAGGCGAGACTGCCCTCGCGGGGTGCGCCGACCGCGAGCGCGCTTCCGGCCAGTGAGTCCGGGCGCTCGCTCGCGTCGAACTGCACGCCGTCGAGCTCGAGCTTCGCGTACTGGATCGACGTTCCAGCCTCGGTCTGCACGGCCTCGGCTTCCAGATCGACGACCAGCCAGTTGCCGTCTGCACTCCAGCCGTCCGCGCTCACCTCCGACGCGCGGCGGAGGTCGGTGAAGGTCACCGTGAAGCTGCGCCCGGTCGCGGCATCGCCGACCGATGCGGGCACGCGGAACGGTGCCTGGATCTGCGCTTCGCCCGGCGTCGCGAGGGCCACGAACCAGGCGACCGCGATGAAGACGAGACCGATCGTCCACCCCGCCCACGGCGGAAGGTGCGCGGCGCTCGGGACGGGATGGGACGGTGCACCGGGCGCGCTCCCCTCAGCTGCCATTGTCGTCCTCCTGATCGACACCGGCACCCACGTCCTGGATGGTGAGCGTCAGCGTGGCCGAGGCCACCGGGTCTTCCCAGTCGCTGCCGCGGGTGACGAAGGTCCCGGTGTACAGCGTCAGATCGTCGAGCCTCACCGTGAGCCGGTCGCCGGCGGCGTATTCGTCGTCATCGACGATCCAGGTATAGACGAGCTGTGCCGGGACGCCGGGCTGCAGCGTCGGGCCGATCGTCGCGTCGTCCATCCGCGCCGCCGAGGACGGTTCGTCCAGCCCGGCGACCGAGAAGGACCGCTGCACGGCGCCGGTGGCCCGGATCGGCTCATCCCAGTTGTTCTCGACGTCGACGACGATCGCGAGAACGCGCTGCCCATCCTCGGGGAACGTGCCCGAGCCGGGCAGCTCGTCGATGAGCACCGCGCGCTCCACGGTGAGCGACCGCATGTCGTTCACGTGCGCGGCACCCTTCCTGAGGTGTGCGAGGGGCGGCTCGGCAGCCGTGGCGAGTCCGCCGAACGCCGCCGTCGCGGCGAGGAACACGCCGGTCCCGATCGCCGCGAACCACGCCGTCGGCACGCGATCGGCCACCGCGCGGACCCAGGTGAAGCGGCTCTTGCGCGCAGGGGCGACGCGAGGCTGCTCAGACACGAGCCCAGCCTAGAGGGCCGGGCGAGGGCGGCTCGGCGGGGTGACGGACGGCGGCGACGCAGACCTCAGGCGGCCGGATCGGCGTTGGTCGCGGCGAACGCGTCGCGCAGCGCGCGCCGCACCTCGACGATTCCCGCGCGGTCGCGGGAGGCGACGCGCTGCGACACGAAGACCTCGCGCGCCGGGTGCTCGGGCAGGTCGAGCAGCCTCACCGGCGCGGGGGAGCCGGCCCACAGCAGGTCGGGCAGCACGGCCACCGCGTGCCCGGTCGCGACCAGCCGGGCGTGCGCGGTCAGATCGGCGAGCTCGAACCGGACGTCGGGCTCGAAGCCGGCGGCGCGGCACTGCTGCACGGCCCACTCGCGAGCCGCGGTGCCGGCGGGCTCCATCGCCCACGCCCGCTCGTGCAGTTCGTGGAGCGCTCGCGCCGGATCCGCGGGCGGCACCGCCAGCCGGATCGGATCCGTGCCGAGCACCTCGCGCTCCAGGCCCTCGACGTGGGCACGCGTGTGCCCGGGGTACTGCTCGGCGACCACGAGGTCGACACCGCGCGCCGTCAGCTCGAACAGCCCCTGCTCGGGCGGAAGCTGCACGAGCTCGACGCGCAGCCCGGCCGCCCGGTCCCCGAGCAGCGCGAGCGCCGTCGGGAGCAGCGCGAGCGTCGCCGTCTGCATCACCGCCACCCGCACCGGAGCGAGCCCGGGCGAGAGCGACTCCAGCTCTCCGCGTGCCTGCTCGTCGAGGTCGAGAGCGCGAGCCGCGTGCGCGGCGAGGACGCGCCCGTGCTCGGTGAGCCGCACGCGGCGGCCGTCCGGGGCGAGCAGTGCGACGCCCGCCTCTTTCTCGAGCAGCCCGAGCTGCTGCGAGATCGTCGAGGGGCTGTACGAGAGCGCCTCGGCGACGGCTGCGAGCGTGCCGCGCAGCGCGAGCTCGTGGAGCAGTCTGAGACGGCGAAGTTCGAGCACCGGCATCCCATCGACAGAACCGAACGATACAGATCATAGATGCTCGCTTTTCGTGAACAAACGGATGCCGCACCCTGGACGTCATGGCACAGGTCGAGCCGATCGCGCACGAAGAGGTGCAGGCTGGAGTCACACACGTGAACGCAGAGGTGAACGAAGCAGTGAGCGAAGCGCACAGGGATCCCGCAACCGAGCGCCGTCTGGTCGACGAGGCCGTCGCGCTGGCGCAGCGCTGGACGCGCGAGAGCGCCGAGGTGCAGGCCGACCCCGCGGCCGAGCGCCTGGCCGGCGTGCTCAAGGACCCCAACGGGCTGCCCTTCACGATCGGCTTCGTCGACGGCGTCATGCGCCCCGAGAGCCTGTCGGCGGCGGCCTCGCACCTCAACCGCGTCGCACCGCTCGTGCCCGAGTTCCTGCCGTGGTACCTGCGCTCGGCCGTGCGCGTGGGTGGCGTGGTGGCGCCGGTGCTGCCGTCGCCTGTCGTGCCCATCGCGCGCCGGGTGCTGCGCGAGATGGTGGGGCACCTGGTCGTCGACGCCCGGCCCGACAAGCTCGGCGCCGCCATCGAGCAGCTCCGCGCCGGGGGCGCGCGGCTGAACCTCAACCTGCTCGGCGAGGCGGTGCTCGGCGAGGACGAAGCGCTGCGCCGACTGGACGGCATCCACGAGCTCATCCGCCGGCCGGACGTCGACTATGTGTCGGTCAAGGTCTCGGCGATCGCGAGCCACATCTCGATGTGGGCGTTCGACGAGGTCGTCGACAAGGTGGTCGAGCGCCTGCGCCCGCTGTATCTGACGGCCGCGTCCGATGGCACGTTCATCAACCTCGACATGGAGGAGTACCGCGACCTCGACCTGACGATCGCGGTGTTCACGCGCCTGCTCGAAGACCCCCGGCTGCGCCTGCTCGAAGCCGGCATCGTGCTGCAGGCCTACCTGCCCGACGCCCTGCCGGCGCTGGATCGCCTGACGGCGTGGGCCCTGCAGCGCGTCGACGCCGGCGGCGCCCGCATCAAGGTGCGGCTCGTGAAGGGCGCGAACCTCGCGATGGAGCGGGTGGATGCCGTCATGCACGGGTGGACGCTCGCCACCTACGACACCAAGGTCGACTCCGACGCCAACTACGTGCGCTGTCTGCGCGCGGCGCTCGACCCCGCGCGCACGCGCGCGGTGCGGATCGGCGTCGCCGGGCACAACCTCTTCGACATCGCGTATGCGTGGCTGCTCGCGGGCGCCGGCGCGGTGCGCGCCGACACTTCGACAGGCTCAGTGCAGGCGACGTCGGGCGACGCTGGCGCGTCGCCCGACGTCGAGTTCGAGATGCTGCTCGGCATGGCGCAGGGACAGGTCGCCGCCGTCACGCGCGAGGTCGGGCACGTGTTGCTGTACGTGCCGGTCGTGCGGCCCGACGAGTTCGACGTCGCGATCAGCTACCTCGTGCGCCGCCTGGAAGAGAACGCGTCGAGCGACAACTTCCTGTCGGCCGCGTTCGACCTCGCCGACGACCCGGCGATGTTCGCCCGCGAGCGAGACCGCTTCGTCGCATCGATCGCCCGGGCCGACGACCCCGCGCTCGCGACCGGACCTCGGCGCGAGCAGGACCGGGTCGTCGAAGCCGCGGCCCTGGCGGCACCGACGGACGCCGGGGCCGGTGCCGAGGCTCCGCGCACCCGCGCACGGCTCCGGCGCGCCGCGTCGGGCGACGACGCCGGGCTGACCCAGGTCGTGATGGGCATCGCGCGGTCCGCCGTGACCTCCGACACCGCGCCGCTGGAGCCGGCCGTGCCCGAGCAGGTGTTCGGCGCCGAGGCGTTCGTCGAGACCGCGGTGTTCGCGCCCCGCCAGACCGACGCCCGCGCCGCCGGAGCGCCCGGATTCCACAACACCGCCGACAGCGACCCTGCGCTGCCCGGCAACCGCGCCTGGGCGCGCGGCATCCTGTCGCGCATCGAGACGTCGCGCGCCGGCGACGCGACCATCGCCGCCGCGCGCGTCACCGACGAGTCGTCGCTACAGGCGATCATCGCCCGCGTGACGGCAGCCGCGACGACATGGGGTGCGCTGCCCGCCGCCGACCGCTCCGGCATCCTGATAGCCGCCGCCCGTGCGCTGGAGGCCCGCCGCGGCGAACTCATCGAGGTCGCCGCGTCCGAGACCGGCAAGGTCTTCGCAGAGGCGGACGTCGAGGTCAGCGAGGCCGTCGACTTCGCGAACTACTACGCCGCGACCGCTCGGGAGCTCGACCGCGTGAGCGGTGCGGTCTTCGAGCCGGCGAAGCTCACCGTCGTGACGCCGCCGTGGAACTTCCCGATCGCGATCCCCGCGGGCGGCGTGCTGGCCGCGCTCGCCGCGGGCTCGGGCGTCGTCTTCAAGCCGGCCCCGCAGGCACGGCGCTGCGCGGCCGTCGTCGCCGAGGCGCTGTGGGAGGCCGGGGTTCCGCGCGACGTGCTCGCGCTGGTCGACATCGACGAGGGCGGGCTCGGCCAGACCCTCGTGTCGCATCCGGCGGTCGACCGGGTGATCCTCACGGGATCGTGGGAGACCGCGGCCCTGTTCCGCTCGTGGCGGCCCGACCTGCCGCTCCTCGCCGAGACCAGCGGCAAGAACGCCATGATCGTCATGCCGACCGCCGATCTCGACCTGGCGGCATCCGATCTCGTCAAGAGCGCCTTCGGCCATGCCGGGCAGAAGTGCTCGGCGGCGTCGCTGGCGATCCTCGTGGGTCCGGTCGGGCACTCCCGCCGGTTCGCCCGGCAGCTGGTGGATGCCGCCGGGTCCCTGCGGGTCGGCCCGCCGTCCGACCCGCTCAGCGAAGTCGGGCCGGTCGTCGAGGTGCCGCGCGGCAAGCTCGAGTGGGCGCTCACCACGCTGGAAGAGGGGGAGCAGTGGCTCGTCGAGCCGCGGCGCGTGGACGGCGCTCCGGAGTACCGCGGGCGCCTGTGGACGCCGGGCATCCGTGTGGGCGTGCAGCCGGGTTCGCGGTTCCACCACGAGGAGTTCTTCGGCCCGGTGCTCGGCGTCATGCACGCCTCGTCGCTGTCGCACGCGATCGAGCTGCAGAACGCCGTCGCGTACGGCCTCACGGCCGGGCTGTACACGCAGAACCCGCACGACCTCGCACAGTGGCTCGACCGCGTCGAGGCCGGCAACCTCTACGTCAACCGCGGCATCACCGGCGCCATCGTGCAGCGGCAGCCGTTCGGCGGGTGGAAGCGCTCGTCGGTCGGTGCCGGCGCCAAGGCCGGCGGGCCGAACTACCTCGTCGGTCTCGGCCGGTGGCGGGCGACGTCCGGCTCTCCGGCATCCGCCACCCTCCATCTGCGTGGCCTGGACACGCGCATCGCGGCACTCATCGAGGCCGCACAGCCCTCGCTGGACTACGCGGCGTTCGAATGGCTGCGCCGCGGCGCCCTGTCGGACGCGATCGCGTGGGACCGCGAGTTCGGCCAGGTGCGCGACGTGTCGGGGCTCGGCGTCGAGCGCAACCTCTTCCGGTACCGCCCGATCGGCTCGGTGGCGCTGCGCGCGACGGCCGACGCCTCGTGGCAGGCCGTGCTGCGCGTCGTCGTGGCCGGACTGCGCGCCGGATCGAGGCTGACGCTCAGCGCCCCGGTCGGGCTGCCCGCGGCGGTGCGCCGTGTGCTGGCCGACGAAGACGTCGCCGTCTACGTGGAGTCCGATGAGCAGTGGCTGCAGCGCATCACGGCGCCCGACGACCTGCTCGACGCCGTCGCCGACGAGGCGCCCGCTCCGCGCCCGGATCGCGTCCGTCTCATCGGCCAGGATGACGCGGTGGCCGCCCTCCACACGCTCGTCTCGCAGGCCGTCGGCGGCGACCCCGACCTCGCCGTGTACGACAACGAGGTCACGACGGCCGGCCGCCTCGAGCTGCTGCCCTTCCTCCACGAGCAGTCCGTGACCATCACCGCGCACCGCTTCGGCAACCCCGACCCGTGGAGCGAATCGGTGATCTGACCCCGAGCGAGGGGATCCGGGATGCCGCGGGCCGTGGCATCCCGGATCCGTCAGTCCAGCGGGTCGGACTGCAGATCACGCACGTGGTAGAACTCCTGGTCCCACAGGAGATACACGAGCCAGGCCGGCAGGTGGTAGGCCTCTTGGAGGTAGTTCTCCTGTGAGGCGTGGATCTTCCAGCCCTCCATCTTCTTGCCGGTCTCGGCCGACATCGCGTACTCGGGGTCGGGCTGGTTCGCGACCACGAATGCGCCCGCCTCGCCGCCGAACATCTCCAGCGCCGTGGTGGGGCTGATCGTGTAGACGATGTAGTCGGGCCCGGTGTACGAGCCGTCCTCGTCTTCGAGTTGCGCGATCGCCTTCTCGGCGACCACGCCCATGCGCATGTGGTCCTTGTGGCCGGTCGCGCCCGACTCGGGCCAGAAGGCGACCACGACGTCCGGCTTGACGCGCTTCATGGTGTCGGCCAGGCGGTCGACGAGCTCCTGCTCGTCCGCCTCCGGGACGCCGCCGTCTGGGTAGTCCCACACCTCGTGCTCGTCGACGCCGAGGTTGAAGCTGTTCTTGAGCGCCTCGGCCTTGCGGATGTCTCCGAGGTCGTCCTGCCGTGCGACGACCGGCACCTGGTGGCCGGCCTCGCCCTGCGTCGCGGTGATCATGGCCGTGTACGCGCCGTCCTGCGTCTTCGCCCGCCAGAACAGCCCGTTCACGGTCTGCTCGTCGTCGGGGTGGGCGAACACGCCCAGCACGCGCGTGCCCCCGAGTTCGCCGACGACCGAGTCGACGCCCCTCGCGGTCGGCATGTGGAAGATGCTGCGGCCTGCCCAGTACGCGCCGGCGAGGGCGACGACGAGGACGGCGAGGGCGACGATGAGCGCGATCCAGCGCTTGCGCATGAGAACTCCGGGGTGCTGTGTGCGCCCGTCCTCGATGACGGGCTGACGCATCATAAACCGAACGGCGCTCGGTGGAAGAATGCGCCGAACGGTTTCGGGTGGATGCCCCGGCGTCCGGCATCCACCGTTCACAGGCTTCGCAGAATCGCGCGTTCTTCGCAGACTTTCGCCCCGAGCCTGCGAAGCTCGTGCGCTTCTGCGAAGAACGGGGGCGTGGATCGCGTCGGTCACACTTCTACAACGTTGGAACTTTTTGCTCCGAACAGCTTGACAGCGCCTTCGCTCGCGTCGCACACTGTTTTCCACCCAACAATTCCAACGTTGTAAATCAACGGGTCACCACCACGGTCAGCGGCGATCGATCCTCGGATCGCGCGCACTGACCGCACAGCAACACGAGAGGAAACGTGATGACGAAGTCACGGAAGCCGGTCATCGCCGCGGCGGCGATGCTGGCGGTCGGCGGGCTGATGCTGTCGGGCTGCGCCGGCGGCTCGAGCGACAGCGGCACCGAGCAGCTGACCTTCATGTTCCGCGGCAGCGACGCCGAGAAGGCGGCCTACACCGCGGCCATCGAGCAGTTCGAGAAGGACAACGACGTCGACGTCAAGATCATCATGACGACGGCCGATGAGTACAGCACCAAGCTCAAGGCCGCCATCACCGGCAAGCAGATCCCCGATGTCTTCTACGTCGACCCGGGCAGCGTCCAGGCCTACGTGAAGACCGGCATCATCAAGGACATCACGGAGTATGTCGAGGGCGACGAGGACCTCGACCTCGACAACGTGTGGCAGTACGGCGTCGACAGCTACCGCTTCGACGGCAAGCTCATGGGCCAGGGCGCGATCTACGCGATGCCCAAGGACGTCGGCCCGTTCTCGTTCGGCTACAACAAGACGATGTTCGAGAAGGCCGGCATCCCCCTGCCCGACAAGGACAAGCCCTACACGTGGGACGAGTTCACGGCCGTCACGAAGCAGCTCACCCAGGACACCAACGGCGACGGCACCCTCGACCAGTGGGGCACCGGCCTGAACGTGGTGTGGAACCTGCAGGCGTTCGTGTGGTCCAACGGCGGCGACTGGCTGAACAAGGACCGCACCGAGGTCACCGTCGACACCCCCGAGTTCGCCGAGGCGCTGCAGTACTTCGCCGACCTCACCAACGTCGAGGGCGTGACCCCGTCGGCCACCGACGCGCAGACGCTCGACACGTACCAGCGCTGGATGCAGGGCCAGATCGGGTTCTTCCCGGTGGGACCGTGGGACGTGCCCACGTACGAGAAGCTCGACTTCGACTGGGACCTCATCCCTTGGCCGGTCGGCTCGACCGGTGAGACCGCGACCTGGACGGGCACCCTCGGCATCGCCGTGAGCGAGACCACCAAGGACCCCGACATGGCGGCGAAACTGTCGATCTACCTGTCGACCGACCCGACCGCCCAGCAGTCGCTGGTCGACGCCGGCGTGCAGATCCCCAACCTCATCGACATGGCCCAGGAATGGGTCACCTCCTCGACGCTCCCGCCCGAGAACAAGCAGGAGTTCCTGGACGTCGTGCAGGACTACGGCCGTGCGCTCCCCGCCAACACGACCTACAGCCCCGAGTGGTACGACGAGCTCTACAAGAACATCCAGACCGTCCTCGACGGCAAAGAGACGGCGGCGGACTACCTGAAGGAAGTCCAGCCCCGCATGCAGGAGATGCTCGACAAGGCGAACGCCGAAGCCGGCATCGGCTGAGCCTCGGCACCAGCCCTGACGAGTGGATGCCGCGGCCCGACCCGCCCGAAGCCGCGGGCCGCGGCATCCCCCTCCTGACTCCTTCGAAACGAGGTCCTCCATGTCGACGACGACCCCCGTCCGCCGCTCACGGCTGCACCGCCGCGAGCACCGGGCCGCGCTCGCGCTGGTCGCGATCCCCATCGTCGGGTTCCTGGTGTTCACCGGGTACCCGCTGGTGTTCTCGGTGTACGCGTCGTTCACGAAGTGGAACGGCCTGAGCGAGCCGGTGTTCAACGGCATCGCCAACTTCGTCGAGATGGCGAACGACCGCTACTTCTGGCAGGCCATGGGCAACACGATCTTCTACATGATCGGCATCCCGATCGGCCTGGTCCTGTCGCTGCTGCTGGCGCTCGCCCTCAACCGCAGGATGCGCGGCACGACGTTCTTCCGCACGGTCTACTACGTGCCGGTGATCTCGTCGCTCGCGGCGGTCGCGATCCTGTGGCAGTGGGCCTACAACGGCGACTTCGGCCTCGTGAACCAGGTGCTCGCGCTGTTCGGCATCGACGGCCCCAACTGGCTGCAGAACCCCGACACGGTCAAGCCCGCGATCATCATCATGGCGGTCTGGAAGGGCCTCGGCTACTCGATGCTGCTGTACCTCGCGGCGCTGCAGTCGGTGCCCCGCCACCTCTATGAAGCCGCCGCACTGGACGGCGCCGGAGCGTTCCAGCAGTTCCGTCACATCACCGTGCCGATGCTCAACCCGGTGACGTTCTTCCTCGTCGTCACGAGCATCATCGGCGGCGCCCAGATCTTCATCGAGATCAACATCATGACCCCGACCGGCGGTCCCGAGTTCAGCTCGGCCTCGATCGTCTGGTACATCTGGCAGAAGGCGTTCAACTACCTCCAGATGGGCTACGCGACGGCGATGTCGGTGGTCCTCGGACTGCTCGTCTTCGTCGTGACCGCGATCCAGTTCCGGCTCAACCGCCGCTTCCAGTTCTCGATCGACTGAGGCACCATCATGACGCTCACCACTCCCGGGGCCGTTGCAGCCCTGAACTCCGACCTCGACGGCGCCCCCGCGCGCAAGCTGCCGAAGCGGCGCATCGGCCGCCCCACCGGCAATTCGGCCGGACGCCGTCGCTGGTTCGGCGCCTACGGCGTCGTCAACATCGTCCTCACCGCCGTGCTGTCCATCGGCGGCATCGTGATGATCGCGCCGCTGCTGTGGACCTTCTCGACGTCGCTCAAGACCCGCGAGGCCGTCTTCGCCCTCCCGCCGCAGTGGATCCCCGACCCTGTCATGTGGGAGAACTACGTGCGGGTCTGGTCGGCGGGCCCGCTGCTGTCGGGCATCGTGAACTCGATCATCGTGTCGGCCACCGTCACGATCATCGGGACGGTGACCTCGATGCTCGCCGCCTTCGCGTTCGCGAAGCTGCGGCTGCCGGGCAAGAACGTGCTGTTCCTCGTGCTGCTGGCGGCCATCATGATCCCGTTCCCGACGATCATGATCCCGCAGTTCAAGCTGTTCGCCGACCTCGGCATGGTCGACACCCTCTGGCCGCTGATCCTCCCCGGCGTCTTCGGCAACATCGTGATGATCTTCTTCATTCGCCAGTACCTCGACTCGGTGCCGGACTCGATCATCGAGGCGGCCAAGATCGACGGCGCCGGCTACCTCCGCATCTTCTTCACGCTCATCTTCCCTGCGATCCGCCCCGCGATCGCGGCGCAGTTCATCCTGTGGTTCATGGCGGTGTGGAACGACTACCTCGCGCCGATCATCTACCTGAACTCGCCCGAGAAGCAGACGCTGCAGCTCGTCATCGCGAGCTTCAACGCGACCTACGCCAGCCAGACCGACTATCCGCTGATCATGGCGGCGTCGTTCATCGCGCTGATCCCCGTGCTCGCAGTCTTCGTCATCTTCCAGCGCCAGATCATCGAGTCGGTCGCCCTCACGGGAGCCAAGGGCTGATCATGACGCGCCTGACGACCGACCCCACGACCTGGGGAGCGCTGAACGCGCACGACCCCACCGTCGTCCGCGGCGACGACGGCAGCTGGTACATGTTCTCGACCGATGCCGCCGTCGGCATCGACGAGATCCCCGCCGGCGTCCATGTGCGCACCTCGCCCGACCTCGTCGAGTGGACGTTCGTCGGCACCGCTCTGGACGGCGTGCCCGGGCCGGCCGCCGCGCTCACCGGCGCCCGGGGGCTGTGGGCGCCCGAGGTGGTGCGCTGGCCCACGTCCGGCGGGGCGCGCTGGCACATGTACTACTCGGCCTCGACGTTCGGTTCGCGCACGTCGGTGATCGGGCTCGCGACGGCCGCCTCGCCGGCGGGGCCGTGGACGGATGCCGGACCCGTCGTGACCACGACGCACGCCGTCGACGGGCACAACGCCATCGACGCCGCCGTGGTCTTCGACCGGGCGGGGCGGCCGTGGCTCACGTACGGCTCGTTCTTCGGCGGCATCCACATCCTCCCGCTGGACGCGCGGACCGGGTTCGCCGAGAAGCCGGGCGAGGTCGGCACGCTCATCGCGCGCCGCCCGGCGAGCGTCGACGGCGCGGTCGAGGGGGCGTACATCGTGTACCGCCCCGAAGAGGACCGCTTCGTGCTGTTCGTGTCGTACGACTCGCTGTTCGACACCTACAGCGTGCGCGTCGCGGCGGCGGCCCAGGTCACCGGTCCCTACGTCGACGCGCAGGGGCGCGCGCTCACCGACGTGACGGATGAGGATCCGGATGCCGTCGGCACGAAGATCCTCGGCGGTCATCGCTTCGCGGGCGGCGCGGCGTGGATCGCGCCCGGTCACAACTCGGTGTTCCGCGACGCGGGCCGGCTGTTCGTCGTGCACCACGTGCGTCGCGCCGACGATCCGGCACGGCACGAGGCGCAGATCCGCCGCGTGCACGTCACGGCGTCGGGATGGCCCCTCGTCTCGCCGCACCCGTTCGCCGGTTACGACGCCGAGCGGCTGGACGCGTCCGAGCCGGTGTCGGGGGACTGGCACGTCATACGCTTCGACCCCGCCGAGCGCGGGGTGGTGGAATCCGTCCGGCTTCCGATCGTCGCCGCCGCCCACACCGACGGGCAGGCGCTCACCACGCCGCTCATCGTCGGCACGCCGGATGGCGATGTCGTCCTGGATGCCGTCGTCTTCGGCGCGTTCGATCCGGTGGCGCAGCGCGCGGTGCCGGCCTTCTCGGGCCTGGACGCCGAGGGCGTCGTGTGGACCGGCTCGAAGGCGGTGGCGGCATGATCGAGGAGTACGGCTGGGCCGGCCGCGTGATGTCGTGGCTGCGCGTCGTGGCATCGCTGATCGTCGTGAACCTGCTGTTCGTGGCGGGTGCCCTCGTCGGCCTCGTCGTGCTGGGACTCGCGCCCGCCGCCCTCGCGGCCACCGCATGCCTCACGCTGCTGCGCGACGGCGCGTTCGCCCCCGGCGGCGGTGCCGAGCAGGGCCTCGCGCGCACGTTCGTGCGGACCTACCGCGCCCGGTTCTGGCGCGCCAACCTGCTCGCCCTGCCGTTCGGCGTCGTCGCCGTGCTGCTCGTCCTCGACACCGCCGTGCTGCCGGCCCTGGACGGGCCGATCGCGGCCGCGCTCGCGGTCTTCACCTGGGTCGTGGGCGCCGCGGCGCTGCTCGCGTTCGTCGCCGCCCTGACCGTCGCGGTGCGCTACGACGAGGCGCCGGGCGCCGTGCTGCGGTACGCCGCCGTGCTGCCGTTCACCTCGCCCGTCACGAGCCTCGTGCTGCTGGCCACGCTCGCCGTCATCGGCGTCGCGCTGAGCCTGCTGCCCATGCTCATCCCGCTCGTCGGATTCGCCGTCGTGCTGTTCGTCGCGGGCTGGTTCGTCGACCACCGCCTGGCCGTGCTCGATCCCGACCACCCGCGCGCGGCGGATCGCCGGGCGGCCGCGATGCCCGCGCCGACGGCATCCACCCACTGAGACCACCCCGAACTCGCGGGATCGCCCCGCACCGTCCTGCCGTGCTGCCTGCAGCCGGCCCGTCCCTGGAGGAGAAACGTGACCACGTCACCCGCCACCGCCCGCATCTCGGTCGACCGCGAGGCGGTCGTCGCCCCGATCGACCGCCGCATCTTCGGCTCGTTCGTCGAGCACCTCGGCCGCTGCGTCTACGACGGCATCTACGAGCCCGGGCACCCCACCGCGAACGAGGACGGCTTCCGCCTCGACGTCGTGGACCTGGTGCGCGAGCTCGGCTCGACCACCATCCGCTATCCCGGCGGCAACTTCGTGTCGGGCTTCCGGTGGGAGGACTCGGTCGGCCCGCGCGACCAGCGTCCCGTGCGCCGCGACCTCGCGTGGCACTCGCTGGAGACCAACCAGGTCGGCGTCGACGAGTTCTCGCGGTGGCTGAAGCTCACCGGGTCGGAGCTCATGATGGCCGTCAACCTCGGCACCCGCGGGATCGAGGCCGCGCTCGATCTGCTGGAGTACTGCAACCACCCGTCGGGCACCGCGCTCAGCGACCAGCGCATCGCCAACGGCAGCCCCGAGCCGCACGACATCAGGATGTGGTGCCTGGGCAACGAGATGGACGGCCCGTGGCAGACGGGCTACATGACCGCGGAGGACTACGGCAAGCTCGCCGCCCGCACCGCGCAGGCGATGAAGGCCGCCGACCGCTCGCTCGAGCTCGTCGTGTGCGGCTCGTCGGGCTCGTCGATGCCGACCTTCGGCGACTGGGAGCGCACCGTGCTCGAGCACGCGTACGACCACGTCGACTTCATCTCATGCCATGCGTACTACCAGGAGCGCGGGGGCGACCTCGGCTCGTACCTCGCGTCGTCGATCGACATGCAGTACTTCATCGAGACGGTCGTCTCGACCGCCGACCACGTGGGCAACAAGCTCAAGTCGAAGAAGAAGATCAAGCTCTCGTTCGACGAGTGGAACATCTGGTACCTCGACGAGCACCGCGAGTCCGACGAGGTCAACGACGAGTGGCGGTACGCCCCGCGTCAGCTGGAGGACGTCTATTCGGTGGCGGATGCCGTCGTGCTGGGCAACCTCATGATCACGCTGCTGCGCAACCACGACCGCGTGGCCTCGGCCTCGCTCGCGCAGCTGGTGAACGTCATCGCGCCGATCATGACGGAGCCGGGCGGCGCCGCGTGGCGCCAGACCACGTTCTTTCCGTTCTCGGTGACCTCGCGCCTCGCGCGCGGCGAGGTGCTGAAGCCCCGCATCGACGCCGGCACCTACGCGACGGCCGTGTACGGCGACGCTCCGCTCGTCGACTCGGTGGTGACGGTCGACGACGGCGCCGCGGCGGTGTTCCTCGTGAACCGCAGCCTGACCGACCCGATCACGGTCACCGTCGACGTGTCGGAGCTCGGCGTCGACACGGTCGCCGAGGCCGTCACGATGTGGGACGACGACGTGTACGCGAAGAACACGCTCGCAGACCAGGAGCGCGTGGGTCTGAAGACCCTCGACGGCGCCGTGCTCGACGGCGGGATGCTCACCGTCACGCTGCCCCCGGTGTCGTGGTCGGCGATCTCGCTCGCGTGAGGTCACGGCTCGCGGCGGCGGCATCCCTGCTCGCCGTCGCCGCGGCGCTGACGGGCTGCGCGGTCGCGCCCCCCGCGCCCGAGCTGACGGGAGACACGTTCGTGCACGACCCGGCGTTCGTGGCGGGCGAGGACGGCGAGCCGTCGTTCGTGTACTCGACCGGGGACGGGCGCGTGGGCGACGGCAACATCCGCATCCGCCGCTCGGACGACGGCGCCGACTGGGAAGAGGTCGGCACGGTGTGGGACGAGAAGCCGCGGTGGCTCGCCGACGCCGTCCCCGGCGTCGACAACCTCTGGGCTCCGGAGCTGTACGAGCACGATGGCACCTGGTACCTGTACTACTCGGCCTCGACGTTCGGTCAGAACACGTCGCTCATCGCACTCGCGACCAACACCACGCTCGACCCCGGCGACCCCGACTACGAGTGGGTCGACCAGGGGGTCGTGATCGAGTCCGCCGGCACCGACTTCAACGCGATCGACCCGGGCGTCGTCGAAGACGCGTCCGGTGCGCCGTACCTGGCGCTCGGCTCCTTCTGGAGCGGCATCCGCATGGTGCCGCTCGAATGGCCGAGCGGCCTGAGGGCGGCCGGCACCGAGGATGACGAGCCGCTGCGCCTGGCCGACAGGCAGTCACCGCCCAACGCGATCGAGGCGCCGTACATCGTGCCCCACGACGGGTACTACTACCTGTTCGTGTCGAAGGACTTCTGCTGCAAGGGCGTCGACAGCACGTACCGCATCGCCGTCGGGCGGTCTTCGTCGGTCACCGGCCCGTACGTCGACGCCGACGGCGTGCCGCTGCTCGAAGACGGGGGCACGCCGGTGCTCGAGACCTCGGGCACGCGCATCGGACCCGGCGGGCAGTCGGCCTCGGGCGGTCTGCTGGCCTTCCACTGGTACGACGCCGACCTCGACGGTCAGTTCCGCCTGGGTCTGCTGCCGCTGCAGTGGCGCGACGGCTGGCCGCACGTGGAGTGGCCCGCCGCGGACTGAGAGTGTGGATGCCGTCGTCCCGGGCGCTGCGGACGCCCGGGACGGCATCCCTCGCAGACCCGGAGGTGGGAGGGTCAGCGGGCGACGGCGGGGGCCGACTCGCGCTGGACGATGTCGAAGTCGGCCAGCAGCAGCCGCGGGGGAGCGTCGAGGCCCTCGATGCGCTCGATGACGGTCGCGACCGCGGTGCGGGCGATCCAGGCGCGGCCGGGGTCGACGGTCGTGAGCGACGGGATGGAGTACTGCGCCTCGTCGATGTCGTCGAAGCCCATGACGGCCACGTCGTCGGGGACGCGCAGCCCCGCCTCCTGCAGCGCGCGCATGGCGCCGAAGGCCAGGGTGTCGTTCAGTGCGAACACCGCATCGAACTCCGCGCCGCGCTCGATGATCTCGCGCATCGACCGGGCGCCGTTCGCGCGGTGCCACTCGATCGACGGGCCGATGAGGCGTCCGTCGAACGGGATGCCGCGCGCCTCGAGCGCCTCGCGGTAGCCCTGCAGACGCAGCGCGGCCGAGCCGATCAGCTCGCCCTCGTGCGCGCCGACGATCGCGATGCGGCTCCGCCCCGAGTCGATGAGGTACTCGGTCGCGGCGCGCGCGGCTTCGACGTTGCGCATCGTGAGGTGATCCGTGGGCCCCTCGAAGATGCGCTCGCCCAGGAGCACGAGCGGGTAGTCGACGTTCAGATGCGCGACGTCGTCCTGGCTCATCTCGAGGGGGCTGAAGATGAGGCCGTCGCTCATCTTGCGGCGGGGGCTGGTGAGCAGGTCGAGCTCGCGCTGGCGTCCGCCGCTGCCGGTCTGCTCGATCGTGACGACGAGGCCCGAGGCCTCGGCTGCGGCGATGACGGATGCCGCCAGCTCGGCGAAGTAGGCGAGCGCGAGGTCGGGGACGGCCAGGGCGATGGAGCCGGTGCGACCGGACCGCAGGCTGCGGGCCGTGAGATTGGGCGTGTAGCCGAGCTCGGCGATCGCGGCCTCGACCCGCTCCTTCGTGGTGGGGCGGATGTGCGGGTAGTCGTTGATGACGTTCGAGACCGTCTTGATCGAGACGCCCGCCAGGCGCGCGACATCATGCAGCGTCGCCGCCATGGCCCACCCCCGATCGCCCGGATGCCGTCGGCTCCCCGATCGACGTGCTCCGAGCCTACAACGTTGTAAGAGCCTGTCGGCCCCTCGTGGACCATTGTGGCCGAGGCGCGGCATCCACGGCAATGTAAAGAATCCTTGACATCCGGCTGAGCGTCGGCGTAACGTGCAGCTGTCAAAGATTCTTTACACGGGGAGGTGGGGTCATGGTCTACGAGGAGCGCAACGCCTGGGCTGGTCTCGTCGTCAGCATCATCGCGATCACGGTGTACGTCGTGGTCGTGCTGCAGCAGGCGGCTGGTGGACCGCTCGCGGAGGTCGACTGGGTGCCGATCATGCTGTGGATCATCGGCGGCGGCATCGTGGTCACCATCCTGGTCAGCATCCTGTGGGGGATCGTCGCCGGGGCGAGCGACCCCGACGGCGTCGGCAAGAGCGACCAGCGCGACCGCGACATCGCCCACATGTCGACGCGGGTCGGGCAGGCGTTCCTCGTCATCGCGGGACTCGGCGTGATCGTGCTGTGCGCGTTCGAGGCCGACTGGTTCTGGATCGCCAACACGATGTTCTTCGGCTTCGCGCTCTCGTCGATCGTCGGCGGTGTCGCGAGCGTCATCGCCTATCGCCGTGGGCTCGCCTGATGGTCAAGCCCACCAAGGTCACCAACTCGATCCGCGCGACGCGCGAAGCTGCCGGCATGACCCAGGCCGATCTCGCCCGCACCGTGGGCGTGACGCGGCAGACCCTCATCGCGATCGAGCAGGGGCGCTACTCGCCCAGCCTCGAACTCGCCTTCCAGCTCGCCCGCGCGTTCGGCGTCGGGCTCGACGACCTCTTCGACTACCCGGGCCTTGACGACCAACCAGGAGAGTGACATGCCCGTCCAGACGTCCACGCAGACCATGCCGGCGTGGCGCCAGCACCGCTACGGCGAAGCCGACGCGCTCGTCCTCGAGGATGCCGCGGTGCCGGCGCCGGCCCGCGGCCAGGTGCTGGTGCGGCTGCGCGCCACCGGCCTCAACAACGGCGACATCCGCGTCATGCGCGGCGAACCGCAGCTCGTGCGCCTCGCCTTCGGCCTCCGACGCCCTCGGCAGCCGGTGCGGGGGATGGATGCCGCCGCCACCGTGGTCGCCGTCGGGGAAGGCGTGACCGGGGTGGCGGTGGGCGACGAGGTCGTGGGGGCGCTGCCGGGCGGCGGGCTGGCGCGGTACGCGCTCGCGCTGGCGGAGCGCCTTGTGCCGCGTCCCGCCGAGCTCGACCCGGTCCTCGCGGCGGCCCTGCCCGTCGCCGGCGGGACGGCCTGGCAGGCGCTCGACAAGGCCGGGATCGGGGTCGCGGCCGGCGGGGGTGCCGTGGGCGGGGGTCCCGCGGGCGGATCCGCCCGCGCGTGCTCGTGATCGGCGCGTCAGGCGGCGTCGGCACCTTCGCGGTCCAGCTCGCCGTGCTGCGCGGCGCCGAGGTGTGGGCGCTGTGCGGCGAGCGCAACCGCGCCCGCGTCGAGGGGCTCGGCGCCACGAAGGTCTTCGACTACCGCACGGTGCCGCCCGGCTCCGGCGAGCTCGGCGCCGGCGGGTTCGACGCCGTGCTCGACATCGCGGGCACGTCACCCCTGTGCGTGCTGCGAGGCCTCGTGCGCGACGGCGGCCGGGTCGTCCTGGTGTCGGGCGAGGGCGGTCGCGTGCTCGGGCCGATCGGGCGCCTGCTGCGCGCCGTCCTGCTGTCGATCGGCTCGAGGCGCCCGCTGGTGCCGCTCGCCGCCACGCCGAAGGCCGACGTGCTCGCCGGCCTCGTGGCGCTCGCGGCGACGGAGCGGCTGCGTCCGGCCATCCAGCGCACGTTCCCGTTCTCGGGAGCGGGCGGCGCGCTGGCCGAGGTAGCGGACGGCCATGTCACCGGCAAGATCGTGGTGCTCGCGGACTGAGGGGAGCGGCATCCGCTCCGGTTCCCAGGCCGCGTCCAGGGGGCATGCGACAATGGATGCGGCGTGCCCGGGACTGCTCTTCGTCAAGCTCTGGACCGAGTGAGGCGGAGCCGCCGGGCCTGTGGACAGCGTCCGCCGTACTTCGCAAGGAGACACATGTCCCACGACATCGCGCCCGCACCCGCCTCGACCGCCTCAGGGACTGAGGGCCGGATCCAACAGCACCGCAGCTACCTGATGTGCCGACCCGAGCACTTCACGGTGAGCTACACGATCAACCCGTGGATGGAGCCGGCGAACCCGACCGACACCGCCCTCGCGGTGCGGCAGTGGCAGGCGCTGTACGATACGTATCTCGCGCTCGGGCACGACGTGCAGCTGATCGACCCGATCCCGGGGCTGCCCGACATGGTCTACACCGCAAACGGCGGGTTCGTCATCGGCGGCATCGCGTACGGCGCCAAGTTCCGCTACCAGGAGCGGGTGCCCGAGGGGCCGGCGTTCATGGACTGGTTCCGCGACAACGGCTTCGAGGTCGCCGAGCCGGTCGAGGTCAACGAGGGCGAGGGCGACTTCCTGCTCGTCGGCGACACGATCCTCGCCGGCACCGGATTCCGCTCCACCGGCGACAGTCACCGCGAGCTCGCCGACGTGTTCGGCAAAGAGGTGGTGAGCCTCACGCTCGTCGACCCGCGCTTCTACCACCTCGACACCGCCATCTCGGTCCTGGACCCCGTGCAGGGCCCCGGCGGCGTCGACAAGGCCAACATCGCGTACCTCGAGCACGCGTTCGACGCGCGCAGCCAGGCGGTCCTCGCCGAGCGCTACCCCGACGCCATCAAGGTCGCCGACGCCGACGGCGCGGTGTTCGGGCTCAACTCGGCCAGCGACGGCCGCAACGTCATCATCTCGCCGCGCGCGACCGGCTTCGAGGCGCAGCTGCGCGAGCGCGGCTACAACCCGGTGCTCGTCGACCTGTCGGAGCTGCTGCTCGGCGGCGGCGGCATCAAGTGCTGCACGCTCGAGCTGCGGCGCTGAGCGGAGAAGGAGACATGACTCCCGAGACCTTCACCGACACCGCGATGATCCGGATCATCGCGGGCGAAGAGGAGCACCTCGCCCAGAACTACCACCCGCTGCCCGTCGTCGTCTCGCGAGGCGAGGGTGCGTGGGTGACGGACGTCGAGGGCAAGCGCTACCTCGACCTGCTGTCGGCATACTCGGCGCTGAACTTCGGCCACGGGCATCCCGCGATCCTCGCCGCCGCGCAGGAGCAGCTGGGCCGGCTCACGCTCACCAGCCGGGCGTACCACAACGACCGACTCGGTCCCTTCGCGGAGGCACTGGCCGCACTGTGCGGCAAAGACCTCGTGCTGCCCATGAACACGGGCGCCGAAGCTGTCGAGACCGGCATCAAGGTCGCCCGCGCCTGGGGGTACCGTGTCAAGGGCGTGCCGGCGGATGCGGCGCAGATCGTCGTCGCGCACGGCAACTTCCACGGCCGCACGACGACGATCGTCGGGTTCAGCGACGACGCGTCCGCCCGTGACGGGTTCGGGCCGTTCACCCCCGGCTTCGTCGGCGTCCCGTTCGGCGACGCCGCCGCGATCGCCGCGGCGATCACGCCCGAGACCGTCGCCGTGCTCATCGAGCCGATCCAGGGCGAGGCCGGCGTCGTCATCCCGCCCGAGGGCTACCTGCGCGCCGTCCGCGACCTCTGCACCGAGCGCGGCGTGCTGTTCATCGCCGACGAGATCCAGTCGGGCCTCGGCCGCGTCGGCGAGACGTTCGCGTGCGATCGCGAGGGCGTGGTGCCCGACGTGTATCTGCTCGGCAAGGCGCTGGGCGGCGGCATCCTTCCCGTCTCGGCCGTCGTCGCGAATCGCGACGTTCTCGGGGTCATCCGCCCCGGCGAGCACGGCTCGACGTTCGGCGGCAATCCGCTGGCGTCGGCCGTGGGGCTCCGCGTGGTGGAGCTGCTGCAGACCGGCGAGTTCCAGAACCGCGCGAAGCTGCTCGGCGAGCACCTCGATGCCAAGCTGCAGGAGCTCGTCGGCCACGGCGTCACGGCCGTGCGCGTCGCGGGCCTGTGGGCGGGCGTCGACATCGACCCCGCGGTCGGCACGGGCCGCGAGATCGCCGAGCGGCTCATCGCCCGCGGTGTGCTCGCGAAGGACACCCACGGCCAGACGATCCGCGTCGCGCCGCCGCTCGTCATCCGCGCGACCGAGCTGGACTGGGCGGTCGAGCAGCTGCGGACGGTGCTCGCCGCCTGACCGCCGCGGACTGACCCTGCTCGCCGCCTGACCCTCCTCGCGTTCCGGGGCGGGTCAGGCGGAGCGGGTGCCCGGCGCGAGGCCGCCGAAGTGACGGCGCATCGCCGAGCGTGCGCCGGCCGGGTCGCCGGCTGCGATCGCGTCGACGATGTCGTAGTGGACGCTGTCGGTGCGGGCACTCTCGCGTGCCTCGGCAACGGCGAGACGGCGTGCCGCGATGTCGTCGCGCAGCACGTGGCTGAGCCCCTCGTGGAGGAATTGCAGCACGGAGTTGTCGACGACGGTCTGCAGCCGGCGGTGGAAGGCGACGTCGGCCTCGTGCGCGTCGTCGGGGTCCCCCGCGGCCTGCGAGGCGACCATGCGGTCGACCTCGGCGCGCAGCTGCGCCACCTCGGCGGGCGTCGCGCGCCGCGCCGCGGCTTCTGCGAGCGCCTCTTCCAACAGCAGGCGAGATTCCGAGAACTCGTCGTCGGTGAGGTGCCCCAGCTCGCGGGCGATCGCGAAGAAGGTGCGGACGAAGTCGAAGGACGGGGTGCCGAGGTAGGTGCCGCGACCCTGCGTGCGGGTCACGAACCCGAGCCGCTCGAGGACGGCGAGCTGCTCGCGCAGCGTGCCGCGGCTCATCCCGAGCGCGTCGCACAGCTCGCGTTCGGGAGGCAGTCGGCGCGTGCCCGTGGCCTCATCGACGGTCGCAAGCTCGATGAGGCGCGCGACAAGCAGCTCCAAAGGATCAGGCACCACTACCTCCCCGGTGCCGGCGCTCCCCAGCAGCCGGCCCTCAGGGCATGCTAGCGGGCGATCCGGTCATGTGCGTCCGGTCGCCCGAAACCTGTGGACACCTGGACATCTCTCCTCCGACCGGTCGGGCCGCCGCTCGCGTCAGAACACCGAGACCGTGCGCCAGTGCCAGCCCGTCGCGCCGTCCGGAGCCGGCGGAGCGGTGACCTCGGTCTGGGTCTCGCCGGTCTTGCTCGTCGCGCGGCACTGGATGACGTGGTCGCCCTTCTCTGCCTGCCACGGAAGGCTCCACTGCACCCAGGTGTCGTCCGAGATGGCGGTCGCGAGTGTCGCGTCCTGCCACTCGCCCTCGTCGATGCGCACCTGAACGCTGCGGATGCCCACGTGCTGCTGCCACGCGACGCCCGCGATCATCACCTCGCCCGCTTTGAGGCCCTGGGCGCGGCGCGGCACGTCGATGCGCGACTCGAGCTTGATGGGCCCGCGCTCAGACCAGCCGCGGTCGGTCCAGTAGGCCCGCGCCCGGTCGAAGCGCGTCACTTCGAGGTCGGTGACCCACTTCGTGGCCGACACGTATCCGTACAGTCCCGGAACGACCATGCGCACCGGGAAGCCGTGCTCCAGCGGCAGCGGCTGCCCGTTCATCCCGACGGCGAGGATCGCGTCGCGCCCATCGGTGAGCGCTTCGAGAGGAGTGGATGCCGTGAACCCGTCGATCGACCGTGACAGCACCATGTCGGCGTCGGCGCTCGGCTGCGCGCGGGCGAGCAGCTCCCGCACCGGATACCCGAGCCAGAGTGCGTTGCCGATCAGCGAGCCGCCCACCTCGTTCGATACGCAGGCGAGGGTGGTCCACGACTCCTGCAGCGGCAGGGCCGTGAGCTCGTCCCACGTCAGCTCGACCTCGTGCGCGACCATGCCGTGGATCCGCAGGCGCCATACGGCCGGGTCGATCTCCGGCACGATCAGGGCGGTGTCGATGCGGTAGAACCCGTCGTTCGGGGTGACCACGTCGGCGAGACCGGGCAGGTCGAGTTCGGCTCCTGCGGGGACCGGGGATGCCGTCGTCGCGGGCGGGGGCAGGCGCAGTGCGCGCCGCGCCGCCGCCACCCCCGTTGACGCCGTCGTGCGCAGCGTCCCGACGGCGACCGCGATGACGCCCACGGCCGTCGCGGCCCCGGCCCAGGCGAAGAAGGTGCGCCGGCTCGGGGCATCCATCCGCTCACGCGGATCCGCATCCATCCCCTCACGCGGATCCGCATCGGCGGAGACGTCAGGCGACACGCCGGGCTCGGAGGCGACAGGGCGGCGTGTCGCGTCGTCGGTCCGCTCACGCGGATCCGATTCTGCGGCCACGGGCGCCGGGGCTCCAAGGTGCGCGGGAGCCGTGCGGCGCAGCAGCCGCGCGAGCAGGTGCAGCGTGAGCGCCCCCGCGGCGCCCGCCACCACCGCGGGCAGCCACGCCAGGGCGCCGGCGCCGGGCCGGGTCGCGGCGACGATCGCGCCGCCCGCCCCGAACGCGGCGACCAGGACGACGCCCCAGGGCGGGAACCGCACCTGGAGCCATCCCGCGAGCGCGGCGAGCACCAGCAGCAGGATCGCGATGCCGGTCAGGAGCGCGATCTTGTCGCCCGTGCCGAAGAGGGCGATCGCGGTGTCCTTCGCCCACGGCGGCGCCACGTCGATGAGCGCCGAACCCACCGCGGCGACCGGGCTCGAGGGCGGTGCCACGATCGCGGCCGCGAGCTCGCCGAGCCCGATTCCGAGGACGACCGCGGCGATGCCCGCCACCCACGCCGGCGGCGCCGGGATGCGGTCCTGCCGGCGCGCACGAGCCATGTCAGAAGGGTACGTCCAGGGCGAGGCATCCGTCCCACCGGCTACGGAACAGCCGGCGAAACATGTCAGCAATCCGGGCCGCATTAGGCTCGTGGCATGGGTGATCTCTTCGACGGCTACGGCTCGACGCTCGCGCCGCGCAAGACGCCCTCGGGGGTCCCCGCGTTCGACGAGATGTTCGGGAGCCCGGCGCACCCCGGCGAACCCGCCGAGTCGCGCGAGGCCTATCGAGAGCTGTATCAGGCGCTGGCGCAGATGACGCAGGAGGAGCTGCGCGGACGCACCGACTCGCTCGCGAGCTCGTACCTCGCGCAGGGCGTCACGTTCGACTTCGCGGGCGAGGAGCGGCCGTTCCCGCTCGACGCCGTGCCGCGCATCATCGCGTTCGACGAGTGGTCGCGCATCGAGGCGGGCGTCAAGCAGCGCGTGCGCGCGCTCGAGGCGTTCCTCGCCGACGCGTACGGCCATCAGCACTGCGTGCGCGACGAGGTGCTCCCCGCCCGGCTGATCTCCAGTTCGCAGTACTTCTACCGCCAGGCCGCCGGCATCCATCCCGCCAACGGCGTGCGCATCCAGGTGTCGGGCATCGATCTCATCCGCGACGAGCACGGCGAGATGCGCGTGCTCGAAGACAACGTGCGCGTGCCGTCCGGTGTGAGCTACGTCATATCGAACCGCCGCGTGATGGCCCAGACCCTGCCCGAGCTGTTCGTGTCGATGCGCGTGCGGCCCGTCGGCGACTACCCCAACAAGCTGCTCGCCGCCCTGCGCGCGTCGGCCCCCGCCGGCATCGAGGACCCCAACGTCGTGGTGCTGACGCCCGGCGTCTACAACTCCGCGTACTTCGAGCACACGCTGCTGGCACGCCTCATGGGCGTCGAGCTCGTCGAGGGGCGCGACCTGCTGTGCGTCGGAGGCAAGGTCTTCATGCGCACGACGCGCGGACCCCAGCGCGTCGACGTCATCTACCGCCGCGTCGACGACGACTTCCTCGACCCGCTGCAGTTCCGCGCCGACTCGATGCTCGGAGCCCCGGGCCTGATGCTCGCGGCGCGGCTGGGCAACGTCACCATCGCCAACGCCGTCGGCAACGGCGTCGCCGACGACAAGCTCCTCTACACGTACGTGCCCGACCTCATCCGGTACTACCTGGCCGAGGAGCCGATCCTCAAGAACGTCGACACCTGGCGCCTGGAAGACCCGGGCGCGCTCGAGGAGGTGCTCGACCGGCTCGACGAGCTCGTCGTCAAGCCCGTCGACGGCTCGGGCGGCAAGGGGCTCGTCGTGGGTCCGGACGCATCGCCCGCGGAGCTCGAGAAGCTCCGCAAGAACCTGCTCGCCGACCCCCGCGGGTGGATCGCGCAGCCGGTCGTGATGCTCTCGACCATCCCCACGCTCGTCGAAGACGGGATGCGGCCGCGCCACGCCGACCTGCGGCCGTTCGCCGTCAACGACGGCGAGGACGTCTGGGTGCTGCCCGGTGGCCTCACCCGGGTGGCACTGCCCGAGGGGCAGCTCGTGGTGAACTCCAGCCAGGGCGGCGGGTCGAAGGACACCTGGATCGTCGGCGGGTCCGCGCCCGGCACGGTCGAGTACGGCCAAGGACGCGGCGTCCCAGAGCTCGTCGCCGACCAGGCGGCCAACGTGACCGCCGCGATCCCGATCATCTACGACGCGCAGACCGAGCCCACGCACTCGCCGCAGGACCCGGGGCGGGGCACCCACAAGCAGCACGAGCAGCAGCAGCAGACCCAGGACGGGGGCATCCGGTCCGCGAGAGGTCGCCTGGCGGACGAGGGTGCGCCTCTCACCCGCCCCCTGGGCGACCAGGTGACCCCTCGCCGATCCGCCCGGCGCGACACAGAGAGCGCAGAAGCGCGGGAAGCAGGCGACGCATGCTGAGTCGCATCGCCGAGAGCCTCTTCTGGATCGGCCGCTACATCGAGCGCAGCGACGGCACCGCGCGCATCCTCGACGTCCATCTGCAGCTCCTGCTCGAAGACCCGTGGATCGACGAGGACACCGCGTGCCGGTCGCTGCTGAGCGTGATGGGCTCGCTCCCGCCCGAGGGCGTCGAGCACGTCCGCCGCGAGGATGTGCTGTCGCGCCTGGCGGTCGACCGCATGAACCCGTCGAGCATCGCGTACGCGCTCACGGCCGCGCGCGAGAACGCTCGCCGAGCCCGCGAGATCGTCTCGACCGAGCTGTGGGAGATCCTCAACACGACGAACGCGCGCATGCCGCGGCGCCTGCAGAACGACCGCGTGCACGAGTTCTTCCAGTGGGTGCGGGAACGGGCGGCGCTGGCCGTCGGCATCCACGACTCCTCCACCAGCCGCGACGAGGCCTGGCAGTTCTTCACCCTCGGCCGCAGCATCGAGCGCACCGACATGACGGCGCGGCTGCTGGCCACGAGATCGCTCACCGAGGCGTCGGGGCCGTCGTGGACCACGATCCTGCGCTCGTGCGGCGCGTACGAGGCGTATCTGCGCACGTACCGGGGCATGCCGAGCGCACGCAACGCGGCGGAGTTCCTGCTGCTGGACCGTCTCTTCCCGCGCTCGATCATCTACTCGATCCAGCGCGCCGAGGAGTGCATGAGCGCGATCGATCCGCGCGCCGACCGCGTCGGGCACTCCAACACCGTGCTGCGGGCCCTCGGGCAGATCCGCAACGACCTGGAGTACCGGCCGATCTCCGAGATCCTCGGCGAGCTGCCCACCCATATGGACCGCGTGCAGCAGGTCACGCGCGAGGCGTCGGAGGCGATCCGCGGCAGGTTCTTCCCGACGCAGGCCGAGCCGAGCTGGATCGGAGAGATCACATGAAGCGGCTGAGGATCGAGCACCAGACGGGGTTCAGCTACGGCGGCGACGTCACGGCGTCGTACAACGAGGCGCGCATGCTGCCCGGATCGACCGACAGCCAGTTCGTGCTGAACTCGTCGCTCGACATCGAGCCGTCGACGTCGGTCAACCAGTACGTCGACTACTTCGGCACGCGCGTGGCCGCGTTCGACGTGCTCTCGCCGCACTCGGCGCTGTCGATCACGGCGCGCTCGCTCGTCGAGGTGCGCCCGCGCCCGCTGGAGCACATCGACGTCACGTGGGACGGTCTCGCGCGTGAGGCGAACCGCTCCATCGAGACCGTCGAGCAGCTGTCGCTCACGAACCGCACACGGCCGCATGACGAGGTCGCCGAGCTCGCCCGCTCGATCGCCGCGCAGCACGACCACCCGGGTCGCGCGGCGCACGCCATCTCGGTGGCGGTGGGGGATGCCGTCGAGTACATGCACGGCGTGACCGGCGTGCACTCGACCGCGGCCGAAGCGTGGGTGGCCCGCAAGGGGGTGTGCCAGGACATCGCGCACATCACCCTCGGCGCCCTGCGCGTCGTCGGGATCCCGGCGCGTTACGTCTCGGGCTACCTGCACCCGCGGCCGTCGGCCGAGGTCGGCGTCGCCGTCACCGGCGAGTCCCACGCGTGGATCGAGTGGTTCGCAGGGGAGTGGCAGGGCTTCGACCCCACCAACAACATCGAGATCGGCGACCGCCACGTGCTCGTGGGCCGCGGCCGCGACTACAACGACGTGCCGCCGCTGCGCGGCGTCTACGCCGGTCCGTTCAAGAGCAGCCTCCACGTCAAGGTGACGATCACCCGCGAGGCCTAGAGCTCCCTCCCGCCGGAGCGCCACGCGAATCGTCGGCGATCCCCTTGACGCGCTCCGCTGAATCGTGTCAATGTGTACCGGTCTACATGGCGTAGAGCGATCTACGGATCGCGCCTCGACGGAGAGGAACGACAATGACGTTGTCCGCACAGGATCGACACCCGCACACGCGACGCCGGCGGCGCCTGACAGCGCTGCTCCTGGGTGGCGCACTGGCCGCATCGGGGGCGGTGGTGGCCGTCGGTGCGCCGGCCGCAGCGGTGGACTGCTCCACCGTGCCGTGGATGGATGCCTCGAAATCGGCCGACGAGCGCGCTCAGGCACTCCTCGACGCCAGCTCGCAGCACCAGAAGTACCGCTGGCTCGTCGAGCAGCCCGCGACCCAGCCGACGCAGACCACGTGGCAGCCGGGCATCGCCGGCGAGGCCCCCGTCGTCTACCCGGCGCAGGTGGACTGCACGCCGACGATCGTGTACACGGACGGGCCGGAAGGCGTGCGCACCTCGGGCGTCACCGACTTCCCGTCACAGATCGCCCTGGCATCGACGTGGAACCTCGACCTCGCGTACGAGAAGGGCGTGGCCGAGGCCGACGAGGCGTTCGCGAAGCGCCGCAACGTCGTCCTCGGACCCGGTATCGGCAACGGCCGCACCCCGCTCGCGGGACGCACGCCCGAGTACTTCGGCGAGGACCCGCTCGTCAACGGGCTGTTCGCGGCGTCACAGGCCGAGGGTCTCGAGGCCGACGGCCGGGTGGTGTCCGACCTCAAGCACTTCCTCGCGAACGAGCAGGAGCTCGACCGGCAGACCAGCTCGTCCAACGTCGGCGAGCGGGCGCTTCACGAGCTCTACGGCCTGCCGTACGAGATCGCGCTCGACCACAGCGATCCCGAGAGCGTCATGTGCGCGTTCAACCAGGTGAACAGCGTGTACATCTGCGAGAGCCCGCTCATGAAGGACCTGCTCAAGGGCGATGCCGGGTTCGACGGCTTCATCATGTCGGACTTCGGCTCTGTGCACTCCACAGCCGCCTCGCTCATGAACGGCCTCGACCAGGAGCTCAACCGGCCGATCTGGTTCACGCCCACCAAGCTCGACGCCGCGCTCGCGGCCGGCCAGATCACGCAGGCGCGCATCGACGAGGCGGCCTTCCGGGTCGTGCGGTCGTACATCCGCGGCGGGCTGTTCGACAATCCGCTGCCGGCGACGGCGGCGGTGGAGGCATCCACGCCGCAGCACGAGGCCGTCGCGCGCGAGATCTCGGAGGCCGGCAGCGTGCTGCTGAAGAACGATGGTGTGCTGCCGCTCGCGCCCGCGGCGGGGCAGACGATCGCGCTGTTCGGTCCGACGGCGTCGAGCACGGTCACGACCGTGGGCGGCGTCGCGACGAGCGCGGTCTCGGTGTGCAGCCTCACGCTGCAGTTCCGGCCGACCTTCCCGCCGTCCAACACGCTCCCGTGCGAGGACGTCGTCTCGGCCGAGACGGCACTCACCGCACGCGCCGCCCAGGCCGGTGCGACCGTGACGTGGAACAACGGACAGGATGTCGCGGCGGCGGCCGCCCAGGCGGCAGCCGCGGATGTGGCCGTCGTCTTCGGCTACCAGCGCATGGGCGAGTTCAACGACCTGACGAACCTGCATCTGCAGGGGAACGGCGACGCGCTGATCTCGGCCGTCGAGCAGGTGAACCCGAACACCGTCGTGGTGCTGCAGACCGGCAGCGCCGTCGAGATGCCGTGGGTCGACGGCGTGCAGGCGGTGCTCGAGAACTGGTACGGCGGCGAGCAGCAGGGCCCCGCGATCGCCTCGCTGCTGTTCGGCGACGTGGCGCCGTCGGGCAAGCTGCCGATGACCTTCCCGGTCTCGCTCGCCGACACCCCGACCAGCACCGCCGCGCAGTACCCCGGGGTGTTCTCGGACGGCTCGACGACGCGTCCGGCCGGTTCGAGCGAGATCCGCCAGGTGGACTACAGCGAGGACCTCGCGGTCGGCTACAAGTGGTACCAGTCGCAGGGCATCGCACCGCTGTTCGCGTTCGGCCACGGGCTGACCTACACGACCTTCTCGTACGACAAGGTCAAGGTGACCCCGCAGTCGACGAACGGCGCGAAGGAGGTCCGCATCTCGTTCCGGCTCACCAACACGGGGGATCGGACGGCGACCGAGACCGCGCAGGCGTACGTCATGCTGCCCGCGTCGACGGGGACGCCGGGCTCCCGGCTCGTGGGGTGGAAGGCGGTGACGCTCGCTCCGGGCGAGCACGCCAACGTGACGATCGCGCTGTCGGCGGACGACCTCGCCGGGATGCACCTGCTGCAGCACTGGGATGCGACCGGCGACGCGTGGGTGACCACACGCGGGACGTACGGCGTCGCGGTGGGCGGATCGTCCGAGGCACCCGTCACGGCGCAGTTCACCGTCAAGTGACCGGCGACGGGGGTCGCGGAGGCGCCGGACAGCGCCGCCGCGGCCCCCGTGTCGTCGGCGGCCGGAAGCGCTCCGGTACGGTGGGGATGCGGGCCCGCAGCCCTGTCGTCCAGCGATCTCGGGGAGGAGAAGCATGACGGATGCCACCCCCCGGCGTCGCGCGACGATCGAGGACGTCGCGGCCAGGGCCGGCGTCTCTCGAGCGGCCGTCTCGAAGGTGCTGCGCGATGCCTACGGCGTGAGCGACGCGATGCGCGAACGCGTCACCGCGGCGATGGCGGAGCTCAACTACCGGCCGAGCATCGCCGCCCGCGGGATGCGGGGCCGCACCTACACGATCGGGATCGAGCTGCCCGATCTCGCGAACCACTTCTTCGACCGCATCGTGCGCGGGGCCATGGGCGCGCTGGCGGGCACGCCGTATCAGTTGATCATCGCGCCGGCCGAGACGGGCACGCGCCGCGGCTTCCGCGCGCTGGAGGCGCTGGTCGACCGGCAGGTGGACGGGCTGATCGCTGTGTCGCCGCGCGTCGACGAGGACGCGCTGGACCGGATCGCGGCATCCGTCCCGCTGGTCATGTTCGGCCGGCTCGACACGTCCAACCAGTACGACGTCGTCGCCGGCGACGATCTCGGCGGCGCGCGCCTCGCGCTGGAGCACCTCTTCGGCCTCGGACACACCCGGATCGCGCATCTGACGCTGCCTGACGAGGATCCGAACGCCCCCTTCCCCCACAGTGGCCGCCTGCGGGAGTACCTGGCGGGGATGGCGGCGGCCGGACTGGAGCCCGAGGTCTGGCACTCGGATGACGGCACCGACTTCGCCTACCGCGCGACGCGCGAGGCGATCGCTGCGGGCACGCAGGCGACGGCGCTGTTCGCCGCGCACGACGAGCTCGCGATCGGCGCCATGCGGGCGATCGCCGAGGCCGACGTCGAGATGGCCGTCGTGGGATACGACGACGTGCCGCTCGCCTCGCATCCCGCGTTCGGGCTCACCAGCATCGACCAGCCGGGAGAGCGGATGGGGGCCCGCGCGGTCGAGCTGCTGCTGGAGCGGTTCGCCGGCCGGACGACCGCCGTGCGCGAGGTCTTCGACGTCGAACTCAAGGCGCGCGCGTCGACGCGCCCGTCGGCGGGCTGACGCGCACGAGCGGACGTCAGGCCGGCGGGTTGTCGGGGTCGAGGGTCTCGAGCGTGTCCTCTTCGACGGGGTTGTCGGCCTCGAGCTGTTCCTCGGTGGTCTCGTCGCCGCCGGTGGGGCTGTCGTCGTCCACGGGGCTCTCGTCGCTGCGTCGCTGATCCATGACACCAGCGTGGCCGTGAGGGATGCCGCAGCCCAGGGTCTTGACGATGATCCCGAGGCGTGCGCGGCCGGCCGGTGCTCCGGTCGTGACACCGGGGAGCGTCAGACGGCTTCGGCCTCCACCGGATGCTCCTCCGCTTCGCGCCGTGCCCCGCTGCCGAGGGACAGCGTCGCGAGCAGGCCGACGGCCAGGAAACCCGCGGCGGTGAAGCTCGCATACTTGGTGCCGTCCGAGAACGCGGCCTTCGCGTCGTCGGCGATCGCGGCGGTCTGTGGCGACTCGGCGAGCCCTGCGATCGCGCCGCCCGCGCTGTCGACGACTGCCGAGACGACCTGATCCCGCTGCTCGGCCGGCACGCCGCCGTCGTCGAGCTTCGCCGTCAGCACCGCCGAGGTCGTCGAGAAGAGGACGGTGCCGAGGATGGCGATGCCGAGGGCGGCACCCAGCTGGCGGGCGGTGGACTGCGTGCCGGATGCCTGTCCGCTCTCGGTCGCCGGCACGTCGGCGAGCACGACGCCGGTCAGCTGCGCGGTCGCCAGCCCCACGCCGAAGCCGTACACGAAGAGCGCCGGCACGAGCGGCACCCAGGAGGCATCCGGAGCGATGACGAAGCCGACCGCGGCGACGCCGATGATCTCGGCGAGGATGCCGGCCCGCACGATCCACACCGGCGCGATCCGGCCGCTGAGCGCGCCGGCCAGGCCGCTGGCCGCGAAGGATCCGATCGCGAGGGCGAGGAGGATCAGGCCGGTCTCGACGGCCTCGAAGCCCAGCACGAACTGGAGCCAGAGCGGGAGCGCCAGGATGAGTCCGAACTCGCCGAGGGACACGACCATCGCGGCGACGTTGCCGTTGCGGAACGACGGGATGCGGAACAGGCCGAGCGCGATGACGGTGGACTTGCTCGTGCGGCGGCGGTGCAGGCCCCAGGCGACGAAGGCGACCAGCCCCAGCGCGGCGACGACGAAGGCCACGGCGACGGGCGAGATGTCCCACGGCCACGTCCAATCGCCGACGGTGAGGTCCTTCTCGGTCGTGAGCCAGCCGTAGGTCCGACCCTCGATGAGGCCGAAGACGAGGGCCCCCACCGTGAGCACCGACAGCACCGCTCCGAGCACGTCGATCGCGACGGCGTCACCGCGCGACTCGTCCACGGTCAGCAGGACGCCGACCACGATCGCGATGCCGAGCGGCACGTTGATGAGGAACGCCCAGTGCCACGAGAACTCGGTCGTGAGCCATCCGCCGAGGAGGGGGCCGACCGCGGCCATGCCGCCGATCGTCGAACCCCACACCGCGAAGGCGATCGCGCGCTCGCGGCCGCGGAAGGTCGCGTTCAGGAGCGAGAGCGTGGTCGGCAGCATCATCGCGCCGCCGATGCCCTGCACGAGCCGGGCCGCGATCAGCAGCTCGCCCGACGTGGCGAGGGCGGCCCCGACCGAGGCGAGCGTGAAGATGACGACGCCGATGATGAGGAGCCGCCGTCGGCCCCATCGGTCGGCGAGGCTGCCGAAGACCAGCAGCAGCGACGCGAAGACCAGGGTGTACGCCTCCTGCACCCACTGGACCTCACTGGAGGTGATGCCGAGGTCGTCCACGATCGCCGGGATCGCCACGTTCACGATCGTCGAATCGACGATGATCAGGGCGACGGCGACGCTGATGAAGACGAGACCCGCCCAGCGGCGGCGAGAGACCTGAGCCATGTCGCTAGCTTATCTAGCGAAATACCGATCTGTGCACTCAGACAGACGAGACCACGGCGTTGTCGAGCTGGTCTGCGTCCACTCCCGGACGCTCGGCCTGATTGGTCAGCAGCACCCACGCGACGCCCGCAGACGGATGCACCCAGAACTCCGTGCCCGCCCAGCCCGCGTGGCCGTAGACGTCGCGGTCGATGAGCCCGGGGGCTCGACGGCGCAGGTTGAAGGTGAAGCCCCAGTCCTGACCGGCCCCTGCGGGGTACGGGTCGAGGCGCGGGATGTCGCCGGTGAGCGGCCGCCGCATCATGGCGAGGGTCGCTGGGTGCACGATCGACCCGGTCTCTCCGCCCCCGATGCGCAGGAGCGCCGAGCCGAGTGCGAGCAGGTCCGACGCGGTGCCGATCATGCCGGCGCCGGGATTGCGGTGGCTCGCGAAGCCCCGCATGTCGAGGCCCAGTCGTTCGGCGTCGACGACGGTGTGCGGATCGGCGTCGGGGTCGAGCGTGAAGCCGCCGGCGCCGATGGATGCCGACCACGCCGCGATGTCGGCATCCCATTCCCAGCCCGCCCCGTGGCGGACGAGCTCGACGATGCCGTCGAAGGCCACCGTCGAATACCGCGACGCCGAGCCGGCGGCGAAGTCCCGGCCGGGTGCGAGCAGCGCCGCCCGCAGCCCCTCAGCGGGGTCGAGCGTCGGCTCGCGGATGCCGGAGGTGTGGCTGACCAGGTGCCGCAGGCGCACGACGTCGTCGGGGTCGCGACCCGTCCCGAAGGCGGGGAGGGCGTCGGTCAGCGGCGTCTCGGTCGTGAGCAGCCCGCGCTCGACCGCCCGTGCCGCGGTCAGGCCGGTCAGCACCTTCGTGATCGAGAACAGCCAGTACGGGTCGTCGACGCGGGCGGGGCGGCCGGACGTCGCACCGAACGCGTCGAGTGCGACGACCCCCTCGGCGGTGGCGATGCCCAGCACCGCGGTGGGCAGCCGGCCCGCACCGACGTGCCGGGCCACCCAGTCGAACGCGGCGCCGTACCCGGTCACGATCGCGGTTCGTAGCGCTCGGGAGAAGTGGATGCCGCCACCGCGCGCCGCAGATCCTCCAGGGTGGCGTCCGGCCCGAACCAGCCGTGCGCGCGCGCCTGGACGAGCACGTTGCCGAGGGCGGTCGCCTCGACCGGGCCGGCGAGCACCGGGAGCCCCGAACGGTCCGCCGTCGCCTGGCACAGCAGGCGGTTCAGGGCACCGCCGCCCACGATGTGGATCACGTCGACGTCGCGCCCGGTGAGCTGCGCCGCCGTGGCCACGGCATCGGCGAAGGCCTGCGCGATGCTCTCGACGATGGTGCGGGCGAACGCGGGACGCGTCGCGGGGACGGCCGAACCCGACTCGGCGATCACCGAGGCGATGCGCGCCGGCATGTCGCCGGGCGCCGACAGACGTGCGTCGTTCGCGTCGAACAGCGGGACGCCGCCCGTCACCGCGGCGGCCTCGGCCAGCAGCGCCGGCAGGTCGATCGCGGCGCCGTCCTCGGCCTCCCACGTGCGCACGGCCTCGCTCAGCAGCCACAGTCCGGTGACATTGTGGAGGAAGCGCACACGCCCGTCGACGCCGCCCTCGTTGGTGAAGTTCGCGGCGCGGGCTTCGTCGCTGACGACGGGCTCGTCGAGCTCCACGCCCACGAGTCCCCACGTGCCGCACGAGATGTAGGCGGCGTCGGGGGTGCTCAGGGGCACCGCGACCACCGCCGAGGCCGTGTCGTGCGACCCGACGGCGACGACCTCGATCGCGGCGCCGATGCGCTCGCGCGCCTCGCCGGCGAGGGAGCCCACCGCGTCACCCGGGTCGATCAGAGGCGGCAGCGCCGACGCCGGGATCCCCAGGCGCGCCGCCAAGTCGAGGTCCCACCCGCCGGTCCGGACGTCGACGAGGCCCGTGGTCGACGCGTTCGTGCGCTCGGCCGCTCGAGCGCCCGTCAGCAGGAACGCCACGAGATCGGGGATGAGCAGCGACACCTCTGCGTCGGTCAGCCGGTCGTCCGCGACGTACTGGTACAGCGTGTTGAACGGCAGGAACTGCAGGCCGTTGCGGCGGTACAGCTCGGCGAACGGGACGCTCCGGTGGACGGCATCCACTCCCCGCGCCGTGCGCTCGTCACGGTAGTGGAACGGCTCGGCGAGCAGCTCGTCGCCGTGGACCAGGCCGTAGTCGACCGCCCAGGAGTCGATGCCGATGCTGGCGATGCCCGGTTCGCGGCGGACCGCCTCGGCGAGGCCGTCGACGATGTGCCGGTACAGGGCTGTGAAGTCCCAGTGCAGCCCGTCCGGCCGCTCGACCGGGCCGTTCGGGAAGCGTGCGACCTGCTCCAGGCGCAGCGTGCCGTCGTCGACGTAGCCGAGCATGACGCGCCCGCTGGTGGCGCCGAGGTCCACCGCCGCGACGACGCCCCCCGTCATCGTGCGCTCCCGTCGCCCACCGAACCCGTCGCGATCATGTGCTCTCGCCGAGACCACACGCTGCGCGCGCAAACAACATGTGCGTTCGGCGAGAGCACATGATGCGGGAGGGATGTGGGCCCCGGGCGGAAGCGCCGCGTCATCGCAGGAAGGCGGCGGCGACGCCGGAGTCGACGGGGATGTGCAGGCCGGTGGTGCGGGAGAGCTCGGGGCCGGTCAGCACGTAGACCGCGTCGGCGACGTTCTCGGGGACGACCTCGCGCTTGAGGATCGTGCGGTTGGCGTAGAACTGTCCGAGGTCCTCTTCCTTGACGCCGTAGGTGGCGGCGCGGTTGGCGCCCCAGCCCGAGGCGAAGATGCCCGAGCCGCGCACGACGCCGTCGGGGTTGATGCCGTTGACGCGCACGCCGTGCTCGCCGAGCTCGACCGCGAGCAGGCGCACCTGGTGGGCCTGATCGGCCTTGGTGGCCGAGTACGCGATGTTGTTCGGGCCGGCGAAGACGGAGTTCTTCGACGAGATGTAGATCACGTCGCCGCCGAGCTTCTGCTCGATGAGGATCTTCGCTGCGGCCTTGGAGACGAGGAACGAGCCCTTGGCCATGACGTCGTGCTGCAGGTCCCAGTCCTTCTCGGTGGTCTCCAGCAGCGGCTTGGACAGCGACAGGCCGGCGTTGTTGACGACGAGGTCGACGCCGCCGAACGCCAGGACGGCGGCATCCATCGCGGCCTGGATCGCGTCGGCGTCCGCGACGTTCGCCGCCACGCCGATCGCGACGTCGGTGCCGCCGAGCTCGGCTGCGGCGGCCTGCGCCTTCTCGAGGTCGAGGTCGGCGACGACGACGCAGGCGCCCTCGGCGGCCAGGCGCGTGGCGATGGCCTTGCCGATGCCCGACGCGGCGCCGGTGACGAACGCGACGCGGCCCTGGTGGGACTTGGGCTTGGGCATCCGCTGCAGCTTGGCCTCTTCGAGCGCCCAGTACTCGATGCGGAACTTCTCGGCGTCCGAGATCGGCGTGTAGGTCGACAGCGCCTCGGCGCCGCGCATGACGTTGATCGCGTTGACGTAGAACTCGCCCGCCACGCGCGCGGTCTGCTTGTTCGCGCCGTACGAGAACATGCCCACGCCCGGGATCAGCACGATGAGCGGGTCCGCGCCGCGGATCGCGGGCGACTCGGCGGTCGCGTGCGCGTCGTAGTACGCCTGGTAGTCGGCCCGGTACGCCTCGTGCAGCTGCTTCAGACGGTCGATGGATGCCTCGACCGACGCCGACGCGGGCAGGTCGAGGATCAGCGGCTTGACCTTGGTGCGCAGGAAGTGGTCGGGGCAGCTGGTGCCGAGCGCCGCCAGCGCCGGCGCCTTCTCGGACGCGAGGAAGTCGGTGACCACGGCCGCGTCGGTGAAGTGGCCGACCATCGGCTTGTCGGTGGACGCGAGGCCGCGGATCGTCGGTGCGAGGGCGGCGGCCTTCGCTCGGCGCTCGGCCTCGGGCAGGGCCTCGAACCCGCCGCGCACGCCGCCGAACGGGTCGGCCTTGCCGTTCGCGTCGATGTACGCCTGCGCGGTCTCGATGATCCACAGCGAGTTCGCCTCGGCCTCGTCGGACGTGTCGCCCCACGCGGTGATGCCGTGTCCGCCGAGGATCGTGCCGATCGCCTGCGGGTTCTGTGTCTTGATGGCCGCGATGTCCAGGCCCAGCTGGAAGCCGGGGCGCCGCCAGGGGACCCACACGACCTTGTCGCCGAAGATCTTGGCGGTGAGCTCTTCGCCGTCGGCGGCGGTCGCGATCGCGATGCCGGCGTCGGGGTGCAGGTGGTCCACGTGCGCGGCATCCACCAGTCCGTGCATGGCGGTGTCGATCGACGGGGTGGCTCCGCCCTTGCCGTGCAGGCAGTAGTCGAACGCGGCGACCATCTCGTCCTCGCGCTCCACGCCCGGGTAGACGTCGACGAGCGCGCGCATGCGGTCCAGGCGCAGCACCGCGAGGCCCTCGGGCTTGAGCGTGCCGAGGTCGCCGCCCGAGCCCTTGACCCACAGCAGCTCGACCGGCTCACCGGTGACCGGGTCGGTCTCGGTGCCCTTGGCGGAGGTGTTGCCGCCGGCGTAGTTCGTGTTCTTCGGGTCGGCGCCGAGACGGTTCGACCGGGTGATCAGGTCGGTGACGGCCGGGTTGGTCATGGTGTGTCCTTCGTTCTGGGTGTTCCCCTGTCACGGTCTGCGGCTGCGGGGCGTCGTTCGTGACAGGGGAGCGGAAGTGTTCGGGGTCGCCTGTCAGGATCTGCCGCCGGTGGCGACAGACGGCGACAGGGGAGTGGTGGTGGCCGCGGACAGCGCGGCGAGGCGGGTCGCGAAACGGTGGAGGGTGAGGGATGCCGCCGGCTCTTCGGGGCGGTTCAGATGGCCGTGCTCGGTGCCCGGCTCGGCGATGACCTCCACCGGGCGTCCGGCGGCGCGCAGCGCCGCGGCGAAGGCCTCGCCCGACACCCGCAGCTCGTCGACCTCGCCGTTGACCATGAGCGTCGGCGGGAACTGCACCAGGTCGACGGGCCGCGCGCGGCCAGGGACGGCACCGAGCGGGGCGCGGTCGACGGGGCCGCCGAGATAGTTCTCGTACATCGCGAGCACCATCTCGGGCCCGAACCGGTCGGCCTCGGGCTGGGCGTCCAGCGCCGCGCGCAGCGCCGCACCGGGGTCGGGCTGCACGGCGAGCAGGGTCGGGTAGGCGAGCAGCGCGAGGGCGGGGCGCACGTCGGCGCGACGTTCGATGAGCCGCAGCGCGGCACCGGCGGCGAGGTTTCCGCCCGCGCTCGTGCCGCCGATCGCGAGGCGGTTGCGGTCCACGCGCAGGCGGTCCGCGTTGTCGACGGCCCACGACCACGCCGTCAGCATGTCGTCGGATGCCGCGGGGTAGTGGTGCCCGCCGGGGCCGCGGCCGGCGGCATCCCACCCGTCGGGAACAGGCGCGAGGCGGTAGTCCACCGACACGACCGTCGTGCCGCGGGCCGCCAGCTGCGAGGCGACCCAGTCGGACTCGGGCATGTCGAGGTCGCCGAAGGCGAACGCGCCGCCGTGCGCCCAGACCAGGCCGGTGCCGTTCGGCTCGCGTGCGGGATAGACGCGCACGAGGCCGTCGGCGGCGGAGTAGGGCTCGCTCATGGTGTCCTTCGGATTCGGTGGTGCACCCGGGGCGCGGGGATCGGCAGCCCGCGCCCCGGGTGTGTCTGAGAGGGGCTTACGCGCCCCAGCCGGCCTGGGTGCCGCCGACGCGGTCGGCTGCGATCTTCGACTGGTAGCCGGATGCCGCGTACGCGGCCATCGGGTCGGCAGCGAGTCCGCGCTCCTCGCGCCACGATGCCAGCGCCGGACGCACGTCGGTGTAGAACGCGTCCATGAAGACGGCGTTGGCCGCCAGCACGTCGTTCGCCTGCTGGGCTGCCGCGAGCGCGTCGCGGTCCACGAGCAGGGCGCGGGCCGTCATCTCCTGGACGTTGAGCACCGAGCGGATCTGGCCGGGGATCTTGTCTTCGATGTTGTGGCACTGGTCGAGCATGAACGCGACATCGGGGTTGTTGAGCCCGCCGCCGCGGACGACCTCGAAGATGATGCGGAACAGCTGGAACGGGTCGGCGGCGCCCACGATGAGGTCGTCGTCGGCGTAGAAGCGCGAGTTGAAGTCGAACGAGCCGAGCTTTCCGAGGCGCAGCAGCTGCATGACGATGAACTCGATGTTCGTGCCCGGCGCGTGGTGGCCGGTGTCGAGGCACACCATCGCCTTGTCGCCGAGCGCGGCGACCTGCGCGTACGAGGTGCCCCAGTCGGGAACGTCGGTGTGATAGAACGCCGGCTCGAAGAACTTGTACTCGAGCACGAGGCGCTGCTCGTCGCCGAGGCGCGCGTAGATCTGCTGCAGCGAGTCCTGCAGGCGGTCCTGGCGGGCCCGCATGTCGCCCTGGCCCGGGTAGTTCGAGCCCTCGGCGAGCCAGATCTTCAGGTCGCGCGAGCCGGTCGCGTGCATGATGTCGATGCACTCGAAGTGGTGGTCGATGGCCTTCTGACGGATGCGGTCGTCGTGGTGCGTGAGCGCCCCGAACTTGTAGTCCTCGTCCTGGAAGGTGTTCGAGTTGATGGTGCCGAGGGTGACGCCCAGGTCCTCGGCGTGACGGCGCAGGTCGGAGTAGTCGTCGACCTTGTCCCACGGGATGTGCAGCGCGACGCTCGGTGCGAGCTTCGTGAAGGCGTTGACCTGCGCCGCGTCGGCGATCTTCTCGTACGGGTCGCGGGGCGTGCCGGGCGTGGTGAACACGCGGAAGCGGGTGCCGGAGTTGCCGAACGCCCAGCTGGGCAGCTCGATGCCCTGGCCTTCGAGCGTGGACAGGATGTCGGGTGACAGCGTCGTCATGATGCGGTGCTCTCGTTCTCGGATGCGGTGACCGGAGCCTGCGCGGCGGTCAATTGGTCGTGGAGGTTGAAGATCTCGGTGAGGGGAGTGGCCGCCTGGTCGGGCCGGCCGTCGAGGCCGACGAAGAAGCGGCCCATCTCGGCCTCCCAGCGGGCGGCGACCTCGGAGTTCGCGAGGTAGGCCTGCGCGGCCTCGTCGTCGTCGGTCTCGTAGTAGCCGATGAGCCGGCCGCCGTCGCCCAGGAAGAGCGAGTAGTTGCGGCGTCCGGCCGCGGCGATCTCGGCCAGCATCTCGGGCCACACCGGGGTGTGCCGGGCGATGTACTCGTCGAGCAGCTCGGGGCGGACCACGAGCTGGAAGCACACACGCTTCGTCGCGGTGGGGCTCGTCATCGGGACTCCTGTGGATCGTGGATGCCTCGTGGCGGGGCATCCGTTCATGAATCGTTTCAACGATAGATGTTCGCTCGCCGCTCCGCAAGTGGGAAAGCGCTCACCAGAACTCGGCGGGGACACCGCCTCGCAGCCAGTGCAGCTCGTTGTCGCGGATGAACACCGACAGCGTGTCGTCGGCCGGGAGATCCGCGCCCAGCCAGGCGTCGAGGGCGCGCAGCAGATCGGCGCCCGACGCCGTGTCGGGATCGTCGACCACGCGCTCCCACGCGCTGAGAAAGCCTTCGGGAGTGGATGCCGCATGCACGAGCTTCGAGACGTACTTCGGGCCGGGCAGCATGACCCGGTTCGCCGCAAGTGCCGCGCGCGCGGCCGCGAGCGCGAGGTGCAGTCCCGCGTGGCGCCGCAGGAACTCGTCACCGCGCTCGACCGCCTGCCGCAGGAAGTACCCGCCGTACAGCCGCGCCTGCGCGACGTGTGAGCGGATGCGCTCGTCCCAGACGCCGTCGGGGAGCGTGGCGATGCGGGCCACGGTGTCGTCGAGCCCCGGCAGAGCGCTCCACGCGACGCGGGCCCCGAGGAACGAGGCCCGCGTGGGGTCGTCGGCCCGCTCGACCGCGGCCGCCAGATACGTCGGGCTCGCGAGCTTGACGTCGAGGTACGAGCCCGGGTAGTCGGCATCCTGACGCTCGACCCACGCGAAGCGGCCCCGCGCCGTCTCGGCGGCGAAGCGGTCGTCGTCCACCACGAAGTAGACGTCGACGTCCGAGTCCGCGCGCTCGTGGCCCTGCGCGACCGAGCCGACGAGCACGACCCCGAGGGCGCCGGGCTCGCCGCGCACCGAATCCACGTACGCGGCGAGCGCCCGCTCGTGCTGCTCCATCAGCCCTTGATCGCTCCGCTTGTCATGCCGGCGACGATCTGGCGGTTGAAGAAGATGTACATGATCAGCGGCGGGATCGTCGTGAGCAGGATGTACATGAAGAGCAGGTTGAACTGGCTCACGGTCTGGCTCTGGAAGTTGTACAGGCCGAGCTGGACCGTCGGGTAGTCGTTGCCGGGGAGGAAGTACAGCGGGTTCTGGAAGTCGCCGTAGACGAACACCGCCTGCACGACGATGACGGTGACGATGACGGGCTTCAGCAGCGGCAGGACGACCGCGAAGAACAGGCGCATGGGCCCGGCTCCGTCGATGATCGCCGCCTCGTCCAGCTCTCGGGGGATCGTGGCGACGAAGGCCCGGAACAGCAGGATGCAGAACGCGAGCCCGAACGTGGCCTCGATCAGCACCATCCCCGGGATGGTCTTGAACAGCCCGACGGTCTGCAGCACCCAGATGGTGGGAACGACCGCCGGTGGGACGATGAGCGCCGCCAGCACGAAGAAGTTGATGATCGGGTTGAGGCGCGACCGCTTGCGCTGGAGCACGTAGCCCACCATGGCGGCGAAGACCACCATGATCGCGCAGCTGAAGACGGTGATGATCGTCGTCCACAGGAACGCCCAGAGCACCTGGTAGTCGTTCTTCTGGACGGTGTCGAGGAAGTTCGGCCAGAACTGCCACTCCGTGGGAAGGCTGAACTGGACCAGGCCCGCCTCTCTGGAGTCCTTCGAGGCCTGCAGGAACACGAAGATGAACGGCACGAGGAAGACCACGACCGACACGATGATCGCGATGATGCCGACGAGGTACGTGCGCAGCCAGCGGCGCAGCGTCATCGGGCGGCGGTCCTCCTTGGGGCGACGGCCGCGCAGCCTGCGGGCATCGGCGGTGGTGAGGGTCCGGGTCTCGGTGACGGTCACAGCTCCGCCTCCCTTCTGTTGAGGAACCACGACACCGGCACCATGATCGCCGTGACGACGATGAACAGGATGACGTTGCCCGCGGTGGACAGACCGAAGAAACCGGCCTGGTACTGCTTGTAGATGACGGACGCGATGACGTCGCTGCTGAAGCCGGGGCCGCCCTTGGTCATCGCCCAGATCATGGCGAACTCCCGAAGGCCGCCGATCAGCGACAGGATGATCACCGTCGCCGTGGCGGGGCGCACCAGCGGCAGCGTGATGTTGCGGAACACCGACCACGCCCCGGCGCCGTCCATGCGGGCGGCTTCGAAGTACTCGGCGGGGATCGCGACGATGCCCGCCATGAAGATCAGCGTCGCGATGCCGACGCCCTTCCAGATGTCGACTCCGGCGACGGTCAGCAGAGCGAGGTTCGGATCGGTGTACCAGCCGGGCTCGGGCAGATTGAAGAACCCGAGCACGCCGTTCACGACACCGTGGAACGGGTCCAGCAAGGCCTTGAAGGTGAGACCGACGCCGATCGTCGAGACGAGCACCGGGAAGAACACCACGGCGCGGAGGTAGCCGCGCCCGAGGGTCGGGCCGGTCAGCAGCAGCGCGAGCGCCAGGCCGAGGACGACCTTCGCCGCCGACGTGACGAACCCGTAGATGAAGGTGTTCACGAAGCCCTGCACGAGCTGGGGCTCCTGGAAGAACTGCACGAAGTTGTCGAAGCCGATGAACTGGACGTCGAAGAGCGTCCACCGGGTCAACGAGAAGTAGAAGGACGCGAAGGTCGGCACCGCGAAGAACACGATGAACAGCACGGCGGCCGGGATGTAGAACCAGCTCGGGTACGGGCTGCGGATGCCTTTGCGCTTCTTCGGCGCCGGGCCGGGCGTCGGGGCGGGCGGTGCCGCGGCGGTGGGCGCGACTGCGGTCGTCATGTTCACTCCTTCGTGAAACGGGGCCGGCGGCGTGGCCGCCGGCCCCGGGTCTTACCTGATCTCAGCGGATCGAGTACCTGATCACCAGCCCTCGAGGCCCAGCTGCTGTGCCTGCTTCTTCACATCGTCGTCGTACTGCGCCGCGCCCTCTTCGGCGGGCGTGATGCCCGAGCCGACCGCGACGGTGATGTTCTCGAGGTTCGGTCCCTTGATGGGCGAGAGGAACTCGAGCGCAGACCCCGTGGCGCCGGAGTCGAAGTACGCCTGGATGTCGTTGACCAGACCGGGCACGTCGTCGGGCAGGGTGCACGCGCTGGTCACGTACGGGCCGGCGATGGAGCCGCCCTCGTTCTGCACCTGGCAGCCTTCTTCGGAGTTGGCGAAGGCCACGAACTTCTTGGCCGCCTCGAGCTTGTCGCCCTCGGTGCTCTTGGCGATGTAGATCGCGTTCGGCTGCCACATCGTGATCGCGGTGTCGGCGGCGTCGGCGGCCGGGAGGGCGAACACGCCGATGTCGTCGACGAGGTCCGGGTTGTCCTGCTGGACCTGCGAGATCGTCGCCGACAGCATCGGGTACTGCGCGCCGGTGCCCTCGGCGAGGGCGTTCATGGCCTGCGCGTTGGTCATCGACGCGAAGTCCTCGTTGAGCAGGCCCTTCTCGAACACCTCCGCGCCGTGCGCGAAGCCTGCGAACGCGGGCTCCTCGACGTACTTGGCCTTCGGGTCGTTGGCCGTGTACTCCTCAGCCCAGTCGGGGTTGACCTTCGAGACGTTGGCGAAGTCGCCGAGCACGAACAGCTGGCTGGTCCACGTGTCGCCGAACGACTGCAGGATCGGCGCGACGCCGCCCCCTTCGGCCTTGATCTTCTCGCTGTTGGCGATGAACTCGTCCCAGGTGGTCGGCACCTCGAGGCCGAGCTTCTCGTAGACCTTCTTGTTGTAGAGCACGGCGCCGGCGAACGACGTCCCCCACGGGGCCCCGTACAGGCCGTTGTCGGTCGAGACGACGGCCTTGAAGTCGTCGGTCAGATCCTTGACCCAGTCCTCATCGCTCAGGTCGACCATCGTCTGGTCGGGGTTGAGCGCCTGCATGAGCGAGCCCGAGTTGTAGTGGAAGACGTCGTTCATCGAGTCGGTCGACAGCTTGGTCTTCATCAGGTTGTCGCCCTCGGTGCCACCGGGCTGCGTCTCGAGCTTGACCGAGATGTCGGGATTGGCCTTCTCGAACGCGGCGATCAGCGCCTTCGCCTGATTGGTGTTCGGGTCGTCGCTCTGGGTGAGATAGCTGATCTCGACCTTTCCGTCGCTGGATCCGCCGCCACCGCTGCATGCGGCCAGTGGCAGGGCCAGTGCCACGATGCCCGCACCCGCGAGGAGCACTCTCCTGGTCGGGGAGCTCTTCATCTTTACCTCCTTGTAAAGCTGGACGGATGGTCCGTCCACGCTGCCGGATTCCTTGGTGCCTGAGTCGAGCGGCGACCGATGCCTCAGGGCATTTGAAACCATTCAACTCCTGGTACGGTACGACGCTTCCGACGGTGGGGTCAACAGTCGATGTAGATCGGTCCATTACGATCGTGTAACGGTCTACACTTCAGTTGACATCGCACCCTGAATCGTTTCACGATGGTGACGCGGGCGGCGAAGCGGCCGTTCCGCCGAAAGGACTCGGCCATGACGGCATCCCTCCCCGCCCCCACGTCCTCCGACACGGCGACGCGCGTCGTCGGGCTGCGCACCCAGCACGGTCCCGGCCTTCTCGGCGTGCCCCGCACCGGACTGCGCCTGAGCTGGCACGCCGAGAGCGACGACGCCGACGCCCGCCTGCTCGGGTATCAGCTCGCCTCGGGCGACGAGCGCGGCGAGCTGACCGCATCCGACCCGGTTGCAGCCGTCCGCACCACGGGTATCGAGGTCGCCGCCGACCTCGCTCCGCGCGAGCGTCGCGCGTTCGCCGTGCGCGTGGCCACCACCGCCGGCTGGAGCGCATGGAGCGACCCGCTCGTCGTCGAGGCCGGCGTCGACGGTCCGGACCTGGTCGCAGCCGTGATCGGCCTCGATACGCCGGCCGACGGCCCGGTGCCGCTCCTGCGCACCGAGTTCACACTGGACCGCGTGCCGCAGAGCGCCCGGCTGCGCCTGAGCGCACTCGGGCTCGTGGATGCCTGGATCAACGGCGCGCGCGCCACCGACGCGCTGCTCACGCCGGGCTGGACGTCGTACCAGCAGCGCATCCTCGTCGACACCCTCGACGTGACGGCACTGCTCCACGAGGGCGTCAACGTGATCGTCCTCGCCGTCGCCGACGGCTGGTACCGCGGCAGCTTCGGCTTCGCGCGCCGACAGGCGATCTACGGCGGACGCAGCGGTGCGCTCGCGCAGGTCGAGGCGGACGGCGAGGTCCTCGCGAAGACCGATGCCTCGTGGCAGGCCGGACTCGGCGCGATCCGCAGCGCCAGCATCTACGACGGGACGGTGATCGATCTGCGCCTCGACGATCCCGCCGTGCATCGGCCGGGGTTCACGGGCGCGGACTGGGGTGCGGCCTCCGTCGTCGAGGTCGACCGTGCGCGCTTCGCGCCGCGCTCGGCCCCGCCGGTGCGGATCGTCGCCGAACGGCCGATGACGACCACGCCGCACGCCGGGCGCACGCGCCTGGACAGCGGGCAGAACCTGTCGGGATGGGTGCGCCTGGTGGTGCGCGGCCGCGCCGGCGACGTCGTCACGGTGCGGCACGCCGAGGTGCTCGAGCCCTCCGGCGATCTGCACGTGAAGGCGCTGCGCTCGGCGAAGGCGACGGACGTGTACACGCTCGACCGCGACGGCGAGCACACGCTCGAGCCCGCGTTCACCTTCCACGGCTTCCGGTACGCCGATGTCGAGGGGGCCGAGGTCGTCTCGGCGACCGCCGTCGCGATCTCGAGCGATCTTGCGCCGCGCAGCACGTTCGACTCGTCGCACGAGGCGCTGAACCGCTTCCACTCGAACGTGTTCTGGTCGCAGCGCGACAACTTCGTCTCGGTGCCGACGGACTGCCCGCAGCGCGACGAGCGGCTCGGCTGGACCGGTGACGCGCAGGCGTTCGCGGCGACGGCCAACACGCTCATGGACACCGAGGCGTTCTGGATGTCGTGGCTGCGCGACCTCGAGATCGACCAGACCGACGAGGGCGGCGTGCCGGCCGTCGTGCCCGACATCATCCGGCCGCAGGACATGCTGATGGGCGGCGTGCCCACCGAGAACATGGGCCGTGCCGGATGGGCGGATGCCGCCACGATCGTGCCCCTGGCCGTGTACGAGTCGTACGGCTCGGACGAGGTGCTGGCGCGCCAGCGCAGCAGCATGCGGCGCTGGGTCGAGCACCTGCGGCGCCGTGCCGGCGACAGCGTCGTGTTGCCGGGCGGCGACTTCCAGTTCAGCGACTGGCTCGACCCCGACGCCCCCGGCGAGCGGCCGTGGGAGGCGAAGGTGTCGGCCGACTTCGTGGCCAACGCGTTCTACGCGCAGTCGGCGCGGCTGCTCGCCCGCGCCGAGCGCGCCCTCGGCGACGACACGACGGCGGACGAGTACGAGGCCCTCGCCGATCGTGTGGGGGCGGCGACCTTCGAGCGCTGGGGCGAGGAGGCGGTCCTCACCCAGTCCGGCGCCGCCATCGCGCTGGAGTTCGGCCTGGCCCCGGCCGCACGCCGCGAAGAGATCGCGGCCGGACTGGCCGCGAACGTGCGGCGCGAGAACGGCCGCATCGCGACCGGGTTCCTCGGAACGCCCCTCGTCCTGTTCGCCCTGTCGCACGCGGGGCACCTCGACGAGGCGTACCTCATGCTGCTGCGCCGCGAGGCGCCGTCGTGGCTCTACCAGGTCGACCGCGGGGCGACGACCGTGTGGGAGCGCTGGGACGCGATCCTCCCCGACGGCAGCATCCACTCCGGCGCGATGGACGCGCTGCCGACCGAGGACGCCTCCGAGGACGAGACGGGCATGCTCTCGTTCAACCACTACGCCTACGGCGCGATGATCGACTGGGTGTACCGCACGGTGGCGGGTCTGGCTCCGGATGCCGCCGACCCGGGGTACCGGACCGTCCATGTCGCGCCGCGCCCGGCCGCCGGGCTGGACCGCGCGTCGGCGTCGATCCAGACTCCGCAGGGCCGGCTCGCGATCGACTGGCGGCTCGTCGACGGCGTCTTCGAGGCGACGCTGGAGGTGCCGTTCGGCTCGCGGGCGCTGCTGGAGCTGCCGGTCACCTCCGGATCCGCCGCGACGGTGGACGGCGCCGCCGCGCCCGCCGAGCTCCGCCACGGCACCCACCGCATCGTCGTCACCGCACCCGCGATCGCCGCAGCTGAGGCGGTCGTCCCGGCCTGATCGCGGCATCCTCCCACCACACGCACGCAGATCGCACGAAGGAGTGCCCATGACCACCGTTCCGCACATCACCACGGACGCCCCGCACGGCAGCGACGTCGTCGCGTCGCCGGCGCCCGAGATCGGCTGGCGCACGGCGACGGATGCCGCCGACTGGCTGCAGGCGTCGGCCGAGGTGGAGCTCACCCGCGCCGGCGAGATCTGGACCCATCGCGTCGAAGGCCGTGCCTCGACGCGCATCGCCTGGCCGTTCCCGCCGCTGGCGCCGCGAGAGGAGGTGTCGCTGCGCGTGCGGGTGACCGGCCAGGACGGCGCCACCGGCGAGTGGAGCGCGCCCCGCCGTGTCGTCGCCGGCTTCCTCGGTGACGGGGAGTGGCGCGCCGCGGCCATCGGGCTCCCGTCGCCCGTCGGGACCGCGCAGCCGGCGTACCTGCGCAGCGAGTTCGACGTCACCGGGGCGGTGGCCCGGGCGACGCTGTACGCGACGGCGGTGGGCGTGTACCAGGCCGCGCTCGGCGGTGTGGACGTCGACGACCAGGTGATGAAGCCGGGCTGGACCCCGTACCCGCGGCGTCTCATCCACGAGACGACCGATGTCACCGCGCTCCTGGCGCCGGGGCGCAACGCCATCGGCGTCCGGCTGGCGGGGGCGTGGGCGACTGAGAGCTACGGCTTCCGCGACAACGCCCGCCCGCTCTACGCCGCCCAGCCGCGGTTCGCCGCCCAGCTGCTGATCGAGTACGACGACGGCACGAGCGAGTGGGTCCTGACGGATGCGTCGTGGCAGGCGTCCACCGGTCCGATCACCGCCAGCGGGCTGTATGCCGGCGAGGACCACGACGCACGCCTCGCACTCGTCGACGCGGACGGCCGTGGCTTCTCGGAGGCCGGGTACGACGCCTCGGATTGGATGCCGGCGGCCGAGCAGGAGCCCGTCCACACCCCCGAGGCCCGTGTGTCGCCGTTCGTGCGGCGGCTCGACGAGCTGACCGTGCGCGAGGTGATCGAGACGCCGTCCGGACACACGGTGCTGGACTTCGGCCAGAACCTCGTCGGACGCCTGCGGGTGCGCGTGGCGGGACCGGCCGGCACGGTGCTGACGCTCCGTCACGCCGAGGTGCTGGAGCACGGCGAACTGGGCACGCGTCCGCTGCGCGCGGCCGCTGCCACGGACCGGTACACCCTGTCGGGCGACGGTGTGGAGGAGTGGGAGCCCGAGTTCACCTTCCACGGCTTCCGCTACGCCCAGATCGACGGCTGGCCCGGCGAGCTCGACCCGGCCGCCGTGACGGCGGTGGTGATCCACAGCGACATGGAGCGCACCGGCTGGTTCGAGGCATCCGACCCGGTCGTGAACCAGCTGCACGAGAACATCGTGTGGGGCCTTCGCGGCAACTTCCTGTATCTGCCGACGGACTGCCCGCAGCGCGACGAGCGCCTCGGCTGGACCGGTGACATCCAGGTGTTCGCGCCGACGGCGTCCTTCCTCTACGACGTCCGCGGATTCCTCGACTCGTGGCTGCGAGACCTCGCGCTCGAGCAGGTCGACGGCGTCGTGCCGTTCGTGGTGCCCAACGTGCTCGGCGCCGCGCGCCCGGCGGCCGCGTGGGGCGACGCGGCCACCATCGTCCCCTGGGTGCTGCACGAGCGCTACGCCGATGTGTCGACCGTGGCGCGTCAGTACGACAGCATGAAGGCGTGGGCCGATGCGCTCATCGACCTCGCCGGCCCGCGGCGGCTGTGGGAGGGCATGTTCCAGTTCGGCGACTGGCTCGACCCCGACGCCCCGCCGGAGCAGGCGGCCAAGGCCAAGACCGATGCCGACATCGTCGCGTCCGCGTACCTGTTCCGCTCGGTCGAGGCGGTGGCGCGCGCGGCGGCCCTGCTCGGGAGGGACGCCGCGGCCGAGGAGTACGCGGTGATCGCCGAGGAGGTGCGCCAGGCGTTCCTCGCCGAGTATGTGACGCCCGCGGGCCGCATGATGTCGGACGCGCAGACGGCCTACGCCCTCGCGATCATGTTCGACGTCGCCCCGGAGTCCCAGCACGACGCCCTGGGGGCACGGCTCGCCGAGCTGACGCGCCTGTCGGGCTACCGCATCGGGACCGGCTTCGTCGGCACGCCGATCATCCAGGACGCCCTCACGCGGACGGGCCACCTCGAGACGGCACGGCGCCTGCTGGTGCAGACCGAGAACCCGTCCTGGCTGTACCCGGTGACGATGGGTGCGACCACGATCTGGGAGCGCTGGGACTCGATGCTGCCCGACGGCACCATCAACCCCGGCGAGATGACGTCGTTCAACCACTACGCGCTGGGTGCGATCGGCGACTGGCTGCACCGGGTGGTCGCGGGCCTCGCGCCCGACGCGCCGGGGTACGCGCGCCTGCGCATCGAGCCTCGCCCGCTCGCCGGTTTCGACTCGGCGTCGGCGGAGCACCTCACCCCGTACGGACCGGCCCGGTCCGGCTGGTCCCGCGCCGGCGAGGCGTTGCGCGTCACCGCGACGGTGCCGCCCAACACGACGGCCGTCGTCGTGCTGCCCGACGGGCGGTCGTTCGAGGTCGGCTCGGGTTCGCACGAGTGGGAGACGGTGGATGCCGCACCGCCGGCATCCACGTCCGCCATCGGCCTGGACTCCACCCTGGCCGCCGTCATCGACGACCTCGAGGCCTACCAGGCGATCGCCACCGTGCTGGAGGCGGCGGATCCCGACGCCGCGCACGCGTTCCGCACCACCACGCGCTGGTCGGACGGTCGTGAGCTCGGCGAGGCGCTGTTCATGTTCGCGGGCCCCGACGTGCAGCAGGCGATCGCCGAGCGGCTGGCGGATCTGTCGAGCGGCAGGGAGTCGGATGCGACGGTGGCGGCGGATGCCTGAGCGCCGCCCGGGCAGGCGGGACACCGCTTGCCCGGGCGGCCCGGTGCCCTACACTCGCGGACAGCGGAAACAAACCCTGGGGGTGTCATGGTGGTGAGCGTGCGGGATGTCGCGGCGGCGGCATCCGTGTCGGTCGGGACGGTGTCGAACGTGCTCAACCGGCCCGAGAAGGTGTCGCCGGCGACGGTCGAGCGCGTCACGCAGGCGATCGAGGAGCTCGGGTTCGTGCGCAACGACGCCGCCCGCCAGCTGCGGGCGGGCCGCAGCCGCAGCATCGCCCTCATCGTGCTCGACTCGGGCAACCCGTTCTTCGCCGAGGTCGCGCGCGGCGCCGAGGATCGCGCGGCCGAGTCGGGCATGAGCGTGCTGCTGGGCAACAGCGACGAACGCTCCGATCGTGAGGACGCGTATCTCGAGCTGTTCCGCGAGCAGCGGGTCAACGGGGTGCTGGTGACGCCCGTCGACGGCGATCTCGCCGCCCTCGCCCGGCTGCAGAACGCCGGAGTCCCGGTGATCCTCGTCGATCACGAGGACGCCGCCACCGCGCTCGCCTCGGTGTCGGTCGACGACGTCGAGGGCGGGTACCTCGCCGTGTCGCACCTGCTTTCGACGGGGCGGCGGCGCATCGCGTACATCGGCGGGCCCCGCTCGATCCGTCAGGTCGCCGACCGCCTCGAGGGGGCGCGACGCGCCGTGGCCGAGGTCGAGGGCGCCACGCTCGAAATGATCGAGATGGCGGCGCTGTCGGTGCTGCAGGGCCGCGAGGCGGGGGAGCGGCTGCGGGTGCGTGCTCCCGGAGAGCGGCCGGATGCCGTCTTCGCGGCGAACGACCTGCTCGCGGTGGGTGCGCTCCAGGCGTTCTCGCTCATGTCGGACGTGCAGGTGCCGCGCGACATCGCGCTCATCGGCTACGACGACATCGACTTCGCATCGGCGACCGTCGTGCCGCTCAGCTCCATCCGCCAGCCGGCGCACCTGATCGGCTACACGGCCGTGGACCTGCTGCTCAAGGAGCTCGAAGAGCCCGAGGGGCAGCACGAGCGCACCGTGCGCTTCCAGCCTGAGCTGGTGGTGCGCGAGTCGACGGCACCGGTCGGCTAGGCCGGGCGGGTCGCCTCCTCCAGCAGCTCGAGCACATGACGGTAGTCCGCGCCCGTCGCGCGGGTCATGCCGAGCTCGCACGTGCGGTTGCACGATGCGTGCGCGTCGGCGCCGAGTGACCGCACCTCCGCCGCCTCGGGCGCCGTCGCCGCCGCGGTGAGCTCGGGATGCAGCATCCCGCGGTCGCCGGCGAAGCCGCAGCAGCCCCATGCGTCGGGCACGACGACGTCCTGGGCGACCACGGAGGCGACGCGCTGCAGCGCCGGGTCGAGCCCGAGCTGCGTGGATGAGCACGTCGGATGCAGCGCGAGCGTTCCCGCGACGGGCGCGATCGCGCCGAGCCGCGGCAGCAGCACGCGCTCGGCGAAGGCGACCGCGTCCTCGACGGGCGTGGTCACGCCGGCGTCGGCCAGCAGATGCGCGAAGCCCTCGGTGCACGACGACGCATCGCTCACGACGGCGAGCTCCCCACCCCGCGAGGCCTCGGCCAGCGCCGCGACCACGCGCTGCGACATCGCCGCGCGTCCGCCCGCGTACCCCTTCGAGGTCCACGGTGTGCTGCAGCACAGCGCGTCGACCCCGTCGGGCACGATGAGCCGCACGCCGGCGCGCTCGGCGAGGCGGCGGAAGGCCTCGGTGACGCCGATCCCCGGTCGCCCGCTCGCGTCGGCGGCCGGGCCGAACATGGTCCCCACGCACGCCGGCAGGAAGACGGCCACGGGCGTGGCATCGCCCGCTCCGACCTCGGCGCCGAGCCGGGACCGCGAGCGACCGCCGCGCGGCAGGTCGCCGCTGTACCTGGGCACGGCGTCCGCGCCGAGGACCGCCCGGCCGACGTCGGTCGCCGCGGTGACCACGGCCGCCGGCATCCGGTCCGCCACCGTCAGCCCCAGGCTCGCGACGCGGGTCGCCGCACCCCACGCGCCCGCAGCGCCCTTCCAGGCGGCGCTCGCGGCGGCGCCCGCCTCTTCGCGGCGCAGGCGCTTGACGAGCGTGCCCGTGTTGATCAGCACGGGGCACGCGGTGACGCACATGCCGTCGACGGCGCACGTGTCGATGCCCGCGTAGTCGTAGTCGCGTTCCAGCTCGCCGACGAGCTCTCGATCGCCGGATGCCTCGGCCCGCGCGATCGCCCGGCGCGTGACGATCCGCTGACGCGGCGTGAGGGTCAGGTCGCGGCTCGGGCACACCGGCTCGCAATAGCCGCACTCGACGCAGCGGTCGGCCTCGACCTCGATCGGGTCGGCGAGCTTGATGTTCTTGAGGTGTGCGTCCGCATCGTCGTCGACGATCACGCCGGGGTTGAGGATGCCGTGCGGGTCGCACAGCCCCTTGAGCTCGCGCATGACGTCGGCGAGCTCGTCCCCGTACTGGCGGGCGACGTAGGGGGCCATGACGCGACCGGTGCCGTGCTCGGCCTTGAGGTTGCCGCCCGCGCTCAGCACGAGGTCGACCATGTCCTCGGTGAACGCCGAGTACCGCGCGAGCTGGGCGGTGGACTCGAACCGGTCCGTCAGCATGAAGTGGATGTTGCCGTCCTTGGCATGCCCGAAGATGACGCTGTCGCCGTAGCCGTGACGCTCGAACAGCGTCTGCAGGCTCGCGCAGGTCGCGGCCAGGCGTTCGACCGGCACGACGACGTCCTCCAGGAGCGCGGTGGTGCCGCTCGGGCGGGCGCCGGCGACCGACGCGTAGAGGCCCTTGCGCAGCTTCCACGCGACGGCACGCTCCGCGGCGTCGGCGCTGAACAGCGGCGGTGCCTCGAGAGACCGGGTGGCGAGGGTGTGCGCCCCGCGCGCGACGAGGTCTGCGAGCTCCTCGTCGGTGTGCGCGTGATACTCCACGAGCAGGGCCGCCTGGTCGCGCACCTGAAGCCCCTGGATCTGCCGGGGTGCGCCGGCCAGCGACTGCCCGACGCGCAGGGAGGCGGCATCCATCAGCTCCAGCGTCGCCGCACCCGTCGCGACCAGCTCGGGGAGCGCACGGGTGGCGGCCTCGAGGTCGGGGAGCACGGCGAGCGCCGTCGAGATGCGCGGGAGGACCGGCACCGTGCGATAGGTCGCCTCGGCGACGAACGCCAAGGTGCCTTCGCTGCCGACGATGAGGTGCGCGAGCAGCTGCGCCGGAGTGTCGAAGTCCAGGAACGCGTTGACGGCGTAGCCCATCGTGTTCTTCATCGCGAACTGCCGGCGGATGATCTCGACCGATCGCGGATTCGACACGACGCGCTCCCGCAGACGCATCAGCCGCGCGACCAGTCCGGGCTCGGCCGCCTGCAGCGCGGCGTCCGCGTCGGGTGCGCCCGAGTCCACGACGGTGCCCGACGGCAGCACGAAGACGAGCGACTCGAGCGTCCGGTAGGTGTTCTCGGTGATGCCGCAGGCCATGCCGCTGGAGTTGTTGTTGACGACCCCGCCGATCGTGCAGGCGATCTCACTGGCCGGATCGGGGCCGAGGCGATGGCCGTGGCGGGCCAGGCGCGCGTTGACCTGCCGGACGGTCGCACCGGGCTGGACGCGCACGCGCCTGCCCTCGTCCTCGACGTCGATGCGGCGGAACCGCTGCCGGACGTCGACGAGGATGCCGTCGGTGGACGCCTGACCCGACAGGCTCGTGCCGCCTGAGCGGAAGGTCAGCCGCGTCCCGCTGTCGCCGGCGGCGCGCATGAGGGCGCCGACCTCCGCCGCGTCGGCGGCGACGATCACGGCCTGCGGGGTGAGCAGGAAGTGCGAGGCGTCGCTCGCATACGCGACGCGGTCGATCGCCCGCGTCCTGACGCGCGACCGGTCGCGGACCGTGCCGGCGACGGCCTCGGGGACGACGGCCGGTGCCAGGGTGCTTGTCACGGGGACTCCTCGCTGAGCTAGACTGCCATCGCATTCAATCAAGAATGGATATGCACACTGCTATGGATATGCAGACTAGCCGAGTTTCGCAGGCGCCGACGCCGTCCGAGTCCGATGACCCGTACTGGGAGAGCACGGCACCGGGCGCCGGCCGACGCCGGCCCCGTGCGGACGCGCTGACCGATGCACGGGTGCAGAGCCTCAACGGCGTGTGGCGCTTCCGCCTGTCTGCGACCGCGGCCGGCACCGGACCGGCGTTCCTCGCCGACGACTTCGACGACACCGGCTGGGATCCGATGCCCGTGCCGTCGCACTGGGTGCTGGAGCCCTTCACGCCGCTGGACGGAGGCCCCGCGCGGCGCATGCTCGGCACGGCCGAGGGACCGCTGTACACGAACACGGCCTACCCGATCCCGCTCGACGCGCCCCGCGTGTCGACGGAGAATCCCACCGGCGACTACCGGCTGGTGTTCGAGGTGCCCGACGGCTTCGGTCCCGCGGTGCTGCGGTTCCAGGGCGTCGACTCGTGCGCCAGGGTGTGGCTCAACGGCGAGGAGCTCGGCTGGTCGACGGGCAGCCGACTGCCGGTCGAGTTCGACGCCCCCGTGCGCACGGGGCGGAACGTGCTGTGCGTGCGCGTGCACCGCTGGTCGGCAGGGACGTACCTCGAAGACCAGGACATGTGGTGGCTCCCCGGCATCTTCCGCGACGTCGAGCTCCTGGCGCGTCCGGAGGGCGGCATCGACGACCACTTCGTCCACGCGGACTATGACTCCGTGACAGGCCTCGGCACCCTCCGGGTGGACGTCACACTGTCGGGACGGGATGCCGCGGCCGCCGGCATCCACGAGACCGTCGTCGAGCTGCCCGAGCTCGGCATCCGCGTGGCGCCCGGCGAGGCGGTCACCGTGGCCGTCGAGCCGTGGAGCGCCGACAGCCCCCGGCTGTACCGGGGGACGGTGCGGACGCCGGCCGAGACCGTGGAGCTGGCCGTCGGGTTCCGCCGCGTCGAGATCGTCGACGGGGTGTTCACCGTCAACGGCCGCGCGGTCACCTTCCGGGGCGTCAACCGGCACGAGCATCATCCCGACACCGGCCGCACGCTCGATCGCGAGACGATGGTCCGCGACATCGTGATGATGAAGCGTGCGAACATCGACGCCGTCCGCACGAGCCACTACCCGCCGCATCCCGACTTCCTGCGGCTGTGCGACGAGTACGGCCTCTGGGTGGTGGTCGAGGTCGACCTCGAGACCCACGGGTTCATCTACGAGGGCTGGCAGCACAATCCGCCGGCGCTGCCGGAGTGGCGCGACGCCATCATGGACCGCCTGCGACGCACCGTCGAGCCCCACAAGAACCGGCCGAGCGTCGTGGTGTGGTCGCTCGCGAACGAGAGCATGACCGGCGACGGCTTCACCGACATGCGGCGCTGGCTCGACGACCGCGACCCGTCGCGCGCCGTGCTGTACGAGCGCGATCCGCGGTACCGCGACTCGGACTTCTACTCGCTGATGTACCCGTCGCTGGAGCTGCTGGAGCAGATCGGCCGCCGCGAGGAGCCGCGCGGCGGGCGGCTGAGCATGCACGGCATGGTCTTCGACGGCGATGCGGACGCGCCCGACGGCATTTCGGACGCCGACGACCGCCGCCGCCGCGGACTGCCGTTCCTGCTCGTCGAGTACGCGCACGCCATGGGCAACGGCCCCGGGTCGCTGCAGGACTACTGGCGCATCATCCGCGCGCACGACCGGCTGTGCGGCGCGTTCGTGTGGGAGTGGATCGACCACGGGTTCCACGCCGAGACGGCCGACGGCGTGCGCGTCGTGATGCACGGCGACGACGTGGACGATGAGCCGCGCGGCGGCCGCTTCAGCCTGCACGGGCTCGTGTTCAGCGACCGCACGCCCACCCCGGGCCTCGTCGAGCTGACCAAGGCGCACGAGCCGGTGCTGATCACGGTGGACGACACGTCGGTGCGCATCGCCAACGACCGGCACGCGATCGACACGTCCGACCTCGTGTTCGGCTGGTCGGTCGAGGCCGACGGCCTTCCGGTGGCGGCGGGCGAGCTGGTGGTGCCCGCCGTGCCCGCGGGGGAGTCGGCCGACATCGCGATCCCGGATGCCGCGGTCCGGGCACTCGCGACGGCAGGGGCCGACGAGGATGCCGGGGCTGCGGCATCCGGCCGCTCCGAGGTCGTGCTGACGGTCGAGGCCGCGCTCGCGGCGGATGCCGCGTGGGCACCGGCCGGGCACGTCGTGGCCTGGGCGCAGCGGGTGGACCGTGCGGACCGGCCGCTGCCCGATGCGGCGGAGGCCGCGGGCGTCGCCGCGCCGCGGTTCGCCTTCTCAGCCGCGGTCGCACGCGAGGTGGTGCTGCTCGGAGCGGGCACATTCGACGCCGCCACGGGACGCCTCGTGCGGCTCGGCGACCTCGAGCTCGACGGGCCGACCCTGGACCTGTACCGCGCGCCCACCGAGAACGACCATGGCCAGGGCTCGCTCAACGATCTCGCCTCGGTGTGGCACAAGACCATGCTCGATCGCCTGCTGCATCGCGTGGACGAGGTGTCCGCCGGTCCGGGCCGGCTGACGGTGCGGGGCCGCACCGCGCCGCGCACCCACCCGCACGGCGTCGCCTGGACCATGTCGTGGATCGCCGACGGCGACGGGCTCGTGCTCGAGGCGGATGCGGACTTCGTGGGTCCCTGGCGCGACACCCCCTATCTGCAGCGCGACATCCTCGTGCCACGGCTCGGACTGCTGTTCGCTCTGCCGGGCGCGGCCGAGCGCGTGACGTGGTTCGGGCGAGGACCGGGCGAGACCTATGTCGATTCGTTCGAGGGCTCGCGGGTCGGCCGGTTCGCGGCGTCCATCGACGACCTGCAGGTGCCCTATCCGGTGCCGCAGGAGAACGGCAACCACGTGCAGACGCGGTGGCTCGAGATCACGGGCGCGGGGATGCCGTCGCTGCGGGTCGACGGGCGTCCCGAGTTCGACTTCACGGCGCGCCGGTGGACGTCGCACGACCTCGCGCGTGCGGCCAAGCCGCACGAGCTCGCGGACTCGGGTCGCGTGTGGCTGAACCTCGACCACGCCCAGCAGGGGCTGGGCTCGGCGTCGGTGGGTCCTGCGCTGCCCGAGCAGTACCGCATCCCGCGCGTGCGCACCTCGTGGAGCGTGCGGCTCGAGGCACGCTGACGGAGGGCGCGCGGTGTCGCGCGCCCTCCGGTTCAGCCCCGCTCCACCGGCAGCCACAGCTCGCAGGTCGCGGTCGTGAAGTCGGCGGACCGATCCAGGACGGCCACGATCGACGGGCCGGGGCGCAGCCGCCACGGGTTCGAGGGGAACCAGTCGGTGGCGGTGGCCGCCCACGTCTGCTGCAGCGCGGACGGGTAGTCCCCGCTGGTGCGGAAGACCGCCCAGGTGCCGGCAGCGACCTCGATCACGTCGAGGTCGTCGGGCACCGGGGTGCCCTCGGCGACGGCCACGCCGTGCAGGTAGGTCAGCAGCGAGCCCTCGGCGTAGTCGGGGTCGACGTCGGCCGACACCTGCAGCAGGCCGGCGGGCTCGGTGCTGCTCAGCTGCTTGAGCCGGGCGTGCTCCTCGGGCGGCAGCGACGCGATGTGCGCCTGGATGTGCGGGTTGACGCCCTCGTGGATGAGGGGGACGCGCGTGGAGTGGCCGATGAGGCGGAACGCGGGTCGCTCGGTGATGCGGGTGTCCATGGTGTGGCTTCCTTCGACGGTCAGGCGGAACCTGAGCTGGGGTTGGGTGCGAAGGGAGCCGCCGTCACGGCGCACGTCGCCCGGACCGGCGCCGTGGACCGCGCGGAACGCCCGGGCGAACGCCTCTGTCGAGCCGTACCCGTAGCGCACCGCGATGCTCAGCAGGTCGTCGTCGCCGAGGACGTCCGCCGCGGCGACGGTCATGCGCCGCCGGCGGAGGTACTCCGACAGCGGCATCCCCGCCAGCGACGAGAACATCCGGCGGAGGTGGTACTCCGTGGTGCCTGCGCGGCGGGCGAACCCGGCGAGGTCGAGGTCGTCGTCCAGATGGGCCTCGACCTCGTCGACCAGTTGGTTGAGCGTCGCGATCACGTGTCTCCCTTCGCCCTCAAGGCTCGTCGTTCCCGGCCGGCCTCACCCGACTATCCGTGCCCGATCCGATCGTGCGACCGTCAGAAGCCCACGTCCAGCAGTGTGGCCGAACCCCCTGCGCGCAGGGCCTGCAGGGCGGTGCGCTCGTACTCCGGCATCCGCTCGGGGAGGGCGTCGAGGTCGAACCAGGCGAGCTCCGCGCACTTGCGGGGCTCGAGGATCCGCGGGTTGCCGTCCCATGCGTCGCACGCGAAGAACCAGTCGACCCGCTGCTCGATCGGGTCGTCGGTGCCGTCGGTGCGCTGCATCACGGCGATCGCCGACAGCGCGGCGGGGTCGAGCGTGAGGCCGAGCTCCTCCCGGGCCTCGCGTGCCGCGGCCGCCGCGGCGGTCTCGCCGAGCTCGACGTGGCCGGCGGCGCCGGCCGCCCAGCATCCGTCCATGTACCCGGTGTTCTGCCGCAGCTGCAGCAGCACGGCCGACCCGCGGCGGAGATACACGTACGACGAGGGGACGACGGAGAAGCGGCTCACCCCACGAGACCCTACCCGGAGCTGCGGGTCTCAACAGGTCAACCGCGCTTGCGCAGGACGTCTCGCGCGCATTCCTCCTGCGCAGGCGCGGTTGACCTGTCGGGGGGCCGGCGGGCAGGGAGAGCGAGCGGCGGAGCTGCCTCAGCGGCCGAGGGCGGCGACGTCGGTGAACAGCGAGTCGGCGCCGACCTGCCCGCCCTTGAGCAGCAGCTCGATGCCGTCGATCGCGGGATCGGCGGCATGCGCGCGCAGGAGCACCACGTTGCCCCACGGGTTGGCGGCGATCGACAGTGCCTCGACGCCGAGCAGTCGCGTGACGCGGCTGGACGTGTCGCCGCCGCACACGATGACCCGTCGCGCGGCGCCGTCGCGGGCGACGGTCGAGACGAGGGATGCCGCGGCCTCTGCGATCGCCGGCAGCAGCGGACGTCCGCCTGCGGCGCCGACATCGGCGTCGTCGGACGTCAGCGCCACGCTGTGCCCGGACCTCAGCGCGCCGAGCACCTCGTTCGCCGTCGCCTCGCGGGCGCCGGCCTCGAGCGGAAGGGCCCGGACGAACCAGCCGGCGGCGGCCGCGGCATCCACCTGTCTTCTGGTCTGGGCCGAGCGGCTGCCCGACACGGCGAGCACCGGACCCGGGACGGACGACGTGGTGGGGAGCGCGGGCGCATCGCCGGGGGAGGCCGCCGCGACGCCGTGCGAGAGACCGCCGGAGCCGATCGCGAAGACGGGCGACGGCAGTGCGCCGAGGGCGTGGCCGACGGCGACGAGATGCTCATCGGTCAGCGCGTCGAGCACGACCGCGGCGTCGGGCGACGACCGCAGCAGCTCGGCGAGTCCGTCGTAGGACAGCAGCGGGATCGCGCCGATCGGAAGCGCCGTCTGCCGCCCGACGTGACGTGCGAGGTCGGCCTCGGTCATCGGCGTCGAGGGATGCCGCGACATCGTGGGCTGCCGGTCGAGGCGATACACCACGCCCTGCTCGGCGGCGAAGTGCTGGCCGAACACGGTGTAGCGGCCGAAGTCCGGCTGCGCGAACAGCATCGGCACCGGGCGCTCGCCGAACGCCTCGCGGGCGAGCTCGACGACGCGTCCGAGGCTTCCGACGTGCGCAGCGGAGTCGGCCGTCGAGCACGCCTTGTACTGCACGAGCGCCGGGTCGAGGGCGGCGAAGGCGGCGAAGACCGGGCGCAGCTCGGTGTCCATGTCGTCCGGTGCGAGCGAGCGCGAGATCCCGGCCACCCCGACCACGTCGACCTCGGCGGCCGCGCGGGACAGCGCATCCGGGGAGCCCGGGCCGCCGGCATCCGGAAGCCCCGTGAACAGGCGGCCCGTCCACCCGCGGCGGGCGAACTGCAGCAGCGCGTCGACGCTGCCGGTGAAGTCGTCGCCGTAGAACAGGACGGGCCGGCGGGTGTCAGACACGGACCGGCCCGAACAGCTCCGCGGCACGGCGCAGCGCGGGCGAGGTCGCGAACGCGTCGTCGGCGCTCTCACCGCGCGCCGCGGACGCCCACGCGTCGCGCATGCTCGCGACGCCGGCTGCGGCGCCGTCCGGATGACCGTGGATGCCGCCCCCCGCGAGCACCAGCAGGTCCGTCGTGCCCACCGCGGCATAGGTCGCGTGCGCGAGGCCGCCCCACTGGCCCGACGACAGCACCGGCACCGTGGGGGTGAGGCCCAGCAGCGGCTCGCGGACCGCGGCGATGGAGTCGAGCACCTGATCGTCCGTCTCGTAGAACTTGTTGCTGATGCCGTTCGTGTGCAGGTGGTCGGCACCGGCCAGGCGCGCGAGCTTCTGCCACGCCCGGAACCCTATCCCGACCTGCTCGGAGCGGCCGAACGAGCCGAACATCGCCCGGTGCCCGTGGATCGGCACGGTGCTGTGACGGCGCAGGAACTCCAGCCCCGGCAGGCCGATGAGGTTCACGCAGGCCATGACGCACGTGCCGCCGGCCGCGACGACGAGATCGTGGTTGGCCTCCAGCCGGCCGATGTCGTCGGTGATGTTGAACGCGTACATCGGCTTGCGGCCGTGGCGGTCGGCGTAGCGCTCGAGCACCGGCATGACAGCGGCGACGCGCTCGGCGAGCGGGGCGGACGGGCCGTTGCCCTGCAGCTCGTCGTCCTTGATGAAGTCGATGCCCGCCTCGGCGAGCTGCGAGACCACCTCGGCGAGGTCAGCGGGCGACAGGCCGATGCTCGGCTTGACGATCGTGCCGATCATGGCGCCGTCCGGGCGGCCGACGAGGCGGCGGGTGCCCTCGACGCCGAAGCCGGGGCCCGGGTAGCGCTCCGCGAACGCGGGCGGCAGCTCCAGATCCACCAGGCGGATCGCCGCGAGCTCCTTGATCTCGAACAGGTTGCCCGCGACGGCCGCGAGCAGGTTCGGCAGCGACGGCCCGAAGTTGTCGAGCGGAAAGCGCAGGCGCAGGCGGGCCCGGCGACGCAGCGCGGGATCCCCGACCGAGCCCGGAAGCGGCGACGCCCCCGTGAGCGGGATCTCGTCGATCGACTCCACCTGGGCGGCGAAGCGTGCGCGCAGGTCGTCGGACTCGCGCTCGACCCGCACGAACGTGCCGGTCGACTGCTCACCCGCGAGCACCTCGGCGGCGCGCTGCAGCGGCAGCGAGGTCTCGATGATGTACGTGGCGATGACGTGCTGATCAGACATGCGCGTCACCAGACCAGGGGGAGCCACACCGACATCTCGCCCGCCCCGCGGTTGCCCCACGCGAAGTACGGGATGAGACGGATGGATGCCGCCGCCAGCGGCGCGTCGTCCACGTCGTCGTACAGCTCGTCCTCGTCGGACCCCGGCAGCACGACCGCGTCGGTCTCGAGCGCGACGACGCGGTGCCCGGCGACCTCCGTATCGGCCGGCGTGAACACCGCGCCGCGTCGCAGGGCCACCTGCTCCAGAGCGACGCCCTCGGGAAGGTCCGCGCTCTCGACGCAGTACACGACGGGGCCCCGGCGGACCGCGACCTGGTTCGTCGCCTCTTCGGCCAGGCGGTGGGCACGCAGCACGCGCACGGGCATCGGCAGCGTCAGCTCGACCACATCGCCCTGCTGCCACTCGCGGTCGATGACCGCGTACGTCCCCGGCTCCGACGCGGGCACGGCCTCGCCGTTCACCGTGAGTGCCGCCCCCGAGGACCAGCCGGGGATGCGCAGGTGGAGGGGGATGCCTCCGGCCGCGGCATCCGTCACCGTCCAGGCGACCGTCTCGCCCCACGGATACCCGCCGTCCTCGCGCAGGGCGAGGCGACGGCCGGCGTCGTCGGTCACGTCGATGCTGCTGCCGCCGTACAGGTGGACGTACAGACCGTCGTCGCCGAGCGAGGCGGCGCGCTCGTGGAACCGCGCGAGAGTGCGCGCGATGTTGGGTGGGCAGCAGAAGCAGCTGAGGTACGGCTCGCGCAGACGCTCATCCGAGGGCGGCGGCGCGGGCACGGGGTGCAGCGCGGTGTCGCCCGGGCGGCGGAGCGCGTAGGGGAGGTCGCGCACCTGGCGCAGCGGGTTCGTGTAGAAGTACTCCGAACCGGCGAGGCTGATGCTCGACAGCAGGCTGTTGAAGGCGACCTGCTCGATGACGTCGGCGTAGGCGGCGTCTGCGGTGAGCGCCAGCATCCGCTCACCCCACAGGATCAGGCCGATGTTCGCGCACGACTCGTTGTGCGCCGTCGTGTGCGGCAGCTGGAAGGCGCGGCCGTACGCCTGGTGCACGCGGCTGATGCCGCCCTGCCACGGCGACCCGTCGG
>NZ_VFPE01000004.1 GCF_006783905.1 Microbacterium kyungheense | reverse complement strand
CGAACGCGGCGTCGCCGACGCGCTCCATCGACAGCTTCTCGGGGTGGTACGACAGGCGGGGGCCGTCGGTGTCGAGGATCGTGTAGTCCTCGCCGCGGCGCAGGCGCAGCGTGACGGAGCCGGTGATGGTCGAACCCACCCACTTCTGGATCGACTCGCGCAGCATGAGCGACTGCGGCTCGAGCCAGCGGCCCTCGTACATGAGGCGGCCCAGGCGCCGGCCCTGCTCGTGGTAGGTCGCGAGGGTGTCCTCGTTGAGGATGCCGTTGACGAGGCGCTCGTACGCCGTGAACAGCAGGGCCATGCCGGGCGCCTCGTAGATGCCGCGCGACTTCGCCTCGATGATGCGATTCTCGATCTGGTCGCTCATGCCGAGGCCGTGGCGGCCGCCGATGCGGTTCGCCTCGAAGACGAGCTCGACCGGGTCGGTGAACTCGACGCCGTTGAGGGCGACGGGGCGGCCGGCCTCGAACGTGACGGTGACGTCCTCGGTCTCGATCTCGACCGACGGGTCCCAGAAGCGCACGCCCATGATGGGCTCGACGGTCTCGAGCGAGACGTCCAGGTGCTCCAGGGTCTTCGCCTCGTGCGTGGCACCCCAGATGTTCGCGTCGGTGGAGTAGGCCTTCTCAGCCGAGTCACGGTACGGGAAGCCGTGCTCGACGAGCCACTCGCTCATCTCTTTGCGGCCACCCAGCTGCGTGACGAAGTCGGCGTCGAGCCACGGCTTGTAGATGCGCAGCGCCGGGTTGGCGAGCAGGCCGTAGCGGTAGAACCGCTCGATGTCGTTGCCCTTGTAGGTGGAGCCGTCGCCCCAGATGTCGACGCCGTCCTCTTTCATGGCGCGCACGAGCAGCGTGCCGGTGACGGCGCGGCCGATGGGCGTCGTGTTGAAGTAGGTGCGGCCGCCCGAGCGGATGTGGAACGCGCCGCAGGCGAGGGCGCCGAAGCCCTCCTCGACGAGCGCGGGCTTGCAGTCCACGAGCCGCGACAGCTCGGCACCGTACTCGAGCGCCCGGTTCGGGATCGCGTCGATGTCGTCCTCGTCCGGCTGGCCCAGGTCGCCGGTGTACGTGCAGGGGATCGCGCCCTTGTCGCGCATCCACGCGACGGCCACGGAGGTGTCAAGGCCCCCCGAGAAGGCGATGCCGACGCGCTCGCCGACGGGCAGGGACTGGAGGACCTTCGACATAGTCCCCCAGCTTACCGAGGGGCGAGTGGATGCCGTGGGCCGAGGCATCCGGTCGGTCACAGCAATCACTCCTTTCACTCGCGAAGCCTAGAAATGGCCTGTGAACAGGTCCTAGGCTGAGGCCCGTTACGTGCGGAATCGGGGGGTCGACGAGTATGGGACGCCGGAGAGGCTTCATCGCAGGGCTGACAGCGGTGGTGCTGGCGGCGGCCACCGTCTTCGTCGGAGCAGCACCCGCGGCCTTCGCCGTGGCGGCGTTCTCGATCCAGAAATCCGTCGTGGAGCCGGGACCGTTCAGCCCCGGCGACACGGTCACCTACCAGATCGTGGTCAACTGCTCGTCGACGAACGACGCCGGATGCTTCAACACGGTGCTCACCGACACCCTGCCTGAACCGCTCGAGCTGAACCCGTCCAACCCTGACCCCGTGACCGTCGTGCTCACCGCTCCCGGCGGTGCCGACCCCGGTGTGTTCGACCTTCAGGTCGACCCGGCGACGAACAGCTTCACGGTCGAGCCGGGCAACGACCTCACGGCGGATCCGGTGCTCTGGCCGGCCGGCAACAGCATGACGATCACCGTCAATGCGATCGTCAGCCCGGATGCGCCGGGCACGTGGGACGGCCAGACGGTGACCAACACCGCCACCGTGGCCGCCGACAACGCGACCACGGCGAACGGCACGGCCGACGTCACGCTCTCGGTGGACACGACGCTGCTGCCCGGTATCGACAAGTCCGTCACGCCGACGACCACGATTCCCGCCGTGCCCGGCCAGCCCGTGGACTGGACCGTGACACCCGGGAACGGATCGAACCAGAACGTCGACACGATCGTCGTCCAGGACCCGATCGAGCCGCCCGCCGACTACGGCTACCTCGACGTGACGGGATACGACGTCACCGCTCCACCCGGGACGACCGGCACCACGACCGAGTACTACGTCGACGGCGACTGGACCACGGTCGCGCCCGATCCGATCAGCGAGTCCGGTGGCATCCGCGTCACCTTCGCCGGGACGTTCGCGCCCGGTGCGACAGGCAACGTCGTCGTGCACACCGTCACGAACGACACCGTGACGACCATTCCCGACCAGACGGACGTTACCGTCACGAACGACGCGTCGTCCACCGTCACCAAGGGCACGGACACCAGCGACCCCGTCACCGACGACGCGAGCATCACGATCGCCCAGCGCGATCCCGACGTCTCGGTCGAGAAGACGTTCGGCGACGACACCCTCGTGAGCGGCCAGAGCACGACGGCGAACATCACGGCCACCGTCGGCCAGCAGAACGTCCAGACGCTCACCATCACCGAGCCCTCGGCAGGGACCTCCACGTTCACCGAGCAGGGCCTGACCTTCGACGGCTTCGCAGACGGCGTCGCATGGCCGATCGCGGCGACCGCCGCCGAGATCACCTACACCTACAGCGACTGCGCCGACAGCACGGCGTCGACGACAACGATCGACACGCTTCCCGATCCCACCGCGGGCTGCACCGTCGAAGGCTTCACCGTGGTGTTCTCCGCGGACGGCGACGACATCGTGTCGGGCGCCTACGCGACGCTGCCCCTCGATGTCACGGCGATCTCGACCGACACCGCCGTGTCGAGCACGAACGCCGTCGACACCCAGGTCGAGAACAGCAACGGCCAGACCGGTCAGGACGACGCCGAGGCGCCGTTCACGATCGACCCGCTGCTGCTGGACACGACGGTGACCAAGGCCATCAGCCCCGACACGATCTGGGGCGTGCCCGGCACCTCGGCCAACGTGACGCTCACCGGCAACGTCACGCCCGAGTCCAACACCGGCTCCGACAGGCTTGTCATCTCGGACCCGCAGTTCCCCGGTGTCCAGACCGAGTTCTGGGACAGCTTCACCGCCACCGAGATCAACAACACCGACATTCCCGAGTGCACGACACTCACCGTCCGGTACTGGCCGAAGTCCACCAACGGCGACTGGACCGACCTGCCCGGCGCGACCGGCATCGCGGGCCCGCAGGAGCTGTGGTCCTACCAGATCCCGGCGGATCTGCAGGACGACATCGGCGGCATCCAGCTGGAGTACGACCCCACCGACGCGGCAGGGTGCCCCGGCCAGCTGCAGCCCGGATTCACGGTGGCGACCAACATCGCCGTCGAGCTGACGGACGAGCAGGACGAACCCGTCACGTTCACCAACTTCGCCGAATCGCTCGTCGACAACCCCGACGCGGGCGGCGAGCACACCGACGACACGTCCGACACGATCGACGTCAACCCGATCGACGGCGGCGAAGGCGCGGACTTCCTGGACAAGACATGGCTGCAGGACACCGTGCCCGCCATGTCGGGTGAGACCCGCACCGCGCGCCCTGCTGTGGTCGACGGACGGGCTCAACATCAGCCAGATGACGCTCACCGACATCTCCGAGACGGCAGACCCGGCCGACACCGCGGCCTCGGTGTACGACGCGTGGGACCTCGTGCGCATCGACCCGATCACGACCGCGACCGATCCGCTCATCTCCGACGCCGTGATCACCGAGGTGTCGCTCTACTCCGACGACGCCGACGACTGGGTCGACATCACCGCCCAGGCGTGCGCGAGCGGCTGCGACGGCCAGTTCGGCGGATACACCCTGACGGACGAGCAGGCATCCGACACCCTGTCGGTGCGCGTCGTGCTCACTGAACGCGTGGCGGGCGCCGGCATCGGCAACTCGTACGAGCGCCGGCCGTTCGACCTCGACTTCCAGGTGCGCGACACCCTGCGCAGCAACCCCGGGCAGTACGTGCTCGGCAACTTCCACACCTACACCTACAACACGGACGAACCGGGCCTGGTCGACAACACCGCCAGTGCGCACGGCGTCAACACCACCACGGGCGTCGACAGCACGGACGTCGCCGACGACACGATCCTCATCGTCGACCAGCCGATCAACGCCGACATCACCAAGACGTTCGATCAGGATGCGCTCGGCCTGCCCGACCCGACCCTCGGCGTCGATCCGGCCGACTACCCGCTGATCAGCGCGACCATCGTGGCGACGAACCTCTCGGCGGCCCGCGTGACCGGCATGGTGATCGATGATCCGACCGATGGCGAAGCCCTGCCCGACACCGTGTTCGACTCGCTCAACCTGTACGACATCGACGCGATCCAGGTGCCCCAGGGCATCACCACCGACGAGGTGGCGGTCACGCTGACCGTGGGCGGCGGCCCGGTCGCGTACACGTACGACGAGGCGCTGGCCCTCGGACCGGACGACCTGATCGCGGCGACCGGCATCGAGGTCGCCTTCCGCTCTGCGGACGGCAGCGCCGTGATCCCCTCGCAGGCGCAGGGCGGGGTGACCCTCACGTGGCAGCTGCGCGAGACGCTCCGGTCGGACGAGAGCCCCGTCACGGTCACCCCCGCAGGGGAGTCTCTGGTCAACGACACGCACGTCCAGCTCGAGAGCCCCGTCCTCGTCGAGTGCGCCGACAACCAGTGCGGCACCGGCGCCGACGACGCGAACGACAGCTTCGTGATCGTGGCCGCGAACTACGCGATCACGACGACCAAGTCGATCACGCCTGAATCGGTCTACGAGGACCAGTCCAACAGCTACGTCACCCAGCTCGGCGGCCGGCCCAACGGCACGGCCCGCACGACGTTCTTCAGCCTGACCGACACGACGCCCACGTTCTGGAACACCATGGACTACCTCGGGGCGCAGATCAACGTCCCCGCGCCGGTCAACCAGGTCGCGATGGACGTGCTGGTCGATGACGACGCCGGCAGCGACGTCGAGTACACCGTCAACGGAGGCGTGCTCGAGGCCACGTGCAACGGCGCACCGATCACCGACACCTCGCCCTGCTGGGTCGACGGCGAGTGGGAGGATGCGCCCGCCGGCGGCATCCACAGCTTCACGCTGCCCGCGGGCGTCCCCGCGGAGACGGTGGTCGGCGTGCGTTTCCGCGCGCAGGAGGTCGACGGCGACGGGAACGTGCTGCAGTGGGAGCGTCCCTACAACCCGCAGCTGACGTTCTCGATGACCACAGAACGCCGCGACTACCTGCGCAGCGACCCGACGGTGCTGGTCGGCACGACCCGGCCGGATCTGCAGCCGAACCCGGGCGAGACCGACCTCGGCGTGATCAGCGACGACGTGCAGTCCTACAGCACCGCCCAGTTCGGCGCCCAGACGTTCGAACAGTCGGGCTCCGCCGCCGACACCACCATCGTGCTGCACCGGCCCAACTCGGTGAAGGTCACCAAGACCCGCGGCACTGCGGCTCTCATCGGGCAGACCGCGACCATCCCGTACGTGATCACCGCGACCAACACCGGCCAGTGGAACATGACCGGGTTCACGATCGTCGACCAGGTGGCGACCGACGCGAACGGCTCGCTGCTGGTCGAGCCCACTCCACCCGCCTACACCTTCGAGTTGAGCGGCAGCGGGGGCCAGACGGGCGACCCGGGTTTCTCGGCATCCCTCGATCCGGCGACAGGGCTGCTCACGATCACTCCGCCGGACGGCTTCGTCTTCAATGCGGGATCCATCCTCACCGTGCACGCCCCGCTGAAGTTCCGCAGCGACGTGACCCCCGACACGATCGTCACCAACGAGGTGACGGTGAGCTCGGACCGCCTGTTCGAGACGTGCGAGGGCACCACGACCGACCTCGTGCCCAAGCCGGTCGAGAACACTCCACCCGGCGTGCCCGACTGCTCGGCCGACACGTCGATCGCTCCGCTCGCGATCGCCACCATCGCCTCCAAGAAGTACGTGAAGGGCACCGAGGCCGGTGACCCCAACGTCGCGGGAGACGACGACCTCGGCGTGCTCAACGTCGACGGCGATGCCGCCGGATGCGACCCGAGTGTGCCGGGGGTGACGAACAACGGGTTCTACTCCTACCCCTGCACCCCGATCACGCGTCCGGGCGGTCTCGAGACGTGGCGCGTGGACTTCACCAACACCGGGAACACCAGCGCGCGTGTCGTCGCGTCCCTCGACACCCTTCCGACGGTCGGCGATCAGGGCGTCATCGTCGAGGGTGACCGCGACTCTCAGTTCCCGGTCACGCTCATCGGCAATCTGACGGCGAACTTCGGCGAGCTCACCTCCGGTGAAGCCGGCGCCAGCTACGGCATCTACCTTTCGAAGGTCCAGCTGAGCCAGTCCTGCAACACCAACGCGATCAAGGTCTGGACCGAGGGTGAGACGCCCGATCCGAGCTGCCCCTTCGACTGGCAGCTCGTGGATGCATCGACGACGCAGGCCGACCGGGAGGCGGCGCGCAGCATCCTGCTGGCCCTGCAGTACGGAGCGGGCGACGGTGAAGGCCCCGCGCCCGGCCTGGAGCCCGGCGAGACGCTGACGATGACGTACGACACGCAGACGCCGTACATCCTGCCGGCCAACTCCGCCGTGCCGGACGGACTGCCGGTCGCGTGGAACTCGTTCGCGACGGCATCCCGCTCCGCTGCGACCGTGACGCAGCCGGAGCGCGCCTCTCTCGTCGTCGAGCCGCAGAAGGTCGGCGTCGCCGGCGCGACCGGTCAGCTCGAGATGCAGAAGGAGGTCACCGCGCCCGACTTCGCGGTGCCGATCGACCTGCCCGACAGCTATCCGCTGCTGGTGACCTGCTTCTCGGGCGACGAGCAGAGCACGCTGCTGCATGCCGACGGCTCCGACGCGAGCCGGCCGTCGGTGCCCGCCGACGGCACGGTGTTCGTCTACGACAGCGCCACCGGCCCGGTGAACCTGCCGCTGTTCTCGGACTGCTCGGTCATCGAAGACCCGGTGACGCCGGGCGTCGAGTGGAGCGTCGATCCCGAGTCGGTGATCGCGGATCGCGACTACAGCGAGGACCCGCGGGTGTGGGATCCGTACTCGGGCGACACCGCGAGCACGCTCTTCCAGATCTCGAACGAGTACTTCGCCGGCGGCTTCACGGTTGAGAAGTCCGTCGACAACGGCGGGGCAGTGGATCAGGACGGCGGCGACATCGTCTACGACCGGACCTACTCGTTCACCGCGAGCTGCATCTACCTCGAGCAGGAGACGATCCCCGAGGCCGACCGCACCTTCACGCTCGCGGACGGCGAGTCGAAGACGTTCGACAGCATCCCCGCCGGCGCCGAGTGCACCGTGACCGAGACGGACTCCGGTGGTGCCGCGAGCACCGACATCACCCTCACCGAGGGCGATGCCGATCCGGTGACCGTGGACGAGGCATCCTTCACGATCCTCCCGTACGCCGACGGAACAACCACCGCCCTGACGACCGTCGCGTTCGAGAACGTCTACACGGTGGGCTCGGTGTCGGTTGTGAAGACGATCGTCGATCCCGGCGGGTGGGCGACCGCCCCGTTCACGGTCGAGATGACCTGCACACTCGAGGGCGCGACCCCCGACCCGGTGTTCCAGGACACGCACACGCTGACGCCGCCCGACGACCTGACCTGGACGGTCGATGACCTGCCGACCGGCGCGTCGTGCACCGTGACCGAGCCCGACACGGGCGGCGCGAACGACTCGACGCCCAGCGTGACCGTGACGGTCGGCGACGACCCCGAGGTGCCGGTCGAGGCCGACATCACGAACACCTTCACGGTCGGCGCGCTCGAGGTGCAGAAGGAGCTCGACGGCACCCCGGCGAACGCGCTCGACCCGGCGACCACCGATACCTACACCGTGAGCCTGGCGTGCACGCGCGAGGTCAACGGCGAGACGGTCGACGTGACGATCCCCGGCGGCGCGACCCGCACGATCACGGGTGCGGGCACGGCGCTCTATCAAGGCCTGCCCACGGGCGCCGAGTGCACCGTGACCGAGACCGATCAGGGCTTCGCGACGGGCACGCCGGTGATCACCCCCACCCCCGTGACGGTCGGCGAGGGCGATACACCGGTCGTCGTGACGGTGACCAACGTGTTCGAGAACGGCTTGATCTCGGTCGAGAAGACCGTGGACGCCCCCGAGGGCTTCCCGGTGCCGGAGTCGTTCACCGCCACCGTTTCGTGCACCTGGCAGGGCGCCGACGTGCCGCTCGCGGACGGCGGCGTCGTGACGATCGTCCCGGGTGAGGATCCGGTCGTGATCCCCGACGTGCCGGTCGGCTCCATCTGCACCGTCGCGGAGGACGACGCGGGCCAGACCGGCACCACGGTATCGCCGGAGTCGATCACGGTCACGGATGCCGACCAGACGTTCGGGTTCGAGGTGGAGAACACGTATGAGTGGGCCTCGCTCCAGGTCGGCAAGCTCGTCGAGTCCGAGAGCCCGAACGTTCCGACGCAGTTCGAGTTCCACGTCGTCTGCACGTACCAGGGTGCGACCGTCGTCGATGAGACCTTCACGCTGGATGCGGGAGAGACCGAGACGATCACCGAGATTCCCGCACGGTCCGAGTGCACCGTGACCGAGACGGACGACCGTGAGGCCGACAGCACGATCACCGAGGCGGATGTGCCGGGCGCCGAGGGCGATCTCGCCCCGGTCATCGATCAGGACACCCGCACGGTGGTCATCCCCGAGCTGCAGCCCGACAGCACCGCGGTGGTGAACACCGTGACCTACACGAACCTGTATGACGCGACCGCCATGGTGCTCGTGAAGGAGTTCGAGGGTGCAGGCGCCGACCAGTTCGGCCTCGACCAGACGTTCACCTTCACCGTCACCTGCACGTTCGCGGGCGAGACCGTGCTCGACACGCAGGTGGAGCTGAACGCCGAGAACGGCTTCACCACGTCGATCCACCAGGTCGTTCCCGGTTCGGTCTGCACGGTGGTGGAGGACGACCTCAACGGCGCCGACGCCGTCGTCATCACCCCGAACGACGGCGAGGACACCTCCATCGGCACCGGGACGGTCCCCGAACAGGGCGGCCTCGTCACGGTGACCGCCACGAACTGGTACCTCACCGGCTCACTCGAGGTGACCAAGACGTTCGCGGGCGACGGCGCCGAGAAGTTCGGCACCTCCGCCTACGAGTTGAGCCTCACCTGTGTGCGCGACGGAGAGATCGTCGACATCCCCGAGGGCCGCATCCGCGTCGTGAGCGCCGATTCGCCCACCGCGCTGTGGGAGAACCTGCCGACCGGCGCGGAGTGCCGTCTCATCGAGGTGGATGCCGGCGGCGCGAACTCGACCGAGATCCTCGACGCCGACGGCAACGTGGTCGCGGGCGACGGTGAGGGCTACACGTTCACGGTCGAGACCGACCCGACGATCCTGAGCGTGGACGATCAGCCGCAGCCGTCGTTGACGGTGCAGAACACGTTCAACCTCGCGCAGGTGTCTGTGACCAAGACCGTCGACAACGGCGGCGCCATCGACATCAACGGCGATCCCGTCGAGTACGGTCCGTTCGAGGTGCAGCTCGCCTGCATCTGGGACGAGCAGCAGGTCACTGCGGCCGAGCCCATGACGCAGACGATCGCCGACGGCGAGACCTTCACGTGGACGGAGCTGCCCGAGGGCGCCGAATGCACCATCACCGAGACCGACACCATGGATGCGCTTGCCACGACGGTGACGATCACCGAGGGCGGCACGACCGGCGATCCGGTCGCCGGACCTGTCGCCGAGCTTCAACCGCTGCCGAACGTGGACGCCGAGGATCAGACGTCGGTGGCGCTGTTCAACCAGTACGGCGATCCGCCGATCACCGTGAGGAAGGTCGTCGACGGCGGGGCGGCCGCCGACTTCGCGGGCCGCTCGTTCAGCTTCGCGGTGCGGTGCGTGCTCATCGACGCGTCGCATCCCGCACCGGGTCTGCTGCTGCGTGACGCGACGTACCAGGTCGGCGGTCCGATCGGTCCGCTCGTGACGACCCTGCCCACGGGTGCGCAGTGCTCGATCACCGAGGTCGACACGGGCGGCGCCGATCAGACGACGATCACGATCGACGGCGTCCCGCTGACCGGCACCACCACCGTCGCGGTCATCGGCACGGTCGCCATGGACATCGTCGTCACGAACACGTTCAACCCGCCGTTGCCGGCAACCGGCCTGGACGGCCGTGCGACGGTGCTCGCGCTGTTGGCCGGGTTCGCCGTCCTGGCCGGGGGCGTGGCGCTCATACTGGTCGCCCGCCGCCGCCGCCGTCAGCTGAGCTGAGCTGAGCCGCACGACAGAGAGGGGACGGGATGCCGAGCCACCGGCATCCCGTCCCCTCGCGGTCGCTCAAGGCGGCACTGCTCAGACCGGCAGGGCGCCGCGGGCAGCCGGCGAGCCGTGGCGGGTCGCGCGGCGGTCGCGGTAGCGCCCGATGATGATGATCATCGTGCCGATCGCCAGGAACGCCGCCATGATCGCGCCGATGTAGACGAATGCCGCGCTGTACCCGCCCGCACCGTGCGGGTCGAGGAAGGGGTACGGGTACCACCACGGCGTCGTCCCGTCGGGGTTCGCGACGCGCTCGCCGCGGACCATCGTGTAGCCCGTCCAGGCCAGCGGGTAGCCGACGAACACGGCGAGCGACCACCACGGCAGTCCGCGACGTCGCGGGGCCAGCAGCAGGTCGAGGATGAAGTACAGCGGCAGCGCGACATGCAGCACCTCGACCGCGTACTGGTCGAGCATCGCGATGCCCGCCGTGTCGCCGAGCGCGACGGGCGAGGGGAGGTCGCGCAGCAGCGCGTTGTAGACGACCCCCAGCAGCAGCACCGGTCCGGTGACCGCTCCCATGGCGAGCGCGATGCCGAGCGGCTCGCGCGTGGAACCCGGGTGCCGCATCGTCCATGACGCGGCCGCGACCAGGGTGCCGATGCTCAGGAGCGTCGACACGATCGTGAAGAGGCTGAAGTAGTTGGCGAGCACGTCGCCCAGCCCCTGGCCCTGCCGTGCGGCGCGATCGACGTTCACGATGAAGCCGGCGACGACTCCCGAGAACCCGGCGATCGCGGCCGCGATCCGAAACCATGCCCAGTACATGACACCACCCCCAGATATGCGGCGACCCGCGGAGTGCGAGTCGGTGTTCACGAGGTCGAGGGTGCTCTCGGCAATACGCGGTGATGCGAAAAGTTGGCACGCGACGGATCGGAAAGCGCGCGTCGGATGCCGCACCTTGTGTGTGATCTACAACGTGTCGGCCGTTTGGGGGACAGATGCCACAACCGCTCGATCGGCGGTGCGACGACCCCACCAGACGACGAAGGAACCGACGGCGATGATGGCGATGGCGATGCCGACGACGTAGAGGATGACCGACGGCCACCCGCCCGGGTTGTTCGGGTTCATGAACGGATACGGGTACCAGAACGGGTCGCCGCTGACCGGGTTGATCACGAGCGGACCGCGCACCATCGTGTACACGACCCACACGATCGGGAACGCCACGATCGTCCAGAGCGATCGCCACGACAGCGCGCGGCGCAGCGGCGCGAAGAGCACGTCCGCGAGGAGGAAGAGCGGGCCCACGAGGTGCAGCACCTCGTTCGACCACCACACCGGCTCGCTGCCCTGGGGAAGCTCGATGCCCCGCAGCAGGGTGTTGTAGACGATGCCGGTGATGATCATGTACGTGCTGACGGACGCCAGCGCGACGGCGAGACCGGCCGGTTCGACGTCGGCGCGGCGGCCGCGTGTCCAGAACCACACCGCAGCCCACAGCAGCACCACGGCCGCCGCCGCGTTGGAGAGGATCGTGAAGAAGCTGAAGAAGTTCGCGACCGTCGTGGCGACGTCGCGTCCGAGCTCGATCGACGTCCCGACCGACTTCACGAGTTGCGCGACGATCGCCGCCACCGTCAGTGCGGCCATGGCCGCCCGCGCGATCGTCCAGCCCTGTGCCCACCCCGGCGTACGCGTCATGGCCACACGATATCGGCCGGTCACGGGTCCCTTGGATAGGATGGGGTGTAACCGTCCAATAAACGGGGGAGTAGCCCATGCCAGGCATCGTGATCGTCGGAGTCCAGTGGGGGGACGAGGGCAAGGGCAAGGCCACCGACCTCCTCGGTGAGCGCACCGACTGGGTGGTCAAGTTCAACGGCGGCAACAACGCCGGTCACACGGTCGTGATCGGCGACGAGAAGTACGCCCTGCACCTGCTGCCCTCGGGCATCCTGTCTCCGGGCGTCAACCCCGTGATCGGCAACGGCGTCGTCGTCGACCTGGAGGTGCTCTTCGCAGAGCTCGAGGCGCTGAAGTCCCGCGGTGTCGACACGTCGCGTCTGAAGGTGAGCGCCAACGCGCACATCATCACGCAGTACCACCGGACGCTCGACAAGGTCACCGAGCGGTTCCTCGGCAAGCGCATGATCGGCACGACCGGCCGGGGCATCGGTCCCGCGTACGCCGACAAGATCAACCGCGTCGGCATCCGCGTGCAGGACCTGTTCGACGAGAACATCCTGCGTCAGAAGGTCGAGGGCGCCCTCGACCAGAAGAACCACCTGCTGGTCAAGGTCTTCAACCGCCGCGCCATCACGTGCGACGAGATCGTCGACGACCTGCTGTCGTACGCCGACCGGCTGCGGCCCATGGTCGACGACACCGCGCTGCTGCTGAACCAGGCGCTCGACGCCGGCGACGTCGTGGTGTTCGAAGGCGGCCAGGCGACGATGCTCGACGTCGACCACGGCACCTACCCGTTCGTGACGTCCTCGTCGGCGACGGCGGGCGGCGCGGCGACCGGCTCAGGCGTCGGACCCAACCGGCTGGACCGCATCGTGGGCATCGTGAAGGCGTACACGACGCGCGTCGGCTCGGGCCCGTTCCCGACCGAGCTGTTCGACGAGAGTGGCGACTTCCTCCGCTCGCGCGGCTTCGAGTTCGGCACCACGACCGGGCGTCCGCGCCGCGTGGGCTGGTACGACGCGCCCATCACCCGGTACGCCACGCGCATCAACGGCATCACAGACCTCGTGCTCACCAAGCTCGACATCCTCACGGGGCTCGACGAGATCCCGGTGTGCGTCGCCTACGACGTCGACGGCACCCGTTTCGAAGAGGTGCCGGTGAACCAGTCCGACTTCCACCACGCGAAGCCGATCTTCGAGTACTTCCCGGGCTGGAAGGATGACATCTCGGGGGCCCGCACCTTCGACGACCTCCCGGTCCAGGCGCAGGAGTACGTCCTCGCGCTCGAGGCGATGAGCGGCACCCGCATCTCGGTGATCGGCGTGGGCCCCGCCCGCGACGCCGTGATCGTCCGCCACGACCTCGTCGACTGACGCCGCAGAGGCGCGACCGCGCGGGCCGGTCGCGTCCGTTCGCCAGAACAGGTGTTCTGGCGAGGACAGGACGGTTTCGGTCCAGAACGCCCTGCATGTGCCGAAACACCTGTTTTGGAGAAGGGGACACCATGAAGTTCTGGCTGGGCGGGTACACCGCCGACATGGGCGGCAATGCGACCGGGATCGGGATGCTGCTCGCCGGCGCCGCCGATGACGCCTCGGCCGGTGGCCCGCTGGCGTACACGGGCGACGTGGCCGCGGCCGACTCCCCCTCGTGGCTCGCACCGCACCCCGGGTCGCCGAGCCTGTCGAGAGGCGACGTGGTGTACGCGGCGCTGGAGGACCGGCAGCAGGTGCAGGCCTTCCGCCGCACGGGCGAGACCACCTTCGCGCCGCTCGGCGACCCCGTCGCCGCCGGCGAGGCCGTGTGCCACGTGGCCGTCGCGCCCGACGGCGGTTCTCTGATCGCGAGCTGCTGGGGCGATGGCCGGGTGGTCCGGATGTCGCTGGATGCCGCGGGCCGGCCTTCCTCGCCGGTCCTGGCGCCGGCGGCCGTGGACCCCTACGGTCCGGAAGCGCCGGCCGCCGAGGCGGGTGACCTCGACCTGGCCGCCGCCGCACGCGCCCTGCGCGAGGCCGCCGGCGACGAGTACGCGCACCTGGTGCCCGACCACGACCGCCCCGACGCCGAGCCCGCCGCGGCCGAGGACGCGGCATCCGCTCGTCCCTCTCGCGCGCACGAGGCGGTGTTCCTGCCCGGCGGTCTGGTCGCGACGACCGATCTCGGGTACGACGTGGTGCGCTTCTGGCGTGCCGGCCAGAGCGGGCTGCGCCCGCTGCAGCAGGTGACGCTGCCGAAGGGCAGCGGGCCGCGGCACATGGTGTGGCATCCGAGCGGGCATCTGTACGTCGTGACCGAGCTGTCGTGCGAGCTGTTCGTGCTCGCGCCTGCAGCCCCTTCGAGAGGCTCGGGGCCCGAGGTGTGGCACGTGGTGGGCGGTTCGCCGCTCGGCGCGGGCACGCTGCCGGGTGACAGCACCGCCGAGCTCGCCGCCTCGCGCGACGGCGAGTTCCTGTACGCCGGAGTGCGCGGCAGCAACACGATCGCGACCCTGCGGGTGCGCGGCGCGGGCGAGTCGGTCGCGCCGGTCGCGCTGGTGGATGCCGGAGTGGATTGGCCGCGCCATCATGTCGTCGTGCGCGACACGCTGCTGGTGGCCGGTCAGTTCTCGGACGAGGTCGCCTCGCTGACGCTGGACCTGCGGACCGGCGTGCCCGGTCGCGTGCGTCACCGCACCCCGGTGCCGTCGCCGACCTGCCTGCTGCCCGTCCTCTGATCCACAGCCGGTCGGGCCGGTGCGCCGGCCCTTGTTAGCCTGGTCGACGGACGAAAGGCGGCGATGAGCGCGAACACGACGCTGAGCGGTGCAGCGCGCAACCGCCTGTTCGCGTTCAACGGGACGGCGTGGATCGCCGGCCTCATCCTCATCGCCGTCATCTCGGTCTTCCTGATCTCGGACGCCGTCGGCGAGACCGCCTCATCGGGCGACGACTATTACGGCGAGCCGTGGATGAACCCCGATCCGCCGATCGCCACGGATGAGGGCGACGGCGTCTTCAACGGAGCGGACGGCGCGAAGATCGAGCTCCACGGCCTCGACCCCTCACAGCCGCTGCTGATCACCGAGGTCGACGACACGTACGTCAGCGGCGTGTGGGTGACCGGCCCGGACGGCGAGATCCTCACCCCCGGCGAGTACGGCGATGCTCCCTCGTTCGACGCGTACAGCCTGTCGGGCGAGCAGTGGGTCCTGGTGCCGCAGGCCGACGTCGCGCTGTGGGTGGACGGCTTCAGCGACGAGCGGTTCCGGCTGAAGATCACCACGCCCGCGCTCGAGAAGCGCACGGGCGTGGTCAGCGGGGTCGGCGGCAGCACCTTCTTCGTGGACGAGGGCGTCACGACGGCGCGCGTGAGCATGCGCGGCGAGGGCTACATGTACGTCACGGCGGTCACCGTCTCGGGTCAGGAGGAGGTGTTCTCGTCGAACGACGCCACCGACAAGTCGATCGCGTGGGCCGACAGCGACATCGCGCTATTCGTGGTCGACGCATCCGACGGCACCGCCTGGACCATCGACTTCCCCACGCCGGCGGCCGCACCGACGCCGACCCCCACGGCGAGCGAAGGGAGCGGGGAGTGAACGGCTTCCGGAGGATCCGCCTGTTCTCGGCGGCGGCGTGGGCGGTGGGCACCGTGGTGGTCGTGGCTCTGGCGTTCCTCACCTTCCCCTCGATGGCGATCAACCCCCGCACCGGCGAACTGCTCGTCGGTGAGGACGCCGACGGGGAGGACTACGACTACCCCTGGGACACCGCCGGCGCACCCGAGCTCGAGATCGTCGACGGAGTCGTGCACGGCACCCGGGCGGGCGGATACCTGCGCCTGCCCGGAGGGTCACCGCTGCTGACGCTCACCCCGGCGACGGGGAACGATCAGGACGAATGGGTGCGCGTCTACCAGCAGAAGGGCACCGAGCTCGACACCGAGGCGAGCAACTGGGAGTGGCCCGGTTACCTCGGCGCCCTGTACCCCGACAGCGACGTCGTCATCCTCCCCGGCAGCGAGGACGGCCTGCTGTGGTTCGGGGAGTCGCTCGGCGACTGGACGGCCACGGTCACCTACCCCGAGGCGACGCCGATGACCGACTCGGCCTCCGGCAAGGGCAACGCACTGCTGCTGTACGAGGGAGATGCGCTCAGCGGTCGGTTCCAGCACACCGGCACCGGCATCTTCCTGGTCGGCGCCGTCACCGTGGGCGACTGGAACAGCCTCGTCAACGAGGTGGACGAGGTCGACGCGCGCGCCTCATGGGAGCCGACCGACCGGGTCGTGTTCCAGGTCGAGTCCGACACCGGCGACGGAAGCTGGACCATCACGCTCGACACCCCGGCCGGGACCGCCCCCGATCCTGCGCCGACGCCGGCACCGTGACCTCCGGCATCCTTTCGATCACCCACCCACCGAGGAGCTGACGTGACCTTCGCCGACACTCTCACCGAGGCGTTCAAGGCGCGCCTGCCGCTGCTGTACATCGAGACCGGCGAAGAGGTGCGCGCCATCGCCGCGATCTCGGACGCCGCCGAGACCCAGCGCCACCCGCGCGCCCTGTGGACGTGGAGCGCCGCGCTCGGTCTCGTCGGCCCCGACGGCAAGTCGGTGGGCAACACCGTCAACCCCGCTCGCGCGCTGCAGCACATCGCCGGCGTCGACACGCCGAGCGTCTTCGTGTTCTGCGACCTGCACGCCTACCTCGGCGGCGAGCACCGCCCGGGCGACCCGGTGCTGGTGCGCACGGTGCGCGAGACGGCGCTGGAGTTCCGCCACGGCGACGTGTCGCGCACGCTCGTCATCACCGCGCCGGTGCGCATCATCCCGCCCGAGCTCGAAGAGGTCACGCACCTGCTGGACTTCCCGCTGCCGACGGCGGCCGAGATCCGCGACCTGCTCGAGACGATGATCGAGAACAACGCGTCGGGTGACGGCCGGATCCGGGTGGATGCCGACGACGCGGCGCGTGAGCAGCTCGTGCATGCCGCACTCGGCCTGTCGATGGCCGAGGCCGAGAACGCCTTCGCGCGCGCCATGGTCAACGACGGCAGCCTGTCGGCGCAGGACGTGCCGATCGTGCTCGACGAGAAGCGCCAGGTGGTGCGCAAGTCGGGCGTGCTGGAGTTCGTGCAGGCCGACATCGACCTCGACGACGTCGGCGGCCTCAACAACCTCAAGCGCTGGCTGTCGCGCCGCGACGGCTCGTGGCTGGGCAGCGCCCGCGACTACGGGCTGCCGGCGCCGAAGGGCGTGCTCATCACCGGCATCCCGGGCTGTGGAAAGTCGCTCACGGCCAAGGCCACGGCGGCGTCGTGGGGGCTGCCGCTGCTGCGCCTCGACATCGGCCGCATCTTCTCGGGCCTCGTCGGGTCCAGTGAGCAGAACCTGCGCACGGCGATCGCGACGGCCGAGGCCGTGGCTCCGTGCGTGCTGTGGGTCGACGAGATCGAGAAGGGCTTTTCGAACACGACGGGCCAGGGGGACTCCGGCACCACCGCCCGAGTGTTCGGCACGTTCCTGACGTGGATGCAGGAGAAGCGGCATCCCGTGTTCGTCGTCGCCACGGCGAACAACATCGACTCGCTGCCGCCCGAGTTCCTGCGCAAGGGCCGCTTCGATGAGATCTTCTTCGTCGACCTGCCGACCGCCCACGAGCGCGAGGCGATCTGGCGTCTGCAGCTGCGCTCGCGCGCGTCCGAGGCCAACGGCCTCGAGGCGATCGCGTCGGACGACGCCGCGCTGGCCGAGCTCGCCCTGGCCAGCGAGAACCACTCCGGCGCCGAGATCGAGCAGTCGGTCGTCTCGGCGCTGTACGAGGGCTTCGGCGGGCGCTCGAAGATCGGGCTCGACACCGTGCGCGAGGTCGTCGACACGATGATCCCGCTCGCGGTGACGCAGGCCGAGCAGGTGCAGCGCATCCGCGCCTGGGCGACCGAGCGGGCGGTCCGTGCGACCGGGACCGAAGACCTGGATGCCGCCGAACTGACCGGCGCCGGCACCGAGGGCGCGCTGTCGTCGCGTCGCGGCGGCCGCACCGTGGACTACTGAGGACGGGAACATGGCCAAGCAGCTCGTGGTGAGACTCCGCGCCGACGGAACAGTGGATGCCGAGACGATCGGCATGAAGGGGCCGGAATGCCTCGACCACATCGAGGCGCTCGAGGCGCTGCTCGACGCCGAGACGGTGTCGTCGAGCTTCACCGAGGACTACACGACGGCCTCGACCGCGGCGGTCTCGTCCATCGACGACGAGCAGCGGGACGCGACGAGATGACCGCCGTCACCGCCCAGTCGCCCGGCCGAGGAGGGCACGGGTCCCTCCTCGGCACGGTCCCGCCCGCCGCGGGACCGGCCGACGCCGTGCGCTGGTCGCGGTTCCTGCCCGCGACCGCGGCCGAGGGCCCGGGCGTGCGCGCTGCGGTGTGGCTGCAGGGATGCGCGGTCCACTGCCCCGAGTGCTTCAACCCGCAGCTGTGGGCGCCCCGCGGCGGCGTCCTCTCATCCCCCGACGAACTCGCGCGCGCGTGGGTCGCCGAGGCCGTCGCCGCCGGTGCCGAAGGCCTGACGCTCCTCGGCGGCGAGCCGTTCGAGCAGGCGCGGGGTGCGGCATCCCTCGCCCGCGCGTTCCAGGACGCGGGCCTCGGCGTCATGACGTTCAGCGGCCACCCGCTCGGGCTGCTGCAGGAGTGGGCCGCGGGCGGCCGTGACGACATCGCGGAGCTGCTCGACGCGACCGACCTGCTGTGCGACGGGCCGTACCTGCGCGAGCTGCCCGACACCGAGCGGCCGTGGGTCGGGTCGCGCAACCAGGGCATCCGGGCGCTGACCGAGCGGTACGCCGCCGAGGTCCGCGCGATCGACGCCGACGGCGGCCGCGATCGCGTCGAGGTGCGCATCGCCAGAGACGGGACGATCGGCGTCAACGGCTGGGCGACGGATGCCGCCCTCGCGGCGCTCTTCGACGACCTCGGCGTGCGCGCCGACAGCCCCGCGCAGATGGCCGCGGCAGCAAGACGAACACGAGTGGAGGCCGTGCGATGAGCGTGACCCTGATCCTGATCCCCGCGGCGCTCGCCGCCGCCACCGCGATCTCCGCCGCCGGCGGCATCGGCGCGCTCAGCCAGCTCGGGCGTGAGCAGGAGGCCGACGAGACCGCCGGTGCCCTGACCGAGAGCGGCCCGCGCCCCATCGAGGTGCGCACGCGCATGAAGGACCCCGACTTGCTCGGCGACGCCCTCCGCGACATCGGCGCGACCGGTGTGACGTACGCCGGCGATGAGCTCAGCGCGTCGATCGAGGGCGTCGAACTCGCGATGACGCGGTCCGAGGACGGCGTGTGGGCGGCGCACTTCCAGCGTGCCGACGGACGCGAGCTCGCCGAGGCCGAGGCCGCGGAGCTCGTCGCGCGCCTCGACGCGGCCTACGCGCTGCGGGTGCAGCAGGCCGTGGCGGCACGGATCCGCGACCGTGCGGCATCCGCCGGCTTCGAACTGGTCTCGGAGTCGCGCGACGACGACGACACCGTCACGATGGTGCTCGACGTGAAGGATTACGCATGAGCACGGCGCGCGCCACACCGGCCAACGACGTCCCGAGCATCGGATGGCTGCTCGGGATGAGCTCGTGGATGCTGCTCACCCTGGTTCCCGGCCCCCTGTTCGCGTGGCTCGGCTTCGGCATCATCGGCGTCGTCTCGCGCAGCAGGCGGCTCATCATCATCGGCGTGGTGTGGGCGGCCGTGGCCATCCTCGTGAACCTGGAGCTGTGGGGTCAGGCGCAGCCGATCGTCCGCGCGGTCGCGTACCTCGCCGGGATGGTGTGCGCGCTCGCGGTGAATCCCGGGTGGCTGCGCACGATGTGGCAGCGGCGCCTCGACAAGTCGGGCATGGGCGTGACGTCGGCGCGCGCCGCGGCGACGGGCACCGCTGCGGGTGGTGCGGCGGCCTCCGGCGGCAACCGGGCCAGTCGCCGCGCCGCGGCCAGGCGCAAGCGGGCGGCCCAGCAGCAGGCGAAGGCGGCGACCCTCAGCAAGGCCTCTGCGGCCGAGACGGCGCCGAAGCCCGCGTCTGACGCTGCCGCCGAGCTCGCGTCGGAGGTCGGCGCGTCCGCGGACGACCTGCTCGAGCCCCGGGCATCCGCGGTGACGTCGGCGGCTCCTGCCGCACCGGACGCGCCTGCCGAGCCCGTCGATGTCAACACCGCCACGGCGAAGGAGCTCGAGGGGCTTCCCGGGGTGAGCCGCGCCCGCGCCCGCAAGGCGGTCGCCGAGCGCGACGAGCAGGGCGGGTTCAGCTCGCTCGAGGACTTCGGCGAGACGCTCGGCCTGCAGCCGCACGAGATCGTGCGGCTGCGCAAGGTCGCGGTGTGCTCCCCGCGCCCACGAGGCGAACGCCGCTTCGGCCGTCGCGTCGACTTCTGATCCGGAGGATCCGGGTGCGGCGGCGCCAGGTCACGCCGCTCGCACCGACGCCGCGGGCTGCGGCGTGACCGCCGCGTACAGCCGATCGACCACGTACTCGGCATCGCGGCCCATCCCCATGAGGGTGGGTGAGGCGACGGAGTACTGGAACGGCAGCCCCATGAACGCCAGCCCGGGCACGCGCGACGCGATGCCGCGCACGTGATCGGGCCACCGGTCGGGTCCGAACGCGTCGGGGATGTCGACGAAGGCCAGGTCGGGCCGCGAGCCGGTGCACCAGACGACGGTGGCGGCATCCATCACCTCCCCGTCGACGACGGGGCGTCCGCCGGTCACGCCGGTGACGCGCCCGGCGCGGCGCACGCCGGCACGGTCGAGGTCCGACAGGTGGTTGCGCACGAGGTTGACGCCATGACCGCGGTTCTCGGCCATGAAGCGCCGGCCGCGTTCGGTGTCGAGCGTGAGGCCGCGCAGCCGGCGGATCGCGATGCCCGCGATGAGGTTGCCGAGCGGCGTGTCGATGCGTCCCGGCACCTGGCCCGGATGCCGACCGGCGAGCGTCGTGGCGTGGCCGGCGGCGGCGGCCTCCAGGGCGATGTCGGTGCCGGAGTTGCCGGCGCCCACAACCAGCACCGGGCCGCGCGCGAAGTCCTCGGGGCCCTGGTAGTCGAGCGAGTGCACGGTGCGGATCGCCGGATCGAGATCGCGGGCGGCCGCCGGCACGATCGGCACGTGGTGCGCGCCGGCGGCGACCACCACGCGCGCCGCGACCAGCTCCTGGCCCGTCGACAGCGCGAGCCGGAAGCGCCCGTCGTCGCGCGACAGCCGCGACACCCGGGTCGACAGCCGCAGCGGCGAGCCGATGGCGGTCGCGCAGCGTTCCAGGTAGTCGCCGAACTCGGCGCCGGTCGGGTAGGCGAAGTACCCGATGCCGAGCCGCACGCCCGGCAGCTCGGCCCACCGTCGCGGCGTGAACAGCCGCAGCGAGCGGTACCGGTGACGCCAGGTGTCGCCCACGCGGGCGTCCGCGTCGATGAGCAGGTGGTTGATGCCGCGCTCGGCGAGCAGGCGTGCGGTGTGAAGGCCGGCGGCGCCCGCGCCGATGACGACGGTGTCGAGTTCTGTCGTGTCCATGTCGTCCTCCTGCGCTCACGGTAGGCGGGCGGCGCGGGCCGCGGCATCGGCAGAAATGACCAATTCGCGGGCGTGGACGGCGCCTCGATCGAGGGCAGGTGCCCAGCTGCGGAGGTTCTGCGCCGATCCCGTCCGCATCCTGGCCCTGGTCCTCAGTTGAGGAACGGGATGCCGCCGGCCCGTGCCGCTACGCGGTCAGCGCGAGGCCGTGCTCGAACGCGTACGCGGTGGCGGCGGACCGGCTCGGCACGGCCAGCTTCGCGAGGATGCTGCCCACATGACGGGCGACCGTGCGCTCGCTGAGGAACAGGTGCTCGGCGATACGCCGGTTCGACCAGCCGCGAGCCACCAGGGCCAGCACCTCGCGTTCACGGCGGCTGAGCCCGGGATCGGATGCCGCCGCCTCTGCGGTGGCCGCGCGCTCCAGGCGCGCGAGATCGGGGATGGCGCCGAGGCCCTCCAGCACGCCGCGGGCGGCGTCGAACTCCAGCTCAGCGCCTTCGGCGTCCCCCAGCGCCCGCACCGCCTGGCCGATCGACACGCGGGTGAGGGCGGCGTCGTAGGGCGCGTCCAGCCGGCGCCATGCCGCCCACGCGGCGCGCAGCTGCGGCAGTGCCTCGAGCGGGCGTCCGGCCGACACCGCCACCTCGCCGTCGGCGCGCGCCGACAGGGCCCGCAGGTACAGCGTGTCGAAGGCCTCGGCGCAGGCGGTCAGCTCGGCCGCGGCATCCTTCGCCTCGCCGACGTGCCCGCGGTCGAGCGCGATGCGCACCGCCGCGGCGAGCACCTCGCCGCGCGTGGCGGGGTCGACGGCCGTCGCGCGCGCCGTCGCCAGTCCCGCCCAGGCGCCCGCGAGATCGCCGGAGTCCCGGTGCAGCAGCGCCAGCGCGGGCTGCACATCGCGTCCGAGCGCGGCGGCCCGGCGCAGGGCGTCGCGGCTCGCGTCGGCACGCCCCGCCATGCGGTGCAGGTCGGCCGCGCGGTACCAGGCGTTGGCGAGCGTCTCGGTGCGCTTCTCGGTCTCGCACACCTGCGCGGCCGCTGCGGCGGCGCCCGACCACTCGCCGCCGAGCTGCATGACGCTCGCGCGGTGGAGCGTGCACTCGCCGCGGAACGGCTCGAGGCCGCGCTGTGCGTCGCACCAGTCGCCGAGCTCGCGGGTCCACACGCGGGCACGTTCGATGTCGCCGCGCGCGAGCAGACTGGCGATGACCGCGCAGTACGCCGGCCCCGCCGCGCGGTCGCTGACGCGGCCGTCGGCGATCCGCAGCATCACACCGTCGAACGTCTCGAACGCCTCCGTGACGCGGCCGTCGGCCAGCAGGGCCCTGCCGAGCCCCATCGTCGCCAGCGTCGCCGTGTCGGCGTCCTCCGCGACATCCGCTCGGTCGATCGCTTCGCGGTACAGCGGGACGGATGCCGCAGCCTCGCCGTGCGCGAACGCTCCGAACGCGGCGCAGAGGGCGCGCACACCGTCGACCTGCGTCGTCGCTGCGGGTCGCGCGCAGAGCTCCATGAGCCGGCCCATCCATGCGCCGGCGCGCACGCCGTCGCCGTGCTCGCTCAGCGTGAAGCCGAGCCAGAACACGCAGCGGACCGCCGCCGCGAGGTCGCCGTCGTCGAGGTAGCGCAGGTGTGCGCGTTCCCACGCGCGCTGCGACACGTCGTCGCGTCCGACGAACCACGCCGCCTGGCCGAGCTCGTCCAGCTCGTCGCCGGCCAGCGTGGCCTCGTGAGCGGCGAGCTGCTCGAACCGTCCGGTCCAGTCCACGACGGCGGCGCCCCGGATCGCCATGCGCAAAGTATGGGCGCGCGGCGACCCGCGGGCAAGGCCGCGGCCGTCAGATCTTGGCGTCCTGCTTCGGGATGAAGACCTGCTTGATGATGAGCAGGATCGACGCCGTCACGGGGATCGCGACGAGCGCGCCGAGCAGGCCGAGCAGCGTGCCGCCGACCATCGCGCCGATGACGACGAGCGCTCCCGGTACCGAGATCGCCTTGTTCATCACCTTGGGCGTCAGCACGTACGCCTCGATCTGCATGTAGACGAGGTAGATGATCGCGAAGATCAGGGCCGGGAGCCAGCCGGTGAACAGGGCGATGACGGTCGCCGTGATCCAGTACAGCACCGAGCCGACGAGCGGGATGAGCGTGATCGCGAACGCCAGCACGGCCATCAGCGCCGGGAAGGGCAGCCCCAGGAACAGGTGCAGGAAGAACGCGACGACCGAGTTGCAGAACGCCAGGACCACCATGCCCATGAGGTAGCTGCCGATCGAGTCGGTGATCTGCTCGGTGAGGGCGGTGGCCTTCGGACGGTTGCGGGCCGGCGCGAAGCGCATGAAGGCCACCTTCATCGCCGGCAGGCCGGCGAGGAAGTACAGGCTGAGCACCAGCACGATGATGAGCCCCGAGATCGTGGTGCCGACGTTGATCGCGAAGTTGAGCACGCCGCCGCCGATCGCCGCGATGTTCTTCGGGTCGGTGAGGAAGCTCTCGATCTGGTCGGTGATCGCCCCCACCTGCGAACCGAACGTGTCGCGCAGCCACCCGTAGAAGTCGGACTTCTGGAAGTCGTCGATCGTCTGCGGCAGATCCTTGAAGAATTGGCTGATCTGCGTCACCAGCGCGGGCACCACCAGCAGCAGGATGCCCGCCAGCACGATCGCGAACGCGGTGTAGACGATGACGATGCCCCACGGCCGCGTGACGCGATGCCGCTCGAACCACCGGACGACGGGGTCGAGACCCAGGGCTGCGAACAGCGCGAACACGACGTAGATGATGATGGTCGACAGATTCCAGAACGCCAGGCCCAGCGCGAGCGCGACGAGCCCGCCGAGGGTGACGAACAGGCCGACGCCGAACGGCTGGTTGAGGTTGGCCCAGAAGGTGCGCGACGCCGGCGCTTCGCCGGAACGGGCCGCGACGCCGTCGGGGACCGCCGTGCCCTCCGCGTGGGCGGCGTCCGTCCCGGCGGCGGCGTCGACGGATAGGGGCTCTGCAACCTCAGCGCCGGTGGCGCCGATCGCGGGCGAGGGATCGGTCATGCGACACACTCTAGGGGTGCGCTCCGCAGCGCACGAGAGAACGGCCGCAACATCACCCGGATGACATGACGTCGTCGCACCCGCCCTCCGCGCGACGGCCCGCGACGCTCGGCGACGGTCCGCCACACCCGCTCGGGTAGGGTCGAGGGGCGAAGGAGGCCCCCATGACCGAAGACCCCACGGCGACGCTCACCCGGCTGCGCAGCAGCATCGACAACATCGACGCCGCCCTGGTGTATCTGCTCGCCGAGCGCTTCAAGGCGACCAAGCAGGTGGGTCACCTCAAGGCCGACCACGGCATGCCGGCGTCCGACCCCGCGCGCGAGGAGCAGCAGGTCGCCCGGCTGCGCAGCCTCGCCGAGCAGGCCGACCTCGACCCGGCCTTCGCCGAGAAGTGGTTCAACTTCGTGGTGGCCGAGGTCATCCGCCACCACACCGAGGCCGCCGACTCCCGCTGAGCGTCGTTCCCCTGGAACGTGGATGCCGCCACCCCGCGCATGCGCCGGGTGGCGGCATCCTTCTCTGCCCGGGATCAGGGCACGGTGCGCCGCAGCGTCAGATACGACACCGCGCCGAGCACGACCGTCAGGACGAGACCCCATGCGGCGAGCCCCACCGCGCCGAGCTGCACCAGCGCCGTGATCACGTCGCCCCACACCTCGAAGCGGGTGATCGCCCAGATCGCGATGAGGAGGATCACGCCGACCCCGACCCAGATCAGGGTGAGCAGCAGGGCGCCGAAGCGCTTGTAGACCGTGGCCGACCAGAACCCCAGCATGAAGATGAGCATCGCCATCACGAAGTAGAAGAACGCCGCGCCGAGCGCCCCGTCCTCGACGACCCAGTCCAGCGCGAAGAAGTAGCCGTTGATGCCCCAGCCGTTCGTCGCATCCTCGATGAGCCCGCCGATCGCGAACACCGCGGCGAGCAGCACCGCGCACATCGCCGCGGCGAGCATCGTGCCCAGGAAGAACTCCCGGCGGGTCACGCTCATCGCTTGCGAGAACGGGAAGGTCAGGGTCAGCGACGAGATGCCGACGAACATCAGCACCCACAGCGGAGCCTGCGAGCCGCCGCCGTAGAACGGGCCGGGAACCCCTGACGAGTTGAGGATCGCGTAGATCGCGAGCGACATGGCGAATGAGGCGCCGAGCACGAGCAGCGGAACCCAGACGAAGGTCTGCTTGTTGATCAGCTGCATGCGGACGACGTTGACGGTGCGGTTCATCGCAGTGCTCCTTCCTCGGCGGTGGCGGCTTCGGCCGCGGCTCGCTGCGTGGTGCGGACGATCAGCTGCTGCAGCGAGACGGGGGTGACATCCAGACCCGCCGCGGCGAGCTCGGCGCGGTCGGGCGCCGTCAGGTGCCCGAGCACCGTCACTGACGCGACGCGGCCCAGGGACTCGCGGTGGATGACCTCGCGGCCGGCGACGAAGGCGTCGACCGCCGCGACGTCGCCGACGATGTTCGCGGCGCGGTCGCGGATGGCGTCGGTGGCCTCGTCGATCAGGATGCGCCCGCGGTCGATGACCAGCACGCGCTCGATGAGGTTCGAGACCTCGTCGATCAGGTGGCTCGACAGGATGATCGTGCGCGGATGGGTGACGTAGTCCTCGAGCAGCCGGTCGTAGAAGATCTGCCGCGCGACAGCGTCGAGACCGAGATAGGGCTCGTCGAAGAAGGTGATCTCGGCCCGCGAGGCGATGCCGATGATCACGCCGACGGCCGACAGCTGACCTCGCGACATCTTCTTGATGCGCGTCTTCATGGGCAACTGGAAGTCCTCGATGAGCTGCGCGGCGAGTTCGTCGTCCCAGTGGGGGAAGAAGAGCTTCGCGGTCGCGAACGCGTGCCTCGGCAGGGCGTCGTCGGGATACTTCTGGCTCTCGCGCACGAAGCACATGCGTGAGAGCACCTTGGCGTTCTCGTACGGCTGCATGCCGAACACGCGCACGTCCCCCGACGTCGCGAAGTTCTGCGCCGTCAGGATCGACATGACCGTCGTCTTGCCGGCGCCGTTGCGGCCGAGCAGGCCGTAGATGGTGTCTTTCTCGATGGTGAAGCTCACGTCGTCTACCGCGACGATGTCGCGGTAGCGCTTGGTGAGATTGTTCACCTCGATGACGTGCGTCCCGGTCGTCATCGTGCCTTCCCTTCCGTGATGGCGGCCGACGCCGAGGCGCGGTCGCGGATGAGCTGTTCCAGGTCTTCGGGCCCGAGCCCGAGCTTGCGGGCCTCGACGAGCAGCGGCTCGACGAAGCGGTCGGCGAAGGCGTTCCGCCGTTCGGCGAGCAGCAGCTCGCGCGCCCCCGCGGCGACGAACATGCCGATGCCGCGGCGCTTGTGGAGCACGCCCTTGTCGGCGAGCATGGCCACTCCCTTCGCGGCAGTGGCAGGGTTGATCCGGTAGAAGGCGGCGAGCTCGTTGGTGGACGGCGCCTGCGCCTCTTCGGCGAGGCTGCCCTCGATGATCGCGTCCTCCACGTTCTCGGCGATCTGGAGGAACAGCGCCCGGCCTTCTTCGATCACATCCCACTCCGCTTGGTTGGTTACTTACTTGACCAACTAACCATGCAACGAGGATCGCGTCGATGTCAACACCCCGCTGAACCCTGAGGCAGGCTGGAAGACGTCGGAAGGGATGACATGCCACGCAGATTCAGACAGGTCGACGTCTTCGGAGCCGCGGCGTGCACGGGCAATCCGGTCGCGGTCGTCCTCGACGCCGAAGGCCTGAGCGAAGAGGAGCTGGTCGCCTTCTCGGTGTGGACGAACCTCTCGGAGTGCACGTTCGTGCTCCCGCCCACGACGCCGGAGGCGGACTACCGGGTGCGGATCTTCAGCCTGCGCACCGAGCTCCCGTTCGCGGGGCACCCGACGCTCGGCACCGCCCACGCCTGGCTCGACGCCGGTGGCACACCCGTATCGCCAGGGGTGGTCGTCCAGGAGTGCGCGGCCGGCCTCGTGCGCGTGCGCCAGGAAGAGGGCCGGCTCGCGTTCGCCGCCCCCGCGCTGCTCCGCTCCGGCGACGTCGACCCGGCGCTCGTCGACGAGCTTGTGGACATCCTCGGCGTCCCGCGTGAGCAGGTCGTCGACACCGCATGGCTCGACAACGGCCCCGGGTGGGTGGGGCTGCTGCTGGACTCCGCCGCGTCGGTGCTCGCTCTGCATCCCGACGCGACCGACCACCCCGGACGGTGGGACATCGGTGTCATCGGCCCGCACCCGTCCGGCGCCGAGGCCGCCTTCGAGCTCCGCGCGTTCTTCACCGAAGGCGGCGAACCGCTCCGCGAGGACCCGGTGACGGGCAGCCTGAACGCCGCGGCGGCCGGATGGCTGATCGACTCCGGTCGCGCCGCCGCGCCGTTCGTCGCCGCGCAGGGCACCGCGATGGGGCGTCAGGGGCGCATCCACATCTCGGTCGACCCCGAGGGCACGCTCTGGGTCGGGGGCAACGCGCGGACCGTCGTCTCGGGCGAAGCGGCCCTCTGAGCCCCAGGGCGTCCGGGGCCTCCGCGCCACCTGCGCGGGGTCGTGGTATCGCGCGTGCGCGGAGTAGCGAAACGGCCGATCGGTGTCGAATTTGCGACCCATGCGGCCGCATGAAACGGTGGTTGAGGTCCTTCACGGGCCCACACCGACCAGTCCGCGGTCTCTGGTGACGTTCACCCGAGCGTCAGACCGGTGAGCGTATGGTCGGCGGCCGCGGCGCGGATCCGACATCCGCAGCGTGAGCGGCCGCCACCCGGGCGCGACCGATGCAGCTCCTGCACCGGAGCTGCCGAGGTGCACAGTGACGCTTCCGCCTGCCATCGAGGCGAAGAACCTGTTCAAGGTCTTCGGACGCAATCCCAAGGACGCCGTCAAGCGGCTCCGCACCGGCGCGACGCGCGCCGACGTCGCCGACGCCGGCTCCGCCGCCGTCATCGACGCGAGCTTCACCGTCCAGCCCGGCGAGATCTTCGTCATCATGGGCCTGTCCGGCTCCGGCAAATCGACGGTGCTGCGCATGCTCAACGGCCTGCTCCCGCCCACCGCGGGCGACGTGCGCGTGCAGGGGAAGAGCGTGGTGGATGCCTCGCCCAAGGCCCTGCGCGGCATCCGGCGTCGTTCGATCTCGATGGTGTTCCAGCACTTCGCACTGCTGCCGCACCTCTCGGTGCTCGACAACGCGGCGTACGCGCTCGAGATCCAGGGTGTCGGACGCGACGAGCGCCGGGAGCGCGCGCGAGAGATCCTCGACAAGGTCGGACTGGGCGACCGCGCCGACGCGATGCCCGATGAGCTGTCGGGCGGCATGCGCCAGCGGGTCGGCCTGGCCAGGGCGCTGACGGCAGGCACCGACATCCTGCTGATGGACGAGGCCTTCTCGGCGCTGGATCCGCTCATCCGCCGCGAAATGCAGGAGCAGCTCATCGAGCTGCAGCGCGAGCTGGGCCGCACCATCGTGTTCATCACCCACGACCTGAACGAGGCGATGTTCCTCGGCGATCGCATCGCGGTGATGCGCGACGGGCGCATCGTGCAGACGGGCACGCCCGAAGAGATCCTGACCGACCCGGCCAACGACTACGTCGCGCAGTTCGTGCAGGACGTCGACCGCGCCCGCGTGCTGACGGCGGGCTCGGTCATGGCGCCGCCCGCGGCGACCACGCCCGTGAGCGCAGGGGTGCGCGGCGCGCTGCGCGTGATGCGCGACCTGCAGGTCGGCTCGGTGTCGGTGATCGAGAACCGGCGGTTCGTCGGAACCGTCTCGGACCGCGCCGTCATCCGCGCCGTCAAGGCCGGCAACACCGACCTGCGCTCGCTCGTGCGCAGCGGCAGGCCTGCCGTCCACGTCGACGACCCGCTCACCGATGTGGTCGAGCGCGCGGTCGAGAGCCCCGTGCCGGTGGCCGTGATCGACGACGCCGGCCGTCTGGTCGGCACCATCCCGCGTGTCACGCTGCTCGCGGCGCTCGGCGACGTGCCGGCGATCACACGTGAGAACCCCGTCATCGAGGTGCCGGCCAGTGTTCCCGCGAGCGAGATCACGCAGACACTGGCGGTCGTCGAGGCCCCGTCGGCCGCGGGCACGCTCGGCGGGCGCGCGGCGCCGCCCACGACGGTCGGCGCTCCGAGGATCGCCGACGATGCACAAGCCACGACGAAGGGAGCTGCACGATGAACGAGTTCTTCCGCCTTCCGCTCGGCGACGTCGTCGAGGCGGCCGTGCGCTGGGTCATCGACGCGCTCGGGGGCTTCTTCGACGTGGTCGCCGTCATCTTCGGCGGCCTGTACGACTGGCTCGACGCGTCGCTGTCGACGCCGCCCTTCTGGGCGGTGATCCTCGTGATCGCCGCGTTCGCCTACTGGTCGAGGGGACTCGTGCTGGCCGTCGGCAGTGCCCTCGGTCTGCTCGTGATCGTCGCGGTCGGCCAGTGGTCGAACGCGATGGACTCGCTGGCCCTCGTGATCCTCGCCGCCGTCGTGGCCATCGCGATCGCCGTGCCGTTGGGCATCTGGGCCGCGCGCAGCGACCGGGTGTCGGCGGTGCTGCGTCCGGTGCTGGACTTCCTGCAGACGATGCCCGCGTTCGTGTACCTCATCCCCGCGATGCTGATCTTCGGGGTGGGTCCGGTGCCCGGCATGGTCGCGACGATCGTGTTCGCGCTCGCCCCCGGCGTGCGCCTCACCGAGCTCGGCATCCGCGGCGTCGACGCCGAGATCGTCGAGGCGGGGCACGCGTTCGGCGCGTCGCCCGGACGCATCCTGCGTCAGATCCAGCTGCCGCTCGCGATGCCCAGCATCATGGCCGGCGTCAACCAGGTGATCATGCTGAGCCTGTCGATGGTCGTCATCGCCGGCATGGTCGGCGCCGGCGGCCTGGGCGGGGCCGTCGTGCAGAGCCTCAGCCGCATCGACATCGCCCTGGGCGTCGAGGCGGGCCTGTCGGTCGTCATCCTCGCGATGATCCTCGACCGCGTGACGTCGGGATTCGCGGTGCCGCGCGAGCGCAGGCCGCAGACCTCGCGGGATGCCGCCACCGCCGAGTCCCCGGCCGTCGAGCAGCCGCAGCCGGCGGCATCCATCCCCGACCTCGCCGACGACCGCCAGCCGGTCACCGTCTGAACCGAGAGGACACGCACATGACGAAGCGACGCATGATCGCCGCCGGCCTCGCCCTCGCGGGGACCGCCGCGCTGCTCGTGAACGGCGCCGGCGCCCAGACCGGAGTCGGCGGCGACGACACGAAGGGCCGCATCACCGTGGCCGTCTTCAACGGCTGGGACGAGGGCATCGCCGCGTCCGAGCTGTGGAAGGCGGTGCTCGAGGACGAGGGATACGCCGTCGACCTCGTGTACGCCGACCCGGCTGCCGCCTACACCGGCATCGCCAAGGGCGACTACGACCTGACGCTCGACACGTGGCTGCCGCTGACGCACGCCGAGTACATGGAGACGTACGGCGACGACCTCGTCGACCTCGGGGCGTGGAACGACGAGGCCAAGCTCACCATCGCGGTGAACGAGGACGCCCCCATCGACTCGCTCACCGAGCTGGCCGCCAACGCCGACCTGTTCGGCAACCGCCTGGTGGGCATCGAGTCGGGCTCGGGCCTGGTGACCGTCACGCAGAACGACGTGATCCCCGGCTACGGGCTGGAGGGCATGCAGTTCGTGACCTCGTCGACGCCGGCGATGCTCACCGAGCTGCAGGCGGCGATGGATGCCGGGCGCGACGTCGCGGTGACGCTGTGGCGCCCGCACTGGGCGTACAACGCGTTCCCGATCAAGGACCTCGAAGACCCCGACGGTCTGCTCGGCGACGCCGAGGGGATCCACACGGTGACCTCGACGGGCTTCGCGGACGAGTTCCCCGAGGTCGCGGCGTGGCTGGAGGCGTTCCGGATGGACAACGAGCTGCTGTACTCGCTCGAGGACGCCATGTTCGGCGCCTACGACGGCGACGACTACGGCCCCGTCGTCGCCGAGTGGGTCGCCGACAACCAGGACTACGTCGACAGCCTCACACGCTGACACGATCGACTGCCGCGGCCGTCGTGCCCCCGCCCCGTAGGGTGTGGGCATGACGGTCGCGTTCGTGCTGGGCGGCGGCGGTGTCCGCGGCGCAGTGGAGATCGGGATGCTGCGCGCCCTGCTCGAACGCGGCATCCGCCCCGACCTCGTGGTGGGCACGTCGATCGGCGCGATCAACGGCGCGCTCGTCGCCTCCGATCCGACACCCGCCGTCATCGACCGGCTGCTCGACGCCTGGACGTCACCGGAGGCGAACGCCGTCTACGGCGAGTCGCTGTTCACCCAGTTCGGGCGGCTGATCAAGACCCGCACGCACCTCAACTCGCCGGCGCCGCTGCGGCACCTGCTCGAACGTGCGCTCGGCGCCGGCACCCGGTTCGAGGACCTCGCGGTGCCGCTGCGCGTCGTCGCCGCCAGCATCGAGCGGGCCGCCGAGCACGTGTTCGACTCGGGGCCGCTCATCGACGCAGTGCTGGCGTCGGCCTCGGTCCCGGGGCTGCTGCCGCCCACGCGCATCGGCGACGAGCACTTCATCGACGGCGGGATCGTCAACTCCATCCCCATCGCACAGGCGGTGGCTGCCGGAGCGCGCACGGTGTTCGTGCTGCAGGTGGGGCGCATCGAGACGCCGCTCGAGGCGCCCCGGTCAGCGGTCGACACGGCGCGCGTCGCGTTCGAGATCGCCCGGCGCCACCGCTACGCGCACGACATGGCGAACCTGCCCGCGGGCGTCGCCATCCACGTGCTTCCCTCCGGCGGGGCGCTCGACGGCGACGACTCGCTGATGTCGTACCGGCGCATGACCACGGTGCGGCGCCGCATCGACGCCGCCTACGACGCGAGCCGGCACTTCCTCGACGAGCGGGGCGTCGGGCGGGGCGAGGGCGGATGACCTGGCTGCCGCCCACGTGGCTGCGCCGCCTCGTGCTCGCCCCGCTGGTGATCGTGGCCGCCATCGTGATGTTCGACCTCACGCCGCTGTGGCTGCTGATCGCGCTGGCGCTGACCTCTCTCGTGCCCGGACGGTTCCGGCTCGTCCGCGTCCTGTGGCTCGTCACGGTCTACCTGCTGTGGGACGCGATGCTGGTGATCGCGATGTTCGGCCTCTGGATCGGCTCGGGCTTCGGGTACGCGCTCCGGCGTCCGGCGTTCGTCGCCGCGCACTACCGGCTGGGCGGATGGGCTCTGCGGGTGCTGTTCCGCATCTTCGGCAGCGTGCTGCGCCTGACGATCACGACATCGGGATCGGACTCCCGGGATGCCGCGACCGCCCGCGCGGCCTTCGACGGCCTGTTCGCCGCCGACGAGCCTCTCATCGTCGCGAGTCGCCACGGTGGTCCCGGAGACTCGTTCATCCTGATCCACACGCTCTGGAACGAAGCCGCCCGCCGCCCGCGCATCGTGCTGAAGTACACGCTGCAGTGGGATCCCGCGATCGACATCCTGCTGCACCGCATTCCGGCCGAGTTCATCGTGCCGTCGGGGTTCGGCCGCGTGCCGAGGGGCGGCGGAGTGCGCGTCGAAGAGGCGCTCGCGGGGCTCGCGACGGGTCTCGGCCCCGAGGACGCGTTCGTCATCTTCCCCGAGGGCGGCAACGTGAGCGTCGCCCGCCGTGCGTCACGCATCAGACGGCTGCGCGACGCCGGGCGCGAGGACATGGCGAAGCGCGCTGAGGCGATGCGGCACGTCATGGCGCCGCAGCCGGGCGGCATGCATGCCGCGCTGAACGCCGCGCCGGATGCCGACGTCGTGTTCATCGCCCACACCGGGCTGGACCGCCTGCAGACCCTGCGCGACATCTGGCGCGAGCTGCCGATGGACAAGGGGATCACGATGCGGGCGTGGCGGGTGCCGCGATCCGAGATCCCGGCCGGCGCCGAGGCGCAGGCGCGGTGGCTGTTCGACTGGTTCGCGCGCATCGACGCCTGGATCGACGCCCGCGCCGACGATCCCGCTCGCTGAGCGCAGCAGAAGGTCAGCGCGGAGGCTTGGGGTGGATCACGCGGCCCGGAGCGTCGCCGTTGCCCCGCGCCGGAATCGGCCATTGAGCGGGCGGCGGTGTCGTGGCCGGACGCGTGGGAGCGTGCAGCGGCTCGGGCGCGGGAGCCGCGGCGGACGGCTCCGCGGGGGCGGCGGCATCCACCGACGGAGCCGTGGTCGGACCGAGCTCGAGCATCACCTTGTTCTCGAGCACCTCGATGGCCTCGTCCGAGATCGAGATGAGCCCGTCGAGCTCCTCGCGCACCCGCCGGTAGGCGAGCTGTCGCTCCGCCGGCGTCGCCGCTTCGTCGATCGCGACGGTGAGCAGCTTCTTGGCGGTGTCGAGGCGCTTGCGCTCGACTTCGGTGAACCCGGAGTCGCGCAGGCGCCGCGCATCGCGCTCGGCGACGTCGAAGGCGACTTCGAAGTCGGCGACCGCGTTGCGGTACTCGGCGAGCTGCTCCTTGGTGAGCTTGGCCTTCGATGACGCGGGCCGCAGCCCGTCGGCGACGCGCTTGGCGCGCAGGAACGCCGCCGTCAGCGGCTGCCGCCCATCGCTCATGGCGGGGAACGCGATGATCTTGGCGACGTCGAGCTCGTACTCCAGCCAGCGGGCGGTCACGGCGTCGTGAGTGGCGAACAGCCGCTCCAGCTGCGTGGCCTGCGTCTCGCGGGCCGGCGCCTCCGGCGTGCCCACTGTCGCGGTGGGTGACGTGAAGGCGGGGAGGGATGCCGCCGGCACCGCCTTGCCGCGGGCCGCCGCCTGCGCGGACTTGAGCTCGGCCTTGGCATGGAGCACCTCGAGGCGACGCTGGTGACGGCGCCGCGCACCGATCTCCCAGCGTCGGCCGATCGTCCCGACCACACCCAAGGCCACGAAGCCGACCCACCAGTTGTTGCCGATCCATGTGAAGACCGACTGGAGGACCTCATCCACCCTGTCATGCTAACGGCCGACACCGGCCCTGTGTCGGGTCCGGAGCAGGCTGTCAGGTGGGCGGCGTCTGGCGCGACGGCGGCATCCGCGGGATCATCGACGGCAGTCGGTCGGCCAGTTCGGCGATCATCGCCGCCGCCGCGCCGATGGTGGCGGCGGTCGTGGCCGCCGCGCTTGGCGGTGCCGCGCCGGGCACACCCGCCTGGCGCTCCGCTTCGGCGAGGGCCGCCTGCATCACGCGGACGGCGTCGCGGTACTCGACGTACTGCGCGGGCGTGACCCGGTCGCGCAGCGTGGGTCGCTTGGCGAGAGCCTCGCGCTGCGCGCGGAGGAAGACGACGGTCGACGGATGCCGTGAGTCGGTCACCTGCGAGTACTTCAGAGCCTTGTCGACGTCGGTCTCGTACGACAGCCAGCGCGTGTTGAGCGCGTCGTGCTCCGCCCACAGCCGCTCGATCGGCAGCGGATCGGCTGCGGACGCGGTGCGGTACTGCGAGTACCCGGCCTTCACACGGGAGCGGCTCGCACGCAGGGCGAGCGAGGCGGACTTCTCGGACTGCCGGGCGATCTGCAGCTCGCGCCGGGCCTCGGCCGCCTGCGGCGCCGCGGCCCGTGCCTTCGCGGTCATGGCGTCGGCCTGCGCGATGCGCACCTGTGCCTTGGCGGCGACGAGCGCGCGGTACGCCTGGGATTCCTCATGGCGGGCAGCATCGAGCTCGAGTCGCCGCGCACGGCGCCCGCGTGTCGTCAGGCCGACGTAGGTCGCCGTTCCGGCGCCGGCGGCGGCCGGAACGATCCACCACCAGCCCGCCACGATGAGGAGGATCGGCTCCACAGTGTCATGCTACCCGCGGTGCGCGACGGCGCGGCCGGGAGTGTGCTGAGCAGTGGGTCAGTGGCCGCCGAGCTGCATGGTGCCGCCGTGACGGCGCCCGTCGGTCGCCTCGTACACCGGGCTGTCGGGCCCCGCCCCGGGCTCGCCCGGACGCGCGGTCCGCGTGTCGTAGCTCTCGCGCGGCGGCGAGACGAAGTTGCGGATGCGGGTCCACAAGGACGGTGTGCCGGTCATGGATGACCTCCTTGCGTGGAGGCTACCGGCTCACCGGCGTCCGCGAAAGCCGCAGTCGCCTGGGGTTTCCGGCTTCGACAGGCTCAGGCTTCGACCGGCTCAGCCGAACAGGAGGGCGAACACCGTCGCCCCGCCGCCGACGAGGATGAGGGCGACGATCGTCACCCACGCGACGATCTTGACGCGCCGCTGCCGGGCGTCGTTGTAGTCGCTGTACTCGTCGTCGTCCGCCGCCATGGCTCAATCCTAGTGTTCGGGTATGGGGCGCGTTTCGCGCGTTTGGGGCGCGCCACGTGCGCCCCAAACGGAACGAATCCGCCCCAAACCGAGAAGACGAGGGATGCCGGCGGCCGCGGCACCCGCAGGCTCAGGCCGCGGGCTCGACGACCGTCGCGCCGAAGGCGTCCGGCAGCGTCGACGTCGACAAGCCGCGCAGCTCGGCGAGCGGCACGGTGAACAGGCCCTGCACCTCGAGCGCCGGCTCGTCGCCGTCCGCCGCGGGGTCGGTCACGCCGATGCGCAGCACCGGGTAGCCCCGGCCCTCGCACAGGCCGCGGAACTTGACGTCGTCCTCACGGGGCACGCTCACGATGACGCGGCCGGTGGACTCCGAGAACAGGGCGGTGGCGGCATCCACTCCGTCGCGCTCCTGGATCTCGTCGAGCCAGACGCGCGCGCCGATGCCGAAGCGCATGACCGACTCGGCGAGGGCCTGCGCGAGACCGCCCGACGAGAGGTCGTGCGCGGACGACACGAGTGACTGCTGGCCGGCGGCATGCAGCAGCTCGGCGAGCTTCTTCTCGTTCGAGAGGTCCACCGCCGGCGGACGACCGCCGAGGTGGCCGTGGATCGTGCCGGCCCACTGCGAGCCCGACAACTCGGTCGAGGTGACGCCGAGCAGGTAGATGTTCTCGCCGGCGTCCTGCCAGCCCGACGGGATGCGGCGGGCGACGTCGTCGATGATGCCGAGGACGCCCACGACCGGGGTCGGGAAGATCGGCTGGTCGCCGGTCTGGTTGTAGAACGAGACGTTCCCGCCGGTGACGGGCACGCCGAGTTCGAGGCATCCGTCCGACAGGCCGTCGACGGCCTGTGAGAACTGCCACATGACCTCGGGGTTCTCGGGCGAGCCGAAGTTGAGGCAGTCGGTGACGGCGGTGGGCACCGCGCCCGAGACGGCGACGTTGCGGTACGCCTCGGCCAGCGCCAGCTTCGCGCCCTGGTACGGGTCGAGCTGGCAGTAGCGGCCGTTGCAGTCCGTCGCGATCGAGAAGCCCAGACCGGAGTGCTCGTCGACGCGGATCATGCCGGCGTCGTCCGGGAACGACAGCGCCGTGTTGCCCATGACGTAGTAGTCGTACTGGTTGGTGATCCACGACGTGTCGGCGAGGTTCGGGCTCGCGACCAGCCGGGTGAACTGCTCGCGCAGGGTTTCGGCGTCGGTGGCGCGGGGGAGCGCCGAGGCCGAGTCGTCGCGCAGTGCGTCGATCCAGGCCGGGTACGCCACCGGGCGCTCGTAGACCGGGCCGTCGACGGCGACCGTGGACGGGTCGACGTTTACGATCTCTTCGCCGTGCCAGAAGATCTGCAGGCGGCCGTCGCCGGTCACCTCGCCGAGCACGCTCGTCTCGACGTCCCACTTGTTCACGACGGCCAGGAACGCGTCGAGCTTCTCGGGCGCGACGATCGCCATCATGCGCTCCTGGCTCTCGCTCATGAGGATCTCCTCCGGCGTGAGCGTGGGGTCGCGCAGCAGCACGTTCTCGAGGTCGACGCGCATGCCCGAGCCGCCGTTGGCGGCCAGCTCGCTCGTCGCGCACGAGATGCCTGCGGCGCCGAGGTCCTGGATGGCCTCGACGAGCTCGTCCTTGTACAGCTCGAGGCAGCACTCGATGAGCACCTTCTCGGCGAACGGGTCGCCGACCTGCACGGCGGGGCGCTTGGTGGGACCGCCCTCCGAGAACGTGTCGGACGCGAGAATGGATGCGCCGCCGATGCCGTCGCCGCCGGTGCGGGCGCCGAACAGCACGACCTTGTTGCCGGCGCCGGTGGCGTTGGCGAGCTTGAGGTCCTCATGGCGCAGAACGCCCACGGCGAGGGCGTTGACGAGCGGATTGCCCTGGTAGACCGCGTCGAACACCGTCTCGCCGCCGATGTTGGGCAGGCCCAGGCAGTTGCCGTAGAAGCTGATGCCGCTCACGACGCCGTGCACGACGCGGGCGGTGTCGGGGTCGGCGATGTCGCCGAAGCGCAGCTGGTCCATGACGGCCACCGGACGCGCGCCCATCGAGATGATGTCGCGCACGATGCCGCCGACGCCGGTCGCGGCGCCCTGGAACGGCTCGATGTAGCTGGGGTGGTTGTGCGACTCGACCTTGAAGGTGACGGCCCAGCCCTCGCCGATGTCGACGACGCCGGCGTTCTGGCCCATGCCGACCATGAGCCGTTCCTTCATCTCGTCCGAGACCTTCTCGCCGAACTTGCGGAGATAGATCTTCGACGACTTGTACGAGCAGTGCTCCGACCACATGACGGAGTACATCGCCAGCTCGCCGGACGTGGGGCGGCGGCCGAGGATCTCGCGGATCTTCGCGTACTCGTCGTCCTTGAGACCGAGCGCCGCGTACGGCTGCTCCTTGTCGGGGGTGGCGACGGCGTTCTCGACGGTATCGGCGACTGAGGTGGGAGCGGGAGTGGTCACGCGGCTGAACTCCATGAATCGAGGGGCGCCGGACGCCTTCCATTCTAGGCGGGTGTATCGCGCGGTCGGTCCCCGGCCTCCTGTCCATCAGCGCGCACCGCGCGAAGGCGAAGGAGAGATCATGGCCGGGGAACGCAGTCCGCACCAGAACAGCCGACGCACCGGAGCGAGGCACCGCGCGCCGATCATCGCCGCGACCGTCGCGGGGCTCGCGATCGCGGGGGCGGTGGCCGCGCCCGCACGCGCCGAGGACGGCGAGAAGCTGGTGCTGCACCCGATGGTGTGCACGAGCGAGGGCGTCTGTCTCGCCTACACGGCGCTGCTGGCGGACAGCGACGGCGACGGCATCGCCGACATCGACGAGGAGGTCGCCGGCACGAGTCCGCAGGAGTGGTCGAGCGCCCCCGCGGTCGACGAGCTGACCGCGGTCATCGGCAAGGGCGCGCTCCCGAGCTTCGAGCTCGGGTTCTCGGAGGTGATCGTGCTGCCCGAGACGCTGCCCGACGGGACGCCGCTGATCCGGGATGCCGCAAGCGCCCTCGCGGGACGCACGTCGGCGCTCGAGCGCATGGGCGTGGCGGGCACGCTGCTCGAGCAGTACGGGCTCGACCTCGGCACGGGCGTCGTGCTCGACCAGGCCGCCGGCGCGGTGGGCATGCACCTCGACAAGGACGGCAGGCCGGTGCGCGACGGCGACCAGCCCGTGCAGAAGCGTGTCGGGGGCATCGCGCTGGGGTGGATCAGCGCGGGCGCCGACGGTGGGGTCGGCGAAGACGACGGCAAGCCCGTCGACACCCCCGCGTTCGGCACGGACCGCAACGGCGGCGCCGACACCATGAAGGCGCTGTGGCAGGGCGTGAAGGACATGTTCTCGCCCGAGAAGAAGCCCGATAAGCCCGACGGCGGCACGCCCACCTCGCTCACCACGGGAGACGAGGGGAGTGTCGTGGTGCCCCTCACGGCCGAGGACATGGAGCGCGTCATCGTCAGGCTGAACACGACGACGAAGCCCGTGAGCGGCGATCCCAAGGTCGGCCCCGATCTGACCGGAGTGGACCTCAACCCCCGCCGCACGATCATCCTCACCGACGACCCCGCCGGCAATCGGCTCACCGCGGAGATCCTCAAGATCGTGCTCACCGAGCCGGATCCGAAGGACCCGTCGGTCCGCGACACGAACTTCGGGCCGAACGGCGGCATCGTTCCGGCGGTCGAGGCCGGTTCGGGGTGGCCTCAGCCCTGAGCCGGCCCAGGGGGCGGCATCCATCAGTCCCTGAGAAGTGTCGGGAACGCGGTCAGATGACACTGAATGTCGCGAGGTTCGCCAAATCTCGCGGGAACGGCGCAACTTTGTCGTGACACTTTCCCGAGGCCTGTCGGACTCTTTGTCCACGTTGCGCTCGAGCGAGCAGGCAGCAGCTATCGCGATCGGGAATCGACGAGCGCTGTTTCTCTAGAGGTACCTTCATCGGGCGTCGGCACCATCGATGTCGCGATCCCGAAGCTCCGCCAGGGGACCTACTTCCCGGAATGGCTGCTCGAGCGCCGCAAACGGGCCGAGTCCGCGCTGATCACTGTGGTCGCGGACTGCTACCTCGCCGGCGTCTCCACCCGGCGCATGGACAAGCTCGTCAAGACCCTCGGGATCCATTCGTTGTCCAAGTCCCAGGTGTCGCGGATGGCGGCGGACCTCGACGAGCCCGTCGAACAGTTCCGGCACCGTCCGCTCGGTGACGCCGGCCCGTTCACGTTCGTCGCCGCCGACGCCTTGACGATCGGCATGGGTCTGGAACGCGCTGATGCTGCGCAAGGGCATCCCCGACATCCGCTACCTCCGCGCCGAGGATCCGCGCATCGCCTCGCAGATGCTCACCCTGGATCCGTGGCAGCACGTCTCTCCTCTGCCGGCCACCCGACGCGACATCTCCGTCGTGCTCGACGCCGCCGAAGACGAGGAGACTCTGGGCGACCGCATCCGCACCGCCCTCGGCGACGAGGCCGACGTCATCGAGTCGGTCGAGATGCTCGGCCGCACCGCTCACGAGGACCTTCCCGATGCCGCCAGGGCGAGGCTCGGAACACAGGAGGGCCAGGTCAATCTGCTGCTGCGGATCGTTCTGCGGCCGATCGATCGCACCCTCACGTCCGACCAGGCGAACGGCATCCGCAATGCGATCTACCGCGCGGTTCATGAAGGACCGGTAATGACGCCGCGGATCGGAGTATGCAGCATCAGCCGCGTAGCGCGGCGATGGCGTGCTCGATGCGTCGCCGCCGAGTCTCTGGTCTCTTCGCGCTCTCGACGGAGCGCACGACCTCGCGCCTGCGGCTGGACGTGAGAGCGTCGTAGGCCGCGCGGGCATCCTGATCGACATCGAGGGCGGCTGCGAGATCGTCCGGTTCAACGACGATGCGCGGTTCGGTGTCGAGCGTCAGTTCGACCTCGACCTGGTCGCCTATCGCCACGCCGACGGCCCGGCGGTTGGCGTTGCTGAGCCCGATCAGATGGCGGCCGCGCATGATCGCGACCCGGCTCCGCCACGAATGATCGTTGATCCTGATCGTCACGGCGGGGCGAGCTCCCCCGCCGAGCGCTTCGACCACACCGGGCGGCACCTCCAGTCCGCGCATGGGCTCGGGCGGCTCGACCACGGCCAGGAACTTCATGATCTCTCCCTGCTCGCGACCGGCATCCGGGGCGATGCCGCTGGCACGGTCTCGGATGCCGGTGCGCTGTCACTCGGCGTATGGCTGGTCCGGCGCGTGGTCGCTGTAACCCAGGCTCCAGATGTAGCCGTCCGGATCGGCGAATGTGGCGCCGTATCCGCCCCACGGCAGGGCGCCGGCGGGTGTCAGAACGGTCGCGCCTGCCGCCTGCGCCTCTGCCAGGATCTCATCGACGCGGTTCTGGCTGCGGACGACGTAGGTCAGTACGACGCCGCTGAATCCGCTGCCTTCCGGGCTCGTGCCCACCTGTGCGGCGAGTCCGTCGCGTCCGTAGAAGCCGACCGGTGAGGCGCCGTCGGATTCGAAGAACACCGAGATGCCGAAGTCGCTCTGGATCTTCCAGCCGAGTCCTTCGGTGTAGAACTTCTTGGCCCGATCCATGTCCTGGACGCCGAGAAGAATCGAGCTGACGTGTGCTTTCATGCTGTACTCCCTGTTTGTGTGAGGTGATCGATTCCAGCCTGCGAGAGCCGCGGCGCCTCATCAACGGGAGATGTCCCGACCGATCCATCAGTCATGCTTATGACAGGAGGGATAGGATCGGACGGCCAGCACGGAGGCAACGCAGTGGAGCTTCGAGACATCGAGATCTTCCTCACCCTCGCCGAGGAATTGCACTTCGGCCGCACCGCGGAGCGACTGCACGTCTCGCAGGCGCGGGTCAGTCAGGTGATCGCCCAGCTCGAGATGCAGATCGGCGGAAGCCTGTTCGATCGCTCGAACCGCCGAGATGTCCGCCTCACGCCCGTCGGCGCCCGGCTGCGTGACGACCTCATCCCTGTTCATGACGCGCTGCAGAACAGCCTGGAACGCGCGAAGCTGTCTGCTCGCGGCATCGACGCCCGACTGCGAGTCGGGCTGATGCCGTACAACATTCCCGCCCTGCACGGCTACTGGGACGAGTTCGCCCGGCGCCACCCGCGATACGACCTGCAGGTGCGTCACGCGTCGTTCAACGACCCGTTCGGCAGCCTTCGCAGAGGCGAGATCGACGTGCTGGTCACCTGGCTCCCCGTCGAAGAGGCCGATCTGACGATCGGTCCCGCCCTGTTCACCGACTCCCGGGTTCTCGCGGTGTCCGTCGACCACGAGCTTGCCGGCAGGCCGTCGGTTTCCGTCGAGGAGCTGGCGGACTTCGCCCATATCAAGGTGCCCGGCATGCCGGAGGCGTGGGAGAACGGCTACCTGCCCTTCCACACGCCGAGCGGAAGAGCGATAGAACGCGTCGAGTCCGTCACCAACGCTGACGAGCTGCTGCAACTCGTCAGCACGGGCGAGATCATCCATCCGTTCCCGGCTCACGTCGCCCACTACTGGTCCCTGCCCCAGATCCGATGGGTGCCGATCCCGGACCTGCCCCGGCTCACCTACGCGCTCGTCTGGCGCACAGCCGCCGAGAACAGCCTGATCCGCGCTTTCGCCCGGACTGTCGCAGATCTTGGGCCCACCCCCGAGGGGCGAGAACGACGTTGATTCAGCTCATGAGCTCGAGACGGCGCAACCACCACGCGTCGAGCTCGAGCTCGAGCGAGAGCTGGATGGGGCCGATCTCGCGCGCGATGCCGACGAGCTCGCGGGTCCAGCGGCCAGCCGGTCCGACACGTTGCACCATTCCCCATCTCAGCACGGGGCGCTCTTCGATCGGGATGTAGACGGCCGCGCCGCGGTCGTAGTACTTGAGTCCCTGACCGCAAGCAAAAGCCACGGCGCCGTCGTCCTCGGCGATGGACCAGAGAACCTCCTCACGAGTGCGCACTCGGCGCTTCGTCTGCGACGACGCATGACCGCCCGGAGACACGGCAGCCTCCCAATAGTCCGGCACGGGCAGACCGGAGGGCAGAACGTCGTACGCCGACAGCTCAGCCAGAGACACAGGCGCTCGGGCGGCGAGCTCGTGCGCCGGCGCGACCATCGCGACGACGGGTTCGATGAACGCCTCCACGGCGACCTCGAGGTCGGGCTCGTGGACCGGAAGCCACAGGAGTGCGATGTCCACATCGCCGTTCCGTATCGGTGTGAACGGATCGTCGATCCGGATCTCACGGAGGCGTATGTCGACGTGTGGGAAGCGACTTCGGAAGAGGGCGGTGATCGGTGCCAGATCCTGCCACATCGGCCCCATCACCCCGAACGTGAGCGCATCTGGCCCGCCGAGCGCGGAGCTCTTCGCCGCTTCAACACCGTCGAGGATGCGTCGATAGCCGGCTTCGAGGTCGTCCCGCAGCTGCACACCGAGTGGGGTCAGGGCCACCTTGCGGCTGGTGCGTTCGAACAGCGGAGCACCGATCCGCTTCTCCTGCTTCGCGATCGACTGGCTGACCCGCGGCGGCGAGATGAACAGCCTCTCCGCTGTGCGACCGAAATGCAGCTCCTCGGCGAGGGTCAGAAAGATCTCGATGTCGCGCAGCTCCATCCACAGCATCCTTCCGATCGTTAACTCCGGGCGCAAGGGGCGTTTCGCGCCTGGACATTGTTCGCGTTCGGGCGAATCGCGAGGCTGGGCACATGGAGAACAACCCCACCGCAAGGAGAGAAGAAATGACCACGACGACACTCCCGACGAGCCCGCGGATGACCAATCCGGTCGCCCTCCTCGACGGCGCCTCAGGTGCGATCTTCGCGCTCATGAAGGCCTCACGGCAGACGGACCTGGCGCACTCGACGCTCGAGCTGGTACACCTGCGGGTGAGCCAGATCAACGGCTGCAGCCCCTGCGTCGACTCCGGCGTGAAGTCGGCCAAGCAGGCAGGCGAGACCGACGAGCGCCTGCATGCGGTGGTCGCCTGGCGCGAGACACCGTACTTCACCGACGAGGAGCGCGCCGCACTGGCACTGGCCGAGAGCGCCACCCGGTTGGCCGATCGACCGGATGCCGTGTCCGACGAGGTCTGGAACGATGCAGCGAGTTTCTTCGACGAGCGTCAGCTGGCCGCATTGATCCTGTACATCGCGACGACCAACCTCTTCAACCGCCTCAACGCGACCACGCGCCAGCTGGCCGGCCGCTCCTGGAACTGAAAGGCACGACCATGGCAACTGTACGAACTCACCGATACACCGTCGAGACGGGCAGCCTGGCCACGATGCTCGAACACCGCACGAACCTGATCGACGGCATCCGGTCCGCGAATCCCACCTTCGCTGAGGCGACGCTGATCAAGCTGGACGACGGCTCCTACCTCGACATCTGGCGTTGGGAATCGGCGGAAGACATGCAGCGCGCCTCGCAGGTCGCAGCAAGCATCCCTCTGGTCGGAGCAACCCTGAGCCTGACCGCGGATCACTCTGTGCTCGACGGAGAGGTTCTCGACCGGCGGTGACGCGACACACCCGCGCCGGTGCCCCGAGCTGATCGGGGCATCGACGCGTTGTCGCGGATGCGGAAAGTACTTGAATGTTCGTCAAGTACATGCTTTGCTTGCAAGCAACAACATCGTCCGCAGACACCGTTCCCGATTAGGAGGCAACATGTCGACATCCGAAGACAACACCGGGCCCTCGCCATCGGCTGCGGCCGAGGCCCTCAGTTCAGCGGATGCGGCGGCCCGTCGCATCCGCTCGCGTCGCGGGTGGTACATCGCCGGCACGCTCGTGATGGCGGTGGCGCTGGCCGCATTCAGCATCGCCCTGGCTTCGTGGCCAGACCGCCTCGCCGACCTGATCATCCCGGGCCTCCTAGTTGTGGGCGCGATCCTCGCCCTCCTTGCGTGGAGCGGGCGCACCATCCCGACGGCGGCTGTCGCGGTGTCGAACCGCGTGGTGTTCATCAGCGCCGCACTCATGGTCGTGACTCTGTTGCTGAACCGCCTGCTTCCCGCGGGATTCTCTGGCTGGGTCGTGCTCACCGGGCTCCTGCCGGCGCTGCCCTTCCTGTACCTCGCGTGGCGGGTGGCCCGCGCATGACGCATCCGCGTCACCGCCTCGACGACCTGATCCACTCGCCGGTGCGCCTCTCGGTCATGTCGGCGCTGCGCCACGCGGATGCCGTCCACTTCGGGCTGCTGCGCGACACCGTGGAGGTTAGCGATTCCCTCCTGTCCAAACACCTCGCCGCGTTGGAGGCGGCCGGGTATGTGGAGGTGACGAAGGGGTATGCCGGACGTCGCCCCCGCACCTGGTACTCGCTCACGGAGGAGGGACGGGCAGCGTTCGACGCCTACATCGCGGCGCTGCGTGAGATCGTGGACGCGCCCGTGCTCCCGCTGGACTCTGGCGAATAGTCAGCGCTCGACCCGCGAGGCGCGCGACCCCGGCGGAGACCAGGTGCGCAGCGGCCGCCACGACCAGAGGCGCGGTCAGTCCGTCGTGCGAGAGCGGGCCCGCGGCCAGCGCGCCGAGTCCGGATGCGGTGATCTTCAGGCTGGCCCCGGTGGTGAAGATCTGCGTGCGCAGCCCGGCGGGCGCTTCGAGGTGGCGGATGTGCAGCAGAGCCGCGAGCTGCGGTCCGTCCCCCGCTCCGATGACCGCCGCCGCGAGCAGAGCTGCCACCGGGGACGGGATGAGGATCAGGAGGATGCCTGCGCCGACCGTCGCGGTGGCGCGCGTCAGCGCGGTGCCGGGGCGCTCGAGGCCCCGGCCGCGAGCCAGCACCGCGTTCGCGATGAGCGCGAATCCCGTAAGCACCGCGAGGATCGCACCGGCCGCCGCGGGTGTGCCGAACCGGGCGGTGCTGATCGCGGGGACCAGGACGAGGAACATCCCGAAGCCGAAGAAGGCGATGCACGACGACGCGGTGGCCCAGCGCAGGCGGGGTCGCTGCGTGATCGCGCCGAACCCACTCCGAAGGTCAGCCAGCGGACTGACGCGGATGCTTACGCCGCCACGACGCGGGGTGCGTGCCGGTGCCGGGCCGCGAGTCCAGGGTGCGCACGCACTGCCGACCAGAAGCAGGCCGACCGTGACGATCAGGGGGGCGGCCGGCCCGCCTGCAACGTAGGCCAGTCCTGCCAGGAGCGGACCTAGGAGTCCAGCGATGCTGTACGAGCTCGCGTCGAACAGCGCCAGCCTTCGTCGGCGCGTCGGGTCATCCGTGGTCAGCGATGCGGACCATCCGCCCGCCACGGCAGGAGCGAACAAACCGGCGAGCACCGCGATCACCATGGCCAGTGGGCCGCGCCCATGGAGCAGACAGAAGCCGATCGCCACCAGGCCGCCGGTGAACGCGATCAGCGACAGCGTCAGGGGCGCCGGCGAGTGGGCCCGGTCCATCCAGACGCCGAACACGGGACCGCCCACAGCGGCGGCGACGGAAAGCAAGCCGAACACGGTCGCACTGTCGCCCTGGGCCGAGCCGGCGTAAGCGAAGAGCAGGATCGCAGTGCCTGCCATGTCGTCGCCCACGCGCGACACGAGTGCCCCCACGGGAACCAGGATGGCGGAGTAACGGTATAGCATGTCTAATACGTTACTTAGGATGGTGGCTGTGCAGGGATTCAAGGCGGGAGCAGCGCATGCGGTGCGGCGTTGCGCGGCCGTGCTCAATGCGGTCGACGGCGGCCCGTCGGCGATCCGTGCCACGCTCGCCCAGTACGGAGAACGGACCGAGGAACTCTCGGAAGATCAGGTCGCGGCGCTGAGCCAGGCTGCGCAACGGCTGCGCGCCATCGCAGCGGAAGAATCGCTCGACCGGGTGTGCGACGTGCTGAACGACATCCTCGCGACATGCCGCCCTCCACGGCTCACCGCCCACGACGGCAGCCCGTGGCACCTGCACATCGATGCCGACGACGACGCCGACTGGGGTGAATGGTTCCTCGCCTCGTCGGCGATGGCGTTGGCCATCACCGTCTCCGACGCGCAGCAGCCGCCCCTGGGCGTCTGCCGCGCCCCGGGCTGCGCGAACGTGTATCCGGTTAGCAGTCCCGGCCGCCCTCGCAGGTACTGCTCGACGACGTGCTCCACACGAGCCCGCGTGCACGCGCATCGCACTCGCAGCTGATGCCTGTCCAGAGCGCAGATCATCGATGGCACAATGAGGTCGTGATCGCAGGCCTTCCCCCGGACCTGACCGCCCGCCACCCCGTGCCGGAGGATCACCCGCGGGTGCTGGCAGTTCTGGACAAGTGGTGGGCGAACCTCAAGGGCGACGACGGAGCGCGGGAGCGCGCGCTGCTCCTCCCACGGCTCTACTTCCAGCACTTCACGACCACCAGTTTCGTGGTCGAGGACGGGAAGGGGGAACTCGCCGCCTTCCTCGTGGGATTCCTGTCGCAGACCGATCCGCATGCCGCGTACATCCACTTCGTCGGCGTCGACCCCGTCCGGCAGGGGCAGGGTGTGGGGCGTGCGCTCTACCGTGCATTCCTCGACGTGGCCACGGCGAACGGGCGACACGTCGTGCGCAGCGTGACCAGCCCCGAGAACACCGGGTCGCAGGCGTTCCATCAGCGTCTCGGATTCTCCGCGAGCGAGGTCATTCACGACTACGACGGCCCGGGCCTTGCGCGGGTGGCGTTCAGCGCGACGACGACCGCAGCCCGCGTGCGAGGAGCGCGGCAGTTGCGGGTGCTCGACGGCGCACTGGTGCTGGAGCAGCACGCCGACGCCGACGTTCCCGGCGGGGATTGGGTCGCGCTCGTCCGTGCACCAGATGGACTCACTGCCATTCTCCCGGCACCGGACTCCGGGTCGAAGGAGCGGTGGATCGCACTGTACGACGCAGACCCGGATCACGGCCTGGACGAGCCGGGACTGCTCGTCGCCGCGCTGGCTCCACTGGCGCGAGCGGGCGTACCCGTCTTCGTCGCCTCGACCTACCTCGCCGACCTGGTTCTCGTCCCCGAGGAGCGAGTGCAGACCGCTCTCGCGGCGCTGCAATCGTCGGGGTTCGGGATCTCGCCGTGAACCGACCGCATCGTCGGCCGTCCGCAGAGGATCAGAGCTGAAGCTTCTCCAGGCACTCTGCCCCGACGGGGGTGATCCGTAGCGACCGGTCCTCGGATCGGCGCGTCACCCAGCCTGCGGTCAGCATCGACTCGAGCAGCGCCGCACCCAGGCGACCCGCGACATGCGGTCGGCGGGCCGTCCAGTCCAGGCACCCGCGAACAAGCGGGCGCGACGAATCCGCGACAGCGAGGGGCAGGCCGATGCCCGCCGCGATGTCATCGACCGTGCCGCGTGCCGAGCCGAGGCCCTCATCGAGCAGTCCCTGCTCCACCAGCCGGTCGGCGACGGCGATGCCGAGGTCGCCTGCCAGGTGGTCGTAACAGGAGCGGGCGCGGCGCATCGCCGCGCGGCGATCACTCGCCGCCCACGACGACACCGGCGGTTCGCCGGTCAGACGCAGAATGGCCTCCACCGCCTCTGCCACCGCCGGGTCGGCGATGCGGACCAGGCGCGTGCGCCCCTGCTGCTCGACCGCAAGCAGTTCCGCCTCGAGCAGCCTGGCCACGTGTGCGGTCGTCGTCGACGGGGCGATCCCGAGGCGAGCAGCGAGAGCGCCGACGGGGAGCGGGACGCCGCCGAGCAGCTCCTGCAGGATCTGCAACCGGCGGGGTTCTGCGAGCGCCTGCGCCAGCTGCTCGAGCGACGGGGCGCTCATCGCAGCACAGTCCGCGCCCGCTCGATGTCGTCGACCACGAACACCTTGCGATTGTCGTGATCGCTGTACTGCGCCTCGACGTGGATGCCGGCAGCCTGCAGCGCCGACATCATGCGTCCCATCTCTCCCGGTACGTCCGCGCGCAGCGGCACCACGAGCGCGGGTGCCGTTGTCGCATTGATGCCTGCGGCCTCCAGTGCGGCGACCGCGACGGCGCCCTCGGCGACAAGATAGTGAGCCTGACCGGCCCAGACGCCCCCACCTTCGAGGCCCACGCCGGCCGCTCCCAGAACAGCGCCGATCCGGCTGACGTCGCCGGCGACATCGCTGACGGTGATGGCGAGATCGTTCACGACAGCACCTCCACGGTCGGCGCGATGGTCCCCTCCGCTGTCAGCGAGTTGGCGATGTAGCACCCGGCGTGCGCCTCATGGAGCAGCTTGACCACGCGCGTCGCTTCGGCACCGCGCACCGTGATCTTCGGTGCCAGCTCGACGCGCGTGATGCGCGCGGGCTGCTCGTCCATCGGCATGAACGCGGTTGCGGCGTCGTCGTAGCGAACCACGTCGACGCCGGCCTGGGCTGCGACCGCGAGGAACGAGAGCAGCAGACACGAGCTCGCCGCAGCGAGCAGCAGCTGCTCGGGGTTGGGCAGTGATGCGTCGCCGCGGAACGCTGGGTCGGCGCTGAGCGTCAAGATCTCGTCGGCGACCTGCATGTCGTGCGCTCGCCCATATGCGCGGTACCCCGCGCCTGTGCTGCCCTCCCACGAGAGAGCGGTGCTGTACTGGTGAACGGTCATGCAGCCAGGCTAAAGGCGGAACGTTTCGGTCGGGGACGAAACATGCGGCATGATGCGACAGCTGGTCACGTGGACCCGGCGCCGACCCCAGGGCTTCTGAAGGCTGATGAGTTCAGCGGATGCCGCGCAGTACTGCGTCGACCGCGCAGGCGGGAACGATCGATGTGCTCGTCAACTGCGCCGGCTACGGCGAATTCGGCAGCGTCGAGGAGACGACGCTCGCCGAGGCGCGACAGCAGCTGGAGGTCAACGTGCTGGGCGCCGTCGGGCTCATCCAAGCCGTGCTCCCCGGCATGCGCGAAGCGCGATCCGGGCGCATCGTGAACGTGTCATCCTTGGCTGGCGAGTTCGCGTCGCCGCTGGGTGGCTGGTATCACGCCTCGAAGTTCGCGCTCGAGGCGATCTCGGACTCGCTGCGCGGCGAGGTCGGGCAGTTCGGCATCGACGTGACGCTCGTCCAGCCCACTTACGTGGCTACGGACTGGCACGAGACGGCGGTGGGACACCTGGAGGCGTCGTCGGCCACAGGACCGTACTCGGGGATGGCCGCCGCCATGCGTGCATACTTCGCCAGTCCCGCGCTGGCGCGACAGATGGCGTCTGTGGATGCTGTGGCCGCTTAGATCGTCAAGGCGGCGCTGACGCGTAAGCCCAGGACGCGGTATCGCATCGGCCCCGGTGCGAACGTCGCCGTGGCCCTGGCCACGCTCCTTCCCGATCGCGCTCTCGACGCGCTGACCCGCAAGCAGTTCGGCTATGCCGCGGTGGAGCTTGCGCAGGCTCGATGAGCGACTCCCCTCGCGACCCTTCTGCGCTCGCGCATCCGGCTTCGATTCGGGTGGGTGCCGTGGTGTCGACGCGCGTCGCCAAGTTCCGAATGTGAAGGTGAGGATATGACTGACGAGACCGGCCGTGCAGTGATCGCAGACCTCTGCCGCATCCCCAATCCCGAAGCGATCGATCGCACGGCGTTCGTCGAGTTGGGCGGCGTGGAGCAGTTCGTCTCGATTCGCGGGCGGAACGCGGACAATCCGATCCTCATCGTCTGCCACGGAGGCCCTGCGCTCCCCTCCCTGCCCTCATCGTGGATCTGGCAGCGAGGCGTCGAAGACTATTTCACTGTCGTCAACTACGACCAGCGTGCGAGCGGAAAGTCGGCGCGCACAGCATCCGACGATCTCGACCTCACGATCGACCGCTACGTCGACGACCTCGTCGAGCTGATCGAGTGGCTGCAGAAAGAGCTCGGCGTGGCGAAGGTCGGCGTGCTCGGCCACAGCTGGGGGACGATCATCGGGGTGACGCTGGCGCACCGCCGCCCGGACCTGCTCTGGGCCTATGCCGCCGCGAGTCAGGTGATCTGCGGGCGGAGAACGAGGTCGAGAGCTTTCAGTTCGCGCTGCGCAGCGCCTTGGCCGACGAGAACGAGGAGGCCATCGCGCAGCTGCGCGCGCTCGGCGACTACCCGGGTCCGAACCCGCTCACCATCGACCGGATCGTGACCTGCCGAAGGTGGGCGCAGTATTACGGCGGGCTGTCTGCGCACCGCTCCGACTTCGCGTACTTCACCGAATCGCAGGAACTCTCTCCCTATTACACGGCTGACGAGCTGCAGCTGATCGTCACGGGGCAGCAGGTGACCATGCCCCAGGTCGTTCCGCAGTTGCTCGGTTTCGACGGGCGCGAGATGACCTCGTTCGACGTGCCCATCGTGCAGTTCCTCGGCCGTCACGACTACACGACGCCCACAGCTCCGGTTGCGCGATGGATCGAGAGCGTGACTGCGCCGTCGAAGGATGTCGTGTGGTTCGAGAACTCCGCTCATCTGTGCATGTTCGAGGAGCAGGGCAAGTTCGTCGTGAGTCTTGCGGCCCTCCTGCTGCCGCACTCCGGGGCGTGAATCTGAGGGCGACCGCATGCTCTTGTGTGCAACGTAAAGAGCGTCGATGCAGCGACTAACCGTTCCCGACAAGAAGAGGAGGGGTTGACGGATGCCGCGCGCCGTCGTAACGTACAACCAAATGGTTGTACGAAATGAGCTCAGCGATGACGAGATCGACCGCGTGTTCCACGCGCTCGCCGCAGCGACCCGGCGCGACATCCTGCGACGGACCATCGCCGGCGAGCACTCGGTCTCGGCGCTCGCCCGCGACTACGACATGTCGTTTGCGGCCGTCCAGAAGCATGTCACCGTGCTCGAGGCCGCGGGGCTCATCATCAAGCGCGCCGAAGGACGCGAACGGCTCGTCCGGGCGGATCCGACGATGATCGCGCGCGCCCGCGCGCTGCTCTCGCGCTACGAGGAGCTGTGGCGCGCCCGCATCGACCGGCTCGATGCGCTGCTTTCCGAGCCGGCTCAGGATGCCGGCATCCACGACGACGACAACATCAGGAACGAAGGAGATTGAGATGCCCGTCACGGACGTCACCACCGACCCCGAAGCGCTCACCATGACGCTGACCGCCGACTTCGCCGCACCCGTGGAACGGCTGTGGCAGGCGTTCACAGATCCGCGCCAGCTGGAGCAGTTCTGGGGCCCTCCCGGCTGGCCCGCGACCTTCACGTCGTTCGACCTGGAACCGGGTGGCCGTGCGGTCTACCGCATGACCGGACCGCGGGGCGAGCGCTCGTACGGCTCGTGGGAGTTCCTCGGCGTCGACGCGCCGCGCAGCTTCGAGGTCCTCGACGCCTTCGCCGACGAGGACGGCACGCCGTTGGCCGACATGCCGCAGTCGCGCATGGTGTTCGGCTTCGAGACGACCGACGGCGGATCGCGACTGCGCAACGTCACGCACTTCGCGTCGGCCGAGGCGCTCGAGCAGGTCGTGGCGATGGGCGCGGTGCAGGGCGCCACCATGGCGATGAACCAGCTCGACCGCGTCCTGGAGGGGCTGCGCGCCTACGCGCAGGGCAAGGGCACGCGGACCGAGATCCTCGACGACCAGCACGTGCGCATCACGCGCCTCATCGAGGGTCCGATCGACCTCGTGTGGCGGGCTCACCACGAGTCCGAGCTGCTGCAGCAGTGGCTGCTCGGACCCGACGGCTGGCGCATGTCGGTGTGCGAGGTCGACCCCCGCGTCGGCGGGCATTACCGCTACCAGTGGCAGCCGCTGGAGGGCACCGAGGACGAGACGTTCGGCTTCGACGGCGAGACGCTCGTCATCGACGCCCCGCACCGGGCGGTGACCACCGAGCACATGACCGGCACCGACTACCCGGCGACGCTCAACGATCTGAGCCTCTACGAAGAGGACGGCGCCACGCTCATCACGCTCCTGATCGAGTACCCCGACGCGCAGACCCGCGACATCGTGCTCGCCACCGGCATGACCGACGGCATGGAGGCCAGCTACGCGCGCCTGGAGGGCGCGCTCGCCGGTGTCTGACCGGAGAGACGAAGACGACATGACCGAGAACATCACAGAACGCACCGTCACCCGCCATGTCGTGGGTGCCGACGACGACGCCATCGTCTACGACGTCCACGGCGACCTCGCCACGGCGACCGAGAACCGGCCCGCGCTGTTCCTCTTCGCCGCACCCATGGACGCCACCGGGCTGGCCCAGCTCGCCGGGTACTTCACGGATCGCCCCGTCGTGACCTACGACCCGCGCGGAGCCGGCCGCAACCCGGTCGGCACGAGCGACATCAGCGTCGAGCAGCACGCCGCCGACCTGCATCGTGTCATCGAGGCACTGGGCACCGGCCCGGTCGATGCCTTCGGCACGAGCGGCGGCGCCGTGAACCTGCTCGCGCTGCTCGCCACGCACCCGGAGGACGTGCGGATCGCCGTGGCGCACGAGCCGCCGCTCGCGGCCGGGCTGCCCGACCGCGAGGAGGTCATGGCGGTCGTGACCGACATGAAGCGCACCTACGCCGAAGAGGGCGACGGCGCCGCGATGGCGAAGTTCATCATGTTCGTGATGTTCGACGGGCCGGTGCCCGACGACTACCTCCAGCGGCCCGCTCCCGACCCCGCGATGTTCGGCATGTCGGCCGTCGACGACGGCAGCCGGACGAACCCGCTGCTGCGGAACATGCCGGCGACGATCGACTACCGGATCGACGTCGACGCGCTGCGCGCCTTCGGGGACCGCCTGGTCATCGCGGCCGGCGTCGAGTCCGGCGACACGTTCGCGGCACGGGGAGCCCGCTCGGTCGCCGCGGCGCTCGGCGTGCCGACGGCGGACTTCCCCAGCCATCACGGCGGATTCACCGAGCAGCCGGGGAGCCCCGGCGACCCGGCGGGGTTCGCCGCCCGGCTCCGCGACGTGCTGGGCTGAGACGCCGCACGACAGCACCACGAACGCCCCTTCGCTCCGCCGCCCGCGGGGTGGAGGGGCGTTCGTGCGCGTCGGCGCGTCGCACCCCGTCGCAGCGGGGGAGAGCCGGAGCCCGCCGCCTACGATGGCGGCGTGGACTTCTCCTTCGCTTTCACGCCCGATCTGATCGCCGTGTTCCTGACGCTGTTCGTGCTCGAGGTCGTGCTCGGCGTCGACAACGTCATCTTCATCTCGATCCTCGCGTCCAAGCTGCCCAAGGAGCAGCAGGCCAAAGCCCGCAACCTCGGCCTCACCCTGGCGATGCTGATGCGCGTCGTCCTCGTGCTCTTCGCGGGCTGGATCGTCACGCTGAAGGAGGACGTCTTCTTCATCGGGGAGATGGGCTTCTCATGGAAGGACATCATCCTCATCGCGGGCGGCCTGTTCCTCGTCTACAAGGCTGTGACCGAGATCCACCACAAGCTCGAGGGCTCCGAAGAGGAGCACGGCGGCGGCCGCAAGGCGGTGACGTTCGGCTCGGTGATCGCGCAGATCCTGGTGCTCGACCTGGTGTTCTCGCTCGACTCCGTCATCACTGCCGTCGGCATGACCGAGAACCTCGTCGTGATCATCACGGTCGTCGTGCTCTCGTTCGGGATCATGCTCTTCGCGTCGCGCTACATCTTCGCGTTCGTCAACAAGCACCCCACGGTGAAGATGCTGGCGCTGTCGTTCCTCCTGCTGATCGGCGTGTTCCTCATCGCCGAGGGCTTCGGCTTCCACATCGACAAGGCCTTCATCTACGGCCCGATGGCGTTCGCGATCTTCGTCGAGGCGCTGAACCTGTGGGCGGCGGCGGCGAAGGCGAAGCGCGAGCAGCGCCGCCGCAGCCCCGTCCAGCTGCGCCCGCAGTACCCGGGCGTGGACGAGTCGGTCGCGGTCACCGCCGCGCTGTCGAACGACCCGCACTCCGGTTCGGTCGGCCTGTCGTCGCGGCCTGTCGACGGGGATGCTGCACCCGCCACCGACGAGCGCCACGGCCTGGGCTGAGCATCCGGCGGGCGGATCCCGCGGCGACGCGGCGTCCGATTCCCGCCGGACCGGACGCGGGGTGCGTTCGAGACTGACAGGGAACCACGAAAGGCGGCTCCCATGGGCACTGTCACTCCGCTCGATCCCCACGTCGCGATCTCGCCCGCGATCCTGTACTTCGGCACGCCGGTGTCGCTGCTGTCGACGGTCGACGAGGACGGGCACCCGAACCTCGCGCCCAACTCGTCGGTGTGGTGGCTCGGCCAGACGGCGGTCATCGGCGTCGGCGCGCGGAGCCAGACCGGCCGCAACCTGATCGCGACCGGCGAGGTCGTGATCAACCTGCCTTCTGCCGCCGAAGTCGACATCGTCGACCGGCTCGCGCTCACGACGGGCAGGTCACCGGTGTCGCCGCGAAAGGCCGCCGCGGGCTACCGCCACGTCGCCGACAAGTTCGCCGAGGCGGGTGTGCGCCCGGCCGCCTCCGAGACCGTGACGCCGCCGCGCATCGCCGAGCTTCCGGTGCATCTGGAGGGCCGCGTCACGGCGCTTCACCCCCTGGGCGGCGCGCCGTCGGTGGCCGACGCGAGCATCCTCGCCGTCGAGGTGGGCATCACGCGCGTGCACGTGCGCGAGTCGCTGCGGCTCGCCGGTCACGCGAACCGGATCGACCCGCGGCGCTGGCGGCCGCTGCTGCTGAGCTTCCAGCGCTTCTTCGGGCTGGGCGATGAGGCCCACCCGTCGCGGCTGTCGACCATCGACGAGGAGTGGTACCGAGGGTGACGGGGATGCCGGGCATCGGCGAGACGCCGCGTCAGGCGCTCTCGGCACCGGCCCGGCGCGCCCGCCGGGCCTCCAGCCCGGATCCGATGTGGCGGCCGAGGTGCAGCTGCACGAACAGCGTGTCGATGCCGGCGACGAACAGGCCGGCGAGGTTGACGAGCAGCTGCAGCAGTGCGCTGTACGCCTCGTCCCATGCGCCGACGGCGAGCGTGAGGCCGATCGTCCCGACGGCGGGCACCGTCGTGATGGAGATGAACACGCCGACCAGCGCCGACGACTTCGAGGTCGTGAGCGACAGCACGCCGGCGATGCCGGCCAGCAGCGCGATCACGAACGACCACACGTCGGGCGCGATGATGAACTCGGTGAACGGGCCCGTCGTCGCCTGCTCGAACGTGAAGAGCCCGAACGCGTACACGATCGTCCAGACGCCCCACGCGATCGCCGCGCACAGCGCGAAGCCGCCGAAGAGCGTCACGGACGCCATACCCGCGATGCCGTGCTTGCGCCGCACCACGGCGTAGCAGATGGCGGCGAGAGGGGCGAACTCGGGGCCCACCACCATCGCCCCGATGATGAGGATCGGCTGGTCGAGCAGGCGTCCGATGCCCGCGATGAGCGTCGCCAGCAGCAGGAACGCGAAGAAGCTCCACGACGGTCTCGCGTCCTCGCGCGAGCGGTCGGCGAGCTGCGCCCACAGCACGCCGTCGGCGGGATGACCCGGTGCCGCCCGTTCGGCGGCGGCCGCGGCATCCGACACCACCGCGATCGGCTCGCTCACCACGATCGATCCGTGCGCGGGCACGCCCGCGTGCCGAAGCATGCGCATGACGTTGTTGGCGTTCTCGCGTGCGAGCTCGAACAGGATGACGTCGCCCTGGCCGCCGCCCGCGCCGGCCGTGGGCAGGTGGACGACATCGCTGACGGTGGGCTCGTCGCGGAGGCGCTCGCACAGCTGCGTGGCCAGTTCATGCGGCGCGGTGACGCGGACGGTGAGCATCAGGCGTCGACGACCAGGCGGTAGCCCATGCCCGACTCGGTCAGCAGATGCACGGGATGCCCGGGGTCGGCCTCGAGCTTCTTGCGCAGCTGCGACATGTACAGGCGCAGATACCCGGTGTCGGCGACCTGCTCGGTGCCCCAGATGTCTTTCAGCAGCGCCTGGCGGGTGACGAGCGACCCGGGGTTGCGTGCGAGGAACTCCAGGATGCGCCACTCGGTCGGCGTCAGGTGCACGCGGTCGCCGGCGCGCGTGACCGTCTTGGTCGACAGGTCGATCACGACGTCTGCGAAGCGCACCACGGGAGCGGTGGATGCCGCGCCCGTGCGCCGCGACAGCGCCCGCAGCCGCGCGAGCAGCTCGTCGATCTGGAACGGCTTGCTGACGTAGTCGTCGGCGCCGGCATCCAGCGCCTCGACCTTGTCGGCCGAGCCGGTGCGACCTGACACGACGATGATCGGCGCCGCGCTCCAGCCGCGGAGCGCCTCGATGACCTGGATGCCGTCGAGCCGCGGCATCCCGAGGTCGACCATCACGATGTCGGGGCTCTCTTTCGCCGCGAGGGCGACCGCGGCGACGCCGTCGGGGGCGGCGATCACCTCGTAGCCGTGCGCCGCGAGGGTGATGCGCAGCGCGCGGACCAGTTGGGGGTCGTCGTCGGCGATCAGGATCTTCACGCGACCGCCCCACCCGGAGGGGCGGACTCGGCCACCGGCAGCGCGACCACCATCGTGAGCCCTCCTCCAGGCGTGTCCTCGGGGGTGAGCGTACCGCCCATGCCCTCGGTGAACCCCTTCGACAACGCGAGTCCCAGCCCGAGCCCCGCGGTGTTGTCGGTGTCGCCCAGCCGCTGGAACGGCGTGAACATGTCATCGCGGCGCTCGGGCGAGACGCCTGCACCGTGATCGACCACGCGGATCTCGGCGGTGCGGCCGAGCCGGCTCGTCGACACCCGGACGCGCGCGCCGGCAGGGGAGTGGCGTGCGGCGTTGGCCATGACGTTGACCAGCACCCGCTGCAGCAGCACGGGGTCTGCGCGCAGCGGGGGCAGGTCGGGGTCGAGAGCCAGTTCGAACCGGTCGGGCCCGCCGCCGAGCTCGTCGAGGGCCGACAGCACGATGCCGGCGCCGTCGACGTCGGCGAGCGAGACGGCGAGAACTCCCGCCTCGACCCGGCTCACGTCGAGCAGGTCGGTGACGAGCGCCGACAGCGTCGTGAGGGACTCGTCGGCGGTCGTCACCAGCTCGGCGCGGTCCGCATCAGACAGCTGCGGGCCCGCCGCGCGCAGGCCGCCCACGGCCGCGACGGCCGCCGCGAGCGGGCGGCGCAGGTCGTGGCTCACCGCCGAAAGCAGGGCGCTGCGCACCTGATCGGTCTCGGCCAGCACCCCCGCGGTGCGCGCGGTCGCCGCGAGATCGGTGTGCTCCAGGGCAGCCGCGAGCTGGGCGGCCACGGCGTCGACGAGACGACGCTCGGAGGCATCCAGCGGGTGCCCGTGCAGTTCGAGCGTCGCCCGCGGGCTCCCGTCGATCGTGCGGCCGATCGCGACGGTCTCGTGCCGGCCGTCGCGCACCGGCTCGCCGTCCGTCGAGATCACGCCGCCGTCGGGAGCAATCAGGCGCACCCCGGCCAGGCCCAGCGACTCGCGGGTGCGGCTGACCATCGCGGGCACGGCCGACTCGCCGCGCAGAACGCTGCCGGCGACGTTCGCCAGCAGTTCTGCCTCGGCCTCGGAGCGCCGGGCGGCGCGTGCCGCCCGGGCGGCACGGTCGACGACGAAGCTCACCAGCACCGCGATGAGCACGTAGAGGATCAGCGCCCACACGTTGCGCGGGTCGGCGACCGAGACCGTGTAGTACGGGGCGACGAAGAAGTAGTTGAGCGTGAACGCCGACATCACGGCGGCGAACACCGCCGGCCAGATGCCGCCCACGAGCGCCACCAGCACCACGAGCAGCTGGTAGGCGAGCACGTCGCTGGTGATCGTCTCGTCGCTGCGCAGCGACACGAGCATCCACGTCAGCAGCGGACCGCCGACGAGGGCGAGCACGAAGCCCAGCACCCGGCGCTTGACGCTCAGCGCACCGCCGCTCACGCGCGGCAGCGTGAAGCGGTCGCCGGCCTCGGAGTGCGTCACGATGTGCACGTCGATGTCGCCCGATTCGCGCACCACCGTCGAGCCGATCCCGGGCCCCGTGAGCGCGGTCGCCAGCCGGCCGCGGCGGCTGACGCCGATGACGAGCTGGGTCGCGTTCGCCGACCGCGCGAACTCGACGAGCGCCCGGGGAACGTCGTCGCCGACGACCTGGTGGTAGGTGCCGCCCAGCGACTCGACGAGCGCCCGCTGGGCCGCCAGCGCGCTCGGGTTGCCCGAGCGCAGACCGTCCTGCGTCGACACATGCACGGCGAGCAGCTCGCCGCCGGCCGAGCGCGCGGCGATGCGCGCACCGCGGCGCAGCAGCGTCTCGCCCTCGGATCCGCCGGTGAGGGCGACCACGACGCGCTCGCGCGCCTGCCACGTGCCCTCGATGCCGTGCTCGGCGCGGTACGACTTCAGGGCGCTGTCGACCTCGTCGGCCAGCCACAGCAGGGCGAGCTCGCGCAGAGCCGTCAGGTTGCCGAGCCGGAAGTAGTTCGACAGCGCCGCGTCGATCCGCTCGGCCGGGTACACGAGCCCTGCGGACAGGCGGTCGCGCAGCGACTGCGGCGACAGGTCGACGACCTCGACCTGGTCGGCGGTCCGGACGACGGCATCCGGAACCGTCTCGCGCTGCGCGACGCCCGTGATCTGCTCGACCACCCCGCCCAGCGACTCGATGTGCTGGACGTTGACGGTCGTGATGACGTCGATGCCCGCCTCGAGCAGCGACTCCACGTCCTGCCAGCGCTTGGCGTGCCGCATGCCGGGCGCATTGGTGTGCGCGAGCTCGTCGACGAGCGCGATCTCGGGCGCGCGCTCGAGCACGGCGTCCAGGTCCATGTCGGTCAGCTCGACGCCGCGGTGGCTGACGGTCCTGCGCGGCACCACGGCGAGTCCCTCGGTGAGGGCGGCGGTGGCGGCGCGCCCGTGGGTCTCGACGACGGCGATCACCACGTCGCGTCCGTCCTCGACCAGGCGACGGCCCTCTTCGAGCATCTCGTACGTCTTCCCGACGCCTGGCGCGGCGCCCAGCAGCACCCGCAGCCTGCCGCGCTTCATGTGGTCACCTTAGTTCCTCGCCGTCGCCGCGCTCGCCTGTCACATCTGGTGCCCGACGGCCGCCATTCGCGACAGCGGAGCATGCTCCCCCGCCGCTCGCCTGTCACGATGCGTGCGATGGGCGCGTCGATCGTGACAGGGGAGCGGCGAAGAAGGGATGCCGCGACGTCGACCACTCTCATCGGCCGAGCTCGTCCAGCGCGAGGTTGAGCTTCAGCACGTTCACCCGGGGCTCGCCGAGGAAGCCGAGGTCGCGCTGCTGGATGTGCTCCTCGACGAGCGTCCGCACCGTGGATGCGTCGAGTCCGCGCGCCTCGGCGACCCGAGCGACCTGCAGCAGGGCGTAGGCGGGGCTGATGTGAGGGTCGAGGCCGGAGCCCGACGCCGTGACAGCGTCGGCGGGCACCTGCGACGGGTCGACGCCCTCGCGCTCGGCGATCGCCGCCCGGCGCTCTTCGATCGCCGACACGAGGTCGGGGTTCTCGGGTCCGAGGTTCGATCCGCTGGAGGCGCCCGCGTCGTAGCCGGCACCGGCGGCCGACGGGCGCGGCTGGAAGTAGTCGGGCAGCGCGTTGCCCTCTGCGTCCGCGAACGACTGCCCGATGAGGGCCGAGCCGACGGTGTCGCCGGCGCTGTCGTGAACGGCCGAGCCGTTGGCCTGCCACGGAAGCGCCAGCTGGCCGATGCCGGTGACGACCAGCGTGTAGCCGACGCCGAGCACGAGGGTGAAGACGATCATCGCGCGCAGGGCGACGCCGGCGGTGCGGACGGTGGTGCGGGTGGACGTGGACATTCTTGTCTCCTGTCGGGGTCGCTCAGAAGCCCGGGATGAGGCTCACGACGAGGTCGATGAGCTTGATGCCGATGAACGGCGCGATCACACCGCCCAGTCCGTAGACGAGCAGGTTGCGGCTGAGGATCTGCGACGCGCTCGCCGGGCGGTACTTGACGCCTCGCAGCGACAGCGGGATGAGCGCCACGATGATGATCGCGTTGAAGATGATCGCGCTGGTGACCGCGGATGCCGGCGAGCTGAGCTGCATGACGTTCAGCGCCGCGAGGCCCGGGAAGACACCCATGAACATCGCCGGGATGATCGCGAAGTACTTGGCGATGTCGTTCGCGAGCGAGAACGTCGTGAGCGCGCCGCGCGTGATGAGCAGCTGCTTGCCGATGCGGACGATGTCGATGAGCTTCGTCGGGTCCGAGTCGAGGTCGACCATGTTGCCCGCCTCTTTCGCCGCCGACGTGCCCGTGTTCATCGCCACGCCGACGTCGGCCTGCGCGAGCGCGGGGGCGTCGTTGGTGCCGTCGCCGGTCATCGCGACGAGGTTGCCGCCGTGCTGCTCGCGTCTGATGAGCGCCAGCTTGTCTTCGGGCGTGGCTTCGGCGAGGTATTCGTCGACTCCCGCCTCCTTCGCGATCGCGGCGGCCGTGAGCGGGTTGTCGCCGGTGATCATGACGGTGCGGATGCCCATCGCGCGCAGCTCGTCGAACCGCTCGCGCAGGCCGTCCTTCACGATGTCCTTGAGGTGCACGACGCCGAGGACGGCGCCGGCACCGTCGGCGGCGAGGGTCGCGACCACCAGCGGGGTGCCGCCGGACTGCGCGATGGCGTCGGTCTCGCTCGTCAGCAGCGCGCGCGTCGAGGTCGGGACGGGGGAGCCGGATGCCTCCAGCCAGGCCAGCACGGCCGACCCCGCGCCCTTGCGCACCTGGGTGCCGTCCGCGAGGTCGACGCCGCTCATGCGGGTCTGCGCGGTGAACGGGACGACCGCCGACCCCTGGGGCGCGTCGACCCGGATGCCGCGCACGGCGGCCAGCTCCACGACCGACACACCCTCGGGCGTGGGGTCGGCGAGCGATGAGAGCGCCGCCGCGTGAGCCAGTTCGGCGTCGTCGACACCGGGCATGGTCACGAAGTCGGACGCGCGCCGGTTGCCGTACGTGATGGTGCCGGTCTTGTCGAGGAGCAGCGTGGTCACGTCGCCCGCGGCCTCGACCGCGCGCCCCGACATCGCCAGCACGTTGCGCTGCACGAGGCGGTCCATGCCGGCGATGCCGATCGCCGACAGCAGGGCGCCGATCGTCGTCGGGATGAGGCACACCAGCAGCGCCACGAGCACGGGGATGCTCACCGTGGCCGCTGCGTACGACGCGATGGGGTTGAGTGTCAGCACGACCACGACGAACACGATCGACAGGCTCGCCAGCAGGATGCCGAGCGCGATCTCGTTCGGAGTCTTCTGCCGGCTCGCTCCCTCGACGAGCGCGATCATCCGGTCGACGAAGGTCTCGCCGGGCTTCGAGGTGATGCGCACCACTATGCGGTCCGACAGCACGCGCGTGCCGCCGGTGACCGCGGAGCGGTCGCCGCCGGACTCCCGTACGACGGGGGCGGACTCACCGGTGATGGCCGACTCGTCGACGGTCGCGATGCCGTTCACGATGTCGCCGTCGCCGGGGATCAGCTCGCCCGCCGTGACGACGACGACGTCGCCGAGCTTCAGGTCGGCGGAGGCGACGTCGACGGTCTCGGCGTGCTCGGCCGCGGCATCCCGATCCCGGTCGTAGGCGGTGACGCGGCGGGCCGTCGTCGAGGTCCGGGTCTTGCGCAGCGTCGCCGCCTGGGCCTTTCCGCGGCCTTCGGCGACCGACTCGGCGAGGTTCGCGAAGAGGACCGTCAGCCACAGCCAGATCGCGATGCCCCACGTGAATCCGAACGGCACGGCGGTGCCGCCGGAGGCCTCGGGGCCGCCGAGGAACGGCTCGGCGATCGCGATGACGGTGGTGAGCGCCGCGCCCACCCACACCAGGAACATGACGGGGTTGCGCCACAGCGCGGCCGGGTCGAGCTTGCGCAGCGCTCCGGGGAGCGCCGCCCACAGCTGCGCGGCGCTGAAGGCGCGGGGCGATCTCGGGGCCTTCGGGGGAACGCTGCCTGCGACGGGGCGGGCGTCCTCCTCGGTCGTTGAGCGCCCTTCGACGGGCTCAGGGACCGGGCGTGATGTGACAGTGGACATTTCAGACGAGACCTTCCGCCAGGGGACCCAGCGTGAGAACGGGGAAGTAGGTGAGGGCGGTGATGACCACGGCGACGACGGCGAGCAGGCCGACGAACTGCGGTCGGTGCGTGGGCAGCGTGCCGGCGGTCGACGGCACGGAGTCCTGTGCGGCCAGCGAGCCGGCGAGGGCCAGCACGAGCACGATCGGGATGAAGCGGCCGAGCAGCATCGCGACGCCGAGCGCCGTGTTGAGCCAGGGGGTGTTCGCGGTGAGTCCCGCGAACGCGGAGCCGTTGTTGTTGGCCGCCGAGGTGAAGGCGTAGAGCACCTCGCTCAGGCCGTGCACACCGGGATTCCAGATCGACGTCGACTCCATGTCGGACCGGATGGGCGGGATGGCGAAGCTCAGCGCGGTTCCCACGAGCACCAGCGTGGGCGTGACGAGGATGTACAGGCTCGCGAGCTTGATCTGCGTCGGTCCGATCTTCTTGCCCAGGTACTCGGGTGTGCGTCCGACGAGGAGTCCACCGACGAACACGGCGATGATCGCGAGCACGAGCATGCCGTACAGGCCCGATCCGACGCCGCCGGGCGCGATCTCGCCGAGCATCATGTTGACCATCGGGATCATGCCGCCCAGCGCCGTGTACGAGTCGTGCATCGAGTTCACCGCGCCCGTGCTCGTGAGCGTCGTGGCGCCGGCGAACAGCGTCGAGCCGAAGATGCCGAACCGGGCCTCTTTGCCCTCCATGGCCGAGCCGGCCAGCTGCGGCGCCGTGCCGAGCCCCAGCGACTCCAGCCACGTGACGGCGGTGATCGACACGATCGCGATGGAGCCCATCACGGCGAGGATCGCATAGCCCTGGCGATCGTCGCCGACCATGCGGCCGAAGGCCCGCGGCAGCGCGACCGGGATCGCGAGGATCAGGAGGATCTCGAACACGTTCGACCAGGGCGTGGGGTTCTCGAACGGGTGCGCCGAGTTGGCGTTGAAGAACCCGCCGCCGTTCGTGCCGAGCTCCTTGATCGCCTCCTGGCTCGCGACCGGGCCCCCCGGGATCGACTGGGTGCCGCCCGCGATCGTGCCGACGTCGACGAACCCGGTGAAGTTCTGCACGACGCCCGCGGCGATCAGCGCCACCGCCGCGACGAGGGCCAGCGGCAGCAGCAGGCGCGTGAGCCCTCGTGTCAGATCGACCCAGAAGTTGCCGATGGTCGAGGCGCCCCGCCGCGTGAAGCCGCGCACGAGCGCGACGGCCACGGCGATGCCGACGGCGGCCGAGACGAAGTTCTGCACGGCCAGGCCCGCGAGCTGGACGGTGTAGCCCATCGTCACCTCGGGCGAGTACGACTGCCAGTTCGTGTTGGCGACGAACGAGGCCGCCGTGTTGAAGGCCAGCCCCTCGGGAACCGCCGGAAGCCCCAGGGAGTACGGGAGCACGGCCTGGAACCGCTGCAGCGCGTAGACGAACAGCACGCCCATGAGCGAGAAGACGAGCACGCCGCGCGCGTACGCCTGCCAGGTCTGCTGCGAGCGGGGGTCCACGCCGACGAGGCGGTACATGCCGCGTTCGACGCGCCAGTCCTTCTCGGACGTGAAGACCCGGGCGATCCAGTCCCCGAGCGGCCGGTACAGCACCGCGAGGATCAGCAGGACGGTGAGGATCTGAAGGATGCCGGTGGTCACGGCCGCGGCATCCATCAGAACTTCTCCGGCTTCACGAGCGCCATCACGAGGTAGACGACAGCGGCGAGGCCGAGCGCGGCGGCGAGCAGCGAGAGAACCGTCACAGCTTCTCCGCCCCCTTCGCGATCAGCCCGACGAGCGCGAACAGGGCGAGTGTCAGGGCGAGGTAGATGACATCGAGCACGGATCCGATGCAACCGTCGCGCGGACGCCGCAGCTCACGTCCTCACGGAATCCGAACGCCCCGCGCGCCCATGCTCACGCGACGCTGACGGGCGACGGGGCCGTGCGCGGGCTCAGGCGCGGGCGAGAGCGTCCTCGAAGGCGACCCACGCGAGCATCGCGCACTTCACCCGCGCGGTGTACTTCGATACGCCGGAGAGGGCGGCGGCATCGCCGAACACCTCTTCGTCCAGCGGCAGCTCGCCGCGGGAGCGCAGCGCTTCGCGGAACCCGTCGACGAGAGTGGATGCCTCGGCGCGCGGCATCCCGTCCTCTTCTTCGATCAGCGCGGCGAGCATCGACGCGGACGCCTGCGAGATCGAGCAGCCGGCGCCGTCCCACGTGACCTCCGCCACCTCGGAGCCGTCGTCCGACACGCGCACGCGCACCGTGATCTCGTCGCCGCAGATGGGGTTGCGCTGGTACGACGAGGCGGTGTGCGGCGCCTCGTCGGCGAGCCCCTTGCCGTGGGGGCGCTTGGAATGGTCGAGGATGAGCTCCTGGTAGAGCGCGTCGAGGCCGCTCATGCGCTGGCTCCGAAGAACGAGCGGACGCCCGACAGCGCGTCGAGGAACACGTCGACGTCGTCCGCGGTGTTGTAGACCGACGTGGAGGCCCGCACCGTGGCGGTCAGACCGAACCGGCGGTGCAGCGGCTGGGCGCAGTGGTGCCCGACGCGGACCGCGACACCGCGCGCGTCGAGGAACTGTCCCACATCATGGGCGTGCACGCCGTCGACGTCGAACGCCCACAGGCCGACGCGGTCGGCGCCGGGCGCATCGCCGAGCAGCCGGATCCCGGGCAGGGCGCGCAGGCCCTCGCCCAGGCGCGCTTCGAGGGCCTTCTCGTGCGCGTGGACGGCCTCCATCCCGAGGCCGTCGAGATACCGGACGGCGGCCGCCAGCGCGATCGCCTGCGACACCGGCTGCGTGCCGGCCTCGAACCGCTGCGGCGGCGCCAGGTACTGCGCCTCGTCCAGCGTGACGGTGGTGATCATCGAGCCGCCGGTCAGGAACGGCGGCAGCGCCTCGAGCACGTCGGCGCGTCCGTACAGGCCGCCGACGCCGTACGGGCCGAGCATCTTGTGACCCGAGAACACCGCGAGATCGACGCCGAGTGCCGGCAGATCGAGGGGCAGATGGGGTGCGGACTGGCACGCGTCGAGCACGGTCACCGCTCCCACGGCCTGAGCGAGGGCCACGAGCTCGGACACCGGGTTCACGATGCCGAGCACGTTCGACACGTGCGTGAACGCGACGACGCGGGTGCGCTCGCCGATGAGGGCTGTCGCCGCCTCGAGGTCGAGGGTGCCGTCGTCACGGACCGGGATGTGGCGCAGCACGGCGCCGGTGCGCGCCGCGAGCTCCTGCCAGGGGATGAGGTTGGCGTGGTGCTCGGTCTCGGTCACCACGATCTCGTCACCGGGGCGCAGGGCGAAGCGGGCGCTGGCGGGCGCTCCGCGTCCGACGCTCGCGTTGCCGATCGCATACGCGACGAGGTTGATTCCCGCCGTCGCGCCGCTCGTCCACACCAGCTGTTCGGGCCGGGCGCCGACGAAGCCCGCAACGGTGGTGCGGGCGTCCTCGAACAGCTCTGTGGCCTCGGCCGCGAGCGTGTGGGCGCCGCGGTGGACCGCCGAGTTCGCCCGGGTCAGGAACGCCACCTCGGCGTCGATGACCGCCTGCGGCTTCTGGCTCGTCGCGCCCGAGTCGAGGTAGACCAGGCGTTCGCCGTTCACGCGCTCGCCGAGGATCGGGAAGTCGGCGCGCAGGGCCTCCGCGTCGAGCGCGGCCGGCGCGGTGGGAGGAACGGGTGCAGAGGTCACCCCTTAAGGCTACGCGGGATGCCGCCGCCCTGGGTCGGCCGTCGGCCGCGGCATCCCTCCACCGCCGGCATCCCTCCCCGCCGGCATCCCTCGACGCCGAAGGCGGGTCAGCCCTGGCGCGAGACCTCGGCGCTCTCGCTGGGCGCCGGAGGACCGGCAGGGCGCACGACGCGTCGGCCCCGTCGTTCGACGGCCGGCACGGCGTGCTGACCGGCGCGGCCGGCGCGCTCGTCGCCGGGCAGCACGCGGGAGCGGCGTCCGTAGATGAGCTCGGACGAGTCGAGCAGCCAGGGCACGAGCGTGATCGAGACGCCGTGCACCAGCATCAGCTGCTGCGCGATGCGGCGGGCGCGACGGTTGTGCAGCAGCCCCTCCCACCAGTGGCCGACGATGTACTGCGGCAGGTAGACGGTGACCACCGACGAGCCGTGCTCCTCACGGTACTTGCGCACCCACTCGGCGATGGGCCCCGCGTAGGTCCGGTACGGCGACTCGATGATCTTGAGCGGGATCGGCATGCGGTGGCGGCGCCATTCCGCCTCGATCGCCTCGGTGTCGTCCTTCGAGACGGCGATATGCACCGCGAAGGTCTTGTCGTGCTTGGCGGCGAGGGCGTAGTCGACGGCCTTGACCACCGGCTTCTGCAGCTTGTTGACGAGGATGATCGCCACGTCGCCCGACGAGCCGAAGTGCGTCTGGTCGTCCATCTCGATCTCATGCTCGACGTCGCGGTAGTACCGGTGCACGCCCACCATGAGGAACGACAGGATGGGGATCGCGAGGAACACGAGCCACGCGCCGTGCGTGAACTTCGTGATCGTCACGATCACGAGCACCGACGCCGTCATGGTGGCGCCGAGCGAGTTGATGAACAGGCCCTTGCGCAGGCCGAACAGCTCGCCGCGCACGCTCTGCGAGCTGCGCTGGTCCGTGGGCAGCCGGCCGATCTCGCGGATGCCGCGCGTCCAGTGCCGGATCATGCCGATCTGGCCGATCGTGAACGACACGAAGACGCCGATGATGTACAGCTGGATCAGGTTCGTGAGGTTGGCCTGGTAGACGATCAGCACCCCGATGGCGATGAGGCCGAGGATGATCATGCCGTTCGAGTACACGAGACGGTCGCCGCGGGTGTTGAGGGCCTTCGGCGCGTAGCCGTCGCGGGCGAGCACCGACCCGAGCAGCGGGAAGCCGTTGAACGCCGTGTTCGCCGCCAGCAGCAGCACGACCGCCGTCGCCGCCTGGATGATGAAGAACGGGATCGAGTTCATGCCGAACACGGCCGACGAGACCTGCGCCATGAGGCTCGGCTGCGGGTTGGAGCAGTCGAAGCCGATGAGGTCGCAGGGGTTCTCGGCGTAGTGGACGCCCGACACGAGGGCGATCGCGGTCAGGCCGGTGAACAGCAGGATCGCGATGCCACCCATCATGGCGAGCGTCGTCTGCGCGTTCTTGACCTTGGGGCGGCGGAACGCCTGTACGCCGTTCGAGACCGCCTCGACGCCCGTCAGGGCCGAACAGCCGCTGGAGAACGCGCGCAGCACGAGCAGGATGACGGCCGCTTGCGTGATGTCCTGCGTCTCGACCGCGTACTGGGCGCTCGAGGCGACGGGGGCGTTGCCCGTCGCGATCTCGATGAGGCCGACGACGATCATGACGCCCACCGACCCGATGAAGACGTAGGTCGGGATCGCGAACGCGCGGGATGCCTCCCGCACGCCGCGCAGGTTGATCACGACGATGAGGATGACGAACCCGACCGCCAGCTCCACGCGCCACGGGTTGAGGCCCGGGAGCGCCGAGATGATGTTGTCGACGCCCGACGCGACCGACACCGCCACCGTGAGGACGTAGTCCACGAGCAGGGCCGAGGCCACGATCACCCCGGGGATCTCGCCGAGGTTCTTGCGGGCGACCTCGTAGTCGCCGCCGCCCGAGGGGTAGGCCTTGATGAGCTGACGGTAGCTGATCACCACGACGACGAGCAGCACGACGACGGCGGCCGCGATCCACGGCGCGAAGGCGAGGAACGCCAGGCCACCCGTCATGAGGATGAGCAGCAGCTCCTGCGGCGCGTAGGCGACCGACGACAGCGCGTCGGACGCGAAGATCGGCAGCGCCAGTTTCTTCGGGAGCAGGTGCTCGTCGGAGTCCGTGGAGGCGAGCGGATCCCCCAGGATGAGGCGCTTGGCCATCGGCGCCTCATCGACCGACTGCTCGCGGCTTTCGTTCGTCACGGCGGGCGATATTACGCGCATGGATTCCGTGAGGACGCATCCGGACAGGCATCCTCACGGAATCCATACGGCGTGCTCCTCTGAGAGACTCAAACGGTGGATGAACAGGTGATTCTGGGGGTGCTCGCCATCGCCGCCGGCCTCGTCGTCGGCGTCTTCCTGTTCGTCCCGTTCGTGGCGCTCAGCTACCGCCGGCGCGGAGGATTCGGGATCGGCCGGTTCGTGCTGTGGGGCGCCGCACTGGTGTATCTCATGGCGATCTGGACGTACACCCTGCTGCCCCTTCCCGACCCCGGCACGATCCGGTGCGCGGGGGTCAACCTCGACGTGCTGGCCTTCGTCGGCGACATCCGCGGGGCGTTCGCCCGCCCCGGCCGCACCCTCACCGACCCGGCCGTGCTGCAGCTGCTGCTGAACGTGCTGCTGTTCGTGCCGCTCGGCTTCTTCGTGCGCGTGCTCGGCGGTCGTGGCATCCCCACCGCCCTTCTCGTGGGCCTCGGCGTCTCGGCCTTCATCGAGACCACGCAGCTCACCGGGGTGTGGGGCCTCTACCCGTGCGCGTACCGCGTGTTCGACGTCGACGACCTGCTGAGCAACACGCTCGGCGCGCTGATCGGCTCGGTGCTCGCGCTGGCGGTGCCGCGCCGCCACTGGGGAACGCCGAAGTTCCCGGACGCCGAGTCGCCGCGTCCGATCACGCGCCGCCGCCGGTTCCTCGCGATGCTGTGCGACGTGCTCGCGGCATGGGTGCTCGGCGTCGCCGTCGCCGTCGGCTTCCAGCTGCTGCTGTATGCGCTCGGCGCCGACCGGGCCGTGCGCGAGGGCACCGCGGCGAACGCCGTGGCCGGCGCCGTGCCGATCGCCCTGTGGCTCACGGTGACGCTCGCCACCGGACGCACGATCGGCGACCACGCCGTGCAGCTGCGCTACACCGGCGGCCAGCTGCCGCCGGCGCTCGCGCGGCCGCTGCGGTTTCTCGGCGGCATCGGCGGCTACCTGCTGCTGAGCGCCCTTCCCGGCGCCTGGGGCGTCGTGACCGGCGCCTTCGCGCTCGTCTCGGCGGTGCTCGTCCTCACCACCGATGACCGCCGCGGCCTGCCCGGCATCGTCTCGGGCCAGCGCCTGGTGGACGCCCGCGAGCCTGTCGAGCCCGTCGAGCGCTGACGCGGAAGGATGCCGGAACCCCCGGCTGCCGGCAGCCCCGGCCAGGGTTGCGTCTCGCCCCCGCGTCTCGCCTCCGCGTCTCGCCGCCGTCGGCTCACGCGGATCCGCTCACGCGGATCCGGCGCCCGACACGCGGGCGCGTGAGCCCCGTGCCCCGGCGTGTTGCGGGCGAGGTCCGCTCAAGCGGATCCGATTCTGCGAACACAGCGGCGGCGCGACTGGTGCCCGAACGTCGAGCCCGTCGAGCGCTGACGCGGAAGGATGCCGGCGGCCGGGGCCGCCGGCATCCACTCGACTACGCCGCCGGCGCGCCCAGGAACTCGCGCGCGGCGACCACGAGCGCGTCGACGCCGCGGCTGAGCGTCGGCTGGATCACCGGCGCGAAGAACGGCGAGTGGTTCGTGGGGATGTCGTGCTCGACCGTGCCCGCGGCGAACGCCTTCGCGAACGCCTCGGGATCGACGCCGCCCCAGAACCAGTAGACGAGCGGCACGCCCGCCTCGCGGGCGAACCACGACACGTCCTCGCTGCCGGTGAACATCCCGGGGTCGATGACGGTGCCCTCGCCGAACGCGGTGTCGAACGCAGCCGTCAGCCGCGTCGTCGCCGCGACGTCGTTGATCGTCGGGGGCAGCGTGTGGTCGGTGACGATGACCGGCGGCTCCTCGGCGCCCGACGCCTGCGCCTCGGCGCGCACGATGCGCTCGACCTTCTCGAGCACCGCCGCGCGGGCCTCGTCGTCGGGGTAGCGCAGGCTCAGCTCGAGCTTCGCCTCGGCGGGGATGATGTTGTTCTTGAGGCCGGCGTGGATGGAGCCGACCGTGACGACCGCGACGTCGCGCGGGTCGATCTCGCGCGACACGATCGTCTGCAGGCGCATGACGGTGGCCGCCGCCATGACGACGGGGTCGATCGTCGCCTGCGGCCGCGAGCCGTGCCCGCCGCGGCCCAGCAGGGTGACGGTGAGCCCGTCGGATGCCGCCATCTGGGTACCGCCGCGCACGCCGATCGTGCCCGCGGGCAGGGGGGTGACGTGCTGGCCGAGCACGATGTCGGGCTTCGGGAACCGGTCGAGCACGCCGTCGGCGATCATCGCCTGCGCGCCCGAGCCGTACTCCTCGGCGGGCTGGAACACGACGACCACGGTGCCCGACCACTCGTCGGTCGAGGCGACCAAGCGCTCCAGTGCGCCCAGCATCGCGGTGACGTGCATGTCGTGGCCGCACGCGTGCATGACGGGCACGTCATTGCCGGCCGGGTCGGTGCCGCGTGCGGTGCTGGCGTACTCGAGGCCCGTCTGCTCGGGCACCGGCAGGGCGTCCATGTCGGCGCGCAGCCACACGACGGGTCCGTCGCCGTTGCGGATCACGCCGGCGACGCCGGTCTTGCCGATCCCCTCCTCGAACTCGATGCCGAGGTCGGTGAGATGCTGCGCGATCACCCCCGCCGTCCGCGTTTCTTGGAACGACAGCTCCGGATGCCGGTGCAGATCGATGTACAGAGCTTCGAGGTCGATCGTCATGACCTGAGCCTAGCCGCGGGCGCGGCGGCGTCGTCAGCCGGGAAGGCGGGCCGTCGAGCCGCGCACGATGAGCTCGAACGGCAGCTCGCCGGGGCGGTGCGTGGGCGCCTCGTCGTCCGGTGCCTCCAGCGCGCCGAGGATCGCCTCGGCCGCCCGCTCGCCCTGGCCCATCGGGAACTGGTCCACCGTCGTCAGCCGGAAGAACTCGCCCAGCTCGTGGCCGTCGATGCCGATCACCGAGAGGTCCTCGGGCACGCGGTAGCCGAGGTCGCGGGCGGCCAGCAGCGCGCCGATCGCCATCTCGTCGGATGCCGCGAAGATCGCCGTGGGGCGGCCGCCGGGCTTCCCGAGCAGCTGCTTGGCGGCGCGGAAGCCGCCCTCGATCGTGAAGTCGGCCGGCTCGAACAGCGACGGGATGACCTCGATGCCCGCGTCGGCCAGCGCCTGCTCGAAGCCCTGGCGCCGCTGGGTGGGGATGTGGAAGTCGATGTCGAACTCGGGGCTGGCGCCGATGTGCGCGATCTCGCGGTGCCCGAGCGCCAAGAGATGCTCGGTGGCCAGGCGCGCGACTGCGACATCGTCGACGGTCAGCGTCGTCAGGCGCGGGTTCGGGCCGCCGATCGCGATCACCGGCAGGTCGAGCTCGACGAGCCGCTCGGTCTCTTCGTCGCCGAGCTCGAGCGAGATCGCTATCACGCCGTCGACGCGGCCGCGTCGCAGGAACGTGTCGAACACGTCGTGACGCTCGCCGCGGTCGGCGGTGAGGCTGTACAGCGTGATGTCGTAGCCGCGGCGCATGAGCGCGGAGGCGATGCCGCTCAGCACCGTCGAGAAGAACCAGCGGTCGAGGAACGGCACCAGCACGCCGATGTTGCGCGTGCGGCCCGAGGCGAGGCTCGACGCCGACGCCGACACCACGTATCCGAGGCTCTTCGCCGCCTCTTCGACCTTCGCCTTCGCGCCGGCCGAGACGTGGCCGCGCCCGCTCAGCGCGCGTGAGACGGTCGCCGTCGAGACGCCCGCCGCGCGGGCGACCTCGTCGATGCTGACCACGTCGTCTCCCTGTCCCCTTCGTTGACTTGGCTCATATGTACAACACGCCAGGCGTGTCGCGTGCATCTACGCCCACTCATCGTGTGTGTGTGTCTGTGTCGATGAGTGGATGCCGCACGCCGGCCGGGCGGGTCAGACCTGGTCGACCACCCAGACGGCCGTGTCGGCGGGGACCACGTCGGTGACGGGACCGCTCGATGCGATCACGATACCGCTCGGCAGCGCGGCAGGCTCGGAGCCGGTGTTCGCGACGACCGTGACATTCCCGTTGCGGAATGCGACGGCATCCACTCCGTACCCGTCGAGCCACTCGAGCGAGCCCGCCCCGAGACCACGGGCGCGCCGCTCGGCGAGGAGCGTCCGGTACAGCTCGAGCGTCGAGCCGGGGACGCCCGCCTGGGCGTCGCGAGCGAGCCGCGCCCACTCGGCCGGCTGCGGCAGCCACGAGGCGCCGGAGTCGTTGAAGCCGTAGGCGGGGGCATCCGCGTTCCAGGGGAGCGGGACGCGGCAGCCGTCGCGGCCGTAGCGCTCGCCGTTCGTGCGGAACCACGTCGGGTCCTGGCGTGCCTCGCCGGGGATGTCGATGACCTCGGGAAGCCCGAGCTCCTCGCCCTGGTACAGGTACGCCGAGCCGGGGAGCGCGAGCATGAGCGTCGTCGCCGCGCGGGCGCGGGCCAGGCCCACCTCGGGGATCGGCTGGCCGGGGGAGTCCGGGCCGATGCCGTGGCCCTGCGGGTTCTCAGCCGTCAGCGCGAGACGCGTCGCGTGCCGTACGACGTCGTGGTTCGACAGCACCCACGTCGACGGCGCGCCGACGCCGGGGAAGGCGCGCAGCGACAGGTCGATCACCGCGCGCAGGTCGGCGGCATCCCATTCGGTCTGCAGGTAGGGGAAGTTGAACGCCTGGTGCATCTCGTCCGGGCGGACCCATTCGGCGGTGCGCTCCGCCGTCGGCAGCCACGCCTCGGCGGCGAGGGCACGGTCGCCCGGGTACTCCTCGAGGATCTTGCGCCAGTCGCGGTACACCTCGTGCACGGCGTCCTGGCCCCAATAGGGCACGTTCTCGTCTTCGCCGCCCATCGAACCCGCCTCGGGGTTCGGGATGTAGTCGGGCAGGCCCTCGGCCTTCACGAGACCGTGGGCGACGTCGACGCGGAAGCCGTCCACACCGCGGTCGAGCCAGAAGCGCAGCACGCGGCGGAACTCCTCGCGCACCTCCTCGTTCGACCAGTCGAAGTCCGGCTGCGACGAGTCGAACAGGTGCAGGTACCACTGGCCCGACGTGCCGTCGGCCTCGACCACGCGGGTCCACGCCGGTCCGCCGAACACCGACTCCCAGTTGTTCGGGGGCAGTTCGCCGTGCTCGCCCTTGCCGTCGCGGAACATGTAGCGCGCGCGCTCGGCGCTGCCGGGGGCGGAGGCGAGAGCCTGCTGGAACCACTCGTGCTGGTCGGACGAGTGGTTCGGGACCAGGTCGACGATGACGCGGATGCCGCGAGCGTGCGCGGCGGCCAGCATGTCGTCGAAGTCGCCCAGCGTGCCGAACAGCGGGTCGACGTCGCAGTAGTCGCTGACGTCATAGCCGGCGTCCTTCTGCGGGGAGCGCTGGAACGGGCTCAGCCAGATCGCGTCGATGCCGAGGCTCTGCAGGTCGTCGAGGTGGGCGGTGATCCCCGGCAGGTCGCCGATGCCGTCGCCCGACGCGTCGGCGAACGAGCGCGGGTAGATCTGGTAGATCACAGCGGTGCGCCACCACTCGGAGCCGGCGGGCGTGGGCTCTGCGGACGGGAAGGGCGCAGCGGTGCGCTCGGCGGTCTCTGCGGAAGTCATTCGGCCAGTGTACTGCAAGCGCTTACACTCCCCGCTCGCGCGCGGGTGACGCGCCCGCAGGCGCGCGCGAGCCAGGCGGACGACGCCGGGACCGGCGTTCAGGACGCGGGCGTAGGGTGAAGCGCGTGTCCGAAGCCCTCACCCGCGCTGAATCGCTCATCCGCACCATCCCCGACTACCCCGAGCCCGGGGTGCTGTTCCGCGACATCACACCGCTGCTGGCCGATCCGCGGGCGCTGCGCACCGTGATCCACGCGATGATCGCGCCGTTCGAGGGCTCGTTCGACGTGGTCGCCGGCGTCGAGGCGCGCGGCTTCCTGCTGGCCGGCGCTGCCGCGATGGAAGCGGGCGCGGGACTGGTGCCGATCCGCAAGGCCGGCAAGCTCCCGCTGCCGGCGGCATCCGTCACATACGCCCTCGAGTACGGCACCGCGACCATCGAGGCGCACGACGACATCACGCCGGGCATGCGCGTCCTGCTCGTCGACGACGTGCTGGCCACCGGCGGCACGCTGGTCGCCGCGCACGAACTCGTCACCACGCTCGGCGGCACCGTCGTGGGCACCGCCGTGCTCATGGAGCTGACCGCGCTCGGCGGCCGCGGTGTCGTCGGCGACGTCCACACCGTCTTCACGGCCTGACGCCGCCGCCGCGTTCCGCGGGCCGGGCCGGCGTCATCGGGGCGACTCGTCCTCCGGCAGGACCGGGGTGGTCCCGGTCGGCGGCCCGAAATGCGGGATCGGCTCCGGTCGCTCGCCCCGCGAACGCGGCCGAGGCTCCGGGTCGGCGGGGGCCGCGGCATCCTCTTCGAAGGGGATGAGCCGATCGATGTGCGCCGCGTCACGGCGGAACCGGCGCCCGGTCACCGCGCTCGCGGTGACCTTCATCGCGAACAGCTTCGTCGTCGGGCTCGACGACGCGAGCTCGCGGACCCCGCTGTCGCGGATCTCGTCGTCGCGCGCCACCCGCTCGGCTCGGCCGCGCACGACGACGCTCCACCGCACATCGTCCGTCACGCCGTCTATCTCGTAGGCGACGAGGGGATGGTGCGCGATGTGCATCAGCTTCGGGTCGCGTGCCGTCCGGACGAACAGCGACCCCTCGTACGCGAGGTGGTTGACCGGAAAGATGTCAGGTGCGCCGTCGACGTGGATCACGGCGAGGCGTCCGAAGTCGGCCTGCTGCAGATAGTCCCAGCACTCGGCGGTCGAGAGCCGCTCGACCCCGGGTGTGCGTGCTTCGCGTGGATCCTTCATCGATCGGCCTCCGTCTCCTTCCCTTCCGTCCTACCTCAGCGTCATGGCGAAGAGAAGGGGTGTGGATGCCGGCGGCCCGGCGCCGCGCGGGGGCCGGTCAGATCACGAGCGTGACGATCAGCACGCCGGCGCCGAGGAAGGCGCACCAGCCGCGGATGTGGTTGCCCACGGTCCACTGGCGGCTGATCGCGCGCCACGCCTGCTGATCTGCGGCGGCATCGGGCGCGAGCCTGTCGACCACGGTGTTGCGGGGGATGTGGAACGCACCGGTGATGAAGAAGTGGGCGACGATCAGCACATCGCCGACGAGGCGCCACGCCGAGACCGCACCCTGCCAGGCGATGAGCTCGGCGACCGCGGAGGCCGCCGCCACGAGCGCCGAGCCGAGGAACAGCAGCAGGAACACCGGGCGGATGGACCGGTTGATCTGCTGCATCGCCCGCACGGCCGCGTCGGCGGGCGTCCGAGAGAGGCCCGGCATGACCAGCAGCGAGAAGCCGAAGTACAGGCCTCCCATCGCCGCACCGAGCAGCGCGGCCGCCGCCGCGAGGGTGTCCTGCACGTCCATGTGCGCTCCTTGTGGGGGTGGGGCGTCAGTCGCCGAGCACGACGTTGAGGGGCGGCTCACCCGCGGCGAGGCGCTCGATCTGCGTGCGCACGAGCTTGGCCACCCGTGGGCGCATGGCGCTGGACGCACCGCCGACGTGCGGCGTGATGAGCACGCCGGGCAGGCTCCACAGGGGGTGCCCTTCGGGCAGCGGCTCGGGCGCCGTGACGTCGAGCGCGGCCCGGATGCGGCCGCGACCGACGTGGTCCACGAGCGCGTCGGTGTCGACGAGCGAGCCGCGGCCCACGTTGATGACCAGCGCGCCGTCGGGCAGTGCGGCCAGGAAGGCGTCGTCGACGAGGTTCTGGGTGGCCGCGCCGCCGGGCAGTGTCAGGATCACGATCTCGGCGCGGGGGAGGAGGTCGGGCAGCTCGTCCACCCCGTGCACGGCGACGCCGTCCTCGTCGCGCGCGTGCGAGGCGACGGCGGTGAGCTCGACCTCGAACGGCGCGAGGCGCGCGGCGACGGCCTTGCCGACGCCCCCGTACCCGAGCAGCAGCACGCGGCGGTCGGCCAGGCTCTGCGCGAAGACCGGTGACCAGCGCCCGGACGCCGTGTCCACGGCGAACCGGTCGATGTGCCGCTGCGCCGCGATCGCGAGACCCACCGCGAGCTCGGCGGTCGACGTCTCGTGCACCGAAGCGGCATTGGCGAACGTGAGTCCCGCGGGCAGGATGTCGGCCACGCCGTCGTAGCCGATCGACTGCCCCTGCACGAGCCCGACCTCGACGCCCTCGAGGCGTTCCAGCACGCGCGCCATCGACATGTACGGCGGCACGACGATGTCGAACCGGTCGCGCGGGGCGGCGGCATCCATCGGCCACACGACGAGCTCGACGTTGTCGGGCAGCGCGCCGAGATCGGCGGCGAGCTGTTCGGTGGGGACGCTGACGACGAGATTCGGGATGCCGGTGCTCACCCGCTCCACGCTACCGGGGTCGTCATCCACCGAGATCAGGAGATCCGGCCGACACAGGACGATTCCGCGCAGATCATCCTGTCTGCGCGAGATCACCTGATCTGGAGAGCAGGGATGCCGGCGGTCAGGCGGCCTGCGCGACGACCGCGGCGATCGCCGACGAGAAGAAGCTCAGACCGTCCACGCCGGAGCGCATCGCGGCCGACGTGTCGGGCCCGAAGCCGGGCTCGACGGCGTGCTCGGGGTGCGGCATGAGGCCGACGACGTTGCCGCGCTCGTTCGCGATGCCGGCGATGTCGCGCAGCGATCCGTTCGGGTTGACGCCCACGTAGCGGAAGGCGACGAGCCCCTCGCCCTCGAGGCGGTCGAGCTCGGACTCCGAGGCGATGTAGCCGCCGTCGGCGTTCTTGAGCGGGATCACGATCTCTTGCCCGACCGACAGGTCGCTGGTCCACGCCGTGTCGGCGTTCTCGACGCGCAGCCGCTGGTCGCGGCGGATGAACTGCTGGTGGGCGTTGCGGATCAGGCCGCCCGGCAGCAGGTGCGCCTCGACGAGCATCTGGAAGCCGTTGCAGATCCCGAGGATCGGCATGCCCTTGGCGGCGGCATCCTTCACCTCGGACATGATCGGTGCGAGCGCCGCGATCGCTCCCGCGCGCAGGTAGTCGCCGTAGCTGAAGCCGCCCGGGAGCACGAGCGCGTCGACGCCTTCGAGGTCGTGCGAGCCGTGCCACAGGGCGACGGGCTCCGCGCCGGCGATCTGGATCGCGCGCTGCGCGTCGCGGTCGTCGAGCGAGCCGGGGAAGGTGATGACGCCGATACGGGTCATTCCACGACCTCGATGCCCACGACGTCCTCGATGACCGCATTCGACAGGATCTCGTCGGCGACGCGCTTGGCCTCGGCGAGGACCTCGTCGGTGACCTCGCCCTCGATCGCGAGCTCGAACCGCTTGCCGATGCGCACGCCGGCGAAGTCAGAGATTCCGAGCCGCGCGAACGCGCCGGCGACGGCCTTCCCCTGGGGGTCCAGCAGTTCGGCCTTGGGCATGACGTCGACGACGATGGTGGGCATGTGACAGCTCCGGATGTCGCGGGAAGGGGTCGCCTCCAGTCTACGGGCCCCGGCATCCCCTCGGTTCCCAGGCTCGCGACGGGGTCGGACGGGGGTCGTGATCAAACCGTGACCCGTCCATGGGAGCGCTCCCTTGACTTTCGTGGGAGCGATCCCATAACGTTGCCTCTCGGTTGGTGGGAACGCTCCCACGGCCAGCCGGCGCGGCACCCGTCCGAGTCGGTCCTGCAACACAGAGAACCCCTGAAAACACAAAGGAGTGACAGTGAACGCACGCGCCTTCCGCAGAAGCGCCGTGGCACTCGCCGCATTCTCGGCTTCGGCCATCGTCCTCGCCGGCTGCGCCAGCGGCAACGGTGACGACGCCGGCAGCTCGGACGAGAAGATCACGCTGACCGTCGCCACCTTCAACGACTTCGGCTACACCGATGAGCTCCTCAAGGAGTACATGGATGAGAACCCGAACGTGAAGGTCGTGCACAACCGGGCCGCGACGTCGAACGACGCCCGCGCCAACTACTTCCAGAAGCTCGGCAAGAAGGGTCTCGCCGACATCGAGGCCATCGAGGTCGACTGGCTTCCCGAGGTCATGAAGTACTCCGACCTGCTCGCGCCGGTCCCGGACGACCTGACCGACCGCTGGCTCGACTGGAAGACCGAGGCTGCGACCGACCCCGACGGCAACCTCATCGGCTACGGCACCGACATCGGCCCCGAGGCCGTCTGCTACCGCCAGGACCTCTTCGAGGCGGCCGGGCTCCCGTCCGACCCCGCTGACGTCGCCGCGGCGATCGACGGCGACTGGTCGAAGTACTTCGCGCTGGGCGACCAGTACACCGCCGCGACGGGCGAGGCGTTCTTCGACTCGGCCGGCAGCACGTACCAGGGCATGATCAACCAGGTCGAGGCTGCCTACGAGGACCCGGAGTCGGGCGACATCATCGCCACCGAGAACCCCGAGGTCAAGGACATCTACGACCAGGTGCTCGCCGCGAGCGCCACGCAGTCCGCTCACCTCGGACAGTGGTCGGACGACTGGTACGCCGGCATGTCGAACGGCGCCTTCGCGACGCTGCTCTGCCCCGGCTGGATGCTCGGCCAGATCACGGGCAACGCGCCCGACACGACCGGCTGGAACATCGCCAACGTGTTCCCCAACGGCGGCGGCAACTGGGGCGGCTCGTACCTGACCGTCCCCGCCAACGGCCCCCACGTCAAGGAGGCGCAGGCTCTCGCCGACTGGCTGACCGCTCCTGAGCAGCAGATCAAGGCGTTCGAGAACGCCGGCACGTTCCCGAGCCAGGTCGAGGCGCTCGAGTCCGACACGCTGCTGAGCTCGACGAACGAGTACTTCAACAACGCGCCGGTGGGCCAGATCTTCACCGACCGCGCCAACGCGGTCACGGTCTCGCCGTTCAAGGGCCAGTACTACTTCCAGATCAACGACGCGATGCAGCAGGCGCTGACCCGTGTCGAGGACGGAACGCAGGACGCGAAGACGTCGTGGGACCAGTGGGTCTCCGAGGTCGACACGATCGGCTGATGAATCCGGATGCCGGGGGCCGCTGCCGCAGCGGCGGCTCCCGGTGCCCCCTCTGACCCGGACGGGGCGGGTTCTGATTGCGACCCGCCTCGTCCGCACCATGTCACGCGCCGTGCCGCCGGCGCCCACCTGTCCGCTCCGGACCCGAACTGAGGAGCCCACGTGACCACCACCGTCCCGAGCTCGCGAACTCCCAAGCGCATCGGCTTCGGCCACCGGATGACGGCGTGGGATCTGAAGCTCTCGCCCTACCTGTACATCTCGCCGTTCTTCATCCTCTTCATCGTGATCGGGCTCTTCCCGATCGGCTACACCGCCGTCGTCTCGTTCATGGACTGGGACCTCGTCCGCAACTCCGGCGAGTTCATCGGGTGGGCCCAGTACGAGTGGATCCTGTCGAACCCCAAGTTCTGGACCGCGCTGCGCAACACCTTCAGCATCTTCCTGCTGTCGAGCATCCCGCAGCTCATCGCCGCCATCTTCATCGCCGCGATGCTCGACCAGAACATCCGCGCCAAGACGTTCTGGCGCATGGGCGTCCTCGTCCCCTACGTCATGGCCCCCGTCGCCGTCGCCCTCATCTTCAGCAACATGTTTGGCGACCAGTACGGCATCATCAACACCCTGCTCAACCGGATCGGCATCCCCGACATCCCGTGGCACTCCAACGCCTTCGCGAGCCACATCGCGATCGCCACGATGGTCAACTTCCGCTGGACCGGCTACAACACCCTCATCCTCCTCGCCGCGATGCAGGCCATCCCGCGCGACTACTACGAGGCGGCCACCGTCGACGGCGCGGGCAAGATCCGCCAGTTCTTCTCGATCACCGTCCCGAGCCTGCGCCCCACCCTCATCTTCGTGATCATCACGTCGACCATCGGCGGCCTGCAGATCTTCGACGAGCCGCGCATGTACGACCAGTTCGGCACCGGCGGCGCGAACTCGCAGTGGCTGACGATCAGCCTCTGGCTGTACAACATCGGCTGGGGCGAATGGAACTTCGGCCGGGCCGCGGCGCTCGCGTGGATCCTGTTCCTCATCATCCTGGCAATCGGCGTCGTCAACCTGTTCGTGTCGCAGAGCCTCATCCGCGACGAAGGCGGGCGCGGTCAGCTGACCCGCAAGCAGCGACGAGCGGCTGCCCGTGCGGCTCGCGCCTCCGTCGCCGCCGACGCCCACCGCGCCGTCGCCGACACCTCGTCCGCCAGCGCCCAGAAGGAGACCGTGCGATGAGCGCCACGACCGCGATGCCTCTGCACCTCGACGACACCGAGATCGCTCCCGAAGAGAACCGTCGCCGCCGCCGGCGGCGCGGCGGGGCCGGCGAGCGGCCCGGCTGGTTCGTCTACACCGCCCTCAGCTTCGTGCTGCTGGCCTCGCTGCTGCCGTACTACTGGTCCCTGCTGATCGGGTCGGGCGACTCCTCGACGATCCGCGACCCCAACATGTCGTGGATCCCCGGCGGCAACTTCCTGGCCAACGCCGCTGCGGTGGTGAACAACGACGCCGTCAACTTCTGGACCGCGCTGTGGAACTCCATCTGGAGCTCGACGGTCATCGCGCTGTCGGTCGTGTTCTTCTCGACCCTCGCCGGCTGGGCCTTCGCGAAGCTCCGCTTCAAGGGCGGCAACATCCTGCTGATCTTCGTGATCGCCACCATGGCCGTGCCCACCCAGCTCGGCGTCGTACCGCTGTACATCCTGTTCGCCGACCTCGGCTGGACCGGCCAGATCGGCGCGATCATCATCCCGGCGCTGGTCACCGCGTTCGGCGTGTTCTGGATGACCCAGTACCTGCGCCAGACCGTGCCCGACGAGCTCATCGAGGCGGCCCGCGTCGACGGCGCCAACTCGTTCCGCACGTTCATGACCGTCGGCCTGCCGGCCGCGCGTCCCGCGGCGGCGATGCTGGGCCTGTTCACGTTCGTGACGGCGTGGAACAACTTCTTCTGGCCGTTCATCGTCCTCGACCCGCAGAACCCGACCCTGCCGGTGGCCCTCCAGCTGCTGCAGTCGAACTACTTCGTCGACTACTCGGTCGTGCTCGCCGGTGTGCTCCTCGCGACCATCCCGCTGCTGATCCTGTTCGTCTTCACCGGCAAGCAGCTCGTCAGCGGCATCATGGCCGGGGCCGTCAAGGGCTAGGGCTACCGCCCTGCCCCGGCCCCCGGCATCCTGAATTCAGACTCTTCTTCGAGAGAGGACTCTCCCTCATGACGACCGCGATCTCGCGCGCCTTCCCGTCGGACTTCCTGTTCGGCGCCGCGACCGCCGCCTTCCAGATCGAGGGCGCCGCCCACGAGGACGGCCGCCGTGACTCCATCTGGGACGCGTTCTGCCGCGTGCCGGGTGCCGTCATCAACGCCGACAACGGTGACGTGGCCTGCGACCACTACCACCGCTACCGCGACGACGTCGCGCTGATGAAGGACCTCGGGCTGCAGACGTACCGCTTCTCGACCTCGTGGTCGCGGGTCCGTCCCGACGGGGGCGCGGTCAACGCGCAGGGCGTGGACTTCTACAAGCGGCTGGTGGACGAGCTGCTCGGCGCCGACATCCTGCCGTGGCTGACGCTGTACCACTGGGACCTGCCGCAGGCGCTGCAGGAGCAGGGCGGCTGGACCAACCGCGACACCGCCGACCGGTTCACCGAGTACGCGCTCACGATGCACGACGCCCTGGGCGACCGCGTGAACGTGTGGACGACGCTCAACGAGCCGTGGTGCTCGTCGTTCCTCAGCTACACCGCGGGCCTGCACGCGCCGGGCCACTACAGCGTCGAAGAGGGTGTGCTGGCCGCGCACCACCTGATGCTCGGGCACGGTCAGGCCGTCCGCGAGCTGCGCTCCCGCGACGCCTCACTCAACCTCGGCATCACGCTGAACCTGACGGTCGCCGAGCCCGTCGACGCCGCAGACCCCGCGGACGTGGACGCCGCGCGTCGCATCGACGGTCAGTTCAACCGGTGGTTCCTCGACCCGATCTTCCGCGGGCAGTACCCGGCCGACATCGTCGAGGACATCCGCGAGGTGGATGCCGCCGCCGTCGCCGCATGGGAGTCCGCGGTGCGTCCGGGCGACCTCGAGGTCATCTCGACGCCCATCGACACGCTCGGCGTGAACTACTACCACGGCGAGTACGTCGGCGGACACGAGCCCGAGAACCCGCCGATCGGCGGCGACGCGCCGACGGATCGCCCCGGCCGGTCGCCGTACCCGTCGCACGAGGGCATCTTCTGGCACGAGCGGGGCCTCCCGCGCACGCCGATGCAGTGGGAGGTGCAGCCCGAGGGGCTCACCGAGCTGCTGCAGCGCGTGTGGGGCGAGTACGCGCAGGCGGCCGGCACGGCGCTGTACGTCACCGAGAACGGCGCGGCCTACGACGACGAGCTCGTCGTCGACGGCGGCGAGAAGCGCGTGCACGACGCCGACCGCGTCGAGTTCCTGCGCGGGCACCTGGGGGCGATCCTGGATGCCGCCGACGCCGGCGTGGACGTGCGCGGCTACTTCTACTGGTCGCTGCTCGACAACTTCGAGTGGGCGTGGGGGTACGAGAAGCGGTTCGGCATCGTGCGGGTCGACTACGACACGCAGGAGCGCACGCCGAAGGACAGTGCGCTCGAGTACAGCCGCATCATCGGCGCGCGCGCACTCGATGTGGCCGGTGTCGGCGCCGCGGCGTCGGCGTAGCCTGTTCGGGCCGTAGATTCGGACGTGGTGTCGGGCAGGGAGGGACAGCGATGAGCTCGGATGTCGCGCGTCAGACGGTGACGATCGAAGAGGTCGCGGCCGCGGCGGGAGTCTCGCGGTCGACGGTGTCGCGCGTGGTCAACGGCTCGACCGCCGTCAGCCCGGAGGCGCTGGAGTCGGTCACGAAGGCGATCGCCGAGCTCAACTACGTGCCGAACCGTGCGGCGCGCTCGCTCGCGAGCCAGAAGACGCACGCGGTGGCCCTCATCGTCCCCGAAGACACCACGCGGTTCTTCGGCGACCCGTTCTTCGCGGCGATCGTGTCGGGCATCAACTCTCGGCTGAGCCGGTCGGACTACGTGCTGAACCTCTTCATCGCCAGCGACGACCCGGGTGACAAGACCACGTCGTACGTGCGCTCGGGTGCCGTGGACGGCGCGATCGTCGTGTCGCACCACACCAGCGACACGTTCATCGACCGCATCGCGAGCGCCGTGCCGGTGGTCTACGGCGGACGCCCGGTGCGCGAGCGCGAGCGCGACTACTACGTCGACGTCGACAACGCCCGCGGCGCGTACGACGCGACGGTGTTCCTGATCGAGAACGGCCGCAGCCGCATCGCGACGATCACCGGCCCGCACGACATGCCCGCGGGCGTCGACCGCCTGCGCGGCTACCAGGATGCGCTGAAGGCGTTCGGCCTCGACGAGATCGGCGTCGAGGACGGCAACTTCACCGCCGACGGCGGAGCCGAGGCGATGCGCCGCCTGCTGGAGTCGGGCGTCCGGCCGGACGCCGTGTTCGTCGCGAGCGACCTGATGGCCCGAGGGGTGCTGACCGCGCTGACCGCGGCGGGGCTCCGCGTCCCGCAGGACGTCGCCCTGGTCGGCTTCGACGACTCGCCGGTGGCGACGTCCGTCATCCCGCAGCTCACGACGGTGCGCCAGCCGTCCTTCGCGCAGGGCGAGCGCATGGCGACCGTGCTGCTCGACATCCTCGCCGGCCGCCACCCGCGCCACGTCACGATCCTCGAGACCGAGCTGGTCGTCCGCGACTCCGTCTGAGCGCCGCGGGTCGCCCGCTCACCGAGACCGGGGGTGCCGGACGAGACCGGGGGCGTCGTCCTGAAGCTCGGCCGAAGCCCTCGGTCTCGCGGGCGAAACGCCGGGGTTCGGGATGCCGCGGCTCGGCGGTCAGCCGCGGCCGGGCGCCGTCGCGTGCAGGAGGTTGCGCCAGGGGTCGTCGAACGACACCGTGCGGCCGTCGTCGCGCACCTCGAAGCCGTGGTGCCGCAGCCGCTCCGACAGCTCGCCGAGCGCGTCGGCGTCGGGCAGGTCGAGATCGACGCGGCCGAGACCCAGGGCGGGCATGCGCGGGCCCGCGCCGCGGGAGTTCCACACGTTCATGGCCATGTGATGGTGGTAGCCGCCCGCACTGACGAACAGCGCCTGGCCGCCCATCGCGGCGGTCTGGTCGAAGCCCAGCGCGTCGACGTAGAACGCGCGTGCCGTCTCGACATCGCCGACCGACAGGTGCACGTGCCCGACGGATGCCGCCTCCTGTGCGGTCCCGCCGCCCGCGGCGCTCTCGGTCAGGTGCTCGCGCAGGAAGCCGTTCGGGTCGAGGTACAGCGTGGCCATCTCGACGGTGCCGTGGGTCCACGACCACTCGGTGCGCGTGCGGTCCCAGTACAGCTCGACGCCGTTGCCCTCGGGGTCGGTCAGGTAGAACGCCTGGCTCACGAGGTGATCGGCGGAGCCGGTGAAGGTCTGCGGCGCTCGCGTGGCGACGCTGTAGAGCGCTGCAGCGAGGGCTTCCTGCGTCTCGAACAGGATCGCGGTGTGGAACAGCCCGGCGGCTCCGGCAACCGCGTGGCGCAGCGCCGGCTCGTGCTGCAGCACGACGATCGCGCGCCCGGCGCGGCCGAGGACGACCCGGTCGCCGTCGGCCGACAGCACCTGCAGCGTGATGACGTCGCGGTAGAACGCGGTCATCCCGTCCAGATCGCCGACGAGCAGCGTGACGGCCCCCATCGCGGTGTCGGGGGCGAGGCGATCGGCCTGTGCATTCACATGAATGAGAACCTCCGGCATCCGCCGATCATTCCCCCGAGGATGGCCGAACTAGTCTGGCAGGGGATCGATGAGAGGGGCGCGATGTCGGGGCTGGTGATGGTCGAAGGGCTGCCCGGGGCGGGCAAGAGCACGGTCGCCCACGGCCTGGCCGAGTGGCTGGCCTTGCACGGGCACGCCGCGGTGAGCTGGCCCGAGGGGCGCGCGGACCACCCGGTCGACTTCGAGCGGGTGGCCCTCCTCGAGGCGACAGCGTGGGATCGCCTTCGCGTGCGCTTCCCGGAGTGGGAGTCCCGCCTGCTCTCGGTGAGCCATGACGTCGGCGGGGTGCTCGTCGTCAAGCATGGGCTCCTTGGCGACCTTCCGCCGGCGCTCGGCGACGAGCTGCGCGGTCTCGATGCGTACGACGGCGCCATCACCGCCGGGCTCTACTCGCGCGCGCTCACCGACAGCTGGCGCCGCTTCGGCGCCGCCCCGCCGCCGGCTGAGGTGCAGGTGTGGGAGTGCGTGCTCATCCAGAACCCCGTGTGCGCGTTCATCGCCCGGCTCGACGAGTCGCCGCTGGCGCTGGAACGTCACGTGCGCGGTCTGGTCGAGGCGGTCCGCCCGCACGACCCGGCGCTCGTCTACCTCGACGTCGGAGACCCGCTTCCCGCGCTCGAGAGCGCCGCGCGCGAGCGCCCGGACGAGTGGCTGCAGTTCGTGATCGAGTACCACACGCAACAGGGCTACGGCCGCCGCCGCGGGCTCGACGGCTTCGACGGGTATGTCGAGTTCATGCGTCACCGACGTGCGCTCGAGCTCGATCTGGTCTCGCGACTGCCGCTGCCGACCCTCGTCGTCCCGGTCGATCCCGATCGGCGGGACGAGACCAGCGCCGAGATCCGGCGCTACGTCGCTGCGCACCTGGGCGTTCCGGCAGCGTAGGCGAGCGCGGGAGGGACGAGGATGCCGCGACCCCGGCGGGCCGGCGGGCCCGGGGCGGCGGCACCCCCGGGGGACTACTGCGGGTCGCCGCCGAGCTGGCCGACGGCCGGGATCGGGCCGCCGTCGTCGGCGCCGGTCTTGCGCCAGCGCGCGATGGCGTTGCCGAGGTGGTAGATCAGCAGGGCGGCGGCGGCGCCGATGACGATCGCGCCGAGCTGGAAGTCGCCCCACACCATCGTGAATCCGGCGATCGCGATCACGAGCGACACGGCCGCGGTGTACTGGTTGACCGGGCGTGAGAAGTCCACGCGGTTGTCGACCCAGATCTTGATGCCGATGATGCCGATGAGTCCGTACAGCGCCGTGGTGACGCCGCCGAGCACGCCCGCGGGGATCGAGTTGAACACGGCGCCGACCACGGGCGACAGTGACAGCAGGATCGCGAAGACGCCCGCGACCCAGTAGGCGGCCGTCGAGTACACGCGGGTCGCGGCCATGACGCCGATGTTCTCGCCGTACGTCGTGGTGCCCGATCCGCCGAAGGTTCCGGCGAGCACGGTCGCCGCGCCGTCGGCGATGAGCGCGCGTCCGGTGTACCTGTTGACCGACCCGTCGGTCATGGTGGCGACGCCGCGGACGTGACCGACGTTCTCGGCGATGAGCACGAGCACGACGGGCAGGAACATCGCGATGACGCTCCAGGTGCCGGGGTTGCCGAAGTCGGCGATGTGGAAGGTCGGCAGGCCGACCCACTGCCCGTTCGCGACGAGCTCGTTGACGGCGGTGAAGTCGATCTCGCCGGCGATGAGCGCCGCGATGTAGCCCACGATCACGCCGACGAAGATCGAGATGCGCCCGAGGAAGCCGCGGAACAGCACGCTGCACAGCACGACCGCGACGAGGGTGATCGTCGCGGTGACCGGCGCCTGCTGGTAGTTCTGCCACGCGACCGGCGCGAGGTTGAATCCGATCAGCGCCACGATCGCACCGGCGACGACCGGCGGCATGAGCTTCTCGATCCAGCCCAGCCCCGCGAACTGCACGATGAACCCGACGGCCGCGAGCAGCACGCCGACCGCGACGATGCCCGCGAGGGCGGACCCCATGCCCTGTGAGGCGGTGGCCGCCGTCACGGGTGCGATGAACGCGAACGACGAGCCGAGGTAGCTGGGCAGGCGGTTGCGTGTGACGAGCAGGAACAGCAGGGTCCCGATGCCCGAGAACAGCAGTGTCGTCGACACCGGGAACCCGGTGAGGATCGGCACGAGGAACGTCGCGCCGAACATGGCGATCACGTGCTGCGCGCCGATGGCGACCGTCGCCGGCCAGTTCAGTCGTTCCTCGGGTCTGACGACCTGGCCAGGTTCGACGGTCCGGCCGTTGCCGTGCAGGGTCCACAGGGGCATGTGCGCTCGCTCCTTCGCGCTCGGGTGTTGTGCTCGCCTCACCCTAGCGGCGCGGAACGGTGCCGCCCTGCGGCAGGCTCAACGAGCCGCTGACGAGGTCAGCAGCTCCAGCAGCTCGCGGTAGCGGGCGGCCGTGCGTTCCACGATGTCGGCGGGCAGCGCCGGCGGCTCGCCCTCGCGCGGCGGCGCCCAGTTGGCGGCCAGCCAGTTGCGCACGATCTGCTTGTCGAAGCTCGCCATGCGCTCGTCCTCGGTGGTTCCCGAAGCCCAGGCGGCGGCATCCCAGTACCGCGACGAGTCGCTCGTGAGCACCTCGTCGGCGAGGGTCAGCACGCCGTTCTCGTCGAGACCGAACTCGAACTTCGTGTCGGCGAGGATCACGCCGTGCGCCTCGGCGGTGCGTGACGCGCGCGTGTAGATCTCGAGCGACAGATCGCGCAGCTCGGCCGCGCGCTCGGCGCCGACCAGCTCGACGGTGCGCTCGTACGAGATGTTCTCGTCGTGCTCGCCCATCGGCGCCTTGTAGGCGGGCGTGTAGATCGGTTCGGGCAGCCGGTCGCCATTGCGCAGCCCCGCCGGAAGAGGGATGCCGCACACCGTGCCTCCGGCCTGGTACTCGGCCCAGCCCGACCCGGTGAGGTACCCGCGCACGACGCATTCGATGGGCAGCATGTCGAGGCTCTTGACGACCATCGCGCGTCCGACGACGGCATCCGGGATCAGGCTCTCGAGGTCGTCCGCGGTGTTCGCCTCGCCGTCGGCACCGAGCCCCAGGGTGTGCGAGGCGGTGAGGTGGTTCGGGATGCCGCGGCCCCCGTCGGCACCGGCCAGCTGGTCGAACCACCACAGGCTGAGCGTCGTGAGCAGCTCGCCCTTGCCGGGGATCCCGGGTGACAGGACGTGGTCGAACGCGCTCACGCGGTCGCTCGCGACGACGAGCATGCGTTCGGGTTCCGCCCCCTCGGGTGTGCCGGCAGGCACGTACAGGTCGCGGACCTTGCCGGAGTAGACGTGTCGCCAGCCGGTGAGTTCGGTCGAGGGAGTGGGGGATGCCGTCACCAGGCCATTATCCCCGGCTCGCGGCCGCCATTGCAGGCCTGGCGAATCGCGAACGGCGTGTGCGTGCCCGGGCGGGCACGCACACGCCGTTGAGCGGCTTACTTGACGGCGACGAAGACGTCGTCGGCCAGCAGCCCGGGCGTGACCACGAGGACGCCGGCATCGGCGGTCGCCGACGGCACCGCCAGCGCGACATTGCCCGTGGCCGATGCACCGGTGTACAGCTCAGACATGCCGTCGAGGGCGTCGGGTGCGACAGCGAGCGAGTCCAGCCCGTTGATCGTGACTCCGTCGGGGGTGACGTAGCCGATCTGGACGAGGGCGGGCATGCCCTTGTCTGCGCCGGTGTAGGTCGTCGTGACGTTGACCAGGATGTATTCGTAACCGGCCTCAGGCGCCTCGTTGAATTGGTTCGCTGCCGCCACCTGGTCGGTCGCGCCCAGCGTGACGCTGTTGACGGTGACATCCCACTCCGGACCGTGGATGACCGAGCCGATCGCCGCCGGGTTGTCGCGCGAGGACCCCGCGGCGGCCGCCGGTTCCTCGGCGGAGTCGTCTTCGGCGTCGGCCGTCTCTTCCGTCGGAGCAGTGACTGACGACCCGGTGGACTCCTCGATCGCGTCGCTGACGGCGGCGGCCGCCAGCGAGAAGAACACGACGAAGCCGACGATCGTCCCCACCACGCTCAGGATCAACGCCACGATCCCGGGCCACTTCTTCCCCTTGAGGATGAGGGCGACGATCGAGAGGACGAAGGCGATCGGCAGCAGGATCCAGCCGACGATGAGGGCACCCGGAATGCACGCGAAGATGAATCCGAGCGCAGCGAGGCCCAGCGCCACCCATGCGAGGGTGTGCACGCGCTGCGTTGCGGCCGGCGTCGCGGCGGCGGGCGCCTCTACGGGCGGAGCAGCTGCGGGGCCAGGAGGCGTCGGCGGCTGCGTGTTGTCGAAGGACATGAGATTTCCTCTCCCAGAGATGTGGAAGATGAGAACTCTCTCATCTTCCTTTGGAGCTTATATGTTGCGGAGTGCATGCTTTCGGCCGGAAGTCCGTGTGAACAGCCTGCGGCGGTGGGACTCGTCAGCGCCTCCCGCTTTCGGTCGTCGTGGCCCGGTCGATCGTCCGAAGATCTCCGATCGGACGCAGCGGGTGCACCGGGAGCCCGGTCTCTAAGCTCGGTCCATGACCGCGATCGCGCGCCCCGGGCATCGAGGGCTCACACAGGCGGTGCGAGTCGGCTCCTCTATCGCTCTCTTCGTGGTGGGTGTGTTCTTCGACGTTCTCGGGGTCATGAATGTCCCCGGCGCCGCTGTGCTGACCGGCGGCGATGATCCTCAGGCGAACGTCACACCGTTCGGCAGTCTGCTGGTCCTCCTGGTCCTGGCGTGCTGGGGCACGATCTTCTTCCGCGCTCGTGCGCCGCTCGTCGTGCTCGTCGCAGGCGGCCTGCTGCTGTTGATCGGCGTCTCGTACCTGCTTGCCCTCATCGGGGCGTACTGCGTCATCGTGCGATGGCCGTGGCGGACCAGGTTCATCGGCCCCCTCACAGCGGCAGCGGTGGTGCTGTTCGTCGCTCGCGAGGCGTTCACCGGGTGGGGTCACGCGTTCGCTTGGTTGGTCGGCAGCGACCCAACGGGGACCGATCCCGTCTGGAGCATCGCCGCGGCGATCGCCGCACTGCTGTCGCTCGGCCTGGTGGCCGCCCTCGTGGCGTACCGGCGCGCGCGGGACGAGGCATCCACGCAGCGGGTCGAAGCCGCGCAGCAGCATGAGCGGGCGGATGCGCTCGATCAGCAGGTGACGCGCCAGGCCGAGCGCGAGCGGATCGCGCGCGACCTGCACGACGGGCTCGGGCACCGGCTCTCGTCGGTGGCCCTGGCCGCGGGAGCGTTCGAGTCGCAGGCTGCCGCGGCGCCCGGGGACCCCGCGCTCGCGGAGTGGGCGCGCGTGCTCCGCCAGCAGGCACACGCGGCACTCGAAGACGTGCGCGGTGTGGTGGGCGGACTGCGCTCGGACACCGGCGAGACCGCCGACGCGCCGCCGCCGTCGATGCGCGGCATCAGCGGTCTCGTCGCCGATCTGCGCGCCGCCGGCCATCGCGTCGATGCCTACGTGTTCCTGGAGGGCATCGACCAGCTCGGTCCGGCGTTCGACGCGGCGGCCTTCCGCATCGTGCAGGAGAGCCTGACGAACGCGCTCAAGCATGCGCCGGGCACGCCGATCTCGGTGCTGGTCGATGCGGCGCCGGATCGCGGCATCCGGATCCGCACCGTGAACGCGCTGGCCGCCGGCTCGTCGCAGATCCCGGGCGGACGCCACGGGATCGAGGGCATGCGCGAGCGCGCCGTCGCCCTGGGGGGGACCGCCTGGATCGGGCCGTACCAGGGCCAGTTCATCGTCGACGTGAGCCTCCCCTGGGGGTGAGTCCGCGGGCGTCGGCGGTCGCCACTATCGTGGCGAAGTGCCCTCAGACACCGCGGATCGTCCCATCAAGGTGCTCGTCGTGGACGACGACTTCCTCGCCCGCGAGGCGATCACCGCGATGCTCCGGCACCATGTGGATCTCGAGGTCGTCGGCACCGCCGCCGGCGGCGTCGAGGCGATCGCCCTGGCCAGGGCGACCCGTCCCGATGTCGTGCTCATGGACGTGCAGATGCCGGGCATGGACGGCGTGGAGACGACCCGTGCCCTCCTCGGGCAGCAGGACACCGACGTCGTCGCGATGACGAGCCTGGCGACCAGCGAGACCGTGTGGCGGATGATCGACGCCGGCGCGTACGGCTACGTGCTCAAGGACGACGCGCCCGCGGATCTCGCCGCAGCGGTGCGGACGGTCGCGCGCGGTGACGCGTTCCTGTCGCCGAGGTACACGCGCGAGCTGCTCGAGCGCTCGGCGTCCGACGCCGGCGCGGACGCCCGGCGGACCGCGGCGGAGCTGTTCGCCACGCTCACCGACCGGGAGCGCGACGCCGCCCGTCTCGTGGCGGCGGGTGCCGGCGACGGCGAGATCGCGCGGGCGATGCATGTCGCGCTGTCGACCGCGAAGGCGCACGTGCAGCAGGCGCGCAACAAGCTCGGCGCCCGCAATCGCACCCAGATCGCCGTGCTGGTCGAGCGCGCCGGTCAGACACCCTCGGCCTGACGCCCGCTCGCCCGCGACCCCGCAGGGGTCTTCCCTTCCACGCGCATCGAGGTATAGTCCATGTGGACTAATCGAAATGGAGTGATCGTGAAGGACCCCGTCGCCCGCCTGACGCCTCTGGGGCTGGTCGTGCTCGCGCTGCTCGGCGAGGGCGACATGCACCCGTACGAGATGATCCGGCTGATGCGGATGCGCCGGGACGACCGTCTCGTCACGATCACCCACGGCACGGTCTACCACACGGTCGCGCGGCTGGAACGGCTCGGCTTCGTCGCAGAGGTCGGCGTGGACCGGGACGGCAACCGGCCCGAGCGCACCACGTACACGCAGACGGATGCCGGCGCCGCCGCCGTGCGCGAATGGATCCGGCGCGAGCTGCCCCTGGTCGACCGCCCGGCCGAGTACCGCGTCGCGCTCGCCGAGGCGCACGGACTCGACCGCGACGAGGCCGTCGCCCTCCTCAGCGAGCGCCGCATGGTGCTGGCCGAGACCCTGGACGAGACCGTCGCGGGCCGCGGGCGGGCTCTCGCCAAGAGCGTCCCCGAGCAGTACCTGCTCGAGCTCGACCGTGAGGCCGCGCTGCTGCGGGCAGACCTCCAGTGGCTCGATGCGACCCTCGACCGCATCCGCCTCCCCGAATACCCGTGGGGGCGCGACGCGCCGCCCACCGACCGTTATCTCGAACAGCGAAAGGCAGCACGCCAGTGACCAACCCCGCCTCCGACGCGGCACCGACGACCGCGCACCCGCCCACCGGCGCGTACGCCGCCGGGCACAAGCCGCGCAGCCCGTGGCCGGCCCTGTGGGCTCTCGTCATCGGGTTCTTCATGATCCTCGTCGACACCACGATCGTCTCGGTCGCCAACCCCGCCATCAAGGCGGCGCTCGACCCCGACACCAACAACCTCGACAACGTCGTGTGGGTGACCTCGGCCTACCTGCTCGCCTACGCGGTGCCGCTGCTGATCACCGGCCGCCTCGGCGACCGCTTCGGCCCGAAGTACATGTACCTCGGCGGCCTCGCGATCTTCACGCTCGCCTCGCTCGGCTGCGGCCTGTCGCCGACGCTCGGCGCGCTCATCGCGTTCCGCGCCGTCCAGGGCCTCGGCGCCTCGCTGATGACGCCTCAGACCATGGCGATCATCACGCGGACCTTCCCGCCGAACCAGCGCGGCGCGGCCATGGGCCTGTGGGGCGCCACCTCGGGCGTCGCGATGCTCGTCGGCCCGCTGGCCGGCGGTCTGCTCGTCGACGGCTTCGGCTGGGAGTGGATCTTCTTCGTCAACCTGCCTGTCGGTGTCGTCGGCTTCGTGCTCGCCTGGATCCTCGTGCCCAAGCTCGAGACCCACCCGCACCGCTTCGACCTCGTCGGCGTCTTCCTCAGCGCGGTGGGCCTGTTCCTCATCGTGTTCGGCCTGCAAGAGGGCGAGACGTACGACTGGGGCGTCATCTGGGGCCCGATCACGGTGTGGGGTCTCATCATCACCGGCGTGATCGTCATGGCTCTCTTCATCTGGCAGCAGGCGAAGACGAAGAGCGAGGCACTGGTGCCACTGGAGCTGTTCCGCGACCGCAACTTCTCGGTCGCGAACATCGGCATCGCCGCGGTCGGCTTCACGGTGACGAGCATGTCGCTGCCGCTGATGTTCTTCCTGCAGCTCGCACGCGGCTTGACTCCGACCGAGTCCGCACTGCTGCTCGTGCCGATGGCCGTGGCGGCGGGCGTGCTGTCGCCGCTGGCTGGCCGCTGGCTCGACCGCACCGACCCGCGGGTGCTGCTCGTGCCCGGTCTGCTGCTGGTCGCAGGCTCGCTCGTCCTCTATTCGACGCTGATGAACCTCGACACCCCGATCTGGGTGTTCCTCATCCCGTCGTTCATCATGGGCGTCGGCAACGCGGGGATGTGGGGACCGCTGGCCACCACCGCCACCCGCAACCTGACGCCTCGTCAGGCGGGCGCGGGCGCCGGCATCTACAACACGACGCGCACCATCGGATCGGTGCTCGGATCGGCGGCGATCGCCGTGTTCATGCAGAGCCGCATCGAGGCGAACATCCCGGGTTCGGCGGACGCCGCGGGCGGCAGCTTCAGCGCGGGGCAGCTCCCCGAGTTCGTCGCCGAGCCGTTCGCGACGGCGATGGCGCAGACGGTGCTGCTGTCGGCCGCCGCCATCCTGATCGGCGTCGTGGCGGTGCTGTTCCTGCGCCGGCCGCAGGCGACGTCGACCGAAGACTGGCACGCCGCGCACCTCGCCGACGTCGCCGACTGAGGCGAAGAGACAAAGTGGATGCCGGCGGCCGCGGCCGCCGGCATCCACCTTCCGCGGCCACGCGGACTACCGACGGGCCTCGCGTTTGTCAAGAGGATGCGACGGGGGCGGGTGTCGCCCCACTATGGGGTCATGTCCGCACTCGCAGTGATCCTGCTCATCATCGGAATCGTGCTGCTGCTGTTCGGCGTGTTCGTCGAGGCGGCCAAGTTCCTGCTGTGGGTCGGGATCGTGATCATCGTGATCGCGATCATCGCCTGGCTCATGCGCTTCATCCGCCGTCAGACCTGAGTCCCCCACCTCGGGTCCGGATGCCCGCGGCGAATCGATGATTCCCGAGGCATCGCGACGCCGGCGCTGTGAACCCCCAGACCACAGCGCCGGCGTCATTCTTGTGCGGCCGGCGGCTCGGCGGGGTGCCCTCTGGGGGCGGGGTCAGAGGCCTTCGGACACGCGGGCGGCGATGTCGGTGCGGTGCTGCCCGCCGTCCAGGCCGATCGCGTCGACGGCGCGGTAGACGCGCTCGCGGGCCTGGGCGAACGTCGTCGCGACGCCCACGACGTTGAGCACGCGCCCGCCGGTGGCCACCAGTCCGCCGTCGGTCTCGGCCGTGGCCGCGTGCGCGAGATGCACGCCTTCGATCGCCTCGGCGTCGCGCAGGCCGGTGAGGGCGCGGCCGGTGACCGGTGCCGCGGGGTATCCCTCGCTCGCCAGCACCACGGTGACGGCGACGTCGTCGGCGAACGCGGGACGGGGGAGGTCTTCGAGGTGGCCGGACGCCGCGGCCAGCAGCAGCTCCGACAGCGGGTCGACGAGCCGCGGCAGCACGACCTGCGTCTCGGGGTCGCCGAAGCGCGCGTTGAACTCGATGACCTTGACGCCCGACTCGGTGAGGATGAGCCCTGCGTACAGCAGACCGATGAACGGCGTGCCCTCGGCGTCGAGCTGGCGGATCACCGGCTCGGCGACGGTGCGCGTGACCTCGTCGACGAACGCCTCTTCACTGCCGAACGTGCCGTCGAGCCAGGGCAGCGGCGAGTACGCGCCCATGCCGCCGGTGTTGGGGCCCTCGTCGCCGTCGAGCAGGCGCTTGTAGTCCTGCGCGGGGCTGAGCGGCAGCACGTGGTCGCCGTCGCTCAGGAAGAACAGCGACACCTCGGGTCCGGCGAGGAACTCCTCGACGAGCACCGCGCCGGACGAGAGGTACTCGTCGGCGTGCGCGAGGGCGGCATCGCGGTCGGACGTCACGATGACGCCCTTGCCCGCGGCCAGGCCGTCGGCCTTGACCACGTGCGGGGCGCCGAGCTCGTCGAACGCCGCCTCGACCTCGGCCCGGGTCGCCGCGCGCACGGCGCGGCCCGTCGGCACGCCCGCAGCATCCATGATCCGCTTGGCGAACGCCTTGGAGCCCTCGAGCTGCGCCGCCATGCGGCTCGGTCCGAACACGGGGATGCCGCGCTCGTGGACCGCGTCGGCGACCCCGGCGACCAGCGGCGCCTCGGGCCCGACGATCACGAGGTCGACGTGGTTCTCGTTGGCGAAGTCCGTGACGGCTCCGGGGTCGTTGGCGTCGAGCGCGACGAGCTGCGCGTTCTGCCCGATGCCGGCGTTGCCGGGGGCCGCGAAGATCTCGTGCTCGGCCTCCTCCGACCGCAGCGCCAGGATGATGGCGTGCTCGCGCGCGCCCGAACCGAGGACCAGGATCTTCACCCGATCAGCCTACCGGCGGGGTCCGTGGGGTTTCGGGGCCACCCGGTCGCGTCAGGCCGATTCCTCTCGCCGGCGTCGTGCGTCTACACGGGTATGGGAATGGACACTGTCGCGGCCTCCGACGTCAACCGACGGCACTGGGAGGCGGTCGCCCGGGGCGGCGACGTGCCGCCGTGGCAGGACCTCGGCACCGAGCCCGAGGGGGTCGTCGCGACGCGCGTCGACGAGCCGCCCGGGCTGTGGCTGCAGCCTCCGGACGCCGACACCCGGGCGGCGATCCTCGGGATCCACGGCGGCGGCTTCGTCAGCGGGTCGTCGGCGACGCACGCCCGGCTCTTCGGGCATCTTGCGCTCGCCGCGCGCACGCCCGTGTTCGCGATGGACTACGGGCTCGTTCCCGCACACGTGTTCCCGAGCCAGGTGGAACAGGTGGCCATCGCACACCGCTGGCTGAGCGAGCGCGCCTCGCGGGTCGCCGTGGCGGGCGACTCGTGCGGCGCCCTGCTCGCGCTCGGACGCGCGCTGCAGCCGGACGCCGCTCCTCGCGGCCTTTTCCTGATGTCGCCGTGGACCGACCTCGCGGCAGGCGGCGCCTCGTACGACCGCGGCGCCGATCCGTTCTTCACGCGCGACGTCGTCCGCGGGCTCGCCGAGGCGTACCTCGCGGGTGCCTACCGTCACGACGTGCGCACGGCGCCGCTCGACGCCGACCTGAGAGACCTGCCGCCGACGCTCGTGCAGGTCGGCGGCGACGAGGCGCTCCTCGACGACGCCGTCGCCCTCGTCCGCCACGCGGGGGCGGCCGGGGTCGACGTGCGGCTCGACATCGCAGCGGGGCAGCTGCACACGTTCCAGATGGCGGCGGGCCGCTCGGATGCCGCCACCCGGGCGATCGCCGAGGCCGGGGCGTGGCTGCGGTCGATACTGGTGCCGTGAGCACGTTCGAGGCCGAGGCGGCCGCAGCGCGTCGCCCGCTGCTCGTCCACTGCTACCGCATGCTCGGCTCCGACGACGAGGCCGAGGACGCGGTGCAGGAGACGCTCGAGCGCGCGTGGCGGGCATGGGACGGGTTCGAAGGACGCTCCAGCGCCCGCACCTGGCTCTACGCCATCGCGACGCGCGCGTGCCTGGACCGGCTGCGTTCGCGGCGGTCGCACCCCGAGGTCGGGCTCGACGGCGTCCCGGAGTCCGCGCACCCCGCCACGGGCGTGCGGCCGTTCCCCGGTGGCGGCGACGACCTGCGCCTCGCGTTCGTCGTGGCGCTGCAGCACCTGCCGGCGTCGCAGCGTGCCGTCCTGCTGCTGCGCGACGTCCTGCGGTTCTCGGCGGCCGAGACCGCGGAGGTGCTCGACACGACCGTGGCGGCGGTCAAGAGCGCGCTGCAGCGGGCGCGTGCGCGGATCGCCCGCAGCGCGCCGCGCCCCGATGACGTGGCCGAACCGACGGATGCTGCCACCCGTCGTGCGCTCGACACCTACGTGTCGGCGTTCCTGACCGGCGACGTGTCGCGGCTCATCGGCCTGCTGCGCGACGACGCGGTGCTCGAGCTGCAGCCGCAGGCCGAGATCTTCGACGGCAAGGCGGCGTGCGGCGACGTGCTGCGTTCGGCGGTCGGACGGCCCGGCGACTGGTCGATGCGGCAGATCGTCGCCAACGGGCAGCCGGCCGTGGTGGCGTTCCGGGAAGGTGCGGCGTTCGGGGTCGGGGTGCTGGATGTGCGCCGCGACGGCATCGCCCGCATCACGGTGTTCGCCGATCCGGCGCTCGCGGCGCGGTTCGACGGGTCCGCATGAGTCCGGGCCCGCGTACGGTGGAGCAATGGCCACGCGCAGGATCTCGACCGACGACGGCCGCGCGGCGCTGAACGCCGTCGCGGCGGCGGTGGCGACATCCGCCCCTCCCGCCCGCACCGACAACGCCACCGCGGTGCGCTACCTGCTGCAGCTGCTCGCCGAGAAGGCGCCGGGCAACTCGGTCGAGGTGCGCGTGCCGCCGTTCGGCGCCGTGCAGGTCGTCGAAGGGCCGCGGCACACGCGCGGCACCCCGCCGAACGTCGTCGAGACCGACGCGGCGACCTGGATCGCCCTCGCGACGGGCGCCGAGCAGTGGACGGATGCCGCTGCCGCGGGCCGGATCAGCGCCTCAGGCACGCGCGCCGACATCTCGCACCTGCTGCCGCTGCGTCCCTGAGCGGGCGCGATGCCGCCGGGCGAGTGGGACAATGGAGGCATGCCCGAGCACAGCCAGGACCGCATCGAGACCGTGCGCGTGCGTCGCGCACCGAAGATCTCTGTGTTCCTGATCGTCGGGGCCGTCGTCGGCGTCTTCGTCGCGATGATCCTCACCTTCGCGTTCAACGGCACCGCCGAGGCCAGCCCCAACACCGGCGTGGAGTACTCGCAGGGCCAGGTCTTCGGCTTCCTCGTGCTGATCTGCGCACCCATCGGCATCGCGCTCGCCGGCATCCTCGCGCTCGTCCTCGACCGCCGCTCCCGCCGGCGCACGCACGAGATCGCGGTCGACCACGAGTCCGTGCACGTCGACCCCGAGCCCGGCACCAACGGCGACGGCCCGGGCCACTGAGACCGGGCGTGCGCTAGGCGAGCTCGGCGATGATCGGGTGGATCGCGGCATCGAACGCCGCGACGTCGCCCCGCAGCCCGTCGGTCACCGCGACCGTCAGCGCGCCGATCCACCACACGCCGCGCTGAGTGAGCGGCAGCACCTGCACGTTGAGCTCGAACGCGTGCGCGCGGCGCCCCACCTGCCGCTCGTGCTCGGCGATCGCGCCGGCATACGCCCGGTAGGTCGTGCCCGTGCTGTGCGACGCCTCTCTGCGGTACCGCTCGTGCGCCGACTGCGCGAACGCGAGCGCCTCGGCCGCGTGCGGCACGACGGCGCCGCGCAGCACGTCGGCGCCTTCGGTGGGGAGCGCGAGCGCGGTGCCGAACTCGTCGACCAGTTCCAGCGGCACCGCCGACGGATGCGCCTGCGGCTCGACCGTCATCGCCCAGTACGCGCGCCACTGCTCTTCGAGCGCATCCTGGGCGGCCGCACTGCGGTCGTTCGCCCGAGCCGGAATGCCGCGCAGGTGCGGCAGCTCCTCCGGTGAGCGGATGCCGAGCACCTGCCGCAGATAGAGGGCAAGAAGCACCGGCTGACCGGCGTCTTCGCGGATCAGCCACTCCGGAGCACCGGCGCCTCCCATGCCGTTCATTCTAGGTCCGCGGCGCGGGGCCGAGGCGGGAATGCCGCGTCGATCCGCCGGTCCTCGCGTCCCCGATCCGTCCGCGTGCACCGCACGCGCACGAGGTGCCGGCACAGGCGCGCGTTCGGCGTCAGTGAACCGATTCAGCGGTGGGGGCGGGGCGGTGCGACATCCGGCGTCCGCTCAGGCAGGCCGCCGGTAGGCTGGAGGCGTGGCCTCATCCGATCGCGATGCCCCCTCCCGCCCCCAACCGCCCGTGAACCCGTACGCGGCGGCCGGCGTCGACACCGCCGCCGGCGACCTCGCCGTCGAACTCATGAAGTCCGCGGTGCGTCGCACCCACGGTCCCGAGGTGCTCGGCGGCGTCGGCGGGTTCGCCGGACTCTTCGATGCGACCGCGTTCAAGGCGTACGACAAGCCGCTGCTGGCCACCAGCACCGACGGCGTGGGCACGAAGGTCGCGATCGCGCAGGCGATCGACAAGCACGACACGATCGGCCAGGACCTCGTCGGCATGGTCGTCGACGACATCGTCGTGGTCGGCGCGAAGCCGCTGTTCATGACCGACTACATCGCGTGCGGCAAGGTCTTCCCCGAGCGCATCGCCGACATCGTCCGCGGCATCGCCGACGGCTGCGCGGCGACCGGCACCGCCCTCGTGGGCGGCGAGACGGCCGAGCACCCGGGTCTGCTCGGAGTGAACGACTACGACGTCGCCGGCGCGGCGACCGGCGTGGTCGAGGCATCCCGCATCCTCGGGGCGGAGCGCGTGCGAGACGGCGACGTCGTCCTCGCGCTGGCCTCGAGCGGCCTCCACTCGAACGGGTACTCGCTGGTGCGCCACATCGTCGCCGGCGCCGGCATCCACTACGGCGACAACTCGGCCGACTTCGGCACCACGTGGGGCGAGGTCCTGCTCGAGCCGACGCGCCTCTACACGCTGCCGCTGCTGCGCCTGCTCACCGAGACCGGCGACGGCGTCCATTCGCTCAGCCACGTCACCGGTGGCGGGATCGCCGCGAACCTCGCGCGCGTGCTGCCCCAGGGCACCTGGGTGGAGGTCGACCGGTCGACGTGGTCGCCGTCCCCGGTGTTCCGCGTCCTCGCCGACCTCGGAGGCCTGGAGCTGGAGGCGACCGAAGGCACCTGGAACCTCGGCATCGGCTTCCTCGCGGTCGTGTCGCCCGAGAAGGCGGAGGCGGCGGCATCCGCGCTCTCCGGCGAGGGCATCGCGACCTGGCAGGTGGGGACCGTCCGCACCGGCTCGCGGCCGGACGACACGCACGGCCACTGGGAACAGGGCGCCAAGGGCGTCGACGGCGGCGCGGTGCGTCTCATCGGCACCTACGCAGACCACGCGGCTCGCTGAGCGCGCAGACACAGAACGAAGGCAAGCAACACCCATGTGCGGAATCGTCGGGATGGTGGGCCGCGGGTCCGTCAACCAGGAGATCTACGACTCCCTCCTCCTGCTGCAGCATCGGGGTCAGGACTCCACGGGCATCGCCACGGCCGAGAACAGCGGCGTCGTGCACATGCACAAGGCGAGCGGGCAGGTGCGCGAGGCGTTCCGCACGCGCGACATGCGTGCGCTCCTCGGCGAGATCGGCCTCGGCCACGTGCGCTACGCCACGAAGGGCACCGCGTCCAGCGAAGAGGAGGCGCAGCCGTTCTACGTCAACGCGCCCTACGGCATCGTGCTGGTGCACAACGGCAACCTCACCAACACGCGTGAGCTGACCGACGAGCTCTTCCACAAGGATCGTCGCCACCTCAACACCAGCTCCGACACCGAGCTGCTCGTGAACGTGCTGGCCAACGAGCTGCAGTCGTCGATCTCGGGCCTCGAGCTCGACCCCGAGCAGGTGTTCCACGCCGTGACGCGCGTGCACGAACGCGTTGAGGGCTCGTACGCCGCCATCTCGCTGATCGCCGGCTACGGTCTGCTGGCCTTCCGCGATCCGTTCGGCATCCGCCCGCTCATCCTCGGCACGCGCAAGAACCCCGACGGCCACTACGAGTGGGTTGTCACCAGCGAGTCGCTCGTGCTCGAGAACGGCGAGTTCGAGGTCGTCCGCGACGTCGAGCCCGGCGAGGCGGTGTTCATCGACCTCGACGGCAAGCTCCACACGCGCCAGTGCGCGTCCGACCCGAAGCTCGTGCCGTGCTCGTTCGAGTACGTGTACCTCGCGCGTCCGGACTCGGTCATGAACGGCATCTCGGTGTACGACGCCCGCCTGCGCATGGGCGAGCGCCTCGCCGACACGATCGCGAAGTACACGCCGAGAGAAGCGATCGACGTGGTCATGCCGATCCCGGACTCGTCGCGTCCGGCAGCGATGCAGGTGGCCCGCAAGCTCGGCGTCGAGTACCGCGAGGGCTTCTACAAGAACCGCTACATCGGCCGCACGTTCATCATGCCGGGCCAGGCCGTGCGCAAGAAGAGCGTGCGCCAGAAGCTCAACGCGATGTCGAGCGAGTTCAAGGGCAAGAACGTGCTGCTGATCGACGACTCGATCGTGCGCGGCACCACCTCGAAAGAGATCATCCAGATGGCTCGGGATGCCGGGGCCAAGAGCGTCACGTTCGCCTCGGCCGCGCCGCCCGTGCGCTACCCGCACGTGTACGGCATCAACATGCCCTCGCGGCACGAGCTCGTGGCCCACGGCCGGACGATCCCCGAGATCGCCGACGAGCTGGGCGCCGACTTCGTCGTGTACCAGGAGGTCGACGACCTCAAGGCCGCGATCCTGGAGGGCTCCGACGTCGAGGACCTCGACATGAGCTGCTTCGACGGCCGCTACGTCACGGGCACCGTCACCGACGAGTACCTGGCCTGGGTCGAGGGCTCGCAGGAGTCCTGACGCGAGCACCGGCCCGCGGCATCCCGTCCCACACCTCTCCTGCCGGCATCATGTGCTATCGCCGACCGCACACGTTGCGTGCGTCGACGACGTGTGCGTTCGACGAGAGCACATGATCGCGGCGGGTGGGCCGGAGCAGGGGATGCCGGAGCCGCGGCATCCGGCTCCCCGTAGGCTGGACGGGTGATGTCGACCCCGCGCCCGCTGTGGCAGGGGAGGACCCTCGCGGTGGTCGGGATCGTGCTCTTCGCGTTCTCGCTGCGCTCCGCGGTGGCCTCGCTCTCGCCGCTGTTCGATCACATCTCGGCCGAGTTCGACCTCCCTGCGGCGGTCATCGGGCTGATCGGCACCGCGCCGCCCGTGTGCTTCGCCGTCTTCGGCCTGCTCACACCCGCGCTCGAGCGCCGCTTCGGGCTCGAGCGCCTCGCCGTCGCGGCGATGGTCGTCGTCGCCCTCGGACTCGTCGCACGCAGCCTGGCGCCGGACGCGGGACTGCTGCTGGCGGGCACGGCTCTGGTGTTCGCCGCGGTCGGCACCGGCAACATCCTGCTGCCGCCGCTCGTGAAGCGCTACTTCCCCGACCGCATCGGCCTCATGACCACGGTCTACTCCACGACGATGGCCGTCTCGACGTCGCTGCCCGCGCTCATCGCGGTGCCGGTCGCGGACGCGGCCGACTGGCATCTGTCGCTCGGACTGTGGTCGGTGTTCGCGCTGGCCGGCACGATCCCGTGGATCGGGCTCGCCGTGCGCCGCCGTGCCGAGATCGTGGCCGAGGCCGCTGCGGCCGACCCGGTGCGGCCCGCGTCCGAGGATGTCGAGGGTCCGAGCCCGCGTGCGTTCGGGCGCATGTGGCGCGTGCCCCTGGCGTGGGGTCTGCTCGTGACCTTCGCGGCGTCGGCGACGATGGCCTACACCTCGTTCGCGTGGCTGCCGAAGATGCTGGTCGACATCGCCGGGGTGACGCCCGCCGCGGCCGGCGGGCTGCTGTCGCTGTTCGGGTTCATGGGGCTGCCGGCATCCCTCGCCGTTCCGCTCCTGGTGGCCCGCGCGAACGCGACACGTCTGCTCATCGGCATCGCGATCGCCAGCGGCTTCGTCGGCCTGGGCGGGCTGCTGCTCGCGCCCGCTGCGGCGCCGTGGCTGTGGGTGGCGCTGTTCGGCCTGGCGCCGCTGCTGTTCCCGCTCGTGCTGGTGCTGCTGGGACTGCGCACGCGCACGCACGAGGGAGCGGTCGCCCTGAGCGGGTTCGTGCAGAGCATCGGCTACGGCATCGCCGCGCTGTTCCCGCTCGGCATCGGCCTGCTCCACGATGCCACGGATTCGTGGACGGGGCCGCTCATCGTGCTCGTGCTCGTGGTCGCGGCGGTGATCCCGGCCGGTGCCATCGCCGCGCGTCCTCACACCGTCGAGGACGAGTGGGAGCGTCGGCACGGCGCCTGGTGACAGGCGCGCGTGACGGGCGCGCGCCTCGCGTCGAGGACGTGCGACGGGTCGCCGACGGCGGCCGCGGCGCGGCATCCCGGACGTCACGCATCGGGGAGATCGCGCAAGCGCGCCCCCGTCGCTGACGGCGGGGGCGGCGGCTTACGCCTGCGACGACGAGAGCGGCGAGGTCTCGTCCTCGTCTTCGTCGTTGTACTGGTCGGCCCACTTGTCGACGTACTCGTCTTCACTGTGGTGACCGAGCTCGCGCTCAAGCGCCGAGTAGTTCACGCTGTACGTGTCGTACTTCAGCTCTCGGGCGATCTTGGTGTGCTTCGCCTTCTGACGGCCACGCCCCATGCGAGACCCCCTCATTTAGAGTTGCGGGCTTTTGCGGGCTGTCAGCCTCGCAAACCCGGGCATTCACGAATCCGGCTTCGAACCGGTAAGAGTAGCATTCAGGATAACACGGAGCCCCCGCACCCCGGCGGTTCCGAGCCCACCGGTGCGGGAGGAGCACGGACGTATGACCGACGAGGCATCCGACGCCGTCAGCAACGAGGGGCTCGACGGGGCCGTGATCGTGGGAGTGGTGCCCGACCAGTCCGGGCGCGTCCTGAAAGAGGCGGCGCGGTACGCGAAGCTGTTCCAGGCTCCGCTCGTGGTGGCGCACGTCGACGTCACGCGGTTCGTCACGTACGAAGACCCCGACGGGTATGTGCACTCCGCCCCGATCGACCTCAACATCGCCGCCGGCGAGGGTGATCTCGCGAAGGTGACGGATGCCGCCACCGCCGCGCTCGAGGGGTCCGGCGTCGACTGGGTCGCACGCCAGCTCGTGGGCGACCCCGCGATGGCCATCAAGCATCTGGCCGACCAGCTCGACGCGCGGCTGCTCGTCGTGGGCACGCGCAAGCGCGGGTTCGGCGAGTCCGTGCGCGAGTTCTTCACCGGTTCGGTCGGCGCCCGTCTCGCGCACCGCCAGCACCGGCCGATCCTGATCGTGCCGCTGGGCGAGCCCGTCGCGGACGACGAGGAGATCTGGCCGGCGTCGTAGCCCGGCCCGATCGATCGGCCGTCGAGCGAGCGAAGCGAGACGAAACGCGGTGCCCGAGGTCGCCCGTGCGCCTGCGTCTCGTCTCGCTCCTTCGTCGCTCGCCCAACGACCCGGCCTGAGGTCAGCCGCGCAGGGCGCGGGTGACGTCACGGGCGATGCGGTCGAGTTCGCCGACCAGCTCGTCGACCACGGTCGCGGCCAGGTCGCCGCCACGCGCGACGTGGGTGCGCAGATCGCTGCGCACGCGTGCGCGGAACTCGTTCACCGACGCGTCCGCCCGCTGCAGCTGCTCGCGGGCGAGCACGCGCGGGTCGTCCTCGCGCGGATCCTGCGGCGTGGCGGCGCGCTCTTCGCGGGACGCCGCGGCGAGGTCGGCGCGCAGGCTCTTCATGGCCTCGCGCACACTCCCGCGCACCTCGTCGGCGATGAGCCGCACCGAGTCGGCGAGGCCGGCCTCGATGCCCTCGAGCTCGCCGGCGCGCGCCTGGACTTCGGCGTGACCCGCCTCGGTGATCGCGTACACGGTCTTGCGGCCGTCGACGGTCTTGGTGACCAGGCCCTCCTCCTCGAGCTTCGCGAGGCGGGGGTAGATCGTGCCGGCGCTGGGTGTGTAGGTGCCACCCGTGCGGTCCGACAGGGCCTGCATGATGTCGTAGCCGTGGCGCGGCCCCTCATCGAGCAGGTTCAGCAGGTACAGGCGCAGGTCGCCGTGCGAGAAGACGGGGGCCATCACTCCTGCTCCCACTCGGCCTCGGGGGCCGCCTCGGGCGATGCGGATGCCGGCGGTGCGGCATCCCCGAAGTACTCGGTGCGGCGCAGCACCGTGACGTCGCCCGACACGCTGTGCGCCCGGACGTCGGCGAAGCTGCCGCTGAGCTCGCCGACCGAGCCCGTGTAGTTGGTCGTCGGTCCCGAGCCGTTGCCCGAGCGCACGACGCCGTCGATCTGGACGCGGCCGCTGACGCTGCGCACGACGTAGTTGGCGGGGTAGCCCTCGTCCAGGCGCACGGTGGCGTTGCCGCTGACGGTGTTGACGCTCACGGTGAGGATGTCGCCGGCGGAGTCGACCAGGGCCGCCCCCGACACGGTGTCGATCGTGGCCTTGCGCAGCGCGCCGGTGGCCGCGACGTCGCCCGAGACGCTGTTGGCGTTCAGCGAGCCGACGAGCTCGCGCACCTGCACGTCGCCGGACACGGCGTTGACCGAGAGGTCGCCCGCGAGGCCGTCGACGATGATGTCGCCCGACACGGTGTTGAGCGAGGCGTTGCCGCGCAGACCCGACACGAGACCGCTGGCGCTGACGACGCCCAGGGTCAGCGCGACGTCACGGGGGACCGCGACGCTGACCTCGGCCCGGGGGCCGCCGGCGCCGAAGTTGCGGAACACTTCGAGGAAGTTGTCCCACCGCAGCTGCGGGTGGTCGATCTCGACGTGATCGTCGTCGACCTCGATGCGGAGGTCCTTCACGGTGACACCGTGCACCTCGATGCGGGCGCCGGGCTCATCGTGGGCGATGACGTCGATCTGGCCGCCCACGAGGCCGATCTTGAGCGTGCGCACGGTCTCGATGTCGATCACGCGCGTCTCGCCCGGGTGGATGATCCACTTCTCCAGGGTCATGACTGGTTCTCCTGCGGTTCTCTCGTTGGGGTGATCCGGCTCGCGATATATCGCGTATGGGAGAACGGTAACACGATATATCGCGAGCATGTCAAGCGTCCGGCGAAATCTCAGCTTGACCTTGACGCAACGTCAACCTTTACCGTGGTGGACATGAACGACGACGAGGAATGGTCGATCCAGCAGATCGCCCGGCTCGCCGGCACGACGAGCCGCACGCTCCGCCACTACGACGACATCGGGCTGCTCGCGCCGTCGAGCATCGGCCACAACGGCTACCGCTACTACGACCAGGCTGCGCTCGTGCGCCTGCAGCGCATCCTGCTGCTGCGCGAGCTCGGTCTGGGACTGCCGCAGATCGGCGACGTGCTCGGGCGCGAGGCATCCGAGGCGCACGCCCTCGAGAGCCATCTCGCCTGGTTGCGGCAGGAGCAGGACCGGCTGGCGCGCCAGGTCGCGTCGGTCGAGACCACCATCACGGCCTTGAAAGGAGGTGAACGACTGATGGCAGAGAACATGTTCGACGGGTTCGACCACACGCAGTACAAGGACGAGGTCGAACAGCGCTGGGGAAAGAAGGCGTACGCCGACAGCGACCGCTGGTGGCGCTCGATGAGCGCCGACGACAAGGCCGCGTGGGAGCAGCGCGCGGCAGACCTCGGACGCGACTGGATCGCGGCCGCGGAGTCCGGCGTCGCCCCCGACAGCGACGAGGCGCAGGCACTCGCGAAGCGGCACGTCGAGTGGCTGACCGGCATCCCGGGGACCCCCGCGGCCGCCCCGGGCGGCGACGTCAAGGCGTACGTGCTCGGGCTCGGCGAGATGTACGTCGCAGATCCGCGCTTCGCAGCCAACTACAACGGCACGAAGGGCGCCGAGTTCGTCCGCGACGCGCTCCGCGTCTACGCGGAGGCGCAGCTGTAGAACGCCCGATCACACGGAAAGAGCGGATGCCGCAGCCCTCGGGCCGCGGCATCCGCTCTCTCTCGTTCCCGGCGTCGTCAGGTGTTGCGGTTTCCGCTCAGTACGCGGAACAGGAACGCGATGAGTGCGATGACACCGACGATGATCGCGACCCACAGCAGCCAGTTCAGGGCAGAGCTCAGGCCGCCGACGATGGCGAGGATGATGGCGATGACGATGATGATGATGAGGGCGATGTTCACGGGGGTCCTCCTCCTTCTGGGTGCCGACGCAGGTGCGCCGGTTGCCTCGTGGGCACATCACGAGATTGGCACCGCACCCCCCGCGGCCGTAGTGGGTTGACGCGGTCGCCTCGCCGGTGATAGGCGAGGTCGATAGGTCCGACGGCCGTGGAAGTCAACCCCCGTGATCCGCGCCGCAGGCGCTCGTAGCGTCGCGGGTATGAGCACATCGACCGATCCGACGACGGCGCACCGCACCGAGGGCTTCCCTGCTCAGCAGCAGGAGCAGCCGGGCACCACCGACGAGACGCGTCCGGAGCCCGACCACGGCGAACGCACCTACCGCGGCTCGCTGCGCCTGAGCGGGCGTCGCGCACTGATCACCGGCGGCGACTCCGGCATCGGACGCGCCGTGGCCATCGCCTTCGCCCGCGAGGGGGCGGACGTCGCACTCACGCACATGCCCGAGGAGCAGGAGGACGCCGACGACACCGTGCGGTGGATCACCGAAGGCGGCACCAAGGCGCTGCCGCTCGCCGGCGACCTGCGCGACGAGGCGTTCTGCGCCGACATCGTCACGCGCACCGTCGACGAACTCGGCGGGCTGGACGTGCTGGTGCTGAACGCGGCGTACCAGAAGGACCGTGACGGCCTCGAGAACCTCGAGACCGAGGAGCTGGATCGCGTGTTCCGCACCAACCTGTACGCGCCCATGTTCACGGCGCGCGCCGCGATCCCGCACCTGAAGGCCGGCGCCTCGATCATCGTGACGACATCGATCCAGGCGTTCAACCCGTCGCCCGGGCTGATCGACTACGCCATGACGAAGGCCGCCCACGTCGCGTTCGTGAAGGCGCTCGCCGAAGAGCTCGGGCCGCGCGGGATCCGGGTCAACGGCGTCGCGCCGGGCCCCATCTGGACTCCGCTCATCCCCGCGACAGGCTGGGACGCGGAGCGCCTGGCCACGTTCGGCAAGGACACGCCGCTCGGCCGCGCGGGACAGCCCGCCGAGCTCGCGGGCGCCTACGTGTACCTCGCGAGCGACGACGCGACCTACACATCAGGAGCCATTCTGCCGGTGACCGGCGGCAAGGGACTGTGACGTCCGCACCGGCGCCCGATCGGGTGCCGGTGCGGTGAGGGAAGGAGGAGATCATGCCCGGAAAGCGCGGATCGAACCTGAAGGACCGCGAGATGTACGAGGAGCTCCGCAAGGACGGAGCATCGAAAGAGAAGGCCGCTCGCATCTCGAACGCGGCCGCCAGCCAGGGGCGCAAGAAGGTCGGCAGTCGCGGCGCGAACGCGAAGGACTACGACGAGCGCACCGTGCCCGAGCTGCGCAAGCGCGCGAAGGAGCTGGGCCTCAAGGGATACTCGGACAAGAAGAAGTCCGAGCTCATCTCGATGATCCGCAACCACTGACGCAGGGGCGCGAGCCGGCATCCGGACTCGCAGGAACGGAGGACGGATGCCGAAGCTCGTGCGCGTGCGGCCGTACCAGGACGCCGGTTTCCGTCGCATCCGCGCCGGGGCCGGCTTCCGCTATGTCGACGCGAAGGGCCGCACTCCCGCGACGCGCCACCACGAGCGCATCCGCGCCCTCGTCATCCCGCCGGCATGGCACGACGTCTGGATCAGCGCCCGCCCCGACGGACACATCCAGGCCGTCGGCGTCGACGACGCCGGTCGCACGCAGTACCTCTATCATCCGGACTGGACGGCGGGCCGCGACCGGGGCAAGTTCGCCCGGGCGCTCGCGCTCGCCGAGGCGCTGCCCCGTGCCCGCGCGCGCGTCACGACGTCGCTGCGCCGCGCCGACCTCGATCGCGAACGCGTCCTGGCCGTCGCGTTCCGGCTGCTCGACCAGGCTGCGCCGCGCATCGGCTCGGAGCGCTATCTCGCGGCGCACGGCAGTCGCGGGCTGACGACGCTGCAGAGACGGGATGCCGGGGTCGAGGCATCCATCATCACGCTCGCCTTCCCGGGCAAGAGCGGCAAGCGACAGCTGCTCGAGGTCGACGACGCCGATCTCGCCGCGGCGGTCGAGCTCCTGGCGGCGGGGCGACCCCGGTCCCCGCTGCTGGCGTGGGATCGCGCCGGTCGCCGCGTCGCGCTCACGCCGGCCGAGGTCAACGCCTACGTGCGCACGCTCACCGGCGGCCGCTTCACCGCGAAGGACTTCCGGACGCTGCGCGGCACGATCCTCGCCGCCGAGGCGCTGGCGCGCATCGGCGCGGTCGACACCAAGACCGACCTGAAGCGGGCCGAGGTGATCGCGGTCCGCGCCACCGCTGAGGCGTTGGGCAACACCCCGGCCGTGGCACGCGGCTCGTACATCGACCCGCGCGTGTTCACGCGCTATCGCGAGGGCAACCTGCTCGACCTGTCGATCACGCCCGAGTCGGCGATCCGCGGCCTGCTCCGGCCCGGGCGCTGAGCCCGCGTCGACGCGACGCTCCGGAGTAGCGTGAGGGGATGCCGCAGCCCGTCGACGCCCGTGTGCTCGGGCTGACCGTCGCGGGCGGAGCGGTGGGGGTGCTCGCCCGGGGCCTGATCCTCGCGCCGGTGACCGATCCGACGGCGGCTCCCTGGGTGACCCTCGCGATCAACGGCGTCGGGTCCCTGCTGCTCGGGGTCATCGTCGGCTGGCTCGACGACCGGCATCCGCTCGCGCGCGCCTTCCTCGGCACGGGGGTCATGGGAGGCTTCACGACCTACAGCGCGTTCGCCGTGGCGACGGCGCTGTGGGCGACGACCCCGGGGCTCGCGCTCGTGCTGGCGGCGGCATCCCTCGTCGCGGGCGTCGCCGGAGCCGTCGCCGGGCTGTTCATCGGACGCCGCATCGCCGACGTCCCCGGTGAGATCGAGCCGATCGAGGACGCCGAGTGAGCCCCTGGCTGCTGGTCGCCGCGCTCGCCGGCGGCGTCGGCGCGGGCTTGCGCTACCTCGTGGACCGGTGGGTCACGCCCGCGGGCGGCGCGCGGTTCCCGGTGGGGATCCTCGTCGTCAACGTGACCGGCTCGTTCGTGCTGGGCGTGATCACAGGACTCGGCACGGCGATCGCGCCCGAGCTGTCGCTGGTCCTCGGACTCGGGCTGCTCGGCGGCTACACGACGTTCAGCACGGTGTCGGTCGAGACGGTGCTGCTCGCCCAGCGGAGACGGTGGCGGGATGCCGCGCTGAACCTGTTCGGCACGCTCGTGCTCGCCGCGGCGGGCGCGGGGCTCGGGCTCTGGCTGGGAGCGGTCGCATCGGGCCTCTGACTGCATGAAATACTGAAAACCGATACACGTTCGTATCGTGCGGGCTCCCGCATCCATGCACCACCTCACCCAGCGAAGGCATTGCTGTGTCGAACCTCGCCGTCCTGAGTCTCAAGAACCGCGCACTGATCGCCCTCATCACGATCGTCGCCGCCATCTTCGGCGGTCTCGCGCTGACGAATCTCAAGCAGGAGCTGATCCCGTCGATCGAGTTCCCCGCGCTGATCGTCGTCTCGGCCTACCCGGGCGCATCGCCCGAGGTCGTGAGCAACGACGTGTCGACGCCCATTGAGACCGCCATCCAGGGCGTGCCCGGGCTCGAGGAGTCCACCGCCACCAGCACGACCAACGCGTCGATCGTGCAGGCGTCCTTCACGTACGGCACGGATCTCGCGACCGCCGAGCAGAAGATGACGCAGGCGATCAACCGCATCAAGTCGCAGCTGCCCGACGGCGTGGAGCCGAACGTCATCTCGGCGAGCATCGATGACTTCCCGGTGATCCAGCTGGCGGTGACGGGCTACGACGACGAGGCGACGGTCCAGTCTCAGCTGGAGGCATCCGTCGTCCCCGAGCTCGAGGACGTCGAAGGCGTCAACGCGGCACAGATCGTGGGCGGTGTCGGCCAGCGCGTGACGATCACGCCCGACCAGGCGAAGCTCGCCGAGTCCGGGTACACGCAGCAGGCGATCCGCGACGCGCTCGACCAGAACGGCGTGCTGTTCCCCGGCGGCCAGATCACCGAGGGCGACCAGACCCTCACCGTGCAGACAGGCTCGAAGGTCACGTCCGTCGACGAGATCGCCGCGCTGCCCCTCGTGCCGTCCACGGCCGACCAGTTCACGGCGGGCGAGACCACGATCGCCGACGTCGCCACCGTGGCGCAGGAAGCCGACCCGGTCACGACGATCTCGCGCGTGAACGGCGAGCCGGCGCTCACGATCGCCGTCACGAAGCTGCCGGCGGCGAACACCGTGGACGTGTCGCGCGGCGTGCTCGCCGTCCTCCCCGACCTCGAAGACAAGCTGGACGGCGCCGAGTTCACGGTCGTGTTCGACCAGGCCCCGTACATCCAGCAGTCGATCGAGTCGCTCGCGCAGGAGGGTCTGCTCGGCCTGGTCTTCGCGGTGCTCGTGATCTTCGTCTTCCTGCTGTCGGTGCGGTCGACGCTCGTCGCGGCGATCTCGATCCCGACCAGCGTGCTGATCACGTTCGTCGGCATCCAGGCGTTCGGCTACTCGCTCAACATCCTGACGCTCGGCGCGCTCACGATCGCGATCGGGCGTGTGGTCGACGACTCGATCGTCGTGATCGAGAACATCAAGCGCCACTACGTCGGTGACGCCGACAAGAAGACCGCGATCCTGCGCGGTGTGCGCGAGGTGGCCTCGGCCATCACGGCGTCGACGATCACCACCGTCGCCGTCTTCCTGCCGATCGCCTTCGTCGGCGACCTCACGGGCGAGCTGTTCCGTCCGTTCGCGCTGACCGTGACGATCGCGATGACGGCGTCGCTGCTGGTCGCGCTCACGATCGTCCCGGTGCTCGCGTACTGGTTCCTCAAGCCCGGCAAGCCGATCCTCGACGCCGACGGTGTCGCGATCGATCCGGAGGATGCCGCCGCGCCGCCCTCGCGCCTGCAGAAGGCCTATCTGCCGATCCTGCACTGGACGCTCAAGCACTCCTGGGTGACCCTGCTCATCGCGGTGCTGGTGCTCGGCGGCACGCTCGCCGCGGCGCCGTTCATGAAGGTGAACTTCCTCGGCGACTCGGGCCAGAACACGTTCACGATGACGCAGGACATCGGTCCGGCGCCGTCGCTCGAGGCCGAGAGCGCCGCCGCCGAACAGGTCGAGGACGCTCTGCAGGGCGTCGACGGCATCGAGACCGTGCAGGTGTCGATCGGCTCGTCCGGCTCGGCGCTGCGCGACGCCTTCGCGGGCGGCGGCAGCGGCATCACGTACTCCATCACGACCGACCCAGACGTCGACCAGGTGGCGCTGCGCGAGGACGTGCAGAACGCGATCGCCGACCTGGACGACGCGGGCGAGATCACGATCTCGGCGGGCGGCGGGTTCGGGTCGACCGACATCGCGATCGACGTGACCGCTCCCGACTCGGACACGCTCGCCACGGCGACGGATGCCGTCGTGGCGGCCGTCGACGGCAAGGAGGGCGTCGGCCAGGTGTCGAGCAACCTGTCGGCGTCGCTCCCGTACATCGCCGTCACGGTCGACCGCGACAAGGCCGCCCAGCTCGGCCTGTCGGAGGTCACCGTCGGCGCGCTCGTGTCCAACACGATGCAGCCGCAGTCGATCGGCTCGGTCGAGATCGACGACACCGCGCTGACCGTCTACCTCGCGGCATCCCAGACGCCGGCGTCGCTCGACGAGCTGCGTCAGCTGCAGGTGCCGAGCGCCACCGGCCCGATCGCCCTCGAAGAGGTCGCCACGGTCGAAGAGAGCGAGGGCCCGACCTCGATCACGACCGAAGGAGGCCAGCGCACCGCGACGGTCACGGTGACGCCGTCGACGGACGACCTGGCCACCGCCACCGCGTCGGTGACCGCTGCGCTCGAGGACGCCGACCTGCCGTCGGCGGCGGACGCCACCCTGGGCGGTGTCGCCACCCAGCAGACCGACGCGTTCTCGCAGCTGGGACTGGCGCTTCTCGCGGCGATCCTGATCGTCTACATCGTGATGGTCGCGACGTTCAAGTCGCTGCGTCAGCCGCTGCTGCTGCTGGTGTCGGTGCCGTTCGCAGCGACCGGCGCCATCCTGCTGCAGATCATCAGCGGCGTGCCGCTCGGCGTCGCCTCGCTCATCGGCGTGCTGATGCTCATCGGCATCGTGGTGACGAACGCGATCGTGCTCGTCGACCTGGTGAACCAGTATCGCGAGAAGGGTCTGACGACCCATGATGCGACCGTCGCCGGCGGCTCGCGCCGTCTGCGGCCCATCCTCATGACGGCGCTCGCGACGATCTTCGCTCTCACCCCGATGGCGCTCGGCATCACCGGCCACGGCGGGTTCATCTCGCAGCCGCTCGCCATCGTCGTGATCGGCGGCCTGGTGTCGTCGACCGTGCTGACGCTGCTCGTGCTGCCGACGCTGTACAACCTCGTCGAGGGCGCCAAGGAACGGCGTGCGGCCCGTCGCGCCGGCGGTGACGGCGACGGAGGCGGAGGCGGCGGCGAGGGGCCCGCTCCCGAGGGTGATGGCCCGGACGCCGGGTCGGATGCCGCGGCGGAAGGCGAGCTCGTCGCCGTAGGGGTCGTCGCGTCGGGCGCCGGGTCGAGCGCGGGCGGTGCCGCCGCAGGCGCAGATGCTGCAGGCGCTGCGGGTGCCGTCGCCGCGGGGGCGGCGTTCGAGACGCGTCGGGAGCGCCGTCAGCGCGAGGCGGCCCGCGGCCGCCGGGGCGCGGTCGCCGCCGAGACCGCCGCCGTGGACGTGCCGACGATCGAGGAAGGCCCCGACGTGGAGGTGCCCGAGTCCGAGCCGGCTCCCGCCGTGGTCTCGGCCGAGACCGAGACGGTGGATGCCGTCGAGCCCGCGCCCTCCGTCGACGGGCCCGCGCAGACCGAGGATGCGGTCGCCGACGCGGCCGAGGAGGCCGACGACGCCGGCTCCGAGATCGTCGACGCCGCGCCCGCGCCCGCTCCGGGCGAGCCGGAGGTCGCCGCCGAAAAGGGCGCGGTCGACGAGACCGCTGCCGACGAGCCCGCTGCCGACCAGCAGCTGACGGACGAGGGTGTGCGGGCCGAGGACGCCTCGGTCGAGGACGCCTCGGGTGAGGACGCGCCCGTCGAGGATGCCCCTGTTGGGGATGCCTCGGCCGAAGACGCCTCTGTCGAGGATGCCCTTGTCGAGAACCCCTCCGTCGAGGACGTCTCGGCCGGGGATGCCTCGGTTGAGGGTGCTGCGGTCGAAGATGCCCGGGTCGAGGACGCACCTGCTGCGGATCTGCCTGCGGACGAGGAGGCAACCGATGGTGCGCCGGTTGAGGGCGCGCTCGTGGACGACGCACACATCGAGGACGCGCCTGTCGATGATGCGCCCGTCGAGGACGCGCCCGTCGAGGAGGCTTCGGTGGATGAGGCGCCCATCGAGGCTGCGCCCGCGGAGCCAGCATCCGCGGACGAGACGCCGGCCGAGGGCTCACCGCAGGTGATCGACTCCGTGCCCGGGTTCGACCCCGCCGGCGCCGACGATTCATCCGCCGACGACGAAACTCAGGGGGAGTCCGCGTCCGCCGAGGCGACCGACGACTCCGCGCAGCCCGCAACGGACGACACCGGCAAGCCCGAGCGCCGCGGCGACGCCTGACGCCTGCAACAGGAGGGGGATGGATGCCCCAGACCCGCGGCATCCATCCCCCTCTCCGGTCTCGGCGCGAGACCGGGTGATCCGCCGTCGAGACCGGTGATCGAGGCCGGGATGCGGGGCGACGCCCTGGGTCTCGGCCCGAGTCCCCGGTCTCACTGGAACGGGGGCGGCAAGCCGGCGTCAGCGGGCGCGCTGCAGCCAGGGGCGCAGCAGGCGGGTCACGGCGGGGAGCACGGCGTAGGTCATGACCGGCGTCAGCAGCACGGTCGAGAGCAGCACGCGGGCGATCAGCGGCCACTCGGCGAAGCCGGGCACGTAGCCGAGCAGCCACGACGCGAGGAGGTTCGTGGGGAAGAAGCCGAGCCAGATCGTGACGGCCTGCTTGTAGCGCGGCGGGGCGGGCGGGATGGGCTGCTGGATCGGACCGGTCGCGGGTGCAGCGGGTCCCCGCGTCTCGACAGTGGTCGCGAACGGAGCATCGAACCAGCCCTCGATGCCGGTGCGCCGTTCCACCTTGACCTCGCGGGCGAAGGCACGGCCGGAGTCGAGCCACCACGCGCGCTGCGGCGAATCCTCCCAGCCCTCCAGGGTCGGGAGGTCGCGGAAGCGGTACAGCATGTACCAGAGGTCGCTGCTCTCGCCCGCACGGACCCAGCCCGAGCCGAGGAAGCCCTCGAAGCCCGCGGCCAGATCGGTGCCGGCCTGCATCCAGCTCGTGGCCTCGGCGGTGCGGGACGGGTCGATGCGACGTTCGATCGCGACGGTGACGGGGTGGGCCACGGGTTCTGCCATGGCATCCATTCTGAGACCGCCGCCGGGCGAGCGCGGCGCGCGCTGCGCGGCGCAGCGGGTGGGGCCGCCAGCACCCGCGGCAGGCACAGCAGCCAGATGCCCATCGTGACGAAGGCGACGAGCTCGAACATCGCCAGTGTCATGAAGCCGGCCGTCAGCACGACCATGCCGACGGCGAGCAGTGCGACGCAGAACGACGTCGTCCGCCGGAACCGCCGGCTGCGTCCCGGGATCGCCAGCCCGGTCGACACGGTCGACAGGAACGACAGCCCGAGTCCGGTGGCGATGAGGTTGTGCATGTCGGGGCTCACCGGGATCGGCACGAGACCGACGGCGGTGAGGTGCAGGCCCGCCGACACGACCGATCCGCGGAACGCGCGTGCGGACCGCAGCCGGATGCCGTCGGGCAGCGCCACCGCGACCAGCACGCCGTATGCGGCCAGGAAGAATCCGGCGAAGATCGTCGTGGCGTTGAAGGCGCGCCCCGAGAAGTCCGAGTGCGTCCCCAACTGCGAGAAGTGGTGGTGCCACCACGTCGCGTCGTGGGTGGTCAGCACCGCCAGCAGGACTCCCGCCGGCAGCGACAGCACGGCAAGGCGCCCGATGCGGTGCGCGACGGCAGCCGGAGCGGGTGTGGTGGCGGGCGCCACCGGCACCGCATTGTCCGGTACGGATGCCGTCAGCGGCGAGGCCGCGACGGCGAACAATGCGGCTGGACCGCTGGTGACGTCTGAAAGGGTCGTGGGAGGCATTCGACTCACGATCGGTTCGGGTGCGACGTGGTGTCCGGTGCCGGCCACCCCACATGAACCGACACGGAGACCGCGTCGGTCGGACGACAGATTCCCCAGTGCGACGGGGACGCCGAACTGCACAAAACCCCAGTTCAGCGGTGACCCCCCGGTCGGCGGCAAGCCGCTGAGGCAACAGTAGCCCGACCAGCCGGGGGAACGCTGGCCGTTGACAGGGCGTGAGCGCCTCAGCCGGCGCGAGGGAAGCGGGTCCGTGCCGGCGGTGACCCCGCCCAGCGGTGGTCGAACCCGCCCGGGTAACCTGGAGTGGCCGGCTCACGCAGGCGACGTGCTCGCGGCGCGAGAGGTGCCCGCGACCGCACCCAGAAGGAGCCGGATGCCCAAGAACAAGAAGCCCGGCGGCGGCCGCGCTCCGAAGAACTACGACCCGCGCTACAACCCCCGCGCCCGCGCCGCCGGAGGCGCCCGCGGCGCGGACGAGAGCGGCCGCGGCGAGGGGCAGCGGCGACGCCCAGGCGAGTCGTCGGCCGGCAAGGCCGGCAGCCGCAGCCCGGGTCATCGCGGGCACCGCCCGGAACCCGCCGAGGGTGCGCCGAAGCGTCGGTGGACCGAGCAGGAGCGCGCCGGCCGCGACGAGGCGCGCGCCATCCGCACGCACTCCCGCGACGACCGGCCGCGCCGTGACGACCGCCGGCGTGACGACACCCCGCGGCGCGATGACCGCGCGCGGCGCGACGAGGGCGTCCGCGCGGACGTCGTCCACGAGCGCCTGCGCGCCGATGCCGTCGTACCCGCGGACGTGGACGGCGCGACCTTCGGTGACCTCGGCCTCGGGCAGAACATCGTCAAGACCCTCGACGAGCTCGGGGCGCGGCATCCGTTCCCCATCCAGGCGGCGACGATCCCGGCGATCCTCGACGGGCGTGACGTGCTCGCGCGAGGACGCACCGGCTCGGGCAAGACCATCGCGTTCGGGGCGCCGCTCGTCGAGAGCGTCCTGCGGTCCCAGGCCGGGCAGAAGCGTGAGATCGGCCGCCCGCCGCGTGCCCTGATCCTCGCGCCGACGCGCGAGCTGGCGCTGCAGATCGACGCGACCATCCAGCCCATCGCGCGCAGCGTCGGCCTCTTCACGACGCAGATCTACGGCGGCGTGCCGAAGGCGCGGCAGCTCGGCGCGCTCAAGAAGGGCATCGATATCGTCATCGGCACGCCCGGGCGCATCGAGGACCTCGTCGAGTCCCGCGCGCTCGATCTGTCGCAGGTGCGCGTCGCGGTGCTCGACGAGGCCGACCACATGTGCGAGCTGGGGTTCCTGCAGCCTGTGCAGCGCATCATGCGGCGCACGCCGCGCGATGCGCAGCGGCTGCTGTTCTCGGCGACGCTCGACGGCGAGGTCTCGTCGCTCGTCAAGGAGTTCCTCACGAACCCGGCGGTGTACGAGGTGGCCGGCGAGACGCAGGGGTCGGGCACGATCGATCACCGCGTGCTCGTGGTCGACCACCGCGACAAGGCGGAGCTGCTGCGGTCGCTCGTCGACCGGGACGGCAAGACCCTCGTGTTCACCCGCACCCGCGCGTACGCCGAGATGCTCGTCGAACAGTTCGGCGCCGCCGGCATCCGCGCGCTGGCGCTGCACGGCGACCTCGATCAGGCCCGGCGCACCCGGAACCTCGAGAAGCTCACCTCGGGGCGGATCGACGTGCTGGTGGCGACGGATGTCGCCGCGCGCGGCATCCACGTCGACGACATCGACCTCGTGGTGCAGGCGGACCCGCCCGACGAGTACAAGACGTACCTGCATCGCTCCGGTCGCACCGGACGTGCCGGAGCGTCGGGCACCGTCGTGACGCTGGTGACGCGCGCGCGCCGCGCCCGCCTGCAGGAGCTGCTGGACCGCGCCGACATCGAGGCGCCCTTCACGGAGTTCCGTCCCGGCGACACGCTGACCCCCGGTCGTTGAGCGGAGCGACGCAGGAGCGCGGGCGCTCCGTCTCTCTCCGTTCGCTCAACGAGCCGGAGCCGGAGCGGGAGCGGCGCGGGCGGTGGCGCTGACGAGCGCGGCCACGGCGCCGACCAGCGCCCCGGGCACGATGGCGGTGAGGGCGGAGATCAGGATGCCGGCGGCCAGGGTGCCGAGATACGTGCCGAGATCTGCGTGCACCACGAAGCTCGAGAACACGGCACGCACGAGGTTGCCCGCGACGATCGCCACGATCGTCACCCAGAGCCCGCGCCAGAACGCCCGGCCGGCGCGCGGACGCAGCCGCTTGCGCGCCGCGGCCCGGAGCATCGCCCATGCGACGGCAAGCATGACGAGCACGCCGGCCGTGTCGGCGATCCAGAACGCCCACGTCGTCTCGCCGAGCGGTACGAGCCGCAGCGGCGGCCACAGATACGGCAGGCCTGCGGCGGCCGGGATCGCCAGGTACGGCACCCACGTGGTGAGCGACCCGGTGAGCGGCCAGATGCCGACCAGCACGGCGAGGAGCACGAGCATCGCGAGCGTCGCGATGTCGGCGCGTCCGAGAGCGGGGGGTGTCTTCGTCGGCACCGGTCGATGATAGCCTCCGAGGCGCGCGGGTCCATACCCCCCCCCCGGAGCCCGCGCCGGTTCCCGTCGGAGAGGACGGTCTGCCATGCTCGGTCCCCGTGGCGTGCTCGCGATCGCCGTCGGTGCCCTGGTCGTCGTCGGCGGTGCGGCCGCCGCACTGCGGACACCAGGCCCGGCATCCGCGTCCTCGTTCCTCCAGGACGACGACGGCAGGGCGATCGTGGCGAACGGGTTCAATACCGCGTCGAGCGCGAAGTCGGCGCGCGACGGGATGCCGCAGTTCACCGAGGACGACCTGGACGCCGAGTATGCCGACACCGGCACGGACTTCGTGCGGTTCCTCATCTCATGGCGCAAGGTCGAGCCGCAGCCGGGGGAGTACGACCAGGACTACCTCGACGACGTGGCGGAGCGGGTCGGCTGGTACGCGGACCGCGGCTACCACGTGATGCTCGACATGCACCAGGACCTGTGGAGCGGCGCGATCACCCCGGACGGCGGCACGGGCAACGGCGCACCGGAGTGGGCCACCCACATGGACGGCCTGCAGGTCCAGGACCACGACATGTGGGAGCTGTACTACCTCGAGCCGGGTGTGATCCGCGCGTTCGACAACTTCTGGAACACCACCGGCGCGCACCCCGAACTGGCAGAGCACTACGCGAAGGCGTGGCGGGCGGTGGCCGAGCGCTTCGCCGGCGATCCCGCGGTCGTGGCGTACGACCTCATGAATGAGCCCTACGGCGGCACACTGCAGGGGCCGGCGTTCGAGGCCGGTCCGCTGACGTCGCTGTACCAGCTGACCGCCGACGCGATCCGCGACGTGGATGCCGACACGTGGGTGTGCGTCGAGCCCCAGGCACTGGGCTTCAACTGGGGGCTGCCGACCGGGCTCGGCCCCATCGACGACGCCCGCGACGGCGACCCGCGCATCGCCTTCTGCCCGCACCTGTATCCGCTGCCGATGGACCTCGGCGACGGCTTCTCCGGGTCGAGTCGCGACCTCGTCGAAGGCACGGTGTCGGCATGGGCGTCGAACACCCTTCGTGCAGCCGAGGCGATGGGCGGCGTGCCGGTGATCCTCGGCGAGTTCGGTCTGGACACGACGCTGCCGGGTGCGCTCGACTACGTCGACCTCGTCTACCGCACCGCGGACGCCGCCGGCATGGGCGTCGTGTACTGGTCGCGCGACCCGGGCAGCTGGGGGCCGTACGAGCCCGACGGCACGCCCCGCAACCTCATCGGCGCGGTCGAACGCCCGTACCCGCGGGCCGTCTCGGGGCCGGTGTCGTCCTGGACGGTGCAGGACGGCCGACTCGTCCTGCACCTGGATGGCGACAGTGGGGAAGGTGGCGACAGCGGGCTCGTGAGCGAGGCGTATCTGCCGGCGGATCGATTCCCCCGGGGCGGAGTCGTCGACGGCGGCGAGGTCGTGGAGTGGGATGCCGGCGCCCGCGTGCTCGCCTTCACGATCGATCCGGGTGCCCGGACGGTGACGATCACGCCGGCGGGCTGACCCGGTCCGCCGGTTCCTCGCGTTCAGCCGGTGTGCTGCACCAGCCAGTCGTCGAAGCGCGTCGGCAGCAGCTGTGCATCGGCGGCCGGGAGGAGCGTGGTGCGGTCGATGCGCCCGCCGAAGTAGAGGGCGTCGGCGTCGATGTGCGCGGTCCGCGGATCACCCGTGGCGGCCAGGGCCCGGCGGACGAAGTCGGCCAGCGGCAGCACGTCGGGTCCCGCGACGTCGATGGCGCCGTCGAGCGGCAAGGCGGACGCGAGCTCGACCAGCCGCCTCGCGACGTCGGCGCCGGCGACCGGCTGGACGAGCGCGGCCGGCAGGCGCACCTCGCCGTCGACGGTGGCCGAGTCGGCGATGGCGAAGACGAACTCGAAGAACTGGGTCGCATGCACGAGCGTGTACGGCACTCCACCTGAGCGGATCAGCTCCGTGCCGGTCGCCTTCGCGCGGTAGAACGGGATGCGGGCGGCCTCCGTGCCGACGGCCGCGAGAGCGAGGTGGTGCCGGACGCCGGCTGCGCGTTCGGCGGCGACGAGGTTCGTGGCCGCAGCGCGGAAGAACTCCTCGACCGCGGCAGGGTCGTACCCGTGCGGCTTGGAGACGTCGATCACGGTGTCGGCCCCGTGGAGCGCGGCAGCGAGGCCACGACCGGTGGCGGCGTCGACTCCGGTCGAGGGCGAGGCCGGCACCGCCTCGTGGCCCGCCGCACGCAGCAGCGCGGTGACCTTTCCGCCGATCTGGCCGGTCCCTCCGATGACGACGACCCTCATGGCTGAGAGGTTAGTCGCGCGATCGGCTCTTCCGGACGACGGCCCTTCGATGCCAGAATTATGGACAGGGCATTTGTTAGGACGGTTACCTAATTCGTCCTGACCGGATGCCGTCCCCCACAACCGAAGGAGCTTGTGTGTCCAGACACCGAAAGCCGGCCCTCGCCGCCGGCCTCACCGCAGCAGTCACCGGCGCGCTCGCGCTCGGCCTGTTCGCCGCACCGCCGGCGCTCGCCGCGAGCGAGGACGCGACCCCGACCACGACGATCAACGGATACCGGAACGTCGGCTACTACGGGCAGTGGCGCGCCACCGGCGACGCCCAGGCCACGGTCAAGCGCGTGTTCGTCGACGGCGGCGTCGGCGCAGACCTCACCCACCTGAACTATTCGTTCGGCAACATCGCCGGCGACCAGGCCGCGCTCGACACCGCCCGCGCCGCCGGCGCGCAGGGGCTCGACGGCGTGCAGCCGTACACGTGCTTCATCTCAGACACCCCCGCTGCGGGCCCCGGCCAGACCGACACCGCCGGCGATGCCGGCAGCGACTTCGTGCACGCCTTCACCGCCGACCAGTCCGTGCTCGGGATCGCCGACACCGCCCGGCAGAAGCTCGCGGGCAACTTCAACCAGCTCGCGCAGCTGAAGCGCCTGTACCCCGACCTCAAGGTGAACGTGTCGCTGGGCGGGTGGTCGTGGTCGAAGTCGTTCTCCAAGGCCGTCGCGACGCCCGAGCTGCGAACGGCACTGGCGGCGTCCTGCATCGACCTGTACATCCGCGGCAACCTGCCGGTGATCGACGGCCGGGGCGGTGCAGGGGCGGCTGCGGGCGTGTTCGACGGGTTCGACCTCGACTGGGAGTGGCCGGGAGCCCCCGATTGGGCGCAGGAGGTCGGCAACTCGGTCGACCCGGTGAACGACAAGGCCAACTTCCTCGCGTTCGTGAAGGAACTGCGCGCGCAGCTGGACGCCGTCGAGGCGCAGACCGGTCGCGACTACGAGATCTCGGCGTTCCTCCCCGCCGGGCCGACGCAGATCGCCGCGGGCGGCTGGAACGACCCCGAGCTGTTCGAGTACCTCGACTTCGCCAATCTGCAGGGCTACGACCTGTGGGGATCGTGGACGCCGCAGACCGGCCACCAGGGCAACGTGTACGGCGACCCGGCCCACAACTGGGGTCTCGGCCTCGACACCGTCGTCGCGTCGTACGTGAACGCCGGCGTCGACCCGTCGCAGCTGAACCTCGGCCTGGCCGCGTACGGTCAGGGGTGGTCCGACGCCGAGCCGCAGCCGTGGACGTCGTCCGGCCCGGGGCTGACGCAGATCACGTGGGACCAGCTCAAGGCGCGCGACCTCGAGATCCACCACGAGTACACCGCTGACGGACGCTTCAACGCCACGTGGGGCTATGACGCCGCGCAGCGCGAGTTCTGGTCGTTCGACGACGAGACCGCCGTGGCCGAGAAGGCCGCGTGGGCGATCTCGAAGGGGCTCGGCGGCGTCGACTTCTGGGAGGTCGGCAATGACGTCGCCGGCGACCTGACGGCTGCCTCGGCGGCCGTGCAGCGCGGGGCGGCGCCCGGTCCGGTGGCGGGCGCGGCCAAGCTCGACTGCGCGGCGACCCCGGATGCCGCGGCGACTCCCTGGAACGCCCGCACGACGTACCGCGGAGGTGAACTCGTGTTCCTCGACGGGCGCGTGTTCGAGGCCCAGTGGTACGCCAAGGGCGACGTGCCTGGCGCCTCGGCGAGAGGGCCGTGGAGCACGCTGACGGCGTGCGGCATCGACCCCGCGACCGTCCAGGCCTGGTACGCCGATCGCATCTACGACAAGGGCGACCGGGTCGTGCACGACGGCGTGACCTATACCGCCCAGTGGTGGAGTCGCAACGACGTGCCCGGCGGCAAGCACAGCCCCTGGAAGCGCTGAGCGGCAGCGCACGCGGCGGGCGTCCCCTCGGGGACGCCCGCCGTCGCATGCGCGGGGCGTGCTTCGCGGGAGTCAGGCGGTCGGCGAGCCGATCGTCGCGACGAGCTCGGGGTCGCCGCCCAGTGCGATGAGGCGGGAGCGCAGCGCGGCTTCGGCGCGCTGATACGGCTCGACACTCTCGTGCAGCAGCGATCGGGTGTTCGCGGCCTCGAGGAACGACACCATCTCGAACGTCAGCTGCCGGGGATCGTCGAGGAGGGGCAGCTCGCCCGCGGTCATGGCGTGCTCGATGCTGCCGGAGAGGTAGTCCTCCCATTCGCTGGACGCGGCGACGACGGCGTCGCGCACCACGCCCGGCTTGGCGTCGAACTCGACCGACGTGGCGGCGAAGAAGCAGCCGCCGCGGAAGACCCGGTCGCGCGAGTACGCCAGCCACGACGACAGGATTGCGCACACGCGCACGAGGCCGCGCGGCGTGGACGCGCGTGCCGGCGCGATCACGGCCTCGATGAACACCTCGCGGGCGGCGGCGACGACGGCCAGCTGCAGCTGCTCCTTCGAGCCGAAGAGGGTCGCGATGCCGCTCTTACTGTGGCCCGAGGCATCCGCGAGCCGTCCGATCGTGAGGCCGTCGAGACCGTCGACCGTCGCGGTGTCGACCGCGTGCGCGAGGATCGCACGCCGCGACTCGTCGCCGCGGACGCGACGGCGGTCGATCGGGGCTTGTGTCACGGTGCAAGGTTACCGTACGATCGTTCGTATTCATAAGTACGATCGTTCGTATTCTTCGAATCGGAGCACCATGAGCACCGCACTCCGCCTTCCGGGTGCCGCCGTCCGCGCGGCCGGGACGTTCTCGCCGCGAGCGGGCGCAGCCGTCGCCATGCCGTTCTTCGCGCATGTCGCGAAGCCCCGGCCCGTGCACGCGGACGACGCGCCCACGATGTCGCTCGCGCGCCGCCGCACCCTGCGCATCCCCGGCGTCGATCGCCGTGGCGTGGACGTGGTGGTCTACGAATGGGGGCGCGGCCCGCGCACCGTCGTGCTCTCGCACGGCTGGCTCGGGCGCGCGAGCCAGCTCTCGGCCCTCGTGCGCGAGCTCACGGCGGAGGGGTATCGCGTCGTCGCCTTCGACGGTCCGGCCCACGGCGACACCGGCGGACGGCACACCTACCTCGTCGATTGGCTCGACGTGTTCGCCGAACTGCAGCAGCGGCACGGGCGGTTCGACGCGATCGTCGGCCACTCGTTCGGCGGCCTTGCAGCGCTCGTCGGGGTCGCCGGGGGAGTGGATGCCGCACGCGTCGTCACGATCTCGGCACTGGCCGACGCGGACCAGATCCTGCGCGGGTTCCAGCGCATGATCGGCTGCTCCGATGCTGTCATGGCGCAGCTGCGTCGGCGCTTCGCGGCCCGCTACTTCCCCGGCGACGCCGACCCGTTCGCATGGCTCTCAGCCGTGCGGCGGCCACTGCCCGACGGCATCCCTCTCCTCATCGCCCATGACGAGGGCGACCGCTTCGTGCCCTTCGGCGAGTCCGCGCGCATCGCCGCGGCGAACCCCGGGGCGCGGGTGATGGCGACCACGGGGTTCGGGCACAACCGCATCCTCGCGGCCGACGCCGTGCTGGACGCCGTGGTCGACTTCGTGACGGCGGATGCTGCCGACCTCGCCCCCGCGCCGGTCCGGGTGCTGCCGGCCGCAGAGGCTGTGCGTGCGAAGGACGCAGCCGTCGTGGGCTGATCCGTCGTGCGAATGGGGTCCCTCGTGTCGCCTTCCACATGACGAGCGACCGAACCGGCCCCTTCGGAGTCGGCGCGTCACCGCGGATGCCGCAGAATCAGAGGGTGTTGATCAGGCCGCGCAGAGAAGTCCTCACGAGGGGTGGCGTGATCGCGTCGGTGCTCGCGCTGCTGGCGGGTGTCGGGATGCTGTGGCTCGTGGGCGCGATGGTCGTGCAGACCGTGCGGGACGGCACCGGTCTCTTCGACATGGTCGGCATCGCGCGCCCGACACCGCTGTGGATGGGGATCATCGCGCTCTGCCTGCTCTCGTACGCGGGAGTGGCCTTCATCGTCGACAGCGCCGGATACCTGGTCCGTGCCGCGCGCGGTGAGCTGCCGCGTCCGGCCGGTGATCCGCGTGCTCGTCGTGAGCACGCCGCGCGCAAGGCATCGCGGCACCAACGGCAGGTGTGGGCGCGATCGGCCGAGGCGCGCAGGCAGCGCGACATCAGCGACTAGCTGTACCCGGCTGGGACGTTGGTGACGTTCTTGTGGGGTGAGGAGACCTCCTGGCTTAGTGGAGCTGTCTAGTTCTTCGCTGCCAGGAGGTCTCGTGTCTCACGCTAATGCCCGGCTCAATGTCCGGGGCAGAGTTCTGCTCGTCGAGCGGGTGCTGATGCAGCATCGCCCAGTCGCTCACGTCGCCAAAGAGCTCGGAGTGTCGCGTCAATGCGCGCACCGCTGGGTCAACCGGTTCCGGGCTGAGGGTGTCGCCGGTCTCAGCGACCGCTCCTCGCGTCCGCATTCCATGCCGCGACGAACACCACTGGAGGTAGAACTGCGGGTGGTCGCGGTGCGCCGTCAGCTGCGGCAAGGCCCCGACCGCCTCGCCATGGTGACCGGTGTCCCCGCACGCACTGTCACCGCGATCTTGCGCCGACATCACGTGCCACGTCTGGTCGAGTGCGACCCGCTGACCGGGGCCGTCATCCGGGCGTCGAAGACCACCGCCGTCCGCTACGAACGCGCCCGAGCGGGCGAGCTGGTCCACATGGACGTGAAGAAGCTGGGCCGCATCCCCGACGGCGGCGGTTGGCGGGCGCACGGCAGATCAGCCGGCGACACCGCCGCGCACAAGAAAGCGCGGATCGGGTTCGACTACGTCCACTCGCTCGTCGACGATCACTCCCGACTGGCGTACTCCGAGATCCACCCGGACGAGAAGGGCGCCACCTGCGCCGCGTTCCTCGCACGGGCCGCCGCCTACTTCCGCGACCACGGCATCGCTCGCATCGAGCGGGTGATGACCGACAACCACTTCAGCTACCGGCTCTCCACCGACGTCCGCGATGTGCTCACCTCGCTGGGCGCCAAACATGTCCTCATCCGCCCGCACTGTCCGTGGCAGAACGGCAAGGTCGAACGACTCAACCGCACCCTGCAGACCGAATGGGCCTACCGGCAGGTCTTCACCTCGAACGACCAACGCGCGGCCGCCCTTGCGCCCTGGATCGAGCAGTACAACACTCAGCGATACCACTCAGCCATCGGCGGCACCCCGCTCAGCAGGGTGTCACCAACCTGACTGCCGGGTACAACTAGCGCGTCAGAAGAGCCGGGTGGATGCCTCCGCCGCCGCGCTGCCCGCACCTCTCGCCGTCGCACGCGATGCGGTGGCGGCGCGCCCGCGCGAGGTGACGATGATCGACGGCGCGGCCCGCGCATCGGCCCGCGCGGCGAGCCCCGCCACCGGACCGCCGCGCACGTTCTCGTCCTCGGCGCGCCCGTCCAGCCCGTGGACGCGCAGCAGCGGGCGCACGCGCTTGGCCAGCCACGACCGGTACGCCTTGGGGGCGGTCGCCGTGGCCCCCGGGTAGAGCCCGCGATACGACGAGACGAGCTCGGGATGCCGCTCCGCAAGCCATTGCAGGAACCACTGCTTCGCCCCGGGGCGAAGGTGCAGCGCGCCGTAGACCACGCGCACCGCGCCGGCCGCCCTGATGCGGGTGAGGGCATGGTCGATCGCGGCGATCGAGTCGGTGAGGTGGGGGATGATCGGCATCAGGAACACCGTGACGCGGAACCCGGCCTCGGTCGCCGCGCGCACGGTCTCGAGGCGCGCCGTCGCGTTCGGCGTGCCGGGCTCGATGAGGTGCTGCAGCTCGTCGTCGAACACGGCGATCGACATCGCGATCGACACGTGCACGTCCTGCGCCGCGGCCGTCAGCAGCGGAAGGTCGCGTCGCAGCAGCGTGCCCTTGGTGAGGATCGAGAAGGGAGTCCCCGACTCGGTGAGCGCCGAGACGATCCCGGGCATCAGCTTGTACCGCCCCTCGGCCCGCTGGTACGGGTCGGTGTTGGTGCCGAGCATGACGGGCTCGTGCTGCCAGCTGCCGCGCCGCAGCTCTTTGCCCAGCACCTCCGCGACGTTGACCTTGACCACGACCTGCGTGTCGAAGTCGCGCCCCGCATCGAGCTCCAGGTACTCGTGCGTCCCCCGGGCGAAGCAGTTGTGGCTGACGACGCCGTTCGCGATGAAGTCGCCCGTCGAGGTGGTGATGTCGACCATGTCGATGGTCTCACCCAGGTCTTCGATCGAGATGACGCGCAGCGGCGCATCCGACTTGACCGCATCGCCGATCAGGCTCAGCTTGCGCGAGATCGCGGGCTGAGTGAGGTCGGAGAATCGGCGTCGCGCGGGCAGTCCACCGAGGAGGCGGATAGAGCTGACGCCGTTGGGACGCGCCGGCTCGCGCACGTACCGGAAGCCGTGCGCCGTGAGAGCGGCCGCGGTTGTCGCGAGCATCGTCTCATCGCCGTAGGTGATGCGGAGAATTCCCCGGCTGCAGCTTCCCTCAGCATCGAAGATTCCGGCCAGGAACCCTCGCGACCACTCGGACGACGGCAGGGAGGGCCATTCGACGAGCGCCGTGATCGACTCGCAATCGGCGCCGCGAGACGTGAAGATCGCGTTCATCTCTCGACGTCGGTCCGTGGCAGCGGTGAACCGCCGCCGGTTGGTGGACACGCCGAAGCGCTCGAGGAAGTCCTGCGACCGCTCCAGCGCCCCCGAATCCGCGAGAGCGAGCCGGAACCGATACGCGACGTAAGTACCGTCGCCTTTCGAGCGGGGGTACTCCCGTCTGAGCATGGACGCATCCCCGCGGATCATTCCGACGAGATAGCCGCGGCGATAATCGTCGCTCTCGACGAGGGTCGAGGCGAAGCCCCCCGTTCCGAAGCCCAGAAGCTTGTTGTTGGTCGTCAGGTAGGGCCGCTGCCCGGACTCGGCGGGTCGGACGTACTTCCAACCGCGTTCCGTGAGGAACCGGTGATCGGCGCTGGCGATGAGCTCTGTGCCGTCGGCAAGCGTCACGCGATACGCCCGCTTCCGCGTGCTCCACTGCGCCGACACGGTGGCTCGCACATAGCGACGGTACGAACCGTCGCGTCGCGTTCCGACCACCTCGTCGCCGGCGCGGACATCTGCGATCCGCTTGCTCCGCCCGTCCGCCATCAGCACCCGAGTGTCGGGATGCACGCAGTACACGCAGGCATGAGAGCAGCCGCGGTACGGGTTCACGGTCCAGTCGAAGGGCATGGCGGAGGCACTGGGCACGTGGTTCAGGGCGGACTTGCAGAGCACCTCGTGGAACGTGACGCCGGCGAACTCCGGCGTGGTCACCGACCGCACGAGGCCGTTGAGCTGCTCCATCCCGGGCAGGGCCGCGGCATCCGCCACTCCCAGCTCCTGTCCTTGCCACCGCATGCCATAATCAGAACAAAGGTTCGAACTTAAGTCAAGAAGCCACCTCGTCTTCATCGAACACCGAGCGACGGCGTGCCGCCCGCCTGGCCAAATCCGGCGACCGCGGCCAGAATGGCTGACGTGACGGAGCCTGGCGGGCTCGCTACCCCCCGAGCCGCCCCCGAGACTCGTCGCGCCGCCCGAGCGATGCGCGAAGAGGCGGAGCGGCGCGCCCGCGAGGCCGCCGGGGCCCGGACGGAAGAGGCCGTCCGCCGCGCCTCGTACGATGCCGAGGGTGCGACGGCCGAGGGCATCCCGGCCACCGACACGGTGCCCCTTTTCACGGTCGACACGGCGCCGGTGCTGACGATCGGCACCGGGCCGTCGGCATCCACGAGCCCGCCGAGCGTGCCCGCTGCCACGGGGATCGCGCACGGCGCCGCGGAGCCGCCGACGCTCGGCGACCTCGTCACCGAGGACGCGACGCCCGCACGTCACGTGCGGCCGCGGCGGCTGGCGCGCCGCATCGCGCTGGTGGCGGGACTCGCGACCGGGGCGGCGCTGCTGCTCGGCTCGTCGGCCGCCGTGACCGCGATGATCGCCGACACGCAGCTGAACGACGGATCGACGAGCGCGGCGGCGCTGAGCGTGGCGCCGCCGCCGATCGACCAGCTCCCCGTCCCCGACGTGCAGGAATCTCCCCCCGCCGCCGACCTGTGCACCCTGTCGAGCTTCACGAACGCACTGCAGGCGGGCGATGACGAGGCAGCCGTCGTCGCCGCCGGCGGGGGCGAGGCGTTCCGCGCCGCCGTCGTCGAAGGGCGCGCGCCGTGCGTGAACCTCGGCGACTCGTCGCGCATCTGGACCGTGCTCGACAAGCATCGTCCCGCGAACCCCGTGGACTACCGCCCGAGCAGCCTCGTGCTGCCCAGCGGCGTGCGAAACATCGAGGGGGGCGCGCTGCGGGCGGATGCCGCGGCCGCGCTCTCGGCGATGGTCACGGCCGCGCGTGACGCCGGTGCGGGCGAGCTCGCGCTGGAGAGCGGGTTCCGCTCGTACCAGACGCAGCAGGAGACGTACGGCCGCCACTTCGCCGAGCGGGGCGCGCGTGCCGACCTCGTGAGCGCCCGGCCGGGATACAGCGAGCACCAGCTCGGCCTCAGCGCCGACGTCGTCGCGTGCGCGGGCGCCTGCACGGGGCTGGATGAGCTGGCGGCATCCCCTCAGGGGCAGTGGGTCGCCGACCACGCGTGGGAGCACGGCTGGATCGTGCGGTACGTCGAGGGTGCGACGGACGTCACCGGGTACACGCCGGAACCGTGGCATCTGCGCTACGTGGGGCCGGAGCTCGCGAAGGCGTACCACGACGGCGGCTGGACCTCGCTGGAGGAGTTCTTCGGGCTCGAGGCCGCGCCGGGCTACCTGAACTGACCGGGGGTCGGCCGGCTTGCGGCATCCCTCCGGTGAAACTGAGTACCATTCCTCTTGGGATTCAATCTCTACCGCCTCAGCGAAGACGGCAGAGGAGAGAGGAAGGCGCACATGGAGCGCGACATCTACGACGAGGACCACGAGGCGTTCCGCGACGTCGTCAAGGAGTTCATCAAGCGTTACGGCACCGAAGACAAGCGCAAGCAGTGGGACGCCGACGGCGAGATCGACCGGGCGACCATGCTCGCTGCGGGCGAGGCCGGCATCATTGGCCTGAGCGTCCCCGAGGAGTTCGGCGGCGCCGGCATGCTGCAGGACTACCGCTTCCGCGCCATCGTGCTCGAAGAGACCATCGGCGCCGGCCTCGGCTCGCTCGCCGGCGCCCTGGGCATCCAGGACGACCTGGCTGTGCCGTACATCGTCCACATGGGCACGCAGGAGCAGAAGGAGAAGTGGCTCCCCGGCATGGCGACCGGCGAGATCCTCGGCGCCCTCGCGATGACCGAGCCCGGCGCGGGCTCGGACCTGCGCGGCATCAAGACGACCGCCAAGAAGGTCGACGGCGGCTACATCGTCAACGGCGCCAAGACGTTCATCTCGTCGGGCAAGACCGCCGACATCGTCGTAACCTTCGTCAAGACCGGTGAGGGCAACCGTCCCGACGCCTTCAGCCTGCTGATCCTCGAGAACGGCATGGAAGGCTTCGACCACGGCAAGAAGCTCGAGAAGATGGGCTTCCACGGCTGGGACACCGCGGAGCTCTCGTTCACCGACGTGTTCGTGCCCGACGCGAACCTCATCGGCGGCAAGGAGGGCCTCGGCTTCATCCAGCTCATGATGAACCTGCCGCTGGAGCGCCTGTCGATCGGCGTCGCGGCCGCCGCCGCGTGCGAGGCCGCGTTCCACTGGACGCGCGAGTACGTGCTGAGCCGCGAGGCGTTCGGCGAGCGGATCGCCGACTTCCAGAACACGCGGTTCAAGCTGGCCGACATGGCGACCACCGTCGACGTGACGTGGGTCTACAACGACCGCGCCATGATGCTCTACAAGGACCAGAAGCTGACGGCCGAAGAGGCTGCGAAGGTCAAGTTCTGGTCGACGGACCGCGAGGCCGAGGTGCTCGACATCGGCGTGCAGCTGCACGGCGGCTACGGCTACATCACCGAGTACCCGATCGCCCGTGCGTACCTCGACGCCCGCGTGCACCGCATCTACGGCGGCACGAACGAGATCATGCGCGACATCGTGTCGCGCCAGATCGTCGGCAAGCGCTGAGACCGACCGGTCCCTGAGCCTTTAGAAGGGCGGATGCCGCCGCCTGAGCCCCACGAGGGCCCGGGTGGCGGCATCCTTTGTTCTCTTCTGTTCTCTTCGCGTTCGGGGCGACTGGCGTTTCCGGCGAGTCGCCACGGACGACGCAGACACGCGCATCTCTCTGACGAGTCGCCAAGAACTGCAGCAGCGCGCCTCATGGACCGTAGCCAAGGATCGCGACCCGGCAGCGCCGATGCTGGCGACTCGCCGCAATCGGCACGCGCGCGGGGCACCCGGGTCAGTGCTGGCCGGCGGGTCCGCTGCCGCGTCCCATGCCGCGGCCGGCGAGGCCTCGGCGGCGTGCGAGCTTGGCCACTCCGGCCTTGCGCAGACGGTCGGCGATGACGATGCCCAGCGCGGTGCCGCCGACGCAGCTCGCGACCGACATGGCGAAGAAGCCGATCTGCGCGCCGACCGTCATCGACGCGAGGTCGAACGACACGGCCGCGAGGATCGGGTACAGCACGCCCACGACGACGGCGCCCGCGTAGTACTGCCACGTGCGCCAGCTGCGGTACGCCGCGAGGAGGAACGGCAGCTCGGCGAAGAACGCCCACCACAGGTTCGTGGCGAGGTACGGGAACACCACCAGTCCCGAGATCAGCCCGACGAGCAGGCCGGCGAGCGGACGCTCGATGAGGCGCAGCGCGACGACGGCCGGCAGCAGCCACAGGCCCGCGAGGGCGACCGAGACGAACGGCACGACGGCGAAGAGCACCGTCGACAGCGCCGTCGCGCCCCACAGCATGACGCCGCCGGCGACGCCGATCGCCGCGCACGTCAGCAGGTACGCCGTGGTCGCGCGGCTCACGGGTGCGCCTCGGCCGCCACGCGCTGGGACTTGGGTGCGGGCGAGGCGGCGCCGACGCGCCAGTACCCGATGAAGCTCACGTGGTCCTTCGACACCCCGCGCTCGCCGACGAGGTGGCGCCGGCCGTCGGTGGCGAGGGCCTGCTCGCCCGCGATGTAGGCGTGGAACGGGGATGCCGGCAGCTCGGCGTCGCGCAGCGCCTGCAGCGCGAGCGTGCCGGGCTTGACGGCATCCTCCCGGACGATGAACCGCACGCTCACCGCCGCGGGGTGCGCGAAGTCGAGCGCGTCGTCGGCGGAGGGGACCTCGACGATCGCGAGGCCCGACGCGTCGGCCGGCAGCGATGCGCAGATGCCGGCGACGGCCGGCAGCCCCGTCTCGTCCGACACGAGCACGACGCGGTCGGTGCCGCGGTCGGGGTTGAACGACAGGCCCTCGTCGATCACGACGACGCTCTCGCCCGCGTGGCACGACTGCGCCCACCGCGACGCCGGACCCGCCGTGCCGTCCTCGGCCGACCCGTGCACGACGAAGTCGACGTCGAGCTCGGCGCCCGCCGCCGCGGTCGCGGGGCGGAACGCGCGCACCGTGTAGTTGCGCATGACGGGGCGCACGCCGTCGGGGATGCGGAGGTACTTCAGGTACCCGAACAGCTTGTTGGCCTTGGCGGGGATGCGTTCCAGGCCCTCGTCGCCGCCGAGCGGCAGGAAGATGCGGAACCACTGGTCGTAGCCCAGCGGGCGGAAGCGCTCGATCTCGCCCCCGCCCAGGGTCACCCGGATCCAGTGCGGCGAGAGCTGCGCGGTGCGCAGCACCGTGAGGTGCACGAGACCGGCGGTCTCGGGCTTGACGAGGCGTGGGGCGGGGGCCATCAGGCTGCTCCGTTTCGATCGGGGCGGGGCGCGCGGATCATGCGAGCCCCCACGGGAAGAACACGGCGAACAGCGCCGCCGAGACGGCCCAGAACGCCAGGACGAACACCGTGTCGCGCACGCGCCACGGCACCAGGTGCCGCTCGGTGCGGTCGGGGTGGGCGCCGAAGGCGCGGGAGTCCATGGCCAGCGCCACCCGCTCGGCGTGCCGGATCGCGCCGGCCAGCAGCGGCACGATGTACCCGAACCAGCGCGCGACCGCCGCGAACGGGCCGTGCCCGCCGTGCGCGCCGCGCACGCGGTGCGCCTGACGGATGACGTCGAGCTCGTGCCCGAACCGGGGCACGAAGCGGAACGCCGCCAGCGCCGTGTAGCCGATCCGGTACGGCACGCGCAGCTGCTGCACGCTCGCCCGCACGAGGTCGGGTCCGGTGGTCGACAGGCCGGCGATCAGCGTCAGCGCGACGATCGCCGCCAGCCGCAGGCCTGTGGCGAAGCCGACCGCCAGCGCGCCGCCGTACATCGTCCAGCCGCCGATCTGCCACACCACGACCGACTGGTCCACGCGGGACGCATCGGTCCACAGCGCGAAGCCGAAGCCGATGACGACGGCGCTCAGCGGCACCGCGAGCAGCAGCACCGCCGCGAGCCGGCGGGTGAAGTTCACGCCCATCAGCAGCACCGCGTACGCCAGCAGCAGGAACGCCGCCGGGGTGGCGGCATCCCTCACGAACACCAGGAGCACCATCGCCGGGATCGGGGCGGCGAGCTTCGCCAGCGGATTCAGCGCGTAGAGGAAGCGGACGGGGGATGCCGCGACCCGGCGCGCGTACGGATCGACGGTGCTGTGCGCCGCCGTGGTGGCGGTGAGGGGCCCGGCGTCGGTCATGCCGCACCTCCTGCGACCGCCCCGACGGCGCCCGGCAGGTCGGCGAGGCGCGCGATGCGCGAGAGCTCGGGATGCCGCACCAGTCCCCGCAGGGCGCGCCGCAGCGGCGGCGGACGCAGGCCGGCGCGGCGGATCAGGTCGTCGTCGGCGAACACCTCGGCCGTCGCGCCGTCGGCGAGCACGCGGCCGTCGGCGAGCACCACGGTGCGGTCGGCGTGATCGGTCACCAGCTGCATGTCGTGGGTCACGACGACGATCGTCGTGCCCTCGGCATTGAGCTCCGACAGCAGTGTGAGCAGCTCGTCGGCGCGGGCGCGGTCCTGCCCGAACGTCGGCTCGTCGAGCACGAGCACCGGAGCTCCCGCCACGAGCGCGGTGCCGACCGACAATCGGCGCTTCTGCCCGCCCGACAGCAGGAACGGATGGCTCGCGGCCTTGTCGGTCAGACCGAAGCGCTGCAGCAGCGCCTCGGTGCGCGCGCGCACCTCGTCCTCGGGCAGGTGCTGCAGGCGCAGGCCGTGGGCGATCTCGTCGAACGCGGTGTGCGCGATGAACTGATGCTCGGGGTTCTGGAACACGAACCCGATGCGCGCGCTCAGCGTGCGTGCGTCGGCACGACCGACGTCGAGCCCGTCGACGTGCACGGCGCCCTTCGGCGGCCGCACGACCCCTGCCAGCGCCTGGATCAGCGAGGTCTTGCCGGCACCGTTGGCGCCGACGACGGCGACGAACGCCCCCCGCGGCACGTCGAGGTCGATGCCGTGCAGCACCTCGGTGCGTCCGCGGCGCAGGGTCAGGTCGCGCACCGAGATGAGCGGTTCCGGCAGCCTCGCGGAGGGCGCTCCGGCGCCCGAAGACGAGACGCCTGTGCCGTCGAGGTTGCTCGTGAGTCCGGGGCGTTTCGTCTCGCTCGTTCCTCGCTCGCTCAACGACCGGGGGGCCGCCTCGGCCTCCAGTGCGTCGTGCAGCTCGTCCGGGGTCAGCGGCAGCGGGTCGAGGGCGAAGCCGGCGCGGCGCAGGCGCAACGCGGCGATCGCCGACACCGGCAGCCACACGCCCATGTCGTGCAGGGCGGCGGCCCTGTCGCGCAGCACCTCGTCGACGCCCCCGTCGTACGCCAGGCGCCCGTCGTGGTCGAGCACCACGACGCGGTCCACGAAGCCGACCGCGGCGTCGAGGTTGTGCTCCACGAGCAGGATCGCGCGGTCGCGGTCGGCGACGAGCTCGGCCAGGGCCGCGTAGACGTCCTCGATGCCGGCGGGGTCGAGGTTGGCGGTCGGCTCGTCGAGCACGAGCAGAGGCGAGCCCATCGCGAGAGCGCAGGCGATGGCCAGCCGCTGGCGTCCGCCGCCCGACAGGCGGTCGGGGTTCTCGGCGCGACGCTCCCACAGTCCGACACGGCGCAGGGCGGCCTCGGCCCGCGCGAGCACCTCGGCCACCGGCATCCGCAGATTCTCGGCGCCGAAGGCCACCTCGTCCAGGAGGGTGCCGGTCACGAGCTGCGCGTCGGGATCCTGGAAGACCATGCCGACGCGCGTGCTGAGCTCCGCGACCGGGGTCGTCTGCGTGTCGAGGCCGTCGACCTCGACGGTGCCCCGCACGGTGGCGGGCACCGACTGCGGCAGCAGCCCGTTCAGGGTCAGCGTGAGCGTGGACTTGCCCGATCCGCTGGGCCCCAGCAGCAGCACCACCTCGCCCGGGGCGACCTCGAACGACACCGACGCGGGCGCCGGCGTCTCTTCGCCGTCGTGGGTGACGCCGAGCTCGTGCACCCGCAGCAGCGGCACGGCAGGGGGCACGGGCATCCGATCGTCGAAGGAAACTAAGCCTCCCCTAACTTACCCGGACCTAACTTCCCGAACCAATCACGATGACTTGGCGTATATGTACGCGACACACCGGTGTGTCGCGTACATATACGCCAAGTCATCGGAAAGGTAGCGGCGACGATGACGCGAGGGGGGATGCCGCGGCTCTCAGCCGCGGCTGCGTCGGGCGATCCCCGCCCGGCGCAGTGCGCGGCCGATCGCGAGGCCGACGGCCGTCCAGGCGACCGGTCCCACGACGAACAGCGCGACGTAGACGATCTGCCCCCACGGCGGGAACCGGGTCACGTCGGCGGCGAACCAGATCGCGGTCGCGATCACCGCGCCGACGATCACCGCCGACAGGAAGAAGCGCCAGGCGTTCCACCGGCGGTAGCGCGAGGTCGCGGCGATGAGCTCCTGCAATCCGCCGATGAGCAGGGCCGTGCCGATGTACCGGCCGATCCACAGCGGGACGACGGCGCTCGCCACGAGCGCCGCGATGAGGTGCGTGATGAGGGCGACCCACGGCCGGCGCAGCAGCTCCTGCGCCACGACGCCGGGCAGCACGTGGACCCCCAGGACGAGCCCGTAGAGGATGGGCGCCGCCGCCGAGACGGGTGCGCTCACCGCGCCGGCGGCGGCCTGCAATGCTCCCGTCGCGACGCCGATCGCGGCGCAGGTGAGCAGAACGCTCGTCGAAAGTCGGGTTCGGGGGACCACCTGCCCAGCGTACTGGCCCGAGGTCTTGCGATTCTCACGGGCTTCTCATTTACTGAGATTCCGCTGGGAGTTACGTTTGAGCGAGCTGCGCCCCAACGATGTGGCGCAGCGACTTCCTGCACGACAAATCTGGAGGGCCACAATGGGTCGAACCTCCCTGAGAGCAGCCGCGGTCGTCACACTCGCCGCCCTGTTCACGGGCACCGCATCAGCCAGTTTCGGCGCCGTACCCGAGGAGGTGAACCAACCCGTTCCGATCGATCTCTCCGCCGGCCGCTACATCGTCCTGCTGGATGAAGCACCTGTGGCGACCTACGACGGTGGAGAGCCCGGCCTCGCGCCCACGCAGCCCGAAGAGGGTGAGAAGCTCGACACGACCTCGCGCGACGTGCAGCGCTACTCCAACTTCCTCGAGGACCGGCAGCAGGACGTCGCCGCCGACGCGGGTGTCGAACCGGACGGCAGCCTGACCATCACCCTCAACGCCTTCACCGCGAACCTCACGGCGACCCAGGCCGCGAAGCTGGCGGGCACGCGAGGAGTCGCGTCGGTCGTCCCCGACGAGATCCTGCATCCGGACGCCGTCACATCGACGCAGTTCCTCGGTCTCGAAGGCGACACCGGGGTCTGGAACGCGGTCGGAGGCGTCGACCAGGCCGGCGCCGGCGTGGTGGTCGGTGTCGTCGACACCGGCATCGCTCCCGAGAACCCCTCGTTCGAAGGCGATGCGCTCGGCACGACGGCGGGCGCGGAGCCCTACCTCGACGGCAACACCGTCGTGTTCGACAAGGCGGACGGCAACCAGTTCCGCAGCGACCGCGTGACCGGGGAGGAGTGGAGCGTCGACGCCTACTCGACCAAGCTCGTCGGCGCGAAGTTCTTCAGCGCCGGTGCTGCCGCAGCCGGCTTCGACTTCGGTCCCGACTACCTGTCGCCGCGTGACGCCGACGGCCACGGTTCCCACACGGCCAGCACCGCTGCCGGCAACAACGGCATCGCCGCATCCGTCGAGGGTGTCGATTTCGGCACCATCTCGGGGGTTGCGCCGGCGGCCAAGGTCGCGATGTACAAGGCGTGCTACGTGGGCCCGGACGAGCTCGTGACCGACGACGACATCTGCGCACTCAGTGACCTCATGGCGGCGATCAACGCGGCCGCGGCCGACGGCGTCGACGTGATCAACTACTCGATCGGCGGCGGGGCCGCCACGACGACGTTCGCGACGGAGGACACGGCGTTCTTCAACGCCGCTGCCGCTGGGATCTTCGTCGCGGTCAGCGCCGGCAACGACGGTCCGGGCGCGTCGACCGCGGACCACGCTTCGCCGTGGTACACGACTGTCGCCGCATCCACGATTCCCACCTACGAGGGCACCGTGGAACTCGGTGACGGCACCCTCGCCGCCGGTGCGTCGGTGAGTGTGCCCTTCGGAGAGACGGTGTCGGGAGAGGTCGTCTACGCGGGGGATGCTGCTCTCCCGGGCGTGAACGTCGATGAGGCGAAGCTGTGCTTCCTCGATCGCCTGGACCCCTCGAAGGTCACCGGCAAGATCGTCGTCTGTGACCGAGGCACCAATGCCCGTGTCGAGAAGTCCCAGGCCGTCGACGAGGCCGGCGGAATCGGCATGATCCTGGTGAACGTCACGCCGGGCTCGCTCGACAACGACTTCCACTCCGTGCCGACGGTGCACATCCAGAACACCTACCGTGACGCACTTCTGGCCTATGTCCAGGGCACGCCGGGTGCGACGGCGACCCTCCACAGCGAGAACATCACGGGTGTCGTGACCCCGACTCCGGTCGTCGCCGGATTCTCGAGCCGCGGCCCGATGCTGGCCGACGGCAGCGACATCCTCAAGCCGGACATCTCCGCGCCCGGCGTCGCGATCCTCGCGGCGACCCACAACGCTGCAGGTGCAGACCCGACCTTCGGGTTCAAGTCCGGAACCTCGATGTCGTCGCCGCACATCGCCGGCCTTGCAGCGCTGTACCTGGGCGAGCGTCCGAACGCGACGCCCGGCGAGATCAAGTCGGCCATGATGACGACCGCGTACGACACGAAGAACGACGACGGATCGACGAACACCGACCCGTTCTCGCAGGGTGCCGGCCACGTCGACCCGACGCGGTTCTTCGAACCCGGCCTCGTCTACGACAACGGTCCGCTGCAGTGGGCGCAGTACCTGCAGGGCAAGAACCTGTACGACTTCGGCGTCGACCCGATCGACGGAAGCGATCTCAACCTCGCCTCCATCGCCATCGGTTCGCTGTCGGGCCCGCAGACGGTGACCCGCTCGGTGCGTGCGACCACCGCAGGCACCTACACCGCCTCCGCGGTGGTGGCGGGTGTCGACGCCGTCGTCCAGCCGGCATCCCTCACGCTCGCCGCGGGCGAGACCGGCTCGTTCACGGTGACCTTCACCAAGACCAACGCCGCGCCCGAGCAGTGGGCGACGGGATTCCTCACCTGGACGGGGCCGACCACTGTGCGCTCGCCGATCGCGATCTACCCGGTCACGGCGGACGCACCTGCCGCCGTCTCGGGTGCCGGGATCACCGGCAGCACGTCGGTGGAGATCACGCCGGGCATCACGGGCGAGCTGCCGCTGAACCTCAGCGGGCTCGCGCCGGCGGTGCTGCAGACGGAGGAGATCTTCGGCAACGGCGTCGATGTGCCCGGCCACTCGGGCAACGAGACATCGGGCGACGAGGACGGGTACTCGTACTACCTGGTCGACGTTCCCGACGGGTCGTCGCTGGCGCGGTTCGACCTCGACTCGTCCGACGATGAGAACACCGATCTCGATCTGTTCGTCTACCGCGTGGTCAGCCCGACGGATCTGCGCTACTACGAGAAGTGGCAGTCCGCGAGCGGCTCGGCCGACGAATCGGTCTCGCTGAACGACCCGACCGCGGGCACGTACATGATCGAGGCTCACGTCTACTCGTTCACCGATCCGTTCACGTGGGATCTCACGACCGCGGTCGTGGGCGCCGGCGGCGAAGGCTCGCTCACGGCGACGCCCAACCCGCTGCCCGTGACCGAGAGCACCCCGACGACCTACTCGCTCTCGTGGAGCGGTCTGGCTGCCGAGACGCGCTACTTCGGTGTCGTGCGGTACGGCGAGTCGGATGTCCGCACCGTCCTCACAGTGGACTCGGGCCCCGCGGCTCCGGTCGCGAAGTCCGCGCCCGTGATCACCGGGTCGGCGAAGGTCGGAAAGACGCTCAAGGTGAACCCCGGCAAGTGGGACCCGAAGGACGTCGCGCTGACGTACCAGTGGCTGCGCGACGGCGCTCCGATCGAGGGGGCGACCGCCAAGACCTATAGGGTCACGTCGGACGACATCGGGCACGCTCTCTCTGTCCGCGAGACGGCGACGCAGCAGGGCAACATCAACGCCGGAGTCGCCGACAGCGCCTCGGTCTTCGTGAAGTTCTCGTCGAAGACGACCGTCAAGATGAACCGCTACGCCGGCACGTCGTCGCAGACCTGGACGGTGACGGTGACCGTCAAGTCGTCCGGCGGGCCGGCGGCCACCGGAACGGTGACGCTGCTGGTGAACGACAAGAAGTACACAGGCACCTTGACCGATGGTGTGGTGTCCGTGGACCTGCCGAAGCAGAAGCGCGGGCTCTACGGCGTAGGTGTCGCCTACTCCGGCAGCGACACCGTGGAGGCATCCGTCGGCGGAACGGCCTTCGTCGTCCTGAAGTGATCGCCTGAGTTCCAGCACGAAGGGGCGCTCGAGTCACGGCTCGGGCGCCCCTTCACCTCGTGACGCGTCGGAAGGTGGATGCCGGCGCCCCGGCATCCACGAATCACACGCGCCGGCGGCGACGGGTGAGGCGCACGGCGGGCAGCGGGGGCGCGGGGATGCGCTCGTCGCCGTGATCGACGACATGGCCGAAGCGGGGGCTGTCGGACTCCCAGGCGTCGCGGGCCTCGACGATCTCTTCGTGGGTGCGGCCGACGAAGTTCCACCACATGACGATGTCGTCCTCGAAAGGCTCGCCGCCCATGAGGAACACCGTCGCGCCGGTGGCGCTGGTGAGCTCCACCGAGGTGCGTCGCATGCCGAGGTACAGCAGGTGCGCCGTGTCGAGCGGGACGGCTTCCGCGTCGGCGAGTCCCGGCACGGCGAGCCCGCCGTGCACGGCCACGAGGGCGTGCTCCCAGTCCGGGTTCAGCGGCACGCGAACGGTCGAGCCCGCGGGGATGCGCAGCTCGGCGCCGACGATCGGCGTGTACACGGTGGCCGGCGATACGACGCCGGCGAGTTCGCCCAGCACGACGGTGGCGGCGCCCGGTGCGCCGGCGATCGCCGGCAGGGCCACCTCGGGCAGCACCGCGTGCTGCTCGAACGCGGGGGCACCGTGGCGACGCGACTCGGGGAGCGCGACCCAGAGCTGCAGCGCGTCGAGCGGGGTGGCGTCCTCGCCCACCGAGTACTCGGAATGGGCGATCCCTGCCCCGCTGGTCATGAGGTTCAGCGCTCCCCGACGCACGACGACATCGCTGCCGACGGTGTCGCGGTGCCGCACCTCGCCGAGGTAGGGCCAGGTGACGGTCTGCAGCCCGATGTGCGGATGCGGCTCGACGCGCATGCGCGTGGATTGCGGCCCGAAGCGGTCGAGGAAGCACCAGGCGCCGACCAGCGGCAGCTCGCGCTGTGGCAGAGAGCGGTGCACCGACATCGCACGCACGCCGCCGAGCGGCACCTCGCGGGCCTCGAGCAGCAGCGTGCGCGGACCGTCGCACTCGACGGCGGTCTCGAGGTCGACGGTGTCGGAGCTGCCGAGGCGGGTCATGTGCGGAACGCTACCGCGATCAGCCGACGCGTGAGGGCCAGTGGACGTCGAGACCGGGCACCTCGTTCTGCTCCAGGTATTTCACGACCACGGGGCACAGCGGCACGACGGTCTCGCCGCGACGCGCCTCGTCGGCCATCGCCTCGGCCACGACGGTCTGCGCGAGACCGCGACCGCGGAACGCCGGGTCGACCTCGGTGTGCGGGAACCGCTGGCGCCCACGGGCGTCGGGGGTGAACTCGGTGAACCCGGCGAGCACGTCGCCGACCCAGACCTCGTAGCGGCCGGCGTCGTCGTTGCGGCGGACGGTGACCTCGTCATCGGTGGCAGGCATGGCGATCCTTTCGACGTCTGGTCCAACGTACGGGCGCGCACATCGATTCCGCCACCCGCGCACCCCTGGCGCGACGGCATCCACAGGTCTATCGTCGGCCTCGTCAGCGGCATCCGTTCCGCGGCCGGTTCATGGGGGTAACCGTTTCGGTCCGTTCGAGGATTCGAGGGGGAATCATGAGACGACGGGTTCTGGCCGGGCTCGCTGCCCTGGCACTGGGGATCGGGATGCTGGCTGCCGGTGCGGCAGGCCCCGCGGCGGCCGCGCGGCAGTCGGTCGCCAAGTACGTCGCTCTGGGCGACTCCATCGCGGCGGGGCAGGGCGGCGGAGCGCCGCTGGACGCGTGTGTCCGAACAGACGGAGGCTATGCCGCCCAGCTGGACGCGTCGCCGAAGTTCAACCTGCTGCGCAACGCGGCGTGCAGCGGAGCCACGGTCGCCGACGTGCAGGGGCAGCTGACGCAGGTGAACCGTGGGACGACGGTCGTGACACTCACCGTCGGGGCGAACGACCTCGGTCTTGCCGAGCTCTACGCGCAGTGCGCCGCGATCCGCACCGGGGGCGATCCGGTGGCGTGCCTGGCAGAGGTCCAGGGGGTGGTCGACGACGCGCCCGGCCTCGTGGCGCCCCTGGCGACGCTGATCGGCCAGATCGCGCTGCGCGCCCCGAGCGCGGCCATCGTCGTCACGGGGTACCCGCACCTCCTTGAGCCGGTCGACCTCGGTGCGTGCGTGCAGACCGCACCGATCCAGCACTGCCTGGCGCTGAGCAGCCTCGCCTTCACCGTCAACGGTGCCACCGACGCGCTCGACGCCGCCGTCCAGCAAGCCGTGGCGGCGGCCGCAGCGCAGGGCGCGCAGGCCGCGTACGCCGACGTCGTGCCCGCGTTCCTCGGGCACGGTGTGCAGCTGCTACCCACCCAGTGGAGCGATCGGTGGTTCGGGGTCGACCCGGTGAACGACCCGTCCGGCTTCCTGCACCCGACCTACGCCGGGTACACGGCCTACACGGGCGTCATCCTCGAGGCGCTCGGGCGCTGAGCCGGCGGCGCGTCAGGGCACGTGGCACCGGCGCGAAGGAGGGGTGGATGCCGCGACCTGGCAGACTCGGACGGTGACGCTACTCGAGACGATCGCCGCCGCCGCGCAGGCGTCGGGTGCTCCCGGCGCCGCCCCGGGCGCCGACGAGCTGTACGACGCGTTCGTCGAGTGGGCCGGCGAGCAGGGGTTCGCGCTGTACCCCGCGCAGGACGAGGCGGTCATCGAGATCGTGTCGGGGTCGCATGTGATCCTGTCGACGCCGACCGGCACGGGCAAGTCGCTCGTCGCCGTCGCGGCCCACGCGGCCGCGGTCGCCGCGGGCGGGCGCACCTACTACACGGCGCCGATCAAGGCGCTCGTGAGCGAGAAGTTCTTCGCGCTCGTCGACATCTTCGGGGCCGCGAACGTCGGCATGGTCACCGGTGACTCGTCGGTCAACCCGGATGCGCAGATCGTGTGCTGCACCGCCGAGATCCTCGCGAACCTCGCGCTCCGGCAGGGCGCCGACGCGGCCGTCGACCAGGTCGTGATGGACGAGTTCCACTACTACGGCGACCCCGAGCGCGGGTGGGCGTGGCAGGTGCCGCTGCTGCTCCTGCCGCGCGCGCAGTTCGTGCTGATGTCGGCCACGCTCGGCGACGTCGCCACGATCGCCGAAGACCTCGAGCGCCGCACCGGCCGCACGGTGTCGCGCATCACGGGCGTCGAGCGTCCCGTGCCGCTGCATTTCTCGTACGCGCGCACGCCCGTGCACGAGACCGTCGAAGAACTGCTGCAGACCGGCCAGTCGCCGGTGTACATCGTGCACTTCTCGCAGGCCGCCGCCATGGAGCGGGCGCAGGCGCTGTCGTCCATCCGCGTCGTGAGCCGCGAGCAGCGGGATGCGATCGCGGAGGCCATCGGCGGCTTCCGGTTCACGACGGCGTTCGGCCGCACGCTGTCGCGGTATGTGCGCGCCGGCATCGGCGTCCATCACGCCGGCATGCTGCCGAGGTATCGCCGGCTCGTCGAGACGCTCGCCCAGCGGGGCCTGCTGCGCGTCATCTGCGGCACCGACACGCTCGGCGTCGGCATCAACGTGCCCATCCGCACGGTGCTGATCACGGCGCTGTCGAAGTTCGACGGCACGAAGATGCGCCAGCTGTCGGCGCGCGAGTTCCACCAGATCTCGGGGCGCGCCGGCCGTGCCGGCTACGACACGTCGGGCACCGTCGTCGTGATGGCGCCAGAGTGGGAGATCGAGAACGAGGCAGCGCTGCGCAAGGCCGGCGACGACCCCGCCAAGCGCAAGAAGATCGTCCGCAAGAAGGCGCCCGCCGGCGTCGTCAACTGGGGCATCGGGTCGTTCGAACGCCTGGTCGAGGCTGAGCCCGAGCCGCTGGTGCCGCAGATGCAGCTCACCGCGGCCATGCTCATCAACGTCATCGCCCGGGGCGGCGACGTGTTCTCGAACGTCCGCAGCCTGGTGTTCGACAACCACGAGCCGCGCGCTCGGCGGTACGAGCTCGCGCGTCGCGCGATCGCGATCTTCCGCACGCTGGTCGCCGCGCAGGTGGTCGAGATCGACCGACGGGATGCCGGGGCCTCCGGCATCCACCTGACCGTCGATCTGCAGCCCAACTTCGCCCTCAACCAGCCGCTCTCGCCGTTCGCGCTCGCCGCGATCGAGCTGCTGGACCCTGAGGACGCTTCGACGGGCTCGGCGACCGGAGTGGGCACGGGGCACTACGCGCTGGACGTCGTGAGCGTCATCGAGTCGACGCTCGACGACCCGCGGCCGATCCTGTCGCAGCAGGAGTTCAAGGCGCGCGGCGAGGCGGTCGCCGCGATGAAGGCCGACGGCATCGAGTACGACGAGCGGATGGCGCTGCTCGAGCAGGTGACCTACCCCAAGCCGCTCGAAGAGCTGCTGGCGCAGGCCTACGAGGTGTTCGCGTCCAGCCAGCCGTGGGTGCGGGACTTCGAGCTGTCGCCCAAGTCGGTCGTGCGCGACATGTTCGAGCGCGCGCTGTCGTTCTCGGAGCTGATCTCGCTGTACCAGCTGGCCCGCAGCGAGGGTCTCGTGCTGCGGTACCTGTCGGACGCCTACCGGGCCATCCGACAGACGGTCCCCTCCGAGGCGCAGACCGAGGACCTGCACGACCTCGTCGCGTGGCTCGGCGAGCTCGTGCGCCAGGTGGACTCCAGCCTCGTCGACGAGTGGGAGGCGCTGATCAACCCCGCCGACGATCCCTCGGCCCCCGTGGTGCCGCCGGCACCGCCGTCGGTGCTCACCAACCGCCGCGCGTTCGGCGTGCTGGTGCGCAACGAGCTGTTCCGCCGCGTGCAGCTCGCGGCGCTGCAGCGCGACGACGAGCTCGTCGAGCTCGATCCCGACATCGACTGGCCCGCGGCGCTCGACGCGTACTTCGACGACCACGACGAGATCCTCACCGGCGGGGCGGCCCGTTCGCCGCGCCTGGTAACTGTCGACGAATCGGATGCCGCCTCCGGCGTGTGGCGCGTCGAGCAGACGATCGACGACCCCGCCGGCGACCACGACTGGCGCATCCGCGGCGTGATCGATCTTGCCGCATCCGAAGAGGCCGGCACCGCCGTGCTGCGGGTCACCGAGGTCGTGCGGCTGTAGGGAGGAGACCGCGATGACGGTCATGGATTCGTTCGCGCTGACGGGCAAGGTCGCGCTCGTGACCGGCGGCAGCCGCGGCATCGGCCGCGCGATCGCGCAGGCGCTGGGCGAAGCGGGTGCCGCGGTCGCGGTCACCGCCCGCACCGACGAGGCGGCGCAGCGCGCCGCCGAGGAGCTTCGGGCCGCCGGCATCCACTCCTTCGGGGTCCGCCTCGAGGTCTCGGATGCCGCCGACGTGGAACGTGCGGTCGCCGAGGTGAGCGACCGGTTCGGCGAGATCGACGTGCTGGTGAACAACGCCGGCATCAGTGTCGGCGGCGCGGCCCTCGACGTCGGCGACGACGTGTGGCGCGACGTGCTGGCGACCAACGTCGACGGCGTCTGGTACTGCTCCCGCGCCGTCGGCCGCCGCATGGCCGCGCGCGGCGGCGGCACGATCGTCAACATCGGCTCGATGTCGGCCGAGATCGTCAACCAGCCGCGCCGGCAGATCTCGTACCTCACCTCGAAGGCCGCGGTGCATCAGATGACGAGGGGGCTCGCCGCCGAGTGGGCGCCGCTCGGCATCCGCGTCAACGCGATCGCGCCCGGGTACATCCACACCGAGATGTCTCCGGTGTACGAGCCCGAGTACAAGCCGTGGTGCGTCGATCCCGCGCCGATGAAGCGCGCCGGCGAACCGCACGAGCTCGGTCCGGCCGCCGTGTTCCTCGCGAGCGAGGCGTCGTCGTTCATGACCGGCTCGATCGTGACGATCGACGGCGGCTTCACGCTGTACTGAGCCCGCATCCCGTTCGCCAGAACAGGTGTTCCGGCGAACGGAGGACCGTTGTCGCAGGATCCGTCCTGTACTCGCCAGAACACCTGTTCTGAGGATTGGATGCCGGCGGCCGGGTGCCGGCGGCCGGGCGCCGGCGGTCGGGCCAGGCGAGCCGCGCTCAGGCGAGGCGCATGCCGCCGTCGGTCGAGAGCACCTGGCCGACGACCCAGGCACCGGCGTCCGTCGACAGCCACGCGATGAGTCGCGCCGGATCGGCGGGCTCGCCGAATCGTCCGAACGGCGTGCTGCGCACGAACGCCTGGATCTCGTCGAGCGGGCGGTCGGCGGTCTCGGGATCGAGGTACCCGGTGTTGACCGGGCCCGGGTCGATCGTGTTGAGGATGATCCCGAGATCGAGCAGCTCGGCGGCGACCGTCGGGGTGACCCCGGCCAGCGCCGCCTTGCTGGCGGCGTACGCGACCTCGCCGCGCATCGGCCCGTGCAGCTGCCCCGACGTCATCCAGAACACGCGCCCGGTCGGCTCGGCGAACGGCTCGGAGCGGCCGATGCGCTCGCCCGGCAGGCGCTCGGCACCCTTCGCGCCGGCGTGCAGGGTGGCGAACTCGCGTGTCAGCAGCAGCGTCGAGCGCGCGTTGGTCTGCCAGTGCGCATCGAGCCGCTCGGCGGTCATGTCGAGGATCGAGCCGTCGCCGCCTGACAGCGCCTGGTTGCAGACGAGGATGTCCAGGCGCCCGGTCAGCCCGCGTGCGGACGCGATGACGCGGGGGATGGATGCCGCGTCGCGCAGGTCCGCAGCGATGTCGCCGAGCTGCGCACCCGGTGCCAGCTGCGTGCGCAGACCGTCGCGCACGGCGTCGAGAGAATCCGTGCCCCACGGCTGGTCGGCGTCGTGCGGCGAGTAGTGGTGGACGAACACGTCGGCGCCGAGCCGGGCGAACTCGGAGGCGACGGCGAAGCCGATGCCCTTCCGGCGCGAGACGCCGGTGACGAGGGCGGTCTTGCCGCGCAGCGGCAGGGAGGTCCGGGGGTACATGCGTGTGCCTTTCAGGGACGCCGGGGTGCGGCATCCACCTTCTTCGTTTCGGTGAGGACGAAGTCACAGGCATTGCATGAGCACGACCATAGCGGATGATGGCGGTATGCCGACCTACGTGGCCTTCCTGCGCGCGATCAACCTCGGGGCGAACCGCAAGTTCGCGAAGGACGACATCAGGCGCGTCGTCGAGGCCGCCGGGTTCGACGACGTCGAGACGCACATCAACACCGGCAACGTGCGGTTCACCACGCCGATGCGCTCGCGGGCGAAGATCGAGGCGCTGCTCGAGGGCGCCTTCGCCGAGGACCGCGGGTTCGAGGTGCCCACGATGGTGTTCACAGCGGCCGAGGTGGCGGCGATCGCGGCGGAGGCGGCGACGCTCGGCGACGAGCATCCCGAGCTCGCACGGCACTACATCTACCTCATGAAGGACGAGCTGCCGGCCGCGACCGTCGCGAAGATCGAGGGCCTGGCATCGGAGGCGGGCGGGATGGTCGTGCGCGGACGCACCGCCCACGCGCTGCTCGGCCCCGCGTACCAGGCAGGACAGGTCGATCCGCTGGGGGCGGCGAAGCTGCTCGGCGTGGCGACGAACCGCAACCGCACCGTCATCGACGCGATCGTCGCGAAGTGGTGCTGATCGGTTCCTCCACAGTGGTGCTGCGCAGGAGCCGGCGCCCGGGTTCTGCACCGGGACGGCGGCGGCGGGTGTCGCGTCGGATGCCGCGGCTACCCTGGGACAGGTGACCACTGCGCAAGGCGACCCGTACGCCGATCTCGCGTGGGAGGCCGACCAGTTCGCGCCCCCGCCCGACGACTCGTGGGCGCCGCCCGAGGACGCCTGGGCGCCGCCGGCAGAAGCAGCCTGGGCGCCGCCGGCAGATCCGGCGGGCTGGTCCGACGCCGGTGCGGCTGCGGGCTTCGACCCGTTCGCGGGGGCCGGTCCGCGCCGCGACTTCACGGGCGCCGATCCGCGCACGGTGCTGCGCGAGGTGTACGGCTACGATGCGTTCCGCGGCGAGCAGGGCGCGATCGTCGAGCACGTGATCGCCGGTGGGGATGCCGTCGTGCTGATGCCGACCGGGGGCGGCAAGAGCGTCTGCTACCAGGTGCCGGCGCTGGTGCGGCCGGGAACCGGGCTCGTCGTGAGTCCGCTCATCGCGCTCATGCACGACCAGGTCGACGCGCTCGTCGCGAACGGCGTGCGGGCCGCGTATCTCAACTCCACGCAGGCGCCGCCGGAGCGCGCGGCCGTCGAGCGTGCGTACCTCGCGGGCGAGCTCGATCTGCTGTACGTCGCCCCCGAGCGGCTCAACACCGAGACGACGCTGCGGTTCCTCGGTCGCGGAAGGCTCAGCGTCATCGCGATCGACGAGGCGCACTGCGTGTCGCAGTGGGGCCACGACTTCCGGCCCGACTACCTCGCGCTCGGCGCGCTCGCCGAGCGCTTCCCCGGGGTGCCGCGTCTCGCGCTGACCGCCACGGCGACGCCGGCCACGCATCGCGAGATGACCGAGCGGCTGCACCTGCCCGACGCGCGGCACTTCGTGTCGAGCTTCGACCGGCCCAACATCCAGTACCGCATCGAGGCCAAGTCCGATCCGCGCCGCCAGCTGGTCGCGTTCATCCGGTCGCAGGGGGCCGGCGCGGCGGGGATCGTGTACGCGCTCAGCCGCAAGTCGGTCGAGCAGACGGCCGAGTTCCTGTCGGCGCAGGGCGTGGACGCCCTGCCCTACCACGCGGGCCTTCCGGCCGAGACGCGGGCGGCCAACCAGTCCCGCTTCCTGCGCGAGGACGGCGTGGTCATGGTCGCGACCATCGCGTTCGGCATGGGTATCGACAAACCCGACGTGCGCTTCGTCGCCCACATCGACCTGCCGAAGTCGGTCGAGGGGTACTACCAAGAGACCGGCCGTGCCGGGCGCGACGGCGAGGCATCGGTCGCCTGGATGGCGTACGGCCTGGGCGACGTCGTCCAGCAGCGCCGCCTCATCGACCAGTCGCCGGGCGACCGGTCGTTCAAGACCCGCCTCGGCCAGCACCTCGACGCGATGCTCGGCCTGTGCGAGACGGTCGGATGCCGTCGTCAGAACCTCCTCGCCTACTTCGGCGAGGCGTCCGAGCCGTGCGGCAACTGCGACACGTGCCTCGAGGCGCCCGACACGTGGGACGGGCTCGTCCCCGCGCAGAAGCTCCTGTCGACGATCGTGCGGCTGCAGCGTGAGCGCAATCAGGCGTTCGGCGCCGGCCACCTGATCGACATCCTGCGGGGCGCGTCGACCGACCGCATCCGTCAGCAGGGTCACGACCAGCTGTCGACGTACGGCCTCGGTGCCGATCTCGGCGAGCAGGACTGGCGCAGCGTCATCCGTCAGCTCCTGGCTCGCGGCATCCTCGTCGCCCGCGGCGAGTACGGCACGCTGGCCCTCGGCGAACCCGCGGCCGGCGTGCTGCGCGGCGAGACCCCCGTGCCGCTGCGGCGCGATGTCATGAGGCGGTCCGGAGGCGTCGCCCGGGTGCGCAAGTCGACGGCGCCCGAGAACCTCGACCCGGCGAACGTCGGCGTGTTCGAGGCGCTGCGGGCGTGGCGCGCCGGCGTCGCGAGAGAGCTCGGGGTCCCCGCCTACATCGTGTTCGGCGACGCGACGCTGCGCGCGCTCGCCGAGCGCCGCCCCGAGAGCCTCGCCGACCTCGACGGCGTCTCGGGCATCGGCGCCAAGAAGCGCGAGGCATACGGCGACGCCGTGCTGGAGGTCATCGCCGCCGCGTGATCTCGCCGCCGGGCCGGCCGGCGGCGTCAGCGACGCGGCAGCACGTCGTCGAGGTGCGCGGTCAGCTGGGCCGCCACGTCGACTGACGAACGGTCGTACAGCCACTGGTACTGCAGTCCGTCCCACAGCGCGGTGAGCCACACGGCCTCGAACTCGGGGTCGCGGTGCGACGGCAGGTCGCCGTCCTGCTGGGCCGCGCGGAACAGCGCGGCGAAGTGGTCGATCACGTCGCCGAAGCGCTGCTCGAAGTAGGCGTGGGCGGGATGGTCGGCCGGCACCGCCTCGCACGACAGCACGGCGTACACCTCGATGAGACCCGGCGCGGATGCCGTGTTCTCGGCGGCCCCGAGCGGGAGGTTTCGCAGCTCGTCCGCCGCGCGCGCGGCCCGCACGTACGACCCTCGCGACTCGATGAGGCGGTCGCGGTCGCTGAGCACCGCGCTCAGCAGCTCCTCCTTCGAGCCGTAGTGGTGCAGCAGGGTCGACTTCGACACCCCGACCCGGGCGGCGATGTCGCGCAGGCTCGTGTCTCCGTAGCCCTCCTGGGCGAACAGCGCGGTCGCACCGTCGAGGATCTTGGCGCGTCGCTCACGACCGACCTTGTAGCCGAGCCGGTCGCCGTCGTCGGGTGAAGCGAACGACGGCATCGACGGGACGGCCACGGCGACATCGGACGGTACCGGATCGTCGGCCTCGCGCCAGCCGACCGGCAGCGCCAGCGCGTCTTCGTACACCTGCAGCGCCGAGACGACGTCGACGCGGTCGGGCAGGTACTGGCCCAGCAGCTGCAGGCCGTCCCACGCGGCGGCGATGCGGACGGCCTCGCCGGCGGCATCGCGCCCCTGCGACACGGTGTCCTGCGCCATGGCCTCTTCGATGGCGTCCACCGACAGCTCGCGCAGCCGCGCGTACCGGTCGCGCACGATCGCGTGCGCGGGATGACGGGGACTGGATGCCTCGCCGGTGAGCGCGGCGAACAGCGGCAGGTAGCCGGGCACGGTGGCATTGCGCTCGGCGATCACGCTGTACCCGAGTGTTCCCGGTTCGTCGGCGGCCAGCTGCTCGAGGAGGACGAGCTCGTTGTCGCGCTCGAACGAGTCGACGACCTCGGCGAGCAGCGCGTCCTTCGTGGCGAAGTGCCGCAGCAGGCCGGGATGGCTGATCCCCGCGGCGGCGGCGACGTCGCGCAGCGACGACGCGCGGTACCCGTGCGCCACGAAGAGGTCGTGAGCGGCGGCGACGATGGCCGCGCGCGTGCGCTCGGCCTGTGCACTGCGAGCCGTTCCCGGCACCGAGATCGTCGTCACGCGTCCAGTGTAGCGAGCCCGATTACCGATCGGTCAGACTTCAGTTACCAAACGGTCGGGTTTCATGTATTCTCGTGAATCGACGCCCGGCACAGCCGCCGCGCGTCGCACCTGAGAGAGGACTCCGATGACAGAGCTGTCTTCCGCCGCGACGGCCGCGGCCGCCGGCACCACCGGCTTCAAGGCGCCGGGAACCACACCCGGCAGGACCCCGCGCGGCTACACGCCCGGGCTCGCCGCGGTGAACTTCGGCGTCTATCTCGCATTGCTCACGCCGGTCATGGTGTCGATGGCGTTCAAGATCCAGCACATCTCGCCGTCCACCGAGGCGGCCACCGGCAGCCTCGGCCTGGTGCTCGGCGTCGGCGCGCTGTTCGCCCTCATCGCGAACCCGCTCGCCGGCCGCCTTTCTGACCGCACCACCTCGCGCTTCGGCATGCGCCGGCCGTGGATCCTCGGCGGTGCGATCGTCGGTCTCGGCGGCTTCCTCCTGATCGGCGTCGCGACGTCGGTGTGGGTCGTCCTCATCGCGTGGTGCATCGTTCAGGCCGCGATGAACGCGGTGCTCGCAGCCGCCAACGCCACGCTCCCCGACCAGGTGCCGGTGGCCAGCCGCGGCAAGGTGTCGGGCATCGTCGGGATCACCACGCCGCTGGGCATCCTGGGCGGCACGTTCCTCACCAACTTCCTGTCCGAGGACTTCGCCCGCTTCGTCGTCCCGTCGGCGATCGCGACCGTCCTCGCGGTGCTGTTCGTCCTGGTCCTCAAGGACCGCGTCCGCACCGACAAGCCCGCCGACCGGTTCACCGTCGGTCAGTTCTTCGGCTCGTTCGTCTTCAACCCGGCCAAGCACCCCGACTTCGGCTGGACGTGGCTGACGAAGTTCTTCGTGATGTTCGGCTACGCCGGCATCGCGACCTTCCTGCCGTTCTACCTGACCGAGAAGTTCCAGCTCGACGAGCAGACCGCCATCACGACGATCCTCCTCGCGAACCTCGCGTCGATGGCCGCCATGATGATCTCGTCGCCGCTCGGCGGGTTCCTCTCCGACAGAGTCGGCAAGCGCCGCCCGTTCGTCGCCGTCGCCGGCGGCGTCATGGTGGTCGGCCTCGTGCTGCTCGCGTTCGCGCCCGACGTGCCGACGCTGATCGTCGCGCAGGCGATCATCGGCTTCGGCGCCGGCTCGTTCTTCTCGGTCGACCTGGCCCTCGCGACCGAGGTGCTGCCCAACCCCGAAGACACCGCGAAGGACCTCGGCGTGCTCAACATCGCCAACGCGCTGCCGCAGTCGATCGCGCCGGCGATCGCTCCCGGCATCATCGCGCTGGGCGCCGCAACGCCGCTCGGTGGCTACACCGTCTACTACCTCTTCGGCGCGCTCGTGGCCCTCGCGGGCGCCGTGCTCGTCTACCGCATCAAGGGAGTGAAGTGATGACCGACGCTTCGACTGCGCTCAGCGCAAGCACGACGGATCTGGATGCCGCACCCGCCGCATCCGAGCGCCCCTGGCTCGACGCGAGCCTTCCCGTCGCAGAGCGCGTCGAGCTGCTGCTGGCGGAGATGACGCTGGAAGAGAAGGCCGGTCTGTTCTTCCAGACCATGATCACGATGGGCCCCGACGGCGAGCTCGCCGACGCCGACCCCGTGTTCGGCCTGCCGTCCAACCGCGAGTACGTGCTCGAGCGCCGCATGAACCACTTCAACCTGCTGGGTGTGGCGCCCACCGCCGGTGCGATCGCACGCTGGCACAACGCGCTGCAGGAGCTGGCGGCATCCACTCGTCTCGGCATCCCCGTGACGATCTCGACTGACCCGCGGCACTCTTTCACCGACAACCCCGGTGCGGCGATGCTGTCGGGGCCGTTCTCGCAGTGGCCCGACACGCTGGGCCTCGCCGCCACCCGCGACGCGGCGCTCGTGGAGCGCTTCGGCGACATCGCCCGACAGGAGTACACGGCGGTCGGCATCCGCGTGGCGCTGCACCCGCAGGTCGACCTCGCCACCGAGCCGCGCTGGTCGCGGCAGCTGCAGACGTTCGGCGAGGACGCGGAGGTGTCGGGCGAGCTCGGCGCCGCGTACATCCGCGGCTTCCAGAACGGCGCGTCGTTCGGCCCGGGCGCGGTGTCGGCGATGGTCAAGCACTTCCCGGGCGGCGGCCCGCAGCAGGACGGCGAGGACCCGCACTTCGAATACGGACGCGAGCAGGTCTATCCGGGCAGAAAGTTCGAGCTGCACCTGAAGCCCTTCGAGGACGCCTTCGCCGCCGGCGTCCGCCAGGTCATGCCGTACTACGGCATGCCGGTCGGCACCGAGTACGAAGAGGTCGGCTTCGGCTTCAACAAGTCGGTGCTGACGGGTCTGCTGCGTGAGCGCTACGGCTTCGACGGCGTCGTCTGCACCGACTGGGGCCTTGTCACCGACGCCGAGATCATGGGCCAGCCCTTCCCGGCGCGGGCATGGGGCGTGGAGCACCTCAGCCGCGAAGAGCGCATGGTGAAGATCATCGACGCGGGCGCCGACCAGTTCGGCGGCGAGGCGTGCCCCGAACTGCTCGTGGCGCTCGTCGAGGACGGCCGCATCGCCGAGGAGCGCGTGGATGCCTCGGCCCGGCGCCTGCTGCGCGAGAAGTTCGAGCTCGGCCTGTTCGAGGACCCATACGTCGACGCCGACGCGGCCGACGTCATCGTGGGCTCGCCGGAATTCCGTGCGGAGGGGGATGCCGCGCAGCGCGCCGCGCTCACGATCCTCGCGAACCGCGACGCGGTGCTGCCCTTCGCGACGGGCGTCAAGCTCTACGTCGAGGGCATCGACGCCGAGACGGCGGCCGCGTACGGCACCGTCGTCGCGACGCCGGCCGAGGCCGACCTCGCGGTGCTGCGCCTGCAGGCGCCGTACGAGCAGCGCGGCAACGGCTTCGAGTCGTTCTTCCACGCCGGCTCGCTCGACTTCGCGCCCGAGACCGTCGCGCATGTCGCCGAGGTCGCCGCCGCCGTCCCGACGGTCGTCGACGTCTTCCTCGACCGGCCCGCGATCCTCGGGCCGATCGTCGAGGTCGCGCACGCCGTCGTCGGCAACTGGGGTGCGAGTTCGGCCGCCCTGCTCGACGTCCTGTCGGGCGCGGCCGCGGCCAAGGGGCGTCTGCCGTTCGACCTCCCCCGCTCGATGGCGGCCGTCGAGGCCTCGCGCCCCGACGTCCCGTTCGACACCGAGGACCCGCTGTTCCGCTTCGGGCACGGCCTCACCCTGTAGGTCCCCTCGTTCCAGCCGAACGGATGCCGCACCGCGACCCGCGGTGCGGCATCCTTCGTCACTGCCGCCGTGATTTGCGCGGGGGCCGTCCCGCCGCGCCCGCCCGGCCGCCCCGCCGCGCCCGCCCGGCCGCGCCCGCCCGGCCGCGCCCGCCCGGCCGCCCCGCCGCGCCCGCCCGGCGGTGCGCAGAATCGGATCCGCTGGAGCGGAGATCGGCGGTGGCACGCCGTCTCGGGATGCCGGGGGTCGGCGTGTCGCCGGCCCGGTCCGCAGATGCGGATCCGATTCTGCGAGCGCAGCGGGGCGAGCGCAGCGCTGCGGGGCGGGCGCAGCGGGGCGGGCGGGGCGGGGCGGGGGACGGGGAGAGAGGCAACCGACGCCCGAGGTCAGGCGCCGGCGCCGGGCACCACCACGACGGGCACGGGGGCGTTGCGCAGGATCTTCGATGCGCTCGAGCCGAGGAACACCTGGGCCAGGCGATGCGTGGACGACGACCCGACGACCAGGATGTCGCCCTCGGCCCACCCGACCGATGCCACCGCGGCGTGCCACTGCGGACCGGCCGAGATGCCGTGCTCGATCTCGTCGTCGGCGAACCCCAGCGTCCGCAAGTGGGCGACGGCCTCGGCCTGCGCCGCGACGGCCCGCGTCATCCACGCGTCGATGACCTGGGCCTGTGCATGGCTGACGTCGGTCGTGACCGGACGACGAGCCGGGTCCACGAGGAACGTGACCAGGCGCACGCGGGCCGCCGACGCGCGGGCGATCCCGGCCACGCGGTCCAGCAGCGACCAGCTGCCGTCGTCGTCACGGAAGCCGACCGTCACGCGGGTGACCCGGCTCGTGGTGCGGTAGCTCCGCGGTGCGATCGCTACCGGCAGCGGCGAGGAGTGGACGAGGCGGTCCGTCTTGGACGTCAGGCGCACCCTGCCGGGTTCGGCCTCTTCGGCGGAGCCGACCACGATGAGCGCGGCATCCCTCGCCATCGCCTGGTCGATGAGCGCCGCGGGCACCGAGCGACCTGCGACCCACACCGCCTCGGCGGCGAGGCCGGGGTGATGCGCGAAGTCGGCGGTCGCGAGCTGCGCGCTCTGCCGCCCCTCGGCGGCGGCCCACTGCTCGTACTCGCGGTCGACCCCCGCCGCCACCGGTGTGCCCCACCCCTGCGGCACGACTGACACGGCGACGACCGGCGCGGGCCGAGACCGCGCGAACTGGAACGCCAGGTCGACGGCGCTGCGGTCGTCGCCCCGTGGGCCGTAGCCGACGACGTACGTCACCGCTCCTCCTCGGGGCGGATCGGCTCGGCGATCTGCTCATCGGACGTGTAGTCGTTGAGGGTCGCGTGCCGGCGCCCGTAGAACCAGTAGTAGAGCAGCACGATCGCGATCCATACGCCGAAGATCACCCACGTGATGGCGGCGAGGCCCGACAGGATGTACACGCGCGCGGCGATCGTGAGGATCGGCACGACCGGGTACAGGGGGACGCGGAACGGGCGTTCGAGTTCCGGCTTCGTGCGCCGCAGCACGATGACCGCCAACGCGACCACGATGAACGCCATCAGGGTGCCGATCGACACGGTGTCCCACAGATAGTCCGACGGCACGAAGCCCGCGACGATCGCGACGATGACCGACACGACGACCGTGTTGTGGATCGGCGTCAGCGTCTTGGCGTTGACCCGGACGAAGCTGCGCGGCACGAACCCGTCGCGCGAGATCGAGAACAGGATCCGCGTCTGGCCGTACAGGGTGACGAGCGTCACCGAGAAGATCGAGATGACGGCTCCGGCGGCCAGGATCGTGCCCCAGATCGGCGTGCCGGTGACGTTCTCCAGGATCTTCGCGAGCCCCGCCTCGCCCGCCTCCTCGGTGGAGAAGAACGCGACCGGCTCTGCGGCCAGGCCCGCGACGGCCACCAGGATGTACACCGTCGAGACGATGATCAGCGCGCCGATGATCGCCCGCGGCAGCGCCTTCTGCGGGTTGCGCACCTCCTCTCCGGCGGTCGCGACGGCGTCCAGGCCGATGAACGAGAAGAAGATGGTGCCCGCGGCAGCGCTGATGCCCGCCGCGCCGAACCGGAAGAAGTCCTCGAAGTGGTCGGCGTTGAACGCGGTCAGCCCGAGCACGATGAACAGCGCCAGCACACCGAGCTTGATGAGCACCATGATCGCGTTCACCGTCGCGGACTCGGCGACTCCGCGGATCAGCAGCAGGCAGCACAGTCCCACGAGCACCACGGCCGGGAGGTTGATGATCCCGCCTGTCGCCGCGCCGTCCGCACCGGAGATGAACGAGACGGACAGCGCCTCCGGCAGCCGGAACCCCAGCGTGTTCTCGAGCAGCTCGTTGAAGTAGCCGCTCCAGCCGACCGCCACCGCCGACACCGCGACGCCGTACTCGAGCAGCACACAGCCGGCGATGACGATCGCCCACACCTCGCCGAGCGCGTGATACGTGTACGAGTACGTCGATCCGCTGACCGGGATCGCCGCGGCCAGCTCGGCATAGCAGAGCGCTGACAGCCCGGCGCAGATCGCCGCGACGACGAACGAGATGATCACGGCGGGCCCGGCCTTCGGGACCGACTCGCTCAGCACGAAGAAGATGCCCGTGCCGACCGTCGCGCCGACCCCGAACATCATCAGCTGGAACGTGCTGAGGTTGCGTGCCAGCTCCTCGCCCTGGTGATGCCGGTGCTGGACGACGATGGGCTTGCGCCGAAAGAGCTGCGCGCCGACTGTGCCCATGGCTGACTCCCACCCGTCGCCCGGGCCGCGATGCCCGGGGCGACCAAGTCTCGCGGGCGGAACCGGCCGCGTACAGACCCCCGCGCCCACTCGGTGTCTGGGAAACAGACGGATCAGCGGTCGGTGATGAGCAGCGTGTTGCCGTCCGGGTCGACGGCGGTGAAGAAGAGGCATCGTGCCGGATCCCCGAGCACCTCGCTCGGTGCGGCACCGAGGCCGGTGAACCGCTCGCGCGCCGACGTGACGTCATCCACCCGGAAGTTGCAGGTGGCCCAGCCCAGACCCGGTTCGACCCTGATGCCGCTGGCGGGGCCCATCAGGGTCACCTGACCCTGCGATCCGGCGAGCACGCTGGAGAATTCCGTCGCCTCGGTCACGTCGAGTCCGAATGCGTCGGTGTACCAGCGTGCGGCTGCGAGCGGATCGCGGACGGGGATGAAGGCGGTGGTGATGGCGGCGGACGCTGACGTCATGCGCCGAGCATAGGGCCGCCTCTCGACAGTGGTCGGCGGCATCCCCCGATCGGGGCGTGCTGTGCGTCCCGCACAATCCACCGGCCACCCGTCTCGCGTCCAGGTTGTGGGAACCCGCCAGTCACTTTGAGTCGGCATTGTGGGAGTCCTACGGTCGAAAGGACCTTCCCCTGTCCCTCGTCTCGAGAGGTGATGACATGGCTGACGCCGCCGTCCGCTCCAAGAAGCCCGCCGTCCACAAGCACACGCCTGCCGGCGGGGCTCCGACCGCCCCGCACACGGCGGCCGAGGCATCCGAACCTCGCATCCACATCGACGCGGTCACCGACCTGCTGCTGGGCACGTGGGCCGAGACCCGCCGCGAGGCGCGCGAGATGATCAAGGACCCGGCGTTCTGGCGGATCGACGGCCAGCCGATGCCCGAGCACCGTGAGCGCGTGCTGAGCCAGCTGCACCTGCTCGTCGAGCACGGCGGATCGCGTCGCGCCTTCCCGAAGGAGTACGGCGGCCTCGAGAACAACGGCGCCAATCTCGCCGGGTTCATGGAGCTCGTGCTCGCCGACCCCAGCCTGCAGATCAAGTCCGGTGTGCAGTGGGGCCTGTTCGGCTCGGCCATCCACCAGCTCGGCACGAAGAAGCACCACGACCAGTGGCTGCCCGGCGTGATCGACCTGTCGATCCCCGGCGCGTTCGCGATGACCGAGATGGGGCACGGCTCCGATGTCGCCGCCATCGGCACGACCGCCACGTACGACCCCGACACCGAGGAGTTCGTCATCCACACGCCGTTCCGTGCGGCGACGAAGGACTACCTCGGCAACGCGGCGCTGCACGGCAAGGCCGCCACCGTGTTCGCGCAGCTCATCACGGGCGGCGTCAACTACGGCGTGCACTGCTTCTACGTCCCGATCCGCGACGACGAGGGCAACATGCTGGACGGCGTCACGAGCGAGGACGACGGCGTCAAGGGCGGTCTCAACGGCATCGACAACGGCCGCCTGGCCTTCGACCACGTGCGCGTGCCGCGCTTCAACCTGCTCGACCGCTACGGGCAGGTCGCCCCCGACGGCTCCTACACGTCCGACATCGCGAGCCCGGGCCGCCGCTTCTTCACGATGCTCGGCGCGCTCGTCCAGGGCCGCGTGTCGCTCGACGGTGCGGCGACCACCGGCACGGCCCTCGCGCTGTACATCGCCCTGACGTACGCCGGCCAGCGCCGCCAGTTCGACTCGGGCGCCGGCACCGAAGAGGTCGTGCTGCTCGACTACGGCAAGCACCAGCGGCGTCTGCTGCCGCTCCTCGCCCAGAACTACGCGCAGTTCTTCGCCAACGACGAGCTGCTGAAGAAGTTCGACGGCGTGTTCTCGGGCCGCACCGACACCCCCGACGAGCGCGAAGACCTCGAGACCCTCGCCGCGTCGCTCAAGCCCCTCAGCACCTGGAACGCCCTGAGCACCATCCAGGAGGCGCGCGAGGCGTGCGGCGGCTCGGGCTTCATCGCCGAGAACCGCTTCGTCGGGCTGCACCAGGACCTCGACGTGTATGCGACCTTCGAGGGCGACAACAACATCCTGCTGCAGCTGGTCGGCAAGCGGCTCCTCGCCGACTACGCCAGGCAGTTCAAGGGCAAGGATGCCGCAGCCCTGGCCCGATTCGCGGTCGGGCAGACAGCGGGCAAGCTCTTCCACGGCGCGGGGCTCCGTCAGCTCGGCCAGGCCGTCGCCGACTTCGGCTCGACGGCACGGTCGGTGGAGCTGGGGCTGCGCGAGGACCAGCAGCACGAGCTGCTCGCCGGCCGCGTCCAGCAGATGGTCGCCGACGTCGCCGGTGCGCTGCGCCCCGCGGCCAAGCTGTCGCCCGCCGAGGCGGCGGCACTGTTCAACAGCCACCAGGCCGAGCTCATCGAGGCCGCTCGTGCGCACGGCGAGCTGCTGCAGTGGGAGGCGTTCACCGACGGCATCCACCGGATCTCGGACGAGGGCACCGCTCAGGTGCTGACGTGGCTGCGCGACCTGTTCGGCATGCATCTCATCGAGAAGCACCTCGCCTGGTACCTGATCAACGGGCGTCTGTCGACGCAGCGCGCGGCATCGGTGTCGCGCTACATCGACCGCCTGGCCGCTCGTCTGCGCCCGCACGCGCAGGATCTGGTCGATGCCTACGGCTTCGCGCCGGAGCACGTGCGCGCACCGATCGCGTCGGGCGCCGAGCGTGAACGGCAGGACGAGGCCCGCGAGTACTACCGCGCGCTCGCCGCGTCCGGAGAGGCGCCGGTGTCGGAGAAGTCGCTCAAGAAGAAGTGAGCCGACGAGCCTGGGACACCCCAAAGGTCACGGAAAGGTAACGATGGCCCGAGGGGTGTCCCATATCACCCGACGGCGGACATATCCCTTTTGAAGGCAGCCTTCAACCGACTGCGCATACGGGCTTCGTGCGTCGGCAGCGTCTTCATGGGGACCGCGAATCGGGAACGCGGTCCCCTTTCTCTTGCCCGCAGACGCCGAGGACCGGGATGCCGCGGCCTGCGGCATCCACCGGTGTCAGCTCAGTTCTCGGACCAGCCGCACATGCCGCACTCGCCGGTGGCCGAGACCTCGACGAAGCAGTTCGGGCACATCGTGCGGATCCGCTCGGGGACGACCGGCTTGGGCGCTCGCCGCTCGGCGGCGGGACGCGACGCCTTCGCACGGGCGGCCGGAGCGGGAGCCGCGACCTGCGGCTTCGGGGGGGCCTCCGGCACATGGAACGCGCAGTAGAAGCGCACGTAGCCGTCGTGGTTCTTGGGATGGCGGTGCTTGTACGCCCACAGCTCGGTGCGGGGGAGCAGCTCGGAGTCCGGGCCGCAGGCGAAGCACCGCGTCGGCTCGCCGGGGACCACGTCGGCCACCAGAACGGGGTTCTCGAACGGGACGGCATCCCGCCAATCCGCCGACGCGACGATCTTCATGGTCCTGCCTCCCAGCTGCGCGGGCGTGAACAGCCCGACATTCCAAGGTAAGCGACGCGCGCGGCATCCGGGAATCGGGCCGGTGACGCGCGACTTGACGGGGCGCGGGAGCGACCGCGCGGCGCACGCGAGACGCATCTTGACGGCGGCCCGGGACGGGTCCACAATCCGAGCATGGGGAGGGGAGCACGAGGTGCTCTGGGGGCCGCCGTGGCAGCGACCGTGCTGCTGTGCGGCTGCGCGCCGGTGCGCATCGTCGGTCCGGCCGAAGCGGCGACGCCGACGCCCGCAGCGACGACGGGCACCGCAGGGTGGCGCAGCTCGTCCGAGCTGCCCGACGTCGTGACGTTCGAGCACGGTGACGGACTGCGCTCCGGATCATGGCACGTCGGGTGGAACCACGCGGGGCTGTGGGGCGGCGACTACACCTACGTCCTGTCGGCCGGGCCCCAGGATGACGGGCTGTGGGAGTACACGCAGAACGCGACGGGATGCGACATCGTCCTCGTCCAGTCGCGCAACGCCGACGGGACCGACGACCTGGCAGCGACCGATGCCGCGCTCGCGGAGTCCAGTGAGGTGGATGCCGCCGCCTTCGACGATCTCGTCTTCGAGACCACGGCGACCATCACGGGCACGCCCGCCCGTCTGCTGTTCCACGCCGTCGCAGGCAAGCGCGCGGGTGCGAGCGAGCACGCGCAGGTCGTGTCGACGCGGGTCCTCACGACGGTCGGCACCGAGCTGTCGCTGCAGATCGAGTGCCCGGAGGGCTCGGACGCCATTGCCGCAGGCAACCTGCTGCTGGACGACCTGACGGTCGACGTCCGGCGGTCCGGCGAGCCGCTCGACTTCGAGGCGACCGCGACGCTCGTCCCGGACGAATCCGTGTGGCAGGACTCGGCCCTGGTCAGCGGAGGCGGATGGACGCTGACCACACCCGACGACGGCGGCTCGTGGGGCTACACGTCGGCGGACGGGGACTGCACGGCGGACTTCCAGCAGAGCCGCCTCGACGAGAGCCAGCGCGGCGCAGGCGACGACCGCGTCGCGACGGACCGGCTGATGGCCTGGTACTACAGCTGGAGCGAGAGCGATGTGTCGTCGGACGCGGGTGAGCAGACGCTGGGCTTCGGTCCTGCGGGCAATCGCATCCTCGCCGCCCGGACGGTCGAGGCGGTCGACGACAGCGGGAGGAACGGGATCCTCGCCGCCCGCGCGTTCCGCCAGTCCGACCTCGGGTTCCTCATCGACGTGTGGTGCACCGAGGGCGATCCGGCCGACTCCCTGGAAGAGATCCTCGGGAACGCCTCGGTCGTCCCGCCCGGGTGGTAGCGCGCGCAGCACGGACCCTCGCGCGGCGAGCGCGGTGTCCGTCGCCGACCCTAGGCTGGCGCGGTGAGCATGGACGTCCGCACCGGAGCCGATGGCCGCGCGCGCTGCGCGTGGGTCGGCGACGACCCCGAGTACGCGCGCTACCACGACGAGGAGTGGGGGGTGGCGCTGCACGGCGACCGCGCGCTGTTCGAGAAGCTGAGCCTGGAGGGCTTCCAGGCCGGGCTGTCGTGGATCACGATCCTGCGCAAGCGGCCGCACTTCCGCGACGTGTTCGCGGGGTTCGATCCGGCGGCGGTCGCCGCGTTCGGCCCGGACGACGTCGAGCGGCTGATGGCGGACGCGGGCATCATCCGCAACCGCGCCAAGATCGAGGCGACGATCTCGAACGCCCGCCTCGTGCAGGACCTCGAGCCCGGCGAGCTGGACGCTCTGATGTGGTCGTTCGCGCCGGCATCCCATCGTCGCCCGTCGACGTTCGCCGACGTGCCGGCGACCACTCCGGCATCGGAGGCGATGAGCAAGGCGCTGCGCACGCGCGGATTCCGGTTCGTCGGCCCGACCACGATGTACGCCCTCATGCAGTCGGCGGGCATGGTCGACGACCACGTCGACGGCTGCTGGCGCACCGCGTCGACGATGGACGCGTCATGACGATCGACCCCGGTCCGCCGGTGCACATCCGCCCCGAGGCGAGCGGCGACGAGGACGCCGTGCGCGCGGTGACCACCGTCGCGTTCGCCCCGATGCCCTTCAGCGACGGGAGTGAGCCGCATGTCATCGACCGTCTCAGGGCCGACGGTGAGCTGACGCTGTCGCTCGTCGCCGAGGATCGCCACGGGCGCATCATCGGCCATATCGCGTTCTCTCCCGTCGTCGCCGGCGGCAGCACCGTCGGCTGGTACGGGCTCGGCCCGGTCTCGGTCGACCCGGCTCACCAGGGCACGGGCGTCGGGCGGGCGCTGATCGAGGCAGGTCTCGCAGAGATGGCGCGACGCGGAGCGGCCGGCTGCGCCCTCATCGGCGACCCGCGGCTCTACTCGCGGTTCGGATTCGTCAGTGGAGCGCTCTCTCACGAAGAGCTGCCTCCCTCGCTCGTGCAGCACCTTCTGCTGCGAGAGGATGCGGCGGTCCCGGTCGGCGAGCTCCGATTCGCTTCAGCGTTCGACCACGCCGACCAGTCCTGAGCCGGCAAGACGATCGCCGAGCGGAACGTTCCGAGGGGCGAGACCCCGGTGGACTAGCATGCGGCCATGGTCGCCCGCGCGAACAGGGCCGCGGTGCCCGACGAGGGCATGGCGCGCGCGGCCGCGCTCGACGCCGCCGTCGTCCCGATCGACTGGAGCGTGCTGCCCGAGGACGCCGTGCGCGATGCGGTCGACGCGCCCAGCGGCCGGCTCGCCCGCGTCACGATGGGCCCCGCCGACGGGCCGAGGGTCGTGCTCGTGCCGGGCATGACCGGCTCGAAGGAGGACTTCACGCTCATGATGCCGCTGTTCGCGGCGGCCGGGTTCCGGGTCGAGTCGTTCGACCTCGCCGGGCAGTTCGAGTCGGCGGGTGCCGGTCCCGAGAATCTCGATCCACCGCAGCGGCGGTACACGCGGGAGCTGTTCGTCGACGACCTGCTGGCCGTGCTGGCGACCGGGGCGGTCCCGGCGCACGTGCTCGGCTACTCGTTCGCCGGCACGGTGGCGGCTGTGGCGGCATCCCTCCATCCCGAGCTGTTCGCGAGCCTCACGCTGCTGTCGGCCCCGCCGCTCACCGGCCGGGCGCTGCGCGGCTTCAAGGTGATGGGCCCGTTCAGCTACGTGGTGCCCGCGCGCTGGATCGGCCCGCTCTTCATCGCCGCGCTGCGCCACAACGTGCATCGGGCGCCGCGCGAGCGGGCGGTGTTCGTGACGGCGCGCTTCGAGCTGACGCGGGCGTCGAGCGTCGCCGACATCATGGCGCTCATGCAGCGCACGCCCGAGGTGTCACGCGGACTGCGGGCTGCCGGCATCCCGATCCTCGTCGTGACCGGGACGGGCGACGTGTGGCGCACCTCGGCGCATCGCGCGTTCGCGGAGCGGCTCGGCGCACGCGTGCTCGTGCTGCCCACCGGCCACAGCCCGTGCGAGACGGCCCCGCATCAGCTGACCGAGGCGATGCGCGAGCTCATGCGGGGTTGACGGGTCGCGTCTGGTCGTCGGCGATCGCGCGCCGCGCCCGCCGGCGGCGGAGCGGGCCGGCGAGATGCGGATGCCGCAGCCCCAGCTCGCGCTGCCGCCGGCGCCGATCGCGCCGGCCCTGGGCGCACCTCCACACCCGGCGCAGCCACGGCACCTCGCGCAGGTTGACGCCCACGATGTGGAACGCCCACGACGCGCGCCGCGCGAAGCCCGCCCAGTTCTGGAACGGCCGTGCCGAGACCTGCACGTGCAGCCACGGGTCGAACTCGATGCCGGCATCCGGGGGCAGCACGAGGCTGATGTCGAGGTCGTCGTGCGCGTGCGGATCGTCGAGGTGCACGCGGGGACGGATGCCGCGCCAGGCGTCGCGGCGGATCGCGAAGTTCGACCCGAACAGCGGGATGTGCCCGATGACCGCGCGGAACACGAACAGGTAGCCGCCGAGGTACACGTGATGTCCGACGAAGTGCCAGAACCGGCTGCCGCCGTAGAAGGTGCCGGTGCCGGTCAGCGCCGTGAGCGTGGGGTCGGCGCTGAAGCGGCGGTCCAGCCGTGCGGCCCAATCCGGGGCGGGGCGCGAGTCCGCGTCGAGCCGGCCGATGATCTCGCCCCGCGCGGCGTCGAACCCGGCCGACGTTGCCCGCAGCACGCCGCGCACCGGCTCGTCGACCACGCGGGCTCCCGCGCCCCGGGCGACCTCGGCCGTGTCGTCGTCGGACCCGTTGTCGACGACGATGATCTCGTCGGGAGCCCGCGTCTGCGCGGCCAGAGCGGCGAGGCAGTGGCGCAGCATCTCGGCGTCGTTCAGCGACGGGATCACGACGCTCAGAGTGGCCATCGAGCGCCAGCCTACGCACGCTCGACGCGCCGGGCCGAGAAGCATGCGGTGGAATGAACAGTGGATGCCGGCGGTTGGCGTCCGCGGAGGCTCTTCATGGACTACGGACACGCGCTCGAGTTCGGCGCGTTCATCACCCCCTCGGCCGCGGCTCCCGACGCACCCGTCCTGCTGTCGCAGGTGGCCGAGGCATCCGGACTCGACGTCGTCACCTTCCAGGACCACCCGTACCAGCCCGCGTTCCTCGACACGTGGACGCTCATGTCGTTCGTGGCGGCGCGGACCGACACGATCCGCATCGCCCCCAACGTGCTCAACGTGCCGCTGCGGCCGCCGGCGGTCGTCGCCCGGTCGGCGGCGAGCCTCGATCTGCTGTCGGGCGGGCGCTTCGAGCTCGGCCTCGGCGCCGGTGGGTTCTGGGACGCCATCGAGGCCATGGGCGGCGGACGCCTCACGCCCGGCGAGGCCGTCACCGCGCTCGGCGAGGCCATCGACGTCATCCGTGCGCTGTGGCGCACCGACGAACGCGGCGGCGTGTTCACCGACGGCCGCTTCCATCGCGTGCACGGCGCCAAGCGCGGCCCGCGCCCGGCGCACGAGGTGCCGATCCACATCGGCGCGTACAAGCCGCGCATGCTCGCGCTCACGGGCCGCAAGGGCGACGGCTGGCTGCCCTCTCTCGGATACCTGAAGCCCGGCGACCTCGATCGCGGCAACACGGCGATCGACGAGGCTGCCACCGGGGCGGGCCGCGACCCCCGCGAGATCCGCCGCCTGCTCAACATCGGGCAGCTCGCGGCCGACCCTGCGGAGTTCGCCGAGCGGCTCGCGCAGCTGGCGCTCGAGGACGGCATCGGCACCTTCATCCTCGCCGCCGACGACCCGAACCTCCTGCAGCTGTACGGCGAAGAGGTCGCACCGCGCGTCCGCGAGCTCGTCGCGCAGGCGCGCGGCACCGCCGGCATCGAGCAGGCGCCGGTGCGTTCGGCGGCCGCGCTCGCCGCTCGCCGCGACGGCATCGTGTACGACGACGTCCCCGCGGGCCTGCGCGCCATCGAGCCGGGCGACTTCGATTACGGCGATGTGCGCTCCACGTACATGCGCGGCGGTGCGCCGGGGATCGTCCTGCAGCCGGCGACGGCCGCGCAGGTCGCAGAGGCGGTCGGGTTCGCGCGACGGCATCCCTCGATCCCGCTCGCGGTGCGCAGCGGCGGCCACGGCATCAGCGGACGCAGCACCAACGACGGCGGGATCGTCATCGACCTGCGGCTGCTGAACGCCATCGAGGTGCTCGACGCCGACCGTCGCCTCGTGCGCGTCGGACCCGGCGCCCGCTGGGCGCAGGTCGCCGCGGCGCTCGGCGAGCACGGCTGGGCCCTGTCATCCGGAGACTACGGCGGGGTCGGCGTGGGCGGCCTGGCGACCGCCGGCGGCATCGGCCTGCTCGCGCGCGAGCACGGACTGACGATCGACCATCTGCGCGCCGCCGAGGTGGTGCTCGCCGACGGCTCGGTGGTGCGGGCCGACGCATCGACGCATCCCGACCTCTTCTGGGCCATCCGCGGGGCCGGGGCGAACGTGGGCATCGTGACGGCGTTCGAGTTCGAGGTCGACGAGGTGGGACAGGTCGGCCACGCGCAGCTCGCGTTCCAGGTCGACGACGTGCCGGCGTTCCTGGAGGGCTACGGGCGCATCGTCGAGTCCTCGCCGCGCGACCTCACGATGTTCCTGCTGACCGGCGCTCCGCGGCGGGGGCAGCCGCAGATCGTCCAGCTCTACGGGCTCGTGGACTCCGACGACCCCGACACGATCATCGCGCGCCTGCAGCCGTTCGCCGAGCTCGCGCCGCTCGTGCAGCAGCAGGTGCAGCTCACGACCTACGCGCAGGTCATGGCGAACGCCGACCTGGGCCCGCAGCACGGCGCCGGCGAACCGCACTCGCGCTCGGCGCTCGTCGAGCACGTGACGCCCGCGTTCGCCCAGGCGGTGGACGGGATGCTGCGCACCGGCGCGGTGCCCTTCTTCCAGCTGCGGGCGGTCGGCGGGGCTGTCGCCGACGTGCCGGAGGACGCGACGGCGTACGCGCACCGGTCGGCGAACTTCTCGGTCGCCGGGCTCGGCGGCAACCCCGACCGGCTCGACGCCGCGTGGCGGTCGCTGGCCGCGCACACCCGGGGCATGTACCTGAGCTTCGACTCGTCCGACCGCCCCGAGCGCATCGCCGAGGCCTTTCCGCCCGCGGCGCTGGAACGGCTGCGCGCGGTCAAGGCCGCATACGACCCCGAGTCGGTGTTCCGCGACAACTTCGCGGTCGACCCGGCCTGACCGTCCCCCGGCCCTGGTCGCAGCATCCACCCCTCTCCGCCCGATCTTGGCGACTCGCCGGATGTGCGCGACCGTACGTGCGATCTCTGGCGACTCATCCGGCGCGGCGTCGACGGCGAATGCGGCGAGTCGCCAGATTCGCGCGGTTCCCGCCGCGGTTCTTGGCGACTCGCCGGGATCGGGCGGCGAATTCGAACGACCAGGGGGCATCGAGCAGGATTGAGGAAGCGGGATGTCCGGGTTGCCGGGCAGACTGGGGCGCATGGCATCCGAACCCCGCAGCGCCGCGCCCCACATCGCCGACTCCCATGAGGTCATCCGGGTCGTCGGGGCGCGCGAGAACAACCTCAAGGACGTCTCGGTCGACATCCCCAAGCGCCGCCTGAGCGTGTTCACCGGGGTGAGCGGTTCGGGCAAGTCCTCGCTCGTGTTCGCGACGATCGCCAACGAGTCGCAGCGCCTCATCAACGAGACCTATCCCACGTTCGTGCAGCAGTTCATGGGGCAGCTCAACCGCCCCGACGTGGACGCACTCGAGAACGTCAGCCCGGCGATCATCGTCGATCAGGAGCGCATGGGCGCCAACGCCCGATCGACGGTCGGCACGGCGACCGACGCGCACGCCATGCTGCGGCTGCTCTTCAGCCGCATCGGGCAGCCTCACGTGGGCTCGCCGCAGGCCTTCTCGTTCAACATCCCCTCGGTGTCGGGCGCCGGTGCCGTGACGCTCGAGAAGGGCGGCAAGAAGGTCAAGGAGCGCCGATCGTTCGAGATCACCGGCGGCATGTGCTCGCGGTGCGAGGGCCTCGGCGAGGTGAGCGACATCGACCTCGACGAGCTGTACGACAAGACCAAGTCCCTCGCCGAGGGCGCGATCCAGGTGCCCGGCTACAACGCCGACGGCTGGATGGTGCGCGGCTACACCGAGTCCGGCTTCGTCGACCCGGCCAAGCCGATCCAGGACTACACGGAGCAGGAACTCGCCGACTTCCTCTACAAGGAGCCGACGAAGGTCAAGATCCAGAACATCAACATGACCTACGAGGGACTCGTCCCCAAGATCACCAAGGCGATGCTGCAGAAGGACCGCGACGCGCTCCAGCCGCATGTCCGCGCCTTCGTCGAGCGCGCGGTCAAGTTCATGCCGTGTCCTGACTGCGGCGGCACGCGCCTGAACGAGGGCGCGCGGTCGTCGAAGATCAAGGGGATCAGCATCGCGGATGCCGCCAGCATGCAGATCTCGGACCTCGCGGCCTGGCTCGACACGGTGGACGACCCCGCGGTCGCGCCGCTCATGGTCGGCCTGCGGCAGACGATCGCCTCGTTCGTCGACGTGGGTCTCGGCTACCTGTCGCTGGATCGCGCGTCGGGCACGCTGTCGGGCGGCGAAGCGCAGCGCACCAAGATGATCCGCCACCTCGGCTCTGCGCTCACCGACATCACGTACGTCTTCGACGAGCCCACCGCGGGGCTGCACCCCCACGACATCCAGCGGATGAACGACCTGCTGCTGCAGCTGCGCGACAAGGGCAACACCGTGCTCGTCGTCGAGCACAAGCCCGAGGTCATCGAGATCGCCGACCACATCGTCGACCTCGGCCCCGGCGCCGGCCGCGCCGGCGGCGAGGTGCAGTACGAGGGTGACGTCGCCGGCCTCCGCGCCTCGGGCACGCTGACCGGCCGGCACCTCGACGATCGCGCGAGGCTCAAGGATGCGACGCGCGGGGCGAGGGGCGGGCTCGAGATCCGCGGCGCCACGCAGCACAACCTGAAGAACGTCGACGTCGACATCCCGCTCGGCATCCTCACCGTCGTCACCGGCGTCGCGGGCTCCGGCAAGTCGTCGCTCATCCACGGCAACGTGCCGGCGTTCGACGACGTGGTGGTCGTCGACCAGTCGCCGATCAAGGGCAACCGGCGCTCCAGCCCGGCCACCTACACGGGCATGCTCGACACCATCCGCTCGGCGTTCGCGAAGGCCAACGGCGTGAAGCCGGCCCTGTTCAGCGCCAACTCCGAAGGCGCGTGCCCCGCCTGCCGCGGCCTCGGCGTCATCATCACCAACCTCGGGTTCACGCAGAGCGTCGAGACCCTGTGCGAGCTGTGCGAGGGGACCGGCTTCAGCGACGAGGTGCTGGAGTACACGCTCGACGGCAAGAACATCGCCGAGGTGCTGGCGATGTCGGCCGACGAGGCATTCACGTTCTTCACGAAGGGTCCCGCACACACGACCCTCACGCGCATGATCGACGTCGGGCTCGGCTACCTCACGCTCGGGCAGGCGCTCAACACGCTGTCGGGCGGCGAGCGGCAGCGGCTCAAGCTCGCGATCTCGATGGCGAAGAAAGGTGCGATCTACGTTCTCGACGAACCGACGACCGGCCTGCACCTCGCCGACGTCGACAACCTGCTCGCGCTGCTGGACCGCCTCGTCGAGGCCGGCAACAGCGTCATCGTGATCGAGCACCACCAGGCCGTTATGGCGCACGCCGACTGGATCATCGACATCGGTCCCGGCGCCGGCCATGACGGCGGTTCCATCGTGTTCGAGGGCACGCCGGCCGACCTCGTGGCGCGTGCGGACACGCTCACCGCCAAGCATCTGGGGGAGTACGTCGGCGCTTCGACGGGTTCGGCGACCGGTTCCTGATCCTGTCGGCGGATGGGTGATTGTCCCCATCGCGGGGTCACAGGTTCCCAGGTGGAACCGGTATTCTGAGGCGGATCCCCGTCTTCGGTGTGCGATTCCGGCGCCCCACATGCCAGTCTTCGCCGCACGGACGACGATGCCGCCGTCCCCAGGAGGCTGACGTTCCATGAGGTCTTTCGCGTGGTTGCGCGCGCGCCCGCGCACGCTGGCGTCCGCCGGCGTCGTCAGCGCCGCTGCCGTTGCCATCACCACCCTCGCGTTCGTCTATGACGGGCTGCCCACGACCGAGGTCGATCTGCACGACGGCGGGGTGTGGGTGACCAAGCAGTCGAGTCTGCTCGTCGGCCACTTCAACCACGAGTCCGAGGTGCTCGACGGCGCGCTGCGCACGCCGAGCCAGGACTACGACATCCTGCAGTCCGGCGCCACGGTGCTGATGGTCGACGCCGAGAACTCGACGGTCTCGACGGTCGACCCCGCCAACGTCGCCCTCGCGGAGCCGGCGGATCTGCCGGGCTCCGCCGTCGTCGCCCTCGGCGCCCAGACCGTCGCCGTGCTCGACCCCGCGAAGGGCGACCTGTGGGTCGCTCCTGCGGGCGGGACGCTGAAGGTCAAGGGCGCCGACCCGCTCGCCGAGCTCGGCAAGGGCGCTGACGTGGCGGTCGGCGTGGACGGGACCGTGTACGCGGTGTCGCCCGAGAAGGGCGAGATCGTCGTCGTGCGCACCGACGCCGAGGGCGAGCCCGGCGACCCGGAGCATCGGGCGCTCGAGGGCCTGAAGAAGGACGCGAAGGCATCGATCACCGTCGTGGGCGACCAGCCTGTCGTGCTCGACTCCGACAGCGGCACCGTCTTCGTGAACGGCGCGCAGCAGAAGGTGTCGAAGGCGACCGAGCTGCAGCAGCCGTCGGCGGCCGCCGACGCGGTGGCCGTGGCCACGAGCAGCGGACTCGTGCGCGTGCCGTTCGACGGCTCGAAGCCCAAGACGACGGATGCCGGACGCGAGGGCTCTCCGGCCGCGCCGGTCTACCTCGACGGCTGCACGTACGCGGCGTGGAGCGGCTCGGGCCGTTTCGTGCGCGACTGCGCCGGCGACGCCGACGACCTCAAGAGCGACGTGAAGGGCCTGGAGCCCACCTCGGTCCTGACGTTCCGCGTGAACCGCGACGTCATCGTCCTCAACGACGTGGTCAGCGGTGCGACGTGGATGGCGGTCGACGATCTGCAGCGCGTCGACAACTGGGACGAGATCACCCCGCCCGAGGGCGACTCCGAGGACGACGAGCAGACCACCGAAGACACCACCGAGACGACGCTCCCCAAGCGGTCCGAGATCAACACGCCGCCGACGGCGACCGACGACGACTTCGGCGTGCGTCCGGGCCGCACCACGATGCTCGCCGTGCTCGACAACGACAGCGACCCCGACGGCGACATCCTGACCGCGCGGGTGACCGGCGACGGCCCGTCGTTCGGCGAGATCCAGCAGGTCGACAACGGGCGCGCGCTGCAGATCGCGGTGCCCGAGGAGGCGACCGGATCCACGAGCTTCACGTACGAGATCACCGACGGCCGCGGCGGCACCGACACCGCGACCGTCAAGCTCTCGGTGCACGGGTGGGATGTCAACGAGGCGCCGAAGGCCAAGCGCACGACCACCGTCGCCGTCGAGGCGGGCGGCACGGTCACCTACAACGTGCTGCCGGACTGGTACGACCCCGACGGAGACGACGTCTTCCTGAAGTCGGCGTACGCGTCCGACGGCGACGAGTCCGACTTCACGTCTGACGGCCGCATCACGTTCCGCGCGGTCGGCGGCACGCAGGGCCGCAAAGAGGTGCCGGTCGTGGTCTCGGACGGCAACGACGACGGCGCCGGGCCCGTGCGCTTCGACGTCAAGCCGATCGGCTCGACGATCCCGGTCACGAACGCCGACTACGTCGTGGTCCGCGTCGGCAAGACGGCGACGGTCTCGCCGCTCGTGAACGACGTCAGCTCCACCCGCGAGCCGCTGCGCCTGGCACGCGTCGACGAGGTCGCGGGCGCCACGATCAATCCGGACTACCCGAACAAGACCTTCACCTTCACGTCCGGGACGCCCGGCACGTACTACGTGCAGTACCTGGTCGCCGCGGGCGTCGAGCCCGTTCCCGGCCTCGTGCGCGTCGACGTCATCGACGAGTCCGAGACCGACCTGCCGCCCGTGGCGGTGCGCGACATCGCGCTGCTGCCGGCCGGCGGCGAAGTGCTCGTCGACGTGCTGCAGAACGACAGCGACCCGAACGGCGGCATCCTCGTCGTGCAGTCGGTGACCGCGGAGTCCACCGCGGGCATCGGCGTCGCCGTGCTCAACCACGAGACGCTCCGCATCACCGATCAGGCCGCCCTGTCCGAGCAGGTGCGCATCTCGTACCGCATCTCGAACGGATCCCAGCAGGCCGAGGCCGACGTCATCGTGATCCCGGTGCCGGCGCCCGCGCAGCTGCGCCCGCCCGTGGCGAACGACGACCAGGCCGTGGTGCGCGCCGGTGACGTCGTCACGATCCCCGTGCTCGACAACGACTACCACCCCAACGGCGACACCATCCACGTCGCTCCCGACCTGGTCGAGCCGCTGCCGGATCCCGAGCGCGGCGAGGCCTTCGTGTCGCAGGACGCCGTCCGCTTCCGCGCGTCCGACGAGCCGGGCACCGCGTACGTGACGTACGAGGTCGTCGACAGCACCGGACAGAAGGATGCCGGGTACATCACGATCCAAGTCGTGCCGGTGAACCTCGAGACCAACGCCGCCCCGCGCCCGAAGGATCTGACGTCGCGGGTGCTCACCGGCAGCCGCGTGCGCATCGCGGTGCCGCTGGACGGCATCGACGCCGACGGCGACTCGGTCGAGCTCGTCGGCATCGACTCGCCGCCGAAGAAGGGCCGCATCGTCGAGACCGGGTCGGACTACCTCGTGTACGAGGCGTTCGGCGACACGTCCGGCGTGGACGGCTTCACCTACCGGGTGCGCGACCGTCTCGGCGCAGAGGCGACCGCGACGATCAGCGTCGGCATCGCGCCGCCCGAGGCCGCCAACCAGGCGCCGTACGCCGTGAAGGACACCATCGTCATGCGGCCGGGCCGCACCGTCGCGGTGCCCGTGCTCGCGAACGACTCCGATCCGGACGGCGACCGCTTCGGTCTCGTCTCGAACGCGCTCGTGCTGCCGGAGGGCTCCGGGGTGAAGGCCAAGGTCCAGGGCGACCGTGTCGTGGTGACGGCGCCCGACAAGCCGATCGAGACCTCGCTGCAGTACTCCATCAAGGACGCCCGCGGTGCCAAGGCGACGGCGGTGCTGCAGATCACGGTCGCCGAGGACGTGCCGCTGCTGCCGCCCGTCGCCCGCGACGACTTCGTGCGCGCGACCGACGTCGAAGACGGCGTCAGCGACGTCGAGGTGCTCGCGAACGACGAGGATCCGGACGGCACGGTCGAGGCGCTGACGGTGGCCGTGAAGGATGCCTCGGCCCGCGTGGTCAAGGACGGCAAGGTCCGCATCACGCTCACCGACGCGCCGCAGCTCATCCAGTACTCGGTGACCGACGAGGACGGCAACACCGCTTCGGCGTTCGTCCACGTGCCCGGCCTGTCGAGCCTTCCGCCGGTCCTCACGACCGTGAAGCCGCTGGAGGTCAAGAGCGGCGAGACGGTCGAGATCCCGCTGGCCGACCACGTGCGCGCCGCGGACGGCGGCGCCGTGATCCTCACGGAGGTGGCCAAGGTCTCCGCGGTGCACAATGACGGCGCGGGCCTCGTCAAGGACGCGAAGACGCTGGTCTACACGTCGGCGCAGGGATACTTCGGCGACGACGCGATCACCTTCGAGGTGACCGACGGGACCGGACCCGACGATCCCGAGGGTCGCGAGGCGACGCTGACGCTGCCCATCCTGGTGCTGCCGCCCGACAACCAGCAGCCGACGTTCGCCAACGGCGCGATGGACGTCGCGCCCGGCGAGGAGCCGACCGGGCTCGACCTGAAGTCCCTCACGACCGATCCCGACAAGGACGACCTGGACGGCATGTCCTACGAGATCGTGGGCGGCTCGCCCGCGGGCATGACGGCGTCGATCGCGAAGGGCGAGCTGCGCGTGAGCGCGGCGGCCGACACCAAGAAGGGCACCGCCGCCACGATCAAGCTGAAGATCACCGACGGCGTGACCGCACCGATCGATGGCACGGTGACGGTCAACGTGACGGCATCCACTCGTCCGCTCGCGACGGCGAACGACGATGTGATCGACGAGGCCCACCAGGGCAAGACGCAGTCGGTCGCGGTGCTCGACAACGACTTCAACCCGTTCCAGAAGGAGGGCAAGCCGCTCAAGGTCACGACCGCCTCGGTCGACACCGGCGACGGCGTGGCGAAGGTCTCGGGCGACAAGGTCGAGGTCACGCCGAGCAAGGACTTCTTCGGCACGATGGTGGTGCGTTACCGCGTTCAGGATGCCACCACGGACGTCGACCGCGAGGTCGAGGGCCGCATCCGCCTGACCGTGCAGGGCCGTCCGTCGACGCCGGGCACGCCGATCGTGTCGAGCGTGCAGGACCGCACCGTCGTCCTGTCGTGGACGCCTCCCGCCGACAACGGCGCCGAGATCACGGGCTACACCGTGACCTCGACGACGGCCGCCTACACCAAGCAGTGCACGTCGACGACGTGCACGCTGGACGGGCTGACCAACAACGTGAAGTACAACTTCACCGTCGTGGCGACCAACCGGGTGGGCGACTCCGACCCGTCGGCCCCGTCGGCCGAGGCTCGTCCGGACGCGCGTCCCGACACGCCGCAGGCGCCGACGCTGACGTTCGGCGACGCGAGCCTGACGGTGACGTGGGTCACCCCGCCGACGCCGGGCTCGCCCGTGGAGTCGTTCAACCTGCAGATCTCGCCGGCGCCGCCGTCGGGCGTCGCCCTGAAGAAGGGCGTGACCGGCAACTCCACGGTGTGGACCGGACTGGAGAACGGCGTCTCGTACCAGGTGCAGGTGCAGGCCGTGAACCTCGCACCCGAGCCGTCCAGCTGGAGCCCGTGGTCGCTCGGCGAGGTGCCCGCCAAGGCTCCCGAGCCGCCCGCAGCCCCGACGACGAACCGTCTCGATTCGCTCGGCACCCAGTCGCAGCTGGAGGTGGTGTGGAGCCAGCCCACCACGAACGGCGCCGCTATCTCGGGCTACGAGGTCCAGGTCTGGAACGGCTCGACGCTGACGAACACCGTCCCGGTGGCGGCATCGTCGACGCGGCAGGTCGTCAACGTGCCGAACACGACGACCAACTACACGTTCAAGGTGCGCGCGCAGAACAAGGCGGGCTGGGGCAACTGGAGCGCCGCGTCGGCGGCCAAGCGTGCGTTCGGCGCACCGGGCATCCCGCCGAACGTGTCGCTGTCGACCCCGGACGCCAACAGCGCTGTCGTCGTGGCCTACGGCAATGCGCCGGGCAACGGTGCGACCACCGACGAGGTCAAGTACGAGTACTCGCTGAACGGTGGCAACTGGGCGGCCATGCCGGCGAACAAGACCATCGGCGGGCTCTCGAACGGCACCACCTACACGATCCGCGTGCGGGCGTACACGTCGATGGACGGCGTGCGCTACACGGGCGACCCGTCGGCGCAGTCGAACGGGGCCATCCCGTACGGTCCGGTCAAGACGCCGGGCGTCACCGCGACGCGCAACGGCCAGAGCATCGACTACACCTGGAGCGCGCCCGCCTCGAATGGACGCGCGATCACGCAGATGCAGGTCCGCTTCGACGGAGGCGCCTGGCAGAACGTCGCGAACAATGGCTCGACGACGAAGAACTACGGCTACAGCCAGACCCACAAGATCGAGGGTCGCGCGCAGGATGCCGCAGGCCAGTGGAGCGCCATCGCCAGCGATTCCGCCACCACGGTGGCGCCGCCGGCGGTGGTGGCCGAGACCCGCAAGGGATCGCAGCACAACTCGTCCACCTGTTCCAATTCCTCGTGCGCCTACATGGTGCTGCACGTCGAGAACTTCCCCGCGGGCAACTACACGCTCGCGTGCAACGCCACCGGACCTAACGGCGGAACCTGGAGCAGCAACACCTACTACGTGCCGTCGGACGGCAATGTCCAGCTCAGCTGCTACTTCGGCGACCCGGGCGAGCAGGCGTGGGTGAGCATCAGCGGCCGCGCCGACGCCAGCAGGATGACCTGGTACTAGCCGCGGCATCCCCTCTTCACGAACACGACACGACGCAACGAGAGAACGAGACTCACATGACGATGACCCCTGAACAGGCGGCCTGGTTCCAGGGCACCTTCGCGCGACTTGTCGACAACGTCGACCAGGCGCTGATGGGCAAGCGCGACGTGGTGGCGCTGGTGCTGTCGGCGATGCTCGCCGAGGGCCACGTGCTGCTCGAGGACGCGCCGGGCACCGGCAAGACGAGCCTCGCGAAGGCTCTCGCCGCCACCGTGCAGGGCACGAGCACGCGCATCCAGTTCACGCCCGACCTGCTGCCGTCCGACGTCACGGGTGTCACGATCTACGACCAGACGTCGCGCCGGTTCGAGTTCCACCGCGGCCCGGTCTTCGCGTCGATCGTCCTGGCGGACGAGATCAACCGCGCGTCGCCCAAGACGCAGTCAGCGCTGCTGGAGGTCATGGAGGAGTCGCGGGTCACCGTCGACGGTGTGGCGCACGAGGTGGGCCGCCCGTTCCTCGTGATCGCGACGCAGAACCCCATCGAGCAGGCGGGCACGTACAAGCTGCCCGAGGCCCAGCTCGACCGGTTCCTGATCAAGACCTCGATCGGCTACCCCGACCTGGCGGTCGCCGAGCGCATCCTCGCGGGCGCCGCCGACCGCAACCCGTCGGCGCACCTGCCCGCGATCATCACGACGGGCGCGGTCGCCGACATGGCCGACCTCGCCGCGACCGTGCACGTCGACCCCGCCGTGCTGCGCTACACGGCGCAGCTGGCCGAGGCCACGCGTGACGACAAGGCGACGCGACTGGGTGTGTCGGTGCGCGGCTCGCTCGCCATGATCCGCATCGCCAAGGTGTTCGCCGCCGCACAGGGCCGCCACTTCGTGCTGCCCGACGACGTGAAGTCGCTGGCCGGCCCGGCGTGGACGCACCGCATCGTGCTCGACCCCGAGGCCGAGTTCGGCGGCACCACGGCCGAGACCGTCATCGCGCGCGTGCTCGAGTCCGTCGCGGCGCCGCAGGCGAGGTCCGCGGCCTGATGGCGACGGAGGCACTCGGGTCGCAGGCTGCGGCACAGGATCGCACCGCGGGGTTCGGTCGGCTCGCGCTGACCGCACTGCGCGCGGTCGGTCGCGTGCTCGGCCGCGTGTTCGGGGTCGTGCGCCCCGTGGCCTGGGTGCTCATCGCCGCGACGATCACGCTGTGGATCGCCGGGCAGTCGCTCGGCTGGTGGGAGCTCACCGTCACCGCCGTCGTCATCGGAGCCGCGCTGCTCCTCTGCCTGCTGTTCCTCATCGGCCGCACCGCGTACGACGTGTCGCTCGACCTCAATCGCACCCGCGTGGTCGTGGGGGAGCGCGCCGTCGGTGCGCTGACGCTGTCGAACACCGGCACCCGCGCCATCCTGCCGTCGCGCGTCGTGCTCCCCGTGGGCAACGGTCGCGGCGTCTTCGACGTGCATCGGCTGTCGCCGGGCGAGCAGGCCGAGGAGCTGTTCGCGATCCCGACGTCGCGGCGCGCCGTGGTCAAGGTGGGGCCGGTGAGCGTCGTGCGCGGCGACCCGCTCGGGCTCTTCGAGCGCGTGCACCGCCGCGACGAGCCGGTCGACCTGTTCGTGCACCCGCGCACGGTGCTCTTCGACGGCCAGTCGCTCGGGTTCCTGCGTGACCTCGAAGGTCTCCCCGCGACCGACCTGTCGCCGGACGACGTGTCGTTCCACGCGCTGCGCGAGTACCAGGCGGGCGACGATCTGCGTCACGTGCACTGGAAGTCCACCGCCCGCACCGGGCACATCATGGTGCGCCAGTACGAAGAGACCCGGCGCTCGCACTTCGTGATCGGCCTGTCGACGAGCCCCGCGGACTACCGCGACGACGACGAGTTCGAGCTCGCCGTCTCGGTCGCCGGCTCCCTCGGGCTGCGGGCGCTGCGCGACTCGCAGCGCGTGGAGGTGCGCGTGCAGGAGCGCGCGCTGCCCGCGGCCACGGGCAAGCAGTTCCTCGACGCGCTGTCGGGCCTGGAGCACTCCCGTGCGCGCGCCGGCGGCATCGTCGAGCTCGCCGGCTCCGTCGCCGCGAGCCTCGCGCTGGCGAGCGTCGTCGTGCTGGTGTGCGGCACCAAGGTCGACGCGAACGACCTGCGCACAGCCTGCAGCCGGCTCCCGTTCGGTGCCCGGGTGCTCGCCGTCGTCGTCTCTCCGGCCGGCACCGCGCCGTCGCTGCGGCGTATCGGCGACGCCGACGTCATCACCGTCGGGGCCCTCGAGCAGCTGCCCCTCGCCCTGCGGAAGGTGCTCGCATGACCGCGCCCGCACCGCAGCCGCCGGCACCTGTGCTGAGCGAGGGACGAGACGAAGCACCCACCCGCACGGCCCGCGCCGCCCAGAGCGCCCGGCCCGCTCCCGAGCCGCTGTCGCTGCGCCGCTGGGTCCTCGACCTCGCCGCCGTGGCGGCGCTCCTGCTGATCCCGATCATCGGGTTCTGGCCGACGTTCGACGGCCCGCGCTACCTGGTCGCCGGCCTCGGAGGCCTCGCGCTCGGAATGGGCATCGCGGTGCTGGGGCGGGTGTTCCGCTGGGGCGTCCTCGTGATCGCCGCCGCGACCATCGCGGCGTACTTCCTCTTCGGCGGCGCGCTCGCCCTGCCGGCGACGACGGTCGCCGGCGTCGTCCCCACCGTGCAGACCCTCGGCCTGCTGGCGCTCGGTTCGGTCATGTCGTTCAAGCAGCTGCTGACGACCATCGCCCCCGTCGCCGCCGACGACGGCCACATGGTCGTCCCGTTCCTGCTCGCGCTGGTGGCCGCGGTGCTGACGACGTCTCTCACGCTGCGGCTGCGCAGCGCGGGGTGGGCGCTGATCCCCGCGGGCGCGTTCCTGGCCGCCGAGATCGCGCTCGGCACCTCCCAGCCGTTCGCCCCCGTCGTGCAGGGCGTCGTCTTCGGGCTCGTCGCCGTGGTGTGGCTCGCCCTCCGGCAGGCGTGGCTGCCGCAGGCCGCCGCCGTCTCGGTGGGCGAGGCCGGGCCCTCGCACGGCGCCGGCGTCCGGCGCGTGCTGATGGGAGCGGGCGTCGTGACGCTCGCGGGCGTCGTCGGCGTCGCGACGAGCGCGTTCGCGGCGCCGCAGTCGCCTCGTTACGTGCTGCGCGACGTCGTGATCCCGCCGTTCGACATCCGTGAGTACGCCAGCCCGCTGCAGTCGTACCGCGCGTACGTCCGCGACCACTCCGACGACACGCTCTTCACCGTCAGCGGTCTGCCGAAGGACGCCCGCGTGCGCCTGGCGACCATGGACGAGTACAACGGCATGGTCTACAACGTGTCCGACAAGGGCGCGGGCTCGTCGGGCGCGTTCTCGCAGGCGCGCACGAACATGTCGGCCGAGGCGAAGGGCGTCGAGGCGACGGTGCGGGTCGAGATCGGCGACCTCGAGAGCGTGTGGATGCCGGACGCCGGCGCCGTGCGCAGCATCACGTTCGACGGCGACCACGCCGACGACCTGCGGCGTACCGCCCACTACAACGAGTCCACCGACACCGGCGTGGTGACCGCGGGGCTGGGCAAGGGCGACGCGTACACGCTCGACAGCGTGATCCCCGAGGTGCCCAGCGACGAGCAGCTCGCGAAGCAGAAGTTCGCGCCGGTGTCGCTCCCGAAGCAGCAGGGTGTGCCGAAGGACCTGGCGGATGTCGCGTCGACGGCGGTGGCCGAGGCATCCACTCCGATCGAACAGGTCCGCGCACTGCAGCAGTTCCTGTCGGAGGACGGATTCTTCAGCCACGGCCTCGAAGGACAGCCGCTCTCGCGCGCCGGACACGGTGCGGAGCGCATCTCGACCCTCCTCGGCTCGCAGCAGATGGTCGGCGACGACGAGCAGTACGCGACCGCCATGGCCCTGATGGCTCGCGAGCTCGGCATCCCCGCGCGCGTGGTCATGGGCTTCTACCCCGATGAGGACCAGGCGGGCGGGGCGGTCTTCGAGGCGAACGGCGACAACCTGCACGCGTGGGTCGAAGTCGCGTTCGACAAGGCCGGCTGGGTGCCCTTCGATCCCACGCCGCCCGAGGACCAGGTGCCGAGCGACCAGACCACGAAGCCCAAGGCCGACCCGAAGCCGCAGGTGCTGCAGCCGCCGCCCCCGCCGCAGGAGCCCGTCGACCTTCCGCCGACGGTGGCCGACGACCGCGGCTCGGAGGACGAGAACGGATTCGACCTCGGGCTGCTCTGGATGATCGTGTCGATCGGCGTGGGCGCGCTCGGCGTGCTCGCGGTGCTGCTCGCCCCGTTCATCGTGATCGGCGTGCTGAAGGCCGCCCGCCGTCGCAAGCGCCGCCAGGCCGAACGCGCCGCCGACCGCATCAGCGGCGGCTGGGACGAGCTCGTCGACCGGGCGTCGGACCTCGGTGCTCCGGTGCGTCCCGGTGCGACGCGGCAGGAGGATGCCGGCGTGCTGACCGCCGCGTTCGCCGAGCCTCGAGTGGGCACGCTCGCACATCGTGCCGACGTGGAGGTCTTCGGGCCGACCGAACCCACACCGGCCGACATCGACGCGTTCTGGGCGGAGGTGGATGCGCTCGTCGGGGGGATGGGTCGCAGCCGCTCGTTCTGGCGCCGCCTGCGGGCGCGCCTGAGCATCCGCACACTTCTCGAGGGCACCCGATTCGCGCTGCCGCCGCGCAGCACCGCCGATGCCCGGCGCGCGCCCGAGCGCACCGACCCCCCAGCACAGGAGAACGAATGACCAACAGCCCGTCCGGCGGCGAGGCCCCGGCGTCCCTCGGGCGCCGCGTCGGCGCGTACGCCATCGACACGGCGATCGCCTCGGCGATCGGGGCCGTGCTGATCGGCATCGCCGCCGGCGTCCTCGTCGGCGCAGGGCAGGGCATGTCGCCGACGGCGCTGGTGGCCGTCGCGCTGCTCGCATACCTGGTGATCGGCCTGCTGCTGTTCGCGTGGATGCTGGTCTACACCGCGATGCAGGCCGGTCGCGGCTCGATCGGCCAGCGCGCGCTGCACGTGCGCCTGCAGGACGCGACGACGGGCGCCCCGATCGGCTTCTGGCGCGCGGTGTGGCGCAACATCGTCTTCGGTCTGAGCTGCGCGATCGTCGTGGGCTACTTCACCCCGCTGTTCGACCAGAGCGGACGCCGTCAGGGATGGCACGACCTCGCCGCCAAGGCGGTCGTCGTCGATGCCCACGCTGCGGCCTCGCCCGCCTCGCCGGCCGTCCGCCCGGCGACGGCGAACCCGTATCTTCCGCCGCCGACCGGGATGCCGGCGGCCATGGCCGCCGCGCCGGCACCGGTGCCGGCCCCCGCACCCGGCTTCATGCCGGCCGACGACGACATGGTGGGCGCCACCGAGCTGCGTCCCTCGGCCCCGGCCGCCGCGTCCGGCTGGACCACGCAGAGCGCCCGCGTCGCGGGCGTCACGCCGCCGGCGGCGGCCGCGCGGCCGACGGTGCCGGCGGGTGTCATCGCCCAGGTGCCGTGGCACACGTCGAACCCCGGTGACGCCGCCATCGCGAAGGCACCGCCGGAGTTCCCCGAAGAGACGACGCCGTTCCCCGCGGCGACGACGACCGAGCCGCTGGACCCGTTCTCGGCGCTGTTCGGCACGTCGACCCGCGACCAGCCCGACCCCGTGCCGGTGGCCGCGCCGCCGGTGCCGACGCCGACGGTCGCCCCACCCCACCTCGCACCGGTCGTCACACCCGTGCCGGTGCCGGCCCCCGCACCCGCGACGGCCGCCGCCCCGGTCGTGGTGCCGGCGGCACGTGTGCTGAGCGAGCGACGGGACGAAGCATCCTTCCCCGCGCATGGCGCGGACGACCTCGACGCGACGCGCATGGCCGTCGCGCCGCCCGCCCAGCGTGCGGCGCTGTACCCCGACGCGCCCGTGATCGCGGTGCTGACGTGGGACGACGGCACGCGCATGGCCGTCTACGGCCGCACCCTGTACGGTCGCAACCCGGCCGGGGAAGAGGGAGCGGTGGCGATCGCCGTCCGCGACGAGACGCTGTCGCTGTCGAAGACGCACTTCGAGATCGGCGGCGACCCGTCCTCTGCGTGGATCGTCGACCGGCATTCGACGAACGGCACGATCCTGGTGCGCGACGGCGGGCGCATCCCGCTCGTCGCGGGCGTGCGCACGAACCTCCGTCCGGCCGACCGCCTCGAGTTCGGCGACCGGGCCGTCACGGTGGGGGCCGCCTGATGGCCGAGACGTCCGCACCCATCGTCGTGGCGTGCGGTGCCGCGACCGATCCGGGGCTGCGCCGCCGCATCAACGAGGACTCGTACCTCGCGCAGGCGCCGCTGTTCCTCGTCGCCGACGGCATGGGCGGCCACAACGCCGGCGAGGTCGCGAGCGCGGCCGTCGTCGAGGTGTTCTCGCAGCTGGTCGGCCGCCCGAGCCTCACCCAGGACGACATGCACGCCGCGCTGGCCACGGCCCGCCGTCGCGTCGCGTCGCTGCCGCCCGGCGGCGGTGCAGGCGCCGGCACGACGCTCGCGGGCGTCGTGGTCGCCGACATCGACGGCGAGGGGTACTGGCTCGCCGTCAACCTCGGCGACTCCCGCACCTACCACCTGAGCGACGGTCACTTCGAGCAGGTGAGCGTCGACCACTCCTTCGTCCAGGAGCTCGTGGATGCCGGCGAGCTGGCCGCCGACGACGCCCACCGCGATGCGCGCCGCAACGTCATCACTCGCGCGATCGGCGCCGGCAGCGACGCCGCGGCGGACTACTGGCTCATCCCCGCCGAGGAGGGCGACCGCATCCTGGTCTGCTCGGACGGGCTGTCGGGCGAGCTCGAGCAGGACGCGATCCACGGCATCCTGCTGGCCGAGACCGACCCGCAGGCGGCCGCGACCCGGCTCGTGCACGAGGCGATGGTGCGCGGCGGTCGCGACAACATCACAGCGGTCGTCGTCGACGCACTCGCGGTGCGCAGCAGGACCGACCGTCCGAACGAGCGCGATACGGTTCCGGTAGGAGCGCCCGCCGTCGCCGCCGATTTCGACATCGACGCCGACACCCTCCCCCGGGCTGCTGTCACTGGAGGTTCCTGATGCCGATGCTGTACGCCCCCGGCTCGACACCCGTCGTGGTGACGCCGCGCGGCTTCGCGGTGTTCGAGCACGGAGCGTCCGCGGCGCTGCTCGCGCGCGTGAGGTCGGTCGTGGCGGACGGGCGGGGCCTCGGAGGCGTGATCGAGTCGCTGACCGGCGCGTACGGGGCGTCGCTGACGGCGATCCCGTCCTTCGCGGTCGCGCTCGCCGAGGGCGACGGCGTGCGCATCGCGGTGCGCGGCGATTTCGCCTTCGACATCGACGCCGACGTCCCCGAGCGGGTCTCGGGCGCCGGCGTCACGACCTGGACCGAGCGCGTCGTCCGCGGTGTGCGCCGGGTGACGCTGCCGTCGGGACCGGGCGAAGGCACCGACCCCCCGGAGCTGCCGGTGGCCGACGGGGTCGTGCTCGCCGCGACGATCGTGTGGGATGCCGCGGGCCCGGCCGTTCCGGCTGCCCCCGCTGCTCCGGGTGAAGCCGCGCCGACCGCCGCTCCGGCCGCGGCCGCGCCGGCCGCCGCCCCGACCGCCGAGGCCCCCGCGCCTGCGGCCCGGGCGACCCGCGCCGATCTGGCCGCGGCATCCCTCTCGTCGGCGCAGCACCCGGCGCCTGCGGCGCCCACGCAGCAGCCGGCCGCCGCACCACCGGTCGTGCCCGCACCGGCGCCGGCCATCGCGGGCGTTCCGGGCATGATCGACTCGAGCACGGTGCAGAGCGTCGCCGGCGATGAGACGCTGCTGCCCGAGGACTCCGAGCTGTCGCAGCCCCGGCCCGAGGCTCCCGCGCGCGGCGACGACGTCGCGTCGACCACCGGCTACGACCACCTGTGGGGCGCGACGGTGATCCGCTCGGTCGAGGACGCCGCCGTGCGTCCCGACGAAGAGGATGGGGCACCCGCCGCCCCGGCTGCGCCCGGCGATCACGACGGTGCGACGATCTCGCTCGCGCAGGCCCGCGCGCTGCGCGCCGGTCGTGCCGCCGCCGAGCAGGCGCCGTCGTCGACCACACCGCCGCTGGCGCCGCCGCGTCCGCCGGCGCCCGGGCGCATCCGGGTGTCGACGGGGCAGGTGCTGCTGCTCGACCGCACGGTGGTGATCGGCCGCCGGCCGCGATCGACCCGCGTGAGCGGCACCGACCTGCCGCACCTCGTCGCCGTCGACAGCCCGCAGCAGGACATCTCGCGCAGCCACGTCGAGCTGCGCGTCGAGGGCGAGAGCATCGTCGCGACCGACCTGCGCACGACGAACGGCACGACGCTGCTGCGTCCGGGCTCGGACCCGGTGCGGCTGCACCCCGGTGAGGCCACCGTCGTGATCCCGGGCGACGTGCTCGACCTCGGCGACGGCATCACGGTCGCGATCGAAGGGCTCACCTGATGGCCAAGCGCGCGCCCATGGCGCCGCCCGACCTCCCGGGCTTCACGTACGTCGACCTGCTGGGGTCGGGCGGCTTCGCCGATGTCTACCTGTACGAGCAGGCGCTGCCGAAGCGGCGCGTCGCGGTCAAGGTGCTGCTGACCGACCGCATGTCGAGCGACTCGGTCGAGGAGTTCACCGCCGAGGCCAACGTCATGGCGATGCTCTCGACGCATCCCGCGATCGTCACGATCTATCAGGCCGGCGTCGCCCGCGACGGGCGCCCGTACCTGGTGATGGAGTACTGCCCGCGGCCGAACCTCCAGGTGCGGTACCGCCGCGAGCCGTTCTCGATCGCCGAATCGCTGCGTGTCGGCGTGCAGGTCGCGGCGGCCGTCGAGACCGCGCATCGCGCCGGCGTGCTGCACCGCGACATCAAGCCCGCCAACATCCTCGTGACCGAGTACAACCGGCCGGCGCTCACCGACTTCGGCATCGCGTCGACGACGACCGCCGCGGCCGAGTCCGCCGGTCTGTCGATCCCGTGGTCGCCGCCGGAGTCGTTCGCCGATGTGCCGCGCAGCGACCCGCGCTCCGACGTGTACGCGCTCGGCGCGACGGTCTACACGCTGCTGGCGGGCCGGTCGCCGTTCGAGCTCCCCGGCCAGCGCAACAGCGCCGCCGAGCTCATCTCGCGGATCGAGACGCTGCCGCTTCCGCCGCTCGGACGCGCCGACGTGCCGGCCTCCCTGCAGCGCGTGCTCGACCGCGCGATGTCGAAGTCGTCCGCCGATCGCTACGAGAGCGCACTCGCCTTCGCCCGGGCGCTGCAGACGGTGCAGATCGAGCTGTCGCACTCGGTGACGCCGATCGACATCCTCGACGACCAGGCGCCCGAAGACATCGAGCAGGACGAGGACGACGGGCTCACCCGCGTGCGCGGCGTCGTCAGCATCGACCCCGAGACGACGCCCGCCGCCGGCATGACCCGTCCGTCGGCGACCACGACGCCGGTCGCGCCGCGCTTCGGCCCGCCGCCCGTCACGACCGGCTTCCCGCCCGCGACGGCACCCGCGTTCGAGCCCGCCGAGGCATCGACGGTGCTGCGCGCCGCCCCCGCGGCGACCGCCGAGACCATGCGCCGCGAGCAGGTGTCGCTTCCCGTCTCGCTCGACGAGACCGTGATGCGCGCGCCCGTCCCGCTGCCCACGGCGGCGCCTGACGAGCAGGAAGCGGGTGCCGCGCCCCGGCGCCGTCGGACCGGACTGTGGATCGGGCTCGGCGCCGCGGCCCTCGTGGTCGTCGCGATCATCGTGGGCGTCTCGCTGCCGGGCCTCCTGGGCGGCACGCCCGCGCCGCAGCAGACCGAGGAGGAGTCCGACCCGCAGGACCCCGTCTCGACCTACGTGGAGCCGGTCACCGATGTGGTCGGCACGGTGGGGGCGGACGGCGTCACCTTCACGTGGACGAACCCCGACCCCCAGGAGGGCGACTACTACATCGTCGAGCCGGTGTCGCTCGGCGGCGACGCCCAGAAGGTCGACGACACCGTGGCCACCGTCCCTGCGGCCCCCGGTCAGACGTGCATCGATGTGACCCTGGTCCGCGCGAAGGGCACGCCGCAGGACTCGAACACCCCGACCCGGGGGTGCACCCCGTGACCCCGCCCGCCACCGACCAGCTGAGCGTCGAGTTCGCGGGCGAGGAGTTCGAGGTCGCGCCCGACCAGGTGTTCACCGTCGGCCGAGAGGGCGACCTCGCGATCGACGACAACCTGTTCCTGCACCGCAACTTCCTCACCATCCAGAACGTCGAGGGGCTCTGGCTGCTGTCGAACGTGGGCACCCGGCTGTCGGCCACCGTCACCGACACCGGCGGACGCGTGCAGGCCTGGCTCGCGCCGGGCGCGCGGCTGCCGCTGGTGTTCGCCGCGACGACCGTCGTCTTCAGCGCGGGCCCGACGACGTACGAGCTCACGATCCACGCGGCCGAGCCGACGTTCCGCGAGACGCAGCCGCCGCTCGACGACGATGACGACGGCCTCAGCACCATCGGCGAAGTACCCCTGACGCACAGCCAGAAGGTGATGATCCTCGCGCTCGCCGAGCCCGTGCTGCGTCGCGAGGGCACCGGCATGAGCGAGCTGCCGACATCGGCCCAGGCGGCCGAACGCCTCGGCTGGACCCTCACACGGTTCAACCGCAAGCTCGACAACGTGTGCGACAAGCTCGACCGCTCGGGTGTGCCCGGGCTGCGCGGAGGTGTGCGCTCCTATGCCACCAACCGCCGCGTGCGCCTGGTGGAGCACGCGATGTCGGCCCGTCTGGTGACGCGCGACGACCTTCCCCTCCTCGACCTCGAGAAAGAGAACTCTCACGCCATGAACGGAGAAGATGACGCGTGAGGGTGAAGTTCACGCTCCACCGGTCGCCTGCGCCGGTGGATCTCGAGGTGACGGCCGACGGCACGTCGACCGTCGGCGACCTGGCCCGCGCACTCGTCCTCGCTGATCCCCGCGGAGCCGCCGATCCGGGCAGCGTGACGCTGGCCGCGGCCGAGTCCGCGGGGCCGCGGCTGATCGACCCGACCCGGGCGGTCGCCGAGTCCGGCATCCGCTCCGGCCAGACCGTGCAGGTCGTCGCGGCGCCCGCCTACATCGGCGACGATGCGCCCGCCGCCGTCGTGCGCGTGCTCTCGGGTCCGCTGGCCGGAAGCGAGCTGCCGCTGCGGGCGGGGTCCAACGTGGTGGGCCGCGACCCGGGGGCCGACGTCGTCCTCGATGACGCGCTGGTGTCGAAGCGCCACGCGCGCATCAACGTCGACGCGGGCATCGAGATCATCGACCTGGGATCGGCGAACGGCCTGGTGATGGGCGGCGAGCAGATCGCACGCACCTCGCTCTCGCCCGATGACGTGGTGCTGCTGGGCTCGACCGAGATCTCGGTGATCCCGCTCACGCGGCCCGGCACCGTGCACGCGTCCACGTCGACGGTCGAGGTGGTGCGGACGCCGCGTGTCGTGCCGCGGTACGAGAAGCCGGACTTCCCGGCCCCGAAGCCGCCCAAGGCGCTGACGCCGCAGCGCCTGCCCTTCATCGCGCTCATCGCGCCGCTGCTCATGGGCGTCTTCCTGTATGTGATCACGCAGAACGTGCTGTCGGTGGTGTTCATCGCGCTGAGCCCGCTCATCATGCTCGCCGCGTGGCTCGACCAGGTCCTCTCGGCGAGATCGCAGTACAAGCGGGACGTGCAGCGGTTCGAGGCATCCCTCGAGCATTTCGAGACGCTCATGGAGCGCGAGCAGGGCGAGGAGCGCGCGGTGCGGATCGCCGAGGTGCCCGCGCTCGCCGACGCGCTGTCGTCGCTGTCGTCCTGGGGCGACCTGACGTGGACGCATCGCCCCGAGCACCCGCAGTTCCTGACCGCGCGGCTCGGCACGGGCCGACTGCCCTCACGCGTGGGCATCGAGCTCAACGGTCTCGACGAGACCGAGCCCGACTACTCCGACAGGCTGCTCGCCGTGCGGGAGCGCTTCGCGCTGATCGACGACGTGCCGGTCGTCGCCGACCTGCGCGAGGCCGGCAACGTCGGCTTCGCCGGAGGGAAGGATGCCGCAGACGCGGCCCGCGCGTCGCAGAGCGCGACCGCCGCCGCGCGCGCGTTCGCCATGCAGCTGGTCGCGACCCACTCGCCGGCCGAGCTCGTGGTGACGGCGTTCACGTCGCCCGCCACCCGTCGGGTGTGGTCGTGGCTGGAGTGGCTGCCGCACACCAGCTCGCCGCACACGCCGCTGGACGGACCGCACCTCGCAGCCAACCCCGGCACCGCCGCGGGCCTGCTCGCGCGTCTGGAAGGGCTGGTCGAGGAGCGGTCGGGCGGCAAAGAGGGCACTGCGCTGCGCGGGCCGGTGCCGTCGGGGGCCGAGCCCGAGCCGGCCGCACCTGCCGTCCCGGCCGTGGTGGTGCTCGTCGAGGACGGCGCGACCGTCGACCGCGCGCGCCTGACCCGTCTCGCCGAGCGCGGGCCCGACGTGGGCGTGCATCTCGTCTGGGTCGCGGCGACCGCCGCGGCGATCCCTGCCGCATGCCGGACCTTCCTCGTGGTCGACGGCGCCGCCGAGGGCACCGCCGCCGGCATCGTGCGCCGCGGCCTGTCGACGACGCCGGTGCGCGTCGAGCTGCTCGACGAGGCCACCGCGGTCGCCTGGGCCCGCGTGCTCGCCCCGACCGTGGATGCCGGAGCCCCCGTCGACGACGAATCCGATCTGCCGCGCGCCGTGTCGTTCATCGACCTCGCCGACGCCGACATCGGCGCGGATGCCGCCGTCATCGCCGATCGCTGGCGCGAGAGCGACTCGATCACGGTCCGCGACGGCCGCCCGCCCGAGCGCCGCAAGAAGGAGGGCAACCTCCGCGCGCTCGTCGGCCACGGCGGGGGCGGGGCATTCCACCTCGACCTGAGGTCGCAGGGCCCGCACGCGCTCGTCGGCGGCACGACGGGAGCGGGCAAGTCCGAGTTCCTGCAGTCGTGGGTGCTGGGCATGGCGTCGGCGCACAGCCCTGACCGCGTCACGTTCCTGTTCGTCGACTACAAGGGCGGCTCGGCGTTCGCCGACTGCGTCGACCTGCCGCACACCGTGGGGCTCGTCACCGACCTGTCGCCGCACCTCGTGCGCCGGGCGCTGACGTCGCTGCGGGCGGAGCTGCGGTACCGCGAGCACCTGCTGAACCGCAAGAAGGCGAAGGACCTGGTCTCACTCGAGCGCACCGGCGACCCCGAGACGCCGCCGAGCCTCATCATCGTGGTCGACGAGTTCGCCGCGCTCGTGGGCGAGGTCCCCGAGTTCGTCGACGGCGTGGTGGACGTCGCGCAGCGCGGTCGTTCGCTCGGGCTGCACCTGATCCTGGCGACGCAGCGGCCCGCCGGCGTCATCAAGGACAACCTGCGCGCCAACACGAACCTGCGTGTCGCGCTGCGCATGGCCGACACCGAGGACTCGTCCGACATCCTGGGCACGCCCATGGCCGCGCACTTCGATCCGTCGATCCCCGGCCGCGGCGCCGCGAAGACCGGCCCCGGCCGTATCGCGACGTTCCAGACCGGGTACGTCGGCGGCTGGACGACGGATGAGAAGCCGCAGCCCCAGATCGACATCCGCGAGCTCGACTTCGGCGTCGGCGCGCGCTGGGACGTCCCGGCGGCGGAGGTCAAGGCGGCGGCCGATCCGGGGCCGACCGACATCGCCCGGATCGTCCGCACCGTGAGGTCTGCGGCATCCGCCCTCGCCATCCCCGCACCGCGCCGACCGTGGCTCGACGAGCTCGCCGCCGCGTACGACCTCGCCCGGCTGCCGAGCCCCCGCACCGACGAGCGGCTGCTGCTGGGCGTGCTCGACGACCCCGCCACGCAGTCGCAGCCGACGACCTCGTACGAGCCCGACCGCGACGGCAACGTCGCGATCTTCGGCACCGGCGGCTCGGGCAAGAGCACCGCGCTGCGCACCCTCGCGGTCTCGGCGGCCATCACGCCGCGCGGCGGCCCGGTGCACGTGTACGGCCTGGACTTCGGCGCTGGCGGTCTGCGCATGCTCGAGGGCCTGCTGCACGTCGGCGCCGTGATCGACGGCGACGACGGCGAACGCGTGACGCGACTGCTGCGCATGCTGCGCGACATCGTCGACGAGCGCTCCGCGCGGTACGGCGACCTGCGCGCCGGAACGATCACCGAGTACCGGCGCCTGGCCGAGCGGCCCGACGAGGCGCGCATCGTCGTGCTGATCGACGGACTCGGTGCCTTCCGCGAGCAGTACGAGTTCGCGCCGGGCAGCGCCGGATGGTTCACGCTGTTCTCGCAGATCGCGGTCGACGGCCGCCAGGTGGGCGTGCACTTCGTGATGACCGGAGACCGCCCCAACGCCCTGCCGACGTCCATCGCCTCGACCGTGCAGAAGCGCTTCGTGCTGCGCCTGGCGACCGACGACGACTACCTGCTCGTCGGCGCGCCGAAGGACGTGCTCACCCCCGCCTCGCCTCCCGGACGTGCGATCCTCGACGGCGACGAGATGCAGTTCGCCGTGCTGGGCGGCAGCGCGAACATGGCCGTGCAGGCCCGCGAGCTCGAACGGCTCGCGACGGCGATGGAGCGCCAGGGCGTCGTCGCCGCGCCCCGCGTCGGCCGCCTGCCCGAGCAGGTGGCGCTCGCGTCGCTGCCCGCGACGACCGCGAAGGGCGACCTCGTCATCGGCCTCGCCGACGAGGACCTCGGCCCGCTCGGGATCGACCCGCACGGGGCGTTCCTGCTGGCCGGGCCGCCGGCATCCGGCCGCACCACCGCACTGGAGACGATCGGCCGCGCGCTGCGGCGGAGCGACCCCGCGCGCCCGCTCGTGCACCTCAGCGCGCGGCGGTCGGGACTGCGCCTCGCCTCAGACCTGCGGTACGCCGCGACGGGGCCGTCGGCGGTCGCCGACCTCGCCGGGCTGCTCGTCGACGCGATCGACGCGGGCACCCTCGCCGCGCCGGCCATCCTCGTCGAGCACCTCACCGAGTTCAGCGGAACCGAGGCCGAGTCGCCCCTGGACCGGCTCATCCGCGCCGCCGACCGCGCCGAGGGGTTCGTCGTCGGCGAGGGCGAGACGTCGACCTGGGGTCAGGCATGGACCCTCGCACAGCCGTTCAAGGCGGCGCGGCAGGGGCTGCTGCTGGCGCCGAGCGACGTCGACGGCGACACCCTGTTCGGGCTCTCGCTGGGACGCGTCAAGCGCGCCGACTTCCCGGTCGGACGAGGTTTCGCCATCCATCAGGGTCGTGCGCGCCGCGCGCAGATCGCCGTCTCGGACGGGACGGCATGACGTATATGACCGATGGGGAATCCTCCCCATCGCTGCCGCGTCCACGGCCCCGATAGCGTCAGGGACGTGAGGGCGGAACGCTCGCCCTCGACGGACTTCCCGGGCTTTCGGGGGCCTGTACCGGAATCACACCGCCCGCACCGCGGGCACAACATGAGGAGAACAACATGGCCGTTTGGGGTCTTGATGTCCAGCAGGTCCGCGAGCTCTCGAGCCAGCTCAACGGCAAGGCGAGCGAGATCCAGTCGATCCTGTCGCAGCTGACGTCGAAGCTGAACTCGACCCACTGGACCGGCCCGGACGCCGACCAGTTCCGCAACGAGTGGTCGGGCGAGCACACCGCGTCGCTCAAGAAGGTCATCGCCGCGCTGCACGACGCCGGCCGCAAGGCTCAGGCCAACGCCGCCGCGCAGGAGAGCACCTCCTCGTCGCTCTGATCGACGGATCCTGACACGAAGGCGGTCCCCCTCGGGGGACCGCCTTCATCGTCGTGGCGAGTCGCCAAGATCGGCGCGCGGTTTCGTCCCCCTGTGGCGAGTCGCCACATCCCAGCGTGCACGGCGGACGTGGCGAGTCGCCGAGCTCGGCGACGGACCTCCCGCTTCTGTGGCGAGTCGCCACGATCGGCGGAGTGGATGCCGGCGGCCGCGGCCGCGCCGCGCTCAGCGCCCGGCGTCGTAGAGGTGGCGTCCGCCGTGGCTGACGACCTTCACCACGATGCCGCGGCGGTGCAGCTCGGTGACGGTGCGGGTCTCTTCGTCGATGTCGCGGCCGAGCGCGTGCACGTTGGCCACGACGACGACGTCGCCGCGCGTGAGGCGGCCGAACAGGCGCGTCAGGCGCTCCTCCCACGACTCCAGCGTCTCGGGCGCGGGGTGGCGGAATCCCTCGATCGGCACGCCGAACCGCGTCAGGTCGTTGCGCTGCTCGACCACCGACGGCATGTCGTCGCGCGCGATCACGAGGCCGACCAGACGGGATCCCGCCGGTCGCGCGAGCCACCACGTGCGGTCGCCCTGCAGCTCGGTGAAGCACTTCGGGCACTCGGCAGCGGTGTGCGGAAGGGTGAGCGGCGCGGTGTCGGGCGTGACGGCATCCTCGGATTCCGCCTGCCGTGTCGTGTCGCTCATGTGAGTGCCCCCTTGCTCGGCCCCCATTGTCTCACCGTGCGTGCTCAGTCGTCGCGCAGGCGCAGCTCGACGCTGAGCTGGTCGGCGTCGAGTTCGGCCAGTGCGCGACGCAGGGCCGCGGTGCTGTACGCGCCGCCGTGGCTGAGCGTGCCGAGCTCGGCGCGCATCGCCTCGATCGACGCCAGCCGCAGTTCGAGCATCTCGCCGGTGAGTGCGCCGAGCTTGTCGTCGCGGGGCTCCATGATGCGCGCGTTGCGCGCCATCAGCTCTGGCGAGAACGGGGTGCCGTCGCGTCGCGTCAGCTTCGGATCGCGCAGAGCGGACGCCGCAGCCAGGCGCAGCTCGTCGTCCAGGCGATCCAGCTCGAGCTGGAGGTTCCCATCGCCCGCCGACACCGGGAACTTCAGCAGCTTCACGAGCCACGGGAGAGTGAACCCCTGGATCGTGAGGCTGCCGATCGCCACGGCGAACGCGATCAGCACGAGCAGCTCGCGCGCGGGCGTCTCGCGCGGCAGCGTCTGCGCGGCCGCCAGGGTGACGACGCCGCGCATGCCCGCCCACACGATGACGGTGCCGTGCTTCCAGCCGAGCGGCTCGCCCTGGTAGTAGTCGAGATCCTGCAGCATGCGGGTGACGCGGTGGCGCATCGACGTGAGGCGACGCTGGGCCCTCGGATCCTCGACGCGCGGCGGCGGCGCGTTGCCGCGCACGGGGAACGGTGCGGACCCGTCGGCGATCTGGTCCAACCGGTCGTTGAAGGACTCCAGCCGGGCCTTCGACCTCTGCTTGCGCCGCGCCCGCCTGCTCTGGCCCCACACCAGCACCGACACGTAGGCGGCGCGCACCGCGACGATCACGACGAAGGCGAGGGCGGCGATGCCGAGCCCGGTGCCCAGGCCGTTGTGCTGCGCGAAGTTGGCGCCCACGATGTCTTCGAGCTCGAGGCCCATGATGAGGAAGACGGCGCCTTCGAGCACGAGCTCGACGGTGCGCCAGTTGAGCTCGTCCGACCGGCGCTGCTCGGGCGTGTACCAGCGGGCTGCGCCCTGGCCCGTGACGATGCCCGCGACGACGGCGGCGACCAGGCCCGAGCCGCCGAGCTGCTCGGTCGGCAGGTACGCGACGAACGGCACCACGAACGCGATCGCGGTGTTCGCGGCCGAGTGGGGGATCAGCGCCCGCAGTCGCAGGTTGAGCCAGCCCACGATGCCGCCGACGACGACGGCGATGAACACGCCCCACGCGAACGCGGGGAGGAAGCCGAACGCGGCGTCCGTCGCCTCGACGCCGCCGGTGGCCGAGATCGCGAACGCCGCCGAGGCGACCATCGTGCGCATCAGCACGAGCGCCGTGGCATCGTTGAGCAGGCTCTCGCCCTCGAGCATCGTGACCACGCGCCCCGAGATGCCGAGGCGCTTGACGATCGAGGTGGCGACCGCGTCGGTCGGGCTGAGGATCGCGCCGAGGGCGACCCCGAGGAAGATGTCGACGCCCGGGATCATGGCGTGGAACAGCAACCCGAGCGCGATCGAGCTGATGAGCACGAGCACGAACGCGAGGCCGGCGATCGGACCGAAGTCACGGCGGAACTCGATCGCGGGGATCGACACCGCCGCCGAGTACAGCAGCGGCGGCAGCACGCCGACGAGGATCCACTCGGGGTCGATCTCGGGCATGTCGACGAACGGCAGCAGCCCCACGACGACCCCGATGACCACGAGGATCAGCGGACCCGCGATCCGCACCTTCGGCGCGATCGCCGTCGCGACCGCGATCGCGATGACGGCCAGGATCACGACGACCAGCGCTTCCATGGCTGAGAGCCTATTGCGCGGGCCGCCTCGCGCTGCGCGTCAGCCCAGCACGCCGAGCGCCCGCACGGCGTCGCGTTCGGCGACGAGTTCGTCGACGGATGCCGCCAGCAGGCGCCGTGCGCGATCGTCGAGGTCGAGGCCCTCGACGATCTCGTACCCCTCGCCCTCCGACCGCACGCCGCGGGAGCGGACGGGGAACGAGCTCACGAGTCCTTCCGGCACGCCATACTCGCCGCGCGAGACGACGGCGGCCGACGTCCACGTGCGGCCGGGCGTGCCCAGCTGCTCGTCGCGCACGTGGTCGATCGCGGCGTTGGCGGCCGAGGCGACCGACGACGAGCCGCGCACCTCGATGATCTCGGCGCCGCGCCTGGCGACCCGGGGGATGAAGGTGTCGTCGAGCCACGCCCGCGCCTGCTCGGTACCGCCCAGACGCTCGGCGAGCGCCTCGAGCACCGGCATCCGCTCCATCACGCCCTCTCGCACGTATGCGTGGGCGACGTCGGGGAACTGGCTCGCGGAGTGGTTGCCCCAGATCGTGACGTCCTCGATGTCGCCCGCCGGCACCTGCAGCGCCTCGGCGAGCCGGCCGACGGCGCGGTTGTGGTCCAGGCGCGTGAGCGCGGTGAAGCGCTCGGCGGGAACGTGAGGAGCCGCGGATGCCGCGGCGATGAGAGCGTTCGTGTTGGCGGGGTTGCCCACCACCACCACGCGCACGTCGTCGTCGGCCACGGCGCCGATCGCCCGGCCCTGCGGGCCGAAGATGCCCGCGTTCGCGGCGAGCAGGTCGGCGCGCTCCATGCCTGCCGAGCGCGGACGGGCGCCGACGAGCATCGCGATGCGGGCGCCGCTGAAGGCGGTGAGCGGATCGTCGGTGACGTCCACGTCCACCAGCTGCGGGAAGGCGCAGTCCTGCAGCTCGAGGGCCGCCCCCTCGGCCGCCTTCATGCCCTGCGGGATCTCGAGCAGCCGCAGCCGCACCGGGCGGTCCGGCCCGAGCATGTCTCCTGCTGCGATGCGGAACATCAGGGCATATCCGATCTGCCCGCCGCCGCCGGTGATGGTCACGGTCGTGGGTGCGCTCGCCATGCCCCGAGCCTATGCCCGTAGCATCCCGAGCCGGATCCCGCCATATCCCCGGCCATTCCGTGCCCCGATCAGGCTGTCGCGGTACCGTGACAGACATGACGTTCAACGAGAACGCCAACGTCGGGGGGAACACGGCGAGGCGTCGCGGAGCGGGCGTGGCTGTCGCAGGCGGCGGGGTCGTGGGCCTCGGCGCCATCGCGGTCCTGCTCCTTCAGCTGTTCACGGGGCAGGATTTCTCCAGCGTGCTGCCCCTCGGGCCGGGCACCGAGGCGTCCGGCGGCGGCGACACCGAGATCGCCCAGTGCGAGACCGGGGCCGACGCCAACGCGAACGACGAGTGCCGGCTCGCGGCCGGCAGCGTCGTGCTCGACGAGTACTGGGCGACACAGGTAGAGGGCTATCGCCAGCCCACGCTCGTGATCGTCAACGGGTCCGCGTCGTCGTCGTGCGGCACGGCATCCAATCAGACCGGGCCGTTCTACTGCCCGCCGGATCAGGCCGTCTACGTCGACCCGACGTTCTTCGCCCTCATGCGTCAGCAGTTCGGCGCATCGGCCGGCGACCTCGCCCAGCTGTACGTCCTAGCCCACGAGTACGGGCACCACGTGCAGAACATCACGGGCATCATGGACCAGCACCCGAACAACGGCACCGGTGCCACCAGCAACGGTGTGCGCACCGAGCTGCAGGCCGACTGCTTCGCCGGCGCGTGGGTCGGGGCGATGACCGAGCAGATCGACGACAACGGGGTGCCGTACCTGGAGCCGCCGACCCAGGCGCAGATCGCCGACGCGCTCAACGCGGCGGGCGCCGTGGGCGACGACAACATCCAGGAGCGATCCGGGGGCTTCACGAACCCCGAGACATGGACTCACGGCTCCAGCGAGCAGCGGCAGCGCTGGTTCCAGCTGGGCTATCAGGGCGGCGTCTCCGCCTGCGACACGTTCGGCGTTCCGGGGGGAAGCCTATGAACGAGCATCTCGACGACATCCTGTATCCGCCGATCGAGCCGTACGACACGGGCACGCTCTTCGCAGGCGAGGGCAACCGCCTCTACTACGAGCAGGTCGGCAACCCCGACGGCAAGCCCGTCGTCTTCCTCCACGGCGGTCCCGGTGCCGGAGTCTCGGCCTGGCACCGCCGCTTCTTCGACCCCGCGGTGTACCGCGTCATCCTGCTCGACCAGCGTGGCTGCGGGCGCTCCACGCCGCACGCCAGCGAACCCCGCGCCGACCTCCGCCACAACACCACCTGGCACCTCGTGGCCGACCTCGAACTGCTGCGGCGCAACCTCGGGATCGCGCGCTGGCAGGTCTTCGGCGGCTCGTGGGGGAGCGCCCTCGCGCTCGCCTACGCCCAGGCGCACCCCGAGTACGTCAGCGAGATCGTGCTGCGCGGCATCTTCACGCTGCGTCGCCATGAGCTGGAGTGGTTCTACGAGGGCGGCGCGGCATCCATCGTCCCCGATCTGTGGGAAGACTTCATCGCCCCCATCCCGATCCTCGAGCGCTCGCGCATGATGCAGGCCTACCACCGCCGGCTCGCAGATCCGGACCCCGCCGTGCACGTGCCCGCCGCCGTCGCGTGGACCCGCTGGGAGGCGGCGAACCTCACCCTGCTGCCCGACCGTCAGCTGGTCGCCGCGATGACCGACGAACGCGCCGCCGTCGCGTTCGCGCGCATCGAGAACCACTACTTCCTGCACGGCGGCTGGTTCGAGCCCGAGCAGCTCATCGCCGGCGTCGACCGCATCCGCCACATCCCCGCGGTCATCGTGCAGGGCCGGTATGACGTCTGCACCCCCGCCATGACGGCGTGGGACCTGCATCGCGCCTGGCCCGAGGCCGAGTTCGTGATGATCCCGGATGCCGCCCACGCGGCCTCCGAGCCCGGCATCGCCCGCGCGCTCCGCGCCGCGACCGACCGCTTCGCCGGCGCGGAAGGCGCTCCGGTGGCTTCTTCGGAGGCCGAGGAGCGGGATCGCATGCCCGAGCCCGACGGCGCCGAGCCCGTCTGACGCCCCCGCCCTCCCCCTGCCTCGCGCGACCACGCCCTTCCTCGCGCGACCTCGCCCCTTCCCGCGCGACCATGCCTCTTCCTCGGCGAGCATGCCCTTCTCGCGCGACCGTGCCCTTTCCCGCGCGACCGTGCCCTTTCCGGCCCGACCGTGCCCTTTCCCGCGCGACCGTGCCCTTTCCCGCGCGACCGTGCCCTTTCCGGCGCGACCGTGCCCCTTCGTTGGCGAACCCGCCCCTTCCTCGCAGGGGCATGCTCGCGCCGAAAGGGGCATGCTCGCGACGGATGGGGCATGGTCGGGAGCGGGAGGGCATGGTCGCGGGGCGGGTGGGCATGGTCGGGGATGCGGGGAACGCCCAGCCACCCACTGGTAGGGTGGAGAACCTTGCAGCGCCTTCGTGCGCTTCTCGCGTCGTAGAACGCTTCCCTCGCCGGCATCCGGATTCCCGATCCGAAGCACCCGGCTGACATCTTTCGTACGGCGACCCGCGGGCGAGATCCGCCCCGGCCACCGACAGGGCACCGTCGTGCCCAGAGACAGACATTCATGACCGACATGACTTTCGGCGCGCTCGGCGTGCCCCAGCCTCTTGTCACCGCGCTCGCCGCGGCCGGCAAGACCACCGCGTTCCCGATCCAGGTCGACACGCTCCCCGACACGCTCGCCGGCCGCGACGTGCTGGGCCGCGGCAAGACCGGCTCGGGCAAGACGCTCGCCTTCTCGATCCCGATGGTCGCGCGCCTGGGCACCACCCTCGCCGGCGGACCGCGCCGCAAGGGCCGCCCGCTCGGCCTCGTGCTCGCGCCGACCCGCGAACTCGCGACCCAGATCGACGCCGTGCTCGCGCCGCTCGCGAAGGCGTACAACCTCACCACGACCACGATCTTCGGCGGCGTGAACCAGAACCGTCAGGTGAACGCGCTGAACGCCGGCGTCGACATCGTCGTGGCGTGCCCCGGCCGCCTCGAGGACCTCATGAAGCAGGGCTTCGTGCACCTCGACGCCGTCGAGATCACCGTCATCGACGAGGCCGACCACATGGCCGACCTCGGCTTCCTCCCCGGTGTCACCCGCATCCTGGGCGCGACGCCGTCCGGCGGCCAGCGCCTGCTGTTCAGCGCGACCCTCGACAACGGGGTCGACAAGCTCGTGAACCGCTTCCTGCAGAACGAGGTGCTGCACTCGGTCGACGAGGCGCACTCGCCCGTCGCCGCGATGACGCACCACGTGTTCACGCTCGCCGACGCCGACGCCAAGAAGGACGTCGTCAAGGCGCTCGCCTCGGGCATGGGCCGTCGCATCCTGTTCATGCGCACCAAGCACCAGGCGAAGAAGCTCGCCAAGCAGCTCACGAGCCAGGGCATCCCGGCCGTCGACCTGCACGGCAATCTGTCGCAGGCGGCGCGCGACCGCAACCTCGCGGCGTTCTCGTCCGGCGAGGTGAAGGTGCTCGTCGCGACCGACGTCGCCGCCCGCGGCGTGCACGTCGACGACGTCGAGCTGGTCATCCACGTCGACCCGCCCATGGAGCACAAGGCGTACCTGCACCGCTCGGGCCGCACGGCCCGCGCGGGGGCGGAGGGTGCAGTGGTCACGCTCGTGCTCCCCGAGCAGAAGCGCGACGTGTCGCAGCTGCTGCGCAAGGCGGCGATCTCGGTCGAGCCGGTCGCCGTGACGGCCGAGTCGGCCGAGGTGACCGCGCTCGTCGGGCAGGTCGCCCCGTACGTGAAGCCCGCGCCCGTCGCGGCTCCCGTCCGCGGCGGTGGCCAGAGCCAGGGCGCCAACGCCCAGCGCAAGCGCGCTGCGCGCGAGGAGCGGACGGATGCCGGCGGCCAGGGCCGCGGCTCCGGCTCGGGCGGCGGCCGCCGTCGCCGGGGCGGTTCCGGCCAGGGCGGGCAGGCGCAGGCTGCCGGTCAGCGCCGGGATGCGGCATCCACTCACGAGAAGTCGTCGCACCAGCGTCACGACCAGAGCGCCGGACACGCGCGCACGGGCCAGCAGCAGGCGGGCAACCCGCGCACGCCCGGCCGTCGCGCGTCGTCCGGCGGCACCGGCAAGCTGATGGTCGGCTCGGTCGTCCGTCAGAACGGCGGCAACCGCCGCGGCGGCCGCTGACCCGGCATCCACTTCGCGAAACGCCCCTGTCGCCCCGTGCGGCAGGGGCGTTCCTGCGTCTGCCCCTGGGGTCGATCGTGGCGAGTCGCCAGGATCGGCGCGGGTGGCGTGCCGTTCTTGGCGAATGGCCAGAAACGTCCCGGGGGTTCGAAGCCGCTACGGGTCGTGGCGGGCGCGAACCGCTGTGCGTCAGGGGCGTTTCATGTGCGCGCGCTGGAGCGCGCTCCGCTCAACGACCGGGGGTCGCGGCGGGGCCGGAAGCGCTGTGCGTCAGTCCTCGGTGCGCCCGCGGTCACCGGCGATCGCCGCCACCGCGCGGGCGAGCTCGTCGCCGGTCGGCAGCGAGTCGGGGCTGATGATCCACAGCAGGCCGAGGCTCTGGACGAGCACGAACTCGAGCTTGGCGATCGCGTCGAGGTCGGCGGCATCGAGCTCGGGACGAGCGGAGCCCAGCACCTCGACGATGCCGAGGTGCGCCTCTTGCATGGCGCCCGCGAGCGTGCGGCTCGCAGCCGCGTCGCGCCAGACCATCACGGAGTTCTCGAAGCTCGCGACCAGGGCCTCGCGGTTCGCCGCGAAGATCTCGGGCATGCGGTCGAACAGCGCGGAGAACCCGTCGAGCAGGGGGAGTGCGGCGGTCTCGTCGACGACGGCCTCCATGGCGTCGCCGATGCCGCTGCCGAGGGATTCCGTGAGCGCGGCGCTGATCAGCTCGTCCTTCGAGCCGAAGTGATACCCGATCGCCGCGAGGCTGACGCCCGCGGCGGCGGCGATGTCACGAGCGGTCGCCCTGGCGACGCCGCGCTCGAGGATCACCTGTCGTGCACCGGCCAGAAGGTCTTCGCGATTGCCCATCAGCCCATCGTACCCAGTCGTCTGAGACATCCGTACTAGACAAACGTCTAAACGCTCTGTTAGACATATGTCTCATACAAACGTCTTAGAGATTGGATGCCTCATGAACGACTTCGACCGCACGCCCCGGGTCCTCGTCTCCGGCGCCGGCATCGCCGGCCTCGCCCTCGCCCTGCAGCTCGTCCGCTCGGGCGTCCACACCACGATCGTGGAGCGGGCCGCGGCCCCGCGGCCCGGCGGGCAGGCGGTCGACCTGCGCGGCGCGAGCCGCGAGGTCGCCGAGCGCCTCGGGATCATGGCCGACATCGACCGCTACCGCGTCCACGAGGAGGGCATGTCGTACGTCGATGGCGAGGGCAGGGTGTTCGGCCGCATGTCGATGGCCGACTTCGACGGCGAGGGCGCGGTGGCCGAGATCGAGATCGCCCGCGGCGACCTCGCACAGGTGCTGCTCGACGCACTCCGCACCGCCGCCGACGCCGCTCCCGGCCTGCTCGATCTGCGCTTCGGCGACCGCCTGACGGCCCTGACGCAGGATGCGACCGGCGTCGACGCCGAGTTCGAGCACGCAGCTTCCGGCCGCTTCGACATCGTGGTCGGCGCGGACGGCGTGCACTCGCTCACTCGGCGTCTCGCGTTCGGGCCCGAGGAGCAGTTCGCCACCTACCTGGGCGGGTACGCGGCGTTCTTCACGATGCCGACGCCGGTCGACCTCGAAGAGAACTGGTTCGCGATGCGGTTCGTGCCCGGTGCCACCTTCGGCATCCGTCCCGACCTCGACCCCGCGACGTCCAAGGCCATCCTCACCTTCCGCATGGACCGCGACCCGTCGCTGCGCGGCGACCGGACCGCGCAGGAGGCGCTGATCCGCGAGCGGATCGCCGGTGCGGGATGGCACGCCCCGGTCGTCCTCGAGGCGCTGGGTGCGGCATCCGATCTGTACTTCGACGAGCTCGTCCGCATCGACGTTCCGGATGTCGCGAACGGTCGCGTCGTGCTGCTGGGCGACGCCGCGTCGTGCGGCTCGCCCATGACCGGACAGGGAACGGCCACCGCGCTCATCGGGGCGTACCTGCTGGCGGCGCGGATCGCCGCGACGCCCGACGACGCCCCCGGTGCGCTGCGTCGCTACTCGGCCGATATCGCGCCGTTCGCCGAGAAGGGCAAAGAGATCCCGGGCGGCGGCATCAAGCGCATGGTGCCGGCCACGAAGTTCGAGGCCGCCATGTCACGCGCGATGACCCGGGTGATGTTCTCGAAGGCCATGCTGCCCCTCGTGCGCCGCATGTTCTCGGGCGGCACGTCCCTGCCGCTGCCCGACGTGGCGGTCCCGGTGGCGTGACGCGCGCTCAAGAGGGGGAGTGGATGCCGGCGCCCCGGCATCCACTCCTTCTTGGTATCGCGTGACCGCGGCGCGATCACTGCGGTGCGGACTTCGTGCAACAGGTCAACCGCGCGTCTGCAGGAGGATTCGCGCGAGGTTCTCCTGCGGAAGCGCGGTTGACCTGTTGAACCAGCGAGACGAAAGGCTCCGGGGGCGGGTCCGGGGCCGAGGCCGACCTTGTGCTCGGCGCGTTTCGTCTCGCTCGTTCCTCGCTCGCTCAACGGCCGGGGCCGGGGCCGTACCCCGAAGGATCAGCGACGGCCGCGCAGCAGGTCGGCGGCGACCTCGCCGATGACGATCGCGGGGGCGTTGGTGTGGCCCCGGATCACCGTGGGCATCACCGACGCGTCGGCCACGCGCAGGCCGGAGACGCCGCGCACCCGCAGCTCGGGGTCGACGACGGAGGCGGCATCCGTCCCCATGCGCGCCGTGCCCACCGGGTGGTAGAGGGTGTGCGAGTAGCGGCGCATCGACAGCTCGGCCCGCTCCTCGGGGGTCATGCGCTCGCCGCCCTCCGGCTGCACCCAGCCGCCGGTGGTGACCGTGCGCATCGCGTCGGTGTCGAGGAGGCGCTCGCATTCGGCGAGGCCGGCGAGCATCGTCGCCGCGTCGAGACCCTCGGCGTCAGAGAGGTAGGCGGGGTCGATCAGCGGCGCAGCCAGCGGATCCGCCGACGCGAGCCGGATGGTCCCGCGACTGCGGGGGCGCAGCAGGATCGCTCCGACCGTGAGCCCGTGGCGGGGCGTGGGCACGAGCCCCTCGCCCACGTACGGGACGGGCGCGAAGATGATCTCGATGTCGGGGAGGCCCTGCGGCATGCCGGCGCGATCCGCCACCGGCGTGCGCACGAACCCGTACGCCTCGCCGACGTTCGAGCTCAGCATGCCCCGCCGGCCGGTCAGGTACCGCACGAGCTCGATCGCCTTCTCGGCGTCGTACAGCGTGCCCGCGTCGGCGGCGGGCGCCAGGCCGGCGACCAGGTGGTCCTGCAGGTTGGCACCGACGTCCGGGGCGTCGACCACGACGTCGATCCCGTGCTCGGCGAGATGTGCGGCCGGCCCGATGCCGCTCAGCATCAGCAGCTGCGGCGTGTTGATCGCGCCGCCCGACAGGATGACCTCGCGCCGTGCCCGGATGTGCCGCGTGATGCCGTCGATGTCGACGTACACGCCGGTGGCACGCGGTTCGACAGGCTCAGCGCCCGCGACCGCGGGCGCATCGACCGCGGCGCCGACCGCGGCGCCCGGACTCCCCGTCCCGGTCCCTGCCGAAGGGGCGAACGTCACGCGCCGCACGTGCGCGCCGGTCACCACTCGCAGCCCCGCGCGCCGCTTCGCCGGTCGCAGGTACGAGTCGGCGGTCGACGCGCGACCGCCGCGGTGCTCACTCACCATGGTCTGTGAGAAGCCCTGGCCGGCCGGCAGATTCGGGGGAGTGACGGGATGCCCCGCCTCGCGCGCGGCGGCCAGGAACGCCGCCGTCTGCGACCGGGGGTCGCGCTGGTGCTCGACGGCCTGGGCGCCGTCGACGCCCTGTGTCGGATCAACGGGGTCGGCGGTGCGCTCGACGCGGCGGAAGTAGGGGACCAGGGCGTCCCACGACCAGCCTTGGCCGGCGGCATCCGCCCACTCGTCGTAATCGGCGGCGAAACCGCGGATCCACATCATCGCGTTGAGCGACGACGATCCGCCCAGGGTCTTGCCGCGCGGCCAGTACACGGTGCGGCCCTCGAGCTCGGGCTGGGGGACGGTGTCGTAGTTCCAGTCGTAGGCGCCGCGGAACAGCTTCGAGAAGGCGGCGGGGACGTGCAGCTCCAGTGCCTTGTCGGGCGCACCGGCCTCCAGCAGCAGCACCGACACGGTGGGGTCCTCGCTGAGGCGGGCGGCGAGGGCGGCCCCCGCCGAGCCCGCGCCGACGACGACGTAGTCGGCCTCGAGCCCGTCGACGCCGAACGCCTCGCGCCGTCCGGAGGCGCCGCGTCGGCTCATGCCTGCATGGCCTTGGTGAGCGTCGCGACGAGGCCGGGCAGCTTGCCGTCCACGAGGTAGCGGGTGAGTCCTGCGCTCACCTCGGCGCCCGTGCGCGAGCTCACGAACCACGGCGGCGTCGGCAGGATCGTGAACACGCCCTTGCCCACCGAGCGCGGGAACGGCCGGAACGGACCGCGCGCGACCGATCGCTCGACCCGGTCGAGCAGCAGCGCGTTGTGCACGACGCCGATGCCGCTCGACACGTCGGCGAGCGTCGCGCCGGGGAGCCCGCCCCACGTGAGGCGTGCGGTCAGGAAGTTGAACGCCGTCCACGTGTTGATGGCGATGTCGCCGTACCGCAGGTCGGCGATCGCCCGCTCGAAGCCGTCGCCGAGCGCAGCCTCCGTCACGGGATCGATGAGGACGTTGGCGCCGAGCGTGCCGGTGAGCTTCGCGTTCGCGTGGGCGACGGCCGCGTCGAGGAACTCCTGCCCGGTCCCCGCGACCTCGACGACCCCGAGGATCGGCGCGAAGTACTCGATGGTCTCGACCGGCGCCGGGTCGTCGCCGCCCTTGACCTCGACGATCGCGCGCGTGTGGTCGGCGCTCCACGCGGCGTCGGGATAGCTGGATGCTGCGTCCCCGAGCCGCTCGTCGCTGCGCGGGTACCACACCGGGCGTTCGGGAGCCGCGGCGTACGCCTCGTGCAGGCGGTGCAGGAACTCGGCGCGCTGCGGCCAGTCCGAGCTGACGATGACCACCTGGCCGGCGATGCAGTTGTGCCCGGCGTTCACGAGGCGCATGGTGGCCACGTGCTCGGCCTGGTACTTCAGGTCGGCAGCCGACCATTGCCCGGGCACGACGATGATCGGCGAGACGCCGCCCAGCTCCGCCGTGATCGGCACCTTCAGCTTCGGAGTCTCGCGCGTCGCCCCCTCGGTCGCGGAGCCTGTCGATGCGCCCCACACGATCGCGTCGAACGTCGCAGCCGATCCGGTGATGTGGACGTGCACGAGCCGGGGATGCGACGTGAGGAACGCGCCCGTCGCGGCTCCGCCGCGGACGATGCGCACGAAGCCGGGCTCGATGAGCGGCGCGAGCGCCCGCTCGAACACGGGCACGAGCGCGTCCTGCGTCGGATTGACCTTGAGGAGCGCCACGCGGTTGTGGGCGAACAGCTCGTACAGCACGTCGGCGACGGGGATCGAGGTGACGTTGCCGGCGCCCAGCACGAGGCCGACGCCACCGGGCTCGGTCGGCGTCAGCTGTGCGAGGCCGGCCTCGCGGCGCGCGTCGACGGCGGTCACGCCGGGCTCGAACCACACCTCGCCGGTGAAACCCGACAGCAGGAACCGCTCGGTGCCGTTCAGCGGGAACGTGTGCGCCCGCAGGCGCCCGCCCGGTGCGGTGTCGAGCTTCACGCCGTCGAGCGGGCTCCTGCCCTTCGCCAGCGCCTCGAGCGTCTCGCGCAGCGCGTCGAGGAGCCCGATGATCGCGTACGGGCCGCCGAGCCACTCCTCGCCCGACAGCGCGTGGCCGGGCTCCAGGCCCTTCGACATCGTGGCGGCGTCCGCCCACTCCTGGGCGACCGCACCGACGGCGTCGCGCACCCGGCCGAGCAGTCGCGCACGCTGGTCGAGCGTGAGCGCGGCCCACACGCGCGAGCCCTCTTCGAGGCGGTCGATGTCGGCGTCGAGGGCGGTGCGCTCGTCGTCCGCCAGCGTGGTGCCGGCATCCTTCGGCGCGGCCTTCTGTGCCCGCGGCTTCGCAGGGGTCGACGAGGTGGGGGCCATGGTGCTCTCCTTCGAACTCGTGCCCGGAACCCGGGTCGGGTGAGTCCGTCACCGGGCATCCTACGTCACGGGTCGCGTGCGCGGTACGCAGTTTCAGAGGTGGTGCGACTCGGTATCAGTGGATGCCGCCACCCGCCGTGTCACCCCAGGTCGATGTCGTCGCGCCGCAGCGGGTACCGGGCGAGCGTCACGAGGCTGACCGCGATCAGCACGGCGGGCACCAGGCTGAAGCTGACGACGATGCCCGAGACGGCGGCATCCGGTTGCTCCACGACCTGCCCGGCGGCGCGCGAGACGTACCCCGTCAGCGCCAGGATCAGCGACAGCGTCGTCGCGCCCAGCGCGAAGCCGACCGTCTCACCCGCCGTCCAGACGCCGCTGAACTCGCCGGCCCGCCCTGGCCCGTGCGAGCGCTCGTCGTGCGAGATGACGTCGGGGAGCATCGCCATCGGGAGTGACTGCATGCCCGCGTACGCGATGCCCGCGATGCCGACGGGGACGTAGATCCAGTCGCCCGGCGCCCACAGCACCCCCAGGATCGACAGCGCCGCGACGCCGAACACGACGCTCGCGATCGCGAACGTGCGCTCCTTGCCGATGCGCCGGGCGACGACGCCCCAGCCCGGCGCAGCCAGCAGCGCCGGTGCGATGAGCGCGACGAACAGCAGCTCGACCGCGGCCTCCGAGTGCAGCACCCAGGTCGCCACGTACTGCGCGCCGGCGAGCATGAGTCCGGTCGCGAGCGCCTGCAGCACGAACGTGGCGAGCAGCATCCGGAAGGGCCGGCTGCGCCGGAGGGCGTGGATGCCGGCGGCATAGTGCTCGCGGATCCCGGCCTTGTCGCCCACGGGCGCCGTCGCGGGCGCGGCGGCCGGCGCCGCGGCCGCACGTCGCGCAACGGTCGTCGACACCAGCATCCCGAGTCCGATGACGACGCCGCACACGATCCCCATCACGAGATAGCCGACGACGGGATCGTCCGACACGCGACGCAGCGCCGGACCGCCCGCCCCGAAGAGGAGGATCGCGAGCGTCAGCACCACGACGCGCCAGGTCAGCAGCCGGGTGCGCTCGTCGTACCGCGGAGTCAGCTCCGCGGGCAGCGCGATGTACGGCACCTGGAAGAGGCTGAAGGCCGTGGCGGTGAGAGTGAAGGCCACCAGCACCCAGATGCCGGCGGCGATCGGTCCGAGCGCCGGCGGCACGGCGAACGTCAGGGCGAACAGCACGGGCAGCGCGCACGCGCCGATCAGCATCAGCCGGCGCCGGCTGCCGTGCCGCGCGAGGTCGTGGTCGGTGAGCGCCCCGATGACGGGATCGATGATGACGTCCCACACCTTGGCGATCGTGATGACGGCGCCGGCCGCCAGCGCCGCGACGCCGAGCGAGTCGGTGAGGTAGTAGGTCAGGACGAGCCCCGGCAGGGTCGCGAAGCCGCCCGTGCCGAGGGACCCGGTCGCGTAGCGCGCGATCGTCCCGGCGCCCAGGCGCGAAGAAGTGGATGCCGCGGCTTCGGGTGCCGCCGGAGCCTCATTGCTCATCGCGCCAGTGTAGGTCAGCCCTCGAGGCGCCGCGGGGCGCACAGGCCGTATGGTCGGAGCGAGGCGCGCGCGAGCGCGCGGGAGGGGTGGCGTCGGCCGTGCGAGTGCTTGTCGTGGATCACACTGCACAAGAGGGCGGCGCGGAATCCGCATTGCTCCGCGTCGCCCAACGGATCGGCGAGGCCGACCTCACCGTGCGGGCGCTCCTGTTCGAGGACGGCCCGTTCCGCGAACGCCTGACCTCCGCGGGCATCACGACGGCGATCCTGAGTTTGGACTCGCACACGAACCGGACGTCGCGCGACCGCGTCCTGAGCCCGGTCACTGCGCTTCGCACCGCTGCGGCGACCCTCGGGTTCGTCCCGCGCCTCGTGCGCGGGATCCGTGGTTCGCAGTGCGACCTCGTCGTCGCGAACTCGCTGAAGTCGGCGGTGCTCGTGTCGCTCGCGGCGCCGCTCGCGGGTCGGCGGTGGGTGTGGCACCTGCACGACCGACTGGCCCGTGACTACCTGCCCGGTCCACTCGTCCGGCTCATGCGTGTCCTCGCGCTCGCGGGGCCGCGACGCATCGTCGTCAACTCCGAGGCCACGCGGGACACGCTGCCTTCGCGCGCCCGGCGCAAGGCAGTGATCGCCTACCCGGGTCTGCCTCCCGAGGCGTTCGAGGTCGCCGAGCCCGACGTGCACCATCCCGTCGTGACGGTGATCGGCCGGATCAGTCCGACGAAAGGTCAGCGGGAGTTCCTCGAGGCGGCTGCGGCGCTCGCCCAGACCCGGCCGGACGTGCGCTTCCGGATCGTCGGGGCTGCACTGTTCGCCGAGCAGGAGTACGCGGACGCCCTGCCCGCGCTCGCCGAACGGCTCGGCCTGGACAGCAGCGTCATATTCACGGGCTGGGTGTCCGACCCCGGTGCCGAGCTGCGCGCATCGACGGTGCTGGTCCACGCGTCGCCCGTACCCGAGCCGTTCGGCCAGGTGGTCGCTGAGGCGATGGCCGCCGGCATCCCCGTCGTCGCCTCCGACGCGGGCGGCGTTCGCGAGATGCTCGTGCCCGACGGAGGGCGGGAGGACGCACCGGCCCCGGTTCGCACGACAGAACTCGGCGTGCTTGTGCGGCCAGGCGACGCATCTGCTCTCGCGACGGGCATCACGCTCGTCCTGCAGGATCCGGATGCCGCTGCGCAGCGCGCACGCGCGGCCCGCGCCGTTGCCGGCGCGCGGTTCGGCATCGACGACACCGTCGCCGTGATCCGCGAGGCGTGGCTTACGGCCGCGCCCGGCCATCGTTGATCAAGCGACGACGGTTCCCTGGCAATCGCCGGAGCCGCGGATCAGGCTTCCGCTTGCGCAGCTGACACCGCCACCGCGACCGATTCCAGCCCGGCGAGGGTCTCGGCGAACGACGTCGACAGCGGCGACAGGCCGATGCGCAGGCCGCCCGGGTCGCGGTAGTCGGGGATGACGTCCTGCGTCCACAGCCGTGCGGTCACGGCGCGCATCGCGGGATGCGACAGGGTCACGTGCCCGCCGCGCGCCGACGGGTCGCGCGGCGACGCCACGGTGACGCCGAGCGGGGCGAGCTGCGCGTCGGCCACGCGGACCGCGAACGACGTGAGCGCCACGGACTTGTCGCGCACCGCCTCGATCCCGACCTCGTCCAGCAGCGCGAGCGTGTCCTGCATCGCCAGCATGCCGACGATCGGCGGCGTGCCCGAGAGAAACCGGCGCATCCCGTGCGCGGGTCGGTAGGCCGGCCCCATCGCGAACACGTCGTCGGCGCCCATCCAGCCCTGGATCGGCTGCGCGAGGCGATCCTGCAGCCGCGTGGCCAGGTACGCGAAGGCCGGCGACCCGGGACCCCCGTTGAGGTACTTGTAGGTGCACCCGACGGCGAGGTCGAACTCCCACGCGTCGGCCTGCACGGGCACCGAACCGGCGGAGTGGCACAGGTCCCACACGATGAGCGCGCCGGCGTCGTGCGCGATGCGGGTGAGGGCCGCGGCATCCGCGAGGTATCCGGAGCGGTACGCGACGTGCGACAGCACGACGACCGCGGTCGCCGGCCCGACGGCGGAGCGCAGCGCGTCGGCGTCCACCCCCGCGTCCAGCGGGGCCTCGACCCAGCGCACGCGCCCGCCGCGCTCGGCCGCGATGCCCTCGACGATATAGCGGTCGGTGGGGAAGTTGTCCCGGTCGACCACGATCTCGACGCGGGCGGGGTCGGCGGCCACGGCGGCGTCGAACGCGGCGCGCACGAGCTTGTACAGCAGCACGGTGGTCGAGTCGCCGATCACCGTCTGGCCCGGCGCCGCACCGAGGGCGGTGCGGCCGAGTGCGTCGCCGATGTCGAACGGCAGCTGCATCCACGATTCGTCCCAGCCGCGGATGAGGCGGCCGCCCCACTCCTCCTGCACGAACCGCGCGAGACGTCCGGCCGTCGCCTGCAGCGGCCGCCCGAGGGAGTTGCCGTCGAAGTAGACGAGGGATGTCTCGGCGCCGACGAAAAGGTCGCGTCGATCGCGCAGTGGGTCGGCCGCATCGAGAGCGGATGCCTCGTCCGCGAGCGTCTTGACGGCGAGGGGGTCAGCACTCGTCATGGATGAGCTCCTCGCTGGGCACGACGGTGGCGCCGCGCAGCCAGGCGGCGACCTCGTCGAGTCGCGTGGGCGCATCGCCGGGTACGAACGTCGAGACGCCCGACGGCGGCGCCGCGGCCGGCCACGGGTCGGCCATCGCGGCGATGAGCGCCGCGCCGCGCACGCCCGCCCGGTCGAGCTCGGCGACCTCTTCGGCGACGACGCCCACCGGCCGGTCGCCGTTGCCGAGGTCGGTGCCGTACAGCACGCGTCCGCCCGCGGCGGCGAACCCCGCCAGGTTGAGCCGGGCAGCCTCCGCGGCTTCGGCGTCGCCCTCGTGGATCGCGAGGGTCGAGATCCACACCTGTCCCGCGGCGACGGCATGCGCGAGGAACGCGCGGCCGACGAAACCGCTGAACGGCGTGTGCGCGAACGCGTCGACGCCGGCGGCGGCGGCGAGCTGCGGCATCCCGTCGCCTTCGGCGTGCGCGACGACCGGGAGCCCGCGGTCGTGCGCCGTGGCGATGATCGCTTCGAGGGTGCCGGCGTCGGGGACGGGACCGGTGACGCTGTTGAGCGCGACCTTGATGACGGATGCCCCGAAGGACGCCTGCTCGTCGACGGCCGTCGCGGCGCCGCCGGGAACGCCGGGGTGCGTGGAGGCATCGACGATCTCGCGCACGATCTGCGGCGGCGCCCACGGCCGCCCGGCGGGATAGCCGCCGGGGGCGGTGAGGAAGGCGCCGGCATATGCCACTCGGGGAATGGAGTCCGCAGGCCGCTGGGCGAGGCCGACCGGGTCGCCGCCGAGGTCGACGACCGCGGCGATGCCGCCCGGCGCGAGAGCCTGCTCGTCGATGAGGTGCAGGTGCACGTGGTGGTCGGTGAACGGCGGCAGCGACACCCCGTGCTCGCCCGTGATCGCCCGGCGGCAGAGGGCGGCGTCCGGGCCGAGCAGTTCGCGCAGCGCGAAGGGATCGCCCGGCATCACAGCTCCGTCCGGACGGCGTACAGCTCGGGGAAGAACGTGAGATCGAGCGCGCGCTGCAGGAACGGCACACCGCTGGAGCCGCCGGTGCCGACCTTCAGCCCGATGATGCGCTCGACGGTCTTGAGGTGGCGGAAGCGCCACAGCTGGAAGTTGTCCTCGAGGTCGACGAGCTCCTCGCACGTCTCGTACGCCGCCCAGTGCGTCTGCGGGTCGCGGTACACCTCGGTGAAGACGGGCACGAGCTCGGGAGTGTACGTCCACGCGGTCGTGACGTCGCGTTCGAGCACCGACGCCGGGATCGGGTATCCGGTGCGCGCGAGCAGCCGCAGGAACTCGTCGTACAGGCTCGGGGCCTGCAGCGCCTCCTCGACCAGGTTGTGGGCGGCCGGATCTGCGGCGAACACCCGCAGCATGGCGGCGTTCTTGTTGCCGAGCGTGAACTCGACCGCCCGGTACTGCGCAGACTGGAACCCGCTCGCGTTGCCGAGCACCCCGCGGAACTGGGCGTACTCGGCGGGCGTCAGCGTCGCCAGCACCGACCACTGCTCGGTCAGCGTCTTCTGGATGTGCTTGACGCGGGCGATGCACTTGAGCGCCGGCGCGAGCTGGTCCTCGCGCAGCAGCCGGCACGCGGCGCCGAGCTCGTGCAGGACCAGCTTCAGCCACAGCTCCGTGGTCTGGTGCTGCACGATGAACAGCAGCTCGTCATGGTGCTCGGGATCGCTCAGCGGCCGCTGGGCCGACAGCAGCGTCTCGACATCGAGGTACCCGCCGTAGCTCATGCGGTCCTGGAAGTCGGTGACGACCGATCCCTCGATCTCGCGGGTGTTGCGTTCGACGCTCACGGCTTCAGCCTAATGAGCGCGGGCACCGTGGCGGCAACAGGTCGATCGCGTCAGTCCTGCGGGGCGATGTGCGAGTGGTCGCCGAGGCGATGCCAGGCGCGGTTGTAGTAGACGAGAGCGTCGCCCGGCTGCCCGGGCTCGACGTCTCGGGCGATCGCGGACTGCAGAGCCTGCGCGGCGATGACCGTGGAGCCGCCGGCCTCCATCCGGCTCACGACGGCGCACCGAACCCACGCGCGCACCCCGAGAAACAGAGGTTCTCCTGTCACCAGCCGTGTCCACATCGTCACGTCCGAGAACCGATCCACGCCACGGGCGGCTCCCAGCCGCGCGAGATCGAGGTCGTTCGCGTCGAGCAGGTGAACGACGATGCTGTCCGCGTTCGCGATCGCGGGTGTGGACGACGAGAGCGAGGACAGCGAGAACACCAGCAGCGGCGGGTCGGCGCTCACCGATGCGACAGAGGTCGCAGTGAGCGCGACCGGCCCGTTCTCACCTTCGGCCGTGATGACCGCTACGCCCCCCGGATGTCCGCGGAACAGCGACTTGAAGTCGTCTGCCGACAATGACTGACCCAAGCTGCGCGTCGACGATTCTTCCCCCGTGTGATCCGCCGGATCGACGAATTCGGGGGTGCTCCCCAAGCTCCCCATGGATCGACGGTACCAGCCGACCGCCGATCGGTCACCTCAGGATTAGATCAGCGACAGCTCGCGGAGCTTGGCTTCGACGTCGGCATTCGACGGCTCGACGTGGTGCGAGGCGTCGGGGTAGACCACGACGGGGATGTTCGTGCGGCCCGAGATCTCGCGGGCGACGTCGGCGGCAGCGGGGTCGACGACGAGGTCGACGTAGGTGTACGAGATGCCGAGCTCGTCGAGCTGCTTCTTCGTGCGGATGCAGTCACGGCACCAGTCGGCGCCGAACATGGTGATCGTCGAGGGGGAGGTCATGACTCCATTCTCCGGGATGGAACCTGGGCGAAGGGTCCACGGCGTTGTACACGGGCAATTCATAACCGCCGGGCATTTCGTGAGGCGTGCCCGGCGTGCGACGATGGTTCTCGCGCCATTGGGGAGGCGCAGCCGGAGGGACCGCCATCGACCTTTCGATCATCGTTCCGACGTACAACGAAGCTCCGAACGTCGCGGAGCTGGTCCGTCGTGTCACCGACGCGGTACAGAGTCGGCAGACCGAGATCGTGTTCGTCGACGACAGCACGGACGACACCCCCGACGTGATCCGGGAAGTGGCGGAGACGGCCGGTGTATCGGTCCGGCTCATCCACCGTGACGAGAAGACCGGCGGCCTCGGCGGTGCGGTCGTCGAAGGACTCCGCCAGGCGCAGTCCGACCTCTGCCTGGTCATGGACGGTGACCTGCAGCATCCGCCGGAGAAGATCCCCGACGTGCTGGAGCGGTTCGAGCGCGGCGACGTGGATGTCGTCGTCGCGTCCCGCTACGTCGGCGGCGGCACCGCGCACGGACTGGCCGACAGGACGCGCGTCCTCGTGTCGAAGGCGTCGACGGCGCTCACGAAGGCGATGTTCCCTGTCAAGCTCCGCGACGTGACCGACCCTATGACGGGGTTCTTCCTGATCGACCGTCGGACGGTCGACCTCCAGACACTCAAGCCGCGCGGTTTCAAGATCCTGCTCGAGATTCTCGCTCGCAAGCCCTTTCGCGTCGCCGAGGTGCCGTTCGATTTCGCCGACCGGCACGCGGGCGAGTCGAAGGCGTCACTCGGGCAGGGGATGCACTTCGTCGCGCAGCTCACTGCACTCCGATTCGGCAAGATGTCGCTGTTCGCGCTGGTCGGGGGACTCGGCGCTGTCGCCAACGTCTTCATCGTGTGGGCGCTCACGCAGCTGGGGGTCGACTATCTGGTCGCGGCGATCGTCGCCGCGGAAGTGACGATCATCGGCAACTTCCTGCTCATCGAGCACTTCGTCTTCCAGGACATGCGGGGGGCGGCCTCGGGGGTGTGGATACGTTTCGCGAAGTCGTTCGCGTTCAACAACGCCGAAGCCGTCGTCCGCATCCCCGTCGTCGCGCTGATGGTCAGCTCCGGGCACGTGTCGGCCGTTGTCGCCACCGCGATCACTCTCGTGGTCGCGTTCTTCGTGCGCTTCGTCTTCCACTCGCTCGTCGTCTACGCGCCGAAGCGGACAGGCAAGCACTCGGTCGCTCGTGAGGTGCTGGAAGAGATGGATGAGCAAGCCCTGCAGCCCGGCGAGCTCTGAACAGCCGTGACGCAGTCGCAGGCATCGCGTACGACGCCGCACTCGGGCGAACCGGGCGGCGGAATGCGGCCCGAGATCCAGGCGCTGCGAGCCGTCGCGGTCACGCTGGTGCTGCTGTTCCACCTGTGGGAGTCGCGCGTTCCGAGCGGATTCATCGGCGTCGACGTCTTCTTCGTGATCTCGGGCTTCCTGATCACGACCCAGCTGCTCCGTGAAGTGGAGCGCACAGGATCCATCAGGCTGCTCGACTTCTGGGCTCGCCGCATCCGCAGGCTGCTGCCGGCCGCGTTCGTCGTGATCGCCGTGACGATCCTCGCCGTGACGGTCGTTCTGCCGCAGTCTGCGCGAACGCCGAGCCTGCTCGAGGCGGCCGCCAGTGCCCTCTACGTCGAGAACTGGGCGTCGATAGCGCGTCACCTCGGGTTCCTGCCGTGGGTGGACTATCCGCTGCCGGTGGAGCACTTCTGGACGCTGTCGGTCGAGGAGCAGTTCTACCTGGTCTGGCCCATACTCATCCTCGCCGGCCTCGGCATCGCCGCAGTCGGAGGCCGCCGTCGTGGGATGACCCGGGGCCGCCTGCAGATCGTCGCCGTCGTCATGGTGTGCGCGCTGCTCCTCTCGTTCGCGTACTCCCTCTGGCTGACGCTTCGACACCCCTTCCATGCCGAGCGCAGCACGCCGTCGGTCGTGTGGGAGTTCGCGGCGGGTGGACTGCTCGCCCTCGTGCCGAGGCTGCCGGAGCTCCGCCTTCGCGCGCGCGTGATCGCCGCGATGCACTACGTCGCGTCGTGGGGCGGCCTCGCGATGATCGTCGGCGCCGCGCTCGTTCCCGAACTCATGCTGCATCCGGCTCCGGGGGCGCTGCTCCCTGTGGCCGGAACGGTCCTCGTCATCTGGGGCGAGACGAGACGGTCGTGGCTCAGTCCGACGCGCTACGGCTCAATGAGGCCGGTCCAGTTCGTCGGCGACGTCTCATACGGCATCTACCTGTGGCATCAGCCGATCTACGTGCTCGTGCTCCTGAGCACGGGCACCAATGTCAGATCGGTGGGAGCCCTCGCCGTGGTGGCGGCGTCGATCCTGCTCGGATATCTCTCCAAGCGGTTCATCGAGGACCCGTTCCGTACCTCTGCGTTCTGGAAGCCGCTGCCACGCACCTACGGATTCGCCGCGGGCGGGATGCTTCTCATCGCCGCGCTCGCGGCCGTGGCCATCGCCATGTCGGGCGGCTGATCTCAGACGACCACGGCCTCGTCGTGGATCTCGGACACCCTCGTCCGGCGGTCGAGTCGGGCCGACATCGTCACCGACACGGCCAGCGCGGCGACCGACGACAGCACGACGGCGATGTACTGCGGTGTGCTCTGGCCGAACTGGTTGTCCAGCGGCGGCAGACGGAAGACGATGACCCACCACACGGCGAGCATCGCGACGGCGAGCAGAGAGTCGATCCGCCGCGTGCCCTTCAGCGCGTGGGCGACCCATGTCCAGAGCAGTGGGAGCGCGAGCAGGAAGTACCACAGGTGGCACACCGGGATGAGGAGCACGACCCCTGTCGCGATGTTCCACATCGACAGCGCGTCGTCGCCGGGGCGACGCAGCGCGATGACGATGAGCGTGACCACGACGGCCGCAAGCAGCCACGACACCGCGGTGCCCAGTGCCGGAGCCGCGAACAGCGGGTCGAGTGCGGGCGACTGCGTGAAGAGGTGTCTGCCGAACCCCCACACCGAATAGGCGACGAGGTCCTGCTCGCTGAGGGTGAGGGTCCGATCGATCCACTCCGCGAAGATGCCCGGACCGTGAACGACGAGTGTGAGCAGGAGGAGGGTCGCTCCGGTGGTGACCGTGGCGACGATGAGGCGGGCTCGGTGCGCCACGCCGCGGCGGAACATCCACAGCCCCAGCCCAACAGGCCAGCTCTTGATGATCGCGCCCATGGCGAGCGAGACACCGCTGGCGACCTGCCGGTTGCGCGACGCGAAGAACACCGCGAGCGCCGCCACGAGAGGCAGGAACGGATCGGTCTGCCCCAACCACAGATCCAGCGACAGCAGCGGGCTGTAGAGGGCGGTGACGAGCCCGACACCGGCGAGCAGCGGACGCTGCCACCAGGACAGCGCGTGCCAGAAGGTGGCGGTCACGGCCGCGACGGCACCCCAGAGCGACGCGATGGAGGCCGCGGTCCACGGGCCCACCGCTGCATCGAAGTCCGGAAACGGCAGGAGCAGCCACGCGACGAAGGGCGAATAGACGTAGCCGAACTCGGTGTACGGGCTGCGCCCGTGGCGGATGTGGTCGGCTGCGGCGACGAAGGTGCGCAGGTCCGTGCCGATGTCGCTGCCCACCGCGTCGCGGTAGCGCTGAAGGCTCAGGTACAGGGCCACGGCGGCGACCGCGACCCACATCAGCAGTGCGACGACACGCCTCGCAGTGGTTCCCATTCGGCTTCTCCCCAGAATGCCTCGGCGACCAGGCCCCACGACCAGCCGTGGCAGAAGACTAGCCCACTGGTGCGCGCCGCCTCACGGGCCGATATCCTGACCGGGTACCGGCCTCGGGGATGCCGGTCGCGGGGTGATTCGTCGTCCCGAACCGTCGTGGAAAGTGGGCCACGTGAACATTGCTCTCGCGCATGACTACGTGACGCAACGCGGCGGCGCCGAACGCGTCGCCCTGGCGATGATCCGCGCGTTCCCCGGCGCACCGCTGCACACGACGCTGTACGACCCCGCGGGGACCTTCCCCGAGTTCGCGGATGCCGACATCCGGACCATGCCCATCGACCGCTGGGGCGTGCTGAGGCGGAATCATCGCCTCGCGCTGCCGTTCCTTGCGCGGGCGGTCTCTGGATATCACGTCGGCGCCGACGTGCTCCTCGCCAGCTCCAGCGGCTGGGCGCACGGCATCCCCACCAGCGGACGAAAAGTCGTGTACTGCCACGCGCCCGCCCGCTGGCTCTATCAGTCCGACCGCTACGCCGGACGAGAGGATGCCGGTGCTCGCGGCCGGGCAGTGCGAGCCGCGATCGGCGTGCTCGGTCCCGGGTTGCGTGAGTGGGATCAGGCGGCAGCGCACAGCGCAGATCGGTACCTGGTCAACTCGACGGTGGTGCAGGCCGCTGTCCGGGAGGCGTACGGCATCGAGTCGGAAGTGCTCGCTCCGCCCCCGGCGCCGGTCGCCGCAGGCGACGCCGAGCCCGTTTCGGGTGTCGGGCGGCCGTTCGTCCTGTGCGTCGCGCGCCTGCTCCCGTACAAGAACGTCGACCACGTGATCGAGGCCGTCGCCGCGCTGGGAGGCACGGAGCTCGTCGTCGTCGGCGACGGACCGGAGCGAGCGCGGCTCGCGGAGCTCGCCGCGCGCACCGGGACCACCCACCTCGTCGGTCGCGTCTCGGACGCTCAGCTGCACTGGCTCTACCAGAACTGCGAGGGGCTCGTCGCGGCTTCCTATGAGGATTTCGGCCTGTCGCCGCTGGAGGCGGGATCCTTCGGCAAGCCGACCGCCGCATTGCGCGACGGCGGCTACCTCGACACGGTGGTCGAGAGGACCAACGGGGTGTTCTTCGACGGGCCGGATGCCGAGGCGATCGCAGCCGCCGTGCACGACATGCTGCGCATATCGTGGTCGGCATCAGCGATCCGCGACCACGCCGGCGGATTCTCGGAGGAGCGGTTCGCGGCGCGCCTGCGCGCGGTCGTCGCGGAAGAAGCGGCGCGTGTCTGACGCCGGTGCGGCCAATCGTCCTCGCCGGTTCGCGATCCTGGCATGCTGGTACGCCGCAGGATTCGTGGCTCTGTACGCGACGGCGATCGGCACCTCGCTCGGGCAGTTGATCGATGCCGGCTCACTCGGCGTGATGAGCTGGCTTCGCAGCGACGCATGGCTCGCGTTCTACGACGGGCGCGATGTGGTGCTCTATGGGGTGCTGGGCGCGGCGGTCGTCGCCGCCATCGGGGCAGTCGTGGATCGCCGGATCCCCCCGGTGGTCTATGCGGCGCTGCTCGTTGGCCTCACGGCCTTCGCCTCGATCCTCATGAAGGAGCTCCTGCCGCGGCCGTACTTCGGCGACTTCGCCTACGCGCACAACACCTTCCCCAGCGGTCACACCGCGATCACCCTGGCTGCGGCGATCGCGACGATCTGGTGTCGACCGCGATGGATGTCGCGTGTGCTGGTGCTCGTACTCGGCGCGCTCGTCTCGTTCGTCGCCCTCGCGTCGGTGCTGTCCTTCGCGCATCGTGCGAGCGACAGCGTGGGAGGCGTTCTGCTCACGGGGGCACTCTCGTGCGGGCTGGCCGCGGTGGCCCGCGCGACGGCTCCGCCGCCGTCCCGGGCGCGCAGAGTCACGGCCGTGAGCGCTCTGGTGGCGATGGGGGTGGCAGCCGTGTACCTCGTCGCGGCCGTCGGCTTGCTCGGCGACGGAGACCGCACGACACAGTTGGCCGTCGCCCTGATCCTCGGCACGCTCGGGGCCGTCGTCTCGGTGTTCGCCGTGCATCGACCCTTCCCCGTGAGGGTCGAAGATGTGCAGCCGCTGAACCGCAATGACGCATACGACGAAGGCCTGTAATCTAGACCACGTGCGTCCCGTGGTAGCCAGGGGCCACCAAGGCCTATGGGGGACAGCTTTTGACGCTCCGACAGATTCTCGATGTGCTGTGGAAGCGCTGGTGGATCATCGTCGCCGTCACGATGATCGCGCTCCTCACGGCGTTCGCGTATCTGCAGATCCGGACGGTCACTTACCAGAGCCAGGCGGTCATCCGGCTCAGTGATGTGGTCTCCGAAGGCGCCGTCACCGGAAAGGTCGGCGGGGTCGCGGTGGACGTGGGCCTCGAAGCGGCGGCGTCCTCCGCCGTGATGGATCCCGCCGCTGAGCAGACCGGCGACGACCCGGACACCCTGCGGGCCGCGGTATCCGGACAGGTCGATGATTCCAGCGCGCTCGCTCGTGTGATGATCACGGCGACCGGATCGACCCCCAGCGAATCGCAGGCAAGAGCCGCGGCACTCGCCTCGTCCTACTCCGCGTACGTGGACGCGCAGATGGCTTCGGCCCTCACCACGCTGCAGCAGCGGCAGACCGAGGCGATTCAGACTGCTCAGACGCTTCAGCAGACGGTTAAGGACAACCCCGGGGACTCGATCGCTGCGACGAATCTCGCCACTGCGCTGTCGAAGATGACGTCGATCAACCTCGCCATCGAAAGCGTCAACGACGCCGGTGCGGCCACGGCGGTCGTGGCCAACCCGCTCCCGGGCGAGTCCACGGTGCCTTCGACCGTCATCGTGCTGCTGCTGGCGCTCGCCACCGGCCTGATCGTGGGCATCGCCGCCGCCCTCATCCGCGACCAGTTCGACAATCGCCTGCGCGGCGAGGACGAGATCGAGGCGATCGCCGACACGCGTTCACTCGGCGAGCTCAACTGGGACCGCGGCGTGTCGAGCATGAAACCGCCGCTTCCCGTCTCGCGCAATGAACGGACCGATCTGAGTGAGCGACTGCGTACGCTCAGATCCACCCTGCAGGTGTTCCTGCCGCCACGTGAAGCGGTGGTGGTGATCACCAGCGTGGAACCCGGCGACGGCAAGTCCTTCGTGTCGGCGAACCTGGCGATGGCGTGGGCGCGCGCGGGCAAGAGTGTGATCCTGGTGGGCGGTGACCTGCGCCGGCCGGACCTCGGCCGCTACTTCGACGACGCGGCAGACGGCGAGGGGTTGTCCGACATTCTGCAGGAGCATGAAGTGGGGGAGCCGCTCGAACCGCGAGCGGTCGACGCGCGACTGAACACCACCCGGTATCGCCGTCTCCGGCTGCTGCCCGCAGGCGCTGAACCGCCCGACCCGGCAGATCTTCTGGCGCACCCGGTCCTCCGTGATGTCGTCATGCATCTGCGCGGTCTCGCTGACATCGTCATCATCGATTCGCCTCCCGCGATGGGCATGGCGGATGCCGCGCTCCTCGCGCTGCAGTCAGACGGGGCTGTCGTGATCTCGTCCATCCGCAGGACCGACCGGGTGATGCTCGCCGACGCGGTCGCCGCGCTGCGGGCGGCCGGAGCCGAGGTCATCGGCGTCGTGGCGAACCGTGGGCGCCGCAAGCTGCCCAAGACGTACTCCGCCTACTATGTGTCGGCGCGTTCGACCGAGCCGACGACCCCGCGTCCCGAGACCGCCGATGTCGCGCCCGGGACGGTCGAGGAGCTTCGACGGCTCCTCAACACGTCGTCTGAGACAGCTTCACCGCATAATGGCACACCGGACCGGGCCAGCAGGAACGCCGAAGCCAGGGCAGCAGTCTCGGGTGCTGAGCGGAAGAGCCCCAGCGACGCGTCATGACGGCATCCCCCGACCACGCGTTTCCGTTGGGTTCGCCCGAGCCTGTCCCTGGGGTCACGCAGATCCTGATGGTGTGCCAGGCCAACCGTTGCCGGTCGCCGTTCGCCGCCGCGATCGCGCGTCGACTCGCCGATGATTCGCTCGCTGTCTCATCCGGTGGCCTCATGCCCGGTGGCCACCCCATGCCGGTTGCGGGGATCGAGACGGGCGCGATGCTGGGTCTCGACTTCTCTTCGCATCGAAGCCGAGAACTCGATCGGACCGACCTCGACGGATTCGACCTCATTCTCACGATGGCCAGGTCGCAGGCCCGCGAGCTCGTCGCCGACAATCCGGCCCTCATTGGGCGTATCTTCACTCTCAAACAGTTCTCGCGGTGGATCGGTGAACACCCGAAGCCGCGACGCATGGTGCTCGGCAGCTGGCTCGACAACGTCGAGCAGAATCGTTCGCGCACAGACTTCCTCGGCGAGGATGAGGCCGACGACATCATCGATCCCATTGCCTCACCGGTCCCTGAATGGATTCGGATGGCGAGCGAGATGACGGGTCTTCTCGTGCCCATCGTCGATGCGCTCGGCTCGCGACGAGACTGATCAGCCGATCTCGTCGAGCACGGCGCGCAGCTGCTGCCACGAACGCCGCCACGAGCGCTCCTCCGCGCGTCGGCGGGCGCGGACTCCGAGGGTCTCGCGCCAGGCGTCGTCGTCGATGACCGAGCGGAGCGCCTGGGCCAGTGCGGCCGGGTCATCCGCAGGGATCAGGATGCCGGCATCGCCGAGCACGCTGGGAATGCCCCCCACCCTGCTCGCGACGGTGGGAAGCCCGGTCGCCATCGCCTCGGCGACCGTGAGGCCGCTGGGTTCTGCCCATCGGGATGGTGCGACGAAGACGTTCGCGGATCGCAGGAGCGGCGCGAGGGCGTCCCGGTCGGCGAACGGCCGAAAGGTCACCGTGCCCTGCACGGCTGCCGCCAGTGAACGAAGCTGTTCCTCGTATGGCGACTTTGCCGCTCCTGCATCGAATCCCTGGCTTCCGACTATGACGATCTCGACGTCGTCACGTGCCAATTGAGCAGCAGCGCGAAGGAGGACGTCCGGGCCTTTCTCGGGGACGACGCGGCCGACGAACATGACCCGTGTGCTGTCGCCCGGCTGCTGACCGTCGCCGGGCCGGAAGGTTTCGGTGTCGACGCCGTTCTCGACCACGCGGATGCGGCGGGCGACCCCCGACGATACGCGACTGGCGATGCGGGTGGCGAGGTCGTCGCTCACGGCCACGATCGCCGTTGCCGGTTCGAGCGCCCGCGTCGCCTCACGGGTGGACATCCCTCGCGGGAGATCGTTGTGTGCGTAGAACACGGAAGCGTGCGATGTGGACGAGAGCATCCGGGGCAGGATGGGGGCGTTATGGGCGACGACGACGCCGGAGGGCAGATCGCGCACCGCATCGACGAGCGGCCGGTACGACCGCTGCGCGCGCACGCGCGGCATCCCCACGCGTGACAGGCCGAGATCGAGCGCACGCTCCCAGGACGCTGGGTAGCCGGCGCCGACATACTCGATGGCCTCCGCGCTCTCATAGCGAGGACGATATGTCGATCCGTCGACGAGCACGCTCTGCAGATAGTCCTTGTCGCCGCAGGCCGCCCCGGCCAGGCCGTGCACGACCGTGGGAATCGCTGAGCCGGTCCGGGGCGAGAAATGATCCCCCGGCGTGAGCGCGTGAATGATCCCTCGCATCAGATCCGCACACCGCGGGTGCGACGCCACACCGTCTGCACGGGATGCGGTGTCCGCACGATGCCTTCTGCCCGGTCGCGCTCCTGGATGCCGTAGCAGATGCCCGCGATGATCCACAGCAGCGAGGCGTGGCCGGCGACCCAGTAGAGGTCGAACTGGCCCTGCGTGAACTTGGCGGCGACGACGGCGAGGCCGAGTGTGCCGTATACGGGGTTCATTCGTGCGAGAAGCCAGAGCGCCCCGACGAACATCCCGAGAAAGCCGATGAGTCCGAGGACGCCGACGGTGGTGAGGACTTCGAGTTCGGCGTTGGGCGGCTGGAATCCACCGAATCCGGTGTGCCAGGTGGTCCACCATCGGTGCCCCACGCCGAAGAGGGGCGACTGCATCCAGACCGTGATGGATGCCTCGTACCACGTGAGTCGCTGCACCGCTGAGCTGAAAACGTCGTCCGAGGCGAGCTGCTCGGCGACCTCCTGATAGACGAAAGCGCCGACGGGGATGAGGACGAGCCACATCCAGCGCGACCGTTTGCCGTTGTGGAATCGCGGCCGCAGCCCGATGATGAGCACGCCCACCAGGCCCCCGACGATCGCCTGGCGGGACTGCGCGGCCGCCATTCCGAGTCCGCAGATGATGAAGGCCGTCCAGGCCGTCCAGGGCGACCAGCCCAACCACGGCGGGTTCGCGAACGCGACGACCAGCCCCACCATGAGGAACGCGCCGATCGCATTCTTGTGGAAGATCCCGAGATACACGGGCTGGAACCCGTTGGTGAGGGCAGTGAAGCAGGCGAGGGCGCCGATCACGACGCAGACCGAGACGTACAGGCCGAGCGCCAATCGGGCGTGCCCCTCTCGGCCGATCACGAATCCGACGAGCATGGCTCCGAGCACCAGGACGAGCTCGTGCGCCCACTCGATGTAGTTCTCTGCGTAGCGGTTGAGGATGAGTTGCGGCATCGTCACCGCAAGGTAGAAGATCCCGGACCACAGGAGTGGTTGCATCGTGATCACGCCTCGCCCCCGCAGGAGCAGCAGCGCCGTCAGGACCGCGATGCCTAGGAGGAGGTCGGACCCGCTCATGGGCCCGACCCTCATCACGACGAAGACGCCGGGTACGGCGAGCACCGGCACGAGCGACATGTCGATCGCGGCGACGGCGACGAACAGCACGCCCAGTGCGAGCAGGACAGCCTCGTCCGGTAGCCGGACGCTTGCGATGCCCATGCTGACGCCGAGCGCGACGATCGCGGCACCCCCCAGGACGGTGCCACCGAGTCGCCGGAAGGTTCGTCCCGAGGGCGCAAGGCTCACGCCCCTATCGTACGGTCGTTGATCTCTCGGCGGTGACTCCGCCGCTGCGCCTGGGCCTCGCGCGTCGTCGTCAGGGCGTGCCCACGCCGGCCCGCCTGTCACGGCGCCGGCCGTCCAGCGCCGCCCAGATGCCGGCGATGAGCCCCGCGACCTCGACGACCGACCGGGTGAGGATGATCGGCGACGTCAGCCGGCGTGAGAGGCTCGCCCGGTTGCCGTCCTCGCCGATGCCCTTCCCGATGAGTCCGGTCACGAGCCTGAAGTAGTGCCCCTGTGCCTGGAGCGCCGTCACGTAGTAGCGGCGCAGATACGGCGTGCGCCACCCGAACACGCGTGCCAGCAGCATGACGTGGTTGCGTCGCGAGTAGTACAGGTAGCGTCGATCGAACCGCTGCCCGCCGATCTGGTAGGGCGCCGCGACGTGTCGCACGAGAACGCGAGGGTCGTAGATGAGCTGGTGTCCGGTCGCGGTGAGTCGCAGACAGGTGTCCGACTCTTCGCGGAGACACGTGCCGGGGTAGTTGCCGCGTATACCGCCGATCGCCTCCAGCGCAGTGCGGCGATAGGACTGGTTCGCACCGAGAAAGTGATCGACCTTGACGCGACGCTGCGGGTCCGCCGCGAAGTACCCCGTGAGATCGCCGTTGGGAAGCAGGCGCCCGATGCTCCCGATTCCTTCGGTGCTCTCCTCCGGTCTCCCGTTGTCGGCGCGCCCGCCCACACCCGAGACCGTCGGATCCGCATAGGCGCGCGTGAGCTGCACGAGCCAGTCGCGCGCGACGTAGGCGTCGTCGTCGATGAAGGCAACGACCTCGCCCGTCGCCGCCGCCAGACCGAGCTGGCGTGACTCCGGCATGGTCCCCCGTCCGAGACTGTGCCGGATGTAGTCGACGCCCGCGTGCTGTGTCTCGATCAGTTCGCGTGTGCGGTCGTCGGGTGATCCGTCGACCACGATGACCTGATGCGGACGCTCGGTCATCTCATCCAGATGACTCAGGCAGTCCGCCACATACTGAGGGCGGGCGAAGGTGATGATCACGACCGACACGGTCGTGACGGGGGGAGTCGTCGTCATATCAGCTCCTCGGCTCAGCATCCACTGCCGGCTTGCCCGCGACCACACTGCAGAGGACGTCCTCATAGGCATCCGTCACGTGGTCCCACGTGTATCGGGCGACCGTCCGGCGCCCACCGGCGCCCAGGGCGGCCCGCAGCTCGGAATCGGTCGCGACCTTCGCCAGGAGCGCGCCGAGCTCCGCCGCATCGCGCGGGTCGAACAGCAGACCGTCGACGCCGTGGGTCATGAGGTCCGCAGGGCCGCCGTGCCGCGTCGCGAGCACCGGGATACCGGATCGCCAGCCCTCGAGGATCACGATGCCGAACGCCTCGACCCGGCTGGGCACGACCTGTGCGAGCGCACCGTCGAGGAGAGTTCGTACCTGCGCCCGACGGAGTGACCCGGTGAACGTCACGCGCGGCGCGATGCCGCGTTCGAGCGCTCGTGCCTCGAGACGCGAGCGCTCTGGTCCGTCGCCGGCGATGACGAGTCCGGTATCGCCGAGTTCGGCAGCCGCCAGCGCGAAGGCGTCGATCAGGACATCGAATCCCTTGTTCTCGACGAGTCGGCCCACACCGGCGATGTAGCGCCGGGGCAACGGGTCGGGAATCTGCTCGGCATCCGTATCCGGATCGATCCCGTTGCCGACGATCGTCACCGGTGCATGCGCGCCGAATCGATCGAGGTCGTCGGCGGCATACGGCGAGCACGACGTCACGGCCTGAGCCTGCCGCAGGGCGGTGCTCAAGGAGCGGCGCAGCAGCCGCGACGAGGCGAAGGCGTCATGTGCGTCCATGAACGTCTCGCCGTGATTCGCATAGACGAGAGGCACGCCGGCACGCTTGGCGAGAGCGGTCGCCCACGGACCGTTGGAGCCGAAGCACTGCACGACGATGACGTCCGGGGCGTCGCGTCGGAGCGCGCTGCGCCATTTCGATCGTGCGCCAGGGAGCGCTCGTGCCCAGCGAAGCACGCCGCCGACCGATCGGCTCGGCAACGGCGTCGGCAGATATCGCAGCGGGTGGCCGTCGTCTTCTGCGGGAACGTCGTCCTGCTGGTCGACGGCCCACACGACGACCTCGTGCCCGCGGGTGCGCAGCCGGCGCGCAAGATGGAAGACGTGCTCCTCGACGCCGCCGAGGCGCGGCAGATAGGAGCTCGCGACGAGGGCGACACGCATCAGACGCCTTCGTCCGGGAAATCGAGCACGCGACTCAGCCGGTACTGCCGCCACTTCCGCGCGAAGGGCGTCTTCAGCACCGTCGACTTCGGTCGGCGCGTCGCGTGCAGCCACAGGCCGTACTTGCCGCTCTTGCGCCACTCGTCGGAGTGGCCCGACCAGCCCACCTTGCGCGCGATGTCCTCGGCGGAACGCACCCAGCTGTAGTGGAGCACGGCGGCGTCGGCAGGAACGACCTCGTGCACGATCGTCTCGGGCGGACCCGCAGGGTCGGTGTTCCACGGCCGGACATCGGCTCGGTAGAGCGGGGAGCCGGTCTGACGGGCGAGTTCCAGGACCGTGCCGGCACGTACCGCCAGGGGGCCGGGGAACGAGCATGCCAGGCGCCAGAGTCGCGTGCTCGCCTCGAGGAAACGGCCGGGCTGCACGCGCGTGTAGAGCCAGCGTGCGGGGTAGTCCATCGCCCATGCCCCCGATGCGTCCGCCCGATCGAGCACTCCGAGGAAAACGTCGGTGCGAGGCATGACTTCGTCGGTATCAAGCTGAAGCACCCAGTCCGCACCCTCGGATGCCTGGGCGAGTGCGGTCTGTCGCTGGTGGGTGTCGTTCTGGAGCGAGTTGAACTCCGGGCGTGCGAAGTGACCCGGGCGGTAGTCGCACTTGCCCTCGGTGTCGAGCTTGCGGATGATCTCGAGGCAGTGCTCGAGGGGGAGCGGCGTGCCCGTCCACGACTTCGCGTTCTCGTCGTAGGACACGACGATCCGATCGACGATCGAGTAATAGGAGCGCACGCTCGGACCGAGGAATGCCGGATCGGCGAGCATGATGTAGGCGTTGAGTCGCATCTCCACGGTCTCGTCGGCGGGTGTCGGACGGGCGGTCCCGATCCTACCGGGGCGTGGGGATCCAGTACTGTCGGTGCCAGGCGCGAGGGAGACGACATGAAGGCGGGTTGGCCCCTCGTGAGCGTCGTGATCGCGACGAATCGCGACTCGCCCTACTTCGCGCAGGCAATCGACTCCGTCGTCGCACAGACGTATCCGGACTGGGAGATCGTCGTCGTCGACAACGGCGTTCCCGACGGGGACGCCCTTGCCGCGACCGTCGGGAAGGCGCCGCGGAGCCGCGTCGTGCGGGTGCCGTCGTCGGGGACCGTCTCACTCGCGCGGAACGCGGGCGTCGCCGTGGCGGCAGGGGAGCTGCTGGTCTTCCTCGATGACGACGACAGCTGGCACGAAGACCGGCTGCGACTGCAGGTCGACGCGCTCGCCGCCGACCCCGCTGCACCGGCGTCGTATTGCGGCGGATGGCACATGGATGCCGCATCCCGTCCTTTTGCACCGTCGTGGCCGGCGCACCCGGCGACGGCGGTGGAGATGCTCGCGGGGCGTTCCCGGATGCCGCACATCTGCGGGGCGATGATGATCCGTCGCGACGCGTACGCACGCGTTGGCGGCTTCAGTCCCGAGCTCACGATGCTCGAGGATTTTGAGCTCGCTCTGCGACTGCTCGGGCTCGGCGACTTGGTCTGCGTGCCGGACGAGCTCGTCGGGTATCGGCGCCACGACCGCAATGCGACCAACACAGGATTCGAGAACATCCGCTTCCGGCGGGCGGCGATGGACGGCATCCTCTCCCGCCACGCCTGGGCCGCCGCGGTGCGGGGCGATGTCGGCACGGCGCGCCTGCTGCGGGAGCATCGATCGCGCGAGCGACGGCGGGCGGCGAAGGAGGCGGCGTCGATGACGCTCGCCGCGCTGCGCCGCGGCCGGACGACGGACGCACTGCAGGACGCGCGCTGGGGACTCGCCCACGAGCCGGCGGTCTACGTGGCCGCGATCGCGGGACGTGTGGCGGGACGCCGGTGATCGCGGGCCCGATGATAGCCTTTATCGGCATTGCGTCCCGTGCGTGACGCTGGCGTGTCTTTGGGGGATGAAGCCGAATGGTTGACAGCGCGATCACGGTTTCGAACCTGTCGAAGTCGTACCGCATCCAGGTGGCCGGCGAGCGGGTGGACCGCATCACCACCGCCGTGCTCAATAGGATCCGGCATCCCCTGACACGGACCCACCACGAGGACTTCCACGCGCTGACGGACATCTCGTTCGAGATCCCGTGGGGTGAGGCTGTGGGCATCGTCGGGCGAAACGGCGCCGGCAAGAGCACGCTGCTGAAGATCCTCACCCGGATCACGGCGCCCACGGCAGGCGTCATCGACCTCGGTGGGCGGGTTGGGTCGCTGCTCGAGGTGGGGACCGGCTTCTCGGGCGAGTTGACCGGCCGCGAGAACATCTTCCAGAACGGCGCGCTCCTCGGCATGAGCCGCAAGGAGATCAAACGACGGTTCGACGAGATCGTCGACTTCTCGGGCGTCGAGAAGTTCCTCGACGTCCCTGTCAAGCGATACTCGTCGGGCATGTACGTGCGCCTGGCCTTCTCCGTGGCCGCTCACCTCGACACCGAGATCCTGGCGATCGACGAGGTCCTCGCCGTCGGAGACGCCGAGTTCCAGCGCAAGTCCCTCGCAAAGATGCGCGATGTCGCACGCGACGGCCGCACGGTGCTGTACGTCAGCCACCAGATGAACACCGTCACGGCGCTGTGCACGTCGGCCATCTTCCTCGACAAGGGGCATCTCGGGTACCACGGTGGCGTCGAGGGCGCGATCTCGCACTACCGCGACACCTTCGAGAAGTTTCAGACGCAGCAGCAGGATGCCGCGGCGCGTCCGGGCACCGGCTGGCTGCGGCTGACACGCGTGGCCGTGACCGAGCAGACCCAGGAGCCCGCGGACGAGAAGGTCATCGAGTTCAACGTGGGAAAGAACCCGACGCTCGTCGGCAAGTACTTCGTCTCTGCGCACATCACGGATGTCAACGGCGCCGTCGTGGTGCAGTGCGATTCGCGCCTCACCGGACACTGGTTCGACCCTGAGGAAGACCAGTCCGGTGTGCTTCGAATCAAGAACCTGTGGCTCAAGCCCGGCCGCTACACGGTCGACATGTTCGTCTGCCAGGCAGGCATCCACGATGCGTGGGAGGGCGCCGAGGTGATCGAGGTCGTCGAGCACAGCCCATATCCCGAGCTCGCGAGCGAAGAGGCTCTCTCGCACGGGATGGTCCTCGCCGATTTCGATTACGAGGCCGCTCGATGAGTCGCACGATCATCACGCCCCCCGGGCGCTTCAACATGCCGGACTGGCGCGAGGTCTGGGCTGCGCGAGAGATCTTCGTGCGGTTCGGGCAGAAGGAGATCCTGCTCCGCTACCGCCAGACCGCGGTCGGCGTCGCCTGGGTGTTCGTGCAGCCCCTCGTCGCGGCGGGGGTCTTCACGATCGTGTTCGGCGGGATCGCGCAGCTCCCGAGCGGTGGCGTCCCCTACTTCATCTTCGCGTTCGCCGGCCAGATGGCATGGTCGCTCTTCAGCAACATCATCAGTCGCGCCTCCAACTCGCTCGTCGCAAACCTTGCGCTCGTGCAGAAGGTCTTCTTCCCGCGCATCATCGTGCCGCTGTCGGTCGTGACCTCGATCCTGCTCGACTTCGCGGTGAGCTTCGGGCTCTTCGTCGTGCTTCTGCTCGTCTTCGGCATCAACCCCGGGTGGCCGATCCTTCTGCTCCCTGTCTGGGTTCTCCTGACCGTGCTGCTGGCGATGGGCATCGGCCTTGCGGCATCGTCATGGATGGTCAAATACCGGGACGTTCAGTATTTCCTGCCGTGGCTGGTTCAGATCCTCATGTATGCCTCCCCGGTGGCCTATTCGATGGAGGCGGTCGAAGAACGCGGCCTCGCCTGGCTCTTCAACCTCAATCCGATCACCTGGCTCATGGAGGCCTATCGCTGGTCGCTGCTCGGCCAGAGCGCACCTGCGCCGTGGCAGGTGCTCGCGCTCGCCGTGGCAGCGCTCCTGTCTATCACCCTCGGCGTCCTGTCGTTCCAGCGTAATGAACGACTCTTCGCCGACGTCATCTAGTCGCATGTCTGCCATCGACTCCCGTCCGCTGCGGATCGCGATGATCTCGTACTACCTGCCGGGCGGGAGCAAGATCGGTGTGGGGTACCAGGCGCACGAGCTCGCGAACGCGCTCGTCCGTCGGGGTCATCATGTGGACGTGTTCTCGGCGTGTGCGCCGGGCGAGGGGGCGGAGTACGGTCATCGCGAGCTGCAGCTGACGGGGTCGCTGCAGACATTCCGGTTCGCGTTGGCCCTGCGTCGCGTCGACTATTCCGGCTACGACGTCATCCATGCGCACGGCGACGACTACTGGCTGTGGCGTCGCCGCGCACCCATCCATGTGCGCACGATGCACGGGACCGGCTTCGAGGAGGCGCTGCGCATCCCGGGGGCGAAGGAGAAGCTGCGGATGCTGCTGCTCGGCCTCACCGAGGTGCTCGCGTCGCTCGTGGCCGACGTCACTGTCGCGGTGTCGCCGCAGACGCGACGGTGGATGCCGTGGGTGCGCCGCGTCATCCCCAACGGTGTCGACACGAGTCGCTTCCGGCCGGCTCCAGGCGCGCAGGGAGACGTGCCGACCGTCCTGTTCGTCGGGACATGGGGCAACCGCAAACGCGGAGGGGCACTGGCACGTGTGTTCCAGAGAGACGTTCTTCCGGTCCTTGCCGATGCCCGGCTCGAGATGGTCTGCCGGGACGCCCCCGCCGATCCCGGTCCCGGGGTGTCGGTGCTCGGGGCGCTCAGCGATGCCGAACTCGTGCACGCTTACCAGCGCGCCTGGGTGTTCTGTCTGCCGTCGGAGTACGAGGGCTTCGGCATCCCGTACGCCGAGGCGATGGCGTGCGGGGTGCCGGTCGTTGCGACTCCGAACATCGGCGCACGCTACGTGACCGACGAGGGGCGCGCCGGCGTGCTGAGCGATCTCGACTCGATCGGTGCGGCGCTCACGAGCGTGCTCACCGACGACGTGGCGCGGGGGAAGCTTGCCAGAGCGAGCCGCGAGCGCTCTGAGGCGTTCGCACTCTCGTCGGTCGTGGACCGGTATGAGGCCCTTTACCGCCGCGACGGCTGAGCCTCGTCTGCGGGTTCGGCGGGCTCGCTGTGCGGGCGGATCCGCGGCTCAAGAAGCCCTGCTGGCTGGCTATTGTGATTGCGAGGGGAGCGCCCGTGACGTACTACATCCTTCTGGCTCTGGCGAAGCTCATTCCCGGCAGAGCGCGTCGGCAGCGGTTCATCGATGCGATACGTCCGCGGTTCAGCGTGAAGGCGATCGTCGAAGCGGCGCTGGCGGAGCAGCGGGCATCCCTCGAGGCGGTCATCTACCGGACGCAGATGGTCGAGGCGCCCGCGACCATGACAGTCGACCAGACTGTGGATGCGCTGATCGATGGAAAGTCGATCGCCCGCTTCGGTGGAGGAGACCTGTCGACGATGGACGGGTGGTTCGACACGTTCCAGACCCCGGGACCCGAACTGAGCCGACGCCTGACGGAGGTGCTCGTGTCCGACGAGCCGGATCTGCTCGTCGGCATCCCGGGTTTCGCCTATGACCTGAGCCCCGATCTCGCCGACGGGATGAGGGACTACTACCTGCGCTGGGCGCTCCACATGCGCCGGATCCTGAAGCCGCACCTGCGAACCGACCGGATGTACGCCGCCACCGAGGTGTCGATGGCGCACGGTACGTTCGGTCCCGGATTCGATCGACACGCCTACTTCGAGAAATGCCGGCGGATCTGGGACGGCCAGAGAGTCGTCCTGATCCATGGCGACGGCATCTTCGATGGCTTCACCCACGACATCTTCGACAACGCCGCCTCCGTCGACCATGTGCTGGCGCCGAAGCAGGACGCCTTCGAGCAGTACGACGACATCCTGCGCAGGGTGCTCACGGCGCCGAAGGACAGCCTGGTGATCGCGATCCTCGGCCCGACGGCGACGGTGCTCGCCTACGATCTTCACCGGGCGGGGTATCGCGCCCTTGATCTGGGCCACATCGCCAAGTCCTACGAGTGGTGGCTGAACGAGAGGACGACGGCGAGCGAAGCGTTCTTCGCCGCTGATTGAGCCGCGGCCCGGCTCTCGGCCGGCACCGACGATTCAGCGTGGGGCGCCCGTCCTCCGAATCCGTCGGGCGGCTGCGTCCGCGGGCGCAAGCGGCGCGAAGCGCAATGCCCACAGCACGTCGGAGGCGGCCGAGCCCCAGCGTCTCGCTCCGGCTTCGAGGCGCGCGTGCCGCAGCGCCCCCCACCACGCGTAACGGCCGTTGGCTCGCAGGCTTTCGCGGTGCGCGGCGACGAGGGGCTGATCGCCGGCGGACCGGGCGCGGTCGAGGTGCGTGCGCACGATGCGGTCGATCGAACGTGTGAGGTCACGGTGGCGGGCGGTCGTGTTCGCTCCGTGGAGGCGGTAGTCGAAGAGCGCATCGGGTGCGAAGACGAACCCACCCCGCTCCGAGAGGCTCAAGATGAGGTCGAGATCCTCTGCGAAGCCCAGCGCGGGGTCGAACCCGCCGACGGCCTCGAAGTCGGCGCGACGGATCATGAGATTGCCCAGCAGGATCCCCGTACGCCGCCGGGCGACATCGAGTCGATCGCGCACCGGAGTCTGATCAGCCTCGACGAGCACCCGACCGTCGGAATCGATGGTGCGCATCCCGCAGTAGCAGGCGACCGCCTCTGGTTCGGACATCAGCCGATCGGTCTGCGCGGAGAACCGCCCCGGGTGGGAGAGGTCGTCGTCGTCGAAGAAGACGAGCAGCTCTCCGTTCGCCGCCGCTGCCCCCGCGTTCCTTGCAGCCGACACCCCGGCGGGCCGACGGTGCAGCACTCGCGCGGACGGCAGCGACGTTGCAACAGCTGTCTGAACTGCCGAAGGATCGGGGGAACCGTCGTCGACGACGATCGTCTCGACCCGAGGGTACGTCTGGGCTGCAAGAGAGCCGAGCGCCTTCGCGAGAAACGGGCTCACTCGATTCGTGGCGACGACGACGCTCACCAGGGGCACAGCATCGGCCGGCGGATCGAGCGGGCCGCCCGCGCTCACGACGGGGATGAGCTGTCAGCACGGAGCTCGACCGGCCACCCGCCATCCCAGATCGGGGAGAAGCGAGGGCTGTCGAGCACCACGGTCATGTGCCGCAGACGAAGATCGAGGGCGTCGGAGCGGCGGAACCACGCGTGGGCGAGGCCGACCTGGATGTCGCGCAGAACCCTCCCGAATTCGGATCCGGCGGCGACGTACCCCGTGCCGTAGATGTCGGAGGTGATGTCGCGCACCTTCATGATCGTCTCGCGCACCGGCAGCCCGACATTGTGGATCCATGCTGCGTCCTCAGCGGTGAACACACCCCCGCGCTCCGCGCGCACGCGGTCGATGTACTGCGCATAGCCTCGGAGGCCGAGGGTGAGCATGTCGAGCGACGTCATCGCGTCGGCGAGCGCCGTGACATCGTGAGAGCCGGTGGCCACGCCCGCACGCCGCTTCGATCTCACGAACTGGAGCGTGAGATCAACCAGGTGCTGTGCCGCTCCGAGCATCACGCCCATGAACGGGAAGAAGTAGGCGCTCATGTCGCCGGTGATCTCGAAACTCCAGCGACGCGGCACGTCGACGGGCCCGGTGAGCTCGTACGAAGCGCTGCCGGAGGAGCGGAGTCCGAGAGGATTCCAGTCGTCGATCTGCCGCAGCTTGTCCGCCGGCAGCCAGACACCGATCGCCTTGTGCGCACCCGTCGCCTCGTTGATGACGGGCTCGCCGGAGGCGGTGAAGACGTTCGCTCCCGCGAGCCAGCGGTCCGCGTGATACCCACCGCTTCCGAGGCGCCATCTGGCGCCTTCGATGCGGTACGTGTCGCCGTCGACTTCGACCGCGCGCGCAGGGGGAGTCGCCGAGAACACGGTCGGGAGGTCGATCGTCGGATAGAGCTCGGCGAAGGACTCCTCGTCGAGCCGTCCCGTCAGCTCGCTGTGGGCGCTCAGCCAGTGCACGATCCACGCCATTCCGGCGTCGATGCGGCCGACCTGGGCCACTGCTTCAAGACGGTCGACGTAGCTCGCGTCGAGACCGCCCCGGCTCGCGGGGACGGTCCACAGGTAGACCCCGGTCGCGCGGAGCGCGCGACCGGCGAGCGGCGTCGTCCGGCCGATGCGATCGCTCTCGGCGACTTCCTCGCGCAGAAGCGGCTTGATCCTGTCGAGGTTGCGGAAGACCGCCTCCGTCGAGGTCGGCGCCTCCAGACCGAGCGCGAGGATCCGTGGATCGTCGCCCGGAACATCGCCCTTGGGAATCGGCTCATCGGTCGCGCGCGACGGGCCGGCCGGCGCCGCCTGCGCGGCGGGGGCAGGAGCGACCACAGGGGGCGGGGCGGAGGCGGTCCGGGGCCGGTATCGACCGCGAAGCCTCCGCCAGACGACGTATGCGAGTCCCGCGCCCCCGATGATCGCGAGAATCAGCAGCACCGCGACCATCGTCACGAGCAGCAGCAAGAGCTGGTCGGTCGTCACGCGCATCCCCTCCACTCGAGGCGTCGCGTCTCCCCACGGCGCCACACCCCATTCGTCTCGTATTGTCGCACGGTCATTCCCCGGATCCAGCGGCATCATCGTCGGCCGGGAAGCGCACCGGCCACCCGGACTCCCACACGCCCAGCGGAGCGGATCCGGCCAGCACGCCCTGCACCCGCTCCCGTTTTCCCGGGGTGATTGTCAGGCGGAAAAGCACATGGGCGAGGATGACGTCGATGTCGCGAAGGGCCCGCGCGAACTCGGAGCCTGCGGGCACGTACCGTGTTCCGCTGAGATCGGCGGTGATGTCGCGGATCTTCAGCAGGAGGTCGCGCACCGGCACGCCGCCGCTGTGAATCCAGTTCGACTCGTCGACCGTCAGGGCACGGGACGTGCGTCCCTCGCGGGCCTCGTCGATGTACGACGCGTACCCGCGCAGACCGAGCACGAGCATGTCGAGAGAGGCCAGAGCGTCGCCCAGCACGCTTGCCGCGTAGGCATCGGCCGGCTCGGCGCGGGGGCTCCGCAGCGTCTCGACGGTGAGGTCCACCAGGTGCTGGGCGATCCCCATCGCGATCCCGAAGAAGGGGAACCGGAAGGGGCGGAGGTCACGCGTGTCGTTGTAGGTGTGAGTCCGCGGGATGTCGACGGCCTCGACGAGCTCATACGAGGAGCTTCCCGATGACCTCACGCCGAGCGGGTCCCAGTCGTCGATCTGCCGCACCTTGTCTTCGGGCAGCCAGGCGCCGATGACCTTCTGCCAGCCGGTCGCCTCGTCGATCACCGGGTTGCCGGCCGAGTCCCACACCTTGGCGCCTCCGATCCAGCGCTCGGCGTGGTAACCGCCGCTGCCCAGGCGCCACCGCGCGGGCTCGATCCGGTACGTCTGCGCATCGATCTCGACGGCGCGCGCGAACGGCACTGCCGAGTACACCGTCGGAATATCCGCCGTCGGATAGAGCGTGGCGCACGCTTCATCGTCGAGGTACGCGACGCAGTCGCCGTGGCTGCTCAGGATGACCATCGTCCATGACATCCCCGCGTCGATCCGGGCCACCTGCGCCGCAGCCTCGAGCCGGTCGGCATGAGAGGCATCCAACCCCCCTCGTTCGGCCGGGAAGCACCAGAGGAAGAGACCGGCCGAGCGCATGGCGCGGCCCGCCAGCGGTGTGGTGCGCGCGATCCGATCGCTCTCGGCGGCCTCTTCTCGCAACAGTGGTTTGATCTTCTCGAGGTTGCGGAAGACGGCATCCGTCGAGGTGGGAGCTTCGAGGCCGAGCGCGAGGATCCGCGGGTCGTCGGCGGGGACGTCGCCCTTCGGAACCGGCTCTGTCGTCGCCCGCCTCTCCCTCCTCGGCGCGGCGGCGCCCGCAGCAGAAGCAGGCGTCGCAGGTGTCTGGCGCCCTGCCGCCGTGCGTGCCGGACGCGGATGGCGGCGGCGCTGCCGACGCCACAGCAGCACCGCGACGACCGTTCCACCGACCAGAGCGATGAGAAGCAGCAGTCCGACCATCACCGCGACCAAAGTGATGAGCGCGTCCGTCGTCATCGATTCCTCCTCGTCGATGGCGCCGCGCATCCCTGTTCGCGGCGCGGCGCCTCGCGGCATATTCTGACACCCGCGCGGGGGCGGCATGTGTTGGTCATGGCGTGGGCCGCGGCTTCCGTGTCAGAGTCCCGATCGCCCGCATCATCAGCGCGTCCCCTCGGCTGAACGCCATGACGGCGGCCCTCGCGCGCAGCGACGCCTCGGTGCGGGGGAGCAGACGACACAGCAAGGACGGCACGATGCCGACGCCGATCACGACATCGACGAACTCTCGGCGATCGGGGAACGCCTTCACCGCCTCGTCGTCACCGTAGTAGAAATGGCCGGGATTCAGCGCCTTCAGTCGCTGAAGACCACGCATATGCGTCGTGACAGCGGTGCGGCCGAGCTTGCCCGTGGAGTAGGCGCCGTACTCGTGCTGGTAGGCATCGAGGATTCCCATCGCGACACCACCCGAGACGACGTACAGGTGGGAGTACACATGCGCATCGCCTGCCCACATCTCGAGGACGATCAGGTCGCCGGACTCGCGGAACGCCTCGGTCTTCGCTCGGAACGCCGTCTCGCGCTCCCGGTCCAGCGCCACCGCGTAGCCGCCGTGCTCCCGGTCGCCCTTCCATCCCGACGCCTGCATCGTGACGAAGCGGTCGATCGCTTCGGGATCGTCGCTGGCGTCGTGCAGCGTCAGCGGCCCGCCGCCCGCTTCGACGAGGCGTCGAGCGTACCGGCGGAGCTCCTTTCGGGTGCTCGCACTCCGGTACTCGGGGTCCGTCACGGCCGGGTGCACCCGCTCATGCGGTGCGGCCCGGGCGGGCAGCACATCCACCCACGGCACGATGTGGGACGCGACGACCGTCGCATGGAGCGCGGGCCGTCTGCTGACGTCCTGCAGAGCCTGGGCGAGAGGTCCGGACGCAGGATAGCCGCGCAGACCGATGTAGCCGCGTCGCAGACGTCGCCGCACGGTGCGTGCGATCGCCGCGAGTGCGTCGGAGGCGCGTGCGGGATCGAGAAGCGGGAACGGCGGCCCGAGATCCGCGGGTTCGAGCGTGCCGTACGTCCGCAACGGAAGGGTGGGTGCGAGGTCGACGGGGAAGACCCGTACGAGACCGAGCCACTTCCCGTCCTCTTCGGCGACGACGAGCAGGTGGTTGCCGCTGATCTTGCGATCCGGGAGGAGGAATCGCGGATCCAGCGCCGCGTTCGGCTCCGTTGCCCGCTCCGCCAGTGCCGTCCAGTTGTCGACATCCGCCGTGGTGATGTCAGACAGCCGCAGCAGTATCCCCCGCACGCGCGCCACCTCAGCGGTCCTGACCGAGCCGACGCCGGGCGGCTCCCAGGGCGCGCATTCCCAGCCGGTCACCGCGTGCCAGCCCGCGCAGCAGGCCGCGCATCCGAGGCGAAGTGTCAGCGCGAGGGAGCAGCCGCACCGCACGAGAGGGGACGACGCCCACGCCGAGCACGACGTCCACGAACTCCCGTCGATCGGGGTACGTCTTCGCCGCCTCGTCGTAGTAGTCGTAGATACCGGGGTTCACGGCGACCAGTCGCTGGAGGCGTCTCAGGTGCGCGTTGACAGCCGTCCGCCCGAGGGTGCCCGCCGAGAAGTCTCTGAACTCGTGCTGGTAGGCATCGAGGAACGGCATCGCCACGTTGCCGACGACGAGCACCACGGTCGAGTAGACGCACGTCGTCGCGGCCCACAGCTCCAAGACGATCAGGTCCCCGGACGCACGGAAGGCCTCGATCTTCTCGCGGAAGACACGCTCGCCCCGCGCATCCAGGGCCACCGCGGTGCCGCCCTGCTCGCTGTCCCCCTTCCATCCCGAGGCCTGCATCTGAACGAAGCGGTCGATCGCGGCGAGATCATCGCTCGCGTCGCGCAGCACGAGCGGCCCGTGCGCCGTCTCGGCCAGTCGCCGCGCGTGGCGGCGGAGCATCCTCCGGGTATTCGTGCTGCGGTAGACGGGGTCGAGATCGGCAGGGAACTCCCGCGGCTCGCCGGGCGGCAGGGACGCATCCGCCGTGACGTCGACCCATGCCGCGGCGTGTGACGCGACGACGACAGCATCCATCGTGCGACGACGACGCACCGTCTGCAGTGCGTCGGCGAGGGGGCCTGACGCGGGATATCCCCGTAGTGGGATGAAGCCGCTGCGCAGCTCTCGACGCGCGGCTCGTGCGATCGCCTCGAGCGCGTCTGCCGCCCGTGACCGGTCGAGCAGCGGATGAGAGGCACCGAACAGCGGCGGATCCCACGTGCCGTAGGTGGGGACTCCGAGGCTCGGGAGCGCCTCCATCGCGAAGACGCGCAGGACGCCGAACCACCGATCGTCCTCCTCCGCGACCACGAATAGGTACTCGTCCTCGCCGTCGCCCCCCTGGTCGTGGGAGAGGAACCGCGGGTCGAAAGCGAGATTGGCCTCGGCTGCGCGGTCGGACAGAGCCTGCCAGCGCACCCACTCCGCCGGCGTCACATCGGCGAGCCGCAACAGCCTTGCGCGCACGCTCACCCCCTGGCCCCGACCGTGATCCCGGCGGATGCCGGCAGTCACATCGCTAGTATGGCGGTTCGTCGGACCCGGTCAGGCATCCATCCGCTGCAGAACTCCGCCCGCCTCGCGGAAGCGTTCACCCGAGCGGGGGCAGACCCACTCCGCCCCCTCGCGCGCGAGCGGTACGCCGACCCGTCCGACCCAGCCGACGCGTCGCGCCGGAACCCCGGCCATCAATGCGAAGTCGGGCACGTCCTTCGTCACCACGGCGCCGGCGGCGACGAGCGCCCAGCGTCCGATGGTGGCCGGAGCGACGACGACCGCTCTGGCCCCGATGGACGCGCCTTCGCGCACGGTCACGCCGACGGCATCCCAATCATGAGCGCTCTTGAGGGTGCCGTCGGGATTGACCGCGCGGGGGTAGAAGTCGTTGGTGAAGACGACCGCCGGGCCGATGAACACCCCGTCTTCGAGCACGGCGGGCTCGTACAGCAGAGCGTGGTTCTGGACCTTGCAGCGGTTGCCGATCCGCGTGCCGGGGCCGACGTAGGCGCCGCGCCCGATGATGCACTCCTCCCCTAGGATCGCCCCCTCACGGACCTGCGCCAGATGCCAGACGACGGTGCCCGAGCCGAGCGTCGCATCTGCGTCGATGTCGGCGGATGCGGCGATGCGGGGTTGGGGCAGTTCAGACACGACACCTCCACGGAGCGATCCCGCGGCGGCGGGCCGTCGTCGCACCCTACCTGAACATCACATCCCGTACCATGGCGCCTGGGAGGATCGATGAGACGCGATCAAAGGGGACTCCGTGGATGACGGTCGGCTGAGCGTTGTCGTCGTGGGTGCGGGGTATTGGGGACCGAATCTCGTCCGCAACTTCAACCTCAGCCCGGACTGGCACGTCGCGGCCGTCTGCGATCGCGAACTCGACCGGGCCGAACGGCTGGCGTGGACGACGCGGTCGGCGGTCGCCGTGGCCTCGATCGAGGAGGCGCTCGCGATCGAGGGAGTGGATGCCGTCGCGATCGCCACTCCGGCACGCACCCACGAAGCCATCGCGCTGGCGGCGATCGCCGCGGGCAAGCACGTCCTCACGGAGAAACCCCTCGCCGACAACGTGGAGAGCGGCGAGCGCATGGTGTCGGCTGCCGCCGAGGCGGGTGTCGTCCTGATGGCCGACCACACGTTCTGCTACACGCCGGCCGTGCTGAAGATCGCCGAGCTCATCCGGGCCGGGGAACTCGGCGAGATCACCTTCGTCGATTCCGTGCGCATCAACCACGGGCTCGTGCAGCCTGACGTCGACGTCTTCTGGGACCTCGCGCCGCACGACCTCTCGATCCTCGACTTCATCCTTCCCGACGGGCTGCGCCCCGAGGCCGTCTCCGCGCACGGCGGTGACCCGCTCGGTCTGGGCAAGGCGTGCGTCGGCTACCTCATCATGCGCCTCGGCAAGGGCGTGGTCGCCCACGTGCACGCGAACTGGCTGAGCCCGACGAAGATCCGTCAGCTCGTCGTCGGAGGGACCCGGCGGACCCTGGTGTGGGACGATCTGAATCCGACGCAGCGCGTGAGCGTCTACGACCGGGGCATCGACTTCGTCACGGTCACCGAAGACGCCGAGCGCGCGGCGGCGCAGGTGTCGTACCGCTACGGCGACACCTGGGTGCCGGCGCTTCCCGAGGTCGAGGCCCTGTCGCTGATGGTCGCCGAGTTCGCGGCGTCGATCCGTGAGGACCGTGCTCCCCGCACCGACGGCCGGGCCGCGCTGCGGGTCCTCAGGGTGCTCGATGCGACCTCGAGGAGCCTCGAGGCGCACAGTGCTCCGGCGGAGGTCGCCGCCGAGCAGAAGGAGATCATCGCATGACCGAGTTGGCAGGTGCGAGCGTCCTCGTCACCGGGGGAGCGGGCACGATCGGGTCGACGCTCGTCGATCAGCTGCTGGACGCAGGAGTCGCCCATGTCGACGTGCTCGACAACCTCGTGAGAGGTCGACGTGCGAACCTCGACGGAGCGCTGGCGTCGGGACGAGTGACCCTTATCGAGGGCGACATCCGGGACCGCGACACCGTGCACGACGTCGTGAAGGGCAAGGATGTCGTGTTCCACCAGGCCGCCATCCGCATCACGCAATGCGCCGAGGAGCCGCGCCTCGCGCTGGAGACCATGGTGGATGCGACGTTCAACGTGCTGGAGGCCTCGGCCGAGCACGGCGTCGCCAAGCTTGTGGCGGCCTCGTCTGCATCCGTGTACGGCATGGCCGAGTCGTTCCCCACGAACGAGCGTCACCATCCCTACAACAACGACACGTTCTACGGCGCCGCGAAGACGTTCAACGAAGGCATGGCCAAGAGCTTCCGGGCGATGTACGGCCTGGACTACGTGCTGTTGCGGTACTTCAACGTGTACGGCCCGCGAATGGATGTGCACGGCTTCTACACCGAGGTGCTCGTCCGCTGGATGGAGCGCATCGCCGACGGGCAGCCACCGCTCATCTTCGGCGACGGCCTGCAGACGATGGACTTCATCTACAGCGTCGACATCGCGCGGGCGAACGTGCTCGCCGCGCAGAGCGACGTCGTCGAGGGGGTGTACAACATCGCCAGCGGCACCGAGACCAGCCTGCTGCAGCTCGCCGACCAACTCCTCGCGGTCATGGATTCCGACCTCGCCGTGGAGTTCGGTCCGGCCCGCGGGGTGAACGACGTCGTGCGCCGCCTCGCGGACACGTCTGCAGCCGAATCCGACCTCGGGTTCACCGCCGAGATCGGACTCGAAGAAGGTCTGCGGCAGCTGGTCGAATGGTGGCGCCCGCTCCGCGAGGAGATCGCGGCCGGTCGTGCGCTTCAGGGAAGCCGCACATGACGCGGATCAACGTCATGAAGCCCTGGCTCGGGGCCGAAGAGGTCGCCGCGGTGACGGCCGTCATCGAATCGGGCTGGGTGGCCCAGGGGCCGCGCGTCGCTGAGTTCGAAGCGGCGTTCGCCGAGAAGCAGCAGTCCGAGCATGCGGTCGCGGTCTCGAACTGCACGACCGCCTTGCACCTCGCGCTCAAGGTCGCCGGTGTCGCCGAGGGCGACGACGTCGTCGTGCCGTCGTTCTCGTTCATCGCCACGGCGAACGCGCCGACCTATGTTGGCGCCAGACCGGTCTTCGCCGACGTCGACGCGCAGACCGGCAACGTCACGGTCGAGACGATCGAGGCGGTGCTGACGCCGCGGACGAGGGTGGTCATCGCGGTTGACCAGGGCGGTGTGCCAGTCGACATCGACGCGATCCGTGCGCTCTGCGATCCACAGGGGATCGTCGTCGTCGAAGACGCGGCGTGCGGAGCGGGATCGACCTACAAGGGTCGTCCCGTCGGCGCCGGAGCAGAGATCGCGGCGTGGTCCTTCCACCCGCGCAAGATCCTGACGACCGGCGAGGGCGGCATGATCACGACCTCGCGTGCGGACTGGGCCGAGCGTGCGCGGCGGCTTCGCGAGCACGCGATGAGCGTGTCGGCGGCTGCGCGGCACGCCAGCGTCGTGTCGCCCAAGGAGCAGTACGACGAGATCGGCTTCAACTACCGGATGACCGACCTGCAGGCGGCGGTCGGGCTCGTGCAGCTCGGCCGGCTCGACGAGGTCGTCGCGCGCCGTCGTGAGATCGCGGCGACGTATGCGGCGGCGATCGCCGAAATCGAGGGTCTCCGTGCCGTCACCGACCCCTCGCACGGTACGGCGAACTTCCAGTCCTACTGGGTCGAGGTCGAGGCGGGTTATCCGCTCGATCGTGAAGGCCTCCTACAGCTGCTCGGCGAGGCCGACATCTCCGCGCGCCGGGGCATCATGGCCACGCATCTCGAGCCCGCCTACGCCCCCGTCGAGGTCTCACTCCTCACCACGGAGCGGCTGACCGACAACACGCTCATCCTGCCGATCTTCCATCAGATGACCGTCGACGAGCAGGACCGCGTGATCAGCGTCCTCCGACAGGGCGCCGTGCGCTGACGCCGAAGCAGCATCGGGCCGACGAGTTCCGACGCTATGGCGGCGGCGCGGGCAGCCACGAGTCGGGCACCGCGTGCACCTCGGAGTCGTAGACGCGCACGTAGTCGACGAGGTACTGGGCGGGGAACGCCGCCTGGTCGATGTCGGCGCTCGGCCAGCGGCCTCCGACGGCGAGGTTCATGATGATGTGCGCAGGGTTGTCGAAGCTCCACCGCTGTCCGGGCTCGAGATCGTCCTTGGGCAGGGTGCCCAGCGCCTGGCCGTCGACCGAGTACGTGATCGAATCGGGCGTCCAGTCCACGGCATACACATGCCATGCTCTGCCGAAGTCGGCATCCACGGCCCGCGCCTTCGCCCAGCTCCAGAGCGAGCCATCGTCGGTTGCCCCGTTGACAGCACTGTTCAGCTCTCGCGACAGATTGACGTACTCCATCACGTCGAGCTCGCCGTTGCCGGGCCAGGTGGTCCCAGGCGCGAAGGTGCCGAACATCCAGAACGCCGACCACAGCCCCGAGCCGGCGGGGACCTGGATCCGGGCCTCGACGCGACCGTAGCGGAACGCGTCTTTCGTCATGAGCCGGGCGGAGGTGTAGTCGGAGGAGTTTCCGAGGGCGTCGGTGGTCGGCTCCAGTCTCGCCACGATGTGCAGGACGCCGTCGGCGACGAACGAGTTGTCGTCGTCGTCGGTGTAGTTCTGCAGCTCATCGTTGCCCCAGCCCGCAGCCCCCTCCATGCGCTTCCACCGGGACGAGGATGGCCCGGAGGAGTCGTCGAACTCGTCCGCCCAGACGAGGCCCTCGCCGGCAGCGACGCCGTCCGGCTGCTGCGGCGTCGAGTCGGGGGGCGTCGAGTCGGAGGGCGAGTCTGCCGGCGGGGACGCGGACGGGCCCGGGAGTCGGACGGAGCATCCACCGAGGAGCACCGTCGCGGCGACCGCCGTCGCGATCAGCGGCGCCAGTCGTCCCGCTCGGCCGCTGTGGTCGCGCATGCCTATCCCGCCTCCCCGGTGTGTCCCCTGTCGGCCATGCTAACCACGGCGGATGCTCCGATCCGCCCTCACGGGTCCTTCCGGGAGACTTCGCAGAAACCGCCGCCTTCGTCCGCGCAGCGCGCCTGTGGCCGGGCGACGGTATTGTCGGACTGCCCGCGCCCGTGCTGACCCGAGGAGCCGTCGCATGACTGTTCGACGCACCGTCCCGTTCGTCGATCTCGGCTGGCAGACGCGGCGCATCCGAGAAGAGACGGATGCGGCGATCGCCCGCGTGATAGACGACTCGGCGTTCATCCTCGGTGCCGCTGCTGAGGACTTCGAGCGCGCCTTCGCGGACTACTGCGGGGTGAGGCATTGCCTGGGGGTCGGCAACGGCACGGATGCTCTTGAGCTCGCGCTGGAAGCGGCCGGCGTAGGCGACGGCGACGAGGTGATCCTCCCTGCCAACACCTTCGCCGCGACCGCCGAGGCGGTCACACGGGTGGGTGCCCAGCCGGTGCTCGTCGACTGCACGGACGACTACCTCATCTCGGTCGAGGGAGTCGCGGACGCCCTGACCTCCCGAACGCGGGTGGTGGCGGCGGTTCACCTCTACGGCCAGGCGGCCCCTGTGGAGGTGCTGCGGGACGTGGTGGGCGAGGATGTGCTGATCCTCGAGGATGCCGCTCAGTCGCAGGGGGCGCGTCGGAACGGAATGCGCGCGGGAGGCCTGGGCGACATCTCTGGGACGAGCTTCTACCCGGGCAAGAACCTCGGCGCTTTCGGCGATGCCGGTGCCGTCCTCACGGATGATGCCGCTCTCTTCGACACGGTCCGCAAGCTCCGCAACCACGGCGGTGCGGCGAAATATGAGCACAGTCTCGTCGGGCGCAACTCACGGCTCGATGGGATCCAGGGCGCTGTGCTGTCGGCGAAACTCGCCCACCTCGACGAGTGGAATCAGTTGCGGCGGGATGCCGCCGACAGGTACGCCGAACTGCTCGGCCGTGATGAGCGGGTGCAGCTCCCCCTCGTCGCCGAGGGCAACGAGCACGTCTTCCACCTGTATGTGGTGCGCGTGCCCGAGCGGGACCGGGTGCTGGCGGGACTGGCGGATGCGGGGATCGGCGCCGGCATCCACTATCCGGCGCCCGTCCACCTGCTGCCGGCCTTCGGTTTCCTCGGTCGAGGCAGCGGGAGCCTGCCGCGTGCCGAGCAGCATGCGCGCGAGATCGTGAGTCTGCCGATGTATCCGGGGATCACCGCCGACGACCAGCAGTACGTCGCCGAGACGCTGCTCTCGGTGCTGTAGCGGCGGGCGTCCCGGCGGGTCAGTCCGCCGCGCGCCGGAAGAGCCTCGCCGCCAGCGCGCGCACCCGTCGCATGACACCTCGAGCGATGCGCTCGAGCCCCGCCGTCGTGCTCGCCGAGAACACCCGGGGGGCGATCTCCACGGCGAATGCGACGCGGCCGGCGGGAGCGAGGCGCCGCTTGTACTGGTCGTGGTAGCCGCCGATGTCGACCTTCGCCAACCCCGCATCGCGGGCAGCGTCGAAGCACGCGATCGCTGCGAGCGTGCCGATGGATCCTCCGGATGCAGGGATCTCGGTGTTTCTCGCCGTGATGAGGCCGACCAGGGTGTCGCCGTCGACCATGTTCACGTTCGACGCGACGGGCGTACCGTCCGGTGTCACGAGCGCCGCCGACATGAGGCGACCGCGTCGCAGCAGCTCGGGCCAGATCGCGCGCAGGTCGTCGGCGGCGCCGGCTTCGTCGTTGGGGTGGTCCGTCCAGCGACCCTCCCAGGTGTCGATCGTCCACTCGACCATCGCAAGATCGTCGTTCACGATTCGGTGATCGGCCGTCTTGCGCTGGGCTCGCCGGATGTCCTCGCGCAGTCGGGTCGATCGCCAGTAGGCGTCGAAGTCGAAGTCGTGAAGCGGTGCGACATAGCAGTCGAAGGGGATGAGCTTCTGCCGCCGGAAGTCCGTCTTCGCATCGCCGACGTGGTCGATGATGAGGATGTCGAGCCCGATCGCGGCGAGGGCGGATTCGAGAAGACCTGCGCGGCAGGGGATGGGCAGGGAGGGCGCCACGGTCGCGGTCGCGATCTCCCAGTGATCCTGTCGCGCACGCAGCGTCGTCGCGAGGACCGGCTCACCGCGTCGTCGCACGACGACGTTTCGCTTCGGCGTGCCGGTGGGCTGCGCGAGGGTGCGATGCACGAAGCGAGCCACATCGTCCTCGGCTGGTACGAGGTGCTCGAGCGCGCGCTCGAACTCGGCAGTCGGAGACTCGTCGATGACCACCTGCAGTCCGTGCGCCCGGGCGCGCGCCCGCTCGGCAAGGAGACTGATTCGCTCGACCGCACTCACCGCGGCCCCCACTTCCCTCGGGCGAGATCATCGTTCGGACAACAAGCTAGCAGCGCACGAGGGTGCGGTCCGCGGGATCACCGCACCCCGGTGTCGTCGTTGTTCGCCCGGCGCTGGTCGGTCTTGCGCACCCGAGGCGCCACAACGATCTCCCGCAGGCGGGTGCGGGTGAGCAGGGATGCGATCATTCTGCGCGTGCGCGAGGCCGCCCAGGCGGCACGCCGACGTGCGGCCGGATCGAGGGTCGTCGCGAAGTCCACCAGCTCTCCGATGTAGTCCGAGCCTGGGCGGACGTCTCGCTCGATGCGTGCGAGCATCAGAGCGTAGTCCGCGACCGCCCGCCGCGCTTCGGACAGGTACTGCGGGCCGCGTGCGAACTCGGTCGACGCGGTCTCGAACGCCTTCACGCGGTGCCGGAGCTCTCCCAGCTCCCGACGGTCGCCGACCATTCCGCCCTGCGTCATCGACATATTGCCGCCGTGCACGCGGTAGTACGCCTGAACGGTACCCGCGATGAACCCCACGTTCGTGCGCGCGGCGAATCGGAGCCACATCTGAAGGTCCGACGTGTACGGCACGGCCGGGTCGTAGTCGCCGACTTCGCGCATCGTCGCGGTGCGCACGATCGCTTCCGGCGAGTAGATCTGGTTCTCCGCGTTGCGGTACAGGCGCTCGGCCCACTCGACGCCGTCCCAGACCACCCAGTGGGACGCAGGATCCGGCGCGTCGTCGGGCAGCTCTCCCTCCGTCCAGTAGGTCACCGGCCCGTAGGTGAGCCCGACATCGGGATTCGCCTCCATGAGGGCTGCAGCGCGGGCGAGGGCGCCCGGTGCAAGGGCATCGTCGGCCGAGATGAGGAGCGCGTAGGTGCCCGTCACAGTGGCGAGGCCCGCATTGGCCGTGCCTGTCAGGCCGAGGTTCTTCTCGTTGCGATGTACGCGCACCCGGTCGAACCGCTCGGCCAGCCGTTCGGCGACGAGCAGGCTGTCGTCGGTCGAGCAGTCGTCGATGATGAGCACATCGACGTCGACACCCACCTGGGTCACGACGCTCTCGACGGCGATCGGCAGAAAGTGACCGTAGTTGTAGCAGGGAATGACCACGCTGACGGTGGGTGCGGTCGTCAGTTCGACGGGCGAGACTTTCCTCATCGGGGTCCATCGTAGGGCGGGGGATAGAGTGCGACAGTGAAGATCGGGTTCGGCCTGGGGATCCGGGCGCGTCTGGACGCCGTCGGCGCTCGTGTACGGAACGGCGTGCAGGACGTGCGACTGGTCGCCGAACGGCAGGCTCTGGCCTCGTTCGGGAACGACCGTGCGCGGCCTGGTGGCCGCATCCTCTGCTATCACTCCGTCGGTCAGCCCGCCTGGGGGGTCAACGACGTCGCGCCGCAGCGATTCCGGCAGCAGATCGAGGCCGCTCTCGAGGCGGGGTATCGGTTCGTGCCCGCATCCGAACTCGCTCGGACGGGCGGGGGACCGCGCGATCTGAGCCTGACGTTCGACGACGGACTGAAGAGCGTCCTGGCGACGGCGGCACCCATCCTTGCGTCATATGACATTCCGTTCTCGGTATATGTCGTTTCCGGGTGGTCCGAGGACGGTCTCGATGGCAACGCCCTGAGCTGGGGAGAAGTGACGCGGCTCGCCGAGCTCGGTGCCGAGATCGGGAATCACTCCGCCACGCATCCGGACTTCTCCCGCATCGACAAGGAGCAGGCGCGGCAGGAGATCGCCGGGGCGGAGGCGCTCATCGAGAAGCGCACCGGGATACGGACGTCGGCCTTCGCGATCCCCTGGGGGCAGTCGGGGAACTGGCCGTCTCATGCTCACGAGACAGCGCGGGAACTTGGCTACGACGTCATCTACGCGCAGGCGGAGGAGACGCGTGCCGAAGGCACCATCGCCCGCACGTTCGTGACGAGCGCCGATTCTCGCCGCATCTTCGATGCGCTCCTGCGCGGGCGGTACGACAGCTGGGAGGAGTGGGTCTGGCGTTCTCCTGCGCGCTAGCGGGAACCTCGTTCGAACGGGCGCTCACGCTCGAGGTACGCGCGGGCGAGCGAGGCGGGAACCTGGGGTTGCGTCGTGTCGATTCGACCGGTGACGCGACCCAGGAACAGCCCGAGTGAGGTGGCCAGCGCGAGGCGGGTCGATCGAGTCGCGCGGAGAAGGAACTGCCGGCGCTCATCGCGGTCGCGGAGGTACATCGCGATGCGCTCGCGGCGCGATGCGGGGCGATCGCTCCGTTCCGACTGGTCGGCGCTCACGACGCCTGCCTCCCAGTCGCCATCCGCGCCGGGCGGGGCGCCGCGAGCCGCCGTGAACGCGTCGATGACGTGCGCGTACCGGTGCTGCAGTGCGCGACGACCGTGCTGATAGCCCCGGAACTGTCGCACGGTCGCGAAGAACCCAGCTCGTCGGCTGTGGTCGATGATCGCCTCACGGCACTCGGTCACGGCGTAGCCGGCGAGCTGCAGACGCCATGACAGATCGACGTCTTCGCCGGTCCGCAGTGTCTCGTCGAAACGACCGACCCGCGTGAAGGCCTCGGCGCTCACCGCGAGGTGCGAACTGCTGCCGAACGGGAGCTCGGGCAGGAAGGGCATACGCAGCGTCGTCACGACGTCGTACAGCCGACGATCTGGGGTGGAGTACGCCGACTCGACACGTGCCGCGGTCACGACGAACGGATGGGCGCCCAGCACCGGCAGCAGGCCACTGAGCCAGTCGTCCGTGACCGCGTCGTCAGCGTCGCAGAATGCGAGCAGCGGGGCACGTGCCGCGTCGGCGCCCGCGTTGCGCGCCGCCGACGGACCACGTCGTGCCGACGCGTCGATGACACGGAGCGGCAGACGGTCGGCCCACGACTGCGCGGTCCGCGATGTCGCATCGGTGGAGCCGTTGTCGCAGACGATGACCTCCCAGTCGACATCCACGTGCTGTCGCGTGAGGGCATCCAACTGGCGGGCGATGGTGCGAGCGGCGTTGTAGGCCGGGATGATGACGCTCACGGCGGGGACGCGTGCCGAGTCCGGTGAGGTGTCGGGTGCCACCCGGCGATCGTAGCGTGGCGGCGGCATCGGGCTGCGGTCCTGTCAGGCCCGGGGGAGACGATCGGGGACCGGAACGCGGTCGACGTCGTCGAGAGGCGCCGTCCGATACCCCAGACGGAATGCGATGCCCGCGACGTACGGCGTGATCGCGGCGGGATTGCGAACGATCTCGCCCGCCTTCCGAGGCAGGCGACGCAGACGGTCCCACCGTCCCTCGGATCGACCGCCGTCCCCTGCCGTGGACCGGTCCGGGTCCTGCGGCAGGCTCACCTGCTCGGCGTAGGCCGCGCGTACGAGCGCGTACCGGTGTGCGAGAACGCGAGTGCCGACACCCTTGGCGCGCCCCTGCCGGGCAGCTGCGCGCAGGCCCCCGCGCTTGCGATAGTGAACGATCGCGGCGGGTTCGTCGATGAGTGGATGCCCGGCGAGCTGCACCCGCCAGGCGAAGTCGATGTCCTCGCCCGCGTTGAGCGATTCGTCGAACCCGCCGACCTCGGCGAAGACGTCGGCATGCACGCCCATGTTGCCCGACCCGCAGGCGGGCAGCTCGGGCAGTGCCGGATCGTGGAACGTGGGGCGATCCCATCCGAAGTCCCACTCGCGTCCGGGGTTGAGCAGCTTGTGCTCGACCGCACCGGCGACGAACGACGCCCGGCCGAGAGCGTCGTGGAGCGTGCGCACCCAGGACGGGTCGACGACGTCGTCGGCGTCGCAGAAGAGCAGCAACGACGCGGATGCCGCCTGCGCCCCGAGGTTGCGTGCCGCGGATGCCCCACGACGTGCGGAGGCGTCCACCTGGCGCAGGTGCGGCATCCTCTCCGAGAATGCGCGGGCCACCGCGGCCGTGTCGTCACTCGAGCCGTTGTCGCAGACGAGAACTTCGAACATGAAACCGGCATCCTGGCGGGCAAGTGCTTCGAGCTGCTCACCGAGGAACTCGGCGGCGTTGTATGCCGGGATCACGACGCTCACGGCGGGTCGTGGTCGCGTCGCCATCGGCTTCCCCTCCCGCGTTCTGCCGGCAGATCGATGCTGCAGCTGAGTCCATCATGAGGGATCGAGGACCCGCACGTCGCTCCCCTATGCTGGGCGCAGCCTCGTCCGTCCCGGGCAGGCGTCGACGCGCAGCGGGGAGTGCGATGACCGTCGGTGGGCACACACCACCCTCGACGCCGTTCGACGACGTCGAGGTCGTGGTGGTGGCATACGGGGCGCCCGAGCTGCTGCGCGATGCCCTCGCGCCCGTCCGCGGTTTCGCGGTCACCGTCGTCGACAACTCGTCGATGCCTGAGATCGCGCTGATCGCAGCCGAGGCGGGCGCAGCCTACTGGGACCCGGAAGCGAATCTGGGATTCGGAGCCGGTGTCAATTACGCGCTCGCCCGGCGGCGGCGTCCAGGTGCCGACGTCCTCCTGCTGAACCCCGACGCCGTGGTCTCGGCGGAGGTGGTGGAGAGACTGCACCGGGCACTGCACGCGGAACCGTGCATCGCGACGGTAGGACCCGTCCAGACGCACCCCGACGGCAGCCGGCAGCAGGTGGCCTGGCCGTATCCACGGCCCGTGCAGTTCCTCGCCGATGCCGTCATGCTGGGTCGACTCGTTCCGAGCGGGCCGCGATACGTCGTCGGGTCGGTCCTGCTCATGAACGCCGCTGCACTGGACGAGGTCGGCGGGTTCGACGAGAGCTTCTTCCTCTACGCCGAAGAGACCGATTGGGAGTACCGCGCCCACCTCGCCGGCTGGCGCAACGTCGTCGTCGACGACGTGACGGCGCTGCACGTCGGCGCGGGTACGAGCTCCGACACCGACCGTCGCGAGGTGTATCTCCATGCGGGCCTCGAGCGATTCCTGCGCAAGCACCATGGCCGGTGGGGCTGGCAGGTCGCCCGCTGGTCGGTCGTCGTCGGCGGCATCCCCCGTGTCCTCGTCTTCCGCGGCGCGCGTGGTCGCGCCGCCCGGGCACGCATGGAGCTGTTCCGACGCGGTCCCGTCGCGGTGGAGGCGTCGATCAGGCGTGGTGCGCAGGACACGGCCTCATGACGGAGCGGGTCGGAATCGTCGGTGGTGGCATCATCGGCGTCGCCCTCGCGCGGCGGTTGGGCGAGGACGGGGCGGAGGTGACGGTCTTCGAGAAGGAATCCCGTCTGGCCCACCACCAGACCGGTCACAACTCCGGTGTGGTGCATACCGGCCTCTATTACACGCCGGGTTCGCTCAAGGCGACGCTGTGCGCGGCAGGGCGCGTGAGGATCCGCGAATTCTGCGAGCAGAAGGGGCTCCCCTATCGAGAGGTCGGCAAGCTCGTGGTCGCCGTCGACGAGAGCGAGCTCGGCGCCCTGGCAGAGATCGAGCGGCGCTCCATCGCCAACGGGGTGCCCGACCTGACCCGACTCGACGACACGGCCCGGCTTCGCGAGATCGAGCCGCACGCCGCCGGCATCGCCGCAGTGCACTCGCCCCACACGGCCGCGGTCGACTATCCGGCGATCACGGAGGCGATGGCGCAGGATGTCCGCGAGGGCGGGGGACGCATACTGCTCGGTCACGAGGTCACCGGTCTGCTCGTGGAGCAGGGGCGCGTCCGCGTCGTCACGCCCGTGTCGGACGACGTCTTCGACCGAGTGATCGTGTGCGCCGGCCTGCAGTCCGACGTCGTAGCCCGGTTCGTCGGCGCCGACCCCGCTCCGAAGATCCTGCCGTTCCGTGGCGAGTACTGGGAGATGACGCCCGAGAGCTCGCGCCTCATCCGCGGGATGATCTACCCGGTGCCCGATCCGCGTTTCCCCTTTCTGGGCGTCCACTTCACCCGCGGCGTGTACGACACCGTCCACGTCGGCCCCAACGCCGTGCCCGCGCTCGCCCGCGAAGGCTACAGCTGGGGCCATGTCTCGGCGAAGGACACCTGGGAGTCGCTGCGCTGGCCCGGTGCCGGCCCCCTCGCGAAGCAGCACTGGAGGATGGGACTCGACGAAGTGTCGGGTTCGCTGTTCAAGCCGCTGTACTACCGCAAGGCCCGTCGGTTCCTGCCCGAGCTGAGGATGTCCGATCTGGCGCGCAAGGGCGCCGCCGGAGTGCGAGCTCAGGCGTGGGGGCGAGCAGGCGACCTCTTGGACGACTTCGCTGTGGACCAGGTCGGCGCCGTCACGCTGCTGAGAAACGCCCCGTCCCCGGCCGCCACCTCGTCGATGGCGATCGCCGACTACGTCGTCGCGCACCACCTGCACTGATCACACGGGGAACACGGACTGCGGCCGCGCGGCGCCTGCACGCTGGGACCAGGTGATGCACGGCTTCTCGACGGTCACGAACAGCACCCAGCCGACTAGGAAGACCACGCCGAAGCCGACCGTCCACAGGATGCCCAGCAGCTCGAGTCCTTCGGGAACCCCGATCACTTTCTTGAGGAGCTCCGAGAAGTACCAGGCTGTCGGCTGATGGATCAGGAATATGCTGTACGCCCGGTAGCCCACGAAGGTCAGGGGCCGCAGCGAGACGGCGCGGCTGAGCAGCGGCACCGCCAGCACCAGCACGATGAAGCAGCTGAACATCAGCGAGAGTCCGAGCTCACGCAGCGGAAGGACGGTGTGCTGCAGGGCGGGCAGTGTCGCCACGAGGTAGCCGCCGACGACTCCGGCGGGCAACGCCGCGAGCACCCAGCCGCGCACGCGATCGAGCATCGTGAACACGACCACGGCCGTCAGCATGCCGGTGACGAATTCCATCAGGCGCCCCACGCCGGACGCAGACCACATGAACTGGGTGTTCTCTGCCACGAGGATTGCGACCGCGACGCGGAACAGCACTGACACCCCCATCGTCGCCAGGAGTGCGGGCACTCCCCACCGCGCGGCGACGAGGATCAGAAGAGGGAAGAGCAGGTACAGCTGCATCTCCAGCGACATCGTCCACAGACTGCCGTTCACCCCGTCCCAGTAGTCCTCGAAGAACAGGTGGGTGAACGTGAAGTGGGTGAGCAGGTCGACGATTCCGGGAGTCGGCTGCCACGACGCCTCGTGACCGATCGCCCGCATGTACGCGACGAGCACTTCCGGCAGGGTCACCGCATAGATGAGCGCGGCCCAGTACGGGAAGACGATCCGCCTCAGCCGACGCCTGAGGTACACACCGGTCTTGAAGGCGCGGTGGCGTGCGGCATCCCGTGCGAACGGCAGATAAAGGAGGAAGCCGGTCAGCACGACGAAGAAGTCCGGACGGATGTTCTGCGAGACCACCTCGGAGACGACGGGAATCTCGGGACTGCCCGCGAACTCCCACGTGTGGAACGCGAACACGGCGAGGAGCGCGAGTGCTCGCAATCCGTCCAGCGGTGCGATGCGAACGCGGTCGATCGTGGACTCCCCAGGTGCCACGCGCTCAGTGTAGGCCTCGAGTCGCGTTCCGAGGAGGGGCGGATTTCGCAGGCTTTCGTCAGCGTTTCCCACGGAAGCTGCGGCTGCGGGATCGCCTACGCGGCTTCCCCGCATGATTCTCGCTAGAGTCGGATCGCGGTCGACAGGGGGTCACGGGTGAGGGTTCTGCGTGTCGCGCACCACGCCGTCGTGTCGGCCTGGCGGGAGCGGGAGCGGCACCTGCGCGGTCTCGGCGACGACGTACGCCTGATCTCGGCGAAGCACTGGAACGAAGGTGGCCGCGACGTGCCGCTCGACGTGGACGAGGATGCGTTCGTCGTGGGTGCGGGCACTGTCGGAACCCACCCGAACGCGTTCGTCTACGATCCTCGGCCGATCTGGCGGATGCTGCGCGCAGGCCCCGAGCTCATCGACCTGCATGAAGAGCCGTTCTCGCTCGCGACGGCCGAGGTGCTCCTGCTGCGCCGGCTGCGGGGGAGTACCGCTCCGTACGTGCTGTACTCCGCACAGAACCTCGACAAGAGGTATCCGATCCCCTTCCGCTGGATCGAGCGGGCGGCACTGCGTGGCGCGGCCGCCGCGTACGTCTGCAACCGTGAGGCGGGGGAGATCCTCGTGCGCAAGGGGCTCCGCGGCCCGGCACGGCTGATTCCGCTGGGGGTCGACACGGCGGCCTTCTCGCCCGCGGACCGGCCGGCTCCCGGGGATGCCGCCGTCGTCGGCTATATCGGGCGCCTGGAGCCGCACAAGGGCGTTCCGGTGCTGCTGCGCGCCGTTGCCGAGCGCCCCGCATGGCGTGTCGAGATCACCGGCGGCGGTCCGCAGCGTGACGAGCTCGCCGCCCTCGCCGCAGAGCTCGGCGTCAGCGACCGCGTGGCGTTCCTCGGCTTCGCGCAGGGCGCCGAACTCGCCGACCGCTACCGCCGCCTGGATGCCGTCGTCGTGCCTTCGCTGCCCACCCCGGGCTGGCTCGAGCAGTTCTGCCGGGTCGCCGTGGAGGCGATGGCATCCGGGGTCCCTGTCGTCGCGAGCAGGTCCGGTGCGATCCCTGATGTCGTGGCCGACGCGGGCGTCCTGGTCGAACCGGGCGACCCCGAGGCACTGCGCGCCGGGTTGGACTCCGTCCTCGGCGGTGGGCAGTGGCAGGAGCTGCGGGAGCGCGGGCTCGCCCATGCCGCCGACTTCACGTGGGCGCGCGTCGCGCAGCAGCAGCACGCACTGTATCGAGAGGTGGTGCCCGCGCAGGACGCCGGAGCGGCGCGACCGCCGCAGGTGGTCGCCGTCGCCTACGGCGACGCCGCGCTGCTCGACGGCGCGCTCCAAGCTCTCGGCGACGGCTTCGCCGTAACCATCGTCGACAACTCCTCGTCCGCCGACACCCGTGCCATGGCTGAGCGGCGTGGTGCGCACTACATCGATTCCGGCGCCAACCTCGGGTTCGGCGCCGGAGTCAACGTCGCGTTGCGCTCCCTCGCCCAGCGGGGGTTCGCCGCGGACGACGTGCTGCTGCTCAATCCCGATGCGCGCGTCAGCCGCGCTGACGTCGAAGCCATGCAACGCGCCCTGCACTCCGGTGCTCGCACGGCGGCCGTCGGCGCCACCCAGGTCGACCCCCGGACCGGCGAGGCATCGCGTGTGTGGTGGCCCTTCCCCAGCCCCGCTCGCGCATGGATCGACGCGCTGGGGCTCGGTCGCTTCGATAGGGCACACGGATTCGCGATCGGCTCGGTCCTGCTGCTGCGGTCGGAGGCGATCGCCGCGGTCGGGGAGTTCGACGAGCGCTTCTTCCTCTACGCCGAGGAGGTCGATTGGCAGAAGCGCGCGCGGGATGCCTCGTGGTCGATCGCCGTGGCGACGGTCGACGCCTCCCACATCGGCGCGGGCACCGGCGGCGACAGCACCCGCCGCGAGGCGCTGTTCTTCGCGAGCAACGAGAAGTATCAGCGCAAGCACTTCGGCACGGTGGGCTGGCAGATCTTCCGCGCGGGGGTGATCGCGGGGGCGACGGTGCGTGCGCTGCTGACGAGAGGCGAGAGCAAGGATGCCGCACGTCGGCGTCGAGCGATCTTCCTGGAGGGTCCGGTCGCCTACGCCGAGCGCATCAGGTGAGGGAGCCGTCGCGGCGCTTCGCCTCGACGACCTCTTCGTAGACGTCGAGGGTGCGCGCGGCGACCGTCTTCCATGACGTGTACCCGCCCGCGTCCACTCTCGCGTTCTCGCCCATACGGCGGCGGAGCTCGCGGTCGGCGGCGAGGGGGGCCACGGCCCGCGCGATCGATGCGCCGTCGCGTTCGATCAACGCGCCGTTGCGCCCGTCCACCACGAACTCCTCCGCCACGCCGAGCGGTGTGGCCAGAACCGGCAGGCCGGCCGCGGCGGCTTCGAGCATCACCAGCCCGAACGCCTCGTACGCCGTGGGGAACACGAAAAGGTCGCCGGCCTGGAAGTAGTCCTCGACCGCTGGCGAGTGACCTGCGAACGTCACACGCGATCCGATGCCGGCCTTCGCGGCCTGCGAACGGAACGCCGCGGGATCATCCCCGCCGACGACGAGGAGTTTGACGGTCTCAGGCAGGGAGGGCAGCGCGGAGATGATCGCGGTGAGTCCTTTGCGGCGGAACTCCTTGCCGACGAACAGCAGCACGACGTCGTCGTCGCTGTACCCGTGACGGCCCCGTATCCGCGCGCGGCGGGCCGCGGCATCCATCGGCTGGAAACGGGCGACGTCCACAGCGTTGGGGATGACCGTGATGCGATCGGGGTCGACGCCGTAGTACTGCGTGAGCTCGCGCGCGACACTCGGCGATACGGCGATGGCGCGACGGAACCGTTCGGGCCGGTAGTTGGCCTGCTCGACGCGCAGCACCGCGTGGTGGAACGGATTCGCGATCGCGCGCAGCGCCTCGCCCTGCCGGAACTTCATCTCCCACCACGCACGGTGGCAGCTGTGGGCCGTGATCACGTCCTGCGCGCGGGTCGCGCAGCCGCCCTGGTTGTGGACGATGTCGAACCGCCGTCCGGTCAGGGCGCGTGTGGCGGCCCGTGAATAGGTGACGGGGATGACGAACCCCGGGCGGCTCACCGCATCGACTTTGATCCACTCGAGCGGCGCAGCGGGAGGCGGTGCCACATCGGTCGCCACCAGCGTCATGTCGACGCGATCAGCCAGGCGCAGCGCGAGCTCGTAGGACACGCGCTCGATTCCCCCTTCGTTGTTGAAGGCGAAGGACGACATCGCGACGCGCACCATGTCATGCTAGCGACGATGGCGGAGACGCCCGGGTCCGTCGTCTGGGAGGGAGTCTGCAGTGCGGATCGTCCACGTGGTCTGCTCGGTCGGCTTCGCCGGCGTCGAGCGGTATCTCGTGAATCTGTCGCCTGGTCTTGTCGAGCGCGGTTCCGAGGTCACCGTGATCGGCGGCGATCGAGAGCGGATGACCGCGGCACTCGCCGGCACCGGCGTCGAATGGAGGCCGGGTGACAGTATGCGACAGGCGCTGCGGTCACTGCGCGACGTCGCATCCCCCGACGTCATCAACACGCATATGTCGCAGGCAGATCTCGTCGGCGCGCTCGGCCGCTCGACGGCTCGACATCGGGCGGTGCACGTGAGCACCCGGCATTTCATGGGCCGTCGCGGCACCGCTCCGCTCTCGCGGGCGGTACTGGGGATCGCAGATCGCAGCATCCGCGGCGAGATCGCCATCTCGTCCGCCGTCGCCGCGTTCGCGCACGGAGACGTCGAGGTCGTGCACACAGGTGTGCCGGTGAGTACGAGGACGAAGACGCGCGAGAAGACCGTGCTCGTCGCGCAGCGGCTCGAGTCCGAGAAGGACACGGCCACGGCGATCGATGCCTGGGCGCTGTCGCACGCGCCGAAGACCGGATGGGTCCTCCGGGTCGCGGGTGACGGTACCGAGCGCGCCGAACTCGAAGAGCGGGCACGCGAACGGGGCGTCGCGGAGCGCGTCGAGTTCCTCGGGCACCGTGAGGACGTCCCCGAGTTGCTGCGGAGCGCATCGATCGTGCTTGCGCCGACGCCTCGCGAAGGACTCGGCATCCTTGTCCTCGAGGCGATGGCGGAGGGCACCCCGGTCGTCGCCGCCGCCGGTGGCGGGCACCTCGAGACGATCGGGAGCGTATCGCCGCAGACCCTGTTCGAGCCGGGGGACGCTATGGCCGCTGCCCGCATCATCGACCAGCTGGTCGACGATCCGGCACGACGCGCCGCACTCGGTGGGGACCTTCAGACCCTGCAACGACGGGAGTTCACGATCGATGCGCAGATCACTGCCACGATGACGTTCTACCGAAGGATGCTGGACACATGACGCGCCGAGAGCTTGTGGTCTTCTCGCTCGAAGCCTGGGACGACGTCTGGCGCCGCAACCAGTATCTGATCGACGGCCTGCTGCGCGCCGATCCGGACCTGCACGTGCTCATGATCGAGCCCTCGAACGATCTGCTGCACTCGTTGCTCTCAGGGCGGCGGATACGGCGTGGTCGAGGCACGCGGACGGCGCGGGAGTACGACGGCCGACTCACGCTCCACCAACCCGACAAGCTGCTGCCGCGGGTCCTGGGGCCCGCGGCCGATGCGAGCCTGCGCCGCAGCGTGCGCAGAGTGATCCGGCGCCTCGGGCTGAGCGAGCCCGCACTGTGGGTCAACGATCCGAGCTGGGCGGGGTTCGTCGAGCGCTCCGACCGGCCGGCGCTGTACGACATGACGGACGACTGGCTGGCCGCGCACAGGACTGCGCGCGAGCATCATCGCATCACGATCAACGAGGACACGCTCATGGCGCGGTGCCGGGCCGTCGTGGTGTGCTCGGCCGGTCTTCAGCGCTCCCGCTCGCGCCAGCGCGAGGTCGTCCTCATCCCCAACGCCGTGGACGTGGAGCGCTATCGGGTGACCCGGTCACGTCCCGCCGATATGCCCGGCGGGCCCACCGCGACCTATATCGGCACGCTCCACGAGGACCGGCTCGACGTCGAGCTGCTCGTCCGCACGGCGGATGCCCTGGGGACCGAGGGGCGGATCCTGCTCGTCGGGCCGAACTCGTTGGCGGAGGCGAACACCGAGCGCCTCCGCAGCCACCCTCGGATCGTGATGCTGGGGGCGCGGCCCTGGACGGACATCCCCGCATATCTGCAGCATTCCGAGGTGCTCCTCGTCCCGCACCTCGTGAACGCGTTCACCGAGAGTCTCGACCCGCTCAAGCTCTACGAGTACCGTGCGGTCGGCAGGCCCGTCGTGTCGACGGCCGTTGCAGGCTTCCGCGACGTCGGCGCAGGTGTCGCCGCGGTGTCTGGAGCAGTGTTTCCGTCTGCCGTGGCGGCCGCGACATACGCCCATCTGCCCACACAGCAGTACGACGGGATCCCGGACTGGGCTGATCGCGTGGCGGAGTTCGCGGACGTGCTCGCGGATCTCTGGGGCCCCGCATCCGAGTGACCCGGCGAGGTCGACCCGCGGCCGGGACGGCCGCGATCAGTACGCGCCGTGCGCCCTGAGCACCGTCCCGACGGTACGCCACAGGATCACGAGGTCGCCGATCACCGACCAGTTCTCGACGTAGCGCAGATCCAGCCGGACCGTCTCCTCCCAATCGAGGTCGCTACGACCGCTGATCTGCCACAGTCCGGTGATGCCGGGCTTGATGTACAGCCTCCGGTAGACCGTGCCGTCGTAAGAGGTGACCTCGGAAGGGAGCGGCGGCCGCGGGCCGACGATGCTCATGTCGCCGATCAGCACGTTGAGGAACTGCGGCAGCTCGTCGATCGAGTACTTGCGCATCAGCGCCCCCACGCGTGTGATGCGGGGGTCGCGCCTGATCTTGAACATCGGGCCGGTGTGGTGGTTCTGGTCGGCCAGGCCGTGCTTCGCGCTCTCGGCGTCGGTCCGCATCGAGCGGAACTTCCACATCCGGAACACCTGGCCGTCGCGGCCGACCCGCTCCTGCGCGAAGAACACGGGACCGCCGTCATCGAGCTTGATGGCGATCGCGATGACGGGTGTCAGCACGGCGACGACGACCAGGGCGAGAGACGACAGCGCGATGTCCATCGCACGCTTGAGGGCGTATCGGCTGCCCTCGAACGTCGGGATCTCCACCTGCACGAGCGGAAGGCCCTCGACGGGGCGCAGAGACATGCGCGGTCCGGCGACGTCGGCGAGCGGGCTGGACAGGACGAGCTCGCTCGCGGTTCCCTCCAGCTGCCAGCTGAGCCGTTTGAGGTAGTCGTTGTCGCTGGGCGTGCTAGCGACGATGACGGCGTCGGCGTTGAGCTGCGCCGCGACGATGGCGGCGGTGTCCGCGGTGCCGATGGATGTGAAAGCCTGCTCGCCGACGGTCAGCGCGTCGTTCATCTGCACCTCGTCGGTGAGGGTGATACCTACGATGCGGTATCCGATCAGTCCGTTCGCGTTGACAGAGCGGACGACGTACTCCACGTCCGATCTGTTGCCGACGACGATCGCGCGCGACAGGAACTCGCCGACCCGCCGCTGGCGGATGAGCCACTGACGTGAGGTCCACCGACCGAGGAGCATGCCTGCCATGCCGAGCGGAAGAGCGATGAGCAGCTGGGTCCGGATCCCCTGTGACTGCAGGATCACGAAGCCGCTCGCGAGCATGCCGAACGCCAGCCCGGTCGCATGCGCGACGCGGCGGTACTCCGTCGTACCCTGCCCGAGCACTCGTGGGTCGCGCGTCTGGAACAGAACCAGCATGAGCGACCAGATCAGGAACGTGATGACGAACACGCGGCCGTACTGCCACGGCGCGTCGGCCAGGTCGACCTTCGCGACACCTGCGATCTGGATCCACGCCGCGACGCCTGCCGAGACGAGGACGACGAGCGTGTCGGTGAGCGCCAAGCGGGCGCGATAGCGGCGTTGCCATGCGAGCCGCTGCTCGATCGCGGGAGCGTTGCGCGGCGTGATCAGCGTACGAGGCACCGCGTCGATCACTCGCGGTGCGGCGACCGGCGCAGGATCGGCCGGATTGACGAAAGTCGTCATCGAAGGTGCCCGCGCTTAGGCGCGTGCACGTATAGCGCACCCCACATGCAGTTCCCCAATGCATATCCCAGTAGGCCGCGGTCACCATCCGCACGGCCGTTCTCCTCGCATGAGTGCAATTCCGTTCCCAGCGGAAATGCTCGGGTCCCCAGTGCGAGTTGAGAACCCCATCACTCTAGACCGAATGGCCCGTCAATGGGAGGGAGTGGCAAGATCTTCACCTGATACTTCGGCGTTTGCTGAGCGAAAGGTGCCGAACCTCAGGTTCGTCAGCCGATCAGGCCGACCAGCGCGTCGAGACCCATCCCGTAGTTGACCCGCTGCACCGGCAGGGCGAGCTTGTCGGTGCCGATCGTGACGTAGCCCGGCTCGATCGTCCGGGCCATCTCGAAGCCGGCCTGCGCCACGCCCTGCTTCGCGGTGTCGTTGTAGTGGCCGTAGGGATACGCCACGACCTCCTTCACCCCGAGCACGGCGGCCGAGGCCTCCAGGTCGGCGGCGATCTGGTCCGGGGTCCAGTTGACCATGCGGCCTTTGCCGTTGTCGCCCGCCTGGTGCATGTCGTGGGTGTGCGAGCGGCGCAGCACGTATGGGTTCGGCGGCGGGTCCTGGCGGTAGGCGGTGATCATGAACGACGTCGCGAGCACCTTGTACGTGGAGACCACCGGCGCCGCCAGGTCGAACCAGGTCTGGTCGGCGTCATCGTCGGTGACGATCACCGAGTGGTTCGGCAGATAGAGGCGTCCGTCGATGAATGCCGACAGCTCGTCCCAGGTGGGCAGGTAGAAGCCGCCGGTCGCGATGTGGTTCATGTGGGCATCGAAGTCGCCGATGTACGCGTAGTTCCCGCGCAGCCACCCGCTCTCGCCCTCGGGCTTCGCCGTGAACTGGTGGTACATCAGGATCGGGATGCGGGCGTCCTCGGCCGCGTTCTGCGCGGGGCTCACCCACGCGGCGTTGAGGGTGATGCGCCGGTCGGTGCAGGCGACCAGCTCCGAGCCGTTGACCCGTCCCGGGATGGCGAGCGCCGCGGCATCGGCCGGCGTCGCGTACCACCCCGCGAACACCAGGCCGTCGCGGGACGGGATCGGCAGGCCCGTGTACAGCGCGCCCTGGGTCTGCAACTGGGGTGCGTCGGTGACGCCGTCGCCCGCGAAGCTCACCGCGCAGGCCGCCGGGTCGGCCGATGTCGCGAGCAGCTGCTCCTCCGGGGTGAGCGGCGTCGGCGTGGGCGTGGGGGTCGGCGAGGACGTGGGCGTCGACACGGCTGCGGGTGCGGCACCTGTGCTGAGCGAGGAACGAGACGAAGCATCCCCACCCGCCCGAGCCATGGTGATGGCCGTGACCGTGCCGGCCACGGCGGCGAGCACCACCACGCCGATCGCAATGCCCGCGAAGAGGCGCCCGCCCCGGCGTCTGCGCGCGGGTGCGGGTGTGGGCGTGCCCGACGTGGCCATACGAATCCCCAGATCCGGGCCGCGATTGCCCTCGCAGCCGTCCTCCTGAAGAATACTCGGACGCCCCCGGCTCGTCGTGCCTCGCGCGCCCGGCTGTGGAGAACCCGCGCGCCCGCTACGCTCGACGGATGCTGCCCCCGGACTGGATCGAACATCGGCGGCCCGATGGCGAAGTGCTCGGCTGGATGCGCGCCGACGGTGAGGGATTCCGGGTCTTCGACCTGCTCGGCCGCGAGCGCACGCCCGGCGGCGCCGCCGGCGAGCCGCTGGACTGGCTCGACGCCGAAGAGCTGCTCGAAGAGCTCGGCATCGGGTACCTTGCCGATCGCTGGACGCTGCGCCTGCCCGACGGCTCCGAGCGTCCGGTGCGCATCGGCGAGGCGAGCCCGCGCGGCGTCGTCGTGGTCGCCGACGAGTACGGAGCGGCCTCGGCCGTGGGCGCCAACCCCGAGCGCTTTCCGCTGCCCTTCCCGGTCGGCGACGCCCTCGCTCCGCGGTGACCGCCTCGGTACAGTGAGCGCATGACGACGCTCGTGCTCACCGTGGTCGGCGACGACCGGTCCGGACTCGTGGCGGCGGTGGCCGACGTCGTCGGCGCGCACGGCGGCAACTGGGAGACCAGCCAGCTCGCCGAGCTCTCCGGGGCGTTCGCGGGCATCATCGAGGTGTCGGTCGCCCGCGAGCGGGCAGACGACCTGCGCACCGCTCTGGCGTCGCTCGAGGGCCTGCTGAAGGTCACGGTCCACGCCGGGACGGATGCGGTGCAGGCTGCTTCGTCTCGTTCCTCGCTCAGCACAAGTGCCGCGGGCTCCCGCCCGCTCACCCTCGAGGTCGTCGGCAACGACCGGGCCGGAATCGTGCGCGACATCAGTGCGGTGCTGACCTCGCACGGGGTGACGATCGACCGCATGGCGACGCGCACCACCGACGCCGCGATGTACGGCGGCAGGCTGTTCGAGGCGACGGTCGCGGCCCGGGTGCCGGCATCCGTGGATCTGGATGCCCTCACCGCCGAGCTGGAGCGCCTCGCGACCGAGATCCAGGTCGACGTGACCCTCGGCGCCTGACGCCGCTCACGACAAGTCGCGCAGGCGCGCGGTGAGCCCCGACCCGCCGTCGGCCCGCCGTTCGTACGCGACGGCGATGATGAGCAGCACGGCACCGACGACCGACAGGGTGATCCACCACGGCATCGCCTCGATGCCGCGGCCGATCTGCACGACGAAGGCCAGCACGTTCTCGACCGGGAGCACGACGATCCCGATGACGAACGGCGCGGCGAGCCGCAGGGTCGCCCCGACGAGGATCGCGACGAGCGCGATCGCCATGACGAGGATCGCCCGCCACGTGCGCGGGTCGGTGTACGTCGCCGCGACCGATGCGCTCAGCATCACGACGAGTCCGGGTGCGAGCAGCGCCCACGACCCGGTCCAGCCCGCCGGCCAGGTCGTCAGCGACCGGGTGACCGGCCCACTCGGCATCCGCCGCATCGCGACCGCCCCGGCGGCGAGCAGGAACGCGCCGAGCGGCAGCGAGAACCACTCCACCCGCAGGTCGCGCGGGCTCCACGCGACGACCGCGGTGACGAACGAGACGGCGAACAGGAACCACACCGGCGGGAGCCCCGTGGGGCCTCGCACACCCCGTACGGCGACGGCCACCATCAGCGTCAGGAACCCGATCGCGAGTCCCCACATGGTCCAGATCACCGGCCAGTCCCGCTCGATGGCGGGCCACGCGGCGACGGCCACGATGAGCACCGCGGGCGCGCCCAGCCACCGGGTGCGGGCGAAGAGGGAGCCGGGGATCGCGGACCGGTGCAGCATCCGCGCCGCGCTCGCCGCCGCTCCGGCGCCGATCAGCCCGAACGCGAGGGCGGCGAGGATCACCGGATCGGTCGGCGCCGTGTCGACGCTCGTGCCCCACCGGACGCCCTGCACCGCCGCCGCGGACGCACCGACGATCCCGACGACGAGCGTCGGGGTGCGCAGCGCGCGCAGCCGCCGGACCCGCGGGGCGGTCGCGCGGGAGACGACGAGGGATGCCGCCACCAGCAGCCAGGCGGACGCCACCAGCGCGGAGGTCCGGGCGAGGGAGCCGCTGTCGCCGGCGAGCCATGCGGGCGCGGCATCCTCTCCGGCCACGGTGGCGGCGAGGAGCACCGGGACGACCGCCGCGGCGAGCCCGCCGGTGAACAGGCCGGTCGCGCGGCGCCCGCGTGCCGTCAGCCCCACCGCCACAGCGGCGGCGCCCAGCGCGGGAGGCAGCAGGTAGGGCTCCAGTCCCGTGACGCCCGCCATGCCCCACGCGCTCCACAGCGCTCCCGTGAAGGCGGCGCCGGCGAGCGGCCACGCGTACTGCCGGGGCGAGGTCACGGCGGTGGTCGCGAAGCCCGCCCCGAGGATCATGAGGACGAGCAGGGTGGTCGGGAGGCCGGCGGCCGCGCGGACGAGCGAGAGCCCGACCGCGATCGCCGCGGTGAGCAGGGCGGATGCCTCGATCGCGAGCCGTGCCGCGTGCCATGCCGTGCGCGGCAGGCGGCGCGCGAGCGCCACACCCATGCTGTCGCCCGAGGCGAGGGTCGCCGCGACGATGGCCGCGATCACGGGCAGCACGACCGGCGAACCGCTCGTTGCCAGCGCCTGCGCCCCGAGGCACACGACCACCACGGCGATCGACGGCACGAGCGCGGCGGCGGCGATCGTGCGCACGACGACCGCCAGTCCTGGCCGGGTCGTCACGGTCAGGACGAGCGCGAGGCAGAAGATGACGGCGGTCGACAGGGCCGTCCAGCCGCTGCGCTCGAACACCACCTGCGCGACGCCGATCGCGAACGGCACGGCGGTGACGACGAGCACCGCGTACCAGGCGCGCACCGGCACGCGCCGGACGAAGGTCGCGGCGATCGCCACCGCACCCGCGGCACACGTCGTGAGGCACACGGTCACGAGCGTGTCGGCGCCCGCGCGGCCGAGCGCGGTCGCGAGCACCACGAGCGCGTACGCGAAGCCCACTCCGACGTGCACGAAGCGGGCGGGGACCGGCACGGTGACGGCGAGCATCCCGACCGCCGCGACGACCGCCGCGCCCGCCCACACCGTCAGCGCGGGGTCGCCCCACGACAGCGCGGCCGCGAACACCACCGCCGCGTGCGCGCCCGCCACGAGCGGCATGCGGACGGCGGCGGACGCGTCGCGCAGCACCGTGGCGACCACCGCGCTCGCGCAGACGGCGGCGCCGAGTCCGAGGGCGATGCGCACCCACGCCTCCACGTCGGGCAGCGTCAGCACCGTCAGGAACGCCAGCGCCGCGTACCACGCGCCGAGGAATCCGAGCCATCCCGTTCCGAGCGGCTGCGCGGCGAGGCCCCCACCGGCGTCGCCCGTCTCGGAGCGGGCAGCGAGGGATGCCGCCGCCCCGGCTGCCGCGTCGACCGGCGTGCCGTGAGGCAGCGCGCCGGCCGCGCCGGCCGCGCCCGACGGGGTGACCGCGCCGGACGGGGTGACCGCGCCCGACCGAGTGACCGCGCGCGGCCTGGTGACCGCGGCGAACAGCACGAGCGTCAGCGCGAGCGCCCCGAGGCCTGCTGTCACGGCCCAGCCGTCGTCGGGCAGCAGGCGCACCCCGCCACGGCCGAGGTCGGCGAGCGTCCCCGTGAGCGAGAGGAACGCGACGAGCGTCGGCACCACCGCCGCGACCGCGACCACGGCGACGGCACCGACGAAGAGTGCGCCCCGCGACACCAGACGGTGCAGCGGGGTGAGGACGCCGACGAGCACCAGCCCGAACCCGGCCGCTGTCGGCAGCGCGGCGATCCACAGGCCGGCAGTGGGCGACGACAGCAGCTCCAGCGTCAGGGACGTCGCCGCCGCGACGATCGCGGCGCCCGCGACGACGCTCCACATCGCCCCGGCCAGGTGCCGTGCCGACGCCACGGCGACCGCGGCTACGCCGGCGAAGGTCGCGCAGGCCAGGACGGCGGTGGCGACGCCCGTCGCGGCGGAGAGGAACGGGATCGTCCCGATCGCCGCCACGACGAAACCGGCCTGCATCGTGGTCAGCGTGATGCGCTCGGCAGACCGGCGCATGCGGGCGACCAGCGCGGCGGCCGCGGCGGCCGAGGCGAGACAGCCGGCCGTGGCCGCCGGCATCCATCCGCCGCCGAGGGCGAACAGCAGGGGCACCGAGGCCAGGGCGACGACGCCGCACCACAGCCACACGCGGATCCTCGCCCGCGGGCCGAGCAGCGCGAGACCCGCGCCGGCGACCAGCGCCACGAGCGCGGTCGACACCCAGCCGTTCCGCGCGAACGGCAGCGCCGCCGTCACCGTGAGCGCGAGGAACACCACCCCGAGCGCGCCGATCGCCTCGGCCGAGAACCGCAGCCTCCGGCGCGCGAGCAGCGGCGCCCCGCCGAGGAACACCGCCGCGATCGCGCCGACGACCGCGGTACGCGCCCACGGCTCTTCGAGGTCGGGGTTGAAGAAGACGAACACGAGCGCGGCCACGGCGACGAGGCCCGCGCCGGCGACCGCCAGCACCGACTGCACCGACGCCGACGTCCGCGCTGCGGGAAGGGGCGGGGCGACCGTCGTCGCCGGTGGAGCCGCGTCGCCCGGTACGGGGACGGATACCGCCGGCGCGGGTGCCCCGGCGCTCGCCGTCACCCCGCCCGGCACGGGGAGCGGCCTCGCCGGCACGCGGTCGAGCACCGCCTGTCGCGCCTTGAGGGCCTCGACGGCGCGCTGAGACGCCAGCCACAGGTCGCGCCCGACCGTCCCGGCGAAGTCGGCGCCGCACGCGGGGCAGCGGCGCTCCGCCACGATGCCGCCCGCGCACACCGGGCAGCGCACGACGTCGAGCAGCTCGGCGATCGCCGTGTCGTTCCAGGCCGGGGACCGCCGCGCGGGCGATGCCGTGGTCACGCGCCCGCCCCGGCCTCGAGTCCGGCCCCATCGGCCGCGGCCGGGTGGTCGTCCGGCACCCATTCCAGGATGTCGCCCGGCTGGCAATCCAGCACGCGGCAGATCGCGTCGAGGGTCGTGAACCGCACCGCCTTGGCCCGGCCGTTTTTGAGCACCGACACGTTGGCCGGCGTGATGTCGATGGCGGCGGCGAAGTCGGTGACCGACATCTTCTTCTTCGCCAGCTGGACGTCGAGGTTGATGATGATCGGCATCAGACCACCTCCGACAGGTCGGCCTCGAGCTGCGACGCCTTGCGCAGCAGCCCGCGCAGCACGACGATCAGCAGCGAAAGGCCCGCCCCGACGACGATTCCGAGCAGCAGGAGAAGTGTGATCGACGGTGTCATGAACCCGGTGAAGCTCAGCGCGACCAGCGCGATCAGCACGAGAAAGGTCGCGAACACGACGGCCGCGAGGCTCACATCGACGTCGGGGAAGGCGCTGTCGCTGAAGATGCTGTCCTCGCGCACGAGCGACAGCAGGCGCCACACGCACACCAGTACGACCTGTACGCACACCAGGAAGAGGATGCCGACGATCGCGCCCGGGATCTCGAAGTAGGCGATCTCGGAGTACCGCACCGCGGACTGTGCGGCGACCGCCGGCACGACGAAGATCTGGCAGACCAGCAACAGGGCGAGAAGGCCCGCGATCAGAACCTTCAACACCACGATCGTCGTGCGCTGCATCTCTTCACCTATCGATAAACGGCATGTACCTATCGAGAAACAATAGTGGCGGCGTCCATCCTCGCCGCAAGAGGGCAACCTGAGGATCGCCTGCGAGGGCGGCGGGTGTCGCGGTGTCGGGTGCGGGGAGTAGCGTGCGGGCGTGGGTTCGCTGATCTACTTCAACTCGGCGTCGCTGGACGGCTACATCGCCGGCCCGGACGGGCGCTGGGAGTGGGCGACGCCCGACGCCGAGGTCCACTCGTTCGTCAACGACCTGCTCGCGCCCGCCAGGGTCCACCTCTACGGCCGGAAGGTGTACGAGGTGATGAAGGTGTGGGACGACCTGCCCCTTGAGGACCTCCCGCCCGCCGAGCGCGAGTTCGCGCTGCAGTGGCGCGACATCGACAAGGTCGTGTTCTCGTCGACCCTCGACGCGGTGACGACGCGGCGCACCGAGCTGCGCCGGGTCTTCGATCCCGCGCAGGTGCGGGAGTCGGTGGATGCCTCTCCCACCCCGGTCGCCATCGGCGGCGGTCTGCTCGCCTCGGCCGCCGCACGTGCCGGGGTGCTCGACGAGGTGCACATCGTGGTGGCACCCGCGGTCGTCGGGGGCGGCACGCGCTTCTTGGACGAAGGCCTGCGACTGGATCTCGAGCTGTTCGACGAGCGCCGGTTCGCGAACGGTTTCGTGTACCTCGGCTACCGCGTCGCCTGATCCGGAAGGGATCGGCGACCGTGAACCGCACCGATCGTCTGTTTGCGCTCGTCGAGGAGCTGCGGGCCGCAGCCCCGAAGCGTCGCAGCGCACGATGGCTGGCCGAGCGCTTCGAGGTGTCGGTACGGACGATCGAGAGGGATCTGTCCGCCCTGCAGCAGTCGGGCGTGCCGATCTGGGCGGAGTCCGGCCGCGCCGGGGGCTACGCGATCGACAAGACGGCGGCGCTGGGCCCGATGGGGTTCACCCCCGACGAGGCGCTCGCGATGCTGATCGGCCTCGGGACTCTGCGTCGCGGGCCGTTCCGGCATTCGGCCGGGGCGGCGATGCGAAAGCTGCTGGCCGTGATGCCCGACGACGACGCCCGTCGCGCCACGAGGCTGGCCGCCCGCATCCACCTGCTCGAGCCCGAGGCCGAGGACCCGGTTCCGCCGGAGTTCGCGGCGTCGCTCCGGACCGACCGCGTCGTGCGCCTGGTCTATCGCGACGGCGCCGGAGACGTGAGCGAACGCGAGGTCGAGCCGCTCGGCTCCATCGGGCGGGACGGCGTCTGGTATCTGATCGCCTGGTGCCGGCTCCGTGGCGGCGTCCGGGCGTTCCGCGGCGACCGGATGATCTCGGTCCGCCTCACCGACGAACGTCCCGAGCCCCGACGGCTCCGACGGGAAGACCTCGACATTCCGTTCGGGACGCTCCGATCGGTCGTCGAGGATCTCGGCTGAAGACTCCGCGAAACACCGACATGACGGTGTCGCGTGCCCTTGCGAGGCTGGTGGCCCGCGATCCCGCATCCATCAGGAGGTCCTCGTGCCGTTCGCATCCATCCGCATCATCACCGACGACGTCGACCGGCTCGTCGCGTTCTACGAGCTCGCGACGGGGCTGACCGCCGAGAGGCCGGCACCCGTCTTCGCCCAGCTCACCGGTCCGGGCGCGACCCTCGCCATCGCGAGTCCGGCGACGGTCGCCATGCTCGGCGACGCCCTGATCCCTGCGGCGAACCGCTCTCTGATCGTCGAGCTCGAGGTGACCGATGTCGACGCGGAGTTCGCGCGGCTCGAACCCGCGCTGACACAGGTCGTCCTGCCGCCCGCGACGATGCCGTGGGGCAACCGATCCGCACTGTTCCGCGACCCGGACGGCAATCTCGTCAACGTGTTCAGCCGGCCGGCCACGCCGTCGTCTAGAGCCAGCGGCGACGCTTGAACATGACGTAGATCACGACGTCGATGGCGACGATCGCGATGCCGATCGCCACCCAGCCGTACTCCCACTGCACGAGCGGGATGTTCTTGAAGTTCATGCCGTAGAGCCCCGCGATCAGCGTCGGCGGTGCGAGCATCGCCGCGACGGCCGAGATGGTGCGCATGTCCTTGTTCTGGCGCGCGGCGACGTTGTTCTCGTGGCTGGACAGCACCGCATCCAGTGCCTTGCTCTGGTTGTTGATCAGCGCGGCGGTGCCGGCCGCATCGTCGAGGAGATCGTGCAGGTAGGGCACGATGTGCTCCTTGCCGACGGTGAGGGACTCCAGGTGGCTGGTGCTCTCGCGCAGCGCGGCGGCGATGCTCGACACGGCGCGGTCGACCCGGCCGATGTCCTTGCGGACGCGGTAGATCTCACGATGGTCCTCGTCGGTGGTGTCGCTGAACACCTGCTCCTCGAGCTTCTCCAGCTCCGTCTCCACGTCGGCGGCGGCTTTGGCGTACCCGTCGACGACGTCCGCCATGATCGTGTACGCGGCGGGCATCGTGCCGTTGCGAAGCTCGGGCGGCGCCTCCTCCAGAGGCGCGCGCAGGTCGGTGAGCTTCCCGCCTTCGGCGCGCTGGACGATGAGCAGCCACCCCTCCCCGATGTACAGGAACGTCTGGCCGAGCACGAGGCCCTCTCCGTCGTCGCTCTCCAGGATGCTCCACAGCATCACGAAGAGGTGCTCGTCGAACTTCTGCACCTTCGGCTGCTGCCGCCCTGACGCCACGTCCGCCGCCGCGATGGGATGGATGCCGAGGATCTTGCGTGCTGCGCGGACGGTCTCTTCGTCGGGGTCCGTCACATGGAGCCAGGCGAACTGGTCGTGTCGTCGCGCCCGCGCGACGAGCTTCGGGGTGGAGGCCAGCTCGAAGTCGGGCAGCTCCGCCAGCTCGGGTGCGAGAAGGAACGCCCGCAGCTGCGGGAGGTCGCCGGTTCCCGGCTGTGCACCCTGCCCGTCGGGAACGGCGGTGTCACCCATGTGGTGAGCCTAGGCGCTTCGTCCGCGCGCGTCACCCGGTGGCGCCGCGCCACGTGCCGAGTTGCCCCGCCGCCCGGCTTCGTGTCACTCTGGTGCCCTTGTTAACCGGTTTCAAAGGTTGTGGCAATGAGACTGCATGCCCTCGTCCTCCCCGGCGGAAGCTACCTCCGTCATGCCGCGCACGAGGCGCAACCCGTCGCGGAATGGCTGCACGACCTGGGGATACCCGCGAGCGTGTTCCGCTACCCCGTGGGCCGGGCGCACCCCGCCGCTCACGCCGCCATCGCGCAGCGCATCCGAGAACTGCGGGCGGGGGGCGTGGACCGCATCCTGCTGGTCGGGTTCTCCGCCGGCGGGCACGCCGCGGGCCTTGCCGCCCTCGCGCCCGATCGCCCGGACTCGAGGGTGGATGCCGTCATCCTCGGCTATCCCGTGGTCTCGCTGAAAAGGCACTCCCATCAGGGATCCAGTCGTGTGCTGCTGCAGGGTGACGACAGTGCCGAGCGCCGGACGGCGCTGTCGCTGGAAGCGCTTGTGACACCCGGCGCACCGCCGTTCTTCGTCTTCCACTCGCTCGACGACCACAAGGTGCCCGTCGAGCACTCGCTGCTGCTGTCGGCAGCGCTGCGCACGCACGGCATCCCGCACGAGCTGCACCTGTACCCGGTGGGCGGCCACGGCTGCGCGCTGGGCGCGGAGGGGGTGGACTGGACCGCGGCCTGCGTCACGTGGCTCGCGGCCGGCGGCTGGATCGAGAAAACGATTCCTGTTGACACCGGCCAGCTCGTACGACAGAGTTATGAAACCGGTTGTTAGAAGAATCGAAGACGAGAGCACCGATCTACGAAGGAGTAGGGACAGATGACACAGCATCGTTGGCTGCGCGGCGCGGGCCTGGTATCGGCCATGGCGGTCGCGGGCATCGTGATGAGCGGGTGCGCGGGGGCGGCGCAGCCCGCGGCGTCGGCGCCGGACGCCGGCGCGACGTGCGACGCGGACGCCGAGGTCACGATCACGGTCGGCGAGCGGCCGACGTCGGATCAGACCGCGAACCTCGAGGCGTGGGAGAACGCCATCGCGGCATTCGAGGACGAGCACCCCAACATCACGATCGACGACGAAGAGACCAAGTACGACGTGACGACCTTCCCGGCGCTCCTGGTCGGTGGAACCCTCCCGACGACGCTGCAGGTGCCGTTCACCGACATCCAATCGCTCATCGAGCGCAAGCAGGCCGCCGACATCACCTCCTACGTCGAGGACGACGAGGTCCTCAGCCAGCTGAACCCCCAGCTCGCCGCCGTAACCCAGGACGCCGACGGACGCACCTACGGCGTCGTCCGCGCCGCCTACACCATGGGTCTCATCTACGACCGTGCCCTGTTCGAAGAGGCCGGGCTCGATCCCGACGCGCCGCCGGCGACCTGGGACGACGTGCTGGATGCCGCGGCCACCGTCACCGAGAAGACCGGCCAGACCGGCTTCATCATCCCGACCACCGGCAACGTGGGCGGCTGGCTGCTGACGTCGATGTCGTACTCCAACGGCGACCTGGTCGAAGAGGTCGACGGGGACGACACCACGGTCACCCTCGACACCCCCGGCATGGAGGCGAGCCTCCAGTTCCTGCACGACGTGCGCTGGGAGGAGGAGGCGGCCGGCGCCAACTACCTCTACGACAACAACGCGATCCGCGACGACATCGCCGCCGGATCCATCGGACAGAGCCTCAACGGGGCGAACCTGTACAACAGCCTCGTCATCGGCCGCGGCATGGCCAAGGAGGACTTCGGGCTCGCGCCCTTCCCGGTCGGCGAGGACTCGATCGGCGTCCTCGGCGGCGGCAACATCCAGTGGTACAACCCCAAGGCGACGGCGGACCAGGTCTGCGCCGCGCTGGAGTGGACGAAGTTCTACTTCCTCAACCGCTATGTCGACGAAGAGGCCGCCACGACGTGGGCCGAGGCTCAGGTCGCCGACGATCTCCCCGTCGGCCTGCCCGAGGTGCCCGTCGTGTCGGACGAGCAGTACGAGACCTACCTCGGCTGGATCGAGCCGTACATCAACGTCCCGCGTGAGAACTACACCGCCTACCTCGACAGCCTGGCGACGGCGGTGATCGTGCCGGAGCCCGCCAAGAAGGCGCAGGAGCTGTACGCGGCTCTGGATCCGGTCGCCCAGGCCGTGCTGACCCGGGAGGACGCCGACTTCGCGGAGCTGCTCTCGGCGGCGCAGGCGCAGGTGCAGGACCTCATCGACGCCGAATGACGCTCCCCGCCGGCCGCGCGGATCCGCTCCGCGCGGCCGGCGGGAGCGGCTCCTCCATCCAGTCACCGACGGGAGAACGACCGTGACCGCCACCGCTCCGCCCCTTCTCGGCGCACCCGCCGCCGACGACCCCGGCGTCACGCCGGGCATGCCGGGCCCGCCGCGGCGACGCCGGCGCTCTCCGGGTGCGGCGGTCGCGGCGTGGCTGCGCGGCGGGGGTGTGCCGACCCTCCTCATGTTCGTGCCGCTGCTGCTCACCTTCGGGTACTTCGCGTGGTGGCCGATCCTCAAGAGCCTGATCCTCGCGTTCCAGCACACCGACCTGATGACCGAGCCCACGTGGGTCGGCCTGCGCAACTTCGAACGCGTGCTGGCGGATCCGCTGCTGTGGACGGCCGCCGGCAACACCGTGTGGTTCGCGACGCTCGCGCTCGTGATCGGGTTCCCGCTGCCGATCCTCATGGCGATGGTGATGGCCGAGCTGCGGCGCAGTCGCCAGATCTCCAGCGTCCTGGTGTACCTGCCTGTGATCATCCCGCCCGTGGTCAGCGTCCTGCTCTGGAAGCAGTTCTACGATCCGTCCGCGTCGGGCCTGTTCAACACCGTGCTCGGCTGGTTCGGACTGGGCCCGGTGGGGTGGCTCCAGGATCCCGTGATGGCGATGCCCAGCATCGTCATCCAGGCGACGTGGGCGACCGCCGGCACGGCCACGATCATCTACCTCGCGGCGCTCATGTCGATCCAGGCCGAGCTGTACGACGCTGCGGAGGTCGACGGGGCATCGGTGCTGCAGCGCACGTGGCATGTCACCCTGCCGCAGCTGCGCAGCGTCATCCTCCTCATGCTGCTGCTGCAGATCATCGGCACGATGCAGGTGTTCACCGACCCGTTCGTCATGACCGGCGGAGGCCCCGAGAACCGCACCGTCACGCTCCTGATGCTCATCTACAACTACGCGTTCCTGTCCGGAGACTTCGGCAAGGCGACCGCTCTGAGCCTGCTGCTGGCCGTCGTGCTGAGCGTCATCTCAGCCGTCTACCTCCGCCTCACGCGGAAATGGAGCGAATCGTGACCTCTGTGACGACGACCCTGCGCGCCATCGTCAAGCGTCCCGCCGGCCCCGAGGAGTCGGAGGACCGCACCAACATCTCCGAGCTGGATCGCACGCGGCGGTCGGTGCGCATCACGACGGTCATCCTCGCGGTCACCGTGATCGCGGGCCTTCTGCTGGTGTCGTTCGGACCCCTGTTGTGGCTCTTCAAGGCCGCGCTGTCGACGAGCCAGGACATCCTGAAGTACCCGTTCGAGTGGTGGCCGAGCGGCATCCAGTGGCAGAACCTGCCCGACGCCTGGTCGCAGATCCGCATCGGTCAGTACCTGCTCAACACCGTCTGGATGGCGGCGGGATGCTGGTTCTTCGGCCTTCTCGTGGCGCTCACGGGCGGTTACGGCATCGCGATCCTGCGACCGCGGTACGCGAAGGCGGTCAACGTCGCGGTGCTGGCCACGCTGTTCATCCCCGGTGTCGTGTCGCTCATCTCGCTCTACGTCACGGTCCTCGACGTGCCGCTGCTCGGCGTCAACCTCGTCAACACCTTCTGGTCGGTGTGGTTGCCGACGGCGGCCAACGCCTTCAACGTGCTGCTCGTCGCCCGCTTCTTCGATCGGCTGCCTCGTGACGTGTTCGAGGCGGCGAAGATCGACGGCGCGGGGGTGTTCCGCGTGTTCTGGTCGATCGTGCTGCCGATGTCGCGACCGGTGATCGGCGTGGTGTCGCTCCTGACCATCGTGGGCTCGTGGAAGGAGTTCCTCTGGCCGCTGCTGGTCCTGCCGTCGCCGGACCTGCAGCCGCTGTCGGTCGGCCTCTATCGCATCAGCGACACCGCCCCGACGAGCCTGCTGATGGCGGGCATGTTCATCTCGGTGATCATCCCGATCGCCCTCTTCCTCTTGTTCCAGCGACAGTTCCTCCGCAGCGCCGGCCAGGCCGGCGCGATCAAAGGGTGACCGACGGCGGTCGCCCGGATCGGAAAGCCATGTCTCACGCCCTCACCCGCCCGTCCGTGCGCGCGATCGCTGCGATGGCGGCCATCGCGGTGACCGCGGCAGTGCTCCTCGTGACGCCGCAGCCGGCGACGGCGAGCATCGCCGAGTCGGACTCCTTCGACGGGTGGACCACCACCGTGTCGGGAACACCGGACTTCACGGTGCGCGCCGACGCGACGGCATCCCACGACGGCGCCGCCTCTGCGCGCATCGACTACGCGTCGCCGTACTCGAACTCGTACGTGGACCTGCGGCAGAGCATCCGCGCCACCGGCGGGACGACCTACGCGATGAGCGCATGGGTGCGCACCGAGGGTCTCTCGTCGTCAGGGTCCGCGTACTTCGTGCTGAGCGGCGACCACTCCCAGCGCGTCGAGCTGCCGGCCGGCACCAACGACTGGACCCATCTGCAGTGGACATACACGCAGCCCGCCGGCAGCATGACGTTCGTCATGCGGTTCCTCGTGCGCGGCCCGGGGACCGTGTGGGTCGACGACGTGCGGATGACCGCGCCGGGAAGCGATGCGAACCTCGTCGTCAACCCCGCTTTCGAGTCGCACGACCCGCCGCCCGGAACCCTCGCGTTCACCGACACGGCCCTCGTGTACGGCGTCGGCGCGGCTGCGGTCGGCGTCACCACCATCGCCGACACCGTCGACTGGGATGTGCGGGCGGCCTCCGGCCAGCGCGTGGACTCCGGCTCCGAGGCTGCCGCCGCCGGCACCGCCTCGATCGACCTGTCGAGCCTGCCTGCCGGGTACTACACGCTCACGATGTCGGTGGATGCTCCCGTCCCTGCTACCCGCACCGGCTCGCTCGCGATCGTCGAGCCGTCAGCACCGGGCGGGTCGGACACGCACCCGGTCGGTGTCGCCGTGCACGTGAACCGCTACTCCGTCGGGCAGGTCGACACGCTGATGGAGCCCCTCGGCGCGGGAACGCTCCGCGAAGGCCCGTCGTGGGACACGATCGAGACGTCGCCCGGCGTGTACGAGTTCCCGGCGCTCTTCGACGCCCAGCTGGCGGCGGCGAAGGCCCGCGGCGAGCGCCCGCTCGTGATCCTCGCCTACTTCAGCCGGTGGTACGACGGCGGCAAGACGCCCAGTTCGCCCGAGGGCATCGCGGCCTTTGCGAACTACGCGTCAGCGGTGGCGGCGCACTACGGCTCGGACGTCGACTACGAGATCTACAACGAGTTCAACCACACCTTCAACAACGGCGCGTGCGGCATGACGGCCGCGTGCTACTACGACCTGCTGGTGCCGGCGGCCGACGCCATCCATGCCGCAGCCCCCGGCGCCCGTGTCGTCGGCCCCGTCAGCGCCGGCGCGAAGTGGGACTTCATGGAGGATCTCTTCGCGCGGGGGGCGCTGGACTACCTCGACGTCGTGAGCTATCACACGTACGACTTCCCGGTCGCGCCCGAGGGGCGCACCGAGGCGGGTGTGGCCACACTGCGCGGTCTGATCGACGAGTACGCGCCGGGTTCCGGCATCCCGATCTGGCTCAGCGAGCACGGCTGGACCACGACCGCCGGCGGAACCACCGAGCAGCAGCAGGCCGCGTACCTCGCCCGTTCGGCGGCGCTGCTGGAGGCAGCCGGGATCGAGCGCGTGATCTACTACGAGCTGATCGACTCGGGATCCAACCCGGCCGAGGCCGAGCACAACTTCGGGATCGCGCGCCGGCCGGCCGACGGCGGGACGGCGCTCACGCCCAAGCCGGCCTATGCAGCGCTGGCGGTGTTCAACCGGCTGACGGCGGGCCGCGAGCTGACGGCGCTGCACCGCCTCGACGGAGCCGTCGTGGCCGAGTACGCGGATGCCGCCGGTGACGTCCTGCGGATGCTGTGGGCAACGGGCGACCGCGTCACCTTCGCGGCCGACACCGCCTCGCAGGCGCGGATCACCAAGGCCGACGGCCGGTCGTGGCGGGCGCGGGCGGACGGGCGGATCGAGCTCACCGTCGGGTCGGACCCGGTGTACCTCAGCGGTGCGGCGGCGACGCCCTCGCTCGTGACCCAGCCCGCGGTGACCATCGACACGCCCGACGAGATCGCGGTGAACGGCACCCCGTCGGTGGCCGTCCAGGCCGATCGCGCAGCCCTGGGTGTCACCGGGGATCTGACGGTGTACGGCCCGGTCGGCGGCCCGACCGCGCTCGGCGGAACGGGCGACACGGCGACGGGATCGGCCGCGCTCCCGGCCTTCCGCGAGCTCGGCGCACACCCGGTCTGGTACACCGTGCGCAGCGGCGACGAGGTCGTGGCATTCGTCGACGACGACACCACCATCGTCGAGAACCCCGTCCTCTCGCTGGGCCCGGCTGCCGGCGACCCGCCGCAGCTGACGGTGTCGATGCAGAACCTCGCGGGCTCCGGCGATGCGACCGTCGGAGACGTCTCGTGGAGCGTCGGCCCCCTCACGGGCACCCTGCCGGCCTCGACGCTCGCGGACGGCGAGACGCGCGCGGTCGCGCTCGCCGCACCCGGCCTCGAGCAGTGGCGGCCGTACCCGTTCACGGTGACCGCGACGACGTCGTCGGGCGAGCGACACCTGGCCGGCACGACGGCGCTCGCGCCGATCGTCGCCGAGCCGGCGGCCCCGGTCGCGGTGTCGTGGCGCGACACCGGCACGTATGTGGCGATCGCAGGAGGGCAGCCGGATGCCGCCGACCTGGGCGGAACGTTCGCCCTGTCATGGAGCCCCGAGGGCCTGCGGGTGCGCGCCGACGTGACCGACCAGGACCACACCGCCGCCGCGACGATCGACCGGCTGTGGTCGGGCGACTCGCTGCAGTTCGCCGTGTCGCGCGGCCTTCCCGGCGCCGACGCGTCGTCGCGGGTCGAGCTCGGCGCGTACCTGGGGGCTGACGGCGCCGGCGTCTACCGCTACACGGCGCCTGTCGGGATCCTCGAGGATGCCACCGCCGCCGTGACCCGGGTGGGCACGACGACCTCGTACGACGTGACGGTGCCGTGGGACGTGCTCGGCCTGGATCCCCGCGACGGGGCCTTCTCGTTCTCGGCGCTGGTGAACGACAACGACGGCGGCACGCGCGAGGGGTTCTACGAGTGGGGGAGCGGGATCGGCGCGGCCAAGAACGCCGCCCTGTTCGTTCCCGTCCTGCCGCTCGTCACGGGCGACGCCGGTGTGACGGCGACCGTGCAGGCGCACTGCCAGGGCAGGGTACCCGTGCTGGCCGTCAAGGTCCGCAACACCGGTGCCGTCGCCGCCGACATGCGCGCGGTCGCCGCGTTCGGCGAGGTCGAGCGTGCCGGGCTCCCGTCGGGCGCGGCCGCGGTGCTGCGCCTGCGCGCGGACGCCCCGACCATCGACGCGGGCATCGTCCGGGTGACCGCATCCGTGCCCGGAAGCGCCACGGATCCGGCCGGATCGTACGCGACCGCGGAGGTGTCCGTGCCGGCCCTGGACTGCGCGGCCACCGCGCCCCGATGACCCTCGAGAGGACCTGACATGACACGACAGACGCGATACGCGCTCGTCGGCACCGGCGCGCGGGCGCAGATGTACCTCGGCGCCTTCACCGGCGCGCACGCCGAGGACGCCGAACTGGTGGCGTGGGCCGACCCCAACCCCGGCCGGCTCGACTGGAACGCGCGTCGCCTCGCCGAGGCGGGGCACCCGGTTCCGCAGACGTTCGACACCACCGAGCTCGCCGGCGCCGTGCGACGGCTCGAGGTCGAGCGCGTCATCGTCACGGCGCCGGACTTCGCACACGCCGACCTCGTCGTCGCGGCGCTCGAGGGGGGTGCCGACGCCGTGGTCGAGAAGCCGCTCACGATCGACGCCGACGGCGTGCGCCGGATCGCCGACGCCGTGGAGCGCACAGGCCGGTCGGTCGTCGTCACCTTCAACTACCGGTACGCGCCGCGCAACAGCGCCCTCAAGCAGCTCATCGCCGACGGCGAGCTGGGCGAGATCACGTCGGTGCACTTCGAATGGCTGCTCGACACGTCGCACGGTGCCGACTACTTCCGCCGCTGGCACCGGCGCAAAGAGAACTCCGGCGGGCTGCTCGTCCACAAGTCCTCGCACCATTTCGACCTCGTCAACTGGTGGCTCGACGACCTGCCGGAGCGCGTGTTCGCCAGCGGCGGCTTGCGGTTCTATGGCGCGCGCAACGCCGCGCGCCGCGGGCTGCCCGAGCGCGCGGCCCGTGGCACCGTCGACGCCGCGACGCGCGACCCGTTCGCGCTCGACCTGCGCGAGCACGACGTCCTGCGCGGGCTCTACTACGAGCAGGAGCACCACGACGGGTACCTGCGCGATCGCGACGTCTTCGATGAAGGCATCACGATCGAAGACAACCTGTCGCTGATCGTGGACTATGCTGGCGGCGCCGGCATGACCTACTCACTCAACGCCCACTCGCCGTGGGAGGGCTACACGGTCGCGGTGAACGGGACGAAGGGGCGCGCCGAGCTGTCGGTGGTCGAGCGCGGGGCGCTCCTGCTCGACGGCTCGGGGCGTCCGGTCGTGGTCGATCCGAGCGCGCGCCCCGAGGACGTCGCCGACGACACCGGCCGCCCCGTCGGCGAGCGGCTCGTCGTGCAGCGCCACTTCGAGGCGGCCCGCGAGATCGCCGTGCCGCATGTGACCGGCGGGCACGGCGGCGCCGACGACGCCCTGCTTCGGGATCTGTTCGCCGGCGCGGGAGCCGATCCGCTGGGCCACGCGGCATCCTGGCTCGACGGCGTGCGCGCCATGGCCGTCGGCGTCGCGGGCAACGCGTCGCTCGCGACGGGACTGCCGGTGCGGGTGCGCGAGCTGCCCTTGGGCGCCGCGCGAGCCGCACTCGATCCCCGCGCGCCCGCCGCATCGGCGGCGTCGTGAGGGCAAGAGCGATGCCGCGCCCCGCGGTACCTCGCCGTCCGAGTTGCCCGGTCAGTAGGATCGCGTGATGGTCACCCAACGTGCTGTGCGGCTGAGCGATGTCGCCGCGGTGGCCGGGGTGTCGAAGGCCACCGCGTCGAAGGCGCTCAACGGCAGTCCGCTGGTGTCGGCGGCGACCACTGCGCGGGTGCGCGAGGTCGCCGAGCGCCTCGACTTCCGCCCCAACGCGCTCGCCCAGTCCTTCGCGTCAGGCCGCAGCAGGACCGTGGGCCTGCTCACCCATCGCGCGACCGCGACCTTCTCCCGTGCCGTCATCATGGGAGCCATCCTCGAGCTCGGGCGGCGCGAGCGCGCCGCGCTCGTGTTCGACGGACGGATCGACACCCATCACGAGATGACCGAGAGCATCCGCACGCTGCAGGACCGTCGCATCGACGGACTGCTCGTGGTGGGCTCGGGCTTCGGCCGCGTCACCCCGTCGATCACGCATCAGTTCGAGGTGCCCGTGACGTATGCGTTCGCGGCATCCGACAATCCCGACGACTCCGTCTTCGTCCCCGACAACGAGCAGGCGGGCTACCTCGCCGGTCGTCACCTGCTGGAGTCCGGGCGCACGCGGATCGCCCACGTCACGGCAGACCGCGACGATCTGGCCGTCCGCCGCCGTGAAGCGGGGCTGCGACGCGCTCTCGACGAGGCCGGGCTCGAGCCGGTCGCCACGCTGTACGGATCGTGGCGACGCGAGTGGGGCGACCAGGCCGCCGGATCGCTGCGGGACTCCGGCGTCGCGTTCGATGCGGTGTTCGCGGGCAACGACCACATCGGGTTCGGCGTGCTCGACGCCTTGGAGGAGCGAGGCGTCGGGGTTCCGGCCGACGTCGCCGTCGTGGGCGTCGACAACTGGGAAGAGGTCATCCTCGATCAGAAGCTGCGGCGCCTGACCACCGTCGACCTCGATCTGCTCGGCGTCGGCCGCGTCGCGGCCGACAACGTGATCGAGCCCGCAGCGACCGTCGGCGAGCACTTCGTCGCGCCTTCGCTGGTCCTCGGCCCCTCGACCTGACCGGACGGGACGCACGCCGTCGGGCGTCCAGCCGGCCATGCTGCTCACGCCGCGGAGCGCTCCTGCGGCTCTCGGCGTCGCAGCGCGGGGGAGAGGATCGGCGCGGTGCTGTACTCCTA
>NZ_VFPE01000003.1 GCF_006783905.1 Microbacterium kyungheense | reverse complement strand
CCGCTCGCCGCCTGCGCCGGCGGCAACGCCGGCTCGGGCTCCACGGACGCCGGCGGAGCCGGCGGCACCGACCCCGACACCTTCACCGTCATGACCGCGAACGAGAACCCCGTCCTCTCGGACGAGCTCGACGCGCTCGCCGACGGTGCCTGCAAGGCCGAGAACAAGGCGCTCCCGATCGAGCACCAGAAGGTGGCTCAGGCCGACGTCGTGCAGAAGGTGACGCTGCTCGCCAGCCAGGGCGCGCTCGCAACGCACACGATCGCCGGCACGGCGCTCATCCGCCCCGACGGAGACCTCGGCAAGGCCGGGCTCGTCGGCGACCTGAAGGCTGCCCTCGAAGACGCCGGCACGTGGGACAACGTGCTGCCCGCCGCCGCCTCGACGGTCGAGCAGGTCTACGGCGGCATGTTCTCGATGCCGTACCAGTACAACATCGAGGGCATCTTCTATAACAAGCAGATCTTCGCCGACAACGGCATCGAAGAGCCGCAGACGTGGGACGACCTCGTCGACGCCGCCGCGACGCTGCAGGACGCCGGCATCGTGCCGATGACCGAGGCCGGAGCCAACGGGTGGCCGCTCACCCGCATCCTCGGCATGTACATCTACCGCAACGTCGGTCCCGACGCCATGACCGCGATCCAGAGCGGCGACGCGAAGCTGACCGATCCCGAGTACGTCGCGGGCGCAGAGGCGCTGCAGAAGTTCGCCGAGGACGGCAACTTCGGCGAGGGCTTCTCGACGCGTGACGGCGACACGTCGTCGAACATGTTCCTCACCGGCCAGGCCGCCATGACCTACGACGGCACGTGGCTGCTGAGCGCGATCAACGACCCCGACCGCAACCAGATCGGCGGCGAGAACGTCGGATTCATGCCGTTCCCCGAGGTCGACGGCGGCAAGGGCAGCATCGACCAGTACCCGGCCAACGCGGGTGCGCCGATGATCGTCAACGCCGAGCAGTTCGGCCCGAAGGTGCAGGACTGGATCAGCTGCATCGCCGAGAACTACGGCCAGCAGGCCCTGCAGGACGCGGGCGTCATCTCGGGCTTCAAGGTGAACGGCGAGGTGACCGACATCTCGGAGAACACCGCTGAGATCCAGCAGCGCATCGAGGGCATCGACGAGACGGTGCTGTGGTTCGAGGCGCTGTTCGACCCGAAGAGCAACTCGCTGGCCTCGACCAACGTCACCCTGCTCACGACGGGGCAGATGAGCCCGGAGGACTACATGAAGGACCTCCAGGCGAGCCTCGACGCCAACAAGTGACCTCTGTGCCGGCCTCCTCGCGCCACGGCTTCGGCCTAGGCTCGGGTGAGGCCGGCACACTCCAGAAATCCCCGGGAGAGGCATCCGCCCGATGAACTCGATCTTCGGAGATCGCAAGACGATCTTCATCCTGCTGGCGCCTGCGCTCCTGCTGTACACCCTGCTCAAGATCGTGCCGGTGGCATGGTCGTTCGGCCTGTCGTTCTTCGAGGGCAACACCCTCCGCGGGTTCGAGTGGGTCGGGTTCCAGAACTTCGCGACCTTCTTCACCGACAGCGCCGCCCTGCAGTCGATGTGGGTGAGCGTCTTCTTCGCCGTCGTGGCCACGATCGGCCAGGTCGCGCTCGGCTACGGCCTCGCGCTGCTGTACGTCTTCGTGCTGCGCAAGGGGTCGTCCTTCGTGCGCACCATCGTGTTCTTCCCCGCGATCCTGCCCACCGTGGCGGTCGCGCTGCTCTTCAAGAGCTTCGTGGCGGTCGGCCAGAACCAGGGTCCCGTCAACGACATCATCAACTTCTTCGGCGGCGAGAGCGTCGAGGTGCTCGCCTCGACCGCCGGCACCATGACCACCGCGATCGTGATGACGCTGTGGGGGTCGATGGGCTTCTACGCCGTGCTGCTGTACGCGGGGCTGCTCGACATCCCCGAGGAGGTCATCGAGTCGGCACGGCTGGACGGCGCCAACGGCCTCAAGCTCGTGCGCCACATCATCGTGCCGCTGTCGCTGCCCATCCTGCTGTCGTCGATCATCTTCAGCCTCAACTCGACGCTGAAGGTCTTCGACAGCCTGCTGGCACTCAACGGCGGCGGTCCCGGCACGTCGACCGCGCCGCTCACCCTGTACATGTACCGCACCGCGTTCGAATACGCGGAGTACGGCTACGGCTCGACGATCGCCCTGGTGCTGACGCTGCTGTGCCTGGTGTTCACGCTCGCGATCTTCCGGTCGTCGCGACGCAAGGCGGAGGTCTGACATGACGACGACACTGGAAGCCCCCGCCACGGTCGCGGTCCCCACCCGGCGCAAGCCCGCGCCGAGCCAGGCGAAGCGCACCGCGGTGCGCCTGCTGCGCCGCGTCCCGGTGTGGATCGTGGTGGCGATCCTCATGGTGGTGGTGCTGTACCCGCAGGTGTGGATGGTCCTCGGCTCGTTCAAGACGCAGTCCGAGTTCCTCTCGAACCCCGCGCTGTCGCTGCCGGAGACGTGGAACTTCGACAACTACGTCACCGCGCTCACCAACGGCAACGTGGCGCAGAACTACCTCAACAGCATCATCGTGACGATCCCGTCGGTGCTGCTGATCGTGTTCATCGGCGTCGCGGCCGGCTACGCGCTCGAGGTGATGATCTGGAAGGGCCGCAACGCGGTCCTGCTGTACGTCCTCGCCGGCATCATGGTGCCCGGCCAGATGATCCTCGTGCCCCTGTTCATCGTGTACTTCCGCATGGGCATCACGGACTCCCTGCTGCCGCTGATCATCACGTACACCGTGATGGGGCTGCCCCTGACGACATTCCTCATGGCGACCTACTTCCGCTCGGTGCCCGGTGAGATCTTCGAGGCGGCGACTGTCGACGGCTCGGGGCCGCTGCGGTCGTTCTTCGTTATCGGCGTCCCCATGATGAAGAACGCGATCCTGACGGTCGGGCTCGTGCAGTTCTTCAGCGTCTGGAACGACCTGCTCATCGCGCTGACGTTCACGACGCGCCCCGAGCTCGCGACGATCCAGGTGGGACTGCTGAGCCTCAGCGACGAGTACGGCTCGACGCAGTACGGCCCGCTGTTCGCGGCCGTGAGCATCAACATCGTCGTGCTGCTCATCGTCTTCCTGACGCTGAACAAGAAGATCATGGCCGGCATGGCCGGCGGCGCCCTCAAGGGCTGAGAAGCTGAAAGGCTGGGTCACATGACACAGGCCGCCCCCCGCATCGCGTTCCTGCACACCGGTGCCGTCAACATCGCACCCTTCGGCGCGCTCGCGACGGAGCTGATCCCGGGCGCGACGGTGGTCAACTACCTCGACGACCGCATCGTGGCCGACCTCGGCGACGCCGAGCGCGCGGCATCCGTCCCCGAGCGGATCGACGACCTCGTGCGCGCGGCTGCGGCAGGGGGAGCGGATGCCGTCCTGCTCACGTGCTCGTCGATCTCCGAGCTCGCCGCCCCGGCCGCCGCGGCGGCGGGAGTGCCCGTGCTGCGCGTGGACGAGGCGATGGCCGATGCCGCCGTCCGGGCCGGCCGGCGCATCCGGGTGCTCGCGACCCTGCCGACGACGTGCCGCCCCACTCTGGCGCTGCTGCAGGAGCGCGCTGCGCTCGCCGGCATGGCGCCGGAGCTGACGAGCGAGGTCATCGAGGGCGCCTTCGCCGCGGTGTCCGGTGGCGACCGCGCCACGCACGACCGCCTCGTGGCCGCCGCGATCGAGCGCGGGGCGGCCGAAGCGGACGTGATCGTCCTGGCTCAGGCATCCATGGCCTCCGCCGCCGACGCCGTGTCGGTCGACGTGCCCGTGCTCACGAGCCCGCGCCTGGGTGTCGAGCGCCTGGCGGAGTCGCTGGCGTCCGCTCGGTGACTCCCCGAACCCGGTCGCTGAGCGAGCGCCAGCGAGACGAAGCGTGGCGCACGAGGTCGTTCGTGCGCCACGCTTCGTCTCGCTCGTTCCTCGCTCGCTCAGCGACCGGAGAGCGTGCCGGGCTCCTCGTCAGCGCTCGGCGAGGGCCTCGGCCGAGCGCAGGTCGGTCACGAGCGTCGTGACCCAGTCGCCCGCGAGGGCGCCGTGGATCGCCTCGAGCTTGCGGTCGCCGCCGGCGATGCCGACGCGACGGGGGATGCGCAGCAGGTTCTCGACCGTGATGGCGATGATGCGGTCGTCCAGCGCCCCGCGCACGAGCGAGCCGTCGGCGCGGAAGATGCGGTGGCAGATGTCGCCGACGGCGCCCTGGGCGAGGAGCGACTCGCGCTCGTCGTCGGTGAACGCGTTGCCGCTGGTGGCCAGCACATCGGACGGCTCGATGCTGCCGATGCCCATGATGGCCATCGTGAGCTCGTTCCAGTGGCGGGTGACCTCCTGCATCGAGGGGTCCGACAGCAGGCTGTCGCGGATCGCGGAATCGGCGACGACCCCCGGCGCCTGCACGTAGACGGGGTCGGCTCCGAGCGTGCGGGCGAGCTCGCCGAGGATGCGGTTGGAGTGGCTCTGCGCCTCGGGCGCGCCGATGCCGCCGAGGAGCTGCACGACCTCGGTCGCGCCGCGCACGGTGAAGGGCCGCATCCGGTCCACCATCGCGAGGATGGTCTGACTCCACGACGAGACGCCGATCCGGTCGCCGCCCGAGAGCGTCGCTTCGAGGTAGGCGGCCGCACCGGCCCCGAGTGAGGCGAGGAGCTCGCGTTCGTCGGCATCCGGATCCACGTCGACGACCACCGCCTCGGCGAGGCCGTACTTGTCTTCGAGCTGCTCTTCGAGTGCGGCGTACACGCCGGGGGCGACCGTCACGATGGTGCGGACGATCCCCACCGTCTCGGCGCGCTTGAGCAGACGCGAGACCTTGGCCTGTGAGATATTGAGCGCGACCGCGATGTCGGCCTGCCGGACGCCGCGCTCGTGGTACATGCGGGCGACCTTCGTGAGCAGGCGCACCTGCCCGTCGGCGGGGCGGGTGTACGGCGTGAGTGGCACGGTGTCTCCGATCGCGGCGATCCGAAGAGGTGTATTCGGATTCGCTAACGAAAGGATATTCACTGTCGGCGCGCACCGCCAGTGCACCTCGGCCGTTTTCGATACGGACCGGGCATTTCGGGATGCCGGGCTCCGGCATCCCGAATCGCGAGGCTCAGCCGATCGAGACGGTGCGGGAGTGGATGCCGGGCGCCAGGGTCTCTTCGCCCGCCCCGGGCAGGTCCAGCACGGCCTCGGCGCCCACCGGCACGGTCAGGTCGACGTGCAGCTGCCCGCCCTCGATCCGCCACGAGATCGCGGCCTCGCCGTACGCCGTGAGCTGGCGCGCCGACGCGGAGGTCAGCCCGCCGCCCGGACGCGGGGCGAACCGGATGCGACGGTAGCCGGGGGCGTCGGGAGCGAGGCCCGCGATGACGCGGTGCATCCAGTCGGCGACGGCGCCGAGTGCGTAGTGGTTGAACGACGTCATGGTGCCGGGGTTGACGGTGCCGTCGGGCAGCAGCGAGTCCCACCGCTCCCACACCGTCGTCGCACCCTGCTCCACCTGGTACAGCCAGGACGGGCACTCGCGCTCGAGGATCAGGTCGTACGCGGTGTCGACGTGCCCGCCGTCGCTCAGCGCGTCCGAGACCAGCGGGGTGCCCACGAAGCCGGTCGCGATGCGGTTGCCCGCGTCCTGCACGAGCTGCGCGAGACGGGTGGCTGCGGCATCCCTCATTCCGGCATCGGTGATGAGGCCGAACTGCAGGCCCAGGGCGTAGGCGGTCTGCGCGTCGCTGGTCATCGTGCCGTCGGGGTGGACGTACTCCGCAACGAAGGCCGTCGCCACCTCGTCGGCGAGCCGGTCGTAGTGCGCCTGCTCGTCCGAGAGGCCGAGGACCTCGGCCATGCGCGCGACGGTCCGCGCGGACTTCGCGAAGTACGCGGTGGCCACCAGGTAGCGGTCGGTCAGCGCGTCGGCCGGGTCGTCCGGCGGTGCGGCGGGGTCGAGCCAGTCGCCCAGCTGGAAGCCGGTGTTCCACAGCCGGGAGGGTCCCGAGCGCCGCTCGAGCAGGTCGACCCAGCGGCGGGCGCTGTCGAACTGGGCGCGCAGCACCCCGGCATCCCCGAATCGCTCGTACAGGGTCCAGGGGAGGAGCGTCGCGACGTCGCCCCACGCCGCGCCCGGGCGCAGCGGCGTCCACTTGTCGACGGCGGGGATGACGGGCACGTACCAGGGCACCGTGCCGTCGGGGAGCTGCTCGATCGCGACGTCGCGCAGCCAGCCCGAGAGCATGCCCGACACGTCGAACAGGGTCGAAGCCGTCGGTCCGAACACCTGGATGTCGCCCGTCCAGCCGATGCGCTCGTCGCGCTGGGGGCAGTCCGTGGGGATGTCGACGAAGTTGCCGCGCATGCCCCACACGACGTTCTCGTGCAGGCGGTCGAGCGCCGCGTCCGACGAGGCGAACCACCCCGTGCGCTCGAGGTCGGTGTGGTAGACCCGGGCGACGAGGGCCCCGGCGGCGACGTCGGCGTCGAGGTCGCCCGGCCAGCCCGTCACCTCGGCATAGCGGAAGCCGTGGAACGTGAACCGCGGCTCCCACTCCTCGACGTCGCGGCCGGCGAGCGTGTAGTTGTCGGTCGAGCGCGCTGCGCGCAGCGGCCGCGTGTAGATCTCGCCGTCTTGCAGGACCTCGGCGGTGCGCAGCGTGACGGTCGTGCCCGCCGGGCCGCTGATCCGGATCCGCACGCGGCCCACGAGGTTCTGCCCGAAGTCGAGGATGCGCGAGCCGCTGGGGCCGGTGAGCACCTCGACCGGCAGCACCTCCTGCGTCGCACGCACCGGGGGAGCGGTCGGGGCGACCAGCGTGGCCGGATCGCGGTGGCGCTCGGAGACGTCCTCCCACTGCGCGTCGTCGAACGCGGCGGTGGACCAGCCGGGCTGCTCCTCGCGTGCGTCGTAGTCCTCGCCGTCGTACAGCCCGCTGTGCAGGATCGGGCTCGGCGCCGACCGCCACGACAGGTCGGTGGCGACGGTCTCGCGCGTGCCGTCGGCGTAGGTGAGCTCCAGCTGGCCGAGGAAGGACTGGTCGTACCCGTAGACGTTGCGGAAGCCGCCGCGCCACCCGAGGCGTCCGCGGTACCACCCGTCGCCGAGCCAGGCGCCGAGCGCATTGGCGCCGGGCTGCACCAGGTCGGTGACGTCGTAGGTGTAGTAGCGCAGCCGCTGCCCGTACACGGTCCAGCCCGGCGAGAGCGTGTCGTCGCCGACGCGCTGCCCGTTGAGCTCGGCCTCGTAGACGCCGTGGGCGGTCGCATAGAGCCGGGCACGCACGAGTCCATCGCGCACCTCGAAGTCGCGGCGCACGAGCGAGGGGCGCCGCTCGTCGGAGTGCGGGTTCTCGTTGCGGAACGCCCCGACCGGGCGTGCGATCCAGTCGGCCGGGTCGAGCAGTCCCGCCTCGAGCGTCGTGGCGGGGGATGCCGTCGACCAGGCGCCGTCCGTGCCGCGCACCGCGATGCGCACGGTCACCTGTTCCCGGGAGTGCAGCGGCTCGCCGGGCCAGTCGACCAGCACCTGCTCCGCGCTCTCGACCTCGTGCGTGGAGGTCGTGCCGCGCTGTTCGAGCTCGATGCGGTACGCGGTCTGCTGCCAGCCGTCGGGGGCGGCGGAGATGCGCCACGACAGGCGCGGAGCGCTCTCGCCGATGCCCAGCGGCTCGCGGTGGTGTTCGATGCGGGGTGCGTCGACGGTGACGGACATCGGGTCCTCTCTTCGTGTTGGCTCCGCTGTCACGATCTGCGGCCGTGCGGCGCAGGTGATGACAGGGGAACCGGATAATGAAACGTTTCGGTTTCGCGTGTACAGTGAGTGTGGCATCCGGAACGAAACGTTTCAAGTTCGGTGCGCGACCAAGGGAGGCACGGCATGCGGATCGGCGTCACCGGCAGCGGCGGCAAGCTCGGACGAGCGACCGTCGAGAGGCTCCGCGCCGACGGGCACGACGTGATGGGATTCGATCTCGCCGGTACGCCCGGACCGGGCTTCACCCGCGTCGACCTCACCGACTTCGGGCAGACGCTCGATGCGCTCCTGTCCGTCACCGCGCGGCACGACGGGCTCGGCGCGCTCGTGCATCTCGCCGCGATCCCCGTGAACGGGCTCGTGCCCGACGCGGCGACGTTCCACAACAACGTCACAGTCTCGTTCAACGCGCTGTTCGCCGCGCATCGCGCCGGCATCCGCACGATCGTGCTGGCCTCGAGCATCACGGCCATGGGCTTCCCGTTCGACGACGCGCCGCCGTCGCTGCCGGTGGACGAGACGTACACGAGCGCCAACAACACGTACGGGCTCGGGAAGGTCGCCGAAGAGGCGATCGCAGCCCAGTTGGTGCACTGGACGCCGGAGACCTCGATCACGGCGCTGCGGTTCACCAACGTCGTGGCACCGGACGAGTACGCAACGTTCGAGCGCGCCGCCGAGCCGGACTACCGCCGTGACCTCGTGGGCTCCTGGGTCGACGCCCGGGACGGCGCCCTCGCCGTCTCGCTGGCCCTGGCGAACGCACGCCCCGGTTTCGAGGTGTTCAACGTCGCCGCGCCCGATTCGGGCTGCGCCGCCCCGTCGCGCGAACTCGCGGCGCGCTGGTTCCCCGGCACCCCGGTGGCCGACGACCTCGGCGAGTTCGAGTCGCTCATGTCGACCCGCCGCATCCGCGAGCAGCTCGGCTTCGTGGCCGAGCACGGCTGGCGCTGACATGTCACGGCAGAGCGGCAGCGGCCAGCGTCCGGGGATCCGGCAGGTCGCCGCGCGGGCCGGCGTCGCCGTCGGCACGGTCTCGGCGTACCTGAACCACCCCGATCGCGTGTCGGCGGAGCGGGCGCGACGCATCGCCGAGGCGATCGACGAGCTCGGGTTCGTGCCCAGCATCGCCGGGCGCCAGCTGCGGCTCGGGGTCAGCAGCCTCATCGGCTACCTGTCGCCCGACGTGAGCAATCCGCACTTCAGCGAGATCGCGCAGGAGGTGGAGTACCGCGCCGAGCGCCTCGGCATGACCGTGTTCTTCGCCCACTCGCACGGCGACCGCGACCGCGAGGACGCGTACCTCGAGGCGTTCGAGCAGCGCCAGGTGCGCGGCCTGCTGGTGTCGTCGTTCGCCCCGATCGAGGACCGCCTGGCCGCCATGCGCGAGCGCGGCACCCCGTCGGTGCTCGTCGGACGCCGCGCGTGCGAACCCGGTCAGCCCTCGGTCTCGATCGACGACGTCTCAGGGGGCCGCCAGGCCGTGGACCACCTCGTGACGAGCGGATGCCGCCGCCTCGCGTTCGTGGGCGGCCCGCTGCCGGTGCAGCAGGTGGCCGACCGGCTCGCGGGCGCGCGGGCCGCGCTCGATGCGGCCGCGGACGGGCGGACGATCGAGGTCATCGAGGTGCAGGAACGCTCGATCGCCGCCGGACGCGCCGTCGGCGCCGCGCTGGCGGCACGTCCCGCCGACGAACGGCCGGACGGCGTGTTCGCCGCGAACGACGTCCTGGCGCTCGGACTTCTGCAGGCGCTCGTCGGCGGCGGCGTCACGGTGCCGCACGACGTGGCGCTCGTCGGCTACGACGACAACGAGTTCGCCGAGGCCTCGCTCATCCCGCTGACGAGCGTGCGGGCGCGCCACGACGATTTCGGCGCGACCGCCGTCGACCTCCTGTTCGAGGCCATCGAGCACTGGCCGCACCCCGCGACGGAGCTGCCCGCCGCGCAGCGCGTCTTCGCACCCGAGCTGGTCGTGCGCGACAGCTCGCGGCGCGCCTGAGCACCTCCGACCGACCCCGACCGACCGACACGACATCGAAGGAGAACTCCGTGTCTTCCCCCGAGCTGTACCGCCCGATCGAGCTGACCTTCGACGGCGCCGCCGTCATCCCCGCCGATCGCACGCCGCTGACGGTGCGGCTGCGGCACGCGGCATCCCAGGCCGAACGGGTCGTCCCCGGATTCTGGGACGGCGGCACCACGTACCGCGCGCGCTTCGCGGCCGACCTCGAAGGGGAGTGGACGTGGCAGACCGACAGCGCCGACCCGTCGCTCGCGGGACGATCGGGCGCGTTCGCGGTCGAGCGCGGCGACGACCGCGGCCCGGTGCGCGTCGCCCACCGGTTCCACTTCGCGCACGCCGACGGGACGCCGTTCCGGCCGGTCGGCGCGACCGCGTACAACTGGCTGCACCAGGACGAGCCGCTGTTCACGCAGACCGTCGACGCGATCGCCGCGGCCGGCTTCAACAAGTTCCGCTTCATGGTCTTCCCGCAGGGCGGCGGCTACGTCGAGCACGTCCCGGCGCTCATGCCTTTCGAGAAGACGGACGGACGGTGGGATGTGAGCCGCCCGGTCCCCGCCTTCTTCCAGCGCCTCGAGCGCGCGGTCGAGATGCTCGGGGAGCACGGCATCCAGGCGGACGTCCTCATCTACAACGCTTACGACCGCGGACAGTTCGGGCTGAACGAACTGACCGAATCAGAGGATGCCGCCTACCTGCGCTACCTCGTCGCCCGCCTGGCCGCGTACCCGCACGTGTGGTGGTCGCTGTGCAACGAGTTCGACCAGCTCGAGCGCCCCGACGACCGCTGGGACCGGACCGGCGCGCTGCTGGCCGAGATCGACCCGTACGACCACCTGCGCTCGATCCACAACTGGATCGAGCTCTACGACAACAACCAGCCGTGGGTGACGCACGCCTCGATCCAGAACGGCTCGGTGACCACCGACTTCGGGCGCGCGAACCTCTACCGCGACGTGTGGGGCAAGCCGGTCGTGCTCGACGAGATCAAGTACGAAGGCGACATCCCCGAGCGCTGGGGGCACCTGGACGCCGAGCAGCTCGTGCACCAGTTCTGGGTCTCGACCGCCGCGGGGTGCTACGCCTCGCACGGCGAGAGCTTCGTGACGCCGTCGGGAAGCCTGCACATGGTCGAGGGCGGACCGCTGCGCGGCGACGCGCCCGCACGCCTCGGGTTCCTCCGCGAAGTGCTGGACGGGCTCGACATCGCGGGGCTCGACCCCATCGACAAGTGGGACGATCCCGCGTACGTGGCAGGCATCCCCCGCCGTCAGTACGTGCAGTACCTCGGACGGTCCGCGCCGACCTCGTGGCCGTTCCGCCTGCCGATCGGTGTGCCCGGTGAGCGCCTGCAGGAGGGCGACCGCTTCGAGGTCGACGTCATCGACACCTGGAACATGACCGTCACACCGGTCGGACGCCGCTTCACGCTCACCGAGGTGCAGCGCAACGACGCCTACGACCGCGCCTCGGCGCCGATCGATCTGCCCGAGGGTGCGAGCATCGCGCTGCGCATCACACGGGTCGGCGGCTGACATGGGCGCCGCGGGCGACCGGCTGCACGAGTGGCGCGGCGGTCCGCGCCTGGGCGCGGCGTACTACAACGAGTATCTGCCCGATCCGTCGCGGCTCGAGACCGATCTGGGCCTGATGGTCGAGGCGGGCATCACCGTCATCCGTGTCGGCGAATCGGTGTGGTCGACGTGGGAGCCGCGCGACGGCGAGTTCGACCTGGAATGGATGGCACCGATCCTCGATGCCGCGCACCGGCACGGCATCGGCGTCATCCTCGGCACGCCGACCTACGCGGTGCCGCCGTGGCTGGCGCGACGGCATCCCGAGCTCGCCGTCGTACGACGGGACGGCTCGTCGGTGCCGTGGGGCGGGCGGCAGGAGGTCGACTACACGTCCGAGGTGTTCCGGACCTACGCCGAACGCGTCATCCGAGCGGTCATCGGGCGGCATGGCCGGCATCGTGCCGTCATCGGGGTCCAGCTCGACAACGAGGCCGGCCTGCACCTCATCCACAACGACGACGTGATCGCGCGGTTCCGCGACTGGGTGGCCGAGAGGTACGGCGACGTCGAGACCCTCAACCGCGAGTGGGGCCTGACGTACTGGTCGCACCGCATCGCCGAGTGGGACGAGCTGTGGGCTCCCGCGGGCAACACCACCCCCGCGTACGACCTCGCGTGGCGTCGGTTCCAGGCCGAGCTGACCGCGGACTTCATCGGGTGGCAGGCGGGCGTGGTCCGCGAGCTCGTGGACGACGACGTGTTCCTCACGACCTGCATCGCCTACGGGCGCCCCGCGATGGACGACGTCGCGGTGGGCGCGCAGCTCGACATCGCGAGCGGCAACGCGTACTACCTGGCCCAGGACGCCCTCGACCTCGACCGCGAAGGCGCGGGCGGCCAGTGGTTCGCCGACGACGTGCCGCAGTTCGTGCTCATGGCCGACCGCATGCGCGCGACGAGGCAGGCGCCGTTCCTCGTCACCGAGACGGGCGCGGCCTCCATCGGTCCGGCGTGGCTGACCCGGCCGCCGTACGACGGTCAGCTCGCCCAGGCCGCGTGGCTGCTCGTCGCGCGCGGCGCGCGTCTCGTGTCGTACTGGCACTGGCACACGCTCCACTCGGGGCACGAGGTGCACTGGGGCGGCATCCTCGGCCATGACCTGACGCCCGGGCGCGTGTACGGCGAGATCGCCGGCATCGGCCGTCAGTTCGCGGCGGCGTCGGCCGCGTTGCGGGATGCCGCACCCGACGCCGACGTGGGCCTCGTGTACGCGCACGACAGCGAGTGGGCGATGGCGTTCGAGCCGCCGCTGGTCGCACCCGGCGGAGTCGACGGGGATCGCGGCTCGTACGCGCGCATCGTCGGTGCCTTCGGCCGGGCCGCCGTGGATGCCGGCCTGCAGGTGGGCTTCGTGAACGAGCGGCAGCTGCCCGAGACGGACGAGCTCGTGCGTCGCTTCCCGGTGCTGATCGTGGCCGGACTGGTCGCTGCCTCCGATCCCACGCTCGAGACGCTCGTCGAGTACGCGCGGCGGGGCGGCCGGCTCGTGCTCGGGCCGCGCACCGGCTACGGCGACGACGAGGGACGCCTGCGGGCGACTGCCGCCCCGGCGATCGTCGGCACCGCGGCCGGGGTCGCCTATCGCGAGTTCGCCGCGCTCGCCGAGCCGGTCGACGTGGTCTCGCCGGCGGGCGACGCCGCCGGACGGGCGCACGGCTGGATCGACGGGCTCGAGCCGGACGGCGCCGACGTGATGCTCGGCTACCGTCACGAGCTGTTCGGCCGGTGGGCGGCGGTCACGCGCCGGGAGGTCGGCGCCGGCTCGATCACCGTGGTGGGCACGCTCCTGGACCGGGCGACGCTCGCCTCGGTGACGGCGTCGGTCGCGGGGCCCGCTTCCGGTCCGCTCGTCGAGCGCCCGAGCTCGGTCACCGCGCACTCGCTGACCGGCCCGCAGGGCCGGGTGTGGGTGGTGCACAACTGGTCGCCCGAGCCCCGGGCGGTGCGACTGGCGCGGGGTGCGGCATCCCTCATCGACGACGGCGCGTTCGCCGCGGGCGACGAGGTCGAACTCGCGCCGTGGAGCGTCCGGGTCTGGCGCGAGGCCTGACGCCGGCCGGGGGAGTCCGGCGGGCCTGGAGCTCAGACGCGCGTGAACGTGCCGGGTTCCACGTCGACGTGACGGCTGCCGCCATCGGGCAGCTCCACGTCGACCGTCCGCGGACGCCGGTCCAGGTTGGCGACGAGCACCGTGGTCGTGTCGCCGGTGCGCGCCCCGATCGCCCACACGAGGCCGTCGGGCGTGTCGCCTCGCAGGCCCGGCGCGCCCGACAGGGCGGCCAGAGCCGTCACGGCCTCGAGTACGGGTCGCGCGCTGCCCGCGGCGGAGCGGAGGCCTCGGGGTCCCCACTCCTCGAAGTACGCGAGGGTCGCGACGCCGGGGACGGCGAGGGCGGCCGCGCTCGCGACCGTCCACGCCGCGAGCTCGGGCGCGTCCTGCCGCCGGTCCGCGCTCCCGTCCGTCAGCGCCGGGCCGTACCCGTCGCGCAGGTCGTCGTGCGCGGGCATCGGCGGCGGGGTGGTCGCGACGTCGTTGAAATGCGGGCGCAGCGAGATCGGGCCGACGTGCACCGGCAGCCCGCCCGCGATCCCGGCAGCCTGCGTCGCGACGAGTCGCTGGATCGGCAGGGATTCGACCAGCTGGGCCGTACCGCGGCTGTGGAACAGCGGCGTGCTGCTGAAGACGATCCCGTCGAGCCCGCGCGGCAGGCGGTGGTGCTCGCGGTTGAGCTCGGTGAAGTGCGAGCGTGCGCCGCCCACCACGTGCGTCTGCACACCGGCGTCGTCGAGCGCCTCGCGCAGCAGGGCGATCGCGTCGAGGTCCGAGACGTGCCGCGCGGGCCCCGTCGGCCAGAAGGCCGTGGCGCGCACCACCGCCAGGTCCTGCAGCGCCCGTGCACCTTCGCGGATCGCCGCCGGGTCGTCGTCGGCGAGGACGAAGCGCACGTCGAGCGGAAGCCCCGAGGCCGTCGCGCGCGCGAGCGCGGCACGCCAGTTGCGCGTCGCGAGGTCGAGCTCGACCAGCACCGCGGCCGCGTGCGCCGGCGCGGCGGGCGTGGCAGGAGCCGGGTCGGGCGCGGTGGCCGCCGCCACCGCGATCGCCGGGAAGGGGGGCCCCGCGGTGAGGCGCAGACGGGTCACCGCGTCCACCATCGGCGCGACGGGCTCGCCTGCCACCCTCACGTCGATCCACTGGGAGACCCGCTCGCCCGCGGCGAGGGCATAGGGGAACGGGAGCGCGAGCGGCCGGCTGTACGTCTTGTACGAGGCATCCGTCCAGTTGCGCTGGTCCTCCATCTCGAACACGTCGCCCTCGAAGCCCAGCGCCACGTCGAGCCCGTCGTGCGACCACGCGAGCCTCGCGATGTCGACGGCGGGCTGGTGCGGGCTGATCCGGGACGGGAAGGTGGATGCCTCGACCCGGCCGTCCGGGTGCGTCACGCGCAGCGGCGACCCGGCGAGCACGGGCGGGTGCAGCACGACCAGCCCGGTGCGGTTGGTCGAGAACGCGGTCTGGGACTCGAGATCGGTGAGCACGCGCAGCCCGCCGGTGCGGACCTCGGCGCGCACGATGCCGCGCAGGTCGCTGCCGAGGCCCGTGGAGTGCACGTGCAGGGTCAGTGCAAGGTCCCTCGCATCGATGCGGTCGACGACGAGCGTCGCCGTGTCCCAGTTGCGATCGCGCACGACTGCGCGCACCGAGCGCAGCACGACCCGATCGTCGTAGGCGAGGTCGGCGAACTCGTCTCCTCGCACCTCCAGCGACCAGCGGCCGCTGCGCCACTGCTGCGCCTCATCCGCGTGCCATGCCTCGGTCATGCGCTCCATCCTCGTCTTCGGATGCTCCCCTGTCGCGATGGGCGCCACCCGGCGGCAGTTCGCGACAGGGGAGCCGGGAGGAATCCCGGGTCAGATGGTGGTCATGCCGCCGTCGACCGAGAACAGCGCCCCGGTGGCGAACGCGCCGTCGTCGCTCGCGAGGTACACCATGATGCCCGCGACGTCGTCCGGCGTCCCGGCGCGGCCGAGCGGGATGCGCCCGATGATCGCGGCGCGTGACGCGGGATCCTCGCTGATCGCGGCGACGAGCGGGGTCTCGGTGTAGGCCGGCTGCACCGTGTTCACCCGGATGCCGCGATCGGCATATGCCGCCGCCACGGTGCGCGCGAGTCCGTGGATGCCGGCCTTCGAAGCGCTGTACGCGGTGAAGTCCTTGCCCTCGCCGTTCACGCCCGTCGGGCTCCCGGTGAGGATGATGGACCCGCCGCCCCGAGGGAGCATGGAGCGCACGGCGTGCTTGACGGTCAGGAACGTCCCCGTCAGGTTGATGTCGATCGTGCGCCGCCAGACGTCGAGGTCGAGGTCGGCGGCCTGCGCGTCCTGGCCGAACAGCTGCACGCCGGCGTTGGCGACCACGACGTCCGGCGCCCAGCCCGCCGCCTCGACCTCCGCGAACGCGGCGGCGACGGCATCCTCGTCCGAGATGTCCATCGTCACGGCACGCGCGTTCCTGCCGAGCTCGCCGGCCGCGGCGTGCGCCCCGTCGCCGTTGCGGTCGGCGAGGACGACCCGCGCGCCCTCACGGACGAACCGGGTCGCGACGGCCAGGCCGATGCCCAGCGCCGCGCCCGTGACCAGCGCGGTCCTGCCTTCGAGCCGGTCCACGTCAGCGCTCGATGTGGTCGAGGTGCAGCATCCGCGACAGGTTCTTGTCGAGCTCGTCGTCGCGGAAGATCTTCTTCCAGTCGTCCTTGATGATCGATTCGCGGCCGTAGTCCATGGCGATGAGGCACGCGTCCGAGAACGGGTTGTCGCCGCGCAGGCCGTTGGCGAGGGCCACCTGCGTGTGGCCGTAGAGGATGCTGCGGGCCGCCGCCTCGGGAACGCCCATGGTGTTGACCGTCTCGTGGAGCGCTTCGTTGAGGAGTGCGCCGATCATGCAGGCGACGGTCTCGACGAGCGTCGGCTCGAGCTGCGCCAGCTGCTTGACGGTCACCCAGTGCACGTCGATGACGGGCGCGTAGATCGCGCGCACGGTGGCCTCGACGATCGCCCGGTGGGCCGGATCGTCGGACTCGACGGCGGCGATGGCGTCCTGCGGGGCGGCGATGCCGCCGAAGGTGTCTGCCCACTCCTCGGGCGTCTGCCGCTGCAGGAAGATCGACGGGTGGCACGGGTGCGCAACGGCCTGCACGACATCCTCGCGCGTGGTCAGCAGGCCGGCGTACGCGGCGGCCGGATCGAGGGTCAGCACGATCGCGCCGGAGCGCAGCTGCGGCACGAGCTCGGCGGTCACCGACTGCAGCGCGAGGTCGGGGACGGCCAGGACCACGATGTCGGCGTCGGCGACGGCGGTGGCGGCATCCGTCAGCTCACGACCCGCGTCGATCGTGCGCTGCTGACCGGCGGGGGAGTTCTCGACATAGGCGACCTGGTGGCCGGTCTTGACGAGATTGTTCGACACGCGCATGCCCATCTTGCCGCCGGCGCCGATGACGGCGATCTTGTACGTGCCCTGCGCTGAGCTTGTCGGAGTGTCGGTGGTGGTGCTCATGAGTGGCTCCTCAGGTATTCGACGGTGGTGCGGGTCCAGTCCCGCTCGGTGCGGACGGTGGTCTCGGCGTCGCCCTGCCACGACAGCCAGTGCTCGACGATCTCGTTCACGCCGAGCTCGCGCGGTCGAACGGTCTGCAGCAGGTGCTCGTAGTCGTGCAGCCCGTCGCCCATCGGCGCGCCGCCGTAGGTGAAGCCGACCCAGCCGGGCTGGCGTGCGAAGGCGAAGTCCTTGACGTGAACGTTCTTCACGAGTGCGGCGGTGACCTCGACGCAGTCGCGGGGCCGTTCGAGTCGTGCGACGACGTTGGCGGGGTCGAGGCACACGCCCAGGCGCGGGCTGCCGATGCGCTCGATCAGCGAGAGGAGGTCGGCGGTGGCGACCTGTTCGTACGTCTCCAGGGCGAGCTCGACTCCGGATGCCTCGTACGCGGGCAGCGCGGCGCGCAGCCACTCCTCGGCCTGGGCGAGAGTGGGACGCGTATCGGCCGAGTGCAGCATGCTGCGGACCAGGCGCGCCCCGAAGCGCGCGGCGAGGTCGAGGAAGCCGGCGAGCCGGTCGGGCTCGACGCCCTTCGTGCCCAGTTCGATCGTCAGGCCGAGGTCGCGCGCGGCTGCGGCGGCGTCGGCGAGCTCGCGGTCGTCCATCGCCTCCAGCGGGGCGTAGTCGCAGATCTGGAACAGCTCCACGCCCAGGGCCTTCGTCGCCTCGAACGCGCCGATCAGCGACAGCGGCTCGTCGACGAGGTCGGAGTGCTGCCAGAAGAACGCGTAGGTTCCCAGGCCGATCACGAGGTCGCTCCGGCATCCGGTCCGTGAGCGTGCCCGGGCCCCTGAGCCCGCACCGGTTCCTGAGCCCGCACCGCTCCCCGAGCCTGTCGAAGGGCAGCGAGCGCGGCCGCCTCGTCCAGCACCGCCAGGAGCGCGTCGGGGTCGTGCGCGAACCGGCCGAGGAACAGCCCGTCGACGCTCTCGCCGAGCCGGGTGAGCAGGCCCGGCCCCGCCGAGCCGCCGTAGATGACCACGGAGCCGGCGCGGCCGGCCCGGGCCCCCAGCGCCGCCGTGAGCGCGCTCGTCACCGCCGTGATGTGGTCGACCGGCGCCGGCTCGGGTGCGCCGATGGCCCACACCGGCTCGTAGGCCACGATGACCGGCCCTGCGGGTGCGCCGGACAGGTCGGCCGCGAGCTGCGCGACCGTCGCGGTGGCGGCATCCAGCGGGTCCGTCCGCGAGGGCTCGCCCACGCACAGCACCGGCGTCAGTCCGTGGGACAGCGCCGCCGCGGCCTTGCGTGCGGTGATCTCGTCGGTCTCGCCGAACAGGCGGCGGCGCTCGGCGTGCCCGATCTCGGCGACCGCCACGCCGACCTCGGTGAGCTCGGCGGCCGTGACCTCGCCGGTGAACGCGCCGGGCTCGAACTCCGACACGTCCTGCGCGCCGACGAGGACGGGCGTGCCCGCGAAGGCCTCGACAGCAGCGGGGATCTGCACATACGTCGGGATCACGAACACGCGCACCGCGCCCGTGGTCACGGCGGGGTGCACGGCCGCGCGCTGCGCGAGGTCCTGGAACCACGCGCGCGCCCTCTCGTGCCCGAAGTACGTCTTCAGGCTCACCCCGACCGTGACCTGCGGCATCAGCAGCTGCCCGTGGTCTCGAACTCGTCGATGACCGCGACCTTGTCGGCCGACGCCGACGCGGTGTCGAAGCGGTAGGTCAGCCACTCGCGCACGAGGCGGCGGGCCAGTTCGATGCCCACCACGCGCTGGCCCATCGTGAGCACCTGGGCGTTGTTGGACAGCACGCCGCGCTCGACCGAGAACGAGTCGTGCGCGGTGACGGCGCGGATGCCGGGCACCTTGTTGGCGGCGATCGCGACGCCCAGGCCCGTGCCGCAGATCAGCAGCGCCCGGTCGGCGTCGCCGGCGGCCACCCGCTGCGCCGCCTCGATCGCGACTTTCGGGTACGGGGTGTGCCCGTCGGCGTCCACGCCCACGTCGACCACCGACACCACGCCGGGGTTGTGCTCGAGGTCTCGCTTGAGGACCTCCTTGTAGTCGAAGCCGGCGTCGTCGGCGCCGATCACGATCCGCAGCGGCTGCGCGTCGTCAGTCGACATATGCGTTCTCCTTGTCGTCGTCGTGGGTCGCGAGTGCGTCGGCGGCGAGCGTCTCTCCGACGGCGGTCACGATGAGCGCGAGCGAGATCGCGCCGGGGTCGGGCGTGCCCACGCTGTTCCGGCCGTGCGTGCGGGCGCGTCCCATGCGGGGGAGCAGGTCGGCGGTGGCCTCCGCGGCCGAGGTCGCGGCGGCCGCCGCGACCCTCCACGCGTCGACCAGACCGGCTCCGGCGTCGACGCCGTGCGACAGCCGCGCCGCGAACGGCACGAGCGCGTCGACGAGCGTCTTGTCGCCGACCCCGGCCTTGCCGTAGTCCATGACGGCCTGCGCGCCGGCGGCGACTCCCGCCGCGACGGCGGCCGCCTCGGGCGTGCCCTCGTCGCCGAGCCGTGCCGCGACGGCCGTCAGGATCACGCCCCACAGGGCGCCCGACGTCCCGCCGGCGCGATCGGACCACGCGTCGGCCGCGCGCTGCAGCGTCGTACGGGCTCCGGCGCCGGCGTGGAACGCCGCACTCGCCGCGCCGAGCGCCGCGTGCGACCCGCGCTGCATGCCGATGCCGTGGTCGCCGTCCCCGGCGATCGCGTCGATGCGGCCGAGCTCGTCGACGTGGGCGTCGACGGTCTCGGCGATCGTCCGCACCGCGGCGACCACCGTGCCGGCGACGGCGCGGGATGCCTCGTCCCCGGGTGCGACGGCGGCCGTCGCCGTGGGCGCGGCGGCGACGGCATCCGTCCGCTCTCGCGGTGCGACCGAGCCGCGACGATAGGCCGGGGTGTCGACGGGAGCCTGCCACAGCGCCTCGAGCGACTCGTCGAGCCAGAACAGCGTGAGCGAGGTGCCGGCCATGTCGAAGCTCGTGCAGTACTCGCCGACGTGCGGATCGACCACCTCGACGCCGGCGTCGGACAGCAGCTGAGCGATGCGCCGGTAGACGACGAACATCTCCTCGTACTTCAGTGAACCGAGCCCGTTGAGGATCGGGACGACGCGGGCCCCCCGGACCGCGTCGACCCCCTCGGGAACCTCGGCCAGGAGCGTCTGGACGAGCTGCTCGGCCAGGCCGTCGGCCGTGGGTATGCCGGTCTCGTCGACGCCCGGCTCGCCGTGGATGCCGAGCCCGACCGCCATGCGGCCCTCGGCCACCGTGAACAGCGGCGCCGCGGCGCCGGGCAGCGTGCACCCGGTGAAGGCGACGCCGAACGAGCGTGTGCGCTCGTTCGCCAGCCGCGCGAGCCGCGCGACCTCGGCGAGGTCGGCGCCGGCCTCGGCGGCTGCGGCGGCGATGCGGAACACCGTGAGGTCGCCCGCGATGCCGCGGCGCCGGTGCCGCTCATCGGGCTTCGCGCTGACGACGTCGTCGGTGACCGTCACCGTCTCGCACGGGATGCCGTCCGCGCGCAGACGCTCCTGCGCGGCGTCGAAGTTCAGCACGTCGCCGGCGTAGTTCCCGTAACTGAAGAACACGCCCCCGCCGTTGTCCGCCTCCTTCGCCACCGACACCACCTGCTGCGTCGACGGCGAGGCGAACAGATTGCCCATCGCCGCGCCGTGCGCGAGCCCCGGGCCGACGAGGCCGCCGAATGCGGGGTAGTGCCCCGAGCCGCCGCCCACCACGACCGCCACCTGCCCCGCGGGCGACACCGTCGAGCGCACCACTCCGCCGGGCACGCGGCGCACGTAGCGCTCGTGGGCCGCGACGAAGCCGTCGATCATCTCGTCCGCGAATTCCGCGGGATCGTTCCACAGTCGCGTCATCGCGGCTCCTTGTCCGATGGGTGCGCCGGCGTGTGCTGCCGAGACGATTGTGACAAACCGGTTGACCAATTGCAAGACGGCGCCATCGACGATCCAGACGTCGCCCGGCCGCTGACGTCAGCCGTGCCGCGTGACCTCGAAGTCGAGCGTCTCGCCACCGGGGCTCGCCGCGCGGATCCTCAGCTCGTGGTCGCCGAACCGCTGCGTCCACACGTCGTCCGGGCCGAGGTGCGGAGCCAGGGCGGCCGTCGCATCGCCGTCGTCGAGGCTGTCGTACACGACCCATCGGCCGGCCTGGAGGCGCTCCGACCGGGCGTGCGCCGCATCGCACAGCCACCGGGGGATGAGCACCGTCGCGCCGTGCTCCGCCCGCGTGCGCAGCGCGACGAGCGTCATCTCCGGCAGCCGACTGCCGGCGACGACGATCAGTCCGGCGTGGCCCAGTTGATCGGCGCGGACGTGCTCGTCGAACACCAGCACGCCGCGTGTCGCCTGGAACAGTCCGTGCAGTGCCGTCGGCTCGTCCGCGCCGGACGGAAGGGGGAACTGCGAACGCGGGACGCCGTTCAGCCGGTGGCGCGGAAAGTCGAACCCCGGGATGTGCATGCAGCTCCCTGTCGCCGGAAGCTGCCCGTGGCTGAGCGCGTGCCATGCCGCGAACACGCTGCGCGACTCGACCGGTGCGGTCGCGGCGCGGTTGCCGAACGGCCGCTCGCCGCGTCCGAAGTCGCTGTCGTCGGCGTGGACCAGCGCGATGTCGGCGCGTGCATCGCGGTGGCTCCAGAGCAGCGGATGCCGCGGCACGAAGTCCCGGACGAACTCGCGCCACACCTCGCCATGCGCGGTGGCGTCGAACCTGCCGCCGCCGCGGTGTCGGACGAGCACGTCGATGTTCTCGACGAACAGGCGCGTGGGGGCGAAGAGGTAGGCCAGGCGCAGGGCCGAGGCGAACTCGGCGGGGGAGTGCCCGGGTAACCCCGGCGCCCGGGTCGGCCACGGCCCGATGTCGGGGCCCCACAGGTCGGCGCAGATCCAGAGCTCGCGGTCGTACTGGAGGGCCGCGCCCAGGGCGGTCCCCAGCTGCAGGGGTTGGAACGACTCCTTCATCACCTTGGGCGCCGGGGTCATGCCCGCGCGCGCGAGCGTATGGAACATCACCGGGAACACCTGCTCGGCCAGCACCGGCACGGGCGCCGTGCCGACGGCTGCCGTCGCCTCGTCGACGTCGTGCACGACGGCGCGGACGGTGCGATCGATGACTTCGACGGCCTCCGGCGCCGACAGCCCGTCGGTCTGCCCGAAGTGCGGAAGGTGGTCGTCGTGCCGGTACTGGTCGGCGTGGATCTGCAGGTGCTCGGGCTCGTCGTACAGCACCCCCGCGAGGCGGCCTGACGCGGCCGCCTCGCGCACCACGTCGGCGGGAACGTCCCACCGGTTCGTTCCCGGGACGTAGGGGCCGTTGATGTTGCCGTACTCGTTGCCGAGCACCACGTCGATGCCGCCGGCGGTGAGATCGCGCAGCATCGCCCGGGGGTCCGCGTGGCCCGGCAGGACGTGGTGCACGTAGAAGTCGGCGCCGAGGTCGCCCAGCGCCGCGACGAACTCGGCCGGGGTGGGCGCCGGATCCTGCGCGGGAATCGGGATGCCGGTCCCCGTGCGCATGACCTCGTCCGAGGCATCCCCCGCCCACGGATCGTGGAAAGCGACCACGGGGCCCTGGATGCCGAGAACCGGCCTCGGCGCAGGCGCGGGAGTGGGTGGGAGTGCGGGCACGATGCTCCTACTGGTTCTGGCTGACCACTTCGTCCATCTCGGAGAAGAACCGGTCCACGGCCTCGTCCACCGTGATGGTCCCGAAGTTCAGCTCCTCGGTGAGCTCGCGGAACTTCTCGTGCAGCGAGCCGTAGCCGACGATCGGCGCGGGCGGGGCGTCGCCCAGACGGTCCGAGATCGACTCCTCGTACGCGACGATGTCCTGGCTGACGGGGTCGAGGTCGGCGGCCTCGCGAGCAGTGGCCGATGCCGGCAGTCCGCGGTTGGTGCCGAAGATCTCGCCGGACTCGGGCGAGTTGATCAAGAAGTCGATCAGTGTCGCGGCGGCCTCGGGGTGATCGGAGTTCGCGGCGATCGAGTACAGCTGCGACGCCTTGAGGTACAGGTCCTTCGCGCCGTCGACCGACAGCGGCGGAGCCTGCAGCGCGATCTCGTAGCCGTCGCCGAGGTTCGCGAGGAAGCCGGCGGCGAAGTTGTCGGTCTGCGTGTCGCTGGCGCTGATCGCGCTGTCGAACGCGGTCATCGGCTGCACCTCGGCGGTGCGCTGCTGCGGCACGAACTGGCCCGCCTCTCGCACCCCTGCCGCCTCTTCCCAGTACTGCTTCAGGCGCTTCTCATCGAACCCGGGCTCCCCGTCGTCGTCGAAGAGCTCCTTGCCCTCGGCGCGCAGCTGCATCTCGAAGTTCACGAAGCGTGACGTGGGGTCGACGCCGCCCCACACGTCCGTCATGCCGGCGGCCTTCGCCGCGTCGCTCGTGTCGGCGACCCAGTCGTAGTAGTCGTCCCACGAGCCGCCTGCGAACGGCTCGACGCCGATCTCGTCGAGGATCGTGGTGTTCATGAACATCGACCAGGCGTTCGTCGACAGCGGGACGGCGGTGGTCACGCCGTCGACGACGCCGGCTCCGAGCACCGACGGCTCGATCGGGTCGGTCTGGATGATGGTGCCGAGGTAGGGCTCGAGGTCGAGGAGCGACCCGCTCTGCGAGTACTGCCGGATGTAGGCGACATCCATCGTGAGGACGTCGGGGAGCCCGCCGCCGCTGGCCTCGATCTGTCGCTTCTCCCAGTAGTCGTTCGGTGAGAGGAAGAGCACCGAGACGTCGATGTTCGGGTGCTGGTCCTCGAACTCGGCGATCGCCTCGTCGTAGAGCTCGGCGCGCACGTCGTTGCCCCAGAAGGCGAAGCTGATCGACACCTCCTCGTCGGGGTCGAGCGTGGGCTGGCCGGTCGCGGGCGTCTGCGACGCACATCCGGTGAGAGCGACGAGGGTGGCCAGCGCCACTCCTGCTGTGATCGTGCCGCTGCGGAACTTCATGTCGGGACCTCTTCGCTGAGAATCAGGAAACGTTTTCTGGCTAGGGCGCAAGAAGGGCGACCTGCGTCGCCTGCCCACAGTCTGACAAACCGGTTGACCAAATGCAATCCCGGGTCCGCGTGCCACTGTCGTAAGTTGTTCGCATGCCTGCGTACCCCGCCGACCGTTCCGCCGAGATCACGGCCGCTCTCGGGGCGCTTCCGAGCGGGACGCCGGTGTCCGAGGTCGCGCGGCGGCTCATGGATCTCTTCACGGGCGGCGACCTCGAAGCGGGCACCCGTCTCCCGCCCGAGCGGCAGCTCGCCGCCACACTCGGCGTCGGACGCTCCGCGGTGCGCGAAGCGCTCGCCGCACTGGAGATCCTCGGCATCGTGGACGTGCGGCCGGGGTCGGGCACATACCTCCGTGGCACGGCCAGCGAGCTGCTCCCGCAGACGCTCCGCTGGGGGCTGCTCATCGGCCGGAAGAACACCGCCGAACTGCTGGAGCTGCGCTCCGGGCTCGAGATCTACGTCGCCCGACTGGCGGCGGGGCGGGCTGCGGCATCCGATCGTGACGCGCTGCAGTCCTCACTCGAGCGCATGCGCACCGGCGTCTCGGACCTCACCTCTTTCGCCCGCGCGGATCTCGACTTCCACAACGCGCTCGCCGCCGCGGCCGGCAACGACACGCTCGTCGATCTGCTGCACGTCGTGCGCTCCCTCCTGCAGGTGTACGCGGACCGCGCCGTCCACGACGAGGCTGAGGCGCGCACCGCGATCGACGAGCACGGCGCGGTCTTCCGCGCGGTCGAGGCGGGGGATGCGGATGCCGCAGCCTCCGCGATGGCGACCCACATGGCCACCGCCTCCGAGCGACTGGCCGCCGTAGCGGCCGGCTGACCCGCGGTCAGGCCGGGTGTCGTCATCGGCTGCGGGGCTGCCGACGCCGCTTACGCCACGTCGGGGCGGGTCATCAGCGGCGCCCGCAGATGCAGCTCCAGGAGCGGACTCGTGAGGGGCACGGTGACCCACGTCGCGGTCGCCACGCCGGTGCGGGCGTCGATGCGCAGTCGCACGTGATGCGGGCTGCGAATGACACGCAGGTCGGCGACGAACACGTCGCCCTGCCACGCTCCTGTCGCGCACACCGGGCGACCCAGCGGCGCGCTCTCGCGCCAGCGCCCGTGTCCTACGTCGAGCGCGAACAGGCCTTTGAAGTCCACCCGCCACGCGCCGTCGCAGCCCTCGACCACGACCGCCGTGCCCTCCGCGACCGCGGTGACCTCGTCGTCGACGGCCGCGACGACAGCGGCCACCGTGCGGGTCGGTCCGGGCTCTCCTGCGACGACCGGAAGCGCCATGCCCCGCAGCCGCTCGGCGAGCAGCGCGTCCTCGCGCGCGGCGTCGGGGTGGTCGAGGCCCGGCAGCAGGCAGTCCCACACGGCATCCAGCACGTCCTGCGCCTGGCGCACCTCGTGCTGCGCCGACGTGACCGCGACGACCAGCTCGTCCGAAGGGACGACGATGCAGTGCTGCCCGAACGCGCCGTTGCCGTGGAAGCCGTGGCGCGACCGCCAGATCTGGTAGCCGTAGCCGGCGAGGTAGTCGGCACCGTCCGCACCGTCGGCGTAGTGCCGGCTGTCGATGTGGCTGCTCGTCGCGAGCTCGACCCACTCCTCCGGGAGCAGCTGCGCGTCGCCCCATCGGCCGCCGCAGCGCAGCAGTTCGCCGAAGGCGGCGACGGCCTCGGTCGTGAGGTGCAGTCCGTGGAAGCCGAACGCGGCGCCGCTCGACACGCGGTCCCACTCCGCGGGACCGATGCCCATCGGGGCGAACAGTCGCTCGTCGAGGTACTCGGGCAGGCTGCAGCCGGTGACGCGCTCGACCATCCTCGCCAGCACGAACGTCGTCGCGTTGTCGTAGGTGTGCATCGTGCCCTCGGGCGCGGCGAACGGCATCCGCAGGAACCCGCGGACGAGGTCGCCGGGCTCGAGCTCCCACGCGGGACCGAGGGTGTCGGTGTCGTGCCCGGCCGTCATTGTGAGCAGGTGGTGCACCGTGAGCCGGCGTGCCTGCGCGGGGATGTCATCCGGGATGCCGTCGGGCAGGACGTCGACCACCAGGTCGTCGACCGACAGCAGACCGTCGGCGACGGCGAGCCCGACGGCCATCGCCGTGAACGACTTGGTCAGCGAGTACAGCAGGTGCGGCCGGTCCGCCGAGTACGGAGCCCACCAACCCTCGGCGACCACGTGGCCGCGGCGGACCACCATGACCGAGTGGCATTCGATGCCCTTCTCGTCGAGCCGGTCGAGCAGGGCTCCGAGCGCGACGGCCGAGACGCCGACGTCAGCGGGCTCCGCGCGCGGCAGCAGGGCGGGCTGAGGCATCCGCACAACCTAGCAAGGAACGGCCCGCTCGTGCTCAGCGAGCGGTCGCGCGCGCCGCGCGCAGTGCGGTGTCGCGGCGCACGCGGGCCTCGGCGTGATGATCGACCGGCGTGATGGCGAGCGTGCGCTCGACCATGGCACGCAGGAACCGTGCCGGGTGCAGCTCGTCGGGCACCCGATCGTCGAGGACGATCGACACCGGGGGCAGCGCGGCGATGGCGGCGTCGAGCTCGGCGCGCACGGCGTCCGCCTCGCCGGGATCGTCCAGCGCGAACAGCTGGTCGGGGTCGTCGCCGGCCTCGAGCGCCGCTTCCGAGCCGACCTCGGGTCCGGTCTCGGGTTCGTTGACGTCGTCGCCGTCCGCGGGCGGATCCTGCGCGTACTCCATCAGCACGAGGGCGACGGCGTGGTACGCGTCGTCCTCCTGGCCGAGCTTGCCGAGCAGGTCGATGAGCCACGCGGCCTTGGCGGCCTCTTTCTCGTAGATCGTGGTGCGCAGGCCGAACACGAATCCGAGCGAGGCGAGTGGATGCCGCAGCCGCAGGTTCTTCGCATCGCCATACGATTCCTCGACGCGGTTGGCGGCGTTCTTGCCGAACGACGAGTCCATCCGCTTGGTGCTGATGAGCATCTCGGGACCGGTGCGCCAGTCCGACAGCACGACGTCGACCTGCTTCTGGTAGTTCTTGCCGAGGATCTTCGCCTTGCCGCCGACGAGGCCCGACTTCGACCCGCTGATGCGGATGCGCTCTTCGAGCAGGGCGCGCTCACCCCCGCGCACCGGCGTCGCCTCCAGCAGTGCGCCCAGGGCGGCCGGCATGATCCTCGGGTCGCTCTCGCGGGGCCACACGGCGTCGGGGTCGAAGCCCGCGCGCCGCAGTTCGTACGCGATCCAGACGTCCAGTGCGAGAGCAGGTACGCCGGACTGGGAGTTGGCGTTCAGATGCAGCGGCACGCCGAGCAGCAGGCGCAGCGTCTCGAAGTCCGGGCGGTAGGCCACCTCGCCTTCGTCCGCGGTCCACGGCGACGTGTGTCCGGCGACGGAGGCCCGCTCGACGATGCGGTCGAACAGCTGCCACCCCTGTTCGGCGATCGACGGCTTTCTGGTCGGCACGGAGGGGATCCTTCGGTTCCGGGTGGTCAGGTGGACGCGCGGCTCAGCGCACGGTGCGGGAGCGGGCGATGCGCCGCTCCATGAGGCGGGTGTGCGCCGCGCGCACGGCCTGCAGGTCGGCGGCAGACGGCAGCTCGCGGTCCCCGAAGAGGGCGTCGTCGACCCGGTGGACCGCGTGCCACAGGCGCCCCTCCGCGAGGTCGGCGGCCACCAGCTCGCGTACCGCGCGCAAGACGCCGGCCCGCTCCCGCACGAGCGCCGGCGACGGCATGGCCCAGCGGTCCGCCTCGCGCGGCTCGATCTTGAGGATGCCGCCGCCGTAGGCGCGACCCACCATCTCGGCGTTGAGCACCGTCACCGAGTTGAGCGCGGCCAGCGGCAGCAGCTCTTGTCCGAGGTCGCGCAGCGCCGCGTCGAGGTAGACGCCGTGCACCGAGTTCAGGTGGTGCACGCCGGCCTCGTTGGTGGTCAGGCGGGGGGTGTCGGCGTTCATGCACGTCAGCAGCAGGTCGGCCGGCGGCACCAGCGGAACCCGGTACCAGGGCGAGCGCGTGCGGCACTTGTAGGCCTCGTGCACGCGGTCGCGTTCGCCCGAGCGCACGTACCGCTTCGCCGCGGCCGACAGTGCGTCGCCCGTGGGGCGGAACATGAGGGTGGCGCGCCCTGCGGCGCCGAGCTCGGCGATGAGCTCCGGCGACAGCACGAGGCCGCGCAGGTGGCTGCTGCCCGGAGGAGACAGCGGCACCACCTCGGAGGCGTCGAGCTTGAGCTTGGCGGCCCGCTCGGGGCTCAGCGTGAAGTAGCCGTTGTTGCCGGTCACGATGCCGAGCGTCGTCTCGCCCCACTCCTTGAGCGGCACGAACGAGCCCGCCTCCCGCAGGGAGTGGAGCGGCTCGATCGCGTCGGGATCGACGAGCGCGGCGTTCCACTTGTCGGACGGGTCGGTCGGTGTGAAGGTGAGGCCCTCAGGGAGCGCCGTGAGCCCCGCCGCGTTCGTCGTCTCGTACACCGTGGCATGGCGGCTCGTCCCCTCGTCGAAGCCGGATGCCATCAGCAGCACGACATCGGCCTCGGCCTCGGCGAAGACCTGCTCGGTGAACAGCACGAGCTCGAGCCGGGCGAACCGCTCGAAGAGGAACCGGCGCACGGGTGCCGCGTAGTTGACGCTCAGCAGCTCGGCCGGCAGCACCAGGCCGAGCCGCCCGCCGGGCCGCAGGTGGAGCGCCGACTGGACGGTGAACGCGGCCCAGCTGGAGGCGAGCCCGGTCAGCGCCACGCCGGCGCGGAACGCCGCCTCGCGCGCCCGCGCACGCGCCTCGCCGGTGAACTGCTGGTAGCGGATGTACGGAGGATTGCCGATCACGGCGTCGAACCGCGCCTCGGGCTCGACGTTGAAGAAGTCGTCGACGATCAGGGCGGGGGAGCCGCCGATGCTCTGGATGCGCTCGCGGCCGACCTCTGCGCTGTGCGGGTGGATCTCGATGCCGCTCACCGCGGGCGGCTCGGCGGCCCCGAGGTCGCGGAGCCGGCGCACCGCCTCGACGAGGAACGCCGCGTCGCCGGCCGACGGCTCCAGGACGGCATCCGTCCCCTCCCGGATCGCCCACTGCGCGAGGAAGCGGGTGATCGCCGGGGGCGTGAAGAACGCGCCGCGCGCCTTTCGCGCACCCGCCGTGTCGTCGGCGGCTCGCTCCAGCAGTTCCGGCACGATACTCATTCTCGCCCACCTTCTCGCTCGGGTTCCGACATGACGCGCACGCCGTCGAAGACGTGTTCGACGGTACGGAGAACCTCCGACATACGGTCGGCCGCTCCCGCGCCGCGAGGCAGGATGGAATGGTCGATCGCAGAGACGAGAGGGAGTGCGATGCCGCGCAACTGGGCAGGCAACTACGAGTACACGGCGCCGCGGATCGTGACGGCATCCACCGTCGACGACGTGCGGCGCGCACTCGCCGAGCCCGGCCGCGTGCGCGCGCTGGGCACGCGCCATTCGTTCACGGACCTCCCCGACACGACCGGCACGCTCGTCGACGTCACCGGCTTCGCCCCCGAGTTCGAGCTCGACGAGGGCGCGGGCACCGTGACGGTGCCCGCCGGCATCCGCTACGGCGTCCTGGCCGTCTGGCTGCACGAGCGCGGCTGGGCGCTGCGCAACATGGGGTCGCTGCCGCACATCAACGTGGGCGGCGCGACCGCCACCGGCACGCACGGTTCCGGCGATGCCAACCCGGTGCTGTCGGCCTCGGTTCGCGCCCTGCGCTACGTCGGCGCCGACGCCGAGGTGCACGAGGTGCGCCGCGGCGATCCGGACTTCGACGCCCTGGTGGTCGGCCTCGGCGCGTACGGCATCGTCGTCTCGCTGACCCTCGACCTCGTGCCCGCGTTCCGCCTGCGGCAGGACCTGTACACGGGAGTGTCGTGGGATGCCGCCCTCGCGCGTTACGACGAGCTCACGGCCGCCGGATACAGCGTGTCGGTGTTCTCGCGGTGGGAGGAGCCGTCGGTCGGGTTCGTCTGGGTCAAGACCCGGCTCGAGGCCGACGACGACGCGGTGCCCGACGCGCTCCTGGACGGGGTGCGCACCCACGGCGAGGTGTCGCCCTTCGTCGAGGGCGACAACGCCACCGAGATCGGCGGCGTGCCCGGTCCGTGGCTGCTGCGGCTGCCGCACTTCCGGCTCGACGCGCAGCCCTCGCTGGGCGACGAGATCCAGACGGAGTACTTCGTCGACCGCGCACTGGCCCCCGCCGCACTGGACGCGGTGCGGGCGCTCGCCGACGGCCTGCGTCCGCTCCTCTTCTGGACCGAGCTGCGCACGGCGGCCGCCGACGGGCTGTGGCTGAGCCCCGCCTACGGACGCGACAGCGCGATCATCCACTTCACGTGGTACTCCGATCGGCCCGACGACGTGGTCGCCGCCGTCGCGCGCATCGAGGCCGCACTGGAGCCGTTCGGCGCCCGCCCGCACTGGGGCAAGGTGCACGGCTTCGACCGTGCCGCGATCGAGCGCGTGCACCCGCGGCTGGCCGACGCGCGTGCCGTGTTCGAACGCCTCGACCCGGACGGCCGGTTCACGAACGCGCACCTCGAGCGCGTGGGGGTGCGCGAGCCGCGCTGACCCCCGCAGGTGCTGCCGGGGCGCCTCGCCCCCTTGCAGCTCAGCGGGCTTTGGCGGCGCGTCTCTCGTCGTCGGTGATCGACCGGATCGGGGTGGTGGCGGCGACCTCGTCGCTGAACTCCTCCGGCGCGACGATCGTGAGCGGACGCGTCTCGTCCACGGTCAGCAGGAACCGTCGCGACTCGTGGCGGCGCATCCGGCCGGACGCGATCATCCACGTCATGCCGATCACGCAGGCGAGGAGCCCCGCGACCGCGCCGACCTGGATCGCGGCGCGCGGGCCGAAGGTCGTGGCGACCCAGCCGGCGATCGGCGCGCCGATCGGGGTGGCGCCCATGATGACCGCCATGTACAACGCGAGCACGCGTCCCCGCAGCGACGGATCGGTCGAGGTCTGCACGTAGCCGTTGGCGGTCGTGAGCATCGTCACCGTGCAGAAGCCGACGAAGACGAGGGTCGCGGCGTACAGCACGTACTCCGGCATCAGCGACGACACGAGCGACACGACGCCGAAGCCTCCGGCGGCGTAGATCGCCACGCGCAGTCGCGCGCGGTCGCGTCGCGCCGACAGCAGCGCGCCGGCCAGCGAGCCGATCGCGAGCACCGAGCTCAGCAGTCCGTAGCCGTCGGCGTCGCGGCCGAACTCGAGCGCCATCGTCGAGGCGAAGATCGGGAAGTTCATGCCGAAGGCGCCGATCAGGAACACCATGACGAACGTGACGATGAGGTCGGGGCGGCGGGCGACGTAGCGGAAGCCGTCGGCCAGGCGCGCCGCACCGGGAGCCCGCACGCGGGGGACCAGCTCGTCCGTGCGCATCGCCCACAGCGCGATGAGCATCGCGAGGAACGTCACGGCGTTGGCCAGGAACATCCAGCCGGTGCCGACGAGCACGATCATGATGCCGCCGATCGCGGGCCCGATGAGGCGGGCGGTGTTGAAGGACGCGGCGTTGAGGGCGACGGCGTTGGAGGTGTTCTCCTTCGCCACGACGTCCGAGACGAACGCCTGCCGTGCCGGGGCGTCGAACGCGTTGGCGATGCCGAAGCCGAGGGCGAACAGCCACATCAGCGGCAGCGTCATCACGCCGGTCAGCAGCAGCACGCCGACCGCGACGGCGAGGAGCATGAGGGCGGACTGCGTCAGCATGAGCAGCTTGCGCCGGTCGAACCGGTCGGCGATCCACCCGGTGACGCCCACGAGCACGAGCGGCGGCCCGAACTGCAGCGCCATCGTGACGCCCATCGCGGTGGCGTCGTGGTTCGTCAGCTCGGTGAGCACCACCCAGTCCTGGGCGGTCGACTGCATCCAGCCGCCGATGTTCGAGATGAGCGCGCCGATGAACCAGACGCGGAAGTTGTACAGCGACAGCGAGCGGAACATCGCCTTCACAGCGTCACCATCCGAGCCATGATCTCGGCGGCCTGGGCGATGGTGGCGCGCTCCTGGTCGGTCAGCTGCGCGAGCGCGGACTCGACCCACGCGTCCCGCCGGCGCGCGGTCTCGTCGACGACGGAGCGGCCGGCGTCGGTGAGCGAGATCACGACCTTGCGTCCGTCTTTCTCGTCGGCGGTGCGGGTGATCCAGCCCGAGTCCTGCAGGCAGTTGACGGTGCGGTTCATCGACGGCGCCGACACCCGCTCGCGCTCGGCGAGCTCGCCGAGCGTGTGCGGGCCCTGCTTCCAGAGGGCGGCGAGGACGGCGAACTGCCCGTCGCTCATGGAGTCGACGGCGCGCTGCGTGCGCATGCGTCGCGCGAGGCGGAAGGTCGCGATCCTCAGCTGCGAGGCGGCGGCGGAGAGGTCTGCGTGGTCGTCGGGCGTCGTGGGTTCTGTCGTAAGTGTTCCGTGGCTGCTCATCCGGATAGTTAGCCTAGCTCATTAGCCTTGCTAAAGATAGTTTCGGGATGCCGCACCCCTAGACTCCTGGCATGCCCGAGTTCATCGACGCGCACGGTGTCACGATCGTCTACGACGTCCACGCGGCGACCGAGCCTCGGGCGGTCCTGCAGCTCATCCACGGCGTCGGTGAGCACGCCGGGCGGTACGCCGCGCTGATCGAGGCGCTCACCGCGCGCGGTATCACGGTGTATGCGGCCGACCTTCGTGGACACGGCCGAACGGGCATGAAGCAGCACGGCGGCGACGTGTCGAAGCTCGGCAAGCTCGGTCCGGGCGGGGTCCGGGCGACGCTGGCGGCGATGTGGCAGCTCAGCGAGCTCATTCGGGCCGAGGCCCCCGATCTTCCCCTCGTGCTGTTCGGGCACTCGGGCGGTTCGTTCCTGGCGCAGATGCTGGTCAACGACCATCCCGATGGGTTCGACGGCCTGGTGCTCAGCGGTTCGGCTTACCGCATGCCGGGATCGCTGCGCACCGGCGGGCACAACGACCCCTGGAAATCGCCGACGGCGACCGGGTTGGAGTGGCTCTCGACGGATCCCGCGGTGGGTGCGGCGTTCCGCGATGACCCGTTGACCACAGAGGAGTCGCCGATGGCGCTCTTCGGTCCGATAGAGGTGCTGCGCATCTTCGGCCGTCCCCGTAAGCGCGTCGGGCGCGGCATCCCGACGCTCCTGATGGTCGGACGCGACGACACCGTCGGCGGGCCCCGTAGCGTCCACCGCCTGGCGGACGCGTACCGCACGCGCTCACGCTTCACGGATGTGACGACGCTCGTCTACCCCGGCGCACGCCACGAGATCTTCAACGAGGTCATGCAGGCCGATGTGCGCGCGGACCTGCTGGCGTGGCTCGACCAGCGCTTCCCCGCACGCGGCTGAGCGGCGGCATCCGTCCCCATTGACGTGGCGAGTGCGCGTGCGCGATCCTGGCCCCAGTGAACATCGTGGGAGCGCTCCCACGCTCGGCGATGCCCGCTCCCCGGACGACGACGCCCGGCGGTCGACGACGACCTCAGGAGAAACCGTGATCCCCGCATCCACCCGCCGCGTGCCGCATCGCCGGCGCGCGGTCGCCATCGCTGCGACGGCCCTGCTCGCCGCGGCGATGGCCCTGCCGCTGACCGCGACGGCCGCGGCCGCTGACGACGCCACCGGCCTCGCCGGTTCGGACCTCTACGTGAACCCGTGGAGCACGACCCTCGAAGCCGCGCAGTCGCTGAGCGGGCAGGCGCGCGACGACGCGCAGCTGCTCGGCTCGATCCCGTCGGCCGAATGGCTGACCTCGGGCACCCCGGCCGAGGCGGAGGCCGCCGCCGACGCGATCGTCACCGCCGCCGCGGCGCAGGGACGCATGCCCGTGCTGGTGGCCTACAACCTGCCGTTCCGCGATTGCGCGCAGTACTCGGCCGGCGGCGCGACGAGCACCGCCGAGTACGAGGCGTGGATCGACGCCGTCGCCGCGGGCATCGGCGATCGCCCGGCCAGCGTGATCCTCGAGCCCGACGGGCTGGGCATCATCCCCTGGTACACGACCATCAACGGCGACAGCGAGTGGTGCAAGCCCGCAGAGGCCGATCCCGCGACCGCGGCATCCGAGCGCTTCGTGCAGCTGAACCACGCGGTCCAGGCGCTGAAGTCCGGAGCCGCGACCTCCGTCTACCTCGACGGCACGCACTCCGGCTGGCTCGGGGTCGGCGACATCACCGACCGGCTCATGAAGGCGGGCGTGGCCGATGCCGACGGGTTCTTCCTGAACGCCTCGAACTACGTGCCGACCGAACGGCTGCAGAAGTACGGCTCGTGGATCTCGCAGTGCCTCGACCTGTCGCAGCACACCTGGTGGCAGCCGCAGTGGTGCGCGAGCCAGTACTACCCGGCGAGCCCCTCGGACTTCTCGACGTGGGGGCTGTCGGACGCGGCCTTCGCCCAGGCGTACGCCGACACCGGGCGCACCATGGACCCCGCGGCGATGGCGCACTTCGTCATCGACACGAGCCGCAACGGACAGGGCACGTGGACCCCGCCCGCAGGCGTCTACAGCGACCCCGAGGACTGGTGCAACCCGCCCGGCCGCGGGCTCGGGGAGCGTCCGTCGACCGACACCGGCGACCCGCTGATCGACGCGTACCTGTGGATCAAGGTGCCGGGCGAGTCCGACGGCAAGTGCTACCGCGGAACGGCCGGCCCGATCGATCCCGAACGAGGCTACGAGGACCCCGCCGCCTGCCAGTGGTTCGTGCAGCAGGCGCGTGAGCTGATCGCGCTCGCCGACCCGGCCATCGCGCCTCTGGACTGCCACGTCGAGTGGACTCCGTCGGCCGATGGCACGTCTGCCGCGGTGCGCCTGTCGGGCGAGGTCGGCGACGGGTTCTCGCTGAGCTTCGCCGTGCCCGACGGACAGCACATCGCGAGGGCGACGCGCGCGGCGGTGGCGCAGTCCGCCGACGTCGTCACGGTGACGGGGGCGACCAAGCGCACCGGCAACGCGCCCGACACCGTCGTCCACGCCAAGGGCGTGCTGACGACGCCGTGGCAGTTCCTGCTCGACGGGCGCGCCTGCACGTCGTAGAGCGGCGCCGGACGACCCGCTGACATGCGATGGCGACGGATGCCTCGGCTCCGTCGCCATCGCGCAATACCAGTCGGCAGGGCCCCGCGTCCAGCCCCCAGGGCTGCCGGGCAGCGCGGTGCGCCCCGTCGATAGGCTGACCGGCGCCCCGGCGACCGCCGCGGCGTTCCTCGAGAAGGGTCCCCCCGCCTTGATCACCCTCAGCTGGCTCCTGCTCATCGCCCTCGTCGGCGGCATCCTCGCTCTCATCGACGGCATCCTCCGCGTCCGGGGCAAGGGCAACACCATCGTCGGCATCATCGAGATCGTCGTCGCGGCGCTGTTCGTGCTGTCGCTCTTCCTGCCCGGCATCCCGTTCGGATCCCTGGTCCTGGCCATTGCGACGCTCATCGTCGTGGTCATCGGGATCGTGTTCCGCGGACGCCAGGGCGTCGGCATCGCGATCGCGGCCCTCGCCGTGATCGCGCTGTGGATCGTGCTGGTCAACCACTGGCTGGTCATCCCCGGCATCAACTGAGCGAGAGAGGCGGGGCCGGGACCCACGGGGGCCCGGCCCGTCCGCGCGCAGGCGGCAGGCCGCCCGGCGCCACCCGCGCAATAGGCTGAAAGCATGCACGGCGAATACAAGGTGCCCGGCGGGAAGCTCGTGGTCGTCGACCTCGAAGAGCGCGACGGGCGCATCGCGGACTTCCGGCTCGCGGGCGACTTCTTCCTCGAGCCCGACGACGCGCTGCTCGATATCGACGCCGCGGTCAACGGCCTGCCGATCGAGGCCGACGTGGCCACCATCGCGGCCGCCGTGCGCGGCGCGCTCCCCGAGGGCGCGCAGCTGCTGGGCTTCACGCCCGAGGCCGTCGGCACCGCCGTGCGGCGAGCCCTCGTGACCGCGCCGGGGTGGCGCGACTTCGACTGGGAGATCGTCCACGACGCGCCGGTGTCGCCGCGCATGAACCTCGCGCTGGACGAGGTGCTCACCGCCCGTGTCGGCGACGGGCGACGCCGGCCGACACTGCGCATCTGGGAGTGGGACGAGAACGCCGTCGTGATCGGCTCGTTCCAGTCGCTGCGCAACGAGGTCGATCCCGACGGCGCCGCCAAGCACGGCTACGACGTCGTCCGCCGCATCTCCGGCGGCGGCGCGATGCTCATGGGCGCGAACTCGATCGTGACGTACTCGCTGTACGTGCCGGCATCCCTCGTCCAGGGGCTGACGTTCGCGGACTCCTACGCCTTCCTCGACGACTGGGTGCTGCAGGCGCTGCGCGCCCTCGGGATCGACGCGACGTATCAGCCGCTCAACGACATCGCCTCGCCGCAGGGCAAGATCGGCGGCGCCGCACAGAAGCGGCTCGCCAACGGCGGAGTGCTGCATCACGCGACCCTCAGCTACGACATGGACGGCGAGGTCATGACCGAGGTGCTGCGCATCGGGCGCGAGAAGCTCAGCGACAAGGGCACCACCTCGGCCGCCAAGCGCGTCGACCCGCTGCGGCGCCAGACCGGGCTGCCGCGCGAGGCGATCATCGCCAAGCTCGAAGAGACCTTCACGAACCTGTACGGCGCCGTGCCCGGGCACATCACGCCCGACGAGTACGCAGAGGCGGAGGCGCTCGTGGACTCCAAGTTCTCGACCGACGCGTGGCTGCGCCGCGTTCCGTGACCGGGTCGGAGTCTGCCGTCGCGCCGGGGTCCGTGCACATCCACCACGGCGACAACCTCGACGTGATCCGCTCGCTGGCGGATGCCTCGTTCACCCTGATCTACCTGGACCCGCCGTTCAACACCGGCCGCCCGCAGGAACGTGCCGTCGAGACCGCGCGCTCGACGGCATCCGTCCCTCCCGCCGCGAGGGGCCAGCTGGCGGACGAGGGTGCGGCGGGATCGCGGCCCCTCGGCGAGCAGATGACCCCTCGCGGGCTCGACACCGGCGGGGTCGTGCGGCGGGGGTTCCACGGGCGGGAGTACGAGCGGATCCGCGGCGATCTGCGCGCGTACGACGACACGTTCGACGACTACTGGGGCTTCCTCGAACCGCGGCTGCTCGAAGCCTGGCGGCTGCTCGCCGACGACGGCACGCTGTACCTGCACCTCGACTACCGCGAGGCCCACTACGCCAAGGTGCTCATGGACGCGCTCGTGGGCCGCGACCGGTTCCTCAACGAGCTCATCTGGGCGTACGACTACGGCGCCAAGACGCGCAAGCGCTGGCCGACCAAGCACGACACGATCCTCGTGTACGTGAAGGATCCGAAGGCGTACTGGTTCGACTCGGATGCCGTCGACCGCGAGCCCTACATGGCACCGGGACTCGTCACACCCGAGAAGGCCGAGCGCGGCAAGCTCCCCACCGACGTGTGGTGGCACACGATCGTGCCGACGACGGGGCGCGAGAAGACCGGCTACCCGACGCAGAAGCCCGAGGGCATCCTGCGCCGCATCGTGCAGGCGTCGTCGCGCCCGGGCGACCGTGTGCTCGACTTCTTCGCCGGCAGCGGCACAACGGGCGCCGTCGCGTCGACGCTCGGCCGCGACGCCGTGCTCGTCGACCACAACCCTGCGGCGATCGCGGTGATGCGGGAGCGGATGCCGCATGCCCGGGTGTTCGGCATGGAGCACGAGCAAACGCTTCCCTAGGCTGGGGACATGCGTTTCGGAACCTTCATCCCTCAAGGCTGGCGATTCGATCTCGTCGGCATCGACCCCGCTCAGCACTGGGAGGTGATGAGCGGACTCGCGCAGCGGGCCGACGCCGGACCGTGGGAGTCGCTGTGGGTCTACGACCACTTCCACACCACGCCGGTCCCCTCCGACGAGGCCACGCACGAGGCGTGGACGCTCATGGCCGCGTTCGCCGCATCGACGAGCCGGATCCGCCTCGGGCAGATGTGCACGTGCATGGGCTACCGCAACCCCGCGTACCTCGCCAAGGTCGCCGCGACCGTCGACATCGTGTCGGGCGGCCGCACCGAGATGGGCATCGGCGGCGGCTGGTACGAGCACGAGTGGAAGGCCTACGGCTACGGCTTCCCGCCCGTCGCCGACCGGCTGCGCATGCTGCGCGAGGGCGTCGACATCATGAACCAGGCCTGGACGACCGGCCGTGCGACGCTGGACGGCCGCCACTTCCAGGTCGACGGCGCGATCGTGCAGCCCCTTCCCCTGCAGGACGGCGGCATCCCGTTCTGGATCGCGGGCGGCGGCGAGAAGGTCACGCTCAAGATCGCGGCGCAGTACGCGTCGTACACGAACTTCGCCGGATCGCTGGAGGACTTCGACCACAAGAGCGATGTGCTGCGCGGTCACTGCGACGCCCTGGGCCGCGACTTCGCGTCGATCACGCGTTCGTCAAACTTCAACACCGTCGTCGGCGCGACCGAGGCCGAGGCCCGCGATCGGCTCGCCGTCGTGATCGAGCGCCTGCGCCCGCACGTCGGCGACGAGCGTGCCGCCCACATCGAGCAGGACTTCCTCTCGTCGCCCGGCTTCGGCACGTCCGAGCAGGTCGCCGAGCGCCTCGCCGAGCGTGCCCAGCACGGCCTGGGCTACAGCATCCACTACTTCCCCGAGGCCGCGTACGACCTCTCCGGAGTCGAGCTGTTCGAGCACGAGGTCATCCCCGCGCTGAGCTGAGCCGCGTCGTCTTCGCGAGTCGGTCGCTGAGCGAGGAGCGCTGGCGACGAGACGAAGTGTCCTCGCTCCGCTCGACGACCGGTGCCCGCGCACCGGTCGTCGAGCGGAGGGCGCTCTGGCGCCCGCAGGCGAAACGGGGCTCGCCGCGATCGGCTCAGAGCAGGGGAGCGACCGGGGCGTAGCCGTCGGGGTCGATGACGGGGATGCCGGGGCCGCCGCCGAACACGCGGGTCGTGCCGGGCGTCGACGACCACGCGGGCCACCCGGGGTCGCCGCCGGTGATGAGCGCGACGGCGGCTCGGTGCGTCTGGTCGGCGAGCGCCTGCGGCGGGTTCGGACCGGTGAGGTGGTCGATGCGCACCGCGTCGAGGCAGTCGAACCAGAACGGCACGTCGATGCAGTGCACGGCCATGTCATGCGTCATGCCGGGCTGCGTCGAGCGGAACGCGTACCGGTAGACCCAGGTCGGGGCCTCGCCCCGCGCGGTCGCGGTGCGCACCACGGCCGTGCGGAACACGCGGTCGGTGATGTACCGGCCGAGCACTGCGGCATGGCCGCGGGCCACGACGTCGCGGTTCGCCGCAAGGTACGCCGGGCGCCGGGCGCCCTTCAACCCCGACTTGCCGAGCAGAAGGCCGAGGGGGATCCAGCGCAGCTTGTTCGCCGCGCCCGACACGATCATCGAGAACTCGTCCTCGGTGGCGCCGAGCACGAGCGGCTTGCCGGCGCCGACGCCCGCGGCGATGGACTCGAGCGTCGGGCGTGCGATGAGGTCGCCGTCGATCGCCGGACCCAGGGTCAGGCCGTCGTCGAGCAGCTTCGTGACCGCCCCCGCCCCGGACACCTCGGTCGCGGCCTTCTGCGCCTCGATGATGCGCTCCTCGGGCACGGTCGAGAGCCCCGCCCGCGTGGGCGCGACGCCCACGCGGGTGGCGACGTCGCGGCCGATCCGCTCGGCCGTCACGGCCGGGACGTCGGCGGTGGCGGCCGACAGCGCCCACACCGAGTGGAAGAGGTGCTGGGCCGCCGGCATCCCGAGCAGCGTCAGCACCGCCCCGCCACCGGCGGACTGCCCCGCGATCGTGACGCGCGCGGGGTCGCCGCCGAACTGCGCGATGTTGGCCTGCACCCATTCGAGGGCCAGCAGCCAGTCGCGTACGCCGCGGTTCGAGGGTGCGTCCTCGATCCACCCGAAGCCGTCGAACCCGAGACGGTACGAGATCGAGACGGTCACCACGCCGTCGCGGTTGAACGCGCGTCCGTCGTACCAGGGGCTCGCGGGCGAGCCGGCGAAGTAGCCGCCGCCGTGGATCCAGACGAGCACGGGCAGAGCCGCATCCGTCTCGCCCGGCGCAGGGGTGAAGACGTTGACGTTGAGCGTCGCGTCGCCGGGCACCGACGGCTCGGGGATGAGCGTCACGCCCGGGTCGCCGCGCTGCGCCGTGGCACCGTACTCCAGCGCGTCGCGCACGCCCTGCCACGGCTCGGCCGGCACCGGCGCGGCGAAGCGCAGGTCGCCGACGGGCGGCTGGGCGAACGGGATGCCGAGGAACGCGGCGCTGCCGCCGTCGCCGGGCTCGCCCCGCCAGAACCCGCGCACACGGCCCGTGACCGTGTCGGCTTCGGCGTACCGGGTGGTGGTGTCGGTCATGACGTCTTCCTCGGGGTCAGCAACTCGAACAGTGCGTCGACGGTGGTCGCCATGTCGACATCGGGCTCCAGCATCCACTGCACCTGCATGCCGTCGGCGACGGCCTGGAAGAGGCGTGCGAGCACGTCGGGTTCGACGCGGTCGTCGATGTCGCCGGATGCCTGGCCGGCGGCGATCGCAGCGGCGAAGAAGCCGCGCAGGTCGGCGCCGCGCTGCACGAAGTAGCCGTGGGCGGCGTGCTCGGGATCGGCGGCGTCGACGGACAGGCGGGCGAACAGGTGGACCAGACCGGGCACGTCGGCGTTGTGCCGGACGACGCCGAGGTAGCCGGTGCGCACCGCGTCGAGGTCGAGGTCGCCCGCCGCGGTCAGGCCCTGCACGGGGTCGCCGTTCACGCCGAGGCTGACCGAATCGATCTCGTCGCGCTTGCGGAGGATCTCGGTGAAGAGCTCCTCTTTGCTGTCGAAGTAGTGGAGGAGCCCGGCCTGGCTGAGGCCGACGGCATCCGCCAGCTCCTTGACCGACGCCCCCCGGTAGCCCTCGCGGGCGATCACGTCCAGTGCGCGCGTGAGGATCTCTTCGCGCTTGGCCACGCCTTTGGCGTAGGAGCCTCGTCGCCCCGTTCGGCTTTCTGCCATAGGAGAAGTAAACCGAACAACGCTTGATTTCTCAAAACCTAGTGACATATGGTTTTCTCTCGAGGCGCTCGATGAGGAGTGCCCGCCACCCGAAGCAAGGACCGTCCATGACAGCGCCGTCAGAGCCCATCGCCCCCATGACCACCAACACCTTCGTCGAGAACGCGACCGGAATCGACGATCCGCCGGCACCCGTCAAGGGCCTGCGGCGGCTGATGTGGTCGATCGTCCCCGCGAACATCGCGATCTTCATGGTGTGGGGAGCGGTGCCCGGCATCCTGCTTCCCCAGCAGGTGACACTCGCATTCGGCGACGAGAATCAGATCAACGTCGCCAACCTCGCGATCATCTCGACCATCGGCGCCTTCGCCGCGATGATCGCGCAGCCCATCGCGGGACAGATCTCGGACCGCACCCGCTCCCGCTTCGGGCGCCGCGCGCCGTGGATCGTGCTCGGGTCGCTCGCGGGCGCGCTGTCGCTCGTCGGCCTCGCCTTCGCGAACAGCCTGGTCGGCTTCATCATCGCGTGGACGCTCGTGCAGGTCTGCTTCAACTTCGCGCAGGGGCCGCTGTCGGCCGTCATGCCCGACCGCGTGCCGATCAAGCGCCGCGGCACGTTCGCCGCCCTCACCGGCATCGGCCTCATGCTGGGCGCCATCGGCGGTCAGATCGTCGGCGCCCTGTTCTTCGACAGCATCTCGTTCGGCTACATCGTGTTCGCGGCGCTGTCGGTGGTCGTGCTGCTGCTCTTCGTGGTGCTCAACCCCGACTACCCGAGCACGAAGCTCCAGCCCGAGCCGTTCGACCTGAAGGAGTTTCTCAGCACGTTCTGGGTCAGCCCGACCAAGCACCCCGACTTCTTCTGGGCCTTCACGGGACGCCTGCTGCTGTACACCGGATACTTCGCGGTGACCGGCTACCAGCTGTACCTCCTGCAGTACTACTTCCACATCGACGAGCCGAAGACCGTCATCCCGCTCCTGGGCCTGCTGAGCCTCGTCGGCATCATCATCTCGACCGTCGTGTCGGGGCCGCTCTCCGACAAGGTCGGCCGCCGCAAGCCGTTCGTCTTCGGCTCTGCCGCCGTCGTGAGCCTCGCGTTCCTGCTGCCGTGGTTCTGGCAGGACATCAACGCGTGGATGATCATGACCTTCATCGCCGGCTTCGGGTTCGGCATGTTCCAGGCGGTCGACACGGCGCTGATCAGCGAGGTGCTGCCGTCGGCCAAGTCGTTCGCCAAGGACCTCGGCGTCGTGAACATCGCGGCGACACTGCCCCAGACGCTGGCCCCCGCCGTGTCGGGCGTCATCGTGCTCGTCTTCGGCTACCAGGGCCTCTTCCCCGTCGCCATCGTGCTCGGCATCCTGGGTGCCATCGCGATCTGGCCGATCAAGGCCGTCCGATGACGTCGGCCGTCTCGGCCTCGCTGCCTCTCGACAACCCCGATGAAAGGAACCCCATGAGCATCCCCGATGTGACGGAACTCACCCTCGAAGAGAAGGCGTCGCTGACCAGCGGCGCGAGCTTCTGGTACACCAAGGCGGTCGAGCGCGTGGGCGTGCCGGCGATCATGGTGACCGACGGCCCGCACGGTCTGCGCAAGCAGCGTGAGGGCGGCGACCACCTCGGCATCGGCGACAGCGTGCCCGCCACCTGCTTCCCTCCGGCGGTCGGTCTGGGCTCGTCGTGGGACGTCGACCTGATCCACCGCGTGGGTGAGGCGCTCGGCACCGAGACCTCGATCGAGAACGTCGCGGTGCTGCTCGGCCCCGGCATCAACATCAAGCGCTCGCCGCTGTGCGGCCGCAACTTCGAGTACCTCTCGGAGGACCCGATCGTCTCGGGCGTGCTGGGCGCGGCCATCGTGAAGGGCATCCAGTCGAAGGGCGTGGGCACCTCGCTCAAGCACTTCGCGGCGAACAACCAGGAGAACGACCGCATGCGCGCGTCGTCGGACGTCGACCCGCGACCGCTGCGCGAGATCTACCTGCGCGGCTTCCAGCGCGTGGTCGAGGACGCCCAGCCGTGGACCGTGATGTGCTCGTACAACCGCATCAACGGCGTGTACGCGTCGGAGGACCCGTGGCTGCTCACGCAGGTGCTGCGCGATGAGTGGGGCTTCGAGGGTCTCGTCGTGTCGGACTGGGGCGCGGTCAACGAGCGCGTGCCGGGACTCGCCGCCGGCATGGACCTCGAGATGCCGTCGTCGAACGGCGTCACCGACGCCCAGCTCGTCGCCGCCGTCAAGGACGGGTCGCTCGACGAGTCGGTGCTCGACGTGGCCGCGGGCCGCGTGCTCGACCTGGTGCGCAAGGCGTCCGATGGTGCGGGTGCCGTGGCGGGGCCGCTCGACGTCGACGCACATCACGCGCTGGCGCGCGAGGCGGCCGGTCGGTCGATCGTGCTGCTGCGCAACGAGGCCCCTCGACAGGCTTCGGGACCCCTCCTGCCGCTCGCACGCGACGCGCGCATCGCGGTGATCGGCGAGTTCGCGGCATCCCCTCGCTACCAGGGCGCGGGGTCCTCGATGATCAACCCGACGCGTCTGGACAACGCGCTGGACGAGATCCGCGCGCTCGCGACCGGCGATGTGGCGTACGCGCAGGGCTTCAGCAACGCCCTCGACGTTCCCGCCGACGAGGCGGGGCGCCTGCGGGACGAGGCGGTGGCCGCGGCGGCGGACGCCGAGGTCGCTGTGCTGTTCCTGGGCCTGCCGGCCCGTCTGGAGTCCGAGGGGTACGACCGCGACGACATCGACCTGCCGGCCGCGCAGCTGGCGCTGCTCGACGCGGTGCTCGCGGCGAACCCGAACACGGTCGTCGTGATCTCCAACGGCGGCGTCGTGGCGCTCCCGTTCGCGGACCGCGTGCCCGCGATCGTCGAGGGCTGGCTGCTGGGGCAGGCCGGCGGTGGTGCGACGGCGGACGTCCTGTTCGGCGAGGTCAACCCGTCGGGCAAGCTCACCGAGACGATCCCGGTGCGCCTGGAGGACACCCCGGCGTTCCTCGACTTCCCGGGAGAGTTCTCGCACGTCCGCTACGGCGAGGGCCTGTTCGTCGGCTACCGCTGGTACGACGCACGCCGCCTCGAGGTCACCTTCCCGTTCGGCCATGGCCTGTCGTACACGACCTTCGCGTACGGGGATGCCGCCGCCTCGGTCTCGCCGTCGGGCGACGTCGAGGTGACCGTCGCCGTCACCAACACCGGTGAGCGCGCGGGCCGCGAGGTCGTGCAGGTCTACACGGGCCTCGCGTCGTCGCAGGTGCAGCGCGCGCCCCGCGAGCTCAAGGGGTTCGCGTCGGTGGCTCTCGAGCCGGGCGAGACGCAGACGGTGACCCTCACGGTGCGCCGCCAGGACCTCGCGTACTGGGACATCCGCGCCGACCGCTGGGTCGTCGAAGGGGGCTCGTACACGGTGTCGGTCGGTGCGTCGAGCCGTGACCTGCGCTCGAGTGTCGAGGTCGCCGTGGACGGCGATGTGTTCACGCTGCCGCTGACGCGCTCGTCGTCGATGGGCGAAGTGCTGCGCCACCCGGTCGCGGGGCCGATCGTGCAGGCCGCGATCGCACAGATGATGGGAGGCATGGGCGACAGCGCGGCGTCGATCATGCCCGAGGGCGTGGACTTCTCGAAGATGATGGAGTCGTTCCCGATCGGCCGCATCGGCATGATGGGTGCGCTCGCCGGTGACGGTGACGGGGCAGGCGTCGGCCCCGAGATGATCGACGGGCTCATCGCGATGGCCAATGCGGGAGGCGTACCGCCGCAGGGTTGACCCCTTCGAACGCGGATGCCGCGACCCCGTCGGCCATGGGCGCCGGGGCCGCGGCATCCGCCGTTCGTGGGGCTGCTCCCAGAAGTGGTGGTCCGTTTTACGCGATGAACTTCCGGTTCACACGGTGGTGAGGGAACTTCCGGTTCACACGAGTGAGGGAAACTCGCCGTTCCGCGGGCGATGAACTTCCTGTTCACATGGCGCACCGCTCACTTGTTCGATGCACGTCCGGCTCACACGGCGGTGAACTTCCGGCTCACACGGCGGTCGAGGTGTCGTGTGAACCGGAAGTTCATCGGTGTTCTTCGTACTGGCCTGCGGGAAGGGAAGGGAGAGGAAGGGAAGCGACCGGCTTCCGCGGCGATGACCGGGCGCGGCGCTCGCCGGGAGCAGACAGGGTGACCGACGGCCCCTGACGTCAGCTCGCGAGGAAGGCGAGCAGCGCCTCGTTGACCTCGGCGCCGTGCGTCCACAGCAGGCCGTGCGGGGCACCCTCGAGTTCGACGTAGGTCGCGTCGGGGAGCAGCTCCTTGAACCGGCGCGCCGTCTTGTCGATCGGGAGGATGTTGTCGGCGGTGCCGTGGAGGATGAGCGTCGGCACGTCGATCGCGGGGATGTCGCCACGGAAGTCGGTCGGCCACGTCAGGGGAGCGGCGGCGATCGCGGTGTTGCCGGCGTGGTTCGCGACCTGCACGCTCGCGTCCAGCGCCTGCTGCGAGGTACGGGAGCCGAGGGTGTCGTCGAGGTTGTAGAAGTCCTGGAAGAATCCGGCGATGAAGGCGTAGCGGTCCTCGCGCACGGACTGGGCGATGCCGTCGAAGAACGACTGCGGGCCCGCGCCGTCGGGGTTGTCGTCGGTGATGAGCAGGTACGGCTCGAGCGATCCGAGGAACGCGGCCTTCGCGATCCGCGACGAGCCGTAGCGCGACAGATACCGGGCGATCTCGCCCGTGCCCATCGAGAACCCGACGAGGATCGCCTCATGCAGGTCGAGGTCCTCGATCAGCGCGTGCAGGTCGGCGGCGAAGGTGTCGTAGTCGTACCCTGAGCCCACCTTGCTGGACGCACCGAACCCGCGGCGGTCGTACGCGATCACGCGGTACCCGGCGCCGAGCAGGGCAGCCTGCTGCTTTCCCCACGACTCGCCGTCCAGCGGAAAGCCGTGGATCAACACGATGGGCTGCGCGTCGGCCGGCCCCTGGTCGGTGTAGTAGAGGTCGACGTCGACCGAGTTCTCGGTCCCGACGGTGATGTACGCCACGATCGCTCCTTCCGGGCCGCGATGGATGCTTCGTCTCGCGCCTCGCTCAGCACGAGTGCCGCAGCCCTGCGTCCGACGCTAGGCCGCGGCATCCCTCCGCGCCAGTCCGCGTGTCGCTGCGCGACAGGCGTTCACACGTCGTTCAGCCCTACCCGGTCGTTGAGCGGAGCGAGGAACGAGCGAAGACGAAACGTGGCGAGGCGTTTCGAGAACCGGACCGACGACGACGAGACTCAGTCGCGGGCCGCCCCGGCGGACGGGGTGACCGTGAAGATCGTGGGGGCGGCGAAGCCGGCTGCGGCGAACGCGGCGGTGGCGGCATCCCGAACCGCGTCGACCTTGTCGTGGGCGACCAGGGCGATCGCCGCACCCCCGAAGCCGCCGCCGGTCATCCGGGCGCCGATCGCGCCGGCCGAGAGCGCCGCCTCGACCGCCGTGTCGAGCTCGGGCACCGAGATCTCGAAGTCGTCGCGCATCGACGCGTGCGACGCGACGAGCAGGTCTCCGATGGCCGTCGGACCCTGCTCGCGGAGCGTCCGGACGGTGTCGAGCACGCGCTGGTTCTCGGTCACGACGTGGCGCACGCGGCGGAAGGTGACGTCGTCGACGAGCTCCTGCAGGCGCGGCAGATCCTCCAGCGACACGTCGCGCAGCGCCGGCACGCCGAGCGCCGCGGCACCGCGCTCGCACGCGGCGCGCCGCTCGCCGTAACCGCCGGTCGCGTGCGAGTGCTTGACGCCGGTGTCGATGACGACGAGCTCCAGGCCGGCCTCGGCGAAGCCCAGGTCGATCACTTGCGCGTCGAGGGACCGGCAGTCGAGGAAGATCGCCGCGTCGGGGCGGCCGAGCAGCGACGCCATCTGGTCCATGATGCCGGTGGGCGCACCGACGGCCTCGTTCTCGGCGCGGCGGCCGACCTTGGCGAGCGCCACGCGGTCGAGGTCGATGCCCCATGTCTCGGCGAGGGCGACCGCGGTCGCCCCTTCGATCGCCGCCGACGACGACAGGCCGGCGCCGACGGGCACGTCGGACGCGAAGGCGAGGTCGACGCCGGTCACGTCGGCCGGGTCGGTCTCGGATGCCGCCAGCAGCGCCCACGCCACGCCCAGGGGGTAGCGGGCCCACTCCGGGACGTCGTCGCGCTGGTCGGGGAAGACGACGTCGAGCACGTCGAGCGCGAGCTCGGCCGTCGCGTCGTCGAACGTCGACGCGACCCGCACGCGGAACACGCCGTCGGTGCGCGGCGCGAGCGCCACGTGCGTGCGGTGCTGGATCGCGAAGGGCAGCACGAAGCCGTCGTTGTAGTCGGTGTGCTCGCCGATGAGGTTGACGCGACCCGGCGAAGACCACGTGCCGACGGGTTCGGCGCCGAAGCGCTCGGCGAACAGGGCGCGTGCGGCGGCCGTGGTGTCGTGGGCCTCGGGGGCACGGGTCTCGGCGGCGGTCACAGGGTCTCCTCGGGGATGAGTGCGACGGCCTCGCGCAGCTTCGCGGCGGCCGCCTCGGGCGGGATGTCGCCGATCCAGGCGCCCATGGCGGCCTCGGATCCGGCGAGGAACTTCAGCTTGTCGGCGGCGCGACGCGGCGAGGTGAGCTGGAGGTGCAGCCGGGCGGTGTCGCGTGCGCGGTGCACGGGCGCCTGGTGCCACGCCGCGATGTAGGGGGTCGGCGAGTCGTACAGCGCGTCGACGCCGCGCAGCAGCCGCAGGTACAGCGGGGCGAGCTCGTCGCGCTCGGCGTCGGTGGTCTCGGCGAAGTCGGCGACCTGGCGGTGGGGCAGCAGGTGGATCTCGATGGGCCAGCGTGCGGCGAACGGGACGAACGCGGTCCAGTGCTCGCCCTCGAGGATCACCCGCTCGCCGGCGCGCTCGAACTCGAGGATGCGGTCGAACAGGTCGGGTCCCTCACGGTCGATCGAGGCCAGCAGGCTCGTCGTGCGCGGCGTGATGTAGGGGTAGGCGTAGATCTGCCCGTGCGGGTGGGGGAGCGTCACGCCGATCGCCTCACCGCGGTTCTCGAACGGGAACACCTGCTCGATGCCCGGGAGCGCCGACAGGGCCGCGGTGCGGTCGGCCCACGCTTCGATCACGGTGCGGGCGCGCGTCGGGGTGAGCGAGCCGAACGACCCGGAGTGCTCGGGGCTGAAGCACACGACCTCGCAGCGGCCCACGCTCGTGCGGGTGCGGCCGAGTCCCGGGGCGACGAGGTCGTCGAGGTCTCGGGGGGCATCCACGCCCGCAGGTGCATCGCCGTGGGCGACGGCGAGCGCGGGGCCGAACGACGGGGACTTGTTCTCGAACACGGCGACGTCGTAGCGCGAGGGGATCTCGGACGGGTTCGTGGGCGTCTGCGGCGCGAGCGGGTCGAGCTCGGCAGGCGGCAGGAAGGCACGGTTCTGCCGGGCCGCGGCGATCGACACCCAGTCGCCGGTGAGCACGTCGCGGCGCATGGTCGCCGTCTCGGGGCGCGGGCCGAGCTCGCGGGCGTCGATCGCCCGCTCGGTCCCGAGGGTCGTGTCGGGGTCGTCGTAGTAGATCAGCTCGCGGCCGTCGGCCAGGCGCGTGGGGCGCTTGACGACGCCGGCGCCGAGGGTGACGGCATCCGTCCCGAACTCAGGTGTGTTCACGTCAACATGCTAGCCGGGGCGCTATGTTAGCGTCAACACGAATCGGGGGAGCATGGCCGACAGGCGGGTATCGATGGCCGACGTCGCCGCACGCGCCGGCGTCTCAGGGCAGACGGTGTCGCGCGTGGTCAATGGCAGTCCGCGTGTGGACCCCGAGACCCGCGTCCGGGTGGAGACCGCGATGGCCGACCTCGGGTACCGCCCCCACCGTGCCGCGCGAGCCCTGCGGACGGGCCGCACGCAGACGCTCGGGCTCGTCGTGTCGAGCCTCGCGTCGGTCGGCAACTCGCGGATGCTCCAGGCGGTGGCGGATGCCGCCGCCTCGCGCGGCTATGCGCTCACGGTCGTGACGCTCGGCGCCGACGGGGACGTGTCGGCGGCGTTCGAACGACTCGGCGAGCAGGGCGTGGACGGCGCCATCGTGCTGAACGAGGCGACCGCCCGCGTCCGCGACGCCGACGTGACCGGAGCCGGACTGCGCCTGGTGGTGGTCGACTCGCCGCGCGACGACAGGTTCGGAGTCGTCGAGACCGATCACGCGGGCGGGGCGGCCTCGGCCGTGGCCCATCTGCTCGGCCTCGGGCATCGCACCGTCCACCATCTGGCCGGACCTGCCGGCTCCTTCGCGGCGGACGAGCGCGAGCGCGGCTGGCGCGAGGCACTCGCGGGGTCCGGCCTGCCCGTGCCGGACCTCGTGCGCGGAGACTGGACCTCGGCGTCGGGGCGCGGTGCGGCATCCACTCTCCTCGCCGCACAGGCGACGGCGGTCTTCGCCGCGAACGACCAGATGGCGCTCGGCATGCTGCGCGGGATCGCCGAGGCCGGTCGCGAGATCCCCGGCGACGTGAGCGTCGTCGGCTTCGACGATGTGGCGGATGCCGCCGACTACCGTCCGCCGCTGACGACGGTGCATCAGGACTTCGACGCCCTGGGCGCCCGGGCGGTCGCCGCACTCGTCGACGCGATCGAGACCGGTGCGCCGACGTCTTTCGAGACGGTGCCGACCCGGCTCGTGGTGCGTGACAGTACGGGGCCTGCGTCTTCCGCGCGTTGAGCGATCGAGCGGGGACCGACCGCTCGCTCAGCGACCGGAGGTCGCGTGGCTGCGGGCCTCCCAGCCGGTGCGGACCATCTCGTCGACGGTGTAGCGGTTCTTCCAGTCCAGGTCGCGGGCGGCGAGCTCGCCCGTCGCGACGATGCGGTCGGGATCGCCGGGGCGGCGCGGCCCGATCTCGGGTGTGAAGTCGATGCCCGTGACGCGGGCCATGGCATCCATGATCTCGCGCACGCTCAGCCCGTTCTGCGAGCCCAGGTTGTACGCGGGCTCGAGCGGCTCGCCGGCGAGCAGGCGCTGGGCAGCGGCGACATGGGCGGCGGCGATGTCGGCGACGTGCACGTAGTCGCGCACGTTGGTGCCGTCGGGGGTGTCGTAGTCGTCGCCGTTGATGCGAGGGGTGCGGCCCTCGATGAGGGCCTCGAATACGAGCGGGAAGAGGTTGTGGGGGCTCGTGTCGTACACGACCGGGTCGCCTGAGCCGACGACGTTGAAGTACCGCAGCGCGGTGTGCCGCAGCGGATGCTGCGTCTCGGCCGTCGCGACCGCCTGGTCGCGGATGAGCCACTCGCCGATGAGCTTCGATTCGCCGTAGGGCGAGGCGGGGCGCTTGGGCAGGTCCTCGGTGACGAGGGGGACGTCGGGCGTGCCGTACACCGCGGCCGACGACGAGAACACCAGGTTCGACACCGCCGCGTTCTGCATGGCCTCCAGCAGCGACCGCGTGCCCTCGACGTTCTGTGCGTACGTGTGGAGCGGGCGCTGCACCGAGACCCCCGCGTACTTGAACCCCGCGAGGTGGATGACCCCGACCACGCCGTGCTCGCGCAGCGTGCTCTCGACGAGCGCCGTGTCGAGGATGGACCCGTTCACGAACGGCACGCCCTCGGGCACGAACTCGGCGTGACCGCTCGACAGGTCGTCGATGACGACGGGCGCCAGGCCCGCCTCGACGAGCGCGCGGACGATGTGGGCGCCGATGTAGCCGGCGCCTCCGGTCACGAGCCAGGACATGTCACTCCGTCGGGTCGGGGGCGGGTTCGCGTTCCATTGTGCCCGGTCGCGAGTGGATGCCTCGTCCCGGGGCGATCGGGAGTCAGAGCCGGGCGGCCCAGCGGGCGGCGCGCTGCAGCAGCGCCGCGAGGGCGGGGGAGTCGTACGCGCGCTCGTCGTGCCCGAGCGACGACACGACCGCGCGCGTGGGCTGCTCGCGCACCCACACGGCCGGGTGCTCGGCGCCGTCGACGTCGTGCACGGCGAGCACGCGGGCGTCGGCGTCGACCACGAGGTCGCTGTAGCGCTCGTCGAAGACGTCGAGGTGCGGCATCCCGTCGGTGATCGTGTGGTTGGCGTCGACGACGCGCACGCGGGCCTCGTCGATGGGCGGGTGCCACGAGGTCCCGGGAACCCATTCGCCCCCGATCGCCGCGCGCCATGCGGGGTGGTCGCGCAGGCTCGACAGGGCGGCGTGCACTCCGATGAGCCCGATGCCGCGCGCGATGGCGGAGGTGAGCCCCGCCTCGGCCGCGGGGTCCGCGCGGGGCGCGCCGTCGTTGCGCCACGGATCGCCCGCGTTCACGACGAGCAGGTCGGCGCCGTCGAGGTGCGCGAGAGCGTGGTCGACGTCGTCGTCCACGATGGCGTCCCATCCGTCGGCGCGCAGGACTTCGGCGATGCGGGCCGACGTGGTCGGATAGGGATGCCACGGGTCGGCGTACCGGCCGGTCCCGGTGGCTATCACGGCACGGGGGCGCGTCGGGCGTTCCATGAGTACCATGATCTGCAGGATAACGCTTTCCCGCGTGGAGGAGAACCATGGCACACACCGTCGTGATCGCCCCGGACTCGTTCAAGGGCACCATCGCCGCCGCGGCCGCCGCCCAGGCGCTGGCGACCGGGTGGACCGAGGAGCGGCCGGCGGACGACGTGCGGCTCCTGCCGATGGCAGACGGCGGCGAGGGCACCGTCGACGCGTTCGCGACCGCGGTGCCCGGTGCCCGCCGCATGCCGATCGCGGTCACCGGACCCGAAGGAACAGAGGTGGAGGCGTCCTGGGTGCTGCTGCCGCCCACGCCCGAGGCGCCCGCCGGCACCGGCATCGTCGAGCTCGCGTGCACGAGCGGCATCGAGCTGCTCGGCACGCCGGCCCGCCTGCGGCCGTTCGACGCGCACACGTGGGGCTTCGGCGAGGCGATCGCGGCCGCCCTCGCACACGGCGTCTCGCGGCTCGTGCTGGGGATCGGCTCGAGCTCGTCGACCGACGGCGGTGCCGGCATGCTCGCGGCGCTCGGCGCCCGGTTCGCAGACGCCGCGGGACGACCGATCGCTGACGGCGCCCGAGGGCTGGCGGACGTGGCGACCGCCGACCTGTCAGAGCTCGCGGCGCTTCCGCCCGGCGGGGTCACCGTCCTCAGCGACGTCACGAATCCGCTCCTCGGAGAGCGCGGCGCCGCGGCCGTGTTCGGCCCGCAGAAGGGGGCGTCGGCGTCCGACGTGGCCGTGCTCGACGCCGGACTCGCCCGCTGGGCCGACGTGCTCGGCGCCGCCGCCGCGGATCGGGATGCTTTGTCGAGTCGGTCGCTGAGCGAGCGCCGGCGAGACGAAGCGGCCTCGCTCAGCACGAGTGCCGCCGGCGCAGGTGCGGCCGGAGGCACCGGCTTCGGCCTGCTGGCGTGGGGCGCCGAGCTCGTGCCCGGGTCGGCGGCGGTCGCGGAGCTGGTGGGGCTCGGCGACGCGGTGGCGGCGGCATCCATCGTCGTCACGGGCGAGGGGTCCTACGACGGGCAGTCTGCCGCCGGCAAGGTCCCCGCGCACGTCGGTGCGCTCGCGGCCGCGGCAGGCGTGCCGGTGGCTCTCGTGGCGGGGCGCATCACGGCCGACGCGGACGTGTCGGGATTCGCTGCGACCGCCTCGCTCACAGAGCTCGCGGGGTCGGCGCAGGCGGCCATGTCCGACCCGGTCCGCTGGCTGGTGGCCGCGGGGCGCGAGCTCGCGCGCACGTTGCCCGGCGCCGGTTGACCTCTCAGGAACTGTCGCCTAAGGTGGCGGAGGCCGTTTCGGCCCTCAGACCAGGAAGGCAGGTGATGCGCGATGTCCAGTGATAGTCGCCGCGCCACCGTTTCGTCTTCGCTGGTCGGCATCTCGATGCACTGATCCCTCGCGGGCGAGCGGTGGCGCCGGTGCGCGCGTCTGCGCGCGCCCTCCTTCACGGTGCCTGCGGCGCCGTGCCGACGCGCGAGCAATCGAGGTGAATCATGATGGCCCTGATCGACAACGCCGTGTACGTCCAGGGGCGACGTACACAGGACCCGGCGAACCTGAACGCGACGTACGAGGTCATGCGCGACCGCGGCGGAATGGCCTGGATCGGGCTGTACCGCCCGACGGCGGGCGAGGTGCGCTCCATCGCCGACGAGTTCGGCCTGCACCCGCTGGCGGTCGAGGACGCGCTGACCGGTCATCAGCGATCGAAGCTGGAGCGCTACGGCGACACGCTGTTCGTCGTGCTGCGCCCCGCGCGCTACCTCGACGCCGCCGAAGAGGTCGAGTTCGGCGAGCTGCACGTGTTCGTCGGCCCGGGCTTCGTCGTGACGATCCGCCACGCGGAGGCGCCGAACCTCGGCAAGGTGCGCCGCCGGCTCGAAGCCGCACCCGAGCTGCTGGCGATGGGACCGGAGGCGGTGCTGTACGCCGTGCTCGACGAGGTCGTCGACGAGTACGGGCCGGTGATCGCCGGGCTCGAGAACGACATCGACGAGATCGAGGACCAGCTCTTCGGCAACGCCGACGCCGACGTCGAAGCGGTGTCGCGCCGCATCTACGACCTGTCGCGCGAGGTCATCGACTTCCAGCGGGCCGCGCAGCCTCTCGCCGGGATGCTCGAGGCGCTGCGTCGCGGCTCCGACAAGTACGCCGTCGACCTCGAGCTGCAGCGGTACCTCCGCGACGTGCTGGACCACGTGCTGCGCATCGTCGAGCGCGCCGGGGCGTTCCGCTCGATCCTCGAGAACGCGCTCAACGTGCAGTCGACGCTCGTGGCGCAGCGCCAGAACGAAGAGATGCGGCGCATGAGCGAGGCCGGGCTCGCGCAGAACGAGGAGATCAAGCGCATCTCGTCGTGGGCCGCGATCCTGTTCGCGCCGACGCTCATCGGCACCGTGTACGGCATGAACTTCGACCACATGCCCGAGCTGCACTGGACGTTCGGCTATCCGCTCGCCCTGCTGATGATGGTCGGCCTCGGGTTCGGGCTGTACGGGGTGTTCAAGCTCAAGCGCTGGCTGTGAGGCGATCGCTCGACGACCGGGTCAGCACTCCCGGTCGTCGAGCGGGTTCAGGGTGTTCAGGGGACCTGCAGCACGCCGTTGCGGCGGTGGGGCAGGCGCGCCAGGGACTCGTCGCGCAGTACGGCGGGCAGCAGAGCGGCCGGTGCGTCCTGGAACACGACGGGCCGCAGGAAGCGGCGGATCGCCGTCGCGCCCACCGAGGTGTGCAGTGACGTCGTCGCGGGCCACGGACCGCCGTGGTGCTGCGACCAGGTGACCGCGACGCCCGTGGGCCAGCCGGCGAACAGCACGCGCCCTGCCTTGCGGGTCAGCACCTCGAGGACGGCCGCGACGTCGTCGGAGTCCTCCGCGTGCAGGGTCGCGGTGAGCGAACCGGGCACCGCCTCCAGCGCCGCGTGCAGCTCGTCCTGCGACGAGTAGCGGACGAGGAGGGTCACCGGACCGAAGCACTCCTCCAGCAGCACCGAGGGGCGGGTGGCGACGGCCGCGGCATCCGTCGACAGCACGACCGGCTGCGCCGACCCGGGCTCTGCCGGCAGGCCCTGTGCGACCACGGCCACGGACGGATCGCCCTCCAGATGGGCCACGCCCGAGGGGAAGGCCTCGGTGATGCGCTCGGTGAGCAGCGGACCGCCCGCCGCGCCCGCGGCGAAGCCGGCCACGAGCTCTTCGAAGCCCGCCCCCTCCGGGACGAACACCACCCCGGGCTTCGTGCAGAACTGGCCGACGCCGAGCGTGAACGAGCCGACGAGGCCCTGCGCGAGCGCCTCGCCTCGGGCGGCGACGGCGGCAGCCGTGATCACGACGGGGTTCACCGAGCCGAGCTCTCCGTAGAACGGGATGGGGTCGGGGCGCCCCGACGCGAGGTCGAACAGGGCTCGGCCGCCGCCCAGCGAACCGGTGAAGCCCGCCGCCTGGATGACGGGATGCTGCACCAGCGCGTTGCCGGCCTCGCGGCCTTCGACGAGCCCGAGCGAGCCCTCGGGCGCCCCGGCCTCGACCAGCGCTGCGGCCACGAGCTCGGCGGTGCGCTCCGACAGGCGCGGGTGCCCCGAGTGCGCCTTCACGATGACCGGGTTGCCGGCGGCGAGCGCGGACGCGGTGTCGCCGCCGGCGACCGAGAAGGCGAAGGGGAAGTTCGAGGCCGAGAACACGGCCACCGGACCGACGCCGGTGAGCATGCGGCGCAGCTCCGGCCGGGCGGCGGACGCGTCGGCGTCGTCGACGGTCAGCTCCAGATACGAGCCCTCTTCGACGACCGTCGCGAACAGCCGCAGTTGGCCGGTCGTGCGTCCGACCTCGCCGCGCAGGCGGGTCTCGCCGAGCCGCGTCTCTTCGTCGGCGATGGCGACCAGCTCGTCGAGGTGGGCGTCGAGCGTGTCGGCGGCGGCACGCAGCCACGAGGCCCGGGTGGCGGCGTCGGCGGCGCGCCAGACCGGCGCTGCGGCTGCGGCTGCGGCGGTCAGAGCATCGAGTTCGGCGGTCGTAGTGGTCATGGTGTGTCCTTTGCGGGGAGCAGACGAGGTGCGGGGAGCGGGGTCAGCGGAAGCGGAGGCCGAGGCCTGCGTGCGGCGTCTCGGTGAGGGTGGCGTCGACGATGCGCACGGGCGACGGATCGGCGAGGGCGCCGAGCGCGCCGAAGCCGGCATCCTCGACGTCCTCTGCCATCGGCGCGGGAACCCCGGCGACGGCGAGAAGGGTGAGCGCGAGCTGCCCCGAGAGCTCGGGAAGCAGGTGAGGGTGCAGGGCGGCTCCATACTCGGCCGCGATCGCGGCGATGCCGAGGAACGGCGTGATGCCGCCGACCCGCACGACGTTGGGCTGCACGATCTGGGCGGCGCCCGTGCGCAGGAAGTCGTCGAAGCGATAGGTGGTGTGCAGGTTCTCGCCGACGGCGATCGGTGTTCCGCTGGAGACCGCCAGCCGGCGCGCCAGCTCGACGTGCCCGTACAGGTCGTCTGCCCGCAGCGGCTCCTCGATCCAGGCGGGCGAGACCTCGGCGAGCACCTCGAGGGAGCGTGTCGCCCGGTCGAGCTCCCACCGCTGGTTCGCGTCGATCATGAGCGCTCGCTCGGGACCCAGAACCTCCCGCACGGCCCGCATGCGGTCGAGGTCTTCGGCGACATCGGGCTTGCCCACCTTGACCTTCACCGCCTCGTAGCCCGCGTCCACCCAGCGGCGTACCTGGGCGACGAGCTCGTCGATGCTGTAATGCAGGTTCACGCCCGAGCCGTACGCGCGCACGCTGTCGCGCTGCGCGCCGAGGAATCCCGACAGCGAGGTTCCGTGAGCCCGGACGGCGGCATCCCACAGGGCCAGGTTCAGCCCGGCCATCGCGATCGTCGTGATGCCGCCGCCGCCGGCCTCGTGGAGGTGCTGCCACAGGGGGAGCCATTCCGACCCGGGGTCGGCGGACCGGCCCAGCGCGAAGGCCGCGATGTCATGGGCGAGCAGCGCGTGCACCGCCTCGGCGCCGATCTGCGGGGTCCACGAGAAGCCCCAGCCCTCCGCGCCGTCCGATCGGACCACGTGCGTCGCGACGACGCCCACCGACGTGACGTCGGCGGCCCACGGCCGTGTCAGCGGGACCCGCAGCAGCCGCGCCTCGAAGCGGGCGATCGTCGGGCCGGCGTCGAAGGCCGCGCCCGCGGCATCCACCGACGCACTCGTCACAGCAGCGCCCGTCCAGCGGCCAGGATCTCGGCGAGCCGGTCCTGCTGCGCGGGGGTCGGGTCGACCAGCGGTGCGCGCACCGAGCCGACGGGCAGGCCGCCCAGGCGCAGACCCGTCTTGATGAGCGAGACGCCGAAGCCGGGCGTCTCGTCGCGCAGGCGCACGAGCGGCGAGTAGAAGCCGTCGAGCAGGGCGTTGCGGTGGTCCTCGTCGCCGGCGACATACGCGCGGTAGTACGCGTTCGCCACCTCGGGGATCATGGCGAACGCCGCCGACGAGTACAGCGGGATGCCGATGCCGCGATAGGCGCCCTGCGTCAGCTCGGCGGTGAGCAGGCCGTTGAAGAACGCGAAGTCGTCGCGCCCCTCGGCGGCGACCGCCCGCACGATCTGCTGCGCGAGGCCGACGTCGCCCACGCCGTCCTTGAAGCCCGCGACCTTCGGGTTCTGCGCGAGGCGGCGCACCGAGTCGGCCGAGAACTGCGCGTTGGCGCGGTGATAGATCACGACGGGAAGATCGGATGCCGCGGCCACCGCCTCGACGTACGCCACGAGCCCCGCCTGCGGACCCGAGACGAGGTAGGGCGGCAGCACCAGCAGCGCGTCGGCTCCGGCGTCGGCGGCCGCGCGGGCGAGTGCCTTCGCGTGCCCGAGCGGACCGCCGGTGCCCGCGACGACGGGCACGCGCCCGGCGACGGTCTCGGTCGCGACCTGCACGACACGGGTCGCCTCCTCGGTCGACAGCGCGTGGAACTCGCCCGTGCCGCACGCCGGGAACACGCCGCCCGGCGCGTGCGCGAGCGTGGTCTCGAGGTGCTGCCGCAGCAGGTCCTCGTCGACGCGGTCCTGCGCGTCGAAGGGGGTGACGGGGAAGAAGAGGATGCCGTCGAAGTTCACGCCAGCACGTCCTTTCGGGCGAGGTCGGGGAGGGGATCGGTCGCGGTCACCGAATCAGTCGCGGTCGCTGGGCCTGTCGGAGCGTCGCGGAGCTCGCCGCGCCACGAGTGCGCGGGACGCCAGCCCAGCACGTCGCGGGCCTTCGCGTTCGAGAACGCCGGGGTCGTGCCCGTGAGCACCGCGGCGACCTCTTCGGTGCCCGGGTAGAAGCGGGGCACGAGCTCGGCGAGGGGCTCGCGGGCCAGCGCGTCGTCGGCGGCGACGAAGAACGTCTCGCCGTTCGGGATCTCGGGGAGCGCCGCCAGCAGCGTGTCGGCGAACACCGCGACGTCGCGCGCGTCGACGTAGTTGAAGATCGCCGGCGCCGACAGTGCGGGGTCGTCGAGCCGTTCGCGCACGGTGTGGCCCTGCTGGGTGAGCGCGCCGGCCCATTCCTCGGGGGCGATGACGTAGCAGGGGCGGAACGCCGCGAACCGCGTCGCGTCGCCGGTCTGGCGTGCGAGCATGGCGATCGTCTGCTCGATGAGCAGCTTCGACAGTGCGTACGCGTTCCAAGGCCGCGCCGGGGTGCTCTCGTCGAGCGGGAAGCGGTCGGGGACCCAGCCGGTCGGAGCACCGTAGCCGAGCACGGTGGGGCTCGATGCCGCGACGACTCGGCGGATGCCGGCCTTCACCGCTCCGCCCAGCACCGAGACGGCGAGCCCGGCGTTCGTGCGCATGATGACGTCCTCGGGTGCGCTGAACGGCACGGCGATCGCGGCGAGGTGGATGAGCGCGTCGGCGCGCGTGCCGGCGAGCGTCTGGACCGTGGCATCCGCGTCGCTCAGGTCGATGGCGACCTGCTCGACGCCGGCGAGCTCGGGGGCGTCAGAGACGGCGCGATCGAGCGAGACCAGGTCGTGCCCGGATGCCGCGAGCCCGGCGACGAGGCTCCGACCGAGGCGGCCGGCGCCGCCGGTGACGGCGATGCGGGTCATCCTCGGACCGCCGCTGCGGCGCCCGACGCGAGGAAGCGGATGCCGAGGTCGGCGACCTGGACGGGCAGGCCGGTCTCGAGCGACCGGTTTCCGGCGATGCCGACGGCGATGGAGCGCACGCCGTCGCGCCAGTCCGCGGGGCGGGCCAGCGGGTCGTCGCCGGGCCCTTCGAAGACATCGGCCAGCAGCAGGGCGTCTCCGCCGCCGTGACCGCCGTCGCCGCTGATGATGGGAACCTCGTACGCGGCCTCCCAGTGCTTCTGCACGACGAGGCGCTCGCCCGCGGGACGCAGCGACCCGGACGCGCCGGCGTGCACGGCCGACGGATCGAGCACGGGGTGCAGGCCCTCGTCGGCCAGCACGGCGCCGCGCTCGACGACCTCCAGCTCGGCGCGGCCGAGGGTGCCGTTGACCGCGACGCGGTAGCCCTCCCACGGCGAGTGCGCGTTGAGGGAGTAGCTGAGCGTCGCGCCGGAGGCGTAGTCGACGACGAGCGCGAGATTGTCTTCGATGGTGATGCCCTCGCCGAACACGTCGCGGTCACGCAGGTAACCGTCGTGCTGCTCGGCGTCGAGGTACAGCGCCTTCAGCCGCGCATCGTCGCGCAGGTCGAGCTCGAAGGCGTCGCCACCGTCATGGGTGCCGCGGGCGGGACGATCGCCGAGGCCGCGGGCGGCGGCGTTGTCGGCGCCGTAGAACCGCAGCCCGCCCGACGCGTACACCCGGCGCGGGGCCGACCGGATCCACCAGTTGACGAGGTCGAAGTGGTGGCTGGCCTTGTGGACGAGCAGGCCTCCCGAGTGCTCCTTCTCGCGGTGCCAGCGGCGGAAGTAGTCCGCACCGTGCTTGGTGTCGAGCACCCACGAGAAGTCGACGGAGGTGACCTCGCCGATCGTGCCGTCCTGGATCACCTGGCGCAGCGCCGAATTGCGCGGCGAGTACCGGTAGTTGAACGTGATGACGACCTCGCGGCCGGTGCGGTCGATCGCATCCTCGATCGCCGCGGCGCTCGGCCCGTCGATCGTGAGGGGCTTCTCGACCACGACGTCGGCGCCGGCATCCAGCGACCGGACGATGAGCGGGGCGTGCAGGTCGTCGCGCGCACAGACGACGACACGGTCGACCTGCTGGTCGCGGACCATCGCCTCCAGATCGTCGGGCCCGTAGACCGCCGGCGCGCGGTGACCCGCCTCGGTCACGCGGTCCACGTAGTACTGCGCGCGCACCGGGTTCGGCTCGCAGATCGCCACCAGGGCGGCGTCGTCCGCGTAGCGACCGATGATCGCCTCGACGTACATCTGGGCGCGGTGACCTGCACCGACGAGGGCATACCGGCGATGGCTCATCTCACTCCTTCAGGAAACGTTTTCTCAGACTACCACGGAAGAGAGAAAGCGGTTCCTCGCTTGGCGACTCCTGGGTCAGGCCGCCGGGCCGGTCGAGCCGCGCACCGTGAGCTCGGGGCGGAGGGTGAGCGGATGCCCCGGCTCGGCGCCCTCCAGCAGGTCGTGCATGCGCGCCCACGCCTGGGCGCCGAGCTCTGCCGCCGGAACCGCGGCGGTCGTCAGCGGCGGCGTGGTGTACCGGGCGAACGGGATGTCGTCGAAGCCGACGATCGACAGATCGGCCGGGATGCGGCATCCACTCTCCTGCACCGCGCTGAGCAGGCCCATCGCCACGAGGTCGTTGAAGGCGAGGGCCGCCGTCGCGCCGGACGCCAGCACCGCCGCACCCGCCTCGGCCCCCGCTTCGAAGTCGACGCCGCACGGGATCTCCGACACCTGGGTGTCGGGGTGGGCGGCGACGAACTCCGCGATCGCGTCGAGGCGCGCGGCGTTGGCGACACTGCCGGCGGCGCCGGCGAGATACACGACGCGACGGTGTCCGAGATCGTGCAGGTGCTCCAGCTCGGCCGTCAGCGCGCTGCGGTAGTCGGCGCGCACCGACGGCGCCTCACCGGCGCTGCGGTTGATCAGCACGACCGGGCGCAGGCCTCCGACCAGGCGATCGAGCTCGTCCTGCGGCAGGCGCGGCGCGCACAGGATCACGCCGTCGGTGCGGCGGCGGGTGGTGCCCGCGAGCACGCGCTCCTCGTCGACGGACTCCGCCGAGTCCGCCACGAGCACGTGGTAGTCGTCGGCCGCGGCCGCGCGGCTGAGTCCGCGCAGGATCTCTTGGAAGGTGGGGTTGCCGAGGTCAGGCACCACCACCGCGACCGTCTGCGTGCGCCCGAGCACAAGGCTGCGGGCGACGGGGCTCGCGGTGTAGTCCAGGGCGGCAGCGGCATCCTTCACCCGCTCGGCGAGTGCGGGATCCACCGTCGGATTGCCGTTGAGCGCGCGCGACACGGTCGACAGCGACACTCCGGCCCGCGCGGCGACGTCGGCGATCGTGACGCGGGTCGCGCCGTCGTTGCGTCGGGTCATGCGTCTCCTTCCGGTCGGCTCAGCCTAGCCGGGCAGGAAACGCTTCCTGTGGAACCCTCAGCCGCGCGGCGGGGTCGAGCCCCGCACGACCACGTCGAGGGCGAGGGGCGGTGCGGTGTCGTCCCACTCCGCATCGGTCGCCGCGTGCAGGGCGCGGTAGCCGAGCTCCTCCAGCGGGACGTGCACGGTCGTGAGGCCCGGGCGGATGTCGCGGCCGGTCGCGATGTCGTCGAACCCCGCGACCGCGACGTCCGAGCCCACCTGGCGTCCGGCATCCCGGATCGCCGACATGATGCCGATCGCGACCACGTCGCTGATGCCGAAGACGAGGGTCCCTTCGGGCAGCCCGTCGGCCAGCAGCCGCTGCGCGATCTCGTACCCGGCGTCGCGGGTGAAGCCGCCGCGTCGCACGTCGCGCACCGTCCCGCCGCCGGCGCCGAAGCCCTCGCTGAAGCCGGCGACGCGGTCGTCGGAGGTGCGGATCCCCTCGGAGGCCGCGACCACGACCGCCTCGCGATATCCGAGGCGTGCCAGCTCGGCGCCCAGCGCCGCCGCGCCGCCGCGGTTGTCGAGCGCGACGCTGCGTGCCGTCCCTCCTCCGGGACCCACCACGACGACGCGGCCGCCCATGTTCGAGAAGGCCTCGAGCTCGCCGGCCAGCCCGACCGCGTCGGTTCCTTCCGTGCGGGATGCCGCCAGGATGAGCCCTCTCGGCCGCTGACCGCGCAGCGCCCGGACCAGGCGCACCTCGCGCTGCGGGTCTCGCTCGGTGATGGCGATCGTCACGACGAGGCCGGCCTCGTCGGCGCCGCGCGCGACGCCGGACGCGAGCTGTCCGAAGTAGGGGTCGGCGATGTCGGCGACCAGCAGTGCGACGATCGCCGCGGTGCCGCGCGCCGTGGCCTGCGCTGACAGGTTCGCGGTGTAGCCGAGCTTCTCGGCGGCGGTCTCGACGCGCTCGCGATAGCTCTCGGCCACCTTGCGGGTGGAGCCGTTCAGCACCCGCGACGCGGTGGCCAGCGAGACGCCCGCCTCGCGTGCGACGTCGTGCAGGGTGGCAGCGCCTCGGGAGGGCGCGGATGAGTCGCTCACAGGGCAGAGTCTAGAGCCTGTGTCCGGTTGCGCCATCGAGCCCGGGAAGCGATTTCCGCGTTACCGGTAACATCGGGAACCGCACTGCCCGCGCATCTGCACCCGCAGCCGCACCCTCGCGAAGGAGCATGATGCCCGCCATCGTCCCGCCGGCGTTCGCGACGTCGACGCATGTGCGGCTGGAGCCGGGCATCGATCTCGACGCACAGCGCACCGTCACGGCCACGCTCATGCGACTCGACCCCGAGCGTCTGCTCGCCCCGTTCCGCCGCGAGGCGGGACTCGCGCACGCCGACACGTATCCCGGCTGGGAGTCCGACGGCCTCGACGGCCACACCGCCGGGCACGTGCTCTCGGCCGCGAGCGCGCTGGCCGCGGGAGGGGATGCGGCGGCCGCGACGCTCGTGCGGACGCTCGTCGACGGCATCCGGGAGTGCCAGCTCGCGGCCGGCACCGGCTATGTCGGCGGCGTGCCCGACGGTGAGGCGCTGTGGGACGAGTTGCGCGCCGGCCGCGTGGACGCGGGCGCGTTCCACCTCAACGGCCGCTGGGTGCCGCTGTACAACCTGCACAAGATCCTCGCCGGGCTCATCGACGCGGCCGAGTTCACGGCCGACCCCGAGGCGCGCGCCGCGCGGGACGAGCTCGGGGCGTGGTGGCTGCGCGTGGCCGCCGACCTCGACGACACGACGTTCGACCGCATCCTGGAGTGCGAGTTCGGCGGCATGACCGAGGCGTTCGCGCGGCTTGCGCTGGTCACCGGGGATTCCGCCCACCTGCGTCTGGCGCGGCGATTCGCGCGCCGAGGGCTCGTCGAGCCTCTCGCCGCCGGGCGGGATGAGCTCGACGGCCTACACGCCAACACGCAGATCCCGGTCGCCGTCGGCTTCGCGACGATCGAGCGGGCGACGCGCGCGCTGGCCCCCGAGCTGCTGCCCGAGGTCGAGGCGCGCGAGGGAGCGGCGGCCCGCGTGTTCTTCGATCGCGTCGCCCGGCACCGCAGCGCCGCGATCGGCGGCGACAGCGTGCGCGAGCACTTCCCGTCCGGCTTCGCGAGCATGTTCATCGCGCGCGAGGGGCCCGAGTCCTGCAACACCCACAACATGGTGAAGCTCGCCGCGGAGCTGCATCTGCTCACGGGCGACGACGCGTATCTGCTGTGGGCCGAGCGTGCCCGGGCCAACCACCTGCGCTCTGCGCAGCATCCCGAGCACGGCGGCCTCGTGTACTTCACGCCGCAGCGCCCCGGGCACTACCGCGTCTACTCCCCGGAGGCCGAGGGCTTCTGGTGCTGCATGGGCTCGGGGTTCGAGGCGCAGGCGCGGCACGCGGCGCTGGTGTACTCGCAGGCCGCGGACGAGGTGCGTGTGAACGCGTTCGTGCCGTCTCGGGCGCGGTTCGAGGCGGTCCGGCTGGTGCTCGCCGTCGACGACGCGGGCGATGCCTCCGTCGTGCACGCCACGCTCGAGGTGGAGGCCGAGCATCGCGCCCGCGTCGGGGTGCTGATCCCGGACTGGGTCGACGGTGACGCCGTCGTGACGATGGATGCCGCGTCCCGCCGCGTCCCTGCCGGCACGCGCGCGGTGGTCGAGGTCGACGCCGGGTCCACCGTCGTGCGGTTCGCCCTGCCGCGTCGGCTCCGCATCGAGCGCCCGGCCGACGGCTCGGAATGGGCGTGGATCGTCGACGGACCCGACGTGCTCGCGCAGCGGATCCCCGACGACGACATCGCGTACCGGGGGAGCGGAGCGCGGATGGGCCACATCGCGACCGGGCCGCTCCGCCCGCTCGCTCAGACGCCGGTGCTCGCGCCCGACGCGCTCGACGGCGCGGTGCGGCGGGGGCCGGGGCGCGTCCGGGTGCGGGCCGCCGACGGTCGCCACGTCGAGCTGGAGCCGTTCTCCGGCATCCACGACGCGCGGTACACCGTGTCATGGCCGATCGCCCTCGCATCCGTCGCCGAACGGCGGGCCGCGCTCGAGGCGATCGACGCCGCCTCTCTCGGCCTCGAAGCGCGCACTCGCGACCTGGTGACGTTCGGGGAGCAGCAGCCGGAGTCCGACCACGGGCTCACGGCCTCGGACGAGCACACCGGGGTCGACGGCGACACCCGCTGGCGCCGCACGCACGGGACCATCACCCTCGCGCTGCGCGACTGGAGCGGCACTGCCGACTCGTTGCGACTGTGGTGGCTCGGCGGCGACGAGGACGCTCGTCTGCGGGTGACGGTGGGGGATGCCGTCGTCCTCGACGAGGCCGTCCCGTCCGGATCGCCCTCACGCGCGCGCGACGTGCCGCTGCACCTCGAGCCGGGCACGGTCGACCTGACCGTCCGCATCGACGGCGCCGGCCTGGCGACGCCGCGCCTGCGCGAGCTGCGGCTGCTGGCCGCGGCATCCGACCGCTGATCACTCCGCTGACGGCGGCGCGGTCGACGCACGCAGAATGAGGCGCGGCTCGACCTGCAGCTGCAGCGGCGGCTCTGCGCTGGGTTCGCGGATGAGCTCGAGCAGCATGCGGGTGGCGTGGGCGCCGACGCGGCGTCGGTCGGGCGCGACCGCTGAGATCGGCGGATCGGCGTGGGCCGACACGTCATCGTCGTACGCGACGATCGACAACTGCTCGGGCACCGAAAGCCCACGGCCGCGCGCGTTCTGGACGAGCCCGAACAGTGAGTTCTCGTCGCCGTGGCTGAACACCGCCGTCGCGCCGATGCGCTGCACGGTGTCGAGGACGACGTCCGCGCTGCCGCGCTCCCACGTCGGGCCGGCGCCCAGCTCGTTCGGGCCGAGGATGGTGCTCGCCGGGTCCAGGCCGAGCCGGCCGAGCGCGTCGACCCATCCGCGACGGACGAACTCGGCGCTCTGAGACCTGCCCCGGCTCACCATCACGAGGCGTCGGTGGCCGAGGTCGCGCAGGTGGCGCAGTGCGCTTATCGCGCCACGCTCGTGCGCGGATCGGATCGACGACACCGAGCCCAGTCCGCCGCCGGGGGTCTCGCGCTCCACGAACACGACCGGCACGCTCAGTTCGTCCACGAACGCGTCGAAGTCCGCGGACTCTTCGCGCTCCGAGATCGAGGGGACCCACAGCAGACCGTCAACGCCGCTGTCGACGAGTTCGCGCACGAGGCGGTACTCCTCGGACAGGTCGTACTCGGAGATCGCCAGCTTCATCTCTCCGCGACCGCTCAGGGCGTCGCCGATGCCGTCGACCACGAAGCGGTAGTAGTAGGACGTCGGGATGACGACGCCGATCGTCACGGTGGTCGCGAGGCCGGCGGTGTCGCCCGGTTCCGACGCGATGATGGCCCCGCCACGGACCTTGTCGAGGAGTCGATCGGCCACGAGCGCGTCCAGGTCGCGGCGCACGGTCACGTGCGAGACGCCGAGGTCGCTCACCAGACGCGAGATGCTGACGGCGCCGTCCTGGCGCGCGAGATCCAGGATCCGAGCACGCCGCTCCGCTGCGAGCATGTGTCCCCTCCGTTCCCGCTGCGCGCCCAGACTAACGAACTCGGCGTCCCCGATCATCGTCGCTCCCTCCGTCGACCCGTCACGCGATGAACTCCAGGCTCCTGCGGTCCACCGGGTGGCGCGGGGGGCGGCCCTGCGCGATGCGTTCGAGCTCGTCCAGTACCGCGTCGGCCAATCGGTGCGTCTCGGCATCCATGGCTCCTGCGATGTGAGGGGTCAGCACCACGCCGGGCGTCGTGAACAGCACCGAATCCGGCGGCAGGGGCTCGGGGTCGGTGACATCGAGGATCGCGCGCAGGACTCCCGCGCGGCATCGCGCCACGAGCGCCTCGCCGTCGATCAGCGGCCCTCGGGCGGTGTTCACGACCACGGCCCCTTCACGAAGGAGCGACAGCCGCCGGGCATCGAGCAGGTGACGGGTCTCGGGCAGCTCCGGAGCGTGGAGCGTCACGATGTCGCTGCGGCGGAGCAGGTCGTCGAGGTCGACGAGTTCGGCGCCCAGCAGGGCGGCCTGCCGCGCGTCCACGAGGGGATCGCTGGCGAGCACCTCGAGGTCGAACTGACGTAGCAGTGCGGCGACGCGCCTTCCGACCCGTGACAGTCCGACGATCCCGACCGTGCCGCCGAAGTTGACGGTGGGAGCGATCCGATCCCGCCACCGGCCGTCGATGGTGCGCTCCTGCGCGTACCCCTCGGCATAGCGGGCGGCGCGCTTGCCCTCCAGGAGGATCGTGGCGACCGTGAATTCGGCCACCGGGACGGCGTTGGCCTCGGCGGCGCTCGTGACGAGCACGCCGGCATCCCAGAACTCCTGGCTGACGTGCCCCTTCACGGATCCGCCGGCGTGCACGACCGCGCGCAGTCGCGGCGCGGCCGCGATCACGTCGGGGCCGAGACGCGGCGTCCCCCATCCCGTGACGAGGATCTCGATGTCGTGCAGCCGTGTGATCGCCTCTTCGGAGCCGAGCTCCTCCAGGCGCGCGGGCTGGGCGAGGCGCACCGTGGAGCGCAGGCGAGCGAGGCGCGGCGGATCGAACAGGTCCTCGAACGAGGCTCGGCTCATGGCGAGGAGTGCCGTCGGACGCGCGATGTCCGGCGAGAAGGTCATGTGCCGATCTCATCACAATGGAACAGAAAAGCACAACTCTTAAACCCGAGGTTGAGAAAAGCTGAAAAAAGGTTGCATGTCGACGTGTCAGTGCGCATACTGACGAACGAACACACGACGACGTGTCACCGAAGATCACGGTCCCGCCGTCTGTGGAAGCCGCGGCTCAGCCGCAACACCCCACCTCGGAGGCATCATGCATCAGCGAAAGCGTCGCCTGGTCGCGGCGTTCGTCCTCGTTCCGGTCCTGGCCGGCACCGCCGTCGCCTGCAGCAGCGCAGGCACCACTCCGCAGCCGACGGACGCCGGCGAGCCGCAAGCGGTCACCATCACGGTCATGGGAAAGCCGGCCGCCACCAACACCGCGGCCGTCGCCCTCTTCGAACGCCAGGTGGCCGAGTTCGAGAAGGCGAACCCCCAGATCACGATCGAGGCCTCGGACGTGCCCTGGGATGCCAAGACCTTCGCCACCCGCCTGGCAGGCGGGAGCGCCCCCACCCTGCTGCGGATCCCGCTGACCGAGCCGCCCGCCCTCATCGAGCGCGGGCAGGTCGCCGACCTGTCGGACGTGGTGGACGAGATCGACGGCTTCGATGAGCTGAACCCGCGCGTGATGCAGTTCCTCGAGCGCGACGGCGCCGTGTACGGCATCCCCGAGAAGAGCTACGCGTTCGGGCTCGTCTACAACCGCGACCTGTTCGAGCAGGCGGGGCTGGACCCCGACGAACCGCCGACGACATGGGACGAGGTGCGCGAGTATGCGGCGCAGATCACCGAGAAGACCGGAAAGACCGGGTTCGGTGAGATCAGCACCAACAACAGCGGAGGCTGGCACCTGACCGGGTACACCTACACGAACGGCGGACAGATGATCGAACAGGACGCGGACGGCAGCTGGGTCGCCGCGTTCAACGACGACCCCGCCCGCGACGTGCTGGAGACGTGGCAGCGGATGCGCTGGGACGACGACTCCCTCGGCGACAACGTCCTCGGCAAGCAGGAAGACCTCGTGGCGGAGTTCACGGCAGGAAACGTCGGCATGTGGGTGTCGGCGCCTCCGGACGTGTATCCCAACTACATCGCGCAGGGCGGCGATCCCGACGCGTTCGGCGCCGGGCCGATGCCGCAGGGCGGGGCCGATGCGACGCTCGCGGGAGCGACAGTGCTCATGGTGAGCGCGAACGCCACCGAAGCCGAGAAGCGGGCGGCCGTGAATTGGATCGAGTACCGCGCGCTGCGCCCGAACTACGACCTCGACATCGCCGCCGAGACGGCCGAGGCGTCCGCGGCCGATGGACTGCCGGTCGGCGTCCCGGTGCTGCCGATCTTCAGCGATGAGACCTACGCCGCATATCGCGACGCCATCGACGAGTACGTCAACGTGCCCGTCGACAACTTCGATCCGTACGTCGCCTCGCTCTCGGAGTTCGACTACGTGCCTGAGCCGCCTGTGGCCTCCCAAGAGATCTACGCCGCGCTCGATCCACTGGTGCAGGCGGTGCTCACCGACCCGAACGCCGACATCGACGCGCTGCTCGACGACGCCGAGAGCAGGGTGAACACCATCCTCGCCCAGTACGCGTCATGACCATCGCGCCTGAGCGCCTCGACGGCGCGGCCCCCGGCCGCGCCGTCGAGGCGACCCCGGCCGCCGGGCGTGCGCGCAGGCGATGCGGGATGCGGCAACGGGCCGCCACGGCCGGACTGCTTTTCCTCCTGCCGTCCCTGGTCATCTTCGCCTACTTCGCGTGGTGGCCGATCGTGCAGAGCTTCACGCTCGCCTTCCAGCAGACCAACCTCGTGACCCCCGCCGAGTGGGTCGGCTGGAGCAACTTCGAGGTGCTGTTCGCCGACCCGCTGCTGCCGAAGGCGGCGGTGAACACCCTGTGGTTCACGGTCCTCTCGCTCGCCATCGGGCTGCCGGTGCCGCTCGTCTGCGCCGTCCTGATGTCAGAGCTGCGCCACGGCGGCGCCCTTGCCCGCGTGCTCGCGTACCTGCCGGTGGTCATCCCGCCCGTCGTCGCGGTCCTGCTGTTCAAGGTCTTCTTCGCTCCAGGGGAGTCCGGCGTCGCCAACAGCCTGCTGGGCATCGTCGGCATCGGCCCGCTGCCGTGGCTGCAGTCTGCGGAGCTCGCCATGCCCAGCCTGGTGATCGCCGCCACCTGGTCCGGCGCCGGCACTGCTGTGCTCATCTACCTCGCAGCACTCACCGGCGTGAGCACCGAGCTGTACGAGGCCGCCGAGCTCGACGGCGCCTCGGTGTGGCGCCGCGTGTGGCACATCACGCTCCCGCAGATGCGCGGAGTCATCCTCGTGCTGCTCCTCCTGCAGATCATCGGAGCGATCCAGGTCTTCACCGAGCCGTATGTCATGACCGACGGCGGCCCGGCCAACGCGACCGTGACCATCATGCTGATGATCTACCGGTACGCCTTCCTGTTCGGCAACTACGGAGTCGCCACGGCACTCAGCGTCCTGCTGGCGATCGTGCTCGTCATCGTCTCCGCGGTGTATCTGCGCCTGACCCGATCCTGGAGTTCGCGATGACCACGACGCTCGCCCCGCTTCGCGCCAAGAAGGACAGGCGCTCCGGTCGGCCGCGGGAACGCGGCCTCCTCTCAGCCCACGACTGGAAGCGGTCGAGCGTGCGCGGAGGCTGGACGCTCATGCACATCGTGCTCGTGGCCGGACTCATCGGCTTCGGCGCCATTCCACTGGTGTGGATGCTGCGCGCCGCGATCTCGACCCCCACGGATCTGGTGCTGCGCCCGCTGAGCCTCATCCCCGAGCCGGCGATGTGGGAGAACATCCCCGTCGCCTGGGAGCTCCTCGACATCGGCCATTACCTGTGGAACACCGTCATCCTGGTGCTGGGGTCGTGGATTGTGCAGCTGGTCGTCTCGACCACCGCGGGCTTCGCGCTCGCCGTGATCCGGCCCTGGTACGGCGGCGTCGTCTACGGCGCATTCCTGGTGACGCTCTTCGTCCCGGCGACGGTCACGCTCATCGCGCTCTACCTGACGGTGCTGGACCTGCCGCTGCTCGGGGTCGGGATCACCGACACGCCCTGGGCGGTCTGGCTCCCGGCGGGTGCGAACGCGTTCACGATCCTGCTCGTGAAGCAGTTCTTCGACGAGATCCCGCGCGACCTCTTCGAGGCGGCGCAGATCGACGGCGCCGGGTGGTTCACGATCTTCTGGCGGATCGTGCTGCCGATGTCGCGCCCGATCCTGGCCGTGGTGTCGTTGCTGGCGATCATGTCGGCGTGGAAGGAGTTCCTCTGGCCGCTCATCGTGCTCACCGACCCCGAAGCGCAGCCGCTGTCGGTCGCGCTTCCGCGTCTGGCGCAGGCGACGAGCCCCGCCTATCTGATCGCCGGGCTGCTGATCGCCAGCATCCCGCCGATCCTGGTCTTCCTCATCTTCCAGCGGTCGATCGTCCGCGGGATCGGCTTCACCGGGCTGAAGGGCTGAGAAGACCGGAAACGACGAAGCGCCCGCGGGGGCCAAGAACCCCGCGGGCGCTCCGAGTCTTGCGTGAGGTCAGCCGGCGACGCGGGCACGCAGGTGCGGCGAGACGGATGCCGCGAACCCGGCGGCCGTGCGGTCCACCACGGTGCGGGGATCGGTGTCCCACACGTCCTGGTTGAAGATCTCGACCTCGATGTCGCGGTCGTAGCCGGTGGCCTCGACGGCGGCGGTCAGCGACGCGAAGTCGATGACGCCGTCGCCCGGGTAGTGCCGGCTGAGCAGTGCGTCCGCGGCCAGCGGCGTCTTCCAATCGCAGACCTGGTACGTCGCGATGCGGCCCTCGCGGCCGGCGCGCTCGATCGAGGAGAGCACGTCCGGGTCCCACCAGATGTGGAACGTGTCGACGGTCGCGCCGACGACCGCGGGGTCGAAGTCCGCGGCGATGTCGAGCGCCTGGCCGAGCGTCGAGACGACGCAGCGGTCCGACGCGTACATCGGGTGCAGCGGCTCGATGGCCAGGGTGACGCTTGCGGCGGCGGCATCCGGGACCAGCTCGCCGATCGCATCGCGCACGCGCTCGCGCGCACCGACGAGGTCGCGTGAGCCCTCGGGCAGGCCGCCCGCGACCAGCACGAGGATCGCGGTCGACCCGGGTGCGCCCGCGGCGGCGAGCGTCGCCGTCTCTTCGATCGCAATGCGGTTGTCGTCGATCGACGCGCGCCGTGCCGGGCCCTCGGGCACCGTGAAGAACCCGCCGCGGCAGTGCGTCGTGAAGCGCAGTCCCGAATCGGCCAGCATCGACGCGGCGGTCGCGAGGCCCACCTCGTTCACCGGTTCGCGCCACAGCCCGATGCCCTGAACCCCGGCCTCCGCCGTCACGCGCAGCGCCGTGGCGAGGTCGGCGTACTTGATGGTCGCCTGATTGATCGACAGGCGCGGGTCCACGACGCCGCTCACGCGAGCACCCCCGGGACCTCGATGCCGTTGTGACGCAGCATGCCGTGCCAGCGGATCGCCGCGAGCTCGGGCTGCTCCAGAGCGAGCGACGCGTTCGCGAGCTCGACGATTCGCGACAGGTGCGGAAGGCTGCGCGCCGAGTGCAGTCCGCCGACCATCTGGAACGCGGCCTGGTGGCCGTTCAGCCATGACAGGAACGCGACGCCGGTCTTGTAGTAGAACGTCGGAGCGGCGAACACCTGACGGCTGAGCTCCTCGGTCGGGCCGAGGATCTCGAGGTACCGCGCGGGGTCGCCGGCGTCGAGCGCCTGGATCGCCGCCGACGCGACGGGCGTGATCGCCGCGAAGGCGCCGAGCAGCGCGTCCGAGTGCTGACGCGGGGATGCCGGATCCCGATCCGGCTGAGTCGCCTCGGGAACGTCCGCACCGCCGATGAGCCCGACGTAGTTGAAGTCGTCGCCGGTGAACATGCGCACCGACTCCGGCAGGCGCTCGCGCACCGAAACCTCGGAGGCGGCATCCAGCAGGCTCATCTTGACGCCCGCCACCTTGTCGACGTTCTCTTCGATGATGTCGAGCAGCACCGCCGACGCCTCGCGCCAGTCGGTCGAGCCGAAGTAGCCCTCGAGCACGGGGTCGAACGCCGTGCCGAGCCAGTGCAGCACGACCGGTGCCGTCGCCGACTGCAGGACCTCGCGGTACACACGGCGGTAGTCGTCGGCCGACTCGGCCACGCGCGCCAGGTGGCGCGAGGCCATCAGAACGGGTCCGGCGCCCTGCTCCTCGGTGAAGTGCAGCTGCTCCTTGTAGGCATCCACGACCTGGTCGATCGAGATGTGCTCGTCGTCGATGTGGTCGGTGTTGACGCCGACGACGACCGATCCACCCTCTTCGCGGGCGACCTGCGCCGAGCGTGCGATGAGGTCGCGGGTCGCGGCGGCGTCGAGGCCCATGTTGCGCTGCGCGGTGTCCATCGCGTCGGCGACGCCGAGACCCCACGAGTACACGGCGCGACGGAAGTCGAGCGTGGCGTCCCAGTCGACCTCGGCCGGCCGGCCGGGGGTGTTGTCGGCCCACGTCTTCGGCACCACGTGCGCGGCGGCGTACGCCACGCGCGAGCGCAGCGGCCCGTCGGGGCGGGTGTAGCCCGGGGCTTCGTTCAGCTCGGCGGCGGAGAGCACGCCGTCGGCCGAGAGCAGGGTGAGGTGCGGCATCCGGTTCACTCCAGCGTCAGCGACGGCAGCTCGACCTTGCGGCCCTCGCGGCTGGACTGCAGGCCGGCCTCGGCCAGCAGCACGCCGCGCGCGCCCGAGAGCAGGTCGAACGCGTAGGGCGTGTCGAGCACGTACGACTCGAGGAACTCCTCCCACTGCTGACGGAATCCGTTCTGGAACACGTCGTTGGTGGGCACCTCGGCCCAGTCGGCGTCGTAGTCGTGGTCGTCGGCCAGGTCGGGGTTCCACACCGGCTTGGGCGTGGCGTTGCGGTGCTGGATCTTCGCGCCGAACAGGCCCACGACGGCCGAGCCGTGCGTCCCGTCGACGTGGAACTCGACGAGCTCGTCGCGGTTCACGCGCACCGTCCACGACGAGTTGATCTGCGCCACGATGTCGCCCTCGAGCTCGAAGATGCCGTAGGCGGCGTCCTCGGCCGTGGCGGTGTAGTGCTCGCCCTTCTCGTCCCAACGGTCCTGGATGTGCACGGCGGCCTGCGCGTAGACGGTCTTGACGTCGCCGAACAGGTTCTCGAGCACGTAGTTCCAGTGCGGGAACATGTCGACGATGATGCCGCCGCCGTCCTCGGCGCGGTAGTTCCACGACGGGCGCTGGGCGGGCTGCCAGTCGCCCTCGAACACCCAGTAGCCGAACTCGCCGCGCACCGAGAGGATGCGGCCGAAGAAGCCCGAGTCGATGAGGCGCTTGAGCTTCTGCAGGCCGGGCAGGTACAGCTTGTCGTGCACGACGCCGGTCTTGACGCCGGCCTCGTCGGCGAGCTTGGCGAGCTCGAGGGCTTCGGCCACGGTCTCGGCCGTGGGCTTCTCGGTGTAGATGGTCTTGCCGGCGGCGATCGCCTTGCGCAGCGCCGACGCGCGTGCCTTGGTCACGAGGAAGTCGGCGTAGATCTCCCAGCGCGGGTCGGCGAGGGCCGCGTCGAGGTCGGTCGTGTAGTCCTCGATGCCGTGCTTGGCGGCGAGCTCGGCGAGCTTCGCCTCGCTGCGGCCCACGAGCAGCGGCTTGACGGTGACCTTGGTGCCGTCGGACAGTTCGATGCCGCCCTGCTCGCGGATGGCGAGGATGGAGCGCACGAGGTGCTGGCGGTAGCCCATGCGGCCCGAGACGCCGTTCATGATGATGCCGATCTCGCGCACCTGGGGGAGTGCCTCGGTGCCGGCGGGGGCGAGGGTCGTGTCGGTCACGGGGTCCTGCTTTCTTCTCTGAATGCTCTGGGTACCCGGCGGCGGTCGGCACGCTGGGTAAACGCTTTCCAATAGTGTGCCACGAGAGAGGATGCCTCGCAAGCGCTTTCCCGAGGCGTCCGCTCATCGCACCGTCTGCGGCCCGCCCGTCAGGCGCGCAGCAGCACGCAGCCGTGGGGCTGCAGCTCGACGCGCACGACCGAGCTGCCGGGCGCCACGCTGCGGGCGGCGTCCGACTGCTCGTGCACGGCCTCGACCGCGACGGACTCGCCGGCCCACACGTCGACGACGCCCGCGGGCGCCGCCCCCAGGCCGAGGGACCGCGTGTCGAACGGCTCGACCCGCGCCTCGTCGTCGAGGTTGAACACGGCGACCCACCGCTCGTCGGCGGCCCCCGCGGCCGACCACACGACGAGACCGCGCTCGCGCAGCAGCTCGCGGTTGCCGTGCGACTGGGTCAGCACGCGCAGGACCTCGTCGTTCGTGAACAGGTCGATCGTCTCGGCCGCGCTGGTCGGCAGGTCGCCGCCGATCATGAGCGGCGAGCGGGCCATCACCCACAGGGTCACCACCGTGCGGCGCTCGGCGAGCGTCAGCGCGCCTTCCCGGGGCTCGCCGCGCTCGGCCCGGATGCCGATGCGGCCGAGCGGCAGCATGTCGGCGTCGGGCCAGCCGTCGGGACCGGCGGACGGCGCCCACCGCGCGAGGCGGGCGAAGTTCGGCTCGATGTCGTCCCAGCGGTCCCACACGTCGTCGCACACGCGCCACATCGTCGCGTTCGCACGCAGGTGGTCGAGGTGGGCGGCCGACAGGTCGCGCCCGGGCGAGAGCGACAGGGCGAGGTCGCGGTCGGCGCGCTCGACGGCGAGCGCGTACGCCTCGATGTCGGGCACCTGGTACGGCCACAGCATGTCGTCGGCCTTGACGAAGTCGAGGCCCCACTCGGCGAACTGGGCGACGCACGAGTCGTAGTACGCCTGCGCGGCCGGGTGGGTGTGATCCAGGCCGACGTAGTGCGGGTTCCATTCGCACACGTTGGTCGTGTCGGTGATCTGCGACGCCGTCGAGTCCGTGCCCAGCACGGGGGTGTCGGCGGCGACGGCGACGCGGGGGATGCCGCGCATCACGTGCACGCCGAGCTTCAGCCCGAGCCCGTGCAGGCGCGCCGCGAGCGGACCGAACCCGGCGCCGCCCGCAGAGCTCGGGAAGCGCACCGGGTCGGGCTGAAGCCGCCCGTGGGCGTCGATCGTGAGGGCCGCTTCGTCGTTGTAGCCGTGCGACCGCGGCTGCGGGTCGGCCCAGTCGGCGTCGATCACGATCGTGTCCCAGCCATGGGGCAGCAGGTGCTCGGCCATGAATACGGCGTTCGCGAGCACCTCGTCCTCGGTCACGGTGGTGCCGTAGCTGTCCCAGCTGTTCCAGCCCATCGGGGGAGTCTGGGTCTTGCGCAGGGTCATCGGAGGGTCTCCTTCGGCTCTCGTCCGGTTGCGGTCTCGCGCCAGAGGGCGCGCTGTTCGATGGTCACGTCGTCGAGTGCGCACAGCGTTTCGGTCGCCGCGGCCAGGCGCGCAGCGGCGTCGTCCGGCAGGTGCACGCCGCTGTCGGCGCGCAGGGGAAGGATGCGCAGCTCGACGCGCGATCCCGGGCCGACGCCCGCGTCGCGCAGGCTGACGACGAACTCCGAACCGTCCCAGAACCGGTCGGTCGTCGTCTCGCCGTCCACACGCAGCTGCAGGACGTCGCCGGCCCACCGCACCCGCAGCACGGCGTCGTCCGTGTGCGGCGCCAGGTCGATCGCGAACACCGCGGCGTGGGCGTCGAGCACCTCGTCGCGGGGCGCGCCCTGACGTCCGTCGCGGCTGCCGTAGTCGCCCGACGGCACCGATGCTTCGCGCACGGTCCGGACGAAGCAGGATGCCTCCAGCCCGGCGCCGTCCGAGAGCTCGAGGCCGAGCGAACGCCAGGCTCCGGCGGCGTACTCCCGCACGTCGGGGCGGCCGGCGCCCGAGCGCACGGACAGCGCGCCGGCGGCGTCCCACGTCACCTCGTCGGGCGAGACGAGCAGCCGGCGCTCGCCGGACTCGACGACCCAGGCGTCCGCCGCGTCGGCGGCCGTCAGCACCAGCACGTCGAGCGCACCGGCGAGCCGCAGGGGGTCCGCGCCGGGCGTGACCGGATGCACGACGCCCTCGTGCGCGATCTCGACCGGGATGCCGGCATCCTCGGCCAGCACCAGCGTGGGCACCGCGCCCGGCAGCACCGTCAGCGCCGTGGCCGTCGCCCACTCGATCGTGACGCCCTCGACCTCGAGCCCGAGCGGCCAGCGCGCGAGCGTGCCGGCGGGGATGTCGACGGGGGCGCTGGGCAGCTCGACCGTGCCGTGGGTCGTCGCGACCCGCAGGCGTGCGCCCCGGTACGTCGGCAGCGGCACGTGAGGCTGGTGCCGGCCGATGAACACGAAGCCAGAGCCGCCGTCGGCCCGCACCGCCCATCGCAGCGTCTCGGCGTCCTCGACGCCGTGGGGCCGGACGTCGGGCAGGTGCGAGGGCATCGGGGCGAGCCGCTCGCCGAACGCGGCGATGAACGCGTGCTGGCCCCGCAGCGCCGCGTGCGTCGGCGACGTGCGGCCCGCTTCGCCGATCGGCGCGTGGAAGTCGTAGCTGCGCGGCGTCAGGTCGTTGGGGTACCCGGTCGCCTGCGTCTCTTCGAGATCGGGGCCGGGGTTCGTGCCGCCGGTGTACATGTAGTAGCCCTGCCACGCCGAGCCGCTGCCGAGCTTGGCATGCGCGACCGCCGCGATGTCGAGCGCGTCCGGCCGCGGACGACGGTGGTACGCCGTCGCCATCCCGCCGCCGAGCTCGCACGTCGCGGCAGGGAACCACGGCGACAGTTCGGCGCTGCGCGTGGCAGCCGGGGCACGGCCGGCGGACGCGGCATCCGTTTCCCTCACGTCGGCGCCGATGCCGGGGTCGTCCCACGTGTCCGAGAAGAAGAAGTGCGCGCGGAAGGTACGGTCCCACGGCTCACCCGGGTCGACCCAGAACCCGTCGCCGTACCCGCCCCACAGCGGCAGCACCTCGGGGTCGGGCAGCTGCGCGCCGCCCCATGCGGTGGCCGTCCACAGGGGCGCCGACAGCCCGGCCTCGCGGGCGAGGCGCTTGAGCGTCACGAGATGCCCCGGCTGGTCGTACAGTTCGTTCTCGAGCTGGATGCCGAGCAGCACGTCGGGCCTGCCGCGGTCGCCCAGCGCGCGGGCCAGACGCCCGAACCACTCGGCCACGAGCGCCAGGTACGCGGGATCGTCGGTACGGTGGGCGACCGGCGCCTGCTGCACCCAGTCCGGGAAGCCGCCGTTGCGCGCCTCGCCGTGCGCCCACGGTCCGATGCGCAGCACCACCTCGAGCCCCTCGGCCCGCGCCGCGTCGACGAACGCGGCGACATCGAGGCCGCCGTCGAACGAGGCCTCACCGCGCACCGGCTCGTGGTGCAGCCACAGCACGTACGTCGCGACGACGGTGATCCCGCCCGCGCGCATCAGGCGCAGGCGCTCGGTCCAGCGCTCGCGGGGGACGCGCGAATAGTGCAGCTCGCCCGAGACCGGCAGCCACGGCCGTCCGTCCCGGAACAGGCAGCGGCTCGTGATGCCGAGCCCGCGCCGGACGTCCTCGTCGTTCGCCATGCGCGGGCGCCGCTCGTCGCGTGCGGGCACGGTGGCATCGAGGTGCAGCAGGCGTGTCATCGTCGTCGGCGCCTCACGCCAGCCGGATCGCGGCCCACGACACGGCCGGCAGCTCGACCGTGAGCAGGTCGCCGTCGACCGTCGCGTCGGCCCCGCGCACGCCCACGCGCGTCTGATCGGCGAGCGTGTTGGCCGCATACAGGTCGTCGTCGTGCAGCAGGTGCGCCTCGGCGACCGAGACCTCGCGGTCGAGCTCGCGCACCAGCGGGGCCAGGTCGACGCGCAGGGTGGCCGCATCCGTCGTCGAACGGTTCACGACGAACAGCGACACGCCCTCGTCATCGACGGTGGCGACGGCGTTGAGGGTCGCCACGTCACCGAGCTTCGCCGAGACGAACGAGCCCGACGACACCGGCACGCGCACCGCGCGCCCGTGCGCGAGACGCGACGTGATCGAGAACGGGAAGAAGGTGGTCTGGCGCCACGCCGGTCCGCCGGGCTCGGTCATGATCGGCGCGATGACGTTGACGAGCTGGGCGAGCGAGGCCGAGCGCACCCGGTCGGCGTGCTGCAGTAGCGTGATCAGGAGATCGCCGAAGACGACGGCATCCAGGGCGTTGTACTGGTCTTCGAGCAGACGCGGGGCGACGGGCCAGCCCTTCTCCTCGGGCTTGTCGTTCTGGCCGCCCTGGTCGTCGTGCAGGTACCAGACGTTCCACTCGTCGAACGAGATCATGATGCGCTTGTCGCTCTTCTTCGTCGCCGCCACGGTGTCGGCGATGGCGACCACGGACTCGATGAAGCGTGCCATGTCGACGCCCGAGGCGAGGAACTCCTGCGCGTTGCCGTCATGCTCCTGGTAGTAGGAGTGGCACGAGATGAAGTCGACGTCGTCGAAGGTGTGCTCGAGCACCTGGCGCTCCCACGAGCCGAAGGTCGGCATGCCGCGGCCGGACGATCCGCACACCACGAGCTCGACGCCCGGGTCGACCATGCGCATGGCCTTGGCGGTGCGCATCGCGAGCTTGCCGTAGTCGTCGGCGCCCCGGTGACCGACCTGCCACGGGCCGTCCATCTCGTTGCCCAGGCACCACATCTTCACGCCGAACGGCGTCTCGCGCCCGTTCGCGGCGCGCTGGTCCGTCCACGTCGTCGGCGTGTCGACGTTGGCGTACTCGAGCAGGTCGAGGGCCTCCTGCGTGCCGCGCGTGCCGAGGTTGACGGCGAGCATCAGGTCGCTGCCGACGCGGTCGAGCCATGCCTGGAACTCGTGCAGGCCGACCTCGTTGGTCTCGGTGGAGTGCCATGCCAGGTCGAGCCGGCGCGGGCGCTCGTCCTTCGGGCCGACGCCGTCCTCCCACCGGTAGCCCGAGACGAAGTTGCCGCCGGGGTAGCGGATGGTCGAGACGCCGAGCTCCTTGACGAGCTCGACCACGTCGGTGCGGAAGCCCTCGTCGTCTGCCGCGGGGTGGCCGGGCTCGAAGATGCCGTCGTAGATGTGCCGCCCCAGGTGCTCGACGAACCCGCCGAACAGACGGCGGTCGATGTCGGCGATGTCGTGGTGCGGATCGAGGCGGGCGGTGGCGTCGGTCATCGGGGCTCCTGTGCGAGTCGGTCGGGTAGGGGTCAGAGCGGCAGGCGCTCGAACGTGAGCGAGATCTCGGCCGCGCGCGGGAAGAGGCGGTGCCGGGGCAGCACGCCCGGACCGCACGACGCCGTGCCGACGCCCGCCTGCGCGAGGTCGAGCGCGACGAAGGTGCGGTCCTCGTCGGGCAGCTCCCAGTCGTGCGCGGCAGCCGCGAGGGCGCGCCGGCTGTGCGGCGAGACGGTGAGCGCGAACGGCGCCGTGAGCGAGCGGATGCGCAGGGTGGCGTCCCGCAGGCGGATCGTCGCCTCGCTCACGTCGATGCGCGACCCGCTCTCCTGCGGACGCACGTGGCCGACGGTGAGTTCGCCGGCGGGGATGCGCCACCACCCGAACCGCGCGCCGGACCGGAGGTCGGGATAGCTCGGCACAGGACCGTAGCCGACGAGGTCGACGTCGCCCGGAGCGCCGGGCAGCTCGAAGTCGAGCCCGAGCCGGGCCCATTCGCCCGTCCAGCCCCCGTGCGGCTCGAGAGCGATGTCGAGGCGCACGGCGCCGTCCTCGAGCGCCGACCACGTCGCGGTCGCGTCGATCGCACTGTCGAAGATCGGGGTGCCGGTGCGGGTGCGCACGCGCACGGCGCCGCCGTCGGCGTCGATGCCCACGAGGCGCGTCACCATGCGGTCGATCGCGGCGTCGTGCCAGCGCTCGGCCATCGACGGCAGGTCGAGCTCCTCGAGGCCGTAGTCGCGGTCGTTGTCGGTCGGGGCGCGCCAGACGTCGACGGTCGGGCCGTCGAGCGCGAGTCCGCCGAGCGCGGTCACGCGTCCGGTGGCCGGGTCGAGTTCGAGCGGTCCGACGCCGCGATCGGATGCCGTCGCGTCGGCCGGCGCGGCGGCCGGGCGCGCGCGGCGCACGACATCCTGCCCGCTGCCGACCTCGTGTCCGGCCGTCGCCCAGGGGCTGTCGCCGGCGGTGGCCGCGGTCACGGTGACGACGTCCGCTACGGCGTGCGGGCGCGGTGCGCGAGCGGACTCGGGCAGCTCCACGTCGACCGTGGAGCGGGCCGGGCACGACGGGAGGGTGAGGATGCCGGCATCCACCCGCTCGCCGTCGACGACGCGCTCCCACGACAGCGCGACGTGGCCGAGGCTGAGCGTGTCGTAACGGTTGGAGATGGTGACGCGACGGCGGTCGGCGGCCACGGTCACCACGACGGGCGCGATGACGGCCGCGTAGTGGATGAGGCCCGGGCGCGGGCGGCGGTCGGCGTCGACGAGGCCGTCCATGACGAAGTTGCCGTCGTGCACGGCTTCGCCGAAGTCGCCCCCGTACAGCATGCGGCGGCGGCCCGTGCCGTCGTCGGGAGCGACGATGCCGTGTTCGATCCACTCCCACACGAAGCCGCCGGCGAGCCGCGGATACTGCTCGAACAGGTCCCAGTACTCCTGCATGCCGCCGGGGCCGGTTCCCATCGCGTGGGCGAATTCGCACTGGATCACCGGCAGCGACAGGCGGTGCAGCTCGTCGGCCGTCGCCCGGACGGGCGCGGGCTGAAGGCGCTCCTCGCCGAGCTCGCGGATCCGGTCGTGCGGCGCGTACATGAGCGAGTACACGTCGACGTAGCGGCTCGCGGGGTCGCCCTCGTAGTGCACGAGGCGCGTCGGGTCGAACTGCTTGGTCCAGCGGGCCATCGCCTCGAGGTTCGCGCCGCGGTACGACTCGTTGCCGAGCGACCACAGGATGACGGCGGCGTGGTTCTTGTCGCGGTGGACGGTGCGTCGCATGCGGTCGAGATACGCCTCGCGCCAGGCCGGTTCGTCGCTGGGCACGCCGCGCCATCCGACGCGGTCGAAGCCGTGCGCCTCGAGGTCGCACTCCAGGATGACCCAGAAGCCGAGCTCGTCGAACAGGTCGAGGACGTCGGGGTGGGGCGGGTAGTGCGACGTGCGGATCGCGTTGATGTGGTGGCGCTTCATGAGCAGCAGCTCTTCGCGGACGACCTCGGCGTCGAAGACGCGCCCGCGCTCGGGGTGGTGCTCGTGGCGGTTGACGCCGCGGAACATGATCGGCGCGCCGTTGACGAGCAGCTGCGCATCGACGACCTCGACGCGACGGAAGCCGACGCGCAGACGTACGGTCTCGGCGGCGGTGCGCACCTCGACGTCGTACAGGCGTGGGCGCTCGGCGCTCCACGGCTCGATGCCGTCGAGGCGCAGCGCGGTGCCGGCGGCGGCATCGACGCCGAGCTCGGGGATCACGATGCGGGCGGGACGGTCGCCGTCGACCTCGACAGCCGCCTCGAGCAGACCGGCGCCGGTCGCCGGGTCGTAGTCGGCGCGCACGAAGACGTCGTCGATCCCGCCGTCAGGGCGCGCGAGCAGCGTGACGCTGCGGAACACCCCAGGGAGCCACCACATGTCCTGGTTCTCGACGTAGGTGGCGTCGCTGAACTGGGCGACCCGCACCGCGAGGCGGTTCACACCCGCCGTGAGCACCGCCGAGACGTCGAACTCGTGCGTCAGCCGGCTGCCGCGCGTCGTGCCCAGCAGCGTGTCGTTGAGCCAGACCTCGGCGGCGGACTCGATGCCGTCGAACCGCAGCAGTCGGCGACGGTGGGCGAGCACGCCGTCGGACGGCACGAACTCGAACCGGTGGTCGCCGATCGGGTTCGCGTCCGGCGGGTACGGCGGATCGAGCGGGAACGGCATCTGCACGTTCGAGTAGGCGGGCGATCCGTACCCCTGCAGGTTCCAGTGGCCCGGCACCTCGACCTCGCCCCAGCCCTCGGCGTCCTCGGTGCGCCAGTGCGCCGGCGCGCTGCGCAGCGACGGTGAGACGCGGAACCGCCAGCGCCCGTCGAGCGACTGCTGCGGGGCGTCCGAGCGGAGCCGGGCGCGAGGGGCGACGGCGCCCGTTCCGGGCGCGGGGGTGGCGATGTCCACGGGGATTCCTCGTCGAATCGGAGAATGGATGCCGCCGCACGTGTCCATGCGGCGGCATCCATGGGAGAACCTCAGCCGAGCACGCTGTCGGCTTCGGAGAAGAACTGCGACACAGCGTCGTCCACGGTGAGCGTACCGAGTCCCAGCTCCTTGCCGAGGTCCCAGAACTTCTGCTCGAGCGAGCCGTACCCGGCGACGGGGACGGGCGGCGCGTCGCCGATGCGGTCGGCCTGCGAGTCGATGTAGTCGGCGACCTGCTTGTCGACGCCCTCGAGCGTGGTGCCCGCGAGCTTCGACGACGACGCCGGATAGCCGAGCGTGGTGCCGAAGATCTCGCCGGCTTCGGCGCTGTTGACGACGAAGTCCAGGAACAGCGCGGACGCCTCGGGGTGCTCGGTGTTCGCCGAGATCGCGACCTGCAGGCCCGCCTGGCGGTAGAGGTCCTTGGCGCCCTTCTTGGCGATCGGCGGCGCGATCATCGAGATCGACGAGGCGCCGGAGTCGGCGAGGTAGCCGCCGAGGAAGTTGCTCCAGCTCATCTCGCTCGCGGTGGCGCCGGCGCCGAACCCGGACTTGGGCGAGAGCTCCTCGAGCTTCTGCTGGGGGATCACGACGCCGTCGCGGATGCCGTCGCCGGACTCCCAGAAGTCGCGCAGCTCGTCCTCGGTGAAGCCGAGCTCGCCGTCGCCGGTGTACAGGTTCTCGCCGTTCGCGCGCAGCACGAGCTCGAAGCTCTGGATGCGCTGCGTGTAGTCGGTGCCGCCGTAGGGGTTGCCTCCGGTCGCGTCGGTGACCGACGCCATCCAGTCGTCGAAGTCGGCGGCGCTCGTGCCGCCCTCGGGGGCGTCGATGCCGGAGGCAGCCAGCAGATCGTCGTTGACGAAGTTCGCCCACAGGCTGTAGCCGGTCGGGAGCGAGTACTGCACGCCGTCGAGCGCGCCGGTGCCCAGGAGCGAGTCCTCGAAGGTCGTGGTGTCGATGTAGTCCGACACCGTGTCGAGGTCGAGCAGGTTGCTGGACTGGGCGTACTGGCGCAGGTAGCTGTCGGAGAACTGGAACACGTCGGGCAGGTTGCCGCCGGCCGCCTCGGTCTGGCGCTTCTCCCAGAAGCTCGGGTAATCGCTGAACGACGGGTTCACCGTGATGTTCGGGTACTCCTCGTTGAACGCCGCGATGAGGTCGTTGTACCGCGAGGCGCGGTCGTCATTCCCCCAGAACGCGAAGTCGATGGTGACCTTCTCGTCGGGGTCGAAGGGCTTCCCGGTGTCGGCGGCGTCGCCCGAGCCGGCGCAGCCGGCGAGGACGAGGGCGGCGCTCGCGGTCAGGGCGCTGACGGCGAGCAGGGTGCGGCGTGACGGCATGGATGTCTCCGGTCTCGGTGGTGGGGGAAGAGTTCAGGGGGCGACGGCCGTGCGGCGCGTCGCGTCGGCGGGGGCGGCCGATGCCTCGGCCCGTTCGGGCGACATCACGAACGCGACGCCCTGGGGTTCGAGGACGACGAGCGCTGTGTCGACGCCGGTCTCGGCATCCGTCCCGTCGATCGCGATCTCGACGCGGGCGTCGCCGTGGTTGATGAGCGTGACGAGGTCGCCGCGGCGCGCGGCCTCGACGCCGGCGGGCAGCCCTGCGACCACCGGGCGGACGCCGGATGCCGCCACCACCGCGTCGACGACGGCACCGAGTCCGGTGCCTGCGGGCTGCGTCGCGACGTACCAGGCCTCTCCGTCGCCGAAGGCGTGGCGCGTGAGCGCGGGGGACCCGGCTCGCGCGCCGGTGCGAAACGCCGAGACGACGGTCGCGCTGGTCGCGTGCACGGACTCGGCGACCAGGCGGCCGAGGTGGGCGACGCCGTCGAGGGCGAACTCCGCCGTGCCGGCCGCCGCGGCGGCCCGGGCGGCCTGCACGGCCTGTCCGTTGAGCGCGCCGACTCCGCTGGCGCCGGCGGACGTCCCGGCCAGCGCGCCGAAGTCCTCGAACCGCAGCCCGAGCACGTCTGCGAGCTGGGTGAGGAACCCGCCGTCGCGGAACTGGTCGTGTCCGTCGACGATGTCGGTGAAAGGCCCGGTGAGCAGCGTGCCGCCGCCCCGGACGAACGCGGTGAGCGCCGTGGCGCCCTCGTCGCGCAGCAGGTACAGCGTGGGCGCCACGACGACGTCGTAGCCGAGGCCCGCCTCTTCGGGGGCGATGACGTCGACCTGGATGCCCCGCTCGTGGAACGCGCCGTACCAGTCCAGCACGAGGGCGAGGTAGTCGATCTCGGTGGGGTGGTCGCGCTCTTCGACCGCCCACCAGTTCTCCCAGTCGAACACGAGCCCGACGTGCGCGTCCCGCCCGGGCGCGGGGAGGGCCGGCAGCGCCTTCAGGCGCGCGCCCAGCTCGGTGACGGCGTCCCACGTGCGGGTCTCTGTGCCGGCGTGGGGAAGCATCGCGGAGTGGAACTTCTCGCTGCCGGCGCGCGACTGCCGCCACTGGAAGAACATGATCCCGTCGGCGCCGCGCGCCACGGACTGCGCCGTCTCGGCCATGAGCGCCCCGGGGCGCTTGCCGGGGTTCGCGGGACGCCAGTTGACCGCATCGGTGGCCTGCTCCCACAGCAGCCACGGCGTGTCCGGCTTCAGTGAGCGGATGAGGTCGCGCTGGAACGCGGCATCCCTCACCCGGTGCGGGTTCGCCGGATCGGGGTAGCAGTCGTCGGCGATCACGTCCATGAACGGCGCCCACCGGCGGTAGTCCGCGGGCTTGAACGGCCCCATGAAGTTCGTCGTGATCGGCTGCGAGGCGCCGGCCTCGAGCAGGATCGCCCGCTCCATGAGGTAGCACTCCAGCAGCATGTCGCTCGTGAAGCGGCGCCAGTCGAGCATCGACGACGGGTTGTGGCTGTAGGGGGCGAGGCGCGGCGGGAAGATCTCGTCGAACGCGCCGTAGCGCTGCGACCAGAAGCTCGTGCCCCACGCGTCGTTGAGGGCGTCGATCGTCGCATAGCGACCCTCCAGCCACCCGCGGTACGCGTCGCGGGCGGCGTCGGAGAAGTCCATCCACAGGTGGCAGCCGAACTCGTTCCCGACGTGCCACATCACCACGGCGGGATGGTGGGCGTAGCGCTCGGCCAGGCGCCGCACCAGCTCGCCGGCCAGGCGCCGGTAGGTCGGCGAGGACGGCGCGAAGTGCTGGCGGCTGCCCGGCCAGTACGATGCGCCCGACTCGTCGGCCGGCAGCGTCTCGGGATACGTCGCGCTCACCCACGGCGGCGGAGACGCGGTCGCCGTCGCGAGGTTCACCGCGATGCCGCCCGCGTGCAGCTTGCCGATCACCGTGTCGAGCCACTCGAAGTCCCACGTGTCCTCGGCGGGCTGGATGCGCGACCACGCGAAGATGCCGAGGCTCACGATGTTGACGCCGGCCTCCTGCATGAGGCGGACGTCCTCGTCCCACACCTCCTCGGGCCACTGGTCGGGGTTGTAATCGGCGCCGTACAGCACGTCGAGCAGCTCCTTCGATGGATTCGGAAGGCGGAGAACGGGGGAGGGATGCCGCGTCAGCGGCGGGTGCGGCGAGCCGGGATGGCGACGACCGCGAGCGCCGAGCAGCCGAGGCCGGCGATGATGAGCGGCGCCAGCATCCACGTGACGACGCCCGTGAGCACGGCCGCGACCGCGAAGTACACGGCGCCCAGCGGATCGCCCGCGATGACCGACGGGATGCCGCGGACCGCCGGACGCCAGCCGGCCTCCGGCGTCCACGCGCCGGCCGCTGCCAGCAGCGCCACGGCGCCGACGGCGAGCCCCGCCCAGCCGACGATCCCGATGATCGGCCCGCCGGGCAGTGCGCCGCTGCCGGCGAGCACGATGTCGAGCGCCAGCACGACCGCGATGACCACGGCCGCGACGCCGACGACCAGTCCGCCCGGCAGCGCCTTGCGCCAGTCGGCCCAGAACGCGCGCGTGTGAGACTGCTCGGCGTTCACGTACCGGCGCAGGTGACGGATGCCGGCGGCCAGCGCCGCCGGCAGCGTCAGGACCAGCAGACCGCCGACGGTGATCAGCAGACCGGTCAGCAGCACCTCGCCGAACAGCGCGAACGCGCCCTTCGCGCCCGGGTAGCGGGCGGGCTCACGCTCTTCGAGCGTCGGCCCGCTTCCCGAGGCGTCGGCTCGGCGTGCGGCGCGCAGGTGACGGCGGTCCATGGCTGCCTCAGCCCTTCAGGCCCTGCGTGGCGACGCCGTCGACGAGGAACCGCTGGAACACGATGAAGAACAGCAGCACCGGGACGAGGGCGACGAAGGACGCCGTGACGGTGGCGCCGTAGTCGGCACCGCCCGAGGACGCGTCGTTGTACAGGCGCAGCGCGATCGGCAGCGGGTAGTTCTCGGGGCTCGTGAGGTACAGCAGGGGTCCGAGGAAGTCGTTCCACTCCCAGATGAACGCGAAGATCGCGCACGTGATCAGCGCGGGCTTGATCAGCGGCAGGATGATCGACCAGAAGATCCGGAAGTGGCCGGCACCGTCGATGCGCGCGGCCTCGTCCATGTCGCGCGGCATCTGCCGCATGAACTGGACCAGCAGGAACACGAAGAACGCGCCGGTGGCGAGGAACTTGGGCAGGATCAGCGGGATGTACGTGTCGACCCAGCCGAGCTGGTTGAAGATGATGTACTGCGGGATGATCACGACGTGGAACGGCAGCAGCAGCGTGCCGATCATCGCGGCGAAGAAGATCCCGAGGCCCTTGAACTGCACCCGGGCGAACGCGTACGCGGCGAGGGCCGACGACAGCAGCGTGCCGACGACGGCGGCCACCGACAGGATCAGCGAGTTCAGGAAGAACCGCCACATCGGCACGCCGGCGATGCCCTCCATCACCTTGGCGTAGTTGCCGAAGTACCAGTTCTCGGGCAGCAGGCCGGTGTTCTGCCCGAACTCGGAGTTCGGCTTGAACGTCGACAGGAACAGCCACACGAGCGGATAGAGCACGACCGCCGTGATGGCGAGCAGGACGACCAGCCAGATGACCGTCTGCCACGTCTTGCGCTTCACGCGGCGCCGGGGCGCGGACGGCGTCGCCGGCATCATCTCCTGCTCGATGGTCTCCATCGTGCCGTCGGTGAAGGATGCGGAGGTCATCGGTCGTCTCCTGCGTAGTGAACCCACGATTTCTGGGTGCGGAAAAGGATGAAGGCGATGATGGCGACCACGATGAGGAGGACCCACGCGATCGCGGCCGCATAGCCCATCTGCCCGTCGGAGAAGCCGCGCTTGTAGAGGTAGACCGTGATGAAGTTGGTCATGCCCGCGGGGCCGCCGGTGCCGTTGGAGATGATGTACGCCGAGGTGAACACCTGGAAGGCGCCGATGAGGCCCAGCAGCAGGTTGAAGAAGATCACCGGCGAGAGCATCGGGATCGTGACGGCACGGAAGCGCCGCCAGGCGCCCGCCCCGTCCATCTCGGCCGCCTCGTACAGCTCCTTGGGGATCTGCTTGAGGCCGGCGAGGAAGATGACCATGGTCGAGCCGAACTGCCACACGTGCAGGAGGATCATCATCGGCAGGATCATCGCCGGGTTGCCGATCCAGCCGCCGATGTCGATGCCGAAGAACGACAGCGAGTTGTCGACCGGCCCGTCGGTCGAGAACATGGCGCGCCACACGATGGCGACCGACACCGAACCGCCGATGAGCGAGGGCGCGTAGAACGCCGAGCGGAAGAAGCCGGCGCCCTGGTCGCGGAAGTTCAGCAGCATCGCCACGGCGAGGGCCGCGGCCATCGTGATCGGGGTGCCGATGAACACGTACACGAGCGTGATCTGCGCCGACTGGATGAACACCGGGTCATCGGTGAACATCCGGATGTAGTTGTCCAGCCCGATCCACTTCGGCGGCTGGAAGATGTTGTACCGCGTGAACGACAGGTACAGCGAGTACACCATCGGGATGGCGGTCAGGCCGAAGAAGCCGATCAGCCACGGGCTGAGGAACGCGTAGCCCGCCACGGTCTCGCGACGCGAGCGCGAACGCTGCCCGGGACGCTGGAAGGTGTTCTCGGGGCGGACGGTGCGCCGCAACGAGCGCTTGGCGGGGCGATCGGTGACGATGACTCTCGTCGCTGTCGTGCTCACCTCGGCTCCTTTCTGTGACTGACGGCTGCGTCAGTTCGGGTGGGTCGGGTGCCGCGGGGCCGGTGCGTACCGGCCCCGCGGCAAGGGTGTCACTGGTTGACGACCTGGTCCATCTCGGAGAAGAACTGCGAGACGGCGTCATCGATCGTGAGGGTGCCGTAGCCGAGCTCCTGGCCGATCTCGAGGAACTTCTGCTCGAGCGTGCCGTAGCCGTTGATCGGGACGGGCGGGGCGTCGCCCAGGCGGTCCGTGATCGAGGCCTCGTAGTCCTTGATCTGCTGGGCGATCGGGTCGAGGTTCGCTGCCTCCAGCGCCGTCTCGGAGGCCGGGAGGCCGCGGTTGGTGCCGAAGATCTCACCGGACTCGGGCGAGTTGATGAGGAAGTTCACCAGCGTCGCGGCAGCCTCGGGGTGCTTGGTCTTGGCCGAGACGGCCTCGAGCATCGAGGGCTTCAGGTAGAGGTCCTTCGCGCCTTCCTTGGTGACCGGCGGGGCGGTGAGGTTCAGCTCGGTGTAGCCCTCGCCGAGGTTCGCCAGGTATCCGGCGCCGAAGTTGTCCCACGTCAGCTCGGACGCCGTCTTGCCGGCGTCGAAGCCCGAGAGCGGCTTGATCTCTTCCAGCGTCTGCTGGGGGATGCCGATGCCGTCGCGGATCGCGTCGCCCTGCTCCCAGAACGCCTTGAGGTCCTTCTCGGTGAAGTTCGGCTCGCCGTCCTCGGTGAACAGGTCCTCGCCCTTCGCGCGCTGCTGGACCTCGAAGTTCTGGATGCGCCCGGTGAAGTCCGTGCCGCCGTAGATGGAGCCGGCACCGGCATCGGTGACCTCGCTCATCCAGTCGGTGTAGTCCTCCCAGCTGCCGCCGGCGAAGTCCTCCACGCCGACGCTCTCGAGGAGCTTCGGGTTGGAGAACAGGCCCCACGCGTTGGTCGAGGTCGGGATCGCCGTCGTCTGGTCGTTCACGACGCCGATGCTGAGGATGTTCTCGGGCAGCGGGTCGGTCTCGATGATGTTGCCGAGGTACGGGTTGAGGTCGAGCAGCAGCCCGTTCTCGGAGTACTGGCGCAGGTACGAGTAGTCGAACTGCATGACGTCGGGCAGGCCGCCGCCGGCAGCCTCGGTCTGGCGCTTCTCCCAGTACGAGGGGAAGTCCAGGAACGAGGTGTTGACCGTGATGTTCGGGTACTGCTCCTCGAACGCGTCGATGACCTGGTTGTACAGGTCGGCACGGACGTCGTTGCCCCAGAACGACATGTTCAGGGTGACCTTCTCGTCGGGGTCCAGGGTGGGGTTCGCGTCGGGGCTGTCGCCACCGCTGCCTCCGGCGCAGCCGGCCAGAACCAGCGCGGCGCCTGCCGCGACCGCGGCGGCGGTGAATGCACGCTTCTTGCTGAACATCCTTGTCCTCTCTTGAACGTCTGTGTCCGTCTATCCGCGCAGACGTTCCGTTGTCTGTGTGTGCGGGGTGGGCGCATCCCTCGGTGCGGGTCAGCGATGCTGGAAAGCGCTTGCCCGCAACGGTACCCCGTCCAAAAACGTTTCGCAAGATGTGAGCATGAGAAATTAGAACGATTCAGTAACGGGATGCCGGCACGACTGTGCCCGGTCCCAGTCTGCCGCAGGTCGTGAGGGCGGAGGACGGGGTCCTCAGCGCTGCGCGGTGAGTTCGCCGTCCACCACGTGCAGGCGTGCGACATGGACGGCGCTGCGGCGGTGGGTGCGCTCGTCGGCGTCGGCGAGCTCGCTGCCGTCCCACCACGGGTGCGTGAAGTAGTACAGCCGCGCCTCGTCGCCGGTCACGACGACCGACCCGTGGCGTCCGATCTGGATGCCGCCGGCGGGGTCGCCGCCCTCGCCGAGGATGACGGCATCCGTCCCTCCCTGGCGCTGCCACGAGACGGCGTCGCTGCTGCGGTGAACGGCCATGCCGCGCCACTCGTCGGTGAGCAGCCACCAGTGACCGCCGAGCTCGAACGCGAACGGACCCTCGTGCGGGCGCCCGCCGATCGCCGTGCCCTCCGCGTGCCAGGTGTCGAGGTCGTCCGAGACGGCGACGGCGGTCGTCGAGTCGGCCGCCTCGTCCTTGTACCAGACCCGCCAGCGTCCGTCGGGGCAGCGTGCCACGGCGGCGTCGATCACGCGGTCGCTCGCGAGCGTCAGCGGTCCGCGCCGCGTCCAGGTGCGCAGGTCGTCCGACGCGTACTCGACGATGCGTCGCTGATGGCCCGGCCACTGCGTCGGCACGCCGTCGATCTCGGTGAGGTACATGCGCCACCGGATGCCGTCGTGGATCACCTCGGGCGCCCAGTGGGTCTCATCCACCTCCGCGGGAGGCGGGCCGGGCCGCAGCATGAGGCCGCCGGTCTCCGGTTCGAGCGTGCCGGCGTAGGTCCACCGCAGGCCGTCGTCGCTGCGCGCGACGCCGATGCGCGAGCCGTGAACCCACGCGACGCCCGGACCGGGGTCGGGATGGGTCGCCCGGCGCTGCGTGTAGAAGAGGAACCACCCGTCCGGCGATTCCACGACCGTGGGGTCGGTGGCGCCGTCGTACACGGGGTCGCGGTAGAGCTCGCGCGGCGCCGGGGCGTCCGGGTCGATGCCCGTGGCGACCGGGCTCATCGGCCGGGTCGCAGGTCGATGACGGTGCTCGCGAAGCTCGTGCGGTGCGTCGGGTGCACCGCGAGGTCGGCCGGTGTGACGACCGCGCCGTCGGCGTCGGCCGAGGCGTAGACCGCCGCGACGATCCCGATCGACCGGGCGGGGGAGTCCGCCACCGGCGGCAGCGGCGATCCGCTGCGCAGCGCGTCGAACACCTCTCGCAGCAGCGGCTCGTGCCCGCTGGGCTCCTCGGTCTCGGGCAGCGCCCACGACGCGGCCTCGGCCGGATCGACGTGCGCCGCGGGCGTGATCCGCCAGTTCTTGTGGCCGTGCCCGTACAGGTGGTCGACGGTGATGGTGGCCTTCTCGGTGTCGATGCGCACGGTGCTGACCTCGCGCGGCGACAGCGTGCTCGACACCATCTGCGCCACGACCCCGCCCTCGAACACGATCGTGGCGGTCGACACGTCCTCGGTCTGGGTCTCGCGGTCGAGGCGCCAGAGGCGTCCCTCGACGCGCGTCCAGTCGCCGAGCAGGTATGCCAGCAGGTCGATCTGGTGGATCGCGTGCCCGAGGGTCGTGCCGCCGCCCTCGGTCTCCCACTTGCCGCGCCACGGCACGGCGAAGTAGTCCGCGCCGCGGTACCAGAGGGTCTGGCACTGGGCGACGAGCGGCCGCCCGAGCGCCCCCGCGTCGAGCAGGTGCTTGACGTGCGCCGCGGCGGTGCCGGTGCGCTGCTGGAACACGACGGCGAGCTCGCGCCCCGCCGCCGCGGCGGCCTCGGTCATCTGCTGCAGCTCGTCCAGCGACGGCGCCGGCGGCTTCTCGACGATGACATGGGCGCCGGCGGCGAAGGCGGCCAGCGTCTGGACGGGATGTGCGCCGGGCGGAGTGCAGATGAGCACGACGTCGGGGTGCTCGGCGGCCAGCAGGGCGTCGAGGTCGTCGTAGACGGCGGGCACGCCATGGCGTTCGGCGAACGCGTCGGCGGAGGCGCGCGACAGGTCGGTCGCCGCCACGAGCTCGGCGTGCGGGTACGCGGCGACCGCCTCCGCGTGCAGCCGGGCGATCGCGCCGGTGCCGACGATGGCGCAGCGGAGGGTGTCGGTCACGGGTGCTCCCTGTGCGGGTCGGGGTGTGGAGAGTGGATGCCGGGCGCCCGGCATCCACTTCTCCCAGGGTAGGCGCTGGCGACGGAAAGCGCTATCCCACCCCGCGCTCCTCACTCCGCGAGGGGCCGCCTGGTGGACGAGGGGTCGGGCGTAGGCCGCACTTTCGTCCGGCAGATGGCCCCTCGCGGAAGGAGGGGGGAGGGGATGCCGGCGGCCGCGGTCAGTGGGGCAGCCCGGCCTGCGTCGCGTGGAGGTGGGCGTAGCGGCCCGCCGCAGCGAGGAGGGCGTCGTGGGCGCCGATCTCGACGACCTCGCCGTGCTCCAGGACGACGATGCGATCGGCCTGGCGGATCGTCGACAGGCGGTGTGCCACGACGAGGGTCGTGCGGCCCTTCATGAGGCGGTTCAGCGCTTCTTTCACGAGCTCCTCGGACTCGGGGTCCAGGGCCGAGGTCGCCTCGTCGAGCAGCAGGATGCGCGGGTCGCGCACGAGCGCCCGCGCGATCGCGAGGCGCTGGCGCTGGCCGCCCGACAGGCGTGCGCCGCGCTCGCCGACCACGGTGTCCCAGCCGTCCGGGAGCGTGTCGACGAACTCCGCCGCGTTCGCGTCGCGCAGCGCGTCGCGCAGGCGCTCGTCCGATACGTCGTCGAGGCCGTACGCGATGTTCTCGCGGATCGTGCCCTCGAACAGCACCGACTCCTGCGGCACCACCGACACCGACCTGCGAACGGTGCGCAGGTCCAGGTCCTGCATGTCCTGCCCGTCCAGCACGATGCGGCCCGCCGTCGGCCGCACGAACCCCAGCACGAGGTTGAGCATCGTCGACTTGCCCGAGCCGGACGACCCGACGAAGGCCACCGTCTCGCCCGGCTCGATGTCGAGCGACACGTCGTGCACGGCATCCCGGTCGGCGCCGGCGTAGCGGTGCGTCACGTGCTGCAGCTCGACATGACCGCCGACGTGGCCCACCGACCGCTTGCCCTCGTTCTGCTCGAGGTCGGGCTCCTGCAGCACCTCCGAGATGGAGCGCATCGACTCCAGGCCGCGCGCGCCCACGGGGATCAGCATGAGCAGCTGGGTGAGGCCCTGTGTGAGCAGCGTGAAATACGAGGACAGCAGCACCACCTCGCCCGGAGTGATCGGGAGGATGCCGGTGAGCGCGAAGACCGCGGCCAGCACGAGGCAGCCGAGTCCCAGCAGCTGCATCGCGACCCACGAGATCGAGGCGACGTGCCCGTTGAGCAGGTCGAGCTCGTAGCCCGCGCGGCGTACACCATCGGCGCCCGCCTGCACACGCGACACCGCGGTGCTCTCCAGCCCGTGGGCGCGGGTCACCGGGATGAGCGACGCCATCTCGCCCACGCGGGCGGCGAACCCCTCGACCTCGCGCCGGAAGACCTCGTTGCGGGCTCGCGAGCGACGGCTGAGGCTGCTGCGCAGGATGAGCGCGACCGGCACCGCCAGCGCGTACACCGGCAGGAACTGCGGCACCGCGATCGCCGTCATCACGATGGCGCCGACGAGCACCATGGTCGACGACAGCAGCGGGTGGGTCACCTGCTGCAGCATGAGCTCGACGTTCTCGACGTCGCGCACCACCTTCGTCTGCACGATCGAGGAGCTGACACGCGTGTGGTAGCCGATCGACAGGCTCTGCAGCCGCGCCGCGAGCGCGTTGCGCAGGTCGGCCCCGGTGTCGCGCACGACCCGCATGAAGTTGCGGATGTACACCATGTGCATCGGGTAGTTCTGGACCAGCAGCACGGCCGCGACACCGAACCAGATGAGCACGGTCGACACCTCGCCGCCGGTGGCGACGAGGTCGATGATCTTCGCGGTCACGACCGGCAGGAACCACAGCGGGATCTCTTTGCACGCGAACGCGAGCACGGCGAGGATCATGCGGCCCGGGCGCCGGGCGAGCAGCTTCAGCACCGAGCGGCCGGGGCGGGGGCTCTGGGCGATCCCGATGACGCGGATGGCGCCGGTAAACGCTTTCTGCGACATGATGCAATGGTATCGACGTAGCTGCCTCGCGGCGCGGAAAGGCCCCACGATGATGTATCACCTCGCCGGCGACTCGACGGTCGCGCCCGCCAAGCCCGAAGAGCTCCCCATGACCGGGTGGGGCTCCTACCTCGAGCCCGTCGTCGAGGCCCGGGTGCGCAATCTCGCCTACGGCGGGGCGACGACCGAGTCCTTCCTCGCCGACGGCTCATGGGCACGCCTGCTCGATGGCGTGGAGCCCGGCGACACCGTCGTCATCCAGTTCGGCCACAACGACCAGAAGCTCCCCGAGCTCGACGCGCGCGGCGGGTACACCGACCGCCTCCGCGGGATGGTGCGGGATGCCGCGGACCGCGGCGCGTCCGTCGTGCTGTGCACGTCGGTCGAGCGCCGGTGGTTCGACGGCGAGCGGATCACGCCCACTCACGGCGACTACCCCAACGCGGTCCGCGACCTGGCGCACGAGCTGGACGCGCCGCTCATCGACCTCACGGTGTTCACGACGTGGCTCTACGAGGACCTCGGGGACGAGGCATCCCGGTCTCTGCTGTCGCACTTCCCTCCCGGCGAGCATCCGGTCTGGCCCGACGGGCTCGCCGACGACACGCACTTCCGCGAAGAGGGAGCGCGCCGCATCGCGGCGTTCGCCGGGCGGTCGCTGCGCGCGATCGAGCGGCGCGACGGCGACCAGCCCGCCCGGGGCTCGCAGCTGGTCAGCTGAGCGGATGCCCGTCGCGAGGTCAGCCGCCGGTCGAGGCGCGGACCACCAGCTCGGGCTGGTAGACCACGTTGCCGAGGTCGGGCCCCGCCGTCCCCGCGATGCGCGCGAGCAGGATCTCGGCGGCGGTGCGGCCCATCTCGCGGGCAGGCTGGCGCACCGACGTCAGCGGCACGCCGGCGATCGCGGCGAACTCGATGTCGTCGTAGCCGACGACCGCGACGTCCTCGGGCACGCGCACGCCGCGCGAGATGAGGCCGTGGACGAGGCCGATCGCGAGATGGTCGTTCGATGCGATGACGCCATCGGGACGGCCGGCGGGCGAGCGGGCCGCCAGCTGCGCGCCGAACGCGAGGCCGAGCTCGGAGGTCGTGCGGTGGGTCCAGATGGGCTCGAGCGTCGCGCCGGGGTGTGCGGCGACGGCCAGCTGTGCACCGTGCAGCCGCTCGCGAACCTGCCGCACCTCTTCGCGCGCGCCCACGAACGCCAGGCGGCGGCGCCCGGCGGCGAGCAGGTGCTCGGCGGCGAGGCGGCCCCCGGCCACGTCGTCGAACGACACCGACGGCAGCTCCCCGCCGTCATCGACGGCGTCGACGAGGACCACCGGGATGCCGCGCCCTCGCAGTCGCTGCAGCCAGGGTTCGAGGGGGCCGAACGGGCTCACCAGCGCGCCTTCGACCTGCACGCGCTCGAAGAGCTCGAGGTGATCGCGCTCCTTGGCGATGTCGTCGCTGGAGTTTCCGACCAGGATCCGCAGGCCGGCCCCCGACGCGGCGTCCTCGGCGCCGGCGACCATGTCGGCGAAGAACGGGTTGGCGATGTTGATGACGGTCATGCCCAGCAGCCCCGACCTGCCGGCCCGCAGCTGCTGCGCCGCCTGGAGGGGCACGTAGCCGAGCTGGTCGGCCGCCGAGCGCACGCGGACGACCAGCCGGTCGCTGACGAGATACGGCCGGTTGAGCGCGTTCGAGACGGTGCTGATCGACACCCCGGCGCGCTCGGCGACGTCTCGGATGCCGATGCGCTTCATGACGACATGGTATGCGCTTTCCGTTCCGCTCCGGGCTGGCGGAGAGCGCTCCCATCGTTATCGCGGCGTTACGAGAAAGCATTTGACGAAATCCACGGTCGCGCCTAATCTTCAATCGAAGCGGTTCGACATCGAAGCGGTTCGACTTGAAACTCGGAATCCGCTCAGCCTCTGCAGGCACCGATGCGAGCGGCACCCACGTACACGAAGGAGTGACATGGAACGACGTCATGCTCACCCGGCGGCGTCCCTCCGGGGCGCCGCAGCCGAGGGCGCGGTCCGATGACCACGCAGGCGCAGGCCCAGACCGTCATCCAGGCGGCGACGGTCCGGGGGCTCGAGAAGAACTCGCGCAGGCGGCGCGGCCGGCGCCTGCGCCCGGCCGGCAGCCGGACCTCCTTCACGCTGTTCCTCTGGATCCTCCCGTTCCTCGTCCTCGCGTTCCTGTTCTCGTACCTGCCGCTGTACGGCTGGGTGTACTCCCTGTACGACTACAAGCCCGCCCTCGGTCTCGAGGGCAGTGAGTTCGTCGGCCTGCAGTGGTTCCAGATGCTGGTGAGCTCGCCGACGCAGATGGCGCAGATCGGGCAGGTGCTGCTGAACACCCTCGCGATCAGCTTCCTCGGCATCGCGACGTCGATCCTCCCGCTCTTCTTCGCGATCTTCCTCAACGAGATCAAGGCGCCGTGGTTCCGCAACTCGGTGCAGACCCTCACGTCGCTCCCGAACTTCATCTCGTGGGTGCTCGTCTACATGATCGCGTTCTCGCTGTTCTCCAGCTCGGGACTCGTCAACGACGTCCTCATGGACTCCGGCCTCATCACGACGCCGGTGAAGTTCCTCGACACCGACCAGAACGTGTGGATCACCATGACGCTCTGGAGCATCTGGAAGGGCCTCGGCTGGGGCGCGATCATCTACCTCGCCGCGATCGCGGGCATCGACCAGTCGCTCTACGAGTCCGCCCGCATCGACGGCGCGGGCCGATTCCAGCTCATGCGGCACATCACCCTGCCGCAGCTGATGCCCACGTACCTCGTGCTCCTCCTGCTGTCGATCGCCAACATCCTCAACAACGGCATGGAGCAGTACTACGTGTTCCAGAACGCCTTCAACAAACAGTGGATCCAGGTGCTCGACCTGTACGTCTACAACATCGGCATGACCGGCAACAGCCTGTCGATGGCCACCGCGATCGGCATGCTCAAGAGCATCATCTCGGTCGCCCTCCTGCTCACCGTCAACGCGGTCTCCAAGCGCGTCCGCGGCGAATCGATCGTCTGAGGAGCCCGCCATGACGATGACGAAGACCCTCACGACCGTCAAGCGCGGCGACACCTCGGCCCGCTACCGCGCCTCCGCGGGCGACCACGTGTTCCGCGGCGCGAACTACCTGCTGTTCGCCGTCTTCGCGGTGATCTGCGCCTACCCCTTCTACTACCTGATCATCAACTCGGTCAGCGCCAACGACGTCTCGGCGCTCGGCGACGTGCGGCTGTGGCCGATCGGGTTCCACCTGTCGAACTACTCGCAGGTGTTCGCCCTGCCCGGACTACCGATGGCGACCGTGGTCAGCGTCGGCCGCACCGTGCTCGGCACGACCCTGACGGTGCTGGCATCCGGGTTCCTCGGCTTCATGTTCACGCAGACGCGGATGTGGGGGCGCAGGTTCTGGTACCGCTTCCTCATCATCACGATGTACTTCAGCGCGGGCCTGATCCCGGTGTTCATCGTGATGAAGACGCTCGGGCTCACGAACAACTTCTGGGTGTACGTGCTGCCGTTCGTGGTGCAGCCCTTCAACGTCATCCTCGCGAAGACGTACGTCGAGTCGATGCCGAAGGAGCTGCAGGAAGCGGCCGAGATGGACGGCGCCAACATCCTGCAGGTGTTCTTCAAGGTGTACCTGCCCAACATGACGCCGATCCTCGCGACCATCGCGATCTTCAGCGCCGTGACGCAGTGGAACAGCTTCCAGGACACGCTGATCTACATCACCGACCAGAGCCTGTACACGCTGCAGTACCTGCTCTACATGTTCATCAACCAGGCGTCGAGCCTCGCGCAGGCCGCGCAGAACGCCGGGGGCAACCTCGGTCAGATCGCGAGCGTGGCGACCACGCAGACGCCGACGTCGATACGCATGACCGTGTCGGTGCTGGTCGTGCTGCCCATCATCTTCATCTACCCCCTGTTCCAGCGCTTCTTCGTGAAGGGCATCATGCTGGGCGCCGTCAAGGGTTGACAGCGACCACGCACCACCGAGAAAGGAAAGCAATGAAGCTGCGAAAGAAGGTGTCCCTGGCGCTCGTGGCGCTCCTCGCCGCGGGGTCGCTCGCGTCGTGCAGCGCGGGCGGCGGAAACGCCGCCCAGGGCGCGATCGACGAGTTCCCCGACAAGTGGGACAAGGAGATCACGATCGACGTGTTCGACGGCCTGGCGAACTACATGGGCGTGCAGCAGGGCTGGTTCGCCAAGATCGTCAAAGACAAGTTCAACATGAAGCTGAACATCATCGCCCCGAACGTGGCGGGCGGCGGCGACACGCTCTACAACACGCGCGTCTCGGCCGGCGACCTCGGCGACCTCATCATCACCGACAAGGGCCAGAAGCTCGACGAGCTCATCGAGGGCGGCCTCGTCGCCGACGCGTCGAACTACTACCCCGCGATGAAGAACCTCGACACCTACGACACCGCCGTGCAGCACCTCAACGACGGCAAGGACGGCATCTACGGCTTCCCCTCGACGCTGTCGACGATCAAGCCCTCCGAGCCGTCGGAGGGACTGGACCCCACGTTCGGCGCGTACATGCGGTGGGACTACTACAAGGAGCTCGGCTACCCCGAGGTCGGCACGCTCGAGGACCTCCTCCCGATCCTGAAGCAGATGCAGACCGCGCACCCGGCCGCCGACAACGGGCAGCCGACGTACGGCTTCTCGCTGTTCAAGGACTGGGACGGCAACATGATGGTCACGGCGAAGCAGCCGGCGACCTACTACGGCTACGACGAGCTCGGCTTCGTGCTGGCCAAGGCGGACGGCTCCGACTATCAGAGCATCCTCGACCCCGACGGCGAGTACATGCGCAACCTGAAGCTGTACTTCGACGCCAACCAGCTGGGCCTCGTCGACCCCGAGTCGACCACCCAGAACTACGACACGCTGTTCTCGAAGATGCAGGCCGGTCAGGTGCTGTTCTCGTGGTGGCCGTGGCTGGGGCAGTCGGCGTACAACACCGACCCCAACATGCAGGCCGGCAAGGGCTTCGAGATGGTGCCGCTGGGCGACCAGGACATCTTCTCGTACGGTGCCGAGGCGTACGGCGGAAAGCAGGTCTTCGCGATCGGCTCGAAGGCCGAGGACCCCGAGCGCATCGCCGCGTTCGTCGACTGGCTGTACTCGTCCGAGGGCGCCTACGCCAGCAGCGCGCAGACCGGCGGCACGGCCGGCCCGAAGGGCCTCACGTGGGACGTCAACGACGCCGGTGAGCCCGAGCTGACCGAGTTCGGCTACCAGCAGTTCCTCGGCGGCGGTGCGACCGTGCCCGAGGAGTGGGGCGGCGGCAAGTACGAGGACGGCGTCTCTGCGCTCAACCTCAGCGCGGTGCTGCCGAAGCAGGAGGACCCCGAGACCGGCTACCCGTACAGCTACACGTTCTGGCCGACGTACCAGGCGAAGATCGCCAACCCGCTGACCGAGGACTGGTCGGCCAAGATGGGCGGTGCGACCTCGACGATGGAGTACCTGACCACGAACGACGAGCTGCTCGTCGCGCCGGGTGCCAGCTACGCGGCTCCGGCCGACCCGTCCGACATCGAGGCGCTGCGCAACCAGGTCAAGGAGATCATCAAGCAGTACTCGTGGCAGATGGTCTTCGCCGAGAACGAGGGCCAGTTCGAGTCGCTCCGCGACGAGCTCATCTCGACGGCGGAAGGCCTCGGCTACGACAAGGTGCTCGAGTTCGACATGGACAACGCGAAGGCGCAGAACGACGCCCGCGTCGCGGTGACCAAGGCGTTCGACTGACACCCGCCTGACACGGAGGGCTCGGGATGCGGCATCCCGAGCCCTCCGTTCGTGTGAGCGGGAGTGGATGCCACCGCGCTCAGCCGGTCGCGCGCCGGCGGCTGCGTCGGCGCAGGCTCCTCATTCGAGGTGCTGTGCCGGGCTGCGGAGCCGGAGCGCTCCGAGGCTCAGCATTCGGGCGATGCTCCTCATCCGAGGACGTCCTCTGAGGGGAGAGGATGCCGCGACCGCGGGCCGCGCGCGGCCGCCGGCATCCCGGACCGACGCCGAGGGGATCTCAGGACTCGTGACGGCGGAAGACGCTGCGGAAGAGGAACGCCGTGGCGTAGGCGCCGACCGAGAACCCGACGGTGAGCACGATGAAGCCGAACGGCGGGAACAGGATCGTGAAGGCCACGAGGGTCACCGGGATGAGGAGCACCCCGAGGGTGCGCACCGGCTCGGCGGCCGGCAGCAGCAGCGAGTTCTTGAGGGTCTGACGCACCGCGGCGCGGAAGTACGCCACCTGCGCCATGCCGTAGAGGAACGCGGCGAAGAGGTAGAGCGCGCCGAGCAGGGCGACGATGCCCGCGACGCCGCCGAGGATCGACGGCATCGCGAACCAGAACACGCTGTTGAACCCGAGCAGGGCGGCCGGCGCGAGCAGGCACAGCATCACGAGGGTCGCGCGGCCGAAGTTCGCCCGGAACGCCGGGAGGAAGTCCGTCAGCGGGTGGCCGCTCTCGTCGTCGGAGTACCGGATCGTGACCTCGTACAGCGCGCTGGTGGCGGCCCCGATCGTGACGATGGGCACGCACAGCAGCAGGTACAGCAGGTTGAGCGCGACGAACGTCAGGAACGTCGTGAGGCCGCTGAGCGCGCGGCTTTCGGGGTCGATGCGCATGACGGTGCTACGCGGCGGCCGTGCTTCCGGTCAGGGCGGGCGGCAGCAGGCGCACCGACGGCTTGGTCCCGTTGGTCAGGATCTCGCAGATCATGTCGGTGGCGGCGGCGCCGATCGCCTCGGCGGGGACCGCGATGCTGTCGGCCAGTCCCGGCACCGAGCGCGCGACGTCCTCGGGGCACAGGGCGAGCACGGCGAGGTCGTCGCCGCGCTGCCGGCCGCGCTGCGCGATGGTGGCGGTGACGTGGGGGAGGGCGCCCTCGTTGTGCACGAAGAACCCCGTGATCGTGGGGTCGTCGGTCATGACGTCGGCGACGGTCGTCACGGCTTCGGCCGTGCTGGGGCAGGCGTGCACCGTGCCCACGACGCCGCTCGCCTCGCACGCGGCGAGGAACCCGCGGGCCAGCCGGTCGGCGTACGAGGTGTGGCGGGCCATGACCTCCAGCGGCGAGCCGATGAGGGCGAGGCGGCGGTGACCGAGCGCCACCAGCCGGTCGACGGCCAGCCAGCCGGCGGCCTCGAAGTCGAAGTCGACGCAGGGGATCGCGCGCCGGCCCTCTGGCAGGCCGATGAGCACGCTGGGATGGTCGAGGCCCGACAGCGTGTCGATGCGGGGGTCGTCGGACTCGACGTCCATCACGAGGAGCGCATCGACCATCGATCCTTTCGCGGCGCGCTGGAGCGCCTTGGAGTCGTCGCTGGCGAGCAGCAGGATGTCGTAGCCGTGCTTGCGGGCCTGCGTCACGACGCCCGTGACGATCTGCATGACGACGTGGACGTCGACGCCCGTGCGCAGCGGCGCCTGCAGGCCGATGACGTTGGTGGACCGTGAGGCCAGCGACCGCGCGCCCGCGTGCGGGCTGAAGCCGAGGCTGTCGATGGCCTTCTCGACGCGGTCCCGCGTCTCTTGCGAGATGGCGCGCTTGCCGCTCATGACGTACGACACGGTCGAGATCGACACCCCTGCCGCCTGCGCGACGTCCGCGATCGTCACCATGAGGTTCCCCGTCCTGCTAGGTCGAACACCTGGGTGGTCCCGGGAGCGAGATCGCAGGTGCCGATCGGACCGTCCGGCCCGTACACATTCATTGTGGCCGCTCGCGCGCCTGCCCGAAGACACGCGCGCACGAGCCGGCCGTCGACCCATTCCACGTCGACCGACACGTCTCCACGGATCCGGATGCCGCGCACGGCGCCGTCCGGCCACTGCGGCGGAAGCGCCGGCAGCACGCGCACCCGCACCGCTCCGGCCGGGTCGTCGTCGAACGACTGCACGAGCGCCTCCGCGATCGCCGCGGTCAGCCCGAGGTTGCCGTCGATCTGGAACGGCGGGTGGGCGCTGAAGAGGTTCGGGTACAGGCCGCCGCGCTGGCCGCCGGCTGGGCCCACGCGGCCGGAGGCTCCGCTCGACGCGTCAGCGGCGAGTGGAGGGGCCGTGGGGACAGGATCCGCGGGGCGCAGCGCCATCCGCACGTGCTCGTGCACGGCGGCGCCGTCGCCGAGCCGTGCCTGCATGGCCGCGCGCCACGCGAGGGCCCAGCCGGTCGACTCGGGACCGCGCAGCCGGATGGACTCTGAGGCCGCGCGCGCGAGCCCGGGCGTCGCCTCGGGCGTGATCTGCGCGTACGGGTACAGCCCGACGAGGTGCGACAGGTGCCGGTGCAGCGGCTCGGCCTCGACGCGCTCGCGATCCCATTCGAGCAGCTCGCCGCGGGGTGAGACGCGGGGGTCGGGGAGGGCCGCCGTGCGGGCGGCCAGCGCGGCGACCCAGGGCTCGTCGACGCCGAGGACGGTCGCCGCGCGGCCGCAGACGTCGGCGAGCTCGCGCAGCAGCGCGACGTCCATGGTCGCCGTGACGGCGACGCCGCGCTCGCGGCCTTCCGCGTCGAGGTAGTGGTTCTCAGGAGACGTCGACGGACTCGTCCACGCGTGCTCGTCGTCGCCCTGGATCCACGACAGCGCGAAGGCCGCCGTCGAGGCCAGCACCGGCCAGGCGTCCTCGCGCAGGTAGGCCGGGTCGCGCCCGTACGCGTAGTGATCCCACAGGTGCAGCGCGAGCCAGACGCCGCCCAGAGCCCAGTTGGCCCAGGCCGGATCGCCGTGACCCGCGCCCACGGGCGCGGCGAACGCCCACGCGTCGGAGTTGTGGTGCGCCACCCAGCCGTCGGCGCCGTACAGCTCGCGCGCGACCACGGGGCCTGTCGTCTCGGCCAGCCGCCGTGTGAAGCGCAGCAGCGGCTCGTGGCATTCGGCGAGGCCGGTCGTCTCGGCGGGCCAGTACGCCATCTGCAGGTTGATGTTGGTCGTGTAGGCGCTGGACCAGGGGCCGGGCAGCTGGGCGTTCCACAGCCCCTGCAGCGTGAGTGGCAGCCCGCCCGGCTGCGACGAGCCGATCAGCAGGTAGCGCCCGTAGTGGAAGGCGAGCGCCGCGAGCGAGGGGTCGTCGTGCTCCTGCGCGCGCCGCACGCGCTCGACGGTGTCGACGTCGCCGTCGAGCCCGGGCAGTTCCAGCGCGCACCGGTCGTAGAGGGCGCGGTGCGCGGACTCGTGAGATGTGCGGAGGACGTCCGCGTCGGAGGAGGGGATGCCGCCCACCAGGGCCGCCGCACGCTCGACCGCTCCGTGGCCGGAGCCGCGGCCGGGGCCGGGGTCGCCGGGGATCGACGGTGCGGTGGCTGTGGCGATCGCGAACAGGTGCGTGCGCGCCGGCGTGGCGACGAGGGTGTCGCGGTCGAACTCGGAGGTGCCGAAGTGACGGACCACGACGGCGCCGTGGCGGCCCGTCGACTCGTCGTAGCGGACGGGCTCGTCCGGCTGCTCATGACCCGGGGCGACGTCCACGGGAAGCCACCACTGCGTCGCCAGCGTGCCGTCGTGGCCGTGCGGCGCGGACCTCGCGCGCAGCAGCGAGCCCACCCGGACGCTCACGCGCACCGGGGCGTCGGCGGTGATCTCGTGCATGATCGCGCCCGTCACTAGGTCCGCCCAGGTGCGATGGCGCACCGCCACTGCGTCGCGGGCGTACTCGTGCGTCGCGATGCCGGTCGGCAGGTCGAGGCGGCGTCCGTATGGTGGGGGCGTCTCGTCCCGCCCGCGGTCCGTGGGGTCGTCGAGGGGCGCCCTGTCGACGACCGGTCGCACGTCCACATCCACCCAGCCCAACGGCAGGTAGGCCTGCACCCACGGCGCCTGCATGCGCTGCAGAAGCGCTTCGGCGCCGTCGAGATCGTCGGCGTCGAGGGCTTCGCGCACGGCGTCGAGGGCGCCCGAGCCGCGCAGCGCCACGCCCTCGAGCGGGTCGGCGTCGGCGCGACCGGACCACGCGGTGATGTCGTTCAGCCACAGGCGGTCGCCGCCCGACAGCCCGGCGCACATGGCCCCGCGGATGCCGTTGCCGACCGGGTACGCCTCGAGCCAGCGCGACGCCGGAGTGGACGCGCGAAGCGCATGGAGCGCCTCGGAGGGGGCCGGCGGGGCAGCAGCATCGCGGCGCGTGGACATCGTCACACCCTTAGTATATGGTCTCCGTGTTGAAGCGCTTCGAAAGTTCGACGGACTCCTCGGAACCGCTCTCAGAAATCTGTCGACGATCGAGACTCAGCGAAGAGGTTCCCGCCCCATGGCCAGCACTCCGACCCCGGGTCGCCCCGACGCGCTCGCGCCGCTCACGGCCGAGCTCGGCGTCTGCTTCGGCGGGGACTACAACCCCGAGCAGTGGTCGCCCGAGGTGTGGCGCGAGGACGCGGAGCTCATGGCGAGGGCGGGCGTCAACCTGGTGACGGTCGGCGTCTTCAGCTGGGCCCGGCTCGAACCGGGCCCCCGCGAGCGAGACTTCGCGTGGCTCGACGAGGTCCTCGACCTGCTGCATGCGCACGGTGTCGCCGTCGACCTCGCCACGCCCACCGCCTCACCCCCGCCCTGGATGGGCGTCCTCCACCCCGAGACCCTGCCGGTCGACCGCGACGGGGTGCGGCTCGTCGCCGGCTCGCGCAACCAGTTCACGCCGGCATCCCGCGTCTATCGCGACTACGCGCTCGCGATCGCGACCGACCTCGCCGAGCGCTACCGCGACCACCCCGCCGTGCGCATGTGGCACGTCGGGAACGAGTTCGGGCAGATCGACTTCGGCCCGGAGGCCGAGCGCGAGTTCCGGCTGTGGCTGCGCGAGAAGTACGGCACCATCGAGGCGCTCAACGACGCGTGGGGCACGCTCGTGTGGGCGCAGCGCTATCGCGACTTCGACGAGATCGTGCCGCCTCGGCGCATGCCCTACCTCGTCAACCCGGCCCAGTCGCTCGACTTCCGCCGGTACACGTCCTTCGCGCTGCAGCGGGTGTTCGCCGAGCAGCGCGACGCCATCCGCGCCGCGGGGGCGACGCAGCCGGTGGCGACGAACTTCATGGGCTTCGAGCCTCTCACCGACCTGTGGTCGTGGGCCGACGAGGTCGACGTCGTGGCCGACGACCAGTACCCCGACCACTCCTCGCCCACCGCGTCGAGCGACATCGCGCTGATCCAGGACCTCATGCGGTCGCTCGGGGGCGGACGCCCCTGGGTGCTCATGGAACAGGCGCCGAGCGCCACCTCCTGGCGCCCGCACAACCTGCCCAAGTCGCCTGCGCGCCTCCGGCTGGACTCGCTGCAGGCCGTCGCCCGGGGGGCCGACGCGATCTGCTTCTTCCAGTGGCGGCAGGCGCGCTCCGGCGCGGAGCGCTTCCACTCCGCGCTGCTGCCGCACGCCGGCGCCGACACCGAGGTCTTCCGCTCGGCCTGCGCGCTCGGGGGCGATCTGCGGCGGCTGCGGCCGGTCACGGGCGCCCGGGTGACGGCATCCGTCGGCGTCCTGTTCGACTGGGAATCGTGGTGGGCGGGCGAAGAGCCCGGCCGCCCGACGAGCCGCCTCGAGACGCTCGAGCAGGTGCGCCGCTGGCACCGCACGCTGTGGCGGCGGGGCATCGCGGTCGACCTGGTGCGGCCGGGCGCCGACCTCTCGGCGTACCGCGTCGTGCTGGTGCCGCACTCGTACATCGTGGAGCAGGATGCCGCGACCGCCCTGGCCGCGGCCGTCGATGCCGGCGCGAGCCTGGTCGTCGGCCCGTTCTCGGGCGTCGCCGACCGCAACGCCGAGATCCTGCAGGGCCGGTCGCCGGTGCTGCTGCGGGACCTCGTCGGGGTCAGCGGCGAGGAGTGGGTGGGACTCCCCGACGAGCCGACGGCGGTGACCGCCGACGCGGCGTGGACCAGCGTCCCCGCCGTCGCTCTGGAGGCCGGTGTGCTGGGGGAGCGCCTGCGCGCCGACGGCGCCGACGTGCTGGCCCGCTTCGACGGGGGGCACCTCGACGGCGCCCCCGCGATCACGCGCCACGGCGTCGGCGCGGGCACGGCCTGGTACCTCGGCGCCGTCATGTCGGACGAGGCGCTCGCCGCCGTCCTCGACGACGCGCTCGACGCGGCCGGGGTCACCGGCGCGACCCCGGACCGCGCGCTGCCCGACGGCGTCGAGGCCGTCCAGCGCGGCGACGCCCTCTTCCTCCTCAACCACGGCCGGACGACGGGGCACGTGATAGTGCCCGGCCTCCGGCGGGATCTCTTGTCGGACGCGGACGTCGAGGGCCAGGTCGCCCTGGCACCCGGCGCCGCCATGGTGCTCATCGAAAGGCACGCACAGTGAAGTTCACCGATGGCTACTGGCTCACCAGGCCCTCGTTCAGCCCGCTCTACGCGATCGAGGTCGACGACATCCGCGTCGACGAGGCCGCCGGGACCATGAGCGTGTACGCGCCGACCGCGGCGATCCGCGAGCGCGGCGACACGCTCAACCGGCCGATGCTCACGGTCGTGTTCTCGGCGCCGGCGCCCGGCGTCGTCAAGGTCCGCATCGAGCACCACTCCGGAGCGGTGCACCGGGGACCTGACTTCGAGGTCCGGCCGGCCGAGGGCTTCGTCCCCACCGTGCGGCTGGACGACGAGTGGGGCGTGCTCGAGGCGGGGTCGCTGCGCGTGCGCGTCGCCCGCTCGGGGCCGTGGCGCGTCGAGTTCCTGAGCGGCGACCGCGTGCTGACGACGTCGCTGCCGCGCTCGATCGGGCACATGACCGGCAACGGCCGGCCGCACACGGCGATCCGGCCGAGCGGCGGCGACCCGACGTGGGTGCACCAGCAGCTGACGATCGAGCCGGGGGAGCGGGTCTACGGCCTGGGCGAGCGCTTCGGCGCGTTCGTGAAGAACGGACAGACCGTCGACACGTGGAACGCGGACGGCGGCACGTCCAGCGAGCAGTCGTACAAGAACGTCCCGTTCTACCTCACCAGCCGCGGCTACGGCGTGTTCGTCGACAACCCGGCCGATGTGTCGTTCGAGATCGGCAGCGAGGTCAACTCGCGCGTGCAGTTCTCGGTCGACGGGGAGTCGCTGGACTACTACGTCATCGACGGTCCCGAACCCAAGGACGTGCTGCGCCGCTACACCGAGCTCACCGGACGCCCGGCGCGCGTGCCGGCGTGGTCGTTCGGGCTGTGGCTGACGACCTCGTTCACGGCGAGCTACGACGAAGACACCGTGAGCGCGTTCGTGGACGGCATGGCCGAGCGCGACATCCCGCTGTCGGTCTTCCACTACGACTGCTTCTGGATGCGCGAGTACCAGTGGACCGACTTCGAGTGGGACGCCCGCGCGTTCCACGATCCGGTGGGGCAGATCGCCCGCATGCACGAGCGCGACGTGCACGTGTCGGTGTGGATCAACCCGTACATCGCGCAGCGCTCGGCGCTGTTCCGCGAAGCCGCAGACAAGGGCTACCTGCTCCGGCGCACCGACGGCGGCGTGTGGCAGTGGGACATGTGGCAGGCCGGCATGGCCCTGGTCGACTTCACGAATCCGGATGCCGCCGACTGGTACGTCGGCAAGCTCCAGGGGCTGCTCGATCAGGGCGTGGACACGTTCAAGACCGACTTCGGCGAGCGGATCCCGGTCGAGGGGGTCGTGTGGCACGACGGCTCGGACCCGCATCGCATGCACAACTTCTACGCGAAACTGTACAACGAGGTCGTGTTCCGTGCGCTGGAGCGCCACAAGGGCGTCGGCAACGCCGTCGTGTTCGCGCGCTCGGCGACCGCGGGCTCGCAGCAGTTCCCGGTGCACTGGGGCGGCGACAGCGACTCGTCCTTCCTGTCGATGGCCGAGTCGCTGCGCGGCGGCCTGTCGCTGGCGATGTCGGGCTTCGGCTACTGGAGCCACGACATCGGCGGCTTCGAGGGCACGCCCGATCCCGGGCTGTTCAAGCGCTGGCTCGCCTTCGGACTGCTGTCGTCGCACTCGCGCCTGCACGGGTCGTCGACGGTGCGGGTGCCGTGGGCGTTCGACGACGAGGCGGTCGACGTCGCCCGCGAGTTCACGAAGCTCAAGATGCGCCTCATGCCGTACCTCGCCGGTGCAGCCGAGCAGGCGCACACCGACGGCACGCCGATGATGCGGCCGATGGTGCTGGAGTTCCCGGGCGACCGGTCCGGCTTCGACGCCGACACGCAGTACATGCTGGGCGAGGCCCTGCTGGTGGCGCCCGTGTTCACCGCGGACGGCACCGTCGAGTACTACGTGCCGGAGGGGGAGTGGACCTCGCTCCTCGACGGATCGGTCGTGGACGGCCGCCGCTGGATCACCGAGACCCACGGCTACGACTCCGTGCCGCTGCGCGTGCGCCCCGGCACGGTGCTGCCCTTCGGGGCCGACGACAGCCGACCCGACTACGACTGGGCGGACGGCGTCACGCTGCGCTGCTTCGCACTGCCCGACGGGTACGACGCCGTCACGACGGTTCCCGGTCACGACGGCTCGGCGCCCACCTCGTTCCGGGTGCTGCGCGAAGGCCGCACGATCACCGCGATCTCGGACGACGCACGTGCTGCGTGGGCGCTGCAGGTGGGCGACCGGATCGTCCGGGGCGAGGCATCCACCCTTTCGCTCCAGCTCGACGTCGAGGAGGCGGCACGATGACCGACACCCAGGATGCCGTCACCCCGGAGCAGCCCGTGTTCCGGCAGGTCGACCGGCCGCTCGCCGAGCGGGCGCGCGATCTGCTCGGCCGGCTGACGCCCGAGGAGCGCATCGCGATGCTGCATCAGGTCGCCCCGGCGATCGAGCGCCTCGGGCTGGACGAGTGGCACACCGGATGCGAGGCGCTGCACGGCGCCGCGTGGCTCGGACGCGCCACGGTCTTCCCGCAGCCGGTGGGCCTGGCCGCCACGTGGGACGAGGACCTCGTGCGCCGTGTCGGCGAGGTGGCCGCCATCGAGGTGCGCGCGAAGCACGCCGAGAACCCGCGCGTGAGCCTCAACGTGTGGGCGCCCGTCGTCAACACGCTGCGCCACCCCGGCTGGGGCCGCAACGAGGAGGGCTACTCCGAGGACCCGCACGTCACCGCCGTCTTCGGCACCGCGTACTCCCGCGGGCTGCGGGGCGACCACGAGCGCGTGTGGCGCACGGTGCCCGCGCTCAAGCACTTCCTGGCGTACAACAACGAGACCGACCGGTCGGTGACGTCGTCCGAGCTGTCGCTGCGCACCCTGCACGAAGAAGAGCTGCCTGCCTTCCGCGGCGCGATCGAGGCCGGCGTCGCGGGCGGCATGATGCTCGCCTACAACCGCGTCAACGGCGTGCCCGCGCACACGCAGCCCGAGCTCGTCGCCGAGGCGCGGTCGTGGTCCGAAGAGTCCATCGCGGTGGTGTCGGATGCCGGAGCCCCCACCTTCCTGGTCACGACCCAGCGCGCGCAGCCCGACCACGTCCATGCCGCGGCGGCCCTCGTGCGATCGGGGCTGGATTCGTTCACCGACAACGAGGCGAACGCCGCACCGACGATCGGGTACGTGACCGAGGCGCTCGCCGCGGGTCTGCTGACGGTGCACGACGTCGATCAGGCCGTGCTGCGGCTGCTGGAGCTGCGGATCAGGACCGGCGAGTTCGACGGCGGGGCCGACCCGTACGCGGGCATCACGGCCGACGCCATCGACGCGCCCGGCGCGCGCGACCTCGCGCGGGAGGCGGTGGCGCGCTCGGTCGTCGTGCTGCGGAACGACGCCGGCGTGCTGCCGCTGACCCCCGGCGCGCGCGTGGCCGTCGTCGGACCGCTCGCCGATGCCGTGCTCACCGACTGGTACGCGGGAACCCCGCCGTACGCCGTCGGCATCGGGGCGGCGGCCGCCGAGCGGTTCGGCGAGGCCGAGATCGTGAGCGGCGCCGACACGATCGCGCTGCGGGCGACGTCCACCGGCCGCTACGTCACCGCCGCCGCCGACGGATCGACGGTCGAGGCGTCGGCAGCCACCGTCGGCGAGGATGCGCTGTTCGACGTGACCGACTGGGGCGACGGCATCCTCACCCTCCGCTCGCACGCCAGCGGGCTGCTGCTGACGGGCGGCCGCTGGCCCATTCGCGCCGACGCGACGCGCGTCGGCGAGTGGGTCGTGCAAGAGAGCTTCCGCCTGCACCATCACCCCGACGGCACCGTGTCGCTGCTGCACCTCGGCTCGGGGCGGTGGGTGCGCGCGTTCCGCGACTCGGGGCTGCTGGCGGCCGAGGCCGTGACGCTCGCAACGGCCGAGCGCTTCGGCGTGCGCGTCGTGCGCTCGGGGGTCGAGGCGGTGGCCGAGGCCGCCGCGCGCGCGGACGCGGTGATCGTCGCGGTCGGCAACGACCCGCACCTGAACGGTCGCGAGACCGAGGACCGCCCGCACCTGCGGCTGCCGTCAGCCTGGACGGAGCTCTGGCGCGTCGCCCGCGAGGCCAACCCGCGCACCGTGCTGACGATCGTCTCGAGCTACCCGTACGTGCTCGACGGCGCGGACGCGGCAGAGACCGTCGTATGGTCGAGCCACGGCGGGCAGGAGCTCGGCCATGGCCTGGTCGACGTCCTCTCGGGCGATCGCGAACCGGCGGGCCGCCTGTCGCAGAGCTGGCCTGCCACCGAGCAGCAGCCGGGGGACCTGTTCGACTACGACACGCTGCGCCAGGGCGCGACCTACCGGCACCAGGCCGACGCACCCGCGTTCGCGTTCGGCCACGGCCTGACCTACACGTCGGTGTCGTACGAGTCCGTGACGGTGACGGATGCCGTCGTGCCGGCGCCTGCCGGGACCCACCGGCATGCGGCGTTCGGACCGCGTGAGGACGACGACGCCGTGCGCGTCACCGTCCGCGTGGCGAACACGGGCGAGCGCGACGCCGAGGAGCTCGTGCAGCTGTACGCGCTGCCGGCGCCCGGCCTCGACCTGCCCACCCCGCGCCGTCTGCTCGTCGCCTATGCGCGCGTGCGCCTCGCGCCCGGCGAGGCCCGCGACGTCGAGCTGGCGTTCGGCGTCGACCGGCTCGCCGTGTGGGATGACGCCGTGCGCCTGCCGGGCGCGGTCGAGGACTGGGTGCATGAGGGCGCGCTGCGCGTCCAGCCCGGCGCCTACACGCTCGCCGCGGGTCCCTCGGCGTGGGACCTCCCGGTCTCGGGGGTGCTGGAGGTCACCGACTGAGTCCGTTCGGAACGCCGGGGTTGCGCTTCGTCTCGCTCGTTCCTCGCTCGCTCAGCGACCGGGTCACAGGTTCCCGACGGGACCTGTGTTCCGGTCGCTGAGCGAGCGCCAGCGAGACGAAGCGCGGTGCGTCGACCCCGATCTCACGGTGCGAGCTCCGCCGCCAGCATCCGCGTCTCTTCCGCCGTCCAGATGCGGTCGCCGAAGACGTGGCGGTGGGTGAGTGAGAGCTCGGCGCCCGGTGCGAGCACGATGTGCTCGGCGAAGGACGGCGAGGGCGCGAGGATCGGCGTGGGCTCGCTGCGCACGAACCAGCGGATCGCGGGGCCCCCGGTCGAGGCGCCGGCGTAGACGAGCACCGTGCCGCCGCCGTCGACCTCGTCGTGCTCGCCCGAGAACGCCACCCAGGGCGCCTCGACGCCCATCACGGCGTCGGCGCCCGCGTCGTCGGGGAGCCCGCCGGCGAGCACCCGTCCGCCGGTCCAGGCCCGCGGCATCCGGATCACATACCCGGTGTAGCCCGCGTTCGGGCGGCCCTGGGTCGTCGGGCTGCCGAGCTCGAGGTCATGCTCCGCGATGTTGCGGAGGGTCGTGGCGAAGTCGAGGATCCACAGGCCGCGGTCGGGGTCCACGCCGTGGAAGCGGTGGCTCCGGGTCTCGGCGACCCACGACCGGCCCGCCCGGGTGATCCACGTCAGCTGTTCGGCGAACGACACCGCGGGACCGGCATCCACCACCTCCGTGAACGCGTCGTGACGCATGCGGCCGACGTTGTCGAGCTGCACGTACCCGCTGTCGCGGCGATACGTCGGCCCGCCCCAGAAGTTCTCGCCCGACACGTGGGTCCACGTGAGCTGCAGGCCCTTGTGCCAGCGGTGATCCCACGGGCGGTACGCCGTCAGCGGAGCGCCGCCGAGCGTGCGCAGCGGGTGCAGGTAGGGCTTCGGCCCCTCTGAGGCGGCACCGCCGCCGTCGAAGGCGTAGCGGGCGATGTCCACGCCACCGGTGGTGACGACGGCCTCCGCGTCGTCGATGCGAAGCGCCAGGTCGGTCATGGCTCCATTGTCGCCGACCGTAACGGAAAACGCATTCCAAAATTGGTCCTTGTCAGTCGCAGAGGCGTGAGGTTACAGTGGCGGGAGTTTCATCGAGGGTTAGTTTTATCCCTGTTCTTGGTGTCGACGTCGACACCGGTTGTCACCGCAGAGAGGCGGAGGATGGCTCTGAAAGAAGCGCCCCAGCAGGCGGCGCCACCCCGGCAGCGGACGCCGAAGGCGCCGCAGCCCCGTAAGCGCAAGACGTTCTGGCAGCACGTCAGAGACAGCCGCATGCTGCTGCTGATGTGCGTCCCGGCGATCCTGTACTTCCTCGCGTTCAACTACGGGCCGCTGCCCGGCATCTGGATCGCCTTCACGAACTTCAACTACACCGACGGCATCTTCGGGAGCCCGTTCGTGGGCTTCAAGAACTTCGAGTTCCTGGTGAAGTCGGGGCAGCTGTGGGTGCTCACGCGCAACACGATCCTCTACAACGTCGCCTTCATCGTGCTCGGCAACATCTTCCAGATCGCGATCGCGATCATGTTCAACGAGGTGCGGATGAAGTACTTCAAGAAGGTCACGCAGGGCGTGATGTTCCTGCCGTACTTCATCTCGGTCGTGCTCATCGGCGTCATCGCCTTCAACCTGCTGAACTACGACACCGGTGCGCTCAACACGCTGATCAAAGAGACCGGCGGCGACCCGATCAAGATCTACAGCATGGCCGGCATCTGGCCGATCATCATCATCCTGGTCTTCCTGTGGCAGAGCACGGGCTACGGCTCGATCGTGTACTTCGCGGCGATCATGGGCATCGACAAGGGGCTCTTCGAGGCGGCGGCGATCGACGGCGCATCGGCCTGGCAGCGCATCCGCTACGTCATCCTGCCGAGCCTCAAGCCGACGTTCATCATCCTGCTGCTGTTCTCGCTCGGCGGCATCATGCACGGCAACTTCGGGCTGTTCTGGAACCTCGTCGGCAACAACGCGGCGCTGTTCCAGACCACCGACATCATCGAGACCTCCGTCTACCGGATGGTGATGTCGCAGAACAACTTCACGACCTCGACGGCCGTGGGCCTGTACCAATCGCTGTTCGGCTTCGCCATCGTGCTCCTGGCGAACTGGATCGTCCGAAAGATGAACAAGGACTATGCCCTCTTCTGATCTGCTGCTGCCGTCGGCGACCGAGACGCTCACCACCGTTTCCGGCAAGCGGCCCAAGCAGCGCTGGTGGACGCGGTCCAACCGGGCGCGCCCGGTCAAGCTCGCGCGCAGCGACTACGCCCTGCGCGGCATCTCGTACGTCTTCATCACGGTCTTCTCGCTGTTCTGCCTGCTGCCGTTCGTGCTCATCCTGTCGGCATCCTTCTCGAGCGAGTCGGCGATCCGCGAGAGCGGGTTCGGGCTGTTCCCCAAGGACTTCACGCTCGACGCCTACGAGTACATCTTCGCGGCGCCGCAGCAGATCCTCGGCTCGTACATCGTGACCATCACCATGACGGTCACGGGCACCGCGGTGGGCCTCATCATCATCGCCATGACCGGGTACGCGCTGTTCCGGCAGGACTTCCGGTTCCGCAACCACATCACGTTCTTCATCTACTTCACGACGCTGTTCTCGGCGGGTCTCGCCCCCACGTTCCTGTGGGTGAGCCGCACGCTGGGACTGCGCGGCAGCTACCTCGCGGTCTGGCTGCCCCTGCTCATGACGCCGTGGCTCATCATCCTGATGAAGAACTTCATGCGCACCGTCCCGTACGAGGTCATCGAGTCGGGCAAGGTGGACGGCGCCGGGGACTTCCGCATCTTCTGGCAGCTGACGCTTCCGATGATGAAGCCCGCGCTCGCCACCGTCGGCCTGTTCCTCGCCCTCGGCTACTGGAACGAGTGGTACCTGTCGTCGCTGTATCTCGGGTCGACCGTCGAGTTCAAACCGCTGCAGTACTACCTCTACAACATCATCAACACGGCCAACGCCCTGCGGAACTCGGTCGCCGGCTCCAACGTCAGCATCACCGATCTGCCGAGCAACACGCTCAAGATGGCCAGCGCCGTGCTCGCGACAGGGCCGATCCTGCTCGCCTACCCGTACGTCCAGCGCTACTTCGTCAGCGGCATCACGGTCGGCGCCGTGAAGGGCTGAGCCGCCGCTGACTCCGGCGGTCCCCGCGACAGCGGGGACCGCGATCCGGGATGCCGCCATCCGGCGACGCCCCTGCACGTCCCCACCCAAGAGATGAGAGCCGAAGGAGCCTCACATGTCACACAGAATCATCAAGGGAGTCGCCGCCGCGGCGGCGCTCGGCCTGGGCGTCGGCGCCTTGGCGGGCTGCACCGCAGACAGCAGCGACGACTCGGGCAAGCCGACCGAGATCACCATGCTGGTGCTCGGCGACAAGCCCACCAACGGCCGGCTCGAAGCCATGCTCGACAAGCTGAACGACAAGCTCGTCGAGCAGGCCAACGCGAAGCTCGACCTGTTCTACGTCGAGTGGGCCGACTGGCAGACGCAGTACAACCTGCAGCTGCTGTCGGGCGACGACAACGTCGACCTCATCACGACGGCGACGGACTGGCTGTACGCGTGGGAGAACGCCGACAAGGGCGCCTTCCTGCCGCTGACCGAGGACATGCTCAAAGAGAACGCCCCGAAGACGTGGGCGCAGGTCGACGCGGACGGCGACTGGGACCTCACCAAGCTCGACGACCAGATCATGTTCATCCCCGAGGACAACTACACGCAGTACACGAACCACGGCTTCTTCTACCGCGGCGACTGGGCCACGGAGGCGGGCTTCGCGAACGGCGAGATCACGAAGTTCGAGGACTTCACGAAGTACTTCGAGTGGATCAAGGCCAACAAGCCCGACGCGTACCCGTGGGATGTCGCGGGCGCCGCCAACGGCGAGGCCGCGCTCACCGGCTACCTGCAGGGGAACACCGACTGGGGAACGCTGCAGGGCGTCAGCGCGGGCAACTACGCGCCGTTCCAGATCTCGGCGTCCGACCCGTACACGGTCACCTCGTGGTACATGGACAGCGACGAGCTGGTCGAGGCCGCCGAGCTCGCGAAGGAGTGGAACGACCTCGGGGTGTGGCGCGAGGACGCGCTGAACTACGACGGCGACACGCGTGAGGAGTTCTACGCGGGGCTGTCGGGCACCGATCAGCACCACACGCAGACCTTCATCGGCCAGATCGTCAACAACATGACCACGAAGCAGCCCGGCTCCGACCCGAAGATGTTCTACTGGGGCCAGGAGAACGGCAACGTCTTCAAGGACATCAAGACGCACGGCGCCATGGCGGTCAGCGCGAACTCGAAGAACCCCGAGAAGGCGCTCCAGGTGTACGACCTCATCCGCAACGACGAGGAGGACTACGACCTCCTCAACTTCGGCATCGAGGGCACGGACTACGTCCTGACCGACGACGGCAAGCTCACCTACCCCGAGGGCTACGACTCGTCGACCGACTCGCTCGGCTCGAACTTCTGGGCCGGCCGCATGGACGAGTTCGAGTACACGAAGCTCACGGACGCTCCGAACAAGGACGAGATCTACGCCTCGCTCGATGAGGTCGCCAAGGACTACCCGTACTCGACGCTCATCGTCGACAAGTCGGCGATCGACCCGACGCTCGCGGCGATCGGCGGCGTGCTGTCGGAGTACATCCCGCAGCTGGAGTACGGCAAGTTCGACGACCCCGCCGCAGCGGTGGCCGAGATGCGCCAGAAGCTGAAGGACGTGGGCTTCGACGACGCCCGCGCCTCGATCCAGTCCGACCTCGACACCTGGGCGGAAGACCACCAGGTCGACTGATCCCGTCTGCCGGCCGGGCGGGTCCGCGTCGATCGCGGGCCCGCCCGGCCACACCTCCCACGAAAGAGAGCACCAGCATGGCTGGCATCTTCGCGCCGGACTCGACGCTGATGCGGTTCCTCACCCGCATCGCCGATCTGATGATCCTCAACGTGCTGTTCCTGGTGACCTCGATCCCGCTGGTGACCCTGCCGGCCTCGCTCACGGCGCTGAGCTTCGTGTCGCTGCGGATCGCGAGCGACACCGACCGCACCATCACGGGAGACTTCGTCCGCTCGTTCCGGCAGAACTTCCGCCAGGCGACGGCCCTGGGGCTGCTGGTGGCGGCCGCGGGCGCCGCGCTGACGGCGTGGTACGTCGTGGTGACGCAGCTCGTGACGGACGGCGTCGCGCGGTTCGTGCTGCTGGCCGTCTGGTTCGTGCTGGTCTTCGTGGCACTGATGTGGGCCCTGTACGTCTTCCCGTACCTCGCCACGTTCGAGGGCTCGACGCGGGAGGTGCTGCGCAACGCGCGGCTCATGTCGTTCCGGCATCCTCTCGCCCCGCTCACCGTCATCGTCCTGAGCGTCCTCGCCGCGGTCGTGACGATCTTCTCGCCGCAGGCCACCGGGTACGGCCTGCTCTGGCTGCTCATCGGCTTCGCCGCGATCGCGTATCTCGGCGCCCTGCTCTTCTCGCGCGTCTTCGAACGGTACGCGCCGACCCCCACCACCCCGTCCGCCCTCGAAGAAGAGGACTGAACCCCGTATGCGCACCTTCGCCGTAGAGCAGTGGGCCTTCGCGCTCGCCGACGACCGCGACGCCTGGTCCAAGCGCCACGACGACTCGGCCTGGCGCACGGTCCGCGTGCCCCACGACTGGAGCGTCGAGCTGGGCTTCGACCCCCACGCCTCCAGCGGCACCGGCTACCTCCCCGGAGGCATCGGCTGGTACCGCGCGCACGTGTCGCTGCGCGAGCTGGCCGCGACATCGGGCCAGCACGTGCGCATCGTGTTCGAGGGCGTCTACAAGAACGCGGACGTCTGGGTGAACGGCTACCATCTGGGCGGTCGTCCGTCGGGGTGGATCCCGTTCTCGTTCGATCTCACGGAGCTGCTCGAGTACGCACCCGACGACGATCTCGTCATCGCCGTCCGCGTCGAGCACACCGACATCTCGGACGCGCGCTGGTACAACGGCTCGGGCATCACACGGGCGGTCGCACTGCACGTGCACGAGGGGGTGCGGCTCCGCGAGCACGGCACGACTGTGACGACCCAGAGCGTGGGTCCCGCCGCCTCCGCGGCCCTCCGGGTCGCCCATGCGCTCGAGTCCGACCTCGACGAGCCCGTCGCCGTCCGCGTCCTCCACGAGCTCCGCTCGCTGACCACGGACCGCGTCCACGAGTTCTCCGCCGACCTCGTGATCCCCGCCGAGGGCGCGTCCGACGTCGCGCTGGAGACGCTCGTCCCCGACCCCGAGCTGTGGTCCGACACCGCGCCGCACCTGTACCGGCTGACGACGACCCTCGTGTGGCACGCCGGCGACGAGGAGCGCCGGTCGGCGTACGAGCTCGTGACCGGCATCCGCACCGTCGCGTTCGATGCCGGCTCCGGGTTCTCGGTCAACGGCGAGCCGCGGGTGCTCAAAGGCGTGTGCCTGCACGAGGACGCCGGAACCCTCGGCGTCGCGGTGCCGACCGCGGTGTGGCTGAGGCGCCTGCTGTCGCTCAAGCGCATGGGCGCGAACGCCGTGCGGATGGCGCACAACCCGCACGCCGCCGAACTGTACGCGCTGTGCGACGCGCTCGGGCTGTTCGTCATCGACGAGGCGTTCGACGAGTGGGAGAACCCCAAGAACAAGTGGTGGCAGGGACACAACGTGTACCCGCCGCGGCACGAGGGGTACGCGAAGGACTTCCCGCAGTGGCACGAGCGCGACCTCGTCGCCATGATCGAGGCGCACCGGCATCACCCGTCGGTCATCGCGTGGAGCATCGGCAACGAGGTCGACTACCCGAACGATCCGTACGCGAGCCCGCTGTTCGACGAGATGACCGGCAACAACGACGCGAACAAGCCCGCCGCCGAGCGCGTCTACGATCCGAGCCGTCCCGACGTCCGCCGGCTCACGACGATCGCCCGGCGCCTGGCCGGCATCACCCGCCGCACCGACCCGTCGCGGCCGGTGACCTTCGCGGCCGCGTTCCCCGAGCTGTCGAGCCGCACGGGCCTCTTCGCCGAGCTCGACGTCGTCGGCTACAACTACAAGGAGCACCTGTACGAGGACGACCACGAGCGCTTTCCGGCCGTGCCGTTCCTCGGCAGCGAGAACGGGCACGGGTACGCGCAGTGGAAGGCCGTGACCGACCACGACTTCATCGCCGGACAGTTCCTGTGGACCGGGGTGGACTACCTGGGCGAGGCCCACGGCTGGCCCGTCCACGGATCCGGTGCCGGGCTGCTGACCCTCGCCGGGTTCGAGAAGCACGCGTGGCATCTGCGCCGTAGCTGGTGGTCGGACGAGCCCGTCGCGTATCTCGCCACCCGACCGCACGCCGAGGGCGCGGGTGCGGACTTCTGGTCGCACCCGATAGGACGCGATTGGGATGCCGCCGACGCGCACCCGGTCGAGGTCCTGGTCTTCGCCAACGGCGACGACCTCGCGCTGTCGTGCGGCGGCGACGAGCTCCCGCTGGTGCGCGACGACGAGCACGGCTACTGGACCGCCGTGACCGGCCCGCGCGCGGAGCCGCTCGTGCTGGAGTCCCGGCGCGACGGCGAGGTCATCGCGCGCGACGAGCTCGCCGCCCGCAGCGAGGCCGCCCGCATCGAGGCGGAGGTGTGGACGCCGCCGGCCGAGGCCGTGGCGGCGTGCACGGCCGCCGGCATCCCGCTTCACGGCGTGCTGCAGATCGAGTGCACCCTGCGGGACGCGGCCGGCGGCATCGCGCGCGACGACCGCGTGGTCGAGGCGATCGTCGACGGCGGCGAGCTGCTCGGCGTCGAGAACGGCGATCTGGCCGATCACACGCCGTACTCGACCCCCTCGCGCGCGACGCGGGAGGGGCGTCTGATCGTCTACATCCGCCCGCACGGAACCGTCACGGTGCGGCTGCGGGCGGCGGGCCTCGCCGACGGGCTCGTGGTGCACGGCGCGTGACATACTGGCGGGATTCGACGGTGCAGGAGTGAGCATGGGGGTGCTTCGACGGACGTCGCGCGACATCCGCAGCGATTCGCGGCTGGACGTCCTGCACGCGGTGCTGTCGGCCGGTGAGACGACCAGGAACGAGCTGACGCAGACGACGGGGCTCAGCCCCGCGACGGTGGCGACGGTCGTCGGCGACCTGATCGGCGAGGGCATCGTCGTCGAGACGAAGGTGACGGCCGGGCGCATCGGCCGGCCGACCGCGACGCTCGCGATGAACGGCGCACGCGGCCGCGTCGTCGGCGTCGACGTCGCCGAGACGTACATCCGGGCCGTCGTGTTCGACGCCGCGCTCACCCCGCTCGCGCACGCGCAGGTCGCGCGCGATGAGCACGTCCTCGACCCGGACTCCGTCGTGGAGGGCATCGGCCGTGCCGTGGAGCTCGTGCTGGCAGAAGGCGACGTCGGCCGGGACGAGGTGCTCGGCGTGGGCGTCTCGCTGCCGGGGCTGGTGCAAGGCCCGAACACGGTGTCGGTCGTGGTGCCGAACTGGACGTGGCACGAGCTCGAGCTCGATCGCCTTCGCGAGCGCGTGGGCATGCCGCTGGTCATCGACAACCCGCTCAAGGCCATGGCGACCGCGGAGCTCTGGCTCGGCCGCGGGCGGTACTTCTCGAGCCTCGCGACCATCAATCTCGGCACCGGCGTCGGCGCGGGCATCGTGCTCGAGCGCCGCATCCTCCGCGGCGCGACCAACTCGGCGGGCGAGTGGGGTCACTCGCTCCTCGTGCTGGACGGTCGGCGCTGCCGCTGCGGGCGTCAGGGCTGCGTCGAAGCGTACGTCGGGGTGCCCGGCATCCAGCAGACGCTCCGCGAGATCGACCCCGGTCACGCCCTGGTCCGGCTGGAGGCCCAGAGCGACTTCATCGCCGCGCTCGCGCGCGCGGCCGACAGCGCCGAGCCCGACCCTGCCGTCGACGAGACGATCGCGCGCACCGCCTACTACCTGGGCTCGGCGCTCGCCGATCTCGTCGCGGTCGTCAATCCCGAGGTGGTGGTCCTCACGGGCTGGACCACATGGGCGCTCGGCGACAAGCTGCTGCCGGCCACGCGGCGGCACCTGCAGGAACAGGCGCCCGGCTGGTCCGCGCGCGATCTGCTGCTGGAGGTGTCGACCGTCGAGGGCAACTCCGTGGCCACGGGAGTGGCGACGACCGCACTGGAGCGCTACCTCGCCGACGTCGGCCTGCTGACGACGCAGATCCCCATCGCCCTCTGAAGCAGGTGTTGCGGGGCGGAAATGTACCGCTTCTCGGCAGGTTTGGGTAGAGGAGGTTCGGCGGAATCCTCCGGCGGTAGCGTCATGGCCATCTCACAGCGGGCGCCGCACCCCGACAGGCGCCCGGGAGAAGGAGGAGGAAACATGCTCTGGACAATTCTCGGCCTCATCATCGTGGGCCTGATCGCAGGTCTCATCGCTCGCGCCCTCATCCCGGGCAAGCAGAGCATGGGCATCCTGCTCACGATCGTGCTCGGCATCGTCGGCTCGTTCGTCGGCGGGTTCCTCGGCTACCTGCTGTTCGGCAGCGACCCCAACGGCGGCTTCCTGCAGCCCTCGGGCATCATCGGGTCGATCCTCGGCTCGATCATCGTCCTCGGTCTGTACGTGCTGTTCACGCGCCGCCGGGGCGCCGTGCGCTCCTGACCCCGTCCCCACGGAGAAGCGAGTCCACCCGCCGGTCGGCGGGTGGACTCGCTGCGGTTCAGGCGCCTTCGAGCGCCTGCGACACCACCTCGCGGGCCTCGGCCTGCACCTGAGCGAGGTGCTCGGGGCCGCGCAGCGACTCCGCGTAGAGCTTGTACACGTCCTCGGTGCCCGACGGGCGCGCGGCGAACCACGCGTGCTCGGTCTGCACCTTCAGCCCGCCGATGGCCGCGCCGTTGCCCGGTGCGTGCGAGAGCTTGGCCGTGATCGGCTCGCCGGCGAGCTCGGTCGCCGTGACGGCCTCGGGGGCGAGTCTGCCGAGCGCCGCCTTCTGGGCGGGGGATGCCGGGGCATCCACCCGCTGGTAGGCCGACGCCCCGAACTCGGCCTCTAGCTCCGCGTAGCGCTGCGACGGCGTCTTGCCGGTCACGGCGATGATCTCGGCGGCCAGCAGGCACAGCAGGATGCCGTCCTTGTCGGTCGTCCAGACGGTGCCGTCGAACCGCAGGAACGACGCCCCGGCGGACTCCTCGCCGCCGAACGCCACAGAGCCGTCCAGCAGACCCGGCACGAACCACTTGAATCCGACCGGGACCTCCAGGAGGGGCCGCCCCAGCGATTCGGCGACGCGGTCGATGATCATCGAGCTCACGAGCGTCTTGCCCACGGCGGCAGACGCCGGCCACTCCGGACGGTGCGAGTACAGGTAGTCGATCGCCACGGCGAGGTAGTGATTGGGGTTCATCAGCCCCGCATCGGGCGTCACGATGCCGTGGCGGTCGGCGTCGGCGTCGTTGCCTGTGAGCACGTCGTACTCGTGGCGGCGGCCGATGAGCCCGGCCATCGCCGACGGCGACGACGGGTCCATGCGGATCTTCTCGTCCCAGTCCAGCGTCATGAAGCGCCACGTCGGATCGACGTCGGGGTTGACGACCGTGAGGTCGAGGTCGTGCATCTCGCCGATGAGGGCCCAGTACTCCACGGATGCCCCGCCCAGCGGGTCCGCGCCGATCCGCACGCCGGCGCGGCGGATGGCCTCGAGGTCGATGATGTTCGCGAGGTCGCGCACGTACGCGTCGCGGAAGTCGTAGTCGCCGAGCCGGTCGCCGTCGATGTCCTTGAACGGCGTCCGGTTGACCGCCTGCAGGCCGGCGGCGATCAGCTCGTTGGCGCGGTCCGCGATCCAGCCCGTGGCGTCGGTGTCGGCAGGTCCGCCGTTCGGCGGGTTGTACTTGAAGCCGCCGTCCCGCGGCGGGTTGTGGCTCGGGGTGACCACGATGCCGTCTGCGCGGCCCGGGTCGGAGGCATCCCTCCCGCGGTTGTAGGCGAGGATCGCGTGGCTGAGCGCGGGCGTGGGCACCCACGAGTCGCGGGCGTCCACGCGCACGTCGACGCCGTTGGCGACCAGCACCTCGATGGCGCTGCGCTCGGCGGGCAGCGACAGTCCGTGCGTGTCGCGGCCGAGGAAGAGCGGCCCTTCGATGCCCTGCGTGCGGCGGTAGTCCACGATCGCCTGCGTCGTGGCGAGGATGTGCACTTCGTTGAAGCTCGCCGACAGCGAGGAGCCGCGGTGGCCGCTCGTGCCGAACGCGACTCGCTGCTCCGGGACCGCCGGGTCCGGCGCGACGTCGTAGTACGCGGCGATCAGCTCATCGATGTCGATGAGGTCGGAAGGTTCGGCGGGCTGTCCTGCGCGACTCATGCCTTTAGTCTGCCTGTCCGTCGGTCCTGATGCACGGCCCGTGACGTTCGTCCGGTGCGCGGAGGGGGAGGGATGCCGCGGACTAGGGTGGTTCCGTGACTTCCGACCTCCCCGGTGCCGAGGCGCCCGTCCGCCGTACATACAGCTACCTGGGCCCGGCCGGAACGTTCACCGAGGCTGCCCTCGCGCAGGTGCCCGAGGCTCGCGGTCACGATTGGCGTCCGGTCCGCAATGTCGGAGAGGCCTTGGCCGATGTGGTCGAGGGGCGCTCCGACGCGGCGATGATCGCGATCGAGAACTCGGTCGACGGCGGCGTCTCGACGGCGCAGGACGCGCTCGCGACGATCCCCGGCCTGCGCATCGTGGGCGAGTACCTCGTGCCCGTGGAGTTCGTCCTCGTCGGGCGCCCCGGGGCGCGGCTTCAGGACGTCGGGCTCATCGCCGCCCACCCCGTCGCGTACGCGCAGTGCTTGCAGTGGCTGTCGCGCGAGCTGCCGGCGCACTCGCACGTGCCCGCGGCGAGCAACGTCGCCAGCGCCATGGGCCTGCTCGACGGATCGAGCGACGCGGATGCCGCGATCGCGCCTCCCGGCATCCTCGAGCACCACGAGCTCGAGCTGCTCGCCTCGAACATCGGCGACAACCCCAACGCGGTGACGCGCTTCGTGCTGGTCGCACGCACGGTCGTGCCGCCCTCGCCGACCGGCGCCGACAAGACCTCGCTCATCGTCGAGCTGCCCGACGACCACCCCGGTGCGCTGCTGGAGATGCTCGAGCAGTTCGCCACGCGCGGGATCAACCTCTCGCTGCTGGCGTCGCGTCCCATCGGCGACGAGCTCGGCCGGTACCGCTTCGTCGTCGACGCCGACGGGCACCTGCAGGACGAGCGCATGGCCGACGCCCTCATGGGCCTGCGCCGGTTCAGCCCGCGCGTGACGTTCCTCGGCTCGTACCCCCGCGCGGACCGCGCCGTCGTGCACTACCCCGAGCGCTACGCCGATGACGTCTTCGTCGAGGCGCGCGACTGGCTGCGCGGGCTCATCTCGGGCGAGCCCGACGCGGACTGACCCGCGGTCGTTCCCTCGGGAGCGTTTCGTCTCGCTCGTTCCTCGCCCGCTCGACGACCGGGTGGGTCGAGCGAGCGAAGCGAGACGAAACGTCTGCGACGACGATCGGCCCTCAGAGCGCGAGCTCGGCCGCCAGCAGCTCGAGTGTCTGCACGCGGCCGGGCGAGGCATCCATCGGCTCGTCCTCGTACGCGCCGGCGATCGGCGAGATCATGACCTCGTCGACGCCGTGCGTCGCCGCGAAGGCGCGGAGCTCGGATGCCACGGCCGCGGGCTCGCCGACGAACCAGTTCGCGCGGGCCGAGGCCATGAACGAGTCGCCCAGGCCGTCGAAGTCGGCGGCGCCCGCGATCGCCTGCTCGACGGTCTCGAGCGGGATGAGCGGACGGTTGGTGCGCAGCCGCGCCGTCATCCGCAGGTTGGGGAGCGCGCGCGCGTCGGCCTCAGCCTGGGTGGGGGCGACGAGCACGTTGGCCGTGAGGAACGTGCGAGGCGCGGCAAGGGTCTCGGACGCCACGAAGGCGCTGCGGTACAGGTCGAGCGCCCGCTCGAGGCCGTTGCCCGAGAAGTGGTTCGCGAACACGTAGGGCAGGCCGAGCGCGGCGGCGAGCTGCGCCGAGTAGTCGCTCGAGCCGAGCAGCCAGACCTCAGGCGTCGAGGAGGCGGCCGGTGTGGCGTGGACGTCGTAGGTTCCGCCCGAGGTGAAGCGCAGCGCGGCACCGTCGGGCGCGACGAGCGACATGATGTCGCGCACGTGGTCGGGGAACCGCTCGACGTCGCTCGTGGTCCCGCTCTGGCGCAGCAGCTGGGTGATGACGGGGTCGGAACCGGGAGCGCGGCCGAGGCCGAGATCGATGCGGCCCGGCGCGAGCGCCTCCAGCGCGGCGAACTGCTCGGCCACGACGAGCGGCGAGTGGTTCGGCAGCATCACACCGCCCGAACCCAACCGGATGCGCTGCGTCCGAGCCGCCGCCGCAGCGGCCAGCACCGGCGGCGTCGTCGAGGCGACGGCGGGCATGTTGTGGTGCTCGGCGAACCAGTAGCGCCGGTACCCGAGTCGATCGGCCGCGTCGACGAGGCCGAGGGATGCCGCCACCGCCTGTGCACTCGTCTGCCCGGTGCGCACCGGCACCAGGTCGAGCACCGAGAGGGACAGGGGAGCTGGGGCGGGAGCTGCGTCGTTCATCCTCTGCGACAACCGGCCGCGGCATCCCCTCTATTCCGGATCAGGTCTATTCCGGATCAGGGCAGGCGACTGGCGATCGCGAGGTTCGCCCGCAGCTCGTCGGCGGTCTGACGCGTGACGTACGCGGGGCGGTCGCGCTCCAGCCGCCACGACTCGCTCAGCGGGCCGGCGCTGACGGTGTCGTAGCCGAGAGCGTCGTACACGCCCGTGATGAACTCGATGCCGTCCTCGTGGTCGCTGGCCGTGCCGAGGGCACGCCGGTCCGGGGTGCCGGCAGGGAGTCCGGTCGTGTTGATGTCGGGCGCGAGGATCTGGTTGAACGCCTTCACGACCTTCGAGGCCGGCAGGTGGTCCTGCAGCAGCTGCGAGGTGGTGGTCTCGCCGCGGTCAAGGGCGTCGATGTGCCCGTCGCGTTCGAAGTAGTAGTTGTTGGTGTCGAGCACGATCTTGCCGGCGAGCGGCTGCACGGGTACATCCTTCAGCGCCGAGAGCGGAATCGTCACGACCGCGATGTCGGCGGCTGCCGCCGCGTCCTGCGCCGTGGCGGCGGTGAGCGTGGGGCCGAGCTCGGCGACGAGGTCCGCCAACGTCTCGGGGCCGCGCGAGTTCGCGATCGCGACGTCGTAGCCGAGTCCCGAGAAGGCGCGCGCGAGGGCGCTGCCGATGTGTCCTGCACCGATGATTCCGATTGTCGTCATGACGTGGCGCAACCCCGGGACGCGGCATCCCATTCCGAGATCGTCGGGGGGAGAAAGTCAGGAAGCGTTTTCGCGATCCGGCCCGCCACCGTGCGGTCCCGTGTGACGATGTCCGCATGGACTACACCCACCTCGGACGGACCGGCACCTCGGTGTCGCGGATCGTGCTCGGCACGATGAACTTCGGCGACCGCACCTCGGAGGAGGACTCGTTCGCCATCCTCGACCGCGCGCTGGAGCTCGGCGTCAACTTCATCGACACGGCCAACGGCTACGGCGGCGCCGGCGGCCGCGGCGCCACCGAAGAGATCATCGGCCGGTGGTTCGCCGCCCGCCCCGGGGTTCGCGACGACGTCGTGCTCGCCACCAAGGTGCACTCGCCGATGGTCGACCCGACCCCGGACGGCGATGTCGTGAACGCCCGCGGTGCGTCGGCCTGGCAGGTGCGCCGCGAGGCGATCGGCTCGCTCCGGCGTCTGCAGACCGACCGCATCGACCTCTACCAGTTCCACCACATCGACCGGCACATCTCGTGGCAGGAGCTGTGGCAGTCGATGGAGGTGCTCGTCGCGAAGGGCGAGGTGCTCTACACGGGCAGCTCGAACTTCGCGGCGTGGAACATCGCGCAGGCCAACGAGATCGCTGCCCAGCGCCACTTCCTCGGGCTCGTGAGCGAGCAGTCGCTGTACAACCTCACGCAGCGCTCGATCGAGCTCGAGGTGATCCCGGCGGCGCAGAACTACGGTCTCGGCATCCTGCCGTGGTCGCCGCTCGCGGGCGGCCTGCTCAGCGGCGGATCGTCGGATGCCGCGGCACGGTCCGGATCCGAGCGCATCACGTCGCAGCGCGAGCAGCGCCGCGACCAGCTCACGCACTACGAGGCGTTCGCGCAGGAACGCGGCTGGACGCCCTCGGCGCTCGGCCTCGCGTGGCTGCTGCACCAGCCGGGCGTCACGGGCCCGATCATCGGGCCCCGAACGGTGGCGCAGCTGGAGTCCGCCGTGTCGGCGCTCGACATCCGGCTGAGCGCGGAGGACCTCGCCGCCCTCGACGAGCTGTTCCCCGGCCCCGGCGGCCAGGCGCCCGAGGCCTACGCCTGGTGACGCCCCGAGCGGGCCGTGCGCTCAGGACCGCGCGGCCCGCTTGACGTGCTCGTAGGCCGCGAGCGCCGCCGTGCGCGTCTCGCCGAGGTCGACGAGAGGCTCGGGTCCGTCGTCGCCCAGCGACTCGGGCGCCCACTCACGCACGTAGTGCCCGTCGGCGTCGAACTTCTTCGCCTGCAGTTCGGGGTTGAAGATCCGGAAGTACGGGGCGGCGTCCGCCCCGGAGCCCGCGACCCACTGCCAGTTGAACGGGTTGTTGGCCTCATCGGCGTCGACGAGCGTGTCCCAGAACCACTCCTCGCCGCGTCGCCAGTCGATCAGCAGGTTCTTCACGAGAAAGGATGCCGTCACCATCCGCACGCGGTTGTGCATGTAGCCGGTGGTCCACAGCTCGCGCATGCCCGCGTCGACGAGCGGAACGCCGGTGCGCCCCCGCTGCCACGCTTCGAGGTGCGCGGGCTCCAACGGCGGCCACGGGAACGCGTCGAACTCGGGTCGCAAGTTCTTCGTCGCCAGCTCCGGGAAGTGGAACAGCGTGTGCCACGCGAACTCGCGCCACCCGAGCTCCGAGAGGAAGCGCCCGCCGTGACCCGCCGTGACGGTCTCGTGCCACACGGTGTACGGACTCACCTCGCCCCACCGCAGTCGCGGCGACAGCAGCGAGGTCGCGCCCGCGGCGGGCTCGTCGCGCGCCCGGTCGTACGTGGCGAGGTCGTCCTCGAGGAACGCGCGCAGCCGTCGCCGTGCCGCAGGCTCGCCCGGCTCCCATGTCTCGCGCAGCCCCGCCGCCCAGTCCGGGTGCCGCGGGAGCAGGTCCCAGTCCCTGAGGGCATCGGACGCCATGCTCCGGCGGATGCCGTCGACCTCGCGCGGCTCGGGCAGCGGCGATCGCGGCGACGGCAGCGCGAGGCACGCGCGCCAGAACGGCGTGAACACCGAGAAGTGCGTCCCGGCGCCGGTCGTCACCGTCCACGGCTCGAAGAGCAGCGAGGCGGCGAACGAGGCGACCTCGACGCCCTGCTCGCGCAGGCCTGACTTCAGCTCGGCGTCGATCGCGCGCTCCGGACCGCCGTAGCGCCGGTTCCAGAAGACGGCGCCGGCGGAGGCATCCGTCACGAGCTCGCGAACGATCCGCTCCGCGGGTCCGCGCCGCAGGACGAGGGTCGCGCCGCGCTCGCGCAGCCGCTCCCCGAGCGAGACGAGGGAGTGGTGCAGCCACCACCGCGATGCGCCGCCGAGCGCGCGGATCCCCGGCGACTCCTCGTCCAGGACGTAGAGCGCGATGATCGGCTCGCCCCGGTCGATCGCGGCACGCAGGGCGGGGTTGTCGGCGAGACGGAGGTCGTCGCGGAACCAGACGATCGATGGTCGGGCCATGGCCCCATCCTGCCGGGGGTCCGCGAGAGGCGGCGGGGCTTGACAGACGTCCACCGCCCGAACGGGTGGCTTGCATCCACTTGCGCGATCCTGCAAGTTCTTGCGTACACTGAGCGCATGTCGAAGCGTCTCGCCGAAGTGGCGCGCAAGGTCGGGGTCAGCGAGGCCACCGTCAGCCGCGTGCTCAACGACAAGCCCGGCGTCTCGGACGCCACGCGCCAGGCGGTGCTCACGGCGCTCGACGTGCTCGGCTACGAGCGGCCCACGAAGCTGCGCGGCGAACGCGCGCGCCTGGTCGGTCTCGTGCTCCCCGAGCTGCAGAACCCGATCTTCCCCGCGCTCGCCGAGATCATCGGCGGCGGGCTCACGCAGAACGGGTACACCCCGCTGCTGTGCACGCAGAACGCCGGCGGCATCACCGAGTCCGACTACGTCGACCTGCTCTTGCAGCAGCAGGTGTCAGGCGTCATCTTCCTCGGCGGCAACTACAGCCAGGCCGACGCGGCTCACGACCACTACGAGCGCATCCGCCAGGTGAACCTGCCGACGGTGCTCGTGAACGCCCGCATCGACGCCATCGACTTCGCGACCGTGTCGACCGACGACGCGGCCGCCGCCGAGCAGGCCGTCCAGCACCTCCACCAGCTGGGGCACCGCCGCATCGGCATGCTGCTCGGCCCGCTCGACCACATTCCCTCGCAGCGCAAGCTCGCGGCGGCGCAGCGCGTGCTGCAGCGTCTGGGCTCGCCGCTCGACGAGAGCCTGGTGGTGCGGGGGCTCTACTCGCTCGAATCCGGTCAGGCCGGGGCATCCCGTCTCTTCGCCGCCGGCGCGACCGCCGTCGTGTGCGCGAGCGACCCGCTCGCCCTCGGCGCCGTGCGCGCCGCGCGCCGCGCCGGCCTCGGGGTCCCCGAGGACGTCAGCGTCGTCGGGTACGACGACTCCTTCCTCATGAGCTGCACCGAACCTCCGCTGACCACCGTGCGCCAGCCCATCGAGTCGATGGGGCGCACCGTCATCGACCTGCTGCTCTCGCAGATCGCCGGCACCACCGAGGCCGGCGACGAGCTGCTGTTCGAGCCCGAGCTCGTCCTGCGCGCCTCGACGGGCCCCGCCGCCCGCTGACCCTCGGGGCGGCCACGGCGCCGGCAGCCGCACCCCCGGAGATCTCGCCTCGCTCGGAGATCTCGCCTCGCTCGGACGTGTGACCGGCAGATATCCGAGCGACGCGATTTCTCCGAGCTTCGCGTGCACGCGCCCGCCGGCCACATCGGCGCCGTCGTTGCACAATCGTAATCTTGCGTAGTTCTGTCAAAGAGTTGCGTTGACTCATGCCACGTCGTACATTCTCTCCATCGAGACTTTTCAACGGAGAACGAGGAGATCTGTGGACACCGAGGTCCTCACGCGCGGCGACCGCGCCGTGCCCGCCGGAGACGACGCACTATGGTGGCGCTCGGCCGTCATCTATCAGGTCTACGTGCGCAGCTTCGCGGACGGCAACGGTGACGGCACCGGCGATCTCGCGGGGGTCAGGGCGCACCTCGGCTACCTCAAGGAGCTCGGCGTCGACGCCATCTGGTTCAACCCCTGGTACCCGAGCCCGCTGGCAGACGGCGGGTACGACGTGCGCGACTACCGCGACATCGACCCGCGGTTCGGCACGCTCGAAGAGGCGGAGCTGCTGATCCAAGAAGCACTGGCCCTCGGCATCCGCACCATCATCGACGTCGTCCCCAACCACATCTCCGAGCAGCACCCGTGGTTCCAGGCGGCGCTCGCCGCCGGCCCCGGCAGCCCCGAGCGTGAGCGGTTCTGGTTCCACCCGGGCAAGGGACCGGACGGCGACGAGATCCCCACGCACTGGGTGTCGAGCTTCCAGGGCGAGACGTGGACGCGCACGACGAACCCCGACGGCACGCCGGGGGAGTGGTACCTGCACATGTTCACGCCCGAGCAGCCCGACCTCAACTGGAACCACCCCGACGTGCGCCGCGAGCACGAGGACATCCTGAGGTTCTGGTTCGACCGCGGGGTCGCGGGCGTCCGCATCGACTCGGCGGCGCTGCTCGTCAAGGACCCCGACCTGCCCGAGGTCGGCGAGAAGGAGGGGCCGGGTCAGCACCCCACCGAGGACCGCGACGAGCTGCACGACGTGTACCGCTCGTGGCGCGCGATCGCCGACTCGTACCCCGGCACCCGGGTGCTGGTGGGCGAGATCTGGGTGCCCGACATCGTGCGGTTCACCAACTACCTGCGCCCCGACGAGATGCACACCGCCTTCAACTTCGACTTCCTGGCGCGGCCCTGGGGCGCGGCATCCTTCCGCGAATCCATCGCGGCGACGCTCGAAGCCCACGCGCCGGTCGGGGCTCCCAGCACGTGGGTGCTCAGCAATCACGACGTCACGCGTCCGGTCACGCGCTACGGCCGCGAGGACACCGCGTTCGCGTTCCTCAAGAAGCGGTTCGGCGTGCCCACCGATCCCGAGCTGGGACTGCACCGCGCCCGCGCCGCGGCGCTGCTGGTCGCGGCCCTGCCGGGCAGCCTGTACATCTACCAGGGCGACGAGCTCGGGCTTCCCGAGGTCGAGGACCTGCCGCTCGACCTCATCGAGGACCCGATGCACTTCCGCTCCGGCGGGACCGATCCGGGGCGGGATGGATGCCGGGTGCCGCTGCCGTGGGCCGGCGACCGGGCTCCGTTCGGGTTCAGCCCCGACGGCGCCCGCCCGTGGCTTCCGCAGCCCGAGGGCTGGCGCGCGCTGACCGTGGCCGCGCAGGAGGCCGATCCGGCATCCACGCTCAACCTGTACCGCGAGGCGCTGCGCCTGCGCCGCGAGCTGCCCGAGCTCGGCGACGGACCCCTCACCTGGTGGGACGACGCGCCGGGTCTTGCGGGACGGACCGGCACGGGCCACGATGCCGACATCCTCGCCTTCCGGCGTGGCGACCGCTTCGCGTGCGTCGTCAACGCCGGCGATGACCCGGTCGCGCTGCCCCCCGGCGCGACCGTCCTCCTCTCGAGCTCGCCGCTCGACGCCGACGGGCAGCACGCGGGCGCCCTGCCCGCCAACGCGGCCGCGTGGCTGCACCTCGTACCCGATTCCCACACCACAACCACCCCCGGGATCCCCGCGCCGAGAGGCTGACGCGGAGCATCCTCCACGAAAGGAAAGACGATGAAGTCACCAGCAAGGGTCCTGCTCGCCGGTGTCGCCGCCGTGGCGACCGTCGGCGCGCTCGTCGGCTGCTCGGCGGCCGGCGGCGACGGCGGCGAGAGCGACAGCAAGATCGAGCTCCGCGTCGCGACGTTCCCGCCCGGCGCCGACGCCGCGGCGTACGAGGCGTTCGCGACGCAGGAGAAGCAGTTCGAGAAGCTCAACCCCGACATCGACATCATCGGTGTCGAGTACGAGTGGGAAGGGCCGACCTTCGCGGTCCAGCTCGCCGGCGGCAGCCTGCCCGACGTGTTCACCGTCCCGTTCACCGACGCCAAGACGCTGCTCGAGAACAAGCAGCTCATGGACGTCACCGACGAGATGAACGACCTCGGCTACACCGACAGCTTCAACCCGATCATCCTCGACGCCGTCACCGGCGACGACGGTCACATCTACGGCTTCCCGCGCCAGGCGTACGCGAACGCCCTGTCGTACAACCGCGAGCTGTTCGAGGCCGCCGGGCTCGACCCCGACTCGCCGCCCACCACGTGGGACGAGGTGCGCGAGTACGCCAAGAAGATCTCGGACGCGACCGGCAAGGCCGGCTACTCGCAGATGGCGATCAACAACACCGGAGGCTGGCAGCTCACGACCGCGACGGCCGCCCGCGGCGGTCGCACGCAGACCGACAACGAGGACGGCTCTGCCACCTCGACGATCGACAACGACGCCACGAAGGCCGCGCTGCAGTTCCTGCACGACCTGAAGTGGGAGGACGGCTCCTTCGGCTCCAAGATCGACCTCGACTGGGGCACGATCAACCAGGAGTTCGCCGCCGGCAACATTGGCATGTACACCACCGGCTCCGACATCTACACCGCCCTGGTGCGGGACTTCGGTCTCAACCCCGACGTGTACGGCATGACCGTCATCCCCGTCGAGGGCGAGGACGGCGGCCCCCTGGGCGGCGGTGACATCGCGGTGATGAGCCCCACGATCGACGACCAGACCAAGGCCGCCGGCGTCAAGTGGATCGACTGGTACTACATGCAGAAGCTCCTCAACGAGGACGCCGCCGTGCAGGACGCCAAGGCGCTGGCCGACTCCGACCAGGCTGTCGGCACCCCGGTGCTCCCGGTGCTCAGCCGTGAGCTGTACGAGGAGTCCCTCACCTGGATCGAGCCGTACATCAACGTGCCGCGCGAGCAGATGAAGCCGTTCACCGACAACATCTGGGACCAGACGCCGGTCGGCGAGCCGAAGAAGTCGACGCAGGAGGTCTACGCTCTGCTCGACGAGGTCGTGCAGACCGTCCTGACCGACGAGAACGCCGACATCGACGCGCTCCTCGCCCAGGCGCAGACGGACGCCCAGGCGATCCTCGACGAGTGAGAGCCGGGTGGATGCCGCGGCCCCGGGCCGCGGCATCCACCCGCTCCTCGCCCCGCTCCGCCCCCGCTCTCCGAACCCGACCGAGGCCGATGATGACCGCGACCCTTCCCGAAAGACCGGCAGCCGCTGCCGTGCCGCCGCCGCCGGCGCCCGTGCGGCGCAAGATCCGGCGGACCCCGTTGACCTGGTACCGCGGCGGCGGACTGTGGAACCTGCTGTTCGTCCTGCCGATGCTGTTCGTGTTCGTGTTCTTCTCGTGGTCGCCGATCGTGCAGTCGGTGATCATGAGCCTTCAGAAGACGAACATGATCGTGTCGGAGTGGGTGGGCCTCGACAACTACATCACCGTGCTCACCGACCCGCAGCTGGGCAGCGCGGTCATCAACACGATCTACTTCGCGGTGCTGGCGCTGCTGTTCGGATTCCCGCTCCCGCTGCTGATGGCCGTGCTCATGAGCGAGGTGCGTCGCGGCAAGGGCCTGTACTCCGCGCTCGCGTACCTGCCCGTCGTGATCCCGCCTGTCGTCGCGGTGCTGCTGTGGAAGTTCTTCTACGACTCGTCGCCCAACGGCGTGTTCAACACGGCGCTGAGCTGGTTCGGCATCCCGCCGCAGCCGTGGATCTCCAGTGCCGTGCAGGCGATGCCGTCGCTCGTGCTGGAGGCCACGTGGGCCGCGGCCGGCGGATCGATCATCATCTACCTCGCCGCCCTGCTGTCGGTGCCGCCGGAGCTGTATGATGCGGCCGAGGTCGACGGCGCCGGCATCTGGCGCAAGGTGTGGCATGTCACGCTCCCGCAGCTGCGGGGCATCCTCTTCATCATGCTGATCCTGCAGGTCATCGCGACCGCGCAGGTGTTCCTCGAGCCGTTCCTGTTCACCGGCGGCGGGCCCGCCGGGGCGACCAAGACGATCCTGCTGTACATCTACGACAAGGCGTTCCGCAACAGCCTGGGCGGCGACTACGGCGAGGCCACGGCCGTGTCGGTGCTGCTGGCGATCGTGCTCGGCATCCTGTCGTGGCTGTACTTCACGCTGACCAACCGCTGGAGCACCCGATGAGCGCCCCCCTGACGACCTCGCCGATCCGCGAGGGCATGCGCGGCTTCCTCTCGCGCTCCCGGTCCCTGAGCCTGTCGAAGGGCGGACGCCGCAAGGCGAACTCGATCGACGACATGGCCGAGCGCACGATCATCTCCGCCTCCGAGCGGCGCCGCACCGGCAACCGCATCGGCATGTCGATCACTCACGTCTTCCTCTTCGTCACGCTCGTGATCGCCGGTCTCGGGCCGATCCTGTGGCTCGCGAAGTCGGCGATCACCCCGACGCAGGACACCATCCAGCAGCCGTTCGCGCTGTGGCCGAACGGCATGGACTGGGCGAACCTGTCGACGGCGTGGAACGACATCCACATCGACCAGTACTTCTTCAACACGATCGTGATCGCCCTGGGCGCCTGGTTCACACAGCTGTTCATCGCGACGACCGCCGGCTACGCGCTGTCGGTGCTGCGCCCGAGGTACGCGCCGATCCTGAACGCGCTCGTGCTGGCGACCCTGTTCATCCCCGGCATCGTGCTGCTGGTGCCGCTGTACCTGACGATCGTCAACCCGCCGTTCCTGCCCGACGGCGCCAACCTGCTCAACAACTACCTCGCGGTGTGGCTGCCGATGGGTGCCAACGCGTTCAACATCCTGCTCGTCAAGCGCTTCTTCGACAATCTGCCTCGTGAGGTGTTCGAGGCGGCGAAGACCGACGGCGCAGGCCCGTTCCGCCTGTTCTGGTCGGTGGTGCTCCCGATGTCGAAGCCCATCCTCGGCGTGGTCTCGGTGTTCGCGATCATCGCCGCGTGGAAGGACTACCTCTGGCCGATGCTGGTGCTGCCGAACCCGGTCGTCCAGCCGCTGTCGGTGCGTCTGCCCGCGGTCCAGTCGCAGACGGAGCTCGATGTGTTCCTCGCGGCGCTCGCCATCGCCACGCTCATCCCGATCGCGATGTTCCTGCTGTTCCAGTCTGTGTTCCTGCGCTCGGCGGGTCTCGGCGGCGCGGTCAAGGGCTGACGACAGGGATGACGTGGATGCCGCGGCCCGCGGCATCCACGTCATCCCTGGTCTGCGGGTCAGAGGCCGTCGGTGTCGTGGCCTCTCGGCAGCACGACCTTGAGCCCCCCGGCGGCCACGTGCACGCGGACGGCGGTCGCCTCGCCGAACTCGTCGCCGTCGAGCTGCACGGGTCGTGCCTCCTGGGCGGCCAGCTCGATCCCGGCGCCGCGCGAGTAGACCACCGAGTTGTCCTTCGTGCGCAGCGAGAGCACTTCGCGGCCGGCGCGGAAGCGGCGCAGGAAGCTGTTGTCCCACGCGACGCGCCGCCACACGAAGAGCCAGCCGAAGAGGCCCTTGGGCTGGAAGACCACGATGTCGAGGTCGCCGTCGGCGACGGACGCCTCGGGGATGAGCTCCAGTCCGGCCGGCAGCGACCCGCAGTTGGCGAACAGCACGCTCTGCACCTTGGTCGAGTGCAGGCGCCGGCCGACCAGCTGGTACATGACGCGGAAGGACTTCGCGCGGGGGAGGGCGCGGGCCGCGCCGTCGACGTACGCGACCCAGCCGACGGCCTTCTTGAGCTCGGGACGGGTGTTCGCGATCATCGCGGCGTCGAGGCCGATGCCGCCCATCACGACGAACGCGTGCTCGGCCAGTTCGCCGTCGGGGCGCGTGAGGCGGCACCAGCCGACGTCCATGTCGAGCGTGTCGCCGTCGAACACCGCCGCCACCATCGCGGTCGGGTCTGTGAGCGGCAGCTTCAGGTTGCGCGCGAGCAGATTGCCGGTGCCGCTCGGCACGATCGCCAACGGGACGCCCGAGCCGGTCATCGCCTCCGATACCGCGCGGACGGTGCCGTCGCCGCCGGCGACGAGCACGGCGTCGACCTTCTCGGAGAGTGCCTGCCGGGCGACATCGTCGCCGAGGTCGTCGACCGTCGTCTCGTAGAACAGCGGCTCGGACCAGCCGGCCTCGGCCGACAGCCGGCTCACGGTCTCGCGCAGCGCATCGCCGTCGGCCTTGATGGGGTTGTAGACGAGTGCGGCCTTCGGCGAGGGTCGGCCGGCGTCCGCCATCGGGCGGGTCTCGCCTTCGGGGCCGACACGCCGTGCGTGGCCGGTCTCGTCGTCGGCGGTGTCGGGCTCGACGTCCTCGGGCTCGCGGATCACGTCGTCAGGTGCCGCCGCCTGCTGGGCGCCGGGCTGCGCGTCCTCGGCGGCGCCGTCGTCGGGTGCCGGGCTCTCGGCGTCTGCCGCGTGCGCCTCGACGGCCGCCAGATCGAGCTCCGCGGTGCTCGGCCCGTCCGCGTAGACCTTGTCGGCCGGATGGGGCGCCAGGTCTTCGGGGGGTGTGTCCTCGCCCGATCCGGATGCCGCCATGTGGTCCACCCTAGGACCCCGGCGCGCCATCGGGTGCCAGCGATGCGCAGCTCGCGGCCGGGTTCTGTTCCGCAGGCGCCGACTAAGCTTGCAGGGTGATCGATCCCGTGCTGCTTCGCGACAATCCCGAGCTGGTCAAGCGCTCGCAGGAGGCGCGGGGCGAATCGCCCGACACCGTCGATGTCGCGATCGAGGCGGATCGCGCGCGACGGGCCGCCATCACGGCGTTCGAAGAGCTCCGCGCTGCCCAGAACGCGCACGGCAAGCGCGTCGCGCAGGCGCCCAAGGACGAGAAGGCGGCGCTGGTCGCCGAGGCCAAGGAGCTCAGCGAGCGGGTGAAGCAGGCTCAGCACGCCGTGAGTGCTGCGGAAGAGGCATCCACCGAGGCGTTCGCCCTCCTCGAGAACATCGTGATCGAGGGGGTCCCCGCCGGCGGCGAGGACGACTTCGTCACGCTGCGCACCCACGGCGAGATCCCCGCCTTCGGCTTCGAGCCACGCGACCACCTGGAGCTCGGCGAGAAGCTCGGCGCGATCGACATGGAGCGCGGCACGAAGGTGTCGGGCAGCCGGTTCTACTTCCTCACCGGCGTCGGTGCGCGCCTCGAGATCGCGCTCATGAACCTCGCCCTCGACCGGGCGCTGCAGGCCGGCTTCACGCCGATGATCCCGCCGACGCTCGTGCGTCCGGAGGTCATGCAGGGCACCGGGTTCCTCGGCAAGCACGCCGCCGAGGTCTATCACCTCGAAGACCAGGACCTGTACCTCGTCGGCACGAGCGAGGTGCCGCTCGCCGGCTACCACATGGGCGAGATCCTCGACCTGTCGCGGGGCGCCAAGCGCTACGCCGGCTGGTCGACGTGCTACCGCAGCGAAGCGGGCTCGTACGGCAAGGACACCCGCGGCATCATCCGCGTGCACCAGTTCAACAAGCTGGAGATGTTCGTCTACACGACGCCCGAAGAGGCCGAGGCCGAGCACCGGCGTCTCGTCGAGCTGCAGGAGGGCATGCTGCAGGACCTCGGTCTCGCGTACCGCGTGATCGACGTCGCCGCAGGTGACCTGGGATCGTCGGCGGCGCGCAAGTACGACGTCGAGGCGTGGGTGCCGACGCAGGGCGCCTACCGCGAGCTGACGTCGACGTCGAACTGCACGACGTACCAGGCGCGGCGACTCGACATCCGCTACCGCCCCGACGACGCGTCGAAGACGCAGCCCGTCGCGACGCTGAACGGCACGCTGGCCACCACCCGGTGGATCGTCGCCCTGCTCGAGACCCATCAGCGCGAGGACGGCTCGGTCGCCGTGCCGGAGGTGCTGCGGCCCTTCCTCGGCGGACTCGACGTCCTGGAGCCGATCGCGTGACCGAAGCGCACCTGCCCGCGACGGGTTCCATCAAGGTAGTCAAGCCGAAGAAGGCCGCGAAACTCGTCGAGCAGGTCGCACGCGACACCGAGGATCCGCGGGTCGTCACCGAGCGGCTGCTCATCGCCCTCGACATCGACGGCACCGTCATCCTCGAGGACGAGTCGCTCAGCCCGGGAGTGGTGGATGCCGTCGAGCACGCGCATCGCGCCGGCCACGAGGTGATGGTCGCCACGGGGCGCAGCTGGGAAGGCACCCGCGGCATCCTGCGCGTCCTCGGGATCGCGCCCGAGTTCGCGGTCTGCTCGAACGGCGCCGTCGTGCTCAAGCGCCTCGAAGGCGATGAGCTGCTGTACGAGCGATGGCATGTCGAGACCTTCGACCCGCACGAGGTGCTGCAGCAGCTGCGCGAACACCTTCCGGATGCGCGCTACATGGTCGAGCTCGCCGACGGTCAGCGGCTGTACACCGAGCCTCTCCAGGACTGGAACCTCACCCGCGCACGTCGCGTGACGTTCGAGGAGCTCAGCGCCCAGCCGGTCTGCCGCATCGTCGTGGTGTCGCCCGATCAGGGCGAGCAGGACTTCGTCGAGCTCGTCTCGCGCATCGGTCTGAACCACGTGTCGTACGCCGTCGGCTGGACGGCGTGGCTCGACATCGCCCCCTTCGGCGTCGACAAGAGCACGGGGCTCGAACGGGTGCGTACCGCGCTCGGCATAGATCCCGCCCACGTGCTGGTGATGGGCGACGGGCGTAACGATGTGGGCATGTTCCGCTGGGCGCTCGACCATGGCGGCCGCGCCGTCGCGATGGCGCAGGGTCCTCAGGAGGTCCGGGATGCCGCCGGCGAGACCACCACATCGGTCGAGGCCGGCGGCGTCGCGGCCGTGCTGCGGCAGCTCTGACGGACCCGGTCGGCTAGACTCGATCGCGATTCGACGGATGCCGCCCCGCGGGGCGGGCATCGGTCGGGAGGGTTGTCCGAGCGGCCGATGGACCTGGTCTTGAAAACCAGTGGGCAGCAATGTCCCGTGGGTTCGAATCCCACACCCTCCGCAGTGCGTTCCGCTGCTCAGTCGAACGTCGACAGCATGATGTTGCGGTTGCCCTCGGGGCTCGCGAAGAGCGTGCTGCAACCGGCATCCACGGTCACTTCCGTCTCGTTGGCGCCCGGCGAGTGACGCAGCTCGAGCGGTCCGAGGTCACCGTCCGGCAGCTTCACCTCGTACGAGATGGTGCGGGACTCGCCCATCTCGAGGAGAACAGTCCTGCTCAGCGCGGTGTTGCCGTGGTCGGTGCCTGAACGGTCGCGGAACCTGTTGCCCTGCCAGGCGGAAGAGTCCTGCCAGTCGCCGCGTTCGGGGTCTGTCCACAGGATCTCCGCGCCGGGCGGAGCGAAGAACAGCACGTCCAGCATCATCGTTCTGGGGTCGATCCCGCGGAAGCCGTTGCGGAGCCCGAGCGTGTACTCGCTCTTGATGGCGTCAGTGATGCGGCTGTGCAGATCCATGGTGACGGTGATCGTGCGGTCTTCGACGTTGCAGGTCGCGCGCTGGTCGTAGTCCAGCCAGAAGTTGAGCTTGCCCACCGAGTAGTCGTTGAAGTAGATCCCCAGCTGCGTCGCCTCCGCGTTGTCCTCACGGAGTGCGCCGTCGAGTCCGTACTCGTGAGCGAGGCCCTGCAGCCCGTCATCCTCGAACCAGAGGAAGATGCGACCCTCGTCGGTGCTGCGCACGAGCTGGTCCCACATGGCGCCCATCTCCCAATCCCCGCCGGTGAGAGCGTCGAACATCACCGTCGTCACCTCACCGAAGAACGCGTCCATCGCGGCGTTGTCGGTTCCGAATCGCTCGTAGGGTTCGCTCATCAGCAGCGAGGCGGCGTTCGCCGAGTCCACGACCTCGCCGGAGGCGAGTGTCAGCGGCCCCGTCGCCTCGAGCATGTGAGCGAGGACCACGGGGTCGATCGAGATGACGCCGTCGAACGCGGGCTGGTCGGTCCATTCGCGCGTGGCCTGGAAGAGTTCCACCGCGCGCGGAAAATGCGGTGTCATCGTGAAGTTCGACGACCAGTTGGTCAGCTCGAAGGGGTAGAGGGACCGGACATCGGACGGGAGTCTGATGAGGGACCCGTTCACGGTGTCGAATCCGTTCTCAGGGAGCATGGAGTACATCAGCTCGACGCCGTCCTCCTGGCTGAGCAGGTCCATCTGGCCGTTCTCGACCTTGAGGACGAGCCAATGCGCGGGGCCGCCGCCTGTCGCGCGGATCTCGGCAGGCGTCTGGATCACCAGCTGGTAGAGCATCGGGCCGTTCGCACCTGCGGCGTGCAGGATGGCGGGCAGGTGTTCCTGCGCGAGCTTCAGGATGGGGGTCGCCCGAGAGATCAGCCCGACCATGTCGTCCAGAGGTTCGTACACGGCGGGGAGGACTTCCGTCCGGTCCAGCCCGGCTGCGATGGCCGAGGCGTCCTCGAAGGAATCGATGACGGTGGGCAGGACGGTCTCGGCGCCGAGGAAGGGCAGCACGTTGAATCCGAGGCCGCCTGCCGGTCTGGCCCCTGTGTCGGCCGCCGAGACCATGTCGACGATGGGTGGGAGCGACTGCGTGGTGATCGTGCTGACCACCTCGGTCACCGCGCGCACCGCGAGCACGTTGCTGCCCACCCGAGGGACGCCTGCGGCGAGGTCCCACAGCACCCCGTTCGACATCGCCTGCGCGCGCTGCGTCCGCTCGATGATCTCGTCGCTGACCTGCTCGAGCGTGGGGACGTCCATCGCCACGGCGGCGGCGGCGAGTACTTTCAGCTGCGCCTTCGCGGCCTCCATGTCGTCGCGGACCTGCAGCACCTGCATCGCGAACGTCCCGGCGGCGATCGCGGCGACAGCGAAGATCGTCGCCAGCGGGCCGCCGATCAGACATGCGGCCAAGCGGGCTCGCCGACGCCGACGCTCGGTCACGGTCTCGCGTGCAGCGTGGCGGGCGAACGGCGGTGCCACGCCACGTCGCCGCGGAGCGCGATCGGCCGCGGCGCTGTCCGTTGCCGTCGAGGGCGCAGAGGCGGTCACGCCCGTGATAGTACCGGTAGCCGCGGAACGGAATCCTGCGAGATCGCCGACCACCGACGCCGCCTCGACCCGCCTGGGCATCAGCGGATGTCCAGGACGGCATGGCAAGGTTGGCGGGAAGGCCAGACGCGTAACGTTGTCAGTTCAGACTCTGAACCACGCATGAATCTGCAGGAGATACCAGTGTCCTCGAAGGGCGGAATGAGCGCGACGAGCCATGCTCGTCGTGGGCGCCGCACGGTGGCGCGCCACGGTGAGCTGCGCTCTCCGACCCCGGTCGGCTTCCTGCTGAAGATTGTCGGCATCGTCGCGGCGGTGCTGCTCGTGTCGGGCGCCGGTGTCGCCGCGTATGCCGCGACCGACGTGGTCGCCAGCTTCGCCGACGGCGCGGTGGAACTCGAGGGCCAGGGGAGCGTCCCGCCGGACATCGGCGCGATCGAGGGCGGCGTCGACCTTCTCCTCGTCGGCACGGACGAGTGTGAGGAGCAGTACGCGTACCTCTTCGGCGATCGGTGCACGGGATCCGACGCCGAGGGCCAGTTGAACGACGTCAACATGCTCGTCCACATCTCCGACAATCCCCGTCGCGTGACGGTCGTGTCGTTCCCGCGCGACCTGATGGTGCCGATCCCGTCCTGCACCCGTGAGGACGGATCGACCACCTCGGCGACCTCCAAGACGCAGATCAACGCCGCCTGGGGCTACGGCGGGCTCTCGTGCGTCGCGAAGACCATCAAAGAGCTGAGCGGCTTCAACATCCCGTTCGCGGCGAAGGTGAGCTTCGGAAACGTGATCAACATCACGGACGCCATCGGCGGTGTCGACGTGTGCATCGGCAACGGCGGCATCAAAGACATCTACACCGGCATCAACTGGCCCGCCGGCGAGCGCACCATCCAAGGCATCGAGGCCCTGCAGTTCCTGCGCACCCGCCACGGGCTCGAGAACGGCAGCGACCTCGCGCGCATCTCGAACCAGCAGCAGTACATGTCGAGCCTCGCGCGCAAGCTCGTGAGCGACGAGGTGCTGTCCAACCCGGCGACGCTCTACAAGCTCGCGACGACCGCGGTCGACAACATCACCCCGAGCCAGTCGCTGACCAACCCCATGACGCTCGTGCAGATCGCGCTCGCCGTCAAGGACGTGCCGTTCGAAGACATCGTGTTCGTGCAGTACCCCGTGCTCACCGACCCCGCGGACGCGAACCGCGTCGTGCCCGACCGCGACTCGGCCGAGCAGCTGTGGGCGGCACTCCAGGCCAACGAGCCCATCGAGGTCACCCACGACCAGGACCAGACGGGCGGAGTCATCGTGGCCGATCCCCAGCCGACGGAAGGCGCCACCGATCCCGTGACGACTCCCGAGCCGACCGGGACGCCGGCGCCCACCGAGACCGCTGTCGCGCTCCCGCAGAACATCCCGGGCCAGAACGCCGCGCAGCAGACCTGCTCGGCGGGCAACGTCAGGGCCAAGGGCTGATGGCGGCGGAGAAACGGCCCTCGGCAGGGGGCCGGGTCACCATTGCGCGCCACGGAGTGCTGCGCACGCGGCATCCACTGATCACGCTCCTGTCGGTCTTCGGCGTCGTGCTCGGCGTCGTCGGCGTGAGCGGCGTCAGCCTCGCCGCCTACAACGTGTGGGACGCGTCGCAGGCGATCGCGACGAACGCCGTCGTCCTCGACGAGGAGAAGCCGCTGCCGCCGTCGCTCGGCGCCATCGAGGGCGGCGTGAACATCCTGCTCGTCGGCACGGACTCGTGCGAGGGTCAGGACCCGTCCCTCTCGGGCGCGTGCCGCGCCGGTGACACCGAGGGCGAGCGCAACGACGTGACGATGCTCGTGCACATCTCGGATGAGCCGCGACGCGTGACCGTCGTCTCGTTCCCGCGAGACATGCTCGTGCCCATTCCCGCCTGCGAGAAGCCGGACGGCAGCGGCAAGGTCTCGGCGATGTCGTCGCAGATGATCAACGCGTCGTACTGGTACGGCGGTCTCGGCTGCACCGTCGACACCGTCGAAAACCTGATCGGCAACGACCAGATCACCATCGACTTCGCGGCAGCGATCCGCTGGACCGGCGTGATCAACGTCTCCAACGCCATCGGCGGCGTCGACGTGTGCGTCGCGGGCGACATCAACGACGTCAACACCGGACTCCACCTCACCGCCGGCACGCACACGCTCACGGGCGTCGAGGCGCTGCAGTTCCTGCGCATCCGTCACGGCATCGGCGACGGCTCGGATCTCGGCCGCATCTCGAACCAGCAGCAGTTCATGAGCTCGCTGGTGCGCAAGCTGCAGTCCGACTCGGTGCTGGCGAACCCGGCGACGCTGTTCAACCTCGCCACCACGACGATCGGTCAGGTGCAGGCGGGCCAGCTTGTGCTCAGCTCAGGGCTCACCAACCCGACCCTCATGGTGCAGATCGCCATGGCGGTCAAGGACGTCCCGTTCGAGGACATCGTGTTCGTGCAGTACCCGACGGTCTACGCCCCGGGGCTCAACGGCAGCCCGTCCAGCCGTGTGCTGCCCGTGAAGGATGCCGCCAAGGTGCTGTTCGACGCGCTCGCCGCGAATCAGCCGCTGTCGCTGACCGGCGACCCGAGCGGCGGCCGCGCGATCGAGGTCACCGGCGAGGCGCAGCAGCCCGCGACGACGCCCACGACGGGCGCCACCCAGGCGCCCGCGGACGGGGCGACGGATGCCGCCGCCCCGCCGGCGACCGACGCCGGGGGCGGCACTGCCGCCACGCCCGAGCAGCGCGTGGAGCTCCCGTCGAACATCACGGGTCAGACGGCGAAGGACACCACGTGCACCCTGCCGCAGAAGTGAGCGTGGTTCGGCGCACCGCCGCGGACCGGTTATGATTGCTGGGCGCATCCCGTTGCTCTCGAGTGCAGGATGCCTGGAGACGTCGCATAGTCAGGCCTAGTGCACCACCCTGCTAAGGTGGAGTCCTCGCAAGGGGACCGAGGGTTCAAATCCCTCCGTCTCCGCAGTAAAAAACCCTGATAGACAGCATTTTCTGGTTGGGCTCTGCCCACGGATGCCCACATTTCTTACGCTTCCTGGTTGAAGCCACGGCAGTCCCGCGATGAGCGGTGAGTAGATTGCTGCACTCGTCGGGCTTGCGGGTGCGCATTTGGTCGATGAGTGTCGCTCGGGCCTGCGTCCGCGCAGTTCGACCGCGCGTCGCTGAATGGAGACGGAGGGCTACTTTCCCTCGGTCTCGTCGGCGGCACGAGCCGTGACTCCACCAGGTTGGAATCCGCGTCTCGCTACTTACCGTGGGTATCGGAAACACGGTAGCTCTCGCGGCCAATCGAGCACTGTACTTGAGTTGGCAAGACGCGCCGTCGAGTCCGGCCCCAGTTCGCGTGGCCTTCTGCGAGGTTGGGTCGCCGCCCGGCCCGAGCTGATGGAGGAGGAGAAGCAGTTGCCCGAACCCACGCCCGCCCACCCACCCACAGCTGGAGCCGCCGACAGGGGGGGCCAACAAGATCGCGGGCGGCGCTCGCTTCGTCGTCACGTTCTTCTTCGCGAACGCTGCGATGTACGCGGTCTTCAACGGCATGCAGCAGATTCTGCTTCCCTCGCAGGTTGCTGCAATCGATCCCGACGGCCGAATCGGAAGCTACGGGCTCCTGGCCACAGCTGGCGCCCTCATCGCCGCTGTCGCCAACCCGCTGTTCGGATCCATGTCGGACCGTACGCGCAGTCGCTTCGGACGACGCACCCCCTGGATCGTCTCTTCCGCATCGATCGCGCTGCTCGGCCTGGTGCTCATGGGCGGGATGACCCACCTCTTCTGGCTCGGGGCCGCCTACGTTCTCGTGATGTTGTCGATGGGCGCATACCAGGCGGTCATCGCCGCCCTGATGCCGGATCGCGTGCCCGAGTCGCGACGGGGATTGGTGTCGTCGATCGCCGGCCTCGCCACAACAATCGGTGTCATCTTCGGCATCAACGCCGCTCCTGCCTTCGTTGCGAATCCGATCGCCGGGTATGCGCTGCTTGGGACGGTTCTCGTCACCGCAGCGGTGACGATGAGCGTCCTTGCGCCGGACCCGACGATCTCCGACGGCAGCACGGCGGAACCCCCCGCCACGCGTCGCTCACTGCGAACATTCTTCGCTGGCCTCGCCGACCATGAATTCGCGTGGGCGTTCTGGGCACGCGTGGTCATCATGGCCGGGTTCTGGACGGTGTCGACATACCAGCTCTACACCCCTACAGACTTCATCGGAGTGGACGACATCCCGGGCGGCGATGCCGGAACGGGCGTCGCGATACTCGGGACGATCAATTTGGGGTGCGGATTGGTCACGACTCTGATCTCTGGTCCGCTCTCGGACCGTCTCGGCAAACGAAAGCTGTTCGTCGTTGTTGCTTCTCTCGGTATCGCGGCGGGCACGCTCATCCCCGTGTTCGCCCCGACCTGGGCGGGAATGGTTGCGTACTCGATCGTGGTCGGCACGTTCTTCGGCGCGTATCTCGCGGTGGACCAGGCGATCATGACGCTTGTGCTGCCGCGGTCGGAGGACAATGCTCGCGATCTCGGTCTCCTCAACATCGCGACCACCGCACCACAGGTTGCCGCGCCGCTCGTTGCAGGCGTCATCATCACGATCACCGGCGGCTACGTCGCACTGTTCGTGTTCGCGGCGCTCGCGGCCGTCATCGGCGCGTTCGCCATCACCCCCATCCGGCGCGTCAACTGACGCACCGCGCAAGAGAAAGAAGAACATGGTCGAGTTCGTCGATATCGTCACCTCAGCGGGCGCCATCCGAGGAATTGCTGCGGGAGGCGTGACAAGTTTCCTTGGTGTGCGCTACGGAGAGAGCACGGGCGGAGTGAACCGCTTCGCGCCGCCGGTTCCGGTGAAAGCATGGGACGGTGTTCGGGAGGCGCTCGAGTTCGGTCCAGCCGCGCCGCAGATCGACACCCGCTTGACTTCGAACGGGCGGATGCCGGAAGTCCTCACGATGCTCTACCCCCGTGGGGGGTCGCCGCTCGAGGGCGGTCCAATCAGTGAGGACTGCCGCGAGTGAATGTGTGGGCGCCGACGGACCGGCTGGACGAACCTTATCCGGTGATGGTGTGGCTCCACGGTGGCATCTTCACCCACGGCACGGGTAACGAGATGGTCTTCAATGGAGACATCCTCGCCAAGTCGGAGAAGGTCGTGGTCGTGATCGTGACTCACCGGCTGGGACTGACCGGATTCCTCGATCTCCGGGCCCTGGAGGCAGGCGGTGTCGCAGGATCCGCGAACGCGGGGATGCTCGACATCGTCGAAGCGCTGCGATGGGTACGCGACAACATCGCGTCCTTCGGCGGAGATCCGGATCGTGTGACGATCTTCGGTCAGTCAGGGGGGAGCGCCAAGGTATCGACGCTGTCGGCAATGCCCGCTGCTCGAGGGTTGTTCCACCGCGCCATCATGCAGAGTGGCCCGCTCAGGAGGTTGGCCACGCCTGACCTGGCGGCCAGGGTGCGAGATTTGACCCTTCGCGCGCTCGGAACTCGTGACTTGGACGAGTTGCGGTCGATTCCTCTGGAGGATCTGATGACCGCGCAACGACGGGTCATGGACGAGGTCTCGCCCATCGTCGGCGGGTCCGTTGAGTCCCTGCCCGGGTTCGGGCCTGCTCTCGACGACGTGGATATCCCCGAGCATCCCTTCGATGAGGCGCCGTCTTCCGTCTTCGACGACATTCCGCTGATGATCGGTTGGACCGCGCACGAGGCGGCTTTCATGATGGCGGAGTTTCCGCGGTTCACTGCGAGCATGACCGATGAGCAGGCCGTCGGCGAGCTCGAGGCGTTGGCTCCCGGCGAGGGGTCAGCGCGATTCGCCGCCGCGGCGGCCGCAGCTCCCGCCGACCCGCCCCACCTGGTCCTGGCGCGCGTCGTCGAGGAGATGACCGGGTTTCGCGGCGGCAGTGTCCGCATCGCCGACATGGTCGCCGGTCGCGGTCCTGGCGTGTGGGCCTACCAGTTCGAGCAGACCACCGACGTGCTCGGCGGGCTTCTCGGCGCGTGCCACAGCCTGGATCTTGCGTACGTCTTCGGAACGGTCGAGCGCATTCCGCTCACCGGATCCGACCCACGCCGCATGGACGTATCGCGCCAGATGATGCACGCATGGGCGTCGTTCGCGCGTGACGGGGTGCCGGCGGTGCCGGGCCGTTGGGCGCCGTGGACGACCGATTCCCGTACACCACACGTGTTCAGCGGATCGCCGGCGGTATAGGCGGCCTGTCATCAGCGAACGACCCGCGCCGGAAAACGTTCGGCGCGGGTCTTGTGCATATCGGGCGCCTGGGGAACTGACGCATCGTCTTGTCGCCGCGCTCCGGCTGAGCACCGCTGGTCGGGGGACGGGTCGGCATAGGCGTCGTTGACGTCCGCGCGATGACAGACTTACGCAAGGGCATCTGTTCGAGGAGGTCGCTCGTGAATCTGCGTGACTTGGAGATCTTCTTCGCCGTCGCGGACGAGCTCCATTTCGGCCGCGCGGCGATGGTGCTGCGGATCAAGCAGTCGAGCGTCAGCGAGTCAATCGTGCGTTTGGAGACAGCTCTCGGCGCGCCACTGTTCTATCGAACGACGCGTCGAGTCTCGATCACTGATTTCGGTGGCCGGGTACTCGCGAACCTGCGACCGGCCTACGCAGCACTCCACCAGGAGTACGCGAAGGCTGTCGCGGACGGGCACCACCGTGGCGAGCTTCGGTTGGGGCATACTCCCGAACTCGGCCAGGCGCTGCTTCCCGGCCTCGTCCGCTTGACCGCCCACGCGGGGCCAGGTGCACCGCCCTCGTGGCGCCCCCTCGCCATGCACACGCACGAGCAGATAGCGGCCTTGCAATCCGGCGCCATCGATGTCGGACTGTGCTGGGAACCCTCGGTCAATGATCAGATAACCCAGGTTGTCCTGGCCACCGCGCCGTTGGTGGCAATCCTCCGCGACGACGACTCGCTTGCCGAGCCCAGGTCTCCGATCTCATTGCGCGAACTCGCCGGCCGGCCGCTGATCGTCTCACCCCGCACTGACAACCAGATGGCATTTGCGCGCATAGAGCGGGCCTTCATCGGAGCTGGGATCGACATGGGCTCGGTTTCGGAGGTATCCCACTACGACGCTGTGTCCTTACACGTTGCGCGTGGTTACGGCATCGGCGTTCATCCTGCACCTGCGGTGGGCCTGAATCGTGTCCCAGGCCTCGCTTTTCGCAGAGTGGCTGATGAGGGCGTGGGGATCAGCGTGTGCGCGATCGTCCTGACGGCGACGGCCACCCGCGAGGTTTCGCAGATGCTCGGTGCACTGCGCGCGGTGACCACCGAGGTGATCAACGCCATCTGAGTGACGGCGGGCATTCATAGCCGCAGCCGATCAGTCCTTCGGCTATTGGTCGTTGATGCGTATGCGGCGAGGAACGACGATCGTCATCACGGCTCGTTCTTGCGAGCGTTCTCCAATGACGTAGGTGGTCGAAGATGATCTCGAGTCAGGCTATTGCCGATGTGCTCGCCGCGCTCTGGTTCGAGGTCGACCACCGAGACGGAGCCGACGCACATCTCTTCTTCACTCCCGATGCGGATCTGACTTTCGGGTCTGCGCGATTCGAGGGTCGGACCGCGATCCAGAGCGTCTACCGCGGGAGAGCGGCCCGAGGACCGCGCGTCAGCCGGCACATCATCAGCAACGTCCACATCACCCGCCTTGAAGGCAATACCGCTGAGGTCATGTCCGCGCTGTGCCTATACGCCCAGGACGGCGTCGGGCCCCGGCCACGGGTCACCCCGGTGGCCATCTCCGACGTGCGCGACCGATTCGTGCGCACGTCCGCAGGCCTCTTGATCGCGAGTCGCACGATCACCAACCAGTTCATGGAGACGGACGCCGAGTTCGCCGTCCCCACTCAGCCCCAAGCAACCGAAACCCCACGCCAGCGAAAGGTAGACGCATGATCACGCGCGTTGCATCCATCACCCTCGAAGTGCCCGATCTGGAGGCATCGATCGGTTTCTTTGCGGATCACATCGGCCTCACGGTCACTGAGCGACGTGGCAGCAGTGCCTACCTTCGGGCGCGCGCTTCACACCACGATCTGGTCCTCGTCGCATCAGAGGACGAACGGACAGTTCTGCAAACCCTCAATTTCGAATCGGACGACGTCACCGGCGACGTCGATCGCGCGATTCGCGCGGGTGCGCGAGACCTCGGCACCGTTGAAGTCGCCGGTGCCGACACTGCGCACATCGTCGAAGCAGCCGGCGGAATCGGCCTGCTCATCCATTCGACCCTCCACCAGATCGAGCACGCCCCGACCCCGGGTCTCGCGCAGCCTGAGCACTTCTCACATTTCAACCTCGGGACGCCCGACCCCGCGCGCCTCATCCAGTTCTTCGTGGACGGCCTCGGAATGCGGAACTCCGATTGGATTGGCAGCCCGGAAGACCCGCTGATCGGCTGGCTGCACTGCCCGGTCGATGGCGCACTTCACCACGGTGTTGCGGTGCTGAAGACCGAAGACACTCGCTTGCACCACATCTCGTACGAGTACGACAATGCCCAAGAGATCGTCGACCGGGTGGACAACTTCGTCGACGAATCGCACTTCCTCGTCTGGGGGATGGGCCGGCACGGTACCGGGGGCAGCATCTTCGCCTACATCGAAGACGTCTCGGGAATGATGGTCGAGCTGGGAACCGGAATGATCCGGATCGGGCAAGACCCGCGCTGGAACGGACCCCAGGTCTGGTCGCTCGACGATCAGCGTGGCGTCGACGAATGGGGATCCAGCATTCCCGAAGCGTGGATGGCCAAGCGAGTCGACGTGGCGGCGCCCTCGGCTCTGAGGAAAGCTCCATGATCGACGCGGCCACGGCGATCGCGTCGCCCCAGTACATCGAGTTCGCCAGGGAACCGTCGGATCCGACCCCTGCGGGCGGCCGACAGTGGGCAGTGCGAGGTCACAACTACACCCTCGACTACGTGGAGGCACGGGCCGGCGACTCGCTGACCGCCGGTGCCGACGTCGAGCACGTCGTGATCATCCCCGATGAGGACGTCGACATCGAGATCGAGACGCATGGGGAGAAGGTGAGAGTGGTTGATGCGGCCGTCGTGGTCCTTCCGCCCGGTTCTGCCCGAATTCTTGTCCATCGCGCCACGCGGTTCGTCCACCTTGTCGATACCCGAGACGCCTCCACCGTGGGCAAGGGTCTCAACGTCGGCACGTATCAGGAACCCGATCCCAGGGTTGCGGAACTTGTCGTGGCGCCACGCACGCATCCCAGCACGGGTCCCGAAGTGTTCCTGTTGTCTGAGTACGCGCCGGAACCGGGACGATTCGGAACGATCTTCCGCTCGGAGACGTTCCTGGTGAACATTCTCGACCCGCAGCAGGGCCCCCGTGACCCAGACCGGCTGTCACCGCATCATCACGATGACTTCGAGCAGGGCTCTCTGGCGATCGACGGGGAATGGATCCACCACCTCCGAACCCCTTGGGGCCCCAAGAGGCCCGAGTGGCGAGAAGACGAGCACCGTGCAGTCGGAAGCCCATCCCTCACGATCATCCCGCCACCGGTGATTCACACCAGCGAAGCCATCGGACCCGGACTCAACAGACTGATCGATATCTTCTGTCCGGTACGGAAGGACTTCGTCGAGCAGGGATGGGTGCTCAATTCCACCAACTACGCGGACGCATCCTGATGAACGTCTTTCCGGGGCTACCGGCTGACCGCGCCGCGCTGGGAACGTGGATCAAGCTGCCGGCGATCGAGTCGATCGAACTGATGGCGGAGGCCGGCATGGACCTCGTCGTCATCGACCTCGAACACTCCTCGCTCTCGATAGAGACAGCATCGGTGCTCACGAGCGTCGCTCTCGGACGCGGACTGGTTCCCTTCGTCCGGATCCCCGACCAGTCGCCGACGTGGATACAGCGCTGTCTCGACTTCGGAGCTCACGGCATCGTCGTTCCGCACGTCGATTCCCTCGACCAGGCCCTTCGCGTCCGAAGCGCTGCCCGCTTCGAGCCACGCGGTCGGCGCGGGATGGGCCCCACGTCTCGCGCGGGGGGGTGGAATCTCCGCGGCCCCGCTGACTACGTCGCAAGCGCCGAACGGGTCAAGGTCATCGTGCAGATCGAATCTGCAGCTGGGCTGGCGGCGCTACCCAGCATGTTGGCCCAGCAGGCCGTTGACGGCGTACTCGTGGGCGCTGCGGACCTCTCCATGTCGCTCGGTTTGACTATGGACCACCCGCAGGTGGCTGCTCACATGCTCGAGGTCCTCGACCAGTGCTTGGCGCACGACGTTCCGTGCGCCATCGCAGGCAGCGCTGACGGGAGCGCAGCAGCCGAGTTCGCGCACCGAGGGTTCAGCGCCGTCATCGCCGGAAACGACGCGACCATGCTGGGCGCCGCTGCGCGAGCGGTGGTTGATTCCGCCGGGATCCCGCGGCCCGTCGTAGGAACGCCATGATGCGCTCGCGAGGCGGCCGCTCGAGCGGCACGCGCACTGCGCGGCCACAGAGGCCGCTGACTCGAATCAAGACCACGAAGAACCAACGACAGGAGCCATGATGGGCCGCCGCATCGATGTGCACAGCCACTACATGGGGGAGGTCGGCTACCGACTGCTCACGCAGTCGGGCCTCATCCCCAAGAACTTCCCGGTGCCACTGTGGGCACCGGAAGCAGCGATCGAATTCATGGATCGCCACGACATCGCCTCCCAGATGCTGTCCCTCCCATTCAGCCTTCGCGGCAACGCGACGGACCCCGCCTTTCCCGCGCCACTGGTTCGGGAGCTGAATGAGGCAATGGCCGACGTGACAACCCGTCACCCCGGGCGGTTCGGCGCGTTCGCGACGTTGCCTTTCAACAGCACCGACGCTGCCCTCGACGAAATCGAGTACGCGCTGGACGTCCTGAACCTCGACGGTGTGGCTGTGTCCTCGAACGTCGGCGGTGCCTACTTCGGTGATGCCTATCTGGAACCGATCCTGGCCGAGCTGGGACGGCGTGAGATCCCGCTCTTCGTGCACCCCATCGACTGTGTTCACCCCGACCTCAACCTGGGCCGGGCCGGTTCCTTCGTCGAATTCCCCATGGACACGGCCCGCAACATCACGAACGCGATCCTCACTGGGGTGTTCCAACGGCATCCTGGGCTGAAGCTGGTCCTCGCGCACTGCGGCGGGGTGCTGCCGACGCTCGCCTGGCGTATCGCCGGCCATCTCGGCCTCGGTCAGGGCCCACATGATGCCCAGGTCGACGCGCAACACGTGGAAACGGTGCTGCGCGGCTTCTTCTACGAAACAGCGCTGGCGGCCAGCCCCAACTCGCTGCTGCCCACTTTCGAAGTCACCGGCTACGAGCAGATCCTCTTCGGCACCGACTATGGCGCTGCGACCGAAGCACTCATCACCGAGAACATCCAGCAGTTGCTGGCCTCTGACGTATTGGACGACCGTGCGCGCCAAGCCATCGAGCGGGACAACGCCGAACGGCTCTTCCCACGGTTCACCAGAAGTGACCATCCCGTCCAGCACGCGCCCGACCACACCCGATCTGAGCACCACAAGGAGAAGAGCAATGTCCACATCTGACGCCATCTCGACCTCGAGCGCCGCACGCCAACTTCCCGATCGGCTGTCCTGCGATGTCGCGGTGGTGGGGTACGGACCGGTCGGAATCACGTTCGCTGCCCTACTCGCGCAGGCCGGCCATCGCGTCGTCGTGGTCGAACGATTCCCGCAGCGCTACGACAAGCCACGTGCCGGTCATTTCGATGGCGAGACGATGCGCACGTTCCAGCAGCTCGGCATCGCCCGTGAAGTCGAACTGCTGGTCCGCAAGATGAATTCCTACCAGGCAGTCTCCTCGACGAACGAGGTTCTTGCTGCCCTGAAGGACGGGGATGCCGGCTCTGGATGGCACAAGAGCTATCTCTTCCACCAACCCGAGGTGGAGGACCACATCGACGCGCGCGGCCAGGCGCTGGGTGTTCAGGTACTCATGAACACCACTGCCGTGGACATTGCGCAGACCGCCGATGCAGCACAGTTGATTGTCCGTGACAGCGACGAGCCAGACGGCGCGACCTGCACGATCGATGCCGCGTTCATCGTCGGCGCCGACGGATCCAACAGCTTCGTGCGCCAGCGGCTCGGAGTCGACAAGCGTGACCTCGGCTTCCCCATCCTCGAGGACTTGGCCATCGACTTCGAATACAACGATCCCGATGTGGAAGTGCCGCTTGGAGAAGCGGGGCACCTGCTCGACGACAACCACATCATCACCTTCGGTCGTTGGACCGGGGGGCGCATCTCCCGCGTGGAGGTCTGCAAGCTCGAAGGCGGAACCCGCGACTACCTCGAGAAAGAGGAGACCGCCTGGTCCTTCCTGGCGAAGTTCGGACTCACGCCGGACATGGGACGTATCGCACGCAACTCTGTGTACAAGTTCGAGTGCACCGTCGCTACACAGTGGCGCCAAGGGCGGGTGTTCCTGGTAGGCGACGCCGCGCACACAACGGTTCCCTTCATGGGTCAGGGTGTCTGCGCCGGTATCCGTGACGCTGCCAATCTGTCCTGGAAGCTCGACGCCGTTCTGCGAGGGAAGGCCGACGCCGCTTTCCTCGACACATATGCCAGCGAGCGTGAGCCGCAGGCCACCGGCATCATCCGCATGGCCATGGCCATGGGCGCGATGGTGATGCCCGCAGCCGGTGAGTCCGAGGTACTTCGCGAGGAGCTCAGAGTGGGCGGTGCGCAGAACGCCAGCCAGGTCTTCCCCCGTCTGGGGGTCGGTGTAGTGCGTGACGCGGACCACCCGGCCGCGATTCCCGCCGAAGGCAGGCCGTCTCTGCAGGCGCGCGTCGGATGGCAGGGTCGAGTCGACCTGCTCGACGAGTTCGTCGAGCCTGGCTGGAAGCTGATCACTCGGCATCCGGTCTCGGAGGACCTGCTCAGCGAGTCGCAGAAGGCGCTCGTCGCAGAACTGTCGATGCAGGTGGTCCATGTGTCACGCGCGGCCGGATCCGGCCACTACATCGATATCGACGGCGACTACGACGCCTGGTTCCAGGCCACCGGCCAGAGGGCGTTCCTCGTTCGCCCCGACCACTACGTCTTCGGCGCAGCGCCGACGATCGACGACGTACCTGCGCTGCTCGATTCGCTCGGAGACACGCTGGAGTCTCACGGGTGGGCAATCGACCGTGCGCACGCGGTCGCAGGCTGAGCCAGCCCTCAGCGCCTCCAGTCGTTTCGGCATCCCATCCCTCCACTCCGACACACTCCACGGCGGGACACCACCTCGTCAGCGAAAAGGAAAGATCATGAACACACTTGCCAACCCCCTTTCAACGGGGAACTGGGTCGCCGCATGGGCGGGGCCGATCGCCCGGCATCCCGCCCCACAGGTCTTCGACAATCAGACCGTTCGGCTCCGCATCGAGGCGAGCGTCGGCGGACAGGCGATTCGGATCGCACTCTCCAACGAGTATGGGACGACACCCATCCGAGTGGGTGCTGCATCGATCTCGACATTCGACACGCAGGGCGTCGAGAACCACCCGACGCCGCTCTCGTTCGGGGGACAGCGCGGGATCGAGATCCCCGCGGGTGCGGTCGTGCTGAGCAACGAGGTCTCCATGGACGTCGAGCCGGGGCAGCACATCTCCGTAAAGCTCTACCTGCCAAACGAGACACTGTCCGAAAGCGCCGTCCTCGTCCAAGGCCCCGAGCTGCCCCTGACGCACCCGCTGGCGGTACCGGTGCCCGACTTCGCACGAGTCGAGATCTCGGAAGAAGGGGACTTCACCTCCGTGGCCGGCCTTCCCGGTACTACGCCGGGGGTCCACCTGCCGTTCCTCTCGCGGATCGACGTCTTGGCGAAGGAAGGCGTGAGTACTGTGGCCGTGCTCGGCACCACCTACACCGATGGTCTCGGCGTGTGGCCCGATTACCTCTCCCGGCGACTCAACACAGAGCGCGAAGCTCAGCAGGTCTCGATCGTCAACCTGTCGGCGCGGGGCGGAAGCCTCGCCAACGGTCACGCGCCGTCGGGCAGGCAAGGGGTGGTCGCGACCTTCGACCGAGAGGTCGCGACGCTACCGGGTGTGTCGCACATCATCGTGTCGGAAGCTCGACAGGACATCGCTACCGCCGGCACGGTCTCACTGAAGGCGGACGGGTCGCGATCCGACGATGCAGCGGACGACCACTCGGGCGACACGCTGGGGATCACCGTCGAATCGCTCCAGGCGGCCTATCGCCAGCTGATCGCCAAGGCGCACGTCCGCGGTATCAAGGTGCTGGCGGCGACCATGCCACCGTTCCGCGGGGTGCCTGCGCCCGGCTACTACAGCGAAGAGAAGGACGCGATCAGGGAGGACCTCAACCGCTGGATGCTCGAATCGGGCGAGTTCGACGGGGTCATCGACATCGACGGCCTCATGCGCGACCCCGAAGACAATCGGCAGTACCGCGAGGAATTCCGCAGCGCCAACCAGTTCGGGCCGAACCCCGCTGGGCATCTCGCGATCGCTGAGTCGATCGACGCGGACACGTTCAACTGACCGAAATCCATAAGTCTCGGGAGGCATGCGCGTAGGCGGCGGTAGCACCGCCGCCTACGAGCACTCCAGAGCACCATCACCCTCGCTCATGAGAGCGTGGCGACGAGGAGGGCGAGAATGATTCGCGCTGAGAAAGTGATCGTGTCGGCGGCCGTGACGGGCTCAGTGCACGTGCCGAGCATGAGCGAGTATCTGCCGATCACACCGGACGAGATCGCGGATGCCGCCATCGGCGCTGCTCGTGCGGGAGCGGCAATCATCCATCTGCACGCGCGACGAGCCGCTGATGGGCGGCCCGCATTCGAGCCCGAGGTGTTCGCTGAGTTCCTCCCTCGCATCGCCGCCGAGACGGACGCAGTGGTGAATATCTCCACCGGCGGGTCGATGGCCATGACCATCGAACAGCGGCTCGCTGCGGCGTCCCGGTTCAGTCCAGAACTGGCGTCGCTGAATATGGGTTCGATGAACTTCGTGTTCTCGGGGATCGCGGATCGGATCGAGAAGTGGCGTTTCGGGTGGGAGCGAGACTATGTGCTCAGCACGTACTCACACCCGTTCCAAAATACTTTCGACATGATCGAGTACACCCTTCGGGAACTGGGGGAGCGGGGCGGTACCCGCTTCGAGTTCGAGTGCTACGACATCGGCCACCTGTACTCCCTCGCACACTTCGCGGAGCGGGGGCTGGCCAAGCCGCCCTTCCTGATCCAGGGCGTCTTCGGGATCCTGGGAGGGATCGGCGCCGACTACGAGAATCTCGCGCACATGGTGAAGATCGCCGACAAGTTGTTCGGCGATGACTACCACTTCTCCGCGTTCGCGGCGGGACGCAAGCAGATGGAGTTCGCTACGCACAACGCCGAGCTGGGCGGACATGTCAGAGTCGGTCTGGAGGACAACCTCTTCATCGAGAAGGGTGTCAAGGCGACCTCCAACGCCCAGCAGGTCGAGAAGATCGTCCAGGTTCTTCAAGATCTGGGCAAGGAAGTCGCAACTCCGGACGAGGCGCGCGCGATGCTCGCTCTCAAGGGCGCCGGCGCCACCGCGATCTAGTCCTCCGTCATCGCCCGCAGCTCGTGAAGGTCCATGTGAGCGCAAGAGAGGAAGAGCCGCACGCCGCCTCCGACGCAGTCGATCTGACACGGACGTTCCAGGCGCTCGCGAACGGCGATCGCCTGGCGCTGCTGCGTGCACTGCTCCTTCAAGATGTAGAAGACGGACCCGCACGTTCCATCGCGGGGCTGGCGGCTCAGACCGAGCTTTCTCGCTTCTCAGCGTCCCGCCATCTTTCGATCCTTCACGACGCGGGTGTTGTTGTCTTCGGCGGAGTGGGCACCGGAAGCTGCACTATTTGAATCTGCGGCACTTCACCCATCTCGAGGATTGGCTGTACCCCTTCGTGGACGCCGAGTCGCCGCTCAGGTGACCGCGCCGACGGCGATCGGGCGTTGTTTGTGGCACAGGTTCAATGGCTTGTCCCGAACCATCCATGGCAGATCGGTCGACCCGTGCCCGCCGCGCCCGCGTCGAGGTCGTCATTGTCGTTTGATCCAATGCTCGAGTTGCCGGCCCAGTTCAAGTGCCACGCGGTAGAGATGATGAAACTGAGGCGCGCCATCGAAATGAAGGGACTCTCCCATGACAGAGCCGTCACCTGACGCCCCCGCAGCCGCGTCCGGGCTACGGTCGTCCAGTGCGACACCCGCTAGGCCCCCCAACGGTTCCGCGCCAGTTGCGGACGGCACTCTCGTGTCGTCGATCAACCCGTTCCTTCCGGCGTCGGAGTATGTGCCCGATGGTGAGCCGCGCGTCTTCGGTGATCGGGTCTACGTGTACGGATCGCACGACCTGGCTGAGGCTGCGCCGGTGATGTGCTCGGGCGACTACGTCTGTTACTCGGCGCCGCTGTCAGATCTGAGCAAGTGGCGGTACGAGGGTGTGATCTATCGGCGCGACCAGGATCCGTTCGCGCGAGCGGCGACGACGGGTGGCGGCATGCTCGGGATGTTGAAGTCGCACCTCTTCGCACCGGATGTGGTCGAGGTGGACGGGAAGTACTACCTCTACTACGGCATCGGTGCCTCCCGGTCGGGGATAGCGGTGGCGGTTGCGGATTCTCCGATCGGTCCTTTCGGGTATGTGGGGCGGGTGCGTTACCCGGATAGCGCGAAGCCCGACGGTTGGCATGACGGAAAGGACGGGCTCGACGACGGTGACATGGCGTTCAAAGGCGGGCAGGCGGCGATCAGCCGACGGGGAATCAGGTTTAAGGAGTACCCATACGACCCGGCGGTGATGCTCCATGACGGGCGGCTGTTCCTCTACTTCGGTCTCATCAACTGCTACGTTGTGGAACTCGATCTGCGGGATATGCGCACCGTCGTCAAGAACGCCGCAGGCGGCTACGCCACCGAGATATTCCGGGCCAAGCCTGGCCAGTTGATCCGCAGCAAGCTGTTCGGCCGCCGTAAGGACGCCCACTTCGTCAACGGACCATCGATCCGCGAGGTCGACGGCCGGTTCGTGCTCAGCTACTACGCCACCGGCGATGGCGGTTTCAACGGGCTGTACTACGCCGTCGCAGACAAACCGGAGGGGCCCTTTGTGCCGAAGGGGCCGCTGGTCTCGCTGGGCAACGTGCGACTCCGCGGCCAGACGGCCGCCACCGACCACGTCGGTAACATCCACGGCGGCATGTTCCACGTCGACGAGCAGTGGTACCAGATCTATCACCGCCCGACAAAAGCCGGCCGCGCCGCCTGTGCTGTGCCCCTGGCCCGCACAGCCGACGGCGAATTCGAGCACGCGGAACACACGTCCATGGGTTTCAGCACCAAGCCCCTCGACGCGTTCCATCGCTGGCCGGCGTACATGGCGTGCCACTTGACCGACCGAAAGGGCGCTAGTGGCAAGAATGCGCCCGTCATCGTGCAGCGCGACTACGACAACCCTGAAGGCGTGCTGCCCGTGGTGACCAGCCTGCGGGCCGGAAGCGTCGTCGGGTACAAGTACCTCGACTTCGGCACTGACCCCGCCTCGGCCGTTCAGGTGAGCATCCAGATCAAGCCGACCGTGCGCGGTCGAGTGGATGTCGTCCTAGACGACCCGCGAAGCGCTCAGCCGATTGCGACCATCGAGATCGATGGGCCAGTCGGCGGATGGGATGCATATTCCGCCCCGATGCCAGAGGTCAGTGGCGTTCATGCGGTCTACCTGATCGCAGGTCCGGAGGCCAAGGAACTCGGCGACCTCTCATACCTCGGATTCGCCCGCGGCCTCTGAAGGGTGCGCCGTCCACCACCGTCGACTCGAAAGGGATGGCGACCTGGAGACCCACCTCACGGATCGTGCTTGAGTCCGTCATCCCTAGAACCCATGATGCGAGCCCTAATCCCGCCGCGGCCAGCGGACCGGGTGCCGATCGACATCTTCGCGAACTGCGCGGGGGAGACCCGTTGTCGCATCCGACCAAGGTTCCCCAAGGGGTCCCCGAGCATCCCGAGGATGGCGGCGCCAGACGATTCAGGTGTGCAGCAACCTAGAGATCGCCAGGTGAATGGGTGAATCCGTGCGATGCCGCGGAAGCCTGCCCATCGAGTCGACGCGACACGGATTGCCGATGTCATCCTGCTAAGGCGGAGTCCCCGACGCCGATGTCTCGATGCAGACTGGTCAGTGACGTCTGGTCGCCACAGCCCATCAGGTGCACAAGTTCGCCCGGCGAATCGTTGGGTACTGTGCCCACGTCGTGCCCACGAACGTGCTGGAGTGACACTGACCGGGAGCCGGATGGGACGGAGAGAAGCAGCTGAGGTTCCGCGGAGTCCCGGCGCTGAAGGAATGAGACCGACCGAGCAGGATCTTGTCAGGCGGAGTTCAAATCCCTCCGTCTCCGCAAGTTTTCGCCCGGTTTGACGCCCTTCTGAGGCGTTTCTGGGTTGGTTTCCTCTGCTTCGGCCTGTTTCGATCCGGCTCAACTGTGGGCACGAGGCGGTGGAAGATGGCCCGGTCGTCCGCCGGTTCGGCCGGATGGTCAATCGACTGTGGCATTCTGCGTTGGCCTCACGCCCGTCGGTGAGCAACTCGCTCGCGGGTTGCCGGCTTCCAGTCTCGATGGAGGTCGTCGAGCGCAAGTACCAGTCGTTCCACGAGTTCACGGCCGGTGCTCCGCAGCGCATCGACCACTTCCAGGTCGTGACGCACGACGTGCAGACCGCGACCGACTTCTGGTCGAACCTCGGCTTCCGCATGGCGGAGTACACCGCAGCACCCGACGGGGACGAACTGTGGGGCACGTGGCTGGAGGTGAAGGGCAACACCCACGATCTCGTGTTCACGAACGGTCGCGGACCGCGCCTGCACCACTTCGCGTTCGCGGTACCCGACGCGAGCGCCATCATCCACGCCGCCGACGTCGCGGGTGCGCTCGGGGCGGGCAACGAGATCGATCGCGGCCCCGGCCGGCACGGGCTGAGCAATGCGCTGTTCCTCTACCTGCGGGACCCCGACCAGCACCGCGTGGAGCTGTTCAACACCCACTACCAGTACATCGACCTCGAAGTGCCGCCCATCCGCTGGGACGTCACCGATCCGCGCCGCGCCCAGCTGTGGGGCATGCCGGCTTCGAAGCGGTGGTTCTTCGAGGCGAGCGAGTTCCCGGACGAGCCGGTGAACGAGCCGCTGTTGCACGCGACGCCGCAGACGCTCGAGGACTACCTCGGGGTGCACTGACGAACGAGCGCGCGGTCGCCGAATTGCCGGCATGACGGCTGGGGGCGCTCCCGCCGTACCGCCTGAAGCAGAATGGGACCGTGTGGATGCGTCGATTGACCCCTGAAGAAGTCCGGGCTCACGCCCCGCAACTGCTCGACCTCCAACACAAGGCGTATGCGGTCGAGGCCGAGCTGATCGGTGACGACCGGATTCCGCCGCTCCATGAGGCGGAGTCGGACCTGCTCTCGTCCGGCCTCGAATGGATCGCCTCCTTCGACGATGACCGGCAGATCGCGGGGGCGGTCGGATATGCGATCGACCAGGACGTCGTCGACCTCGACCGCCTCATGATCAGCCCAGCGCATCACCGTAAAGGCCTCGGCACCGCGCTCGTGCTCGAGGTGATGTCGCTCGCGCCCATCACGGTGGTGGCCACCGGACGCGACAACACGCCCGCTCGCGCGCTCTACGAGTCGCTCGGGTTCGTGCACCAATCCGACTTCGAGCCGGTTCCCGGCCTCTGGGTCAGTCGCTACCGCCACGCCTGAGCGGGACGGATCTCGCTGCTGAGGCGCGTGGCTGCGTCCTAACGGACCTGATCGGTGGGACGGATCAGGATGCTGTTCACCGAGACGTGCTCGGGCTGCCGGAGCGCGTAGAGCACGGCCTCGGCGATGTCCGCGGCCTGGAGCGTGCGCATCGACTGGGCGATCTCGGAAGCCATCCGGCGGCTGTTCTCGTCGGTGATGTGGGTCGTCAGCTCGGTCGCCACGAAGCCGGGTTCGATCAGGGTGACGCGCACGCCCTGCGTGGTCACCTCCTGCCGCAGCGATTCGGTGAACGCGCTGACACCGAACTTCGTCGCGGAGTAGACGCCGCTTCCGAGGGATGCGATCCGCCCGGACGTCGACGAGACCTGGACGATGTGGCCCTTCGCCTGAATGATGTGCGGCAGCGCCGCGTGGACGGCGTACATCGACCCGAGCAGGTTCGTGTCGACCATCCGATGCCATTGGCGGATGTCGGCGTCGAGGATCAGTCCGTTGAGCATGACGCCGGCGTTGCTGACCAGCGCGTCGAGGCGACCGAAGCGTTCGACGACCTGCGAGACCGCCTGTGCGACGGAGTCGTAGCTGGTCACATCGATCGGCAGGCTCAGCACCTCTCCGGGGGCTGAATCCTCCAGGGCGCTCAGCCGATCGGTGCGGCGTGCCCCGACGGCGACGCGAAGTCCTGCCTCGGAAAGTGCCAGGGCCGTCGCCCGCCCGATTCCTGAGGAGGCGCCGGTGACGAGCGCGACCTTTCCCTGCAGTTGGGTGCCTGTCTTCTCGGAGTCGCTGGCCATGGTGTCGCCCTTCGTGATGGGATGCCGGTCGGCGGTGCCGCGCTGCGGTGGCGCACCGCCCACAGCACTGACAGGGCAGCGATCTGATGTGTGACGGCGGCTCGCGTGGATCACTCATCGCGCAGCCCGTGCCACGTACACTGCGGTCGATATGGACTCCGTCGAGAGGAGCAGGTGTGGAAGTCGTCGACGGCCCCCGTCTCGAGTGCCGCGACGCGCGCCCGACGCTCGGCATCAGAGGGCGCACGCCCTTTCGCGGAATGCTCGCGGAACGCGATCGCCGCCTCGCGGAGCTGATCGCGTGGCTCGACACCAACGGGGTCGAGCCGGACGGGCCGTTCTTCCTGCGCCTGCACACGGTCGACATGGCCGGTGAGATGGACATCGAGGTCGGCGCCTTCGCGACAGCCGCGGGTGACGATCGGGTCGCGCAGGGGACGGCTCCCGCCGGCGAGTACGTCGTCCTGCGTTACATCAACCACTCGCTGCGTGCGCACCGGCTGCTGTTCGGGTGGGCCGACACCCACGCAGTCCGGTTCGATGTCGAGGATGCCGACGCCGACGCGGGCGCGGACTGGGCGGGGCGATTCGAGATCTACATCACGGATCCGCGCACGGAGCCCCGCAAGACCCGCTGGGAGACCGAACTCGCGTTCCTCACACGCTGAATCCCGCACGCCCGCGCCACCGGCGCTTCGGACCGCCTCCGCAACGACAGGAAGTTCACGGATGACCAACGTCGAGGTCTCAGCCGCGTACGCCGCGCGCGCTGCCGAGTACATCGACCTGTTCGGAACGACGGATGCCGCGCACGAGGCCGACCGTGCGCTGATCCTCGGGTGGGCACGCGGTGTCGACGGTCCCGTGCTCGACGTCGGCAGCGGCCCGGGGCACTGGACCGACTTCCTCGTGCGGCACGGTGTCGAGGCCGAGGGCATCGAGATGGTGCCCGAGTTCCTCGAGCACGCCCGCCGGCGGTTTCCCGCTGTGCCGTTCCGGGGCGGGAACCTGCCAGACCTCGGCGTCCCGGACGCCTCTGCCGCCGGCATCCTCTCGTGGTACTCGTTGATCCACCTGCCGCCGGCCGAGCTTGAGGCGGCGCTGACGGAGCTCGCCCGCGTCATCCGGCCTGGCGGCGGACTGCTCGTCGGGTTCTTCCCCGGCGAGCGCGTCGAGGCGTTCCCTCACGCGGTGGTCACCGCGTGGTTCTGGCCGGTCGACGAGCTCGGCCGCCTGCTGTCGGAGGCAGGCTTCCGGGTGATCGCGACGACCTCACGGGCTGATCAGGGCGTGCGTCCGCACGCGGCCATCACCGCCGTGCGCGTCTAGGCCCAGAGCCGTTCGCCCGGTCGGCGGCCGCAGTGGTGCGGAATCCGCCGGCGGGAATCAAGCGAGAGTCGGGGGGGGCATCCAGACGTCTCACAGGCTAGAGGAGAGGGCGCCGCGACCCGTGGCGCCACACAGGTCGGCGTGGGCGTGCGGCCCGGGACCGGATGGACGGACCGGGCCGCACGCGGTCACGCGGTCAGTCTCTCGGCGACGTCGTATCCGCCCGCCGCGATGTCGTCGAGCAGCGTCTGCTGCGTCGGCTGCCACCCCCAGCGCTCCCGCGTGAGGATGCTGGTGGCGGGGAAGTCCTGACCGAAGAACGCGCCGACCCAGCCGAAGTGCTCGGACGCCTGCTCCGGCGGCACCGACGTCGTCGGCACACCCAGGCGGGCGGCCAATGCCTCGGCGATCGCCTTCGACGGCACCCCCTCCTCGGCGATCGCGTGGACCACGGTTCCACGGTCGGGGGCTTCCGTCGCGAGACGGACGAGGCGCGCGGCGTCGTCCCGGTGCACCGCCGCCCAGCGCGAGGAGCCGTCCCCGACGTAACCCGACGCCCCGCGTTCGCGCGCGACCTCGGCGAGCGTCTTGACGAACCCGTGGTCGCCCGCGGTGCCGTGGACGCTCGGTGCGAACCGGAGGATGAGGGGCTTCACGCCGCGATCCGCCAGCGAGAGGACGAACGTCGAGTTGTCGGCGCGCGGGTTCGGGATCTGCACAACATCCTCCTCGGTGGCAGGCCGCCCCACGACGAGGCCGGCGACGCCCGCGGCGATCGCGAGCGTCTTGCCCGTGCCGTCGAGCGCCGACGCGAAGGTCTCGATCGCGGCTCGGTCGACCTGCACAGACGTGAGGAAGTCGGAGAAGTCGTGGATGAACGCGAGGTGCACGACGACGTCGCTCCCGGTCGCGGCGTCCCGCAGCACGGCCGGATCCGTGAGCGAGCCGCGCACGACGTCCCCGCCGAGCGCCGTGATGGCCGCGGCGGACGCGTCGGATCGCGCGAGGCCGGTGACCTCATGCCCGGCTGCGACGAGTTCGCGTGTGACGGCCGAACCGATCCAGCCCGACGCGCCCGTGATGAAGTACCGCATTCTTCCTCCTGCATTCAGTGATGTCATTGACTGACATCACGAACCATAGCACTGATGTCATTGACTGTCATCAGCTATCATCGGACCATGGTCAGGTGGGAGCCCGATGCCGCGGGCAGGCTGCGCACCGCGGCGGTGGAGCTCTTCGCCGAGCGCGGGGTCGACGCGACGACGGTGGCCGCGATCGCGGAGCGCGCCGGCGTGACCGAGCGGACGTTCTTCCGCTACTTCACCGACAAGCGCGAGGTGCTCTTCGCCGACCAGGGCCAGTTCGCGTCGCGGTTCGTCACCGGCGTGCGAGAGGCTCCGGCCGGTGCGTCGCCGATGGATGCCGTCGTCGCCGGACTGCGGGAGGCGCAGGGCTTCTTCCCGCCGGAGCGGCGGGACGGCGCGCGGGTCCGTGCGGCCGTGATCGCCGCGAACCCCGGACTGCAGGAGCGGGAGCTGCTGAAGATGGCCGGGGTCGCCGAGGGGATGGCGGCCGCGCTGCGCGACCGTGAGGTCGCCGACCCGGTCGCGACGATCGCCGCGCAGGCCGGCATCGCGGTGCTCGGTGCGGCGTTCGCCGGCTGGCTCGCCGAGGGCGAGACACGCGAGCTTCCTGAGCTGATCGACGAGGCGCTCCGGGCACTGCGGTCACTCACCGCGAGCTGACGCTCGATCGGTCCCACCCGCTTCCGGGCGAACTCCGAGCAGACGAGATCGCCCGGATAATGCATGATGGGACCAGATTTCCAGATGGAGGCCAGCGATCGCGACCCACGAAGAAGTGACGGACGAGTTCTCCGACCTGGCAGAGCTCATGCGCGAAGAGCAGCAACTGACCGCGGGACTCGCCGAGGCCGATCCCGACGCCCACCTCAGACGCCGACGGCGGCGCCGACTCGCTCTCGTCATCACCGCGATCGTGCTCGTCGCCATCCTGGGCAGCGCGGGCGGATACGTCGCGTGGGCCCTCAACGCACCCCTGCCCGCGCCGGCCGCGACGTCGCAGCAGCCGGGGTCGCCGGCACCGGGTCCGGCGGTGACGCTGGCCCTGCCGACCGCCGCGTCGGCCATCTCGGTCTCGGGAGCCGACGCCTACCTCGGGCCGGGGGCGAGCGGCATCTGGGCGACCAGCGGAACGAACGATGCGGTGCCCATGGCGAGCATCAGCAAGCTGATCACCGTGCTCGTGATCCTCGACGCGAGACCTCTCGCCGACGCGAACGACCCCGGGCCCACGATCACGTTCAGCAAGGCCGACCACGACCTGTACGACAAGTACTACGTGATGGGCGCGACCATCGCCGCGATGCCCACCGGCAGCTCGATGTCGGAGCGGGACGCGCTCGCCATGCTGCTGCTGCCGTCGGCGAGCAACTATGCCGAGGCCGTCTCGACCTGGGCGTTCGGCTCGCAGGGTGCGTTCGTGGCGGCGGCGCGCCGCTGGATCGCGGCGAACGGGCTCACCGGCACGACGCTCGTCGAGCCGACCGGCATGAGCGCGCGCAACACCAGCACGCCCACCGACCTCATCGCCCTCGCCCGGCTCGCGGCGGCGAACCCGACCGTGGCGGCGCTCGCCGCGACGCCCTCGATGGTGGTGCCGGGCGCCGGGACCATCACGAACACCAACGATCTGCTCGGCGTCGACGGCATCACCGGATTGAAGACGGGCAACCTGGGCGACGGCGCCTACAACCTGCTGTACACCGCCTCGATGGACGTCGGCATCGGCGATCGGCTGGCCGTCACCGGCGTGCTGCTCGGCGGGATGTCGCGACCGTCGGTCGACAACGCGGTGCGTGCTGAGCTCGGCAGCATCCGCGACGGCTTCCATCACGTCCCGGTGGCCTCGCACGGCCAGCAGGTGGGCGGGTACGAGACGCCGTGGGGGTCGACCGCGAAGATCGTGATCGCGCAGGAGGCGTCGATCCTGACGTGGTCCGATACGCCCATCACCGTCACCATGCAGACCACGACGCCGAAGCGCTACGCCGACGACGAGGTCGTCGGAAGCATCACCTGGACCGCCGGGCCGAACACCACGACGATCCCGCTCGTGATCGAGGGCAGCATCGAGCAGCCCGACGACTGGTGGCGCCTGACCAACCCGGGCGAGCTCGGCTGAGGATCGTCAGCGGCCGGAGTGGCCGAGGCGCGACGCGACCCGCTCGAACGTCGACGGTGAGAAGGCGACGATGCGGATGTCGCCGACCCCCGTCTCCGTGCCGCGCAGCACATCGACGGCCGCGCCGATCGCGTCGTCGAGTGGCCAGCTGTAGATGCCGGCGCTGATGAGGGGGAACGCGATCGAGCGCACCCCGAGCTCGTCCGCGACCTCCAGCGAACGCCGGTAGCACGACTCCAGCAGCGACCGGTCGCGCTCGCCGGCGGAGAAGTTCGGGCCGACCGTGTGGATGACCCAGGTCGCCGGCAGCGCGCCCGCCGTGGTCCATCCCGCGTCCCCGGTCGCGAGGCCGTGCGGGAACCGTTCGATGCAGTCGGCCAGCACGGCCGGGCCGCCCGCGCGGTGGATCGCGCCGTCGACCCCGCCGCCGCCGCGCATCCGGCGGTTCGCGGCGTTCACGACCGCGTCCACGTCCTGTCGCGTGATGTCCCCGTACACGGCGGTGAGGGTCGGCATGCTCACCAGTCTGGTCGTCGGCAACGGTACGCGGAACAGGGGAAGAGGGGATGCCGCGGGTCGCGGCATCCCCTCTTCCGAGGTCGAACGGGACGGGTCAGGCCGAGGTGGGCCTGGTGTACGTGTCGTTGCTGTAGCCGGTGATGAAGTACCCGATCGGGTTGAGCAGGAACAGCAGGAAGAACGAGAACACGCCGCCGTGGCCGAAGGCGCGGCCGTTGCGCAGGGCGACGATGATGCCCAGCACGATGTTCGCGATCGGGATGAACCACAGGATGCCCAGCCATGCGGAGTACCCGGCGATCTTGACGAGGACGAACAGGTTCACGATCGGGATGATCGCCAGCCATCCGGGGTAGCCCGCCTTGGTGAACGTCTTCCAGAAGGCGATGATCGTGACGACCCAGTAGATGAGGCCGACGACGATGTACCCGAACATGGCACCCGCCGAGACACCCTGGCTGATCGGCTCGATGTCTTGGATGAAGGTCATGCGCCGAGCATAGAGGCTGTGAAACTCCTGAGAGCGAACGGCAGGTGTCTGTGTCGTCGTCCCGGCTAGCATCGCGACATGACCTTGGAGCGGATCGACCCCACTGCCGTGCCCTCGGGAGCCGGCTGCCAGGAATGCGACGCCGTCGGAGGCTGGTGGGTGCACCTGCGCCGCTGCGCCGAGTGCGGTCACATCGGCTGCTGCGACACCTCGCCGGCCCAGCACGCGACAGCACACTTCGGAGAGACCGGGCATCGCTACATGCGCAGCTTCGAACCCGGCGAGGAGTGGTTCTGGGACTACGTCGCCGAGGACTACGTCGACGGGCCGCAGCTGGCGCCGCCTCAGGCGCGGCCCGAGTCCTGGCCGTCGCCCGGACCGGAAGGCCGCGTGCCGGCCGACTGGCGTCAGCTCATCCACCGGTGAGGCGGCGATGGGTGCGATGAAGCAGACGCAGATCGAGCGGCTCGCGAAGCCGTCGCTGTCGGACGCGCAATGGGAGCGGCTGAAGTCGTTCGGCGAGGTGCACGACGTCGCCGAGGGGGAGTACCTGTTCCGCGCGGGCGACCTCGACTACGACCTGATCCTCGTCGACACCGGCGAGGTGCAGATCGTCCGCGATGCGCTCTCGTGGGTCGAAGAGACGGTGATCGGCACGATGGGTCCGCGGTCGTTCGTCGGCGAACTGGGACTGCTGAACGGCCAGGGCGCCTTCCTGTCGGCGCGCGCGACGCAGGCCGGACGCATGCTGCGGGTGAGCCGAGCCAGCCTGCGTCTGCTCATGGCCGAGGACGACGAGCTGTGCGATCTCGTGCTGCACGCGCTGTGGGCCCGTCGCGAGATGCTGCGCCGCGGGCCGGCCGCACTCACCCTGAAACTCGTCGGACCCCGCTCGTCGCGTGACTTCCTGTCATTGCGCCGGTTCGCAGAGCGGCTCGACCTGGTGCACACGGCGGTGGAGCTGCCGTCCGATGGTCTCGACGCGCTCGCCGACCACGACATCGCCCCCGCCGACCTCCCCGTCGCCTTCATCCAGGGCGAGCCGCTGCGGCGCGCGACGCCGGGACTCGTCGCCGAACGGCTGGGGCTCAGCTACCAGGCGCACGCCGACGAGGTGGTCGACCTCGTCGTCATCGGCGGAGGCCCCGCGGGGCTCGCGGCCGCGATCTACGGCGCGTCCGAAGGACTCAGCACGGTGCTGCTGGATGCCGTCGCGCCGGGCGGTCAGGCGGCGGCGACGTCGCGCATCGAGAACTTCCTCGGCTTCCCGTTCGGGGTGAGCGGCGGCGACCTCATCGGCCAGGCGTCGCTGCAGGCGCTGAAGTTCGGGGTGCGGGTGTACGCGCCGTGCGAGGCGCGCGAGCTGCGCGCCACCGGAGACACGCTCGACATCACGCTCACCGACGGTCGCGTGCTCCGCGCCCGCACGGCGATCGTGACCTCAGGGGCTGCCTACCGCACGCTGGACCTCGACCGCTGGAGCGATTTCGAGGGCGCCGGTATCTTCTACGCCGCCACGCCCCTCGAACTGCGACAGGTGCTCGAATCGCCCGTGGTCGTCGTCGGCGGCGCGAACTCGGCGGGTCAGGCATCCCTCTTCCTCGCGGCGAACGGATGCCCCGTGCACCTGGTCGTCCGCGGCTCCGACCTCGGCACGCGCATGTCGTCGTACCTCGTCGACCGCCTGCTGGAGGATCGCCGCATCGAGGTGCACACGCAGTCGCGCGTCGTCGGGCTGGACGGCGGCGCGACCCTCGAGCGGGTGAGCATCGACTCCGTCGGGGACGTCTCGGCGCGCGGACTGTTCTGCTTCATCGGCGCCGAGCCGGCGACGTCGTGGCTCGGCGAGCTGGATCGTGATGCCGACGGGTTCCTGCGCACCGGCACCGACGTCTCGGTGCAGTCGCTCCAGCGCTGGCAGGGACTCGGGCGTGAGCCGCTGCCCTTCGAGACGTCGGTGCCGCGCATCTTCGCGGCCGGCGACGTGCGCCGCGGATCGATGAAGCGCGTCGCGGCAGCGGTGGGCGAGGGGTCGAGCGCCGTGGCGTCGGTGCATCGCGCCCTTGCGGAGCTGCGCTGACCACCAACCCGTGAGCGGCGCGCCCGGAGCAGTCGTCAGACCACCCCGGCCGCCGCGAGCCGCGCGCGGACACCGTCGAGCGGGATGGCACGGGCCGAGTTCCCGTCGGCGTGCACCTGCGTCGTCGCCATCAGGATCGAGTTGACGAGCGCCTCCTCGACGGCGTCGAGTGTCGCGTGGAACAGCGGCGACAGGTCGGCGTCGGCCGGCGGCATCCCTGTCCCGACGGAGAACGCGATCGCGTAGTCACCGCTGCCCTGGGAGAAGTCCGAGCCGACCCCGCGCAACGCGAAGATCGCCCGGCGCGCGCCGCGGGTGAGCTGACGTGCGTCCAGTGGTGCATCCGTCGCCACGACGATCATGCACGAGTTGCCGATGGGCTCGGCCGGTGGCGCGCAGATGAGCTCTTCGGCGGGCATGGGCACCCCGGCGATCGAGAGCGTGCCGCTGAAGTTCGACTGCACGAGCGCGCCGACGGTGCAGGTGTCATCGCCGACGGGAACCGCGCGCGACGAGGTTCCGATGCCGCCCTTGAAGCCGAGCGCCACCGTTCCGGCACCCGCGCCGACGCTGCCCTCCTCGACGGGCCCGGCGGCGGCGGTGTCCAGCGCCTCCTTCACGTGGGCGACACCGAGCGGGCGCGAACGGATGTCAGACAGGAAGCCGTCGTTCGTCTCGCCCACGACCGGGTTGAGGGTGGTCGAGTGCTCGTAGCCGGGCTGGTCGAGCATGTGCCCGAGCAGGGCGTCCGCGACACGGAACACCGACAGCGTGCTCGTCAGCAGCACGGGCGTCTCGAGCGCGCCGAGCTCCTCGACCTGGGTGGCGCCGACGAGCTTGCCGTAGCCGTTCCCGACGGCGAGTCCCGCCGGCAGCGAGCGCCGGCCCGCGCCCAGCGCCATGGGGACGATGGCGGTCACACCGGTGTGAAGGCGGTCACTGTGGACCGTGGCATGGCCCACACGCACTCCGGGGACGTCGGTGATGGCATTGTGCCGACCGCGGGCGAACGCGCCTGCACCGACACCGAGGTCTGCCAGGCGGATGCGGGTCTCGTCAGATGTCACGGGGAGCCTTCTCCGGTCAGTCCAGGCCGAATGCCGGCACGCCTCCGACGACGGTGGCCAAGGGGCGGATGCCGGCGATGTCGTCCGCGTCGACGCGGACGGGATCGCCGTCGAGGACGACGAAATCGGCGAGCATGCCGACCGCGAGGCGCCCGACGCGATGGTCGAGGCCCGCGGCGTACGCGGGCGCCGCGGTGTAGGCGAGCAGCGCCTCTTGAGCCCGCAGCGCGCGGACTCCGTCCTCCGGCCCGTTGGGCGAGGCGGGAGTGCTGCGGATGAGGGCGTCGCGGATGCCGCGCAGCGGCGCCGACGGCTCGACCGGCGCATCGGAGCCGAAGGCGACGACGGCACCGGCGTCGCGCAGCGCCGCCCACGCATAGCTGTCGAGGTCACGGCCGTGCAGGAGCCGCGACACCAGCGGGATGTCGCTCGCCCAGTGGGTGGGCTGCTGCGAGGCGATGACGCCGAGGCGCGCGAAGCGGGCCACGTCCCCCGGGGCCAGGTGCTGCGCGTGCTCGACCCGCAGCCGCAGACCGGCGCGGACGGCGGCCGGATGCGCGCGGGCGTAGGCGTCCAGCACGCGCGCGTTCGCCTGATCGCCGATCGCGTGGGTGGCCACGGCGATCCCCGCGGCGACAGCTCTTCCGACGAGCCGGTCGAGCTCCTGCGGATCCAGCACCTCGATGCCGTGGTTGCCCGGCTCTCCGTCGAAGTCTTCGCCCATATGGGCGGTGTGCGATCCGAGCGCCCCGTCCGAGAACAGCTTGACCGGCCCGTCCGTGAACCAGTCGTCGCCGGCCCCGGTGCGGCGGCCCGACGCGATGGCCGCCTCCAACGCGTCGGCGGGCGTGCCCTTGTGCACGCGCAGCCGCAGCCGGCCGGCATCCTTCAGCTGGAGGAGGGCCTCGCGTGCGTCCTCGCCGTCGAAGTCCGTGACGTGTGTCACCCCCTCCGACAGCAGCAGCCGCTGGGCACGGTCGAGCAGGGTGGTCAGGTCACTGGGCGACTCGTGCGCGGCCCTCGTCGCGATGGCGTCGACCGCGGTCTCGCGGAGGAGCCCCGTCGGAGTGCCGGTCTCGTCGCGTTCGATGCGTCCGCCGACCGGGTCAGGGGTGGAGGCGTCGACGCCGGCGCGTCGGAGCGCCTCGCCGTTCACCCACGCCGAATGCCCGTCCACGCTCGACAGGCAGACGGGACGATCCGGCGCCACGGCGTCGAGAGCCGCACGGGTGGGCGGCCCGTCCGGCCACCCATTCGCGTCCCACCTCCCCCCGACTACCCAGCCGTCACCCGGCCGAGCGCGCACGTGCGCGGCGATGCGGCCGAGCGCGTCGGCGAGGCTGCGAGCCTCGCGCACATCGAGCTGCTCGAGACTGCGTGCGAGGCTCGCGGTGTGGATGTGCGCGTCGTGGAATCCCGCCACCACGGCATCGCCCGGCAGATCGCGCACGACCGTGCCCGTCGGTGCCTCGGCGCGGACGGCATCCGCCGCGCCGATCGCGGCGATCATGCCGTCGACGACCAGCATCGCCTCGGCGGTGCCGCCACGGCCGTCGAGCAGATGGATTCTGGGATGTCGGAACAGGGTCGTCGCCATCAGCGTCCCTCGGGGTCGGTTCGGTGGCGGAGCGTCACGAAAGGGTGAGGCCCCGGCGGCGGTGCGACGCGGTGGTGGTCGGTCGCGCGCGCGGTCTCTCCCCGCGGCTTCATGCCGGTCGCGTCGGCGACGTGCACGGCGAACTCCTGGACCAGAGGTGTGGCCAGGCCGATCATGTGCACGTCGCAGACGAGCGCACCACGCTCGCAGGGCACGACCCACCGCAGGGCGGAGCGGTCGGCGGCCGAGAGGACGCGCGCCGCGAAGGGTGCGGCATCCGTGCGAACCGGTCCTGTCTCGGCGAGCGCCTCCGACAGCCGGCGCCGGCGCACATCCTCCGGCACGTCCCGCAGCACGTTGCGTGCGAGCACATCGGATGCCTCCGACAGCGGTCGCCCGTCGGCGAGGAGGCCGTCGATCCGCGCTGCAGCGGCCCAGGTCGCCGCCCACGGACGCACGATCGCCGCCGGGGCACGGACACGGGTGAGCACGCCCTGCAGGACATCGGCGGCGACAGCGCCCGCCCCGTACGCGTCGGAGTTTCCGAAGACGACCACACCGATCCCGGAGGCGGGATGCCACCGCATGTGCGACGAGAACCCCGGCAGTCCGCCGGCGTGCAGCACCATGCGCCCGAACCTCCGGTCCTGCTCCACGACGAGACCGTACCCGTAACCTGCGCCGTCGAGCTCGCGTCCGGGCGACGATCGTTCGCTCACCGGGATCATCGTGCGGGCGGTCTGCATCTCGCGACGAGATGCCGCGCTCAGCAGGTGCGAGGGGGCCGAGGTCTCGTCGAACGCGGATCCGAGGAAGTGCATCCACGTCGCGATGTCGTCGACGGTGCTGAAGAGGCTGCCGATGCACGCCAGGGCGCCCGAGCCGACATACGGCTCGGGGCGGAAGGTGAGTCCGTCGTCGAACGTGCGGAAGCCGGCCGCGAGGTCGGCATGTTCGTCGTAGAGTCCGGCATCGGCGCGGGTGGCGCGCAGGCCGAGCGGGTCGAGGAGGCGCTCACGGACGACGTCTTCGACGTCGCGGCCGGTGACGGCCTCGATCGCGCGGCCGAGGAACGAGATGCCGAGGTTGGAGTAGTGGTACTCGGCACCCGGGTGCGCGGCGAGGGGCAGTCCTGCCGCGACCAGTGCGGCGAGCTCGGCGCGCGACGAGCCGAGGTGCTCGTCGCCCCACGCGTTGTCCTCGGCCAGCCCGCCGCGGTTCGACAGCAGGGCGTCGAGCGTGAGACGCGGGGAGTCGTCGCCGAAGCGCGCGAGATCCAGGCCGGGCACGTACTGGGCGGCGGGCGCGTGGAGATCGAGCACGCCTTCGTCGCGCAGCGCGAGGGCGGTCGCGGCCAGAAAGCTCTTCGACATCGACGCGATCCGGAACACGGTGCTGCGTGCCGTGACGGCGCCGTCGCGGCGCGGCTCGCCGTGTGCGGCCACCGCGACGACGTGGCCGCGCTCGACGACGGCGGCGATGGATGCCGGCGCCCGCCGTAGCGTCGCCGCGTCGAGGCGATCCGACAGGGCATCGCGCGCATGATCGGCCAGGTCGACGGTCGGGACCTCGGCGGTCGGCATCGTCATGCCTGCCGCCGCGCCGCCGCGAAGGACCTGACGTGGTCCGCGAAGCCCGCGACCAGCGCCCTGGCGGAGCGGGTGTTCTCCTCGTCGACGCGGCGCGCCTCGGCGATCAGCTCGGCGACCGGGCGATCGCCGGGGACAGGGGTGACCGGCTCCGTCCATCGCAGCAGATCCTCGGCACCCACCTCGGGGTGGAACTGCACGCCGTAGACGCGCTCGCCGAGCCGGAACGCCTGATTGGCGACGGCGGCGCTCGACGCGAGCAGGATGGCCGCGGGCGGCAGCGCCGCGATCATGTCCTGGTGGTTCTCGATCATCGGGGCGCCCTCGCCGAGGGCCGATGCCAGCGGATCTGCGCGACCGGCGTCCGAAGGGGTGATGAGGGTGGCGCCGCGCTCCCTGGGCCCGAACTTCGCCCGCACGTCCCCGCCGGCGACGTGGGCGAGCAGCTGCCCGCCCAGGCAGATGCCCAGCGTCGGCAGGTCGGCGTCGATGGCGGCCTGTGCCAGTGCCCGCTCCTGAGCCAGCCAGGGCGCACGGTCGTCGTCGTCCGGCATCAGCCCACCGCCCAGCATCACCAGGCCGGCGTAGCCGTCGAGGCTCTGCGGAAGGCCCTGCTCGCCCAGCACCTCGTCGGTGACGACATCCTCCTCCGCCAGCCACGCGCCCAGGCGTCGTGGTCCTGACGTCGCCGCGTTGACGACGATCAGGACGCGAGGCGGCTCGGAAGCGGCAGCGATCGCGCGGTCGGCGGCATCCACTGCGGGGCCCACCGCGGCAGGCGCCGGAGGCGCGGCGGTCCCGGCCAGGAACGCGAGATGATCCGCGTCGGAGGCTTCCAGGACGCGGAGCACGTTGCCGTGCGCGAGCGACTGCAGGTCGGACTCGGACCAGCCGCGTCGGCGGAGCTCGCTGAACAGGTCCTGGTAGCGCGACACGTCTTCGAGTCCCGAAGGCATCGCGTCGGTGCCGTCGTAGTCGGCGCCGAGCCCCACGGCGTGCACGCCGGCGACGTCCTTCACGTGCTCGATGTGATCGGCCAGGTCCGCGATGCCGACGGGGGGCGCAACACCCTGCTCGCCGGCCTGGACCCACGCGTGGCGGGCGGGGGAGAGGAACGACGGGACGAAGGCGACCATGACGACACCGTTCTGCGCGCCGATGGTACGCAGCACGTCGTCCGGAACGTTGCGCGGATGCGGGCACAATGCGTACGCGGCGGAGTGGCTGACGATGACGGGCCGCGTGCTCACCTCGAGCGCATCGCGCATCGTCTGCGGCGAGACGTGGGCGAGATCCACCAGCACGCCGATCCGGTTCAGCTCCCGCACCACGTCGCGTCCGAACGCGGTCAGCCCGCCGTGGCGGGCGTCGTCGGTCGCCGAATCGGCCCAGTCGATCGTGCGCGACCACGTCAGCGTGAGATAGCGCGCCCCGAGGCGCGCGTACTGGCGCAGGACGGCGAGCGATCCGTCGATCTGCGCACCGCCCTCGACGCCGATCAGCGAGGCGATGCGACCCTCCCGGATGCAGGCACGAACGTCCTCCGCCGTGCGGGCGAGGCGCAGCCGGTCGGGATAGGCGGCCACGAACCGGTGGACGAAGTCGATCTGCTCGAGCGTGGCGGTCACCTGCTCCGCACCGGGGAGGACCGGGTCGACCCACACCGACCAGAACTGGCCGCCCACACCGCCGGCGGCCAGGCGCGGGAGATCGGTGTGCAGACCTGGGACGACGGCGTCGAGCCCGTCCGTCGTATAGCCGAAGCGCTCACGGCGCGCCCAGGCGAGGTCGTTGTGGCCGTCGACGACGGGGATCATGGTGCTACGCCTTCCGTGCGTCGAGCGCGTCGTTGATGCGGTCGCTCATCTCGATGTCGACCGTGAGCGGCCGGCCGTCCAGCGAGCGCACCGGCGCGGCGCCGCGGGTGCTCGAGCATAGCCAGAGGGCGTCCGCGCGGCGAAGCTCGCCGACCTCGATGCGACGGGTCGTCACCAGCTCGCCCCAGCCCTCCAGCGCGGCGAACACGTCGGACTGGGTCGTTCCCGGGAGCAGGCCGAGGTCTGTCGGCGGAGTGACGTAGACCCCGTCGATGCGCGCGACGACCGTGGAGTTGGGTCCCTCCAGGACGAACCCGTCGATGCTCGTGAAGATGACGTCCTGCGCGCCACGGCGGCGGGCCTCGCGCAAGGCCGCCATGTTGACGGCGTACGAGAGGGTCTTGGCCCCCTGCAGCAACCAGGGGGACGTCTGAGCCACGTCATGGCGGTACCCGCGGTCCAGCAGCACGACGTCGACCTCGGGCGCACCCGCCGCGGAACGGCTGTGGGGGGCGAAGCCGAGCGCCCAGCCGCTCGGCGCCGCCGGGTGCGCCTCGTCGCCCCGCGACATCACGAACTTCACCGCGCCACGGGCGGTGTGCTCCCGCAAAGCCTCGGCGGACGCGAGGACCGCCGCCAGCCACAGTTCCCGGCGCGGCGCCGGAAGGTCGAGCATGGCCGCGGACCGCTCGAAGCGATCCAGGTGCGCCGCCATCGCCTGAGGGACGCCGTCCACCACGACGATGGTCTCGAAGATGCCGTCACCGCGCGTCGCGGCCAGGTCGGTGGCGGTAAGCAGCCCGTCGCCGGGCTCGATGCGGATCAGGCAGTCCGCCGGGTCCGCGTCGGAGGCGAGGTCGAGGCGGTGGAGGGTGAGGGGGAGCACGGCGTCCTTTCGGTCAGAGGGCCGCGGCCATGGTGTCGAGCGTGCGCGCGGAGTTCTCGCGCACCCAGTCCACGTCGACCTCGTGACCGAGACCCGGCGCGGTGGGGACCGGGACGACTCCGCCGTGGGCGAGGATCGGCGGCACCACGACGTCGCGCGCGTAGTACTTGTCGGAGCCCGAGACGTCCGAGGGCAGCGTGAAGTTCGGCAGCGACGACAGGGCGACGTTCGCCGCCCTACCCACCCCGAACTCGTGCATCCCGCCGCACCACACCGGGACCCCGGCGCTGTGGGCGATGTCGTGCGCGCGACGCGCGGCGGTGAGACCGCCCATGCGCGAGACCTTGATGTTCAGGATGCGGCCGGCGTCGAGGGTCAGCATGGTCTGCAGGTCCGCGAGGTCGACGATCGACTCGTCCAGGCAGATCGGCGTCGACAGTGTCGCCTGCAGCCGGGCATGTGCGACGAAGTCGCGCGGCGCGTACGGCTGCTCGATCATCGTGAGGCCGTGCGCGTCGAGCTTCCGCATCACCGCGGAGGTGTCGGCCGTGTCGGCGTAGGCGCCGTTCGCGTCGACATGCAGATCGAGATCCGGATACGCCGACCGCACGGCGCGCACGGGCTCGACGTCCCAGCCCGGGGCGACCTTCAGCTTGACCCGCGCATACCCCGCCTCGACCTGCCGGGCGACCTGCACGAGCAGATGGTCGAGCGTGGGCTCGATGCCGAGTGAGACCCCCGCGACCACGTCGGCGCGCGTGCCTCCCAGGGCGTTGGAGAGGGAGCGCGCGGCCGATCTCGAGTACAGGTCCCACGCCGCGATCGAGAAGCCGGCCTTCGCGAACTCGTGCCCGCGGATGCGATGCCAGCCTTCCTCGAGCTGCTCGGGGACGTCCCACACCGACCCGATCACGGCGGGCACCAGATAGCGCTCGGCAATGGTCCATGCCGTGGCCGTCGTCTCGGGACCGTAGAACGGGTCGGCGGGCGAAGCGATCTCGCCCCAGCCCACGCGTCCATCGGCGTCGGTCGCCTCGACCAGGACGTGAGTGAGTCCCGACTTGCGGTGGGAGCTCGTCTCGAAGCTGTGGACGAGGGGCAGGCTCGCCTCGAAGAGGCGGACCCTGTCGATTCTCACGCGTGGCGCTCCTTGTCGGATTCGGGTCGGTAGAGGTGCAGTGCCGACGCGAGCTCGTCGCGCACCGTGAGGCGCCGGCGCGCGCCCTTGGCGCTGGCCGTCGTCAGCGTGCTGAGCAGATGGCACGCGGCGGCCACGGCGGTGGGGGAATCCGCGTACGAGGCCGAGCGGGTGTGGACATGGATCACCGTCGCCGCGATGTCCGTGAGCGGGGCGTCCGCGCTGTCGGTGATGAGCAGGAGCTGTCCGCCGGCCTCGTGGAAGAGCTCGCCGAACCGGACCGTCTCTTCGCGATAGCGGCGCATGGTGAAGGCGACCAGCACATCGGACGCGCGCACGTCGGTGAGCACCGTCAGCGGGGTGAGCGCCCTGCCGTCGACGAGGAACACGTTGGACAGCGTCGCGCCGAGGTCCGCGCCGAGCAGCTCCGCATAGGCGGCCGCCTTGCCACGGCCGGTGATGTAGCGCCGGCGCGCGCCGAGGATCAGAGCCGCTGCCCGCGGGACGTCGCCGCTGCGGCCGAGCTCCTCGAAGGTGCGGGCCAGCGCACGGGTCTCGGCTTCGATGACGCGGGCCTGCAGCGCCTCCGCCGAGATGTTCGTGCGGAAACGATCGCCGTACCGTTCGCCGGGCGAGACCAGCGAACGGTCGCGCTCGCCGTCGTCGAAGTCGTCGGTCGTCATCGCGCTTCCTCCCCCTCGGTGCGGCCGACCGCCAGGTAGGCGGCCGTCGTCGTGTCGAGCCGCGTGCAGGCGACGAGCACACGCCCCTCGCGCGCGAACGCGGTGAGCGCCTCGCGCACCCGGGCGCGGAGCGGATCATGCGCGATCTGCTCCTCGTCGGCGAAGCCCGCCGTGCGGGCCGGGACGGCGAGCCACGCGGCATCCAGGATCGCCCCACTCGGCCGGGGCACGGCGGTCCGCGTCACGCGTCCCCAGTCGTCGCGCGTCAGCGCGGGCGGCTGCGCCCGTCGCAGGTCTGCGAACGGGTCGTGGCCGCGTTCCAGTGCCCACTCGACCACCACGCGGTCGGTGCCGGGACGGCCGTAGTAGTCGGCGACGAATCCCACGCCCTCGCCGCCCAGGGACGTGAAGTTGAAATGCGCGTTGCGCGCCAGCATCGGGTCGAACGTCCATCGCATCGTGCGATGGCCCCACCCGAGCGCGATGGCGCGCTGGTGCTCCTTGGTGAGCCGACCGACCCCGGCGTCCTGATAGGCGGCGTCGACGACGGCCGCCTGCGAGTAGTGGAACTCGCTGCCGTCGCGGTCGCGTCCGGCGAACCCGTAGGCGAACCCGATGAGCTCGTCCTGGGCCGTGAAGACGCCGACGGCGGATCCGCCGTTCCTGGCCAGTGCGCTCAGCAGGTTCGGATTGAGCGAGTACTCCGCCCGGTCGTAGCCGAACACGCGCGTGTACAGGTCCGCGGCGGCGCGGAACTGCTCACCCGTGGTGAGCGTTTCGGCCCGGAGTGACGAGGGGGAGGCGGGAGGCATGATACGAATCCTATGTTTGCGCGCGGGGAAGTCGATTACCGAAAATAACGCACGCGCCAGGCCGTATCAAGGACGAGATATGATTCGAAAGAGAGGGGGACGACAGATGACGCGCACGCGTGGCGGAACGACCGGAGAGCTGGTGGATCGGCTCGAGCGACTCGTGCGCATCGAGTCCCCGTCGCGGGACGCGGATGCCAGTGAGCGCATGGCGACGCAGCTCTCCGAGTGGTGGCAGGACGCGGGCGCGACCGTGCGCTTCGAGCGCACGGAGGCCGGCGCGAGCCTGGTCGCGGAGCTCCAGGGCGAAGGCGACCCGCTGCTCCTGGTGGGGCACTCCGACACCGTCTGGCCCGTGGGCGCTCTCGAGGGCGACGTGCCGTGGTCGGTGGACGGCGACATCGTGCGCGGACCCGGCGTATACGACATGAAGAGCGGGCTGCTCGTGATGCTCGGGGCGGTGGAGCGCCTGCGCGGCGTCCCCCGCCGCAGTGTGCGTGCGGTCGTCGTGTGCGACGAAGAGATCGGCTCGCCCACGACGCAGGCGCTGCTGCGCCGTTGCGCCGAAGGCGTGTCGGGCGTCGTCGGCTTCGAGTCGCCGCACCCCGACGGCGCGCTCAAGGTCGGCCGGCGCGGCAGCACCCGCCTGCGGGTGGAGGTGCAGGGTCGCGCATCGCATGCGGCGCTCGATCCGGAGGCCGGCATCTCGGCCATCGACGAGCTCGTGGACCAGCTGCTGCGCGTGCGTGCGATCGTGTCGGACTCCACCCTGCCCTCGGAGGTGCTCTGCAACGTGGGCACGATCGGCGGCGGCGGCCGCGCCAACGTCGTACCGGCGCAGGCGCAGGCCGAGATCGGGCTGCGATTCGTGGATTCCGTGGCGGAACGCCGTGTGCTCGCCGCCCTCGACGCACTCACACCGGTGCGGCCCGACGCCGTCGTCGCGACACGCATCCTCAGCAGCCGACCCGCGTGGCGGGCTTCGGAGGGCGATCACGCCTTCGTGGACACCATCGTCCGGGCGGGGCGGAGCCTCGGTCAGGAGATCGCCGCGCGGCCGGCCAGCGGAGCGGGTGACACCAATCTGCTCGGAAGCCTCGGTCTGCCGACGGTCGACGGGTTCGGCCCGCGCGGCGGCGGTGCGCACGCCGTCACGGAGCACGCCTCGCTCACGTCGCTGCGAGAGCGCATCGACCTGCTGGAGGCGTTGCTCACCGACGTGCCGGCGTGACGAGGCCTGCCCGCCGTGCCGCGGGCGCCGGCCCGCGGCAGGCCGGATCACCACGCCGCCTCCCCTGCGGCAGGGGGGAGTGCGCGCCCGCGCGGTGTGACGAGGTAGACCGTGCGCCGGCTGTGGGACCACGCCGTGTCGAACGGGTCCCGCGGGTAGGTGCGCAGGCCGGCCGCGCCTCCGGGGTTCGCCGGATCGGCGACCAGCACGTCGCCGCGCGCATCGAACCCGCGGATCACGAGCAGGTGGCCCGCCGTCGCGTAGTCGGCGCCGGGCAGCTCGCCGTCTCGGAACGACACGGACGCGATGAGCGGGATGCCGGACTGCGTCAAGGTGCTCGCCTCGTTCAGCGACGCCAGACGCGTGACGACGGCATCCAGTCCCCACTCGCCGGCGGCGGCGGTGTTGAAGGCCCAGTTCCCGGTGCCGTCGTACGACGAGTCGTACACGGCGCGGGCCACACCCGGCACGCGCGGATCGGCGCCGTGGGGTGCGTCCGCTGCTGCGGCCGCCGGGAGCGCCATGCCCCAGGCCGACGCCACCATCGTCAGCGACGTCGGCGAGCACCAGGCCGGCCCTCCGCCCCCGAGGTCGTCCCGAGCGGGGTAGGCGCGCTGCGACAGAGGCGGCACCGCGAGGGCGTGCGGCACCGCCGCGACAGCGGGGCCTCGGCCGGCGGATGCCCTCGGTGCGGTGAAGCTCACGGCGGCGAGCCTCAGCGGCCGAGCGGATGCCGGCGATGGTTCGTGCAGGGTGACGCGGAGCTGGACGGCATCCCACCTGTCCCGCGGTGCCGCGCGCAGGATGTCGGTGTCGACGACGGGGAGCAGGTCGTCCGGGGCATCGCTCGGCGCGTGCGCCGGGGAGCTCCGACGGTCGCCGGGCGCTCCCCAGTGCGCCATGTCCTGCCAGGGGTGCCAGCCCGCGACAACGCTGCGCGCGCGGATCTCGACGTCGGCGCCGGCGCCGGGCTCGAGGTTCCACGAGGGCACGACCTCGTCGGGCGGGGCGTCCGCCGCGAAGACGGGTGAGAGCGCGGCAGAAGTCCATCGGCGCCCGTCCCATCCGGCCGCCGTGTCGGCGCGCACCAGATGGGTGTGCCATTCCGGGCGGGCCGGCGGCGGAGCAACAGGCGGGTCGGGATGCACGAGGTCTCCGTTCGGATACGATGATCCGCTACGGATCATCGCGCATCAGGCGTCTGATGGTCAAGCGCAGCGGATGAGCAGAATGCGCAACGCCCGAGGCGCTTGGTGTCATCCGACCCGCCAGTTTCCGCGGAAATTCAGAGCAATCTGCGCACAGCGGTTCATCGCTGATCATGCTGAGCCTACGCCTCGCCTCGACCCGGTCCGGTTACGGTCTCATGAAGATCGGGTACAAATACGTTGACCGAAGGTGCCGCATGATGTTGCATTGCTGCATCCCTTGAAGTCCGGACCCCGGACCTCGCCCCGACGGAAGGACTCACATGCGATCTCGGCACCGCACACATCTGATCCGCGCGATGTCACTCGTCGCCGCCGCTGCGCTCCTGGTGGCTCCAGCGACCGCGGCGAACGCGGCAGCGCCCACGCGCGTCCACAGTGCGGACCCGTCCGATTCTCCCTCGTCCGGCGACGACGCCAAGACGATGCGGATCGCGACCTCCGGATTCGTCGACACGTTCAACCCGTTCGTGTCGATCTACCTGCTTCCGACGAACCTCATCCGCTACATGTACGAGAACCTCGTCCAGAACAGCGACGTCGACGGTTCGCCGACCAAGGGCCTCGCCGATCACTGGGACGTGACCGACGGCGGCAAGACGTGGACGTTCACCCTCCAGGATGACCTCGAATGGTCGGACGGAGAGCCCATCACGTCCGCCGACGTGAAGTACACGTTCGACCAGATGATGGACGTGCCCGAGCTCAGCGTGGCCAACGGCAGCCTCGTCAGCAACTTCGACAGCGTCGAGGCGCCCGACGACAAGACCGTCGTCATCAACCTCATCGAGGCGCAGGCGCCGAACCCTGCCATCGAGATCCCGATCGTCCCCGAGCACATCTGGTCCGAGATCTCCAACCCCGCCGAATACGCGAACGACAAGGATGTCGTCGGGTCCGGTCCCTTCCTGCTGGAGAGCTACAAGGCGAACCAGTTCATCACCCTCAAGGCCAACCCGACCTTCTGGGACGGGGCGCCGAAGATCGACAAGATCCAGTACGTCTACTACACGAACTCCGATGCGCAGGTGCAGGCGCTGCGCTCCGGCGACGTCGACTTCGTGTCGGGACTCACGCCGACCCAGTACGACGCGCTCAAGGACGCCGAGGGCATCACCGTCCACTCCGGGATCGGTCGCCGCTACTCGTCGTTCAGCATCAACAGCGGCCTGAAGACGGTCGACGGGCGCCCGTTCGGCACCGGCAACCCCGCGCTGCAGGATGTCGAGGTGCGTCAGGCGATCCGCCTCGGCACCGACATCGACACGCTGCTGGAGAAGGTCCTCGGCGGACTCGGCGACCCCGGAACCAGCTTCATCCCCGCGTCCTACCCGCAGTGGACCCTTCCCACGGACGACCCGGCGGTCACCGAACTCGCCTACGACCCCGAGAAGGCGAAGGAGAAGCTCGACGCCGATGGCTGGACCGTCGGCGACGACGGCATCCGCGTCAAGGACGGCCAGAAGCTGTCCATCCGCCTGACCGTGGACGCCTCCGATCCCACAGAGCTGTCGATCTCGCAGTACTTCCAGCCGTGGATGAAAGAGATCGGCATCGACGTCCAGATCGTCTCGACCGACTCCGACACGATCAGCGCGGTGGCCGTCTCGGGCGACTACGACATCTACCTGAGCGGCTGGAGCATCGGGCCTGACCCCGACTACCAGCTGGGCATCAACACGTGCGCGGCCCTCCCCACCGAGACCGACGGCACGGGGGCGACGAACCAGGACGGCTGGTGCAACGCCGAGTTCGACGAGATGTACCAGCAGCAGCGCACGGAGCTCGACCCGGCCGAACGCGAGAAGATCGTGCACGACATGCTCGCGCTCAACTTCACCGACACGGCGCAGATCACGTACTGGTTCGCGAACGGGTTGGAGGCATACCGCTCCGACCGCTTCACGGACTTCCGCATGATGCCGGCAGACGGCGGCATCATCGCCAACCAGTCCGGGTACTGGGGCTTCAAGGACGTGGCGCCGGTGTCGGCCGAGGACGGAACGGCGCCGGCATCCGACGGCCCGAACGTCGGCCTCATCGTGACCGGTGTCGTGATCGCGCTGATCGTGATCGGCGGCGTGATCTACTTCGTGGTCCGGCGGCGCAAGAGCTCTGACGTAGAGTGATCCCTTCGGTGGCCGCGGCGATTCGCCGCGGCCACCGATGCACGGGATGCCCCCACCCCTCCTGCCCCATGACCAGCGAAGAAGCGCATGAGTAGTACAGTTCCCCCCACCGAGGCGGTGATCCTCGAAGAGCAGGGCGAAGCCTCCGTCCGCAGCAGTCCGGCGGTGAAGTTCGCGCTCACCAAGGTCGGCGGCGCCCTCATCAGTCTCGCGATGGTGATCCTGCTCGGATTCTTCGCGTTCAAGATCCTCCCGGGCGATCCTGTCGCCAAGATCGCCCGCGAGCACCCCATGTCGCCCGAGCAGATCGCCCAGCTGCGGGCGCAGCTCGGTCTCGACAAGCCGCTCTGGCAGCAGTTCGGCGACTATCTCGTCAACGTCTTCACCCTCAACTTCGGCGAGAGCTACGTCTACAAGCAGAGCGTCGCCTCGCTGATCGGCGACTACTTCTGGAACACCATCCTGCTCACCGGGACGTCCGCGGTCATCGCGATCGCGCTCGGGCTGTGGCTGGGGCAGAAGGCGGGGTGGCGGCCAGGTTCGCGGTTCGATCGGCTCACCAGCGGCACGTCGCTCGTCTTCTGGTCGGTCCCGACCTTCTGGCTCGCGCTCCTGCTGCTCATGGTCTTCGGCGGAACGCTGCACTGGTTCCCCACCGGAGGCATGATCTCGCCGAACCCGCCCGACGACGCACTGGGCAAGGTCCTGGACGTCATCTCGCACATGGTTCTGCCTGTCATCACGATGGTCGCCGTCGTGTACGCGCAGTACGTGATGGTGATGCGCGCTTCGGTCATGGAGGAGAAGAGCGCGGACTATCTGGTCACCGCCCGCGCGAAGGGCCTGAAGGACGACGACCTGCGCACGCGGCACGCGGTGCCCAACGCGCTGCTGCCGACCGTGACCCTGGTGTTCCTGCACATCGGCGGCCTCGTGGCCGGCGCGGTGACGGTCGAGACCGTCTTCTCGTGGCCGGGCCTGGGCAAGCTGACGTATCAGGCCATCCAGGGCCCAGACCTGCCCCTGCTGCAGGGAACGTTCGTGGTCTTCTCCGCGATCATCATCTTCACGAACCTCGTCGCGGACTTCGTGTACCGACGGCTCGACCCGAGAGTGAGGCGCGGATGACCGCCTTCGTCGACACCGCCGCGCGGTCGCCGCGCAGCATGGCCTGGGCGCGTCGCCGACGCGCATTCGGCTCCTTCTGCCGAGACTTCTCACGCAGTCGCTCCGGCATGTTCGGGCTCGGGTTCCTCGTCGTGATCATCGTGCTGGCGCTGCTCGCGCCCGTGCTCGCCCCCGCGTGGATGCTGGACGTCACGAAGCTCCTCGACCAGCCCCGCTTCGCCCCGCCGTCACTCGACCACCCGCTCGGCACGGACGATCAGGGTCGCGAGCTGTGGGTGCGGATGATCTGGGGCGCCCGCGTGTCGCTGCTGGTCGGCTTCGCCGCCACCGCCGTCTCGATGATCATCGGGACGGTGGTCGGTATCGCCGCGGGGCACTTCACCGGTTGGACCGGCGGGTTGCTGATGCGCATCATCGACTTCTTCCTCGTGCTCCCGTCGCTGATCCTCGCGATCGTGCTGTCGGTCGTGCTCTCGCGCGGCGTGTGGACGATCGTGATCGCGATCGGACTCACCTCGTGGGCGGGCACCGCCCGCGTCGTGCGCGCGCAGACGCTGTCGGTGGAGTCCCGCGACTACATCGAGCGCGCGCGCGTGCTCGGTGCCGGCCACTGGCACATCATCGTCAAGCACCTGCTGCCCGCCGTGCTGCCGCTGGTGCTGGCCAACACGACGCTGACGGTCGGCTCGGCGATCATCGCCGAGTCCACGCTGTCGTTCCTCGGCCTCGGTGACGCGACCCTGCAGTCCTGGGGCTCGGTCCTCAAGAACTCGATGGACGTGTCGGCGGCAACCGCCGGTTACTGGTGGTACGTCCTCGTGCCGGGCATCGCCATCGTGCTGGTCGTCCTCGCCTTCACACTCGTCGGGCGGGCCGTCGAGACGATCGTCAACCCGACACTGAGGAGCCGTTGAGATGCCGGATCTGACATTCGACGACGTCTCGATCGTCTACCGCACGAGCGGCCGCAATGACCGCGGCGCGATCCCCGCGGTGAAGAACGTGTCGCTGAAGCTCCCCGCCGGTGCCACTCTGGGCGTGGCCGGCGAATCGGGTTCGGGCAAGTCCACGCTGGCCATGAGCGTGCTGCGGCTGCTGCCGCCGAATGCCACGATCGAGGGACGCGTGCTCATCGGCGACACCGCGGTCGCCGATCTGCGCTTCGGCGAGCTGCGGGCCCTGCGGTGGGCCGAGGCATCCATCGTGTTCCAGGGGGCGATGCACTCGCTCAACCCGGTCCGCACGGTGGGCCAGCAGATCCTCGAGGCGCTCGAGCTGCATGTGGCCGACGGCTGGAAGACCGACAAGGCGCGGAAGGCGCGCGTCGTCGAGCTGCTCCGCGACGTCGACCTGGCGCCGTCGAAGGCAGACGCCTACCCGCACGAGCTGTCGGGAGGGCAGAAGCAGCGCGTCATGATCGCGATGGCACTCGCCTGCGAACCCGAGATCATCATCGCCGACGAGCCCACGACCGCCCTCGACGTCATCGTGCAGAAGCAGATCCTCGACATGATCAGCGTGCTCGTCGCGGAGCGCGGGATCTCGATGATGATGATCAGCCACGACCTGTCGGTGCTCGCCACCGCGTGTGAGCGGATCGCCATCATGCGCGACGGTGAGCTGCTGGAGATCGGCGACGCGTATGAGGTGTGCACGAACCCGCAGCATCCGTACACGCGCCAGCTCGCGGAGGCGTTCCCGACGATCGGCGATGCGTCGTCACGCCTGAACCCCGTGACACGGCGGGGCGGATCGACGGGCGCGAAGACGCGCGAGCTCTCGGACGACGTGGTGCTGGAGGCCCGTGGCGTCACGGTGACGTACCGCGGGCGCGGCAGGCCCCTCGCGGCCGTCAAGGACGTCGACCTGACACTGCGGCGCGGCGAGATCCTCGCGCTCGTGGGGCAGTCGGGGTCGGGCAAGACGACGCTCGCCCGCACCATCGTCGGGCTCCAGCACGCCGACGAGGGGTCATCCATCCGATTCCGGGGGAAGGACATCCCGCGCAAGGGTCGCGCGCTGCGCGACTTCCGCAGCGAGGTGCAGATGGTGCTGCAGGATCCGTCGGCGGCGCTCAATCCGAAGCTCAGCATCTACGAATCGATCGCCGAAGGCCTGCGCGTCCAGCGGTACCAGGGCGACGAGCAGGAGCGCGTGGCGCAGGGCCTGACGGATGCCGAGCTGACGCCGCCCGAGCGGTTCTTCACCGCCATCCCTCAGGAGCTCTCGGGCGGGCAGCGCCAGCGGGCGGTCATCGCCGGTGCGCTCGCGGTCGGGCCTCAACTGCTCGTCGCGGACGAACCCGTCGCGTCCCTGGACGCCTCCGTGCGGGGCGAGATCCTGGCGCTGCTCCTGTCGCTGCGCGATCGCCTCGACCTCAGCGCCCTGGTCATCACGCACGACCTCGGCCTCGCGTGGAACATCGCCGACACGGTGGCCGTGATGTACCAGGGTGCTCTCGTCGAGTACGGCCCGACCGAGCAGGTCCTGCTCGATCCGCAGCACGAGTACACGCGGCGGCTGCTCGCGGCCGCGCCGACGATCGAACGGCGCCTGGCATGACCGCGCCGCTCGTCGCGATCGACCGCTTCGCGTATCTCGACACGGCGCCGCTGCAACCCGGCGATCGCGTCCGCTTCGTGTCGCCTTCGGGTCCCGGCAGCGCCGAGAGCCTCGAGCGCGCGGTGTCCTACTACCGCGACTGGGGGCTCGACGTCGTCGTGGGCGACCACGTGCTCGACCCGCACCCGCGTGCGAAGTATCTCGCCGGCGGCGACGACGCCCGCCGGAAGGATCTGGTCGACGCCTGGCTCGACCCGGACACCGCCGCGGTCGTGTGCCTGCGCGGCGGGTACGGCGCGATGCGGCTGCTGGACGGGCTCGACTGGGAGGACCTGAAGGCCGCCGCGCTCCGTCGCGACGGCCGGCCGAAGCTGCTCACCGGATCGTCCGACATCACGGCACTGCACGAGGCCTTCCGGGCGCACCTGGACGTGCCGACGCTGTTCTGCCCGATGCCCGGCAACGACGTGTTCCGCGACTCGGAATTCATCCGCGACGACGTCCGCCGCTGGCTGTTCGAGCCGTGGCGCGGCCGCGAGATCGCCGGTGCGCGCACCGAGGTGCTCGTGCCCGGCACGGCTGAGGGGCGCTTCACCGGCGGCAACCTCAGCCTGCTGGCAGGCGCGCTCGGCGCCGTCGAAGCCGCGACCCCGCCGGCCGGCATCCTCTTCCTCGAAGACATCGAGGAGGAGACCTACCGACTGGACGGCTTCCTGCTCGCGCTTCGCCGAGCCGGGCGCATCGGCGCCGCCGCCGGCATCGTGCTGGGCTCGTGGCACAAGTGCGGCGGTCCCGACGGCCCCGAGGGCCCTGACCCTGCCGCTGCGCTCGGCCGTGTGGCCGCGCTGATGCGCGAGTACCTCGCCGATCTCGGGGTGCCCGTGCTGTGGGAGCAGGGATTCGGACACGATCCCGACGCGCTCAGCATCCCGCTCAACGTCGACGGCTCGCTGATCGCGCCCGCCGACGGACCTGCGCGACTCACGGTGGGAGCGCAGCGTTGATCGCCCTGACTCTGCCTGCCCTCGACCCTCGGGTCCGCTGGTCGATCAGGATCGTGGATGCCGTCGGCGCGGGGATCCTCGCCGAGCACGAGCCGTATCAGCAGTGCGAGACGGCGAGCGTGGGCAAGGTGTTCCTGCTCATCGAGGTCGCTCGCCGGCTCGAATCCGGTGAGCTCGACCCGGACCAGCGCATCGCGATCCCCGAGGAACATCGTGTGGCCGACTCCGGGCTGCTGTACCGGATGCGGGACCAGCGGGTGACGGTCGACGACGCGGCGCTGCTCGTCGGCGCCGTCAGCGACAACCTCGCCACCAACGCGCTGCTGGCGCTGTGCGGACTCGACGCGGTGCGGGCGGTGGCGCCCGGTCTCGGGTTCGCGGACACATCGCTGCACGACTTCATCCGCAACGAGCGGACGCCCGATCTGCCGTGGACGCCGTCGTACGGCACCGCGGCGGAACTGGCCGAGCTCATGCGCCGGCTCGGGGCCGGAGAGGTGGATTCGCCGGCGGTGAGCGGACGCGTGCTCGACTGGCTGGCCGCCGACACCGACACGTCGATGGTGGCCGACGCGCTGCTGCTCGACCCGCTCGCTCACGTCGAGGCCGAGTACCAGGGCATGGTGCTGCGGCACAAGACGGGGAGCACCTCGTTCGCGCGCATCGACATCGGGCACCTCGCCGGACCATCGGCATCGGTCGCCTACGCGGTGGCCGCGAACTGGAAGCACTCCGACGACGACCTGCGCGCGCCGGTCCTGGATGCCATGCACGCCATCGGCGAGGAGCTGCGCGCACACGTCACCGGTCGCCGGCGGGACGACGAGAAGCTCGGCTGAGCGGGGGAGAGGCATGGGGATCGGATTCGACGAGCTCGAGGAGCAGGTGCCGGGGCTGCGTTTCTCGGCCCTCGCCGTCGACGTCGACTCTGGCGAGACGGTGTTCCGTCATCAGCCGGATGAGGAGCTGAACACGGCGAGCGTCGGCAAGGTCTTCCTGCTGCATCGGCTGCTGACCGAGGTCGACGCGGGCACACGTTCGCTCGAGGATCGCGTCACCCGCCGGCCGGTTGAATGGATGGACAACTCGGGCCTGTGGTACCTGCTGCAGGCCGACACGCTGTCGCTGTACGACGTGGCAGCGCTCATCGGTGCGGTCAGCGACAACGCCGCGACCAACACGCTCGGCCGGGTCATCGGTCTGCCTGTCGTCCAGCAGCACACCCGCGCTCTCGGCTACGAGCGATCGGGCCTCGATGACATCGTCCGCTGGCCGCTGCCGCCTGGAGCGCCGCGCACGCTCTCGCACGCGACCGCCGCGGAGCTCGTGAGGTTCGTCACGCGCACCGCGACTGCCGCGGACCTGTCCGCCGCCTCCGCCGACACGCTGCAGCGGTGGCTGGGCGCCGGCATGGACCTGTCGATGGTGGCGTCGGCGTTCGGCCTCGACCCCCTCGCGCACTTCTACTTCGACCGCGATGTGTGGCTGTGGAACAAGACAGGCACGATCTCGACCGTGCGCGCCGACATGGGCCTCGTCATGTCACCCGACCGGCGCCTGGCGTACGCGGTGCTGGCGAACTGGCCGCGCGGCGTCGACGCGCGCGATCAGGTCCTCGCGGTGATGCGGGCGGCCGGCGACGGGCTGCGCGCACAGCTCGCAACGTGACGGGACGGGATCGGCTCAGGCGCCCTGCACCAGCCGTCTGAGGTGCTCGTACTCCTCGTCCATGCCGGGATTCGTCATCCGCGGATCCGTCGGCACCTTCCCGGCGACCACGTCGTCGAGGTAGCGGCGGTCGGCGTCCAGTCGCGCGAGCCCGTCGCGCCCGGGCGTGCCGTGCCCGGGGATCACCACCGCGGCCTGTGCGATGTACGGCGCGAGCCGGTCGAGGGCGGCGACATAGGACTCCACGTCGTCGGGCCAGAAGGGGAGCGGCAGCTCGTGGTCGCTCAGCATGTCGCCGGCCACCAGTACGCGCTGCGCGGGAAGCCACACGGCGGTGTGCCCCGGCGCGTGGCCGTCGTGGACCACGAGCTCGGGCGCGAAGCCGCTCGGGACGGAACCGGGCGGGATGACGGCATCCACTCCCTCGACACGGCCCATCAGGTCGGCGAGCGGGCGGGGGAAGCCCTCGCCGAGCTGCTGGAGGAGCGTGTCGCGCTCGTCGCGGGCGAGCCGGGCGGTCGTGGCCGACGCCCACCGCGGCGCGGCGCCGAACCGCTCGTGCCACAGCAGATGGTCGTGATGGGCGTGCGTCGCGATTCCGCCGACCACCGTCAGCCTGAGGGCGTCGAGGTTGTCGGCGAGACCTTCCAGCTCGCTCGGCAGCCAGGACGGGTCGATCAGCAGTGCCTCGTCGCCGCCGACCAGCAGCGTGGACGTCGTGGACATGATGGCGCTCGTCGCGACCCACACGCCGTCGGCGACCTCGATGAGCTCTCGCATCCGTCCATCTTGGTCGTCCGGGGACTCCCGTGCGGCCCTTCGACGTTGTGGAATGGGGATGCGGCAGGCACGCGCCCTGCCGGCGCGAGGAGGAGCCATGCACACCAGAACACTCGGCCAGGGGCTCGAGGTCTCGGCGCTCGGCATCGGGGCGATGGGGATGTCGATGAGCTACGGCCCCAATCCGGGGGACCGCGACGACATGATCGGGGTGCTCCGGTACGCCGTCGAACAGGGCGTCACGTTCATCGACACGGCCGAGGTCTACGGTCCGTACGACAACGAGGTGCTGGTGGGGGAGGCGATCGCCCCCATCCGCGACCAGGTCGTCGTCGCCACGAAGTTCGGCTGGAACATCGTCGACGGCAGGATGCAGGGCACCGACTCGCGCCCCGAGCACATCCGCCGGGTCGCGGACGCGTCGCTGCAGCGGCTGGGCGTCGAGACGATCGACCTGTTCTACCAGCACCGTGTCGACCCGGACGTGCCGATCGAAGAGGTCGCCGGCGCCGTCGCGGAACTGGTCCGCGAGGGCAAGGTGAAGCACTTCGGCCTGTCGGAGGCCGGCGCGCAGACGATCCGCCGTGCCCACGCCGTGTACCCCGTGACGGCGGTGCAGAGCGAGTACTCGCTGTGGACGCGCGACCCCGAGGCCGAGGTCTTGCCGACGCTCGCCGAGCTCGGCATCGGGTTCGTGCCGTTCAGTCCCCTCGGCAAGGGATTCCTGACGGGGACGGTCGCGGCAGACGCCACCTTCGGCGCCGACGAGATCCGAGGGCGGGTGCCCCGTTTCCAGCCCGACAACCTGCGGGCCAACCAGTCGATCGTCGACGGCGTACGCGACATCGCCGCTGCGCGCGGCGCCACGCCGGGGCAGGTGGCGCTGGCATGGCTGCTGTCGCGGCATCCCTTCATCGTCCCGATTCCCGGGACGCGCCGGCGCGAACGCGTCGACGAGAACGCCGGGTCGACCGCCGTGGCTCTGTCGGCCGACGACCTCGCGGCGCTCGACGCCCTCGGGGCGAACGTGGCGGGCAACCGCTACGACGACGCCGGCATGGCGATGGTGGGACTGTGATGGCCGCGTGGGACGAGGAGGAGCTGCGCCGCATCGGCGCCGCCACCGAGCTGCGAGTCTCGTCACGACGCCCAGACGGCACGCTGCGGCCGTACGTGACGATCTGGCACGTGGGCGTCGGTGACGCGCTGTACCTCCGTTCCGCTCACGGCCCCGAGAACGGCTGGTTCCGTCGCGCGCTGCGCGCGGGGACCGGGCGGATCTCGTCGGGAGGCGTCGAGCAGGACGTCACGTTCGGCCTCGCCGACCCCGCGCTCGGCCCCGAGGTCAGCGCGGCGCTGCACGCGAAGTACGACCGCTTCGGGCCGGGACCGGTGGGCGCCATCACCGGCCCGGATGCCGCCACCACGACGTTGGTGGTCATGCCGGAGTGATCCGGCACCCCCGATCCCGCGGCTCGCGCCGCCGAGACCGGGGCGTCGGCCGTCGAGACCGGGGGACTGGGCTGAGCCCGGAGGTGTCGCCCTCGAGCTCAGCCGAGAGCCCCGGTCTCGACGAGTGTGAGCGGACGCAAGCGGCTCAGGGGCGATCGCGCTCAGCGCTGCAGCTCGCGGCTACCAGCCGCTGCGCGTCGGGGTGTGGCCCTCGCGGGCGTCGTCGGGCATCGCCATCTCGGCGCGAAGCCCGAGCAGGCGAATCGGGCGGCCCGGCTCGATCTTCGCCACGAGCTCCATGGCCCTGTCGATCACGGTCTCGCGATCGAACGTCGTCGCGACCTTCTTGGTGAACGTCTTCGTGAGGAACGGGGCGTACCGCACCTTGAGCCCGAGCCCGACGACGGGACGCTCGTCGGCAGCGACCTCGGAGAGCACCTGGTCGAGCAGGCGCCGGGCCTCGCGCTCGATGTCGGCCGGGTCGACGATGTCGGTCTGGAACGTCGTCTCTTTGCTGTGACCGCGCGGCACCCACGGCGTGTCGTCGACGACCGACGAGCCGTCGCCGCGGCCGAGCTGCCGGTACCAGAGGCCCATCTTTGGCCCGAACTCCGCGACCAGCGCGACCTCGTCGCCGACGGCGAGTTCGCGCACCGTCCGGATGCCGAGCAGCGCGAGCCGCTTCGACACCTTGGAGCCCACGCCCCACAGGTCCACCACCGGCCGCTCGCCCATGACCTCGAGCCAGTTGTCGGCCGTGAGCCGGTACACGCCGCGCGGCTTGCCGAACCCCGTCGCCACCTTCGCCCGCACGAGGGTGTCGCCGATGCCCACACTGCAGTGCAGGAGCGTCCGCTCGAGCACATCGGCCTGCAGTCGGCGGGCATAGCCTTCGGGGTCGTCGGTCTCGACGCCGACGAACGCCTCGTCCCAGCCGAGCACCTGCACCACGGCGCCGGGCTGGGCGCGCAGCGTCGCCATCACCTCCTCGGATGCCGCGAGGTAGGCGGGCGCATCGACAGGCAGGATGACGGCATCCGGGATCTTCCGCGCGGCGATGCGCAGCGGCATCCCCGATCCCACGCCGAACTCACGCGCTTCGTAGGACGCGGTCGAGACCACCGCGCGCTCGGTCGGATCCCCTCGGCCGCCGACGATCACCGGCCTGCCGGCGAGCTCCGGCCTGCGCAGGATCTCGACCGCCGCGATGAACTGGTCGAGATCGACGTGCAGCACCCACGTGTGCATGCACCCGAGCGTAGGCCGCGCCGCCGACACGCCTCCACCCCGGCCGCTACTGCGACCTCCGCGGGGCGTCAAGCCCCGTGCCGTCCCGCGGTGCGATCCGTAGCGTTCATCGTCCAGGGAGCCGCCACTCTCCCGGCGGATCCACGAGAGGACGCCATGTCAGACAACCTTCCGCCCGACGTGCCGCAAGCCCCCGACGGTCAGCTCGGCGTCCAGCCGATGCGCGACCGGGACACCACGATCGAGCCCGACCCCACGCTCGATCCCGCGCAGGCCGAGTGGGACCGCACGACCGCCGAGGACGCGGGAGTCGCCGAGGACGACACCGCGACGGCGACCGGCGACGATCCTGCACACCTCGCCTCGCCGGAGGACGACGTGCCGCGCACCGACCTCCCGCCGGAGTCCTTCCAGCCTGAGACGCAGGGGCTGCCGCCCGAGGAGGCCGAGCTCGGCGATCTCGGCCAAGGAGACCTTTCCCCCGAGGACCGCTGATCCGCAGCGGTGCTGACGGGATGCCGCGAGGCGCGGCATCCCGTCTCGTCACACGTACCCGAACGCCGGCGGAAAGACGATGACCACGATCGCCGCCCACGCGAGGTAGACCGGCAGGAACGCCGTCTGCCACCGTTCCAGGCGCTCCAGCGGGGCGCGGTGCATCGCGAAGCGCAGCTGCAGCCAGGCCGCGCCGGCGAGGTTCGCCAGCAGGATGACGTTGAGGCCGAGCGAGGCGAGCTTGTTGGGGCTGGCCCCCCACTCCGCGATGCGCCCGATCATCGCGATCAGCACCATGAGGTCGACCACGATCGCGGCTGCCACCATCACGAGCTGCATGCGGTCGAACCACGATGGCGGCGCCAGCGGGTCACGCGCGGACTGCGCGTAGAGCAGCAGTCCCACGACCACCACGAGCACGACGTCGAAGAGGATCAGCAGGTCTCGCTGGCCGAACACCTCGACGCCCGACGCCGTGCTGATTCCCTGCACGATGCCCGCCACGATGAAGGCGAGCAGCAGCAGCGTGAACAGCGGCGTGAAGAGCTTCGTCAGCACGGGTGCGATGTTCTCGATGACGCTCTGCTTGGCCTCCACGAGCCAGGCCGCCACCACGACCGCGCCGGCGACGCCGCAGGGCAGCATCCAGTCCTGCACGAACATCCCGGCGTCCACGCCGATGGCGGCGAACACGCCCATCGTGAGGGCGATGAGCACACCGCCGCCGAGCGCGATGAGTGCGAGGTACACGACCCACTCGCCGGTGAAGCGGATGAAGTCCATACGCGCGCGGCTCGAGCCCACGCGGCCGTTCACGTAGGCGATGCCGATCACCAGCCACAGTGCGACGGCGCAGTGGGTGGTGGCGAGCACGAGTGTCGCGGCGTCCGGTGCGAACGGGTACACCGCCATCAGCACCGCGGCCAGTGCGAACGGCGCGGCGACGATGAGGGTGGTCGTGAGCGACGCGCGCCGGCGCACGAGGAAGTACGCCGCGACGAAGGGGAGGATGAGCAGCGGCAGGAATCGCGGATAGAAGTCGCCCGAGCTCGTGAAGTCGATCCCGAACAGGGCCGGGACCTTGACGGCGATCGCGGCGCCGGTCGCGAGGCCCACCGCGAGCGCCAGGCCGCCGGCGCGCGGCGCGGCCGGCTCGTCGGCGAACATGAGCTGCTTCCACAGTCGCTCGGAGTGCTCGCGGGCGAACTCGCGTGAGAGGTCGTCGAGCGCTCCGAGGCGCTTCACGGCGACGAGGAACGCCTCGTCGGGATCCAGCCCGGATGCCGCCAGCCGGGCGATCTCGCCGCGCAGATGGTCCTCCAGCTCGTCGACGTCCCTGCCGTCTATGGCTTCGCGGCGCGACACGTAGCCGCGCCAGGCCGAGATCTGCTGCTCGGTGCCGGAATCGAGCATGCCGCCGAAGTCCGTTCCCATGTCAGGCACCTCCGAGCGCGGGCGCGCCGAAGAAGTCGGTGCCGCTCTTCCGGTCGCCGCCGTCATGGCCGTGCCACACCTGCTGCAGCGCCTTGCTGACGACGGTCCACTGCCGGCGCTGCTCGGCGAACGCGGCGCGTCCCTCGGAGCTCAGCCGGTAGTGCTTGCGCGGTCGTCCGCTCGGCGATGCGCCCCAGGATGACTCGACGTGTCCGAGGCGTTCCAGGCGGTGCAGCAGGGGATACAGCATGCCGTCGCTCCACTCCAGCTCGCCGCCCGACAGCTCACCGACGCGCTGCAGGATCGCGTAGCCGTACGAGTCGCCCTCGGCGAGGATGCCGAGGACCATCGGCGTCGCCGCCGCGGCGACCAGGTCTTTGCCGATCTTCATCGTGCGCCTCCGTCATTACCTAGAACCACAAGATACATAGAAGTACAAGTTACCTAGAAGTGCAAGGCATGTCGAATGACGTCGCGTGACACGACAGGGCCGCGCGGGGGAATTCCGCCCTCCTGGACGTGTTGGGATGGAGTATGACCTCGCCCGTGAGCACCCCCGACATCGCTGCCGCCGAAGCCGACGCCCCTCGGGCGGACGAGCGCTGGGCGGCCGTTTCGGCTCCGCATGGCACCGCCGCCCTCCGCTACACGCACTGGCTCGACGCCGAGCCGCGCGCGTACGAGGGTGCGCCCGGACGGTGGCACGGCGAGGACGGCCGGGTCGTGGGCACCGGGCTGCCCGAGGAGGCCGCCGACGTGACGCTGTCGGCCGGTGAGCACCTCGACGTCGGCGCGCTGCGCCTCAAGGCGATCAACCGCGGCGGCGCACCGGCGCTGCGCGTGTTCGACCCCGAGACGCCCGGACGCACATCGCTGCGCGGCATCCTCTCGTTCCCGCACGACGATGCCTGGGCGATCCCCGGAGTCTTCCACCCTGCGGCCGAGGGCCAGTCGATCGTGATCGAGAGCGTCGACGGCTACGAGCGCGAAGAGCCGGCCGTCGGCACCATCGCGCTCTCGGTCGGCGGCGAGTCCGTCGAGCTCACGGTCTGGGGCGACCTGGAGGATGAGCTCGAGGCCGTGATCGCCGACGGCACCAGCAACGTCGACGCGTACCGGTTCCGGTTCCTGCCCATCGACGTTCCCGCGGCGGACGGCAGCGTCACCGTCGACTTCAACCGCGCCTACCTTCCGCCGTGCGCGTTCAGCGACCACTACGTGTGCCCGCTGCCGCCGCTGAACAACCGACTCGCCGTGCGCGTCGAGGCGGGAGAGCGCATCGCCGACCGCGCCTGACGCGTCCGCCGCCGCGCGTGCGCCACAATGGTGCGCGCGGGCGGTGCAGCGCCGCCGTCTGGGGGTGGAGCCGATGGACCGGAAGGCGAGACTGAGAAGAGCCCGCTCCGAGCTGAAGAACACCGCGTACGAGATCTTCATCGGGCTGCTGTCGGTCCTGTCGATCCTGAACCTCGTGCTGGTGTGGGTGTTCCGCGCCGACCCGTCGCTGCAGACCGTGCTGAGCATCATGAACGGCCTGTTCAGCATCATCTTCCTGCTGGACTTCACGTATCGGATCGTCACGGCGCCGTCGGCGAGCCGGTACTTCTTCCGCGAGTTCGGCTGGGCGGACCTGCTGGCGAGCCTCCCCTTCGCCGAGGTCAAGATCCTGCGCGTCTTCCGGCTGATCCGCGTCACCCGGCTGATGCGCGAGCTCGGCGTCCGCGCGCTGCTGCGCACGCTGCTGCGGGACCGCGCGAACAGCGCTCTGTGGACGCTGCTGCTGATGGGCATCCTCGTGCTCGAGTTCGGCAGCATGTGGATGCTCGCGCTCGAGCAGTATGCCGAGGGCTCCAACATCACGACCGCCTCCGACGCGATCTGGTACACGATCGTCACGATCGCCACCGTCGGCTACGGCGACACCTATCCGGTCACCAGCGCCGGCCGCCTGCTCGGCGCAGTCATCATCGTGGTCGGCGTGGGCATCTTCGGCACGTTCACCGGCTACCTCGCGAACCTGTTCCTGGGTCCGTCGAAGTCCGAGCCTCCCGTCGATGAGGACGTGGATGCCGCGACCGCCGACGCACCGACGCCCGCAGCGCCGACGGCCGCAGCACCGACGGCCGAGGCGGACGCCGCCCGGCTGCGTGCCCTGCTCGAGCAGTCCGAGGCGACGAACGCCGAGATCCGACGGCTCCTCGCGCAGTCCGGCGCCTGAGCCGCCGGGCGGCGGTCGGCCCCACGCCGCGCGCCGCGCGCCGACGCCGCCGAATGTTCGCGCTCACATCCGTTATCCGTTCGTTGCACGACTGCGCGCATCTAAGGCTTGTGAGCGCTAACAGTGAGCGCTAACATCCTGAATCGCGGCCATCGTCGGCACGCCGGAACCACAGCGATGCGGCATCCCTCCGGCAGGCGACGTCCACGCGTCGCATCCCACTGAACAGGGCACATTGAACAGAGAGGTTCACTCACATGAAGAAGCTGCTCTCGATCGTCGCGGCCGGTGCGCTGCTGCTCGGCCTCGCGGGCTGCGCGAGCTCGGGCGACAGCGGCGACAGCGCCGGCGGTGACGGTCCCAAGGCGGTCGGCGACCTGGTCGTCGGGTTCGCGCAGGTCGGCGCCGAGTCGGGCTGGCGCACCGCCAACACGAAAGACATCCAGGACTCCTTCGAAGAGGCGGGGATCGAGCTGAAGTTCTCGGACGCCCAGCAGAAGCAGGAGAACCAGATCAAGGCGATCCGCTCGTACATCCAGCAGGGCGTCGACTACATCGCGTTCTCGCCCGTCGTCGAGACCGGCTGGGACGCCGTGCTCAACGAGGCGAAGGCCGCCGGCATCCCGGTGATCCTCACCGACCGTGCCGTCGACAGCAAGGACACGTCGCTGTACGTCTCGTTCCTCGGCTCGGACTTCATCGAGGAGGGCAAGAAGGCCGGTCAGTGGGTGCTCGACCAGTACAAGGACTCCACCGAGCCCGTCAACATCGTGCAGCTGGAGGGCACGACCGGCGCCGCTCCCGCCATCGACCGCGCCGAGGGCTTCGCCGAGGTCATCGCCGACAACGAGAACCTCAAGGTCGTCGCCAGCCAGACCGGCGACTTCACGCGCGCCGGCGGCAAGCAGGTCATGGAGGCCATGCTCAAGTCGCAGCCCGACATCGACCTCGTCTACGCCCACAACGACGACATGGGCCTGGGCGCGATCGAGGCGATCGAGGCCGCGGGTCTCGTCCCGGGCAAGGACATCAAGATCGTCACGGTCGACGCCGTGCACGACGGCATGCAGGCGCTCGCTGATGGCAAGATCAACTTCATCGTCGAGTGCTCGCCGCTGCTGGGAGCCCAGCTCGTCGACATCATCAAGACGCTGAACGACGGCGGCACGGTCGAGCCGCGCATCATCACGGAAGAGACGACGTTCACGCAGGAGCAGGCCATCGAGGCCCTGCCCGACCGCAAGTACTGAGCGCGCACGAGGGGCGGATGCCGCCGGCATCCGTCCCTCGTCACGCCGAAGGCCCCCGTTCGACGGAGAACCAGGATGACCGACCACACGCGTCCACCCGCCCCCGACGGCGCCACCGAGCCCGTCGTCGAGATGGCCGACATCTCGATCTCGTTCCCCGGTGTGAAGGCGCTCGACACCGTCTCGTTCCGGATGTTCCCGGGCGAGGTGCACTCGCTCATGGGCGAGAACGGCGCCGGCAAATCGACGCTCATCAAGGCGCTCACCGGCGTCTACCAGATCGATTCCGGCACGATCGTGCTCGGCGGCGACGAGGTGTCGTTCCACTCGACCGCGCAGGCGCAGGACGCCGGCATCTCGACGGTGTACCAGGAGGTCAACCTCCTGCCCAACCTGTCGGTCGCCGAGAACATCATGCTCGGCCGCGAGCCGCGCCGCTTCGGAGCGATCGACACGCGTCGCATGCGGGCGCGGGCGCGCGAGGTGCTCGCGGGGCTCGGACTCGACGTCGACCCGGGGTCGCTGCTCGGATCGCATTCGCTCGCGATCCAGCAGCTCATCGCGATCGCGCGCGCCATCAACATCGACGCGCGCGTGCTGATCCTCGACGAGCCGACGTCCAGTCTCGACGCCGACGAGGTCGCCGAGCTGTTCCGGATCATCCGGTCGCTCAAGGACGCGGGCGTCGCGATCCTGTTCGTGTCGCACTTCCTCGACCAGGTGTACGAGATCGCGGACCGCCTGACGGTGCTGCGCAACGGCCGCCTCGTGGGGGAGTACCTGACGCCCGACCTCCTGCGCATCGACCTCGTGCAGAAGATGATCGGCAAAGAGATCACGGCGCTCGACGACCTCGAGCAGCGCGTGCGCGAATCCGACATGGATGCCGCCGACCCGACCGTCTTCCTGAAGGCGCGGGGGATCGGCCGCCGGGGCGCCGTGCAGCCCGTCGACGTCACGATCCACGAGGGCGAGGTGGTGGGCTTCGCGGGTCTGCTCGGGTCCGGGCGCACCGAGGTCGCGCGGCTGCTGGGCGGCATCGACCGCGTCGACAGCGGCACACTCACCGTGCGCGACGACGCGAAGCGGCTGCGCAGCCCCCGTCAGGCGCTCGCGCAGCGCATCGCGTTCTCGAGCGAGAACCGGCGCTCGGAGGGCATCGTCGACGAGCTCACCGTGCGCGACAACATCATCCTCGCGCTGCAGGCCGACCGCGGCTGGTTCCGCCCCATCCCCAAGAAGCGCCAGGACGAGCTGGCGCAGAGCTACATCCAGGCGCTCGGCATCCGCCCCGCCGACGCCGACGCGGTCGTGCGCAATCTGTCGGGCGGCAACCAGCAGAAGGTCCTGCTGGCCCGCTGGCTCGCCGTCGCGCCGCGCCTGCTCATCCTGGACGAGCCCACGCGCGGCATCGACATCGGCGCGAAGGCCGAGATCCAGAAGCTCGTCGTGAGCCTCGCCGAGAACGGCATGAGCGTCGTCTACATCTCGGCCGAGCTCGAAGAGGTGCTGCGCCTGAGCCACCGCGTCGTGGTGATGCGCGACCGTCGCAAGGTCGCCGACCTCGCGAACGACGACCTGACCGTCGACAGCCTGCTCGCCCTCATCGCCGAGGGCAGCGACGACGCCGAGGCGTCGTCCGAATCCCGTCCCGCCCCTGCGACCGCGGAGGAACCCGCATGACCGCCCTGTTGGCCCGACTCGCCGCGAGCAGGCTGTTCTGGCCGCTCGTGATGCTCGCCGTGCTGCTGATCATCGATGTGATCGCGGTGCCCGGCTTCTTCTCGATCACCGTGCGCGACGGCAACCTGTACGGCAGCCTCATCGACATCCTGCGCAACGGCGCCCCCACGCTCATCGTGGCGATCGGCATGACCCTCGTCATCGCGACGCGCGGCATCGACCTGTCGGTCGGCGCCGTGGCCGCCATCTCGGGCGCCGTCGCCTGCAGCATCCTGCTCGGCTCGCCCGACCCGGGCAACCCCGCGACAGTGGCCGTCGCGATCGTGGTGGCGCTGCTCATCTCGCTCGTGCTGGGAGTGTGGAACGGGTTCCTCGTGGCCGTGCTCGGCATCCAGCCGATCATCGCCACCCTGATCCTCATGACCGCGGGCCGCGGTGTCGCGATGCTCATCACCGAGGGGCAGATCCTCACCGTCACGAGCCCGCCGTTCAAGGCGCTCGGCTCGGGGTTCTGGCTCGGCATCCCCATCGCCGTCTACATCGCGGCGTTCGTGTTCGCACTGGCCGCGACGCTCACGCGCCGCACCGCCCTCGGCATGATGATCGAGTCGGTCGGCATCAACCCCGAGGCCTCCCGTCAGGCGGGCATCCGTGCCCGCGGGCTGCTGTTCGTGGTGTACACCTTCTCGGCCGTGTGCGCGGCCGTCGCGGGGCTCATCCTCACCGCGAACACGATGGCGGCCGACGCGAACAACGCCGCGCTGTTTATCGAGCTCGACGCGATCCTCGCCGTCGTGATCGGCGGCACCTCGCTCGCGGGCGGCCGGTACTCCCTGGTCGGAACGCTCGTCGGGGCGCTCGTCATCCAGACCCTCGTGACCACGGTGTACACGGTCGGCATCCCGCCGATCGCGACCATGGTGTTCAAGGCCGCCGTGGTCACCATCGTCTGCCTGCTGCAGTCGCCGACGACCAACCAGGCGCTCTCATCGTTCCGGCGAAGCCTCGCCGTCCGCGCAGGAAAGGGCGTGGCATCCGCATGACGACCATCACTCCCGCTCCGCCGACCCTGCCCGCGCCCGGCGCCGCCGGCAAGCCCGCCGGAATCGGCGCGCGCGTGCGCGACGCCTTCACGAGCCCGAAGTACGGGCCGGTGCTCGTGACCGCCGTGCTGTTCGTCGCCGTGTTCGTGGCCGGCGGCGTCCGGTACCCCGGCTTCCTCAGCGGCCAGGTGCTGCTCAACCTGTTCGTCGACAACGCGTATCTCATCGTGCTCGCCGTCGGCATGACGTTCGTGATCCTCACCGGCGGCATCGACCTGTCGGTGGGCGCGGTCGTCGCGCTGTCGACGATGATCGCCGCGAGCCTGCTGCAGGCCGGACTGCCGCCGGCCGTCGTGATCCCGGTGATCCTCGTCACCACCAGCATCCTGGGGCTGCTCGTCGGGCTGATGATCCACTTCTTCAAGGTCCAGCCGTTCATCGCGACGCTCGCGGCCATGTTCCTCGCCCGCGGCCTCTGCTACGTGATCAGCCAGAGCTCGATCTCGATCAGCGACCCCGCCTTCATCGCGCTCGCCGTCGGCCGCATCCCGCTGGGCGGGGGCATGTCGATCACATGGAGCGTCGTGATCGCGCTGATCGTCGTCGCGATCGCGGTGTGGATGCTGCACCGCACGCGGTTCGGGCGCACCGTGTACGCGATCGGCGGCGGCGAGCAGAGCGGCATGCTGATGGGCCTGCCGGTCGCGCGCACCAAGGTGCTCGTGTACGTCGTGAGCGGCTTCTGCTCGGGCCTTGCCGGAGTGCTCTTCACGTTCTACACGCTGTCGGGCTACCCGCTCACCGCGATCGGCACCGAACTCGACGCCATCGCCGCCGTCGTCATCGGCGGCACGCTGCTGGCAGGCGGCTACGGCTTCGTGCTCGGCTCGGTGCTCGGCGTGCTCGTGCTCGGCATCATCCAGACGATCATCACGTTCGAGGGCACGCTCTCGTCGTGGTGGACGAAGATCTTCATCGGCGTGCTGCTGCTCGTGTTCATCGTGCTCCAGCGCGTGCTGACGGCGCGGCGCCGATGAGGGGCGGCGTGCACCTCGGCCCGGCCTTCGGCCTCGGCCGGCGGCATCCCGCGATAATGGGGGGCGGGACGCGTCACGACGTTCCCGAGGGGAGCGAGCGCAGCACGTGAGCGCGAACGGCGACCGCAACCGCGTCGCGACGATCTTCGACGTCGCGCGCCTGGCCGGTGTCTCGCACCAGACCGTGTCGCGTGTGCTCAACGACCTGCCGAACGTACGCCCCGCCACCCGCGAGCGCGTCGAGAACGCCATCACGCAGCTGCGCTACGTGCCCTCGCAGGCCGCGCGCGCCCTCGTCACACGCCGCTCGCGCACCATCGGACTCGTCGCGACGGGGCTGCCCGACTACGGGCCGTCGAGCGTCGTGCTGAACTTCAACCAGTCGGCACGCGACGCCGGGTATGCCGTCATCGCGACGAATCCCGCCGATGCCGCGGCGGCGACGCTGCGGTCGGCGACCGAGATGCTCATCCGCCAGAACGTCGAGGCCGTCGTGCTGCTGGCCGCCGAGAGGGCGGCGCTGGACGCATTCGACGGCTGGGAGCTCGGCGTGCCGCTCGTGTCGATCGCGTCCGAGTCGCGAGGCAGGGGCATCCGCGTCGCGCTGGACCAGTACCAGGGCGCGCGCACCGCGGTGTCGCACCTGCTCGCGCTCGGCCACCGCGACGTCGTGCACATCGCCGGTCCCGAAGGCTCCATGGACGCCGAGGAGCGGCTGCGCGGCTGGCGCGACCGCCTGGCCGAGGCGGGCATCGCGGGGCGCGAGCCCGAACGCGGCGACTGGTCGCCCGAGGCGGGCTACCGCGTCGGCGCCGACCTGGTGCGCTCGGGGATGCCGGACGCCGTGTTCGTCTCGAACGACCAGATGGCGCTCGGCCTGCTGCACGCCCTCGCCGACGCCGGCCTGCGCGTGCCCGACGAGGTCAGCGTGGTGGGCTTCGACGACATCCCCGAGGCTGCGCACTTCTCGCCGCCGCTGACCACCGTGCGGCAGGACTTCGTCGGCCTCGGCCGCGACGCGATGGCCGCCGTGCTCACGCAGCTGCAGGATGAGGAGGCGACCATGCCGCCGCCCACGCGCGTGCCGCAGCTCGTGGTCCGTGCCAGTACGCGCGAGCTCTGACCCGGGAATCGGCTAGCGGGACGTGCGCGCCCGGCGTGCGGCCACCAGGTTCCAGACGCCCGCGACGAGGACGACGCCGGCCGCGACGACCGGAGCGACGAGCGCGGCGTGAGCGCCGGCCGACTCCGCGACGAGGCCGGTGAGGGCGGATGCCGCGGACTGGCCCACCACGACGGCTGATCCCAGCATCGTCATGACGGTGGCGGACCGGCCCTGCGGGCTGAACGCCGCGGCGAGGCTGTACTGCGTCACGAGCGTCGGGCCGATGCCGATGCCGATGATCAGGAGAGCGACGGCGATGGCTCCGACGCTGTCGACGAAGGGCAGCGCGACGGTGCCGGCGACGAGGATCGCGGCGAAGGTCAGCCAGCGCGCGGGCAATGTGAAGCGGGCCGGGAACAGCGCGACACCCAGCGCGAGCGCGGCCGACCCGATGCCCATCGCGCCGTAGACGAGCCCGGCCTGCTCGGGCGCGCCGCGCTCGGCCATGAAGGCGGTGAGCGAGGTGAGCATCGACCCGAAGAAGAGGCCCATGCCGAGAGCGCCCGCCGCGGGTGCGAGCACTCGCGCGCGGAACAGCTCGCGCGCCGGTGCCTGCGCAGGACCGGCGGCGTCGTGCGCGACGACGGTGCGGGCGGTGGGATGCAGCGCGAACGCGCTCACGAACACGAGCGCGAGGACCGCAGCGCCGATCACGGGGGCGGCGGGGTTCATGGTGGTCGCGAGCAGGCCCACGATCACGGGGCCGAACACGAACACGATCTCGTCGGCCGCGGACTCGTAGGCCATCGCGCCGTTCACGACCTTCGTGCGACGCTCGGCAGGGTAGGCGCGGCCGATGATGCCCACCAGGCGGCTGCGCGAGAGCGGCGCCACCTGGGGCATGGACGCACCGATGAGGAACGCGACGCCGAGCAGTGCGGCATCGGCCACGGGTGCGAAGGCGAGCCATGCCATCGCGACCAGCAGCAGGCTGTTCGCCGATCCGGCGATGAGCAGCACGCGGCGCTGGCCGAAACGATCGGCCGCGGCGCCGAGGAGAGGCCCGACGAGGGCCGTCCCGAGCCCGGTCATGGCGCTGGTCGCACCGCCGAGCGCGAGCGAGCCGCGGGCCGAGACCACGAGGGTCAGGATGCCGACGACCATCATGGCGAACGGCAACCGGGCGATCAGGGCGATCGGGAAGTAGGCGTAGCCCGCCTCGCGGATGAGGCTCGGGCCGCGTTCGGCGCTCGGCTCGGTGTGCGGCGCGCGGGTGTCGGCGGGCGACGTGACGGTGTGCATCTGGCTCCTGGCTCTCTGGCCGCCGGCGGCGGCTGTTCGTGCCGCCTTGCCCCGCGCGGACGGCGCGGGCAGGTGATGCACATCGTGGATGGCGGGGCCAGTCTACCGGCGGAGCCTGGACGGCGGCCGGGCAACGGCAGCTGTGCTGAGCGAGCAGCGAGACGAAGCATCCGCCCTCGTGCTGGGCGTCAGAGCACGGCGCCGACCATCGCCTCGCCCAGCGGACTGCGGCGGTGCAGCACGCGCGCGCCGTCGCGGGTGCTGGCCACGAGCCCGGCGTCGCGCAGCACCGTGAGGTGATGCGATGCGGTCGAGATCGCCAGCCCGGTGTCGTGGGCGACCTGCGACGTCGTTCGCGGCTCGTGCGCGTCGAGCAGGATGCGGGCGCGAGCCGGGCCGAGCAGAGCGCCGAGGGCGTCCGCGACACCGCCGGCGTCGCGCGCCCAGGTGGCGGTGACGCCCTGTGCGGGGTAGAACAGCGTCGGCTGGGCCGGTGGCTCGGTGAGCACGAAGCAGCCGGTCGCGCCCATGACCGACGGCACGAGGACGAGCCCGCTGCCGTGGCAGTCGACCACCTCGCTCCAGATGCGCATCGTGACGCGCACCGCCCCGTCGGCCCACGCGACGCGGTCGTGGAGCGTGCCGACCATGCCGCCGATGCCGCTCTCGGCGATGCGGCGCGAGCGCACTGCGATGTCGGCGCGCAGCAGGCGTTCCAGCTGCGTCCACACCGGAGCGATCGCACTGTTCCACACCGACAGCCACGCCTCGGCGATCATCGCGCGGGCACGATCGGGCTGATCGAGCATGTGCTGCACGGCGATGCGGCGGGCGCCGTCGGAACGCACCAGCACCTTGGTCATGTCGACCTCGAAGCGGTCGTCGTCGATGTCGCGCAGGCGCTCCGCCTCCGCCTCCGGCGTGAGCTCCCACGTGGGGGTCGTGGTGAGGAAGTCGGGGAAGTAGCCCTCTTCGCGGATCAGCAGGGCGAGCACCTCGAAGTCCTCGCGGGGGATCGCGGCCTGGCTCGACCGCATCCACCCCCACTGCAGCGGGTACTCGTCGGGCCGCAGGATCGCCCGCACGGCGTGGCACAGCTCGTGGCCGGGCGAGATGCCGAACCGGATCGCGGTGAGGTCGTCGGGTGCGAGCTGGAAGTCGACGTACTTTCGATCCACATCGAAACTCTAGGGCGTGAGATCGGGCCGGACCAGGCTGAGGCCATGAACACCGCAACCCCCGCCATCGTCCCCGCGGCCGAGTTGGGCATCGGCACCGGCCGCACCCGCCGGTTCATCGGCGCCGAGCACGACGCCGCCGTGTCGTACTTCTTCGTCGACAACGAGCCCGGCCAGGGGCCGGACCTGCATCGCCACCCGTACGCCGAGACCTGGGTGCTGCTCGAGGGAGAGGCGCGCATCACGATCGGCGATACCGTGCTGCACGCCGTCGCCGGCGATACCGTCACCGGCCCCGCGAACGTGTGGCACGGCTTCAAGAACAGCGGCACCGGGCGCCTGCGCATCCTGTGCGTCCACGCCTCCGACCGCATCATCCAGGAGTGGCAGGATGCTCCCGGAGTCCTCGACATCCCCAGCGCCGGCAACTGACACCCAGGAGAACCAGACATGTCGTTCCAGGCATACCTCGACAACATCGAGACCAAGACCGGCCGCACGCCGCGCCAGCTCGTCGATGAAGCGCGCCAGAAGGGCTTCGACGAGAAGACCAAGGCGACGCCCATCATTGAGTGGCTCGCCGCGGACTACGGCCTCGGCCGCGGTCACGCGATGGCCCTGGTGCACGTCATCACGAAGGGTCCGCAGATCAGCGAGAAGCACGTCGGCACCGACGGCACGCACTCCGACGTCACGAACGTCCTGTGGCTCGACGGCAAGGCGACGAACCCGAACCCCTGAGCAGGGCTCAGCTCGCCGCGGGGATCCAGACGCGCATCGTCGACGGTCCGCGCTGCGCCCACTCGTGGTACGCCACGAGGGGAACGGCTCGGGATGCCGGGCGCTCCGCCGACTCGTCGGCCGACGCCTGATACGGCCAGCCGGCGTCCTCGCCTCCGCGGTCGATCACCTCGACCCACAGCCGGCCGTCACGCTCGAACGGCGCGGAACCCGGGGCGAGCGCGAGACCGGACACGTCGGCGCCCGCGTCGACGGACTCCAGCGCGAACACCTCGGGCCCACGCTCGACGACGACGCACCCGCGCACCGCGTCGATGCGGGCGTCGGGCGCGGTGAGCCGCGAGGTCATCGGGAGCACGAGCTCCACGACATCCCCGGCGCGGAACGCACGGCGCACCTCGACGGTCCCCGGCGCCGCGTCGCGCTCGTCGACGGAGCCGTCGGCCGACGTGACGCTCAGGTGCGCGCCCGTCGCCCACTCGGGCACGCGGAGCGTGAGCGTCCACGGCGCCGCGGTGGCGGCATCCTCCCGGACGATCACGCGGATCGAACCCGAGGCGGGGTAGTCGGTCTCGACGTCGAACGCCACCGTCCGCCCGTCGGCGAGCATCGTGCGCACCGCTGCAGGCGCGTACTGGTGCAGCTGCACGCCGTCGTCGTCGGCGGTCGCGACGTACGCGTCCAGGCTCGCCAGCGTGCGGGCGACGTTCGGCGGGCAGCACGACACCTCGAACCACGGCGCCCGCAGCGACGACGAGGCTCGCGGCGAGGTCGCCTCGGGATCGGCGGGCGACCCCGGCACGCGCTGGTGCAGCGTGTTGGCGTAGAAGAAGGCGCGCCCGTCGGGAGCCGGCGAGGTCGCCACGACGTTGTACAGCGTGCGTTCGATGAGCTCCGCCTGGCGCGGATCGCCGCTCGCGAGGAGCAGCCGCCACGAGAACATGATCGAGCCCACGCCCGCGCACGTCTCGGAGTAGGCGCGATCGGCCGGCAGCTCCCAGTCCTCGCCGAACGCCTCGTCCTGGTGGTGCGAGCCCTGGCCGCCCGTGACATAGGTGCGACGCGCGACCGTGCGGTCCCACTGCCCGTGCAGCGCAGCGAGCAGGTCCTCGTCGCCGGTGTCGACCGCCACGTCGGCCGCGCCGGCGGCGAGGTAGTTCGCGCGCACGGCATGACCCCGCAGCGCGACGGCCTCTCGCACCGGCACGTCGTCCTGGAAGTACGAGCGACCCCATTCGATGTCGCGCAGGGTGCCGTGACCGTGGCGCTCGACGAACAGGCGCGCCTGCTCGAGATAGCGCGGGTCGCCCGTCACGCGAGAGAGCTCGGCGAGCCCCACTTCCACCTCGGCGTGCCCGCAGATGCCGTCGCGGCCCTGGGCGCCGAACTCGGCGCACACCACATCGGCCGCACGCACGGCGATCGCGAGCAGGCCGTCCTCGGCGTCGGGCCGCGTGCGGGCGCGGGCGACCGCCGCCTGGAACAGGTGCCCGAGGCAGTAGAGCTCGTGGCCCCACTCGAGGTCGGACCAGCGGTCGCGCTGCCCGGGCCGGCCGAACATCGTGTTGAGGTATCCGTCCGCCTCCTGCGCCGCGGCGACGCGCGCGACGACCGAGCGCAGCCGGTCCTCGAGTGCCGGGTCGTCGGTGCGCCCGATCTCCCACGAGAGCGCCTCGAGGAACTTGTACACCTCGGAGTCCGAGAACTCTCGCCCGCGGCGGCCCTCGGGGAGCGTGCCGGCGGCGGCGCGGTCGAAGTTGCCGAGCCAGCCCTCGGACTCCAGCCGTGACTGGATGTGCTCGAGGGTGGCGGCGCCGTTGACGCGCTGCCGGTCGCCCCAGAAGCCGCCGGTGATGCGCACCTCGCGCTGGCCGAGCGGGCGCAGCCGTCCACGGGCCGGGGCGACGGGCGTCTGAAGAGTGGTCGTGTTCTGCATGGTCATCCCTTGAAAGCTCCGGACATGAATCCGCGGACGTAGTGGCGCTGCAGCACCAGGAACAGCACGATGCACGGGAGCGCCAGGACGACCACTCCCGCCTCGGTCGCTCCGTAGTCGATGACGCCCTGCACCTGCACGCGGAGGTTCGACACGGCCAGGGGCAGCGTCATCCGGTTCGTGTCGGTGATGAGGATCAGGGGCGCCATGAAGTCGTTCCACGCCGCGAGGAAGGCGAACATGCCGACCGTGATGAGGCCGGGCTTGACCGCCGGCAGCAGCACGCGCCGGAGCGCCCCGAACGTCGATGCGCCGTCGACCATCGCGGCCTCGTCGAGCTCGCGGGGGACCGACTCGAACGAGATCCGCATCATGAACATCGAGAACGGCAGCTGGAACATCGTCAGCACGATGGCGACGCCGACCAGCGAGTTGCTGAGGCCGACAGCGTTGAGGATCACGTACAGCGGGATCAGCAGCGTCGTGTACGGCACCATCAGGATCGCGAGCACCGTGAGGAACAGCAGGTTCTTGCCCGGGAACGAGAAGCGCGCGAACGCGTAGCCGCCGAGCGTCGAGACCACCAGCGTGAGCAGCACCGTGAGGAGCGACACGAACGCCGAGTTGCCGAGGTAGACCCAGATGCCGGCCTGGTAGTTCGCCAGGGACGCGTAGTTGCCCAATCCCCAGCCCTCTGCCTGGCTCGTGCCGGCGCGCGGTGCGACCGACGACACGGCCGTCCAGATCAGCGGGTACAGGAACATGATCGCGAGCGCGGTCGTCAGCACCGCGTAGGGGATGCCGAACACGATCCGCATCGCAGGTGAGCGCCTGCCGCGTCGCGACGGCTGCACCGTGATCAGGCGGGTCGCGGAGGGAAGGGTCTGCACAGTCATGATGGCGCGGCCTCAGTCCTCGTCGGTGCGGCGGAACGCGCGCAGCTGGGCGATGTTGATCAGGATCAGGGCGAGCAGCACGATGACCGACAGCGCGGCGGCGATGCCCAGATTGTTCTGGCCCTGGAAGGCGACGTTGTAGATCAGCTGCACGATCGTCATGGTGCTGTTGTCGGGTCCGCCCTTGGTGAGGATGTAGAACTGCTCGAACGCCAGCAGCGATCCCGTCACGCACAGCACGATCGTCAGCGCGAAGGTGGGACGCAGCAGCGGCAGTGTGATGCGCCGGAAGGTCTGCCACGTCGACGCGCCGTCGATGCGGGCGGCCTCGTAGACATCGTCGGGGATCGCCTGCAGGCCCACGAGCATCAGCAGCATGTAGAAGCCGGCGTACCGCCACACGATGAGGAACACCGTCGACCACAGTGCGCCCTCGGGCGTCCCGAGGAACGTGAAGCCCCACGACTGCATGAGGTTCGCGAAGGGTCCGGCGTACGGCGAGTACAGGACGTAGAAGAGGAGGGATGCCGAGGCCAGGCCGAGGGCGCTCGGCACGAGGAACGACGTGCGCAGGATCGACTTCCACCGCGTCGACTCCTGCACCAGCAGGGCGAGCCCGAGGCCCAGTCCGATGAGGAGGATCGTCGTGATGACGGTGTACTTCAGCGTGAACCAGGTCGCATCCCAGAAGAGGCGGTGCTGGACGGCATCCACGTAGTTCTCGGGCAGGTTCCAGCCCTGGTTGCCCGAGAGCAGCGGCCAGTCGGAGGCCGACATCTGCAGCACCAGGGCCAGCGGCACGAGGAACACGAACACCACGAACAGGGCGGTGGGCGAGGCGTAGAGCCAGCCGCGCAGGGCGTCGCGGCGGGCACGGGACGTGCGCCGGCGTGGCGACGGGGTGGTCGGGGGACTCGTCGGCGGACTCAGCGTCTCGGCGGTCATGTCTTCGTTCTCCGGGGAAGGATGGCGGTGGCCCGGTCGCCCGGGCCACCGCCCTCGGTCTACTGCGCGAGGATCTCGGTGATGCCGTCGTTGTCGGCGTCGACCGTGTCGGTGCCTTCGAGCACGGCGTTGCGCACGAGCGTCAGCCACGGGCTGCCGGGTGCGTTGAACGCCTGCTGGAAGTTCAGGGCCACGGGGGTGTCGCCCTGCGCGGCGACCTGGTTGATCGTGACCAGGCGCGGGTCCTTCGCCGCGTACTCGTTGTCGGCGAAGTCGGCGCGCGAGACCACGTCGTTGTCCTTCGCGAGCACGCCCACCTGGGCGTCCTCCGACATCAGCCAGGTCAGGAAGTTCCACGCCTGCGCGGACTTCTTGGAGTCCTTCGAGACACCGATGCCGTCACCGCCGACGAAGGTCGACGCGCCGCCGTCCACGCCGGGGATGCCGGCGACGCCGACGTCGAACGGGGTCGACGACAGCAGGGTCGCGGGGTAGTACATCAGGCCGACGTTGCCCTCGGTGAAGGCGGCCGTCCAGGTGGGGCCGGCCTCGTCCTGCGAGCTCGGCAGCACGGCGCCGGACTCCCACAGGTCGCGCCACGTGTCGTAGACCTCCTTGGCGGCGTCGTTCGCCAGCAGCGACTCGCGTCCGTCGTCGCTCAGCACCTCTTCTCCCGAGGCCCAGATGCCGGGGAACCACGTGAAGACGAGGCATCCACCGCAGTTCAAGCCGGTCGCGGTGCCGTAGACGCCGTCCTTGCCGAGCGCCTGGACCTTCTTGGCCGCATCGGCGTACTCGGCCATCGTCGCCGGCGCCTTGTCGGGGTCGAGCCCCGCCTCGGCGAACAGCTCCTTGTTCCAGAACAGCATCGACAGGTCGAGCACGAACGGCAGCACGTGCTCCTTACCGTCGGCATCGGTGCCTGCCGAGAGGTGGCCCTGGTTGATCTGGTCCTTGTAGTCGAGGCCGTCGATCTGGGCGCTGAGGTCCTGGAACAGGCCCTGCTCGACCCAGTTGGGCACGTAGACGATGTCGGCGGCGAACAGGTCGGGCAGCCCGCCCGAACCGGCGGCCGCGCCCACCTTGGCCACGTAGTCGTCGTTGGGGACGACGGTGAGCTCGACCTGGTTCTTGTGCGAGGCGTTGTACGCGTCGACGAGCAGGTTGGCCTGCTTCTCGAGCGGCGCACGCGTCCACAGCGTGAGCGTCGAGCCGTCGTCGGTGCCGTCCGCGGGGATGGACTCCGCGGGGGTGGGGGTGTCACCGCTGCCGGTGCACGCGGCCAAGCCGCCGATGAGGGCGCCCGCCGTGACGAATGCCGTGGCCGCTCGCAGTGCGGCACGACGTCGGTTGGTGATCATGCAACTGTCTCCTCTGGCTCTTCTTCGAGCGGATGACGCCGATCGGGTCGGCACCGCTGCGTCGGGGTGCAAGAGGCTTTCGAAATCCTCGAAAGCCATTTCGAGCAAGCTATCGCCCGGGTTGTCGTGGCGTCAAGTAGTGTCTTCGATAACGTTTAAGCACCGAAGGGGGTGCCGGTGGCAGCGAACGAGACGGGATCGAGGACCGCCACGCTCAGTGACGTGGCGCGGCTGGCGGGAGTGTCGATCGCGACGGCATCCAAGGCGCTCAACGACCGCGACGACGTCGCGGTCGCGACGCGGCAGCGGGTGCTGCGGGCCGCCGAGGAGCTGTCGTTCACCCCGAACGCCATGGCCAAGGGGCTCCTCGCGGGTCGCACCGGGACGGTGGGCCTGCTCACCAGCGATCTCGAAGGCCGCTTCATGATCCCGATCCTCATGGGCGCCGAAGACGCCTTCGGGGCGGGGCAGGTGAACGTCTTCCTGTGCGACGCCCGCGGTGACGCGATCCGTGAGCAGCACCACCTCAAGGCGCTGCTCAGCCGCCGCGTCGACGGGATCATCGTGGTCGGCCGTCAGACCGATCCGCGCCCGTCGCTGGGGCAGGAGATCCCCGTGCCGGTGGTCTACGCCTACGCGCCCTCGGACGATCCGCGCGACCTCTCGCTCACGCCCGACAACTACGTCGGCGGGCGCATGGCGATCGAGCACCTCATCTCGTGCGGCCGCACCCGCATCGCGCACATCACCGGTGATCCGGCGTACGCCGCTGCCCAGGACCGCATCGCGGGGGCCCGGGCGGCACTGGACGCCGCCGGGCTGGAGCTCGTCGGCGAGCCGATGTTCTCGGAGTGGACCGAGCACTGGGGGAGGGATGCCGCGGCGATGCTGCTGCAGCGTCACCCCGACGTCGACGCGGTCTTCTGCGGATCCGACCAGATCGCACGCGGCGTGCTCGACACCGCCCGCGACCTCGGCCGCCGCGTCCCCGACGACCTCGCCGTCATCGGCTACGACAACTGGGAGGTGCTGGCCACCAACTCGCGGCCGCAGCTGACCAGCATCGACGCGAACCTCCAGCAGCTCGGCCGCCAGGCCGCGCAGCGGGTGTTCGACGCGATCGACGGCGTCGACATCGGGCAGGGCACGCACCATCTGCCGGTGCGGCTGGTGATCCGGGGATCCACGATCCCGCGGCGGTGAGCTCCCGCCGCGTGCGCAGCCGAGTGGATGCTTCGTCTCGTTCCTCGCTCAGCACGAGTGCCGCCGCTACCGGCCGCGCCGCCACCACCACCGGCGCGGCCGGGGAGCGGCATCCGTCGCGTCATCGGCCGTCGCCGCGGCGCGAGCCTCGCGCCGCGCGTGCCACGCGGCGACCTCGGCCTCGACATCGCGCGTCGGGGTGACGACGGGCGGACCGCCGAGCAGCTGCCGCCGGGCTTCGATCACGCGCCGGTTGAAGTCCTCGAGCTCGATCCGGACGTCGGACTCGCGAGCGTGCTCGTCCAGTCGCGCCTCCAGAGCCTCGCTCTCGACGCGGAGCATGAGCGCCGGCGGTCCGAGCCCCGTGAGCTGCTCGGTCTCGATCTTGCGGCGGATCCACCAGTCCGGGTCGTGGTGGTCGCCGAGCCCGGGCAGCGGCTTGCCGGCGCCGGGGAGGTCGTCGAAGTCTCCGCGCCGGATCGCCTGCTGGATCGCGGTCTCGACGACGGCCGCTCGATCGGCCGCGGAGTACGCCTGCGCCGCCTGCGAGGGCGCGTCGGCGGCGTCCACCTCGCCGTCGGCGTCCTCGCCGCTGCGGGCGGCGCGATACCGGGCGGCGGCGAGGCGCGGGTCTTCGCTCATGATCCCGGGACGTGGTCCCTCCACGAGTGCTGCGGGTCGTAGCCGAGCAGGCGTCGGGCCTTGTCGATCGACAGGAGCGTGTCGTGTTCGCCGAACTCGCGGGTCTCCACTCCGGGGAACACCTCGGCGACGAGCTCGGCGTTCGTGCGCGACATCACGGTATCGGCCGCGGCGATGATGTAGGTCTCGAACCCGGGCGGCGCGACCTGCAGCGCGCGCTCGACCGCCTGGGCGCCATCGCGCGCGTCGATGTAGCCCCAGAGGTTCCACTTGCGCTTCGTCGCGTCGTCGTCGTACGACGGGAACGCCGCGTAGTCCTCAGGGACCATGACGTTCGAGAACCGCAGGCCCGTGATCGACAGGTCCGGGTGCCAGCGGACGAGCTCCACGGCCATGCGCTCTTCGAGGGTCTTCACGAGCGAGTACACCGATTCGGGCCGGGGCGGGTACTCCTCGTCGACGGGGATGTACGGCGGCGGCACGTCGAACGGCAGGCCCAGCACCGTCTCGCTCGACGCGTACACGAGCTTGCGGATGCCGAGCCGCACCGCCGCCCAGAACACGTTGAACGTCGCGTTCATGTTGTTGTGGAACGTGGCGACGTCTGAGCGGATGCCGGGGGCCGGGATCGCGCCGAGATGGACGACGGCGTCGAACCCGTCGTGGCGGTCGTTCACGGCGGTCAGGGCGTCGACGACCTGTCCGTAGTCCGTGAGGTCGATCTGCACGAAGCCCGGACCGCGGGCTCCGACCACATCAAGGCCGATGACGTCATGGCCGCCCGCGCGGAGTTCGCGCGCGACGACCGTTCCGAGCTTTCCGGACGAACCGGTGAGGGCGATGCGCATGACACCAGCCTGCCACTGCGCCGCGGCCGCAGGGGCACGAGGCGGCGCATCCGTCGGGCTAAGGTTGCGGCCATGAACGAGAGCGGCGGTGCCCCCTCGCCCCGGGTCGGGGTGCGCGAGGTCGCTCGCGAGGCCGGGGTCTCGACCCAGACGGTGTCGCGCGTGCTCAACGAGCACCCCAACATCCGTCCTGAGACGCGTGACCGCGTGCTGGCCGCGATCGCCGCTCTCGACTACCGCGTGAACAACGCCGCGCGCGCCCTCGGCACCCGCACGACCCGCACGCTCGGCGTGATCGCGTCGGACGCGACGCTGTACGGACCAGCGGTCGGCATCGCCGCGCTCGAAGCCGCCGCGCGCGACGCCGGGCGATGGATCGCGACGGCGTACGCGGATGCCTCGAGCGAGGCATCCGTCCGCGACGCCGCCGACCGGCTGCTCGGACAGGGCGTCGACGGGCTCATCGTGCTGGCGCCGCACGCCGCGACCCTGTCGGCCCTGACCGACGCGCATCCCGGGATCGCCGTCGCCGCGCTGCACACCGGCTCCGGCGCGGATCGGCAGGCCGACGGCGCCGCGCTCGCCGTAGCGCACCTCGTGGCGCTCGGCCACCGGCGGATCGGCCTCGTCGCCGGCCCTGCGGAGTGGCTCGAAGCCCGCTCGCGCGAGGCCGGCGCGGTGCGCGCGCTCGCCGATGCCGGGCTCGAGCCCGGGCCGCGGTGGTCGGGGGACTGGACCGCCGCTGCGGGCGCGGCCCTGGCTCCGCTCGTGGCGACGGCGGTCCGCACCGCCGGCGGTCCGACGGCGATCGCCGTCGCGAACGACCAGATGGCGCTGGGGCTCGTGGCGGGGCTGCGCGAGGAGGACCTTGAGGTGCCGCGCGACGTCAGCGTGACCGGCTTCGACGACAACCCCGACGCGGCGCACTACCGTCCTGCTCTCACGACGGTCGGGCTCGACCTGGCAGGCGAGGCGCGCCGCGCCGTCGCCACGGTGCTGGGCTCGGACGCCACCGAGCCCGCTCCGCCCCGCCTGCTGCCGCGCGCCTCGACCGCGCCGCCCCGCTGACGAGCGGCCCCGGACGTTCAGGTGGCGCGACACGCGGCATCCATTCCCGCGCGTCGTGCCACGTGAACTGACCCCGGGGTTGGTCAGCATCGTTGTTACCGGTAACATCATCCACGCGGCCGAGTGCGCCGCCCCACGAGACCCGACGGAGGACCCCGTGACCAGCCCCGAACCGGCGACACCCGCGCCGACCTTCTCTTCCGAGGTGGAGGCATCCGTCGCCGCCGTCCGCGCCGAGGTGGCGGCGCTGCACGGCGAACTCGTGCGCTACGGCCTCGTGGTGTGGACGGGCGGCAACGTGTCGGGCCGCGTGCCCGGCGCCGATCTGTTCGTCATCAAGCCTTCGGGCGTGAGCTACGACGACCTGGCGCCCGAGAACATGATCCTGTGCGACCTGGACGGCGAGGTCATCGCCGGGACGCCGGGCAGCGACCGCAGCCCGTCCAGCGACACCGCGGCGCACGCCTACGTGTACCGCCACATGCCCGAGGTCGGGGGAGTCGTGCACACGCACTCGACGTTCGCCGTCGCGTGGGCGGCCCGCGGCGAAGAGATCCCGTGCGTCATCACCGCCATGGCGGACGAGTTCGGCGGCCCGATCCCGGTCGGCCCCTTCGCGATCATCGGCGACGACTCGATCGGCCGCGGCATCGTCGAGACGCTGACCGGTCACCGCAGCCGCGCCGTCCTCATGCAGAACCACGGCCCGTTCACGATCGGCGTCTCGGCGAAGGATGCGGTCAAGGCTGCCGTCATGGTCGAGGACGTCGCCCGCACCGTGCACCACGCGCGCGAGGCCGGTCCGCTGATCCCGATTCCGCAGGACGCGATCGACAGCCTCTACAACCGGTACCAGAACGTCTACGGGCAGTCGTCCGACGAGCGTCGCGAGGGCGGGCGATGACGCGGGATGCCGCGGCCGCGGCGATCCTCGACGGCCGGACGGCGCTCGGCATCGAGTTCGGCTCGACGCGCATCAAGGCATGCCTCGTCGATGCCGACGACCCCTCGAGCGTGCTCGCGGTCGGCGGGTTCGAATGGGAGAACCAGTACCGCGACAAGCTGTGGACCTACTCGCTCGACGACGTCTGGACGGGACTGCAGGCGGCGTTCGCCGACCTCGTCGCCGTCGCCGAGCGCCGCCACGGCGTGCGGCCGTCGACCTTCGGCGCGATCGGCGTCTCGGCGATGATGCACGGCTATCTCGCGTTCGACGAGGCCGGAGAGCAGCTCGTGCCGTTCCGCACGTGGCGCAACACCAACACCGGCCCTGCCGCGAGCGAGCTCACCGAGCTGTTCGGGGTGAACATCCCGCTGCGCTGGTCGATCGCCCACCTGCACCAGGCGGTGATCGACGCCGAGCCGCACGTGCCCGACATCCGCTTCGTCACGACCCTCGCGGGCTATGTGCACTGGCGCCTCACCGGCGAGAAGGTGCTCGGCGTCGGCGACGCGTCGGGCATGTTCCCGATCGACTCGGCCACCCGCGACTACGACGCCGACCTGGTCGGCCGGTACGACGCCCTTCGACAGGCTCAGGGATCGGGGACCGGCCGCATTCCCGCTCTCACCGACCTGCTGCCGCGCGTGCTCATCGCCGGTGAGGATGCCGGCGTGCTGACCGCCGAGGGCGCGGCGCTGCTCGATCCGACCGGGACCGTGGCCGCCGGCATCCCGTTCTGCCCGCCCGAGGGCGACGCCGGGACTGGGATGGTCGCCACGAACGCCGTGGCGCCGCGCACCGGCAACGTCAGCGCGGGCACCAGCATCTTCGCGATGGTCGTGCTCGAGCGGCCGCTTGCGACCGTGCACCACGAGCTCGACCTCGTCACGACGCCGTCGGGCGACGCGGTCGCCATGGTCCACTGCAACAACGGCGCGAGTGAGCTGGGCGCCTGGGCGGGCCTGTTCGGACGCTTCGCCGCCGCGGCGGGCGTGCCCGTCGACAACGATGCCGTGTTCGACGCGCTGTTCCGCGAGGCGCTCTCGGGCGACGCCGACGCGGGCGGCCTGCTCGCGTACAACCACCTCGCGGGTGAGCCGATCGCCGGTCTCGACGAGGGGCGGCCGCTGTTCGTCCGCACGCCCGACAGCGCCTTCACGCTCGGCAACTTCGCCCGCGCCCAGCTGTACGGGGTGTTCGGCACGCTCGCGCTCGGCATGCGCGTGCTCGATGCCGAGGGCGTGGAGCTGGACCGCATGTTCGCGCACGGCGGCCTGTTCCGCACGGCGGGCGTCGCCCAGCGCTTCCTCGCCGCGGCGCTGAACGCCCCGGTCGCCGTCGGCGACACCGCGAGCGAGGGCGGCGCGTGGGGCATCGCGGTGCTGGCCGCGTACACCCGGGCGGTTCAGGATGCTTCGTCTCGTGCCTCGCTCCGCACGAGTGTGGGGGGCCCGGCATCCACTCTTCCCGAATACCTCGACCAGCACGTGTTCGCCGGCGCGGCCATCGACGTCGCCGACCCCGAGCCCGCGGATGTCGCCGGCTTCACCGCCTACCTCGACCGCTATCGCGCCGGCCTCGCTGTCGAAGCCGTCGCCGTCACCTCCCTCTGATCCGAAGGAACCTCGCATGACCCGCACCCCTCTGTCCTCCTCGCTCGACGCGTACGAGATCTGGTTCGTCACCGGCAGCCAGACCCTCTACGGCGAAGAGACCCTCCGTCAGGTCGCCGAGCAGTCGCAGGCGGTGGCCGCCGGCCTCGACGGGCTGCCCGTCAAGATCGTGTGGAAGCCGGTCCTGAAGGACTCGGACTCCATCCGCCGCCTGGCGCTGGAGGTCAACGCGCGCGACGAGGTCATCGGCGTGATCGCCTGGATGCACACCTTCAGCCCCGCCAAGATGTGGATCGCCGGCCTCGACGCGCTGCAGAAGCCGCTGCTGCACCTGCACACGCAGGCCAACGTCGAGCTGCCGTGGGCCGACATCGACTTCGACTTCATGAACCTCAATCAGGCCGCGCACGGCGACCGCGAGTTCGGGTACATCCAGACCCGCCTGGGCGTCGCCCGCAAGACCGTCGTCGGCCACGTGTCGAACCCCGCGGTGCGTCAGCAGATCGAGGACTGGCAGCGCGCCGCGGCCGGGTGGGCGGCATCCCGCTCGCTCAAGCTCGCGCGCTTCGGCGACAACATGCGCTACGTCGCCGTGACCGAGGGTGACAAGACCGAGGCCGAGCTGCGCTTCGGCGTGCAGGTGAACACGTGGGGCGTGAACGAGCTCGTCGAAGCGGTGGATGCCGCCACCGACGCCGACATCGACGCCCTGGTCGCGGTGTACCTGGAGTCGTACGACGTGGCCGACGAGCTGCGGCCCGGCGGTGAGCGCCACCAGTCGCTGCGCGACGGCGCCGCGATCGAGCTCGGGCTGCGGTCGTTCCTCGAGGAGGGTGGCTTCGGCGCCTTCACGACCTCGTTCGAGGACCTCGGCGCGCTGAAGCAGCTGCCCGGCCTCGCCGTCCAGCGCCTCATGGCCGAGGGCTACGGCTTCGGCGCCGAGGGCGACTGGAAGACCGCGATCCTCGTGCGCATCGCGAACGTCATGGGCTCGGGGCTTCCCGGAGGGGCGAGCCTCATGGAGGACTACACGTACGACCTCGTCGCGGGCGACGAGAAGATCCTCGGCGCGCACATGCTCGAGGTCTCGCCGTCGCTCACGTCGGCCAAGCCCCGGCTCGAGGTGCACGCGCTCGGCATCGGCGGCAAGGACGACCCGGTGCGTCTCGTCTTCACGGCCGACCCGGGCCCGGCGCTCGTCGTCGCGATGAGCGACATGCGCGACCGGTTCCGGCTCGTGGCCAACGTGGTCGAGAACGTCGACGCGCCCGACCTGCCCAAGCTGCCCGTCGGCCGCGCCGTCTGGAAGCCCGCGCCCGACTTCGCCACCAGTGCGGCCTGCTGGCTCGCCGCCGGCGCGGCGCACCACACCGTCATGACGACCGCCGTGGGCATCGAGGTGTTCCGCGACTTCGCCGAGATCGCTGCGACCGAGCTCGTCGTCATCGACGAAGACACCACGGTGCGCGGCTTCCAGCGCGAGCTGCGCTGGAACCAGGCGTACTACCGCCTCGCGCAGGGCCTGTGACGCCCCGCTACTCTGGTCAGCGGCATCCCCTCACTTGCAAGGAGCCCTCTATGGCACGTCCCCCCGCATCCGGAACCCAGCACGCGCTGCGCGCCGGCGACTACGAAGCCGTCGTGGCGAGCGTCGGCGCGACGCTCCGCTCGCTTACCTACCGCGGCCGCGACCTCGTCGTGCCGTTCGAGGCCGACGAGGTGCGTCCGGCGCACCGCGGCGCGACCCTGGCCCCGTGGCCGAACCGCGTCGTCGACGGGCGCTACTCGTTCGGCGGCCAGGACTTCCAGCTGCCGCTCACCGAGCCCGCCCGCTCGCACGCGCTCCACGGCCTGGCGACGTGGCTGGACTTCGAGGCGATCGACAAGGGACCCGACCACGTCACCCTGGCGGCTGTCATCCAGCCGGCCACGTTCTACCCGTGGCGACTGGTCGTGACGACGACGTTCGCGCTCGGCCCGGACGGCCTGACCCAGTCGGTCACCGCCGTCAACGAGAGCGACGCGCCGGCGCCCTGGGGCACCGGCCCGCACCCGTACCTCGTCGCCGGCGAGGGGCACGTCGACGGCTGGACGCTGGAGCTCCCCGCCGCCGAGGTGCTCTCGGTCACGCCTGACCGCCTGAGCCCCGTCGCGCTCGGCCCGGTCGACGCCGAGGACCCGCAGCGCTTCGACTTCCGCGCCGCCCGCACCATCGGCGCCGCCGAGATCGACCACGCGTACACGGGCCTCATCCGTGACGCCGACGGCTTCGCCACCGTGCGGCTGACGGACGCCGCAGGCTCGGGTGTCGCGATGACGTGGGATGCCGCGTGCCCGTGGGTGCAGGTCCACACCGCCGACAAGCCTGAGCCGGCCCAGAGCCGCCTGGGACTCGCGGTGGAGCCGATGACGTGCGCGCCCGACGCGTTCAACGCGGCCTCGTACGAGTACGACGCCGGTCTGATCGTGCTCGAGCCGGAGGCATCCGCCACCGCGTCCTGGCGCATCGCCGCGATCGGCTGATCCCGCGGCGCTCGTCCGCACCAGGCACGAATGACGAAGGCGGAGCCGGCCCCCCGGTCGGCTCCGCCTTCGTCGTCTGCGGATCAGTGGTCGTCGCGCAGGTCTTCTTTGATGTCGTTGCGGGTCTTGACCGAGTCGCGCTCGGCCTCGGCCTTCTTGACGTCAGCATCCGCCTTCATCTCGTCGACCTTGTCGCCGATCCGATCGGTGGTGTCCTCCCACACGTCCTTCAGCTTGTCGCCGACGGCTTCCGCGGTCTCTTTGGCGTCGTCCGTGAATCCCATCGGTCGCTCCTTTCGTGGGGTGCTGCATCCACGGTACGGCGACACCCGGGTGGAAAGACGGGGGTTGCGTCGCGGCCGTCGGCTTGCTATCGCACCGGCGTGCGCGTGTCGATCGCGTCGCGCAGCGGCCGGCGCATCGGACCCCAGTAGTGCGACGGGGTGACGCGGGTGAGCACGTCGACCAGGCGCGCCTCGCGCCCGATCATGATGCGGGGGCGCCGCCGGATCGTCGCGTCGACGATGCGCGCCGCCGCGTCCTCGGGCTCGGTGTGGTACATCGACGCCTGTGCTTCGGCCGCCCGCTGGGCCACCGCGGGATCGATGGCGGCCGCGAACCGCCCGCGCAGGATGATGCCGGTCTTGACCCCGGCCGGGTAGACCGCTCCGACCGTGACGGTCGACCGCTCCAGCTCGTGCCGCAGCGCCTCGGTGAACCCGCGCACGGCGAACTTGCTCATCGCGTACGGGATGCGGCCGGCAGGAGCCGCAAGCCCGTAGATCGACACGAGATGCGTGATGTGCGCCGCCGGTTCGCGCTGCAGCGCCGGCAGGAGGGCCTGCGTGATGTTGACCGTGCCCCAGAGGTTCACGTCCATGAGCCAGCGCATCTCGGCCATCGTCAGCTGGCCGATGTCGCCGAGCATCGACGAGCCGGCGCACGTGATGAGCGCCTGGATATGCGGATGGGATGCCACCACCTCGGCCACGGCATCCGTCACCGCCGCGTCGTCGGTCAGGTCCACCGCGTGCGTCGTGTGCCCGGTGCCGTCGAGGCTCGCCGCCACCGCCGCGAGTCCTTCGGCGTTGCGATCCACGAGCGCGATGCGCGCCCCGCGTGCTGCGAGCTGACGGGCGACGTCGGCGCCCATGCCCGCCGCCGCTCCGGTGATGACGGTGGTGCGCCCGCGCACATCCAGGGGTCGCCGTGTCGTCATGTGAAGCCTCCCGCTCCGGATCGTCCCCGTCGACGATCGCGCCTACGATTCTCGCTGACTCGGAAGGCGCCCGCGGACGCTAGCCTCTTTACGGGAGGTGCGATGGGCAAGACCGCAGAGGCGATCGCCGAAGGGGTGTCCATCGCGTCCGCCGCGGCGCGGCTCTCGATCCGCAACCGCATCCTCGTCGACACAATCGCCAACGACGAGCCCTTCGAGGTCTCGCGGTTCGTGCCCTTCGCGCACGAGATGCTGATCGCGCTCGCCGACGAGCAGGCTGCGGCGGCCGAACTGGTCAAGCGGCAGCGCAAGAAGGCGTGGGGCAAGTTCACCGACCCCGACGGCACGCACGACTACCGCGACCGCGACACCCGCAACCTGCGCAAGCGCGGCCGTCAGTACGCCGGCGTCGCGCAGGCGCTGCGCCGCATGGCCGACGATCCGCATGTGGTCCGCACGCTCATCGAGCAGTCGCGCGACGCCGCCTGGGGCGACGTCGAGTCCAACCTGCAGCGCCGGCTGCAGGTCGAGGGCATGCGCGCCGACCTGGATCCCGACTACGAGCGCATGCGCGCGGCCCGCATGCAGTCGGTCCGTCTCGTCGATCTTCCGCGCCTGGCCGCTCACAAACGTCGCGTCGACGAGCCGGACTCGGACGCGCCGGCGCCCGCGGTCACACCGTCGCCACGCGTCTCGGGCATCGACGTCAGCGAGCTCGAGGGCTGACGGCGTCCATGGGTGGGCGTACGCTCGCCCTCGTGGACGAGCCGGCCGCCCATCCGATGTGGTTCCCGCCCGAGCACCCGCTCGCGGTGCGGGTGCGCGCGCTCTGCCTGGAGTACCCCGAGGCGATGGAGGTGATCTCGCACGGCCGATGCACCTTCCGCGCCGGCAAGCGGCAGTTCGCGATCGTCGGCGTCGGTCCCGACCCGGCGGTGCTGTTCATCCCGGACGACGTGGAGCGCCCGGCGCTGCTCGAACGCGACGACGTCTTCGTCCCGCCGTACGAGGGCGCCTCGGGGTGGCTCGCGCTGCGCGTGGAGGTGGATGCCGGCGACTGGACGCTGCTGGCTGAGCTCATCGACACCTCGTACAGGCGTGTGGCGCTGCAGCGCCAGCTGCGCGCGTTGGACGCTGCGGCGCCGTGATGTACGCGGCGCCACCGCCGGACACGCCCGGGATCGCGGCATCCTCCCCTCGATTCGCGCCGAACGGGGGCGTGAGGTATTCTTGACGACGTTGTGCGCGAGAGCGAACAACATGCGCCCGTAGCTCAATGGATAGAGCATCTGACTACGGATCAGAAGGTTGGGAGTTCGAGTCTCTCCGGGCGCGCGACTGTGTTGAGACAGTTGATGCTCTGTTCTGGGGCATCGTCGGGTGTCAGGAATCTCCTGACACCCGTTTTGCGTTCCCGGTCGAGGTGGACCGATGACCCGTCGGGCGCGCCGTGAGCGCGAGACGATGGAATATCTCGGGTTCGCCTCACGAGCTATCGCCGCCGCTGGCAGGCGCGTCGGTGACGCCGACGAGTTCGAGCTGGCAGAGCTGGTGGCCCTTCGTGCCGTGCTCGAAGAGGCGATCCTGACCGGCATCCAGGGCCAGCGCGCGCGAGGCCGCTCATGGGCACACATCGGTGACGCCCTCGGCATCACCCGCCAGGCCGCGCAAGAGCGCTACACGCCGAAGCGACCCGCCGCGCCTAAGCCGTTCGTGTGTGCCTGCAAGGGTGACGGGTGTGAGTGGTGCCAGACGTTGGCGGTGGCCTCGTGAACATCTCTAGGCCGCTGGTGATCGATGGCAACTTCATCACAGTGCCTCTCGACGATGCAGTACAGGACGCGCTGACGGCGTGGGTGGCGAGCCACCTGCCGAGCCTGGAGGAAGCACTCGCTCCGTTCGAGCTGGTGCCGGCCGACATCACAATGCCGCGCTTCGAGCGCTTGGTCTACGACCACGAGGCGCGCTCGTAACGATCTGATATTCACGGCCCGCGCGGGTGGCTGGGGACCGCCCGCGTGTGCATACGTTCGATCGGTAAGCGTTTTACCGGTCATGAAGTGGGAGAAGAGTCATTGTCAGAATCCGATACGCGCCGCGACGTCTGGGGCGCCGCGATTGAGGATTTCATTACTGCACAGGTAGCCAGCGGCATCCGCGTGACGTCGACGTACACGCGCCGCCAGCACCTACAGCACTTTGCCGCCAGGATCGAGCGAGGACCGTGGGAGGTAACCTCGGACGATCTGGCGGTTTTCCTGGCCCGACAGAACTGGGCACAGGAGACGCGGCGAAGTCGCCGCACGACGTTCGCGGCGTTCTATGGGTGGGCCGTCGCGACCCGTCGCATCGTCGACGATCCGGTAGCCGGCCTCGCGAAGCTGCGGCCGAGCGAGCCGACGCCGCGACCCGTACCTGACCGGGTGTACCTCGAAGCTCTCCTACGCGCGTCGCCCGTCGAGGCGCTGTGGATCGACCTCGCAGCCGAGCACGGCCTACGTCGCGCCGAGATAGCGTGCATCGCCTCGTGGGACATCGTGGAGACGCTGGTGGGCCACGACCTCGTGGTGCACGGGAAAGGCGGCAAGACGCGCGACGTGCCGCTGACGCGCGCGATGACGGCCGCGCTGCTGTCCATCGTCGACGAGCTGCCGCGCGGACGCGGCTACCTCTTCCCGGGCGACGAGGGCGGGCACGTGTCGGCGCGCTGGCTCGGGTTCCGCGTGAATCGCCTACTCGATGGGCACTGGACCATCCACAAGCTGCGGCATCGCGCCGCCACTCGGTTCTGGGTGTCGGCCGACGGTGACCCGTACGTCGTCGCCGACCTGATGGGGTGGGCGAACCTGTCGATGGTCAAGACGTACGTGAAGCTGCCCGATGACCGCAAGCGGGCCGTGCTGGAAGGTGCGAGTCGAGGCGGTCGCTCGCTCGTCGCCGCCAACGGATAAGGTCAGGTCTCATGAACGCACGTAGCGACCGTCGGAACCCTTACGCGATCGCGCTCGTCGTCGTTGGCGGCGTGGCGCTCGTGGTGGCGCTGTCACTCGGGCTCGCCGGCGCGGGGGAGGCGAGCCCCTATACCGGGGACCCCATCGCGGCCGCCGCGCTCGACGCGTGGAGCAACTTCCTGCTGCTCGTCGGGGCAGTAGCGCTCATCGGCGCGCTCGTGCTCGCCGGCGCTCGCTGGTTGCTCCGCTCGACGACGATGAAGGTCGACGCCTCGTCCTAGTTCTGGACATACGTTCGAGCGGGGTCAGCTGAGCTCAGCTGACCCCGCTCGAACGTTGTGCCTAGTTGATGCCCGACGGCCGCTTGACGTAGCCGGCGGCGAACGCGACGCCGGCCGACACGAGCACGAGGATCGCGCCCTCGACGGTATCGGGCAGGTTGACGTGCGTGAGCGTCTCGATGAGGTAGTTGACGACGGTTCCGGCGGCGGCGCCGACGCCGGCGCCGGCCGTAGCGGCGAGCACCTTGGGCTGCGGCTTGCCGGTCGCGGTGCCGGCCTCGTCTGTCGTGACGTTCTTGGTCATGATGTGGGGTCTCCGTTCAGTCGAACAGTTCGGCGGGTGGGGGTGGTGGGGGCGGCGGGAGGCCGCGGTAGATGTGGTCGACGAGCTGCCGGTTCCACAGCCATAGCCGGCGGTTGTCGGCGTGCCAGCGGACGAGGGCGATTGCGAGCGTCACCATTCCCGCGACAATCGCCGCGAGGACGACTGCGAGGGCGGTGACGATCGCGATCAAGATGGGGTCGCTCACTCGTTCTGGAGGAGGTTCTGCACCTCGACGTGCGAGAGCGTGATGGTCGGCCCGTCCTTGGCGTCCAGCTCGGTGAGCGTGGTCGGGTCGACGAGCGGGCGCAGCTTGCCGTCCTGGAGGATGTAGACGGTGCCGTTGCCGCCCTTGTCGAACACGCGCAGCGGGATCGCCGCCGACGTCGACCGGTTCGCGCCCACGATCGCCTGGATGCGCTCGTGCACGGATCGCGAGCATTCGAGCACGCCCGGCGTGATCTTGATCGACTGCACCTCGGCGGGCGAGGTGAGCGGCACGATGACGCCCTCGATCGCGAGCGACTGACCGCCCGCGGAAGTGATGAGAGTTGGCATGTCGTCCTCCAGGGTTGGGGTTGGGGTTGGGGTGTCGGGGATCGGGCGGGCATTGCCGCCGGCGGTGGACGGGATGTCGCGGACGATCGCGTAGGAGCGCACGTTGGGCAGTTCGGCGTGCCACGGCTCGTAGGAGTAAGGGAACGTGAACCCGGCGCGCTGCATCGCGGCTCGATCGTGGTTGGGGTTCGCGAGGTCGAACGCGACGAACCGGACGTGCGCGAGGCGCTGCGTCTCGTCGTCGGGGTTGTCGGCCGGGTTGAAGCCCGGGAGCCGCGCGGCCCACCCGTCCCAGAGGTACTTCTGCGAGGCGTACAGGCGCCCGGCCGACGTAAGCCGAGGCGAGCCGGCACGTTGCCACGCCTCGACAGCGACACGACGCGCGAACCATCCGGGGTAGCCGGGAATCTCGATGACGTCGAGCGGGCTCATGCGCGCGCCTCCAGAGCCTCGATGCGGGCGGCGAGCTGCTCCAGCTCCATCTCGCGCTGCTCGTCGCGTGCGTGGAGCTGCGCGACCTCGGCGAGTAGCAGAGCGATGAAGTCGATCGAGTCGGGGATCGGGTCGCCGTTCTCGTCGCGCGAGCGCGTGGAACCGACCACGCGCCGGTCGACGACGCGCTGACCGACGACCGCGCCGGCCTCGTCGAAGATGTCCGTCAGCACGTCCTCGTATACGGGCTCGCGCTGGTAGATCACGAACCGGCGCAGATCGTCGGACTCGTCGAGGCGCTCCGCGATGTAGCCGACGCGCTCCATCCGCCCGGGGTCGTCGTTCATCACGAACGTGTGGAGCTGCGGGAAGATGTCGCCGAGGTCGATGGGATCGATCGGGGTGATGTCGTCCTTGTATCGCTCCGAAGAGGCGCCGCGCGACAGGCGCCCGTCGCCGTTGATGTACGCGATCGTGTAGCCGGTCGATGCGGCCACGCTGTTGGGCAGGTAGAGGTGCCCGGTCATCGTGTCGCCGCTCTTGGCGACGTAGCCGGCCATCGCTGCGGCGACGGCGCTGCCGATGTCGGTGGAGTACGGGATGGTGCCCACCTCGAACCCGTCGACGTTGACATTCACCCGCACGCCGTTCCAGTACAGCGTGATGTCGTTGAAACCCGACCGCTTGGTCACCTTGTCCGAAGGCGCGGCGCCGAGCGCTGCGCGTGCGTCGGCGGGCGTGGCCGCGCCGGTGCCGCCCTTCGCGATGGGCACGACGACGCCGGGCTTCCAGAACGCGGGACCGCCCGCGATGTAGTCGTGGCTGCGGTTGTCTTCGGTGTCGAGGTCCTTTGCGGGCAGCGATCCCGGCACGAGAGGCATCCCGCCGAGCACTCCGTCATCACCAATAGCCATGTGGTGTCTTCCTTCCTAGAGCGAGTCAACGGTGCCGACGAGACTGTCGACGGTGCCGACGAGCGCGTCGACAGAGCCGGGGATGATGTCGACGAGGCCGGCCGCGTCGAGGTCCATGAAGCCGGTGTCGTGGTCGAACTCGACGGACTGGATGCGGCCGATCGTGTCGGGCGCGCCGGGGAGACTGATCTGCGCCGTCATGCCCGGTGTTGCGGCCTGCTGTGTGATCGTCTTGACCGTCTGCCGGCGCCCCGAACCCTGGCGGCGGGCGAGGACCGCGGATGCCGCGCCGGGGCCGGGGTAGGGCTTTGGAATGTCGATCGTGATTGCGTTGTCGGGGTCGCCGGCCGTGTCGTACGCCTCTTGCTGTGCGCCGTTCTCCGTCCAGCGGTATCGAAGGATGACGCCGGAGACTACGGCGCCCTCGTCGTCGAGACTGAGCGAGTCCACGCCGAGTGACGTGTTGGACTCCGACACGCTCACGAGCGTGGGGATGGTGCGGCTCTCGGGGAACGCGAGGTGCCAGTGCCGCAGCTCGTCGCACCACAGCACCATCCCGGCCTGCGACGTGATCGGCAGCAGGAAGTCCCAGAGCGATGTACCGGGCTTGATGGTGAACAGCTCGGGGCGGCGCTCGACGACTGGCGTGCGTGTCGAGGGCGAGGCGTGCGCGGTGCCGCTCCAGGCGACTGTGTACCCGGCGGGGGCGGTGGCGCCGTCGTGGTACGGGATCACTTCGTCGCCCTCGTAGAGCATCGCGCAGTCGGCGATGAAGGCTTCGCCGTTCGCGGTGGCATGGATGTACAGGATCGGTTGCATCGTCGTCGCGCCGGCGGGCGCGACGCCTGTCACGGTGAACCGCTTGAACACGCCGGTCACGTCGAGCACCTGCGCGGCGCCGGCTACCTCGCCGATCAGGACCGTGCCGTCCGAAGCGAACCACTGCAGTCGCGCCGAGGCCGTACGCGCGGCGCCGCCGTACGCGTAGATCGAGAACACGTATGAGCGCCCGGGCGTCACTGGAAACGAGGATGGGCCGGGCGCCGCCACGATCGCGCTCGTCGATGCGTTCGCCACCCATCGAAGCACCGATCCGGCGCCGGCCGGAGTGGCGCCGTGCGCGGGCCGCGTGAACGAGGTGGCGCCGAACCCAGTCGACCATCCGGTCAGATTCGTCTCAAACGACGGGTTGGGGAGCATGTTGGTGACCGCCCAATAGGCCGTCACGTCCGCGTCGTCGGCGCCGGCCTCCAGCGAGGCGCCGATCTTCGCGAGGACGTAGTTGCAGACCGCGCGCAGCGACGTCTCGTGCGCGCGGGCGCCGCTATCGAGCGTGAGCTGCTGGTACTTGATCAGCAGCGCCTCGTCCGACGCGAGCGTGAGCGTCACCCGCTTCTCTGTGTGATCCACCTCGCGGCCGCGCAGCGACAGGTCGAACAGTCGCGGCGTGTCGCCCTCGTCGCCGGCCTCGTAGGGGATGCGCACGCCGTCTCGGAGGCCGTCGAGCCAGTCCAGCAGCGTGTCGTCGAGCAGAGGGAACTCCAGCGTCGCGGACGCGTACGGAACCGTCGACGAGTCGAGCCGGGTCTTCCCGCCCGCAACCTTGACGTCGGTCGTGTCGATCGTGGCGACCGCGACGGGTTCGAGAAGGCGCGTCGTCACAGCTCGACCTCTCGGAACGAGACCGTCAGCACCCACGCGTCCTGCGTCGCCTCGTCGAGCGCCAGGCGGACGCCTCCACGACCGATCGCGTACGTCATCCCGGCGGCGGGGTTCTCGGTGTCGTCGAGGGTGAACGCGGACCGCGCACGGTGCAGTTGGCGCGCCGCGCGAGCGTCCGTCTCCGTCGCGTAGATCAGTGTCAGCTCGCCGGCGGCGGGCCGCGGGGGAACGAGCGTGATCGCCATGCCGCCGCCGATGAGGTCGGTTTCGACGTTGCGCGACTCGTCGACAATCTCGTAGGGCAGAGCGAACATGTCGGGCGTCGTGGTGGCGCCGTCGCTGAGGCGAGTGATGGTGGCGGTCATTGGAGGAGCTGCCTCGTGGTTCCGGTGCGGCCGACGGCGCCGCCCTGCGTGAGTACTTGGACCGTCTTGGGATTGAGCTTGAGGTTGTCCCACTCGGACTTGTCGACGCGGAGCTTGACGGTCGACGTCACGGCCTCCGGGATGCCGTCGAGGTCGCCCTTGAACGTGGTGACGTTCTGCGTCGCCTGACCCGTCTTGGCGTCGATCATGATCTGCGTGTTGTCGGGCAGCGTGTACAGCTCGTTGCCGAGTTCGTCGACTTCCTTGGTCGCGCCCTTCGTGTCGTTGATGAGGCCGACGAGGCTCTCAGTCACGAGGTCGGCGCGATCCTTGCCGGCGCTCATTTCGCCTGTGAGCTCGCGGAACGCATCGGCGCCGGCGAAGAGCTGGTCGCGCAGCTTCACTTGCTCGCTGGTCAGGTTCAGGTTCTTCGCCGCGTAGCCGTCGGAGGCGTTGCCGGCCTCGTCGACGATGGAGGACCACTCCCGTTGCATGTCGTTCACGGACCCCTGAACGACGTTGAGCGCGGTCGCGTCGCCCGACATGGCGCGCATGGCGGTCGACACGTCGACGCCCCAGTTCTTCGCGTTCTCGGCGGCTGTCTTGAACTGCTCGGGATCGGTGGCGATCGCGATCACGCCGCCGACAACCTCGGATGCCGAGATGATCCGCCCGCCCGACTCGACGTACTTCTGCGCCCAGCTCGCGATGTTCTCTTCGGAGAGCTTCGTGCGCTCGTTCATGTCGTCGATCGCGGCGATGCCGAGACCGATGCCGGCGGCGACGGCGAGGCCGGCGACGGCGCCGGCCGGGCCGAAGCCGGCGAACGCGTTGGCCGCGACTTCCTGGAATGCGTCGGCGATCGACTCCGCCGAACCGTCGAAGGATGCGGCGGCTTCCCGGGCGGTCGAGTTCGATTCGTCCTTGAGGTCCTTGACTCCGGCCTCGGCCTTCCGCATGCCGTCGTCGATGTCATCGCCGGCGCTCTTGCCTGCGCGGCCTGCCTTGTTCAGCTCGTCGCGGAGGTCGCGAATCTCGCTCTTGGCGTCCTCGGTGCGTCGCTGCGCGTCGCGCATTCCGCGCTCGAGCTTGTCGGTGTCGCGCTGGTCGCCGATCTGCTCCAGGAGGTCTGACACGTCCTCGAGCGGGTCGATGACGCCCCGCGTGATAGCCGACATCGCGGAGCGCGTGTCGGCCGCGATCGCGAGGTCGATGCCCTTGGTCACGAGGCTTTCCCTTCCAGTGCTTCATGGATCGCTCGGACGAACGTCTGGACGTACATCGCGAGGACGCGTGGGATGACGGATGCCGCGGCCGGATAGACGACCTTGCCGCTGCGGTTTGGCGGTCCGAACGCCTTGGCGTTGCGGGTGGAGCGACCGGCGCCGAACTCGACGGGCTGCCAGTCCTGGGAGGGCTTCAGTCCGCCTGATCGGGCACGGCCGATCTGCGCTGACGTGAGGCGTACGTTCTGGTCGGAGACCTTGGCGCGGGCGGTGTCGGCGAGGACGACGCGCTGGAGCTTCGTCGACGCCCGTTCGGCGACGGCTTGCTGCCAGACCTGTAGCACCATCGGCCGGAGGTGGCCGCGGAGTTGCTTCTTGGTCTCCCGGTCGAGGTTCCGGAGTCCGCGCAGCACGGCGAGCAGCTCACGGCTGCTGTAGGCGCTGACGCGGATCATCCGGAACCTCGTGCGGTCAGGCCGCGGGCGTGCGGGTCGGCTTGCCGTTGACGGGCAGGTTGACCGTCGCGTTGCCGAACTGGTCGACCTCGCCGCCGATCGGGCCGGCCTGCGCGATGAGGGTGCCGCTGAACGCGGTGCCGCCGTCGATCGGCTCGACGTCGTACGGCATCGTCTCGCCCTCGTGCTCGAACAGGAACGTCGACAGGCTCGTTGCGGCCTCGTGGTCCTGGCCGAAGTTGATCGTGAGGACCCACGTCGCCTTGCCGGACTTGGTGTAGACGGAACCGGGCTTGAGTCCCTTCCACGTCGCGGTCTGATAGGTCGGCACGAGCTGGAAGCCGGAGACCTCGGCGCCGTAGTCGAGGCCGGCGCCCTCGCCGAGTGTGACCTTGGATTCGGTCATGTAGGTCGGATCGAACATGGGCTTATGCCCCTCTCTTGATCGCGGTCAAGGCCTCCAGTTGGAGGTCGTAGGCCATGTACTTGGTTTGGAACGACACCTTTTCGGCGCCGCGGAACGCGACCCAGCGAAGGGACTGGATCGGGGCGAGCAGGTCGTCGAGCAGCTCGTCGAGCGCGACGTCGGCCTGCGACGGGTCGAGGTGCTCAGAGACGACAGTGAGCACGAACGTCGGAACGAGAACGCCCTGCGCGACGGTCGAGCGGGTGACGCCGCCGAGTTTGAGCATGAGCGTCGGTTTCGCCGGGCGGTCGATCTTCGTCTGCGTCGGCACCCATCGGAACCTGTCGGGGTCGACGAGCGCGAGCAGGTTGTTCTCCAGGCGGGCGCGGAGGTCGGCGTACCCGGTCATAGCGGCGTCGGCTCCGGCTCGGGGTCGTGGCCGGTCGGCGGCGTGCCGCCGCGCGGCGGTCGCATCATGCGGCGCGCCTCGCGGGCGAGCCAGGGCGGGTTGTAGTCGAACCCGTCGGCGCCGATCGAGCCGCCCTCGTCCGCGATCGCGTCGTTCCACAGGCCGCGGACGAGCGTGAGCTGCGCGAGGCGAATGGTCGTGTCGCGCGGCCGCTCGGGGTCGCCTTCCTCCGGGACCCACGCCTCGCAAGCGTCCTGTGCGGCGTCAAGGAGAGCCTGACGCATCTCGTCGTCGATGCCGTCGGCGTCGTCCCACAGGTCGTCCAGCTCGTCGGGGGTGATCCAGTCCACGGCCACGTTGTGCGCTCCTGTGCTTGGTCGGATGGGGAGTGGTGCCGCGACCCGCGCCGCTGAGGTCAGCGCGGGCCGCGGCGGTCGGTCACGCGTCGGCGACGCCGATGTGGACGAACGCCTCGGCGCGGCGCACGAACTTCTGGAGGTAGCCGTGCACGGCCTCGTCGACGCCGCCCTTCACGATGTCGAGCGCGTTGACGTGGAGCGGTCCGCCGGGCAGCTCGTCGAACTCGATGCCGTAGCCGGCGCCGACGATGACGCTCGACGTGTCCTCCACGCCGGTGTCGCCCTGGACGACGTGCACCTTGCCGTCGGCGGTGCCGGTGCCGTCGGTGTTGACGTCGATCGACACGAACTCCGGGAGCAGGTCCTTGGGCGTGTAGATCAGCTCGTTGTATGCCAGCTCGTTCGCGATCGCGAAGGACGGCGTGTCGCGGCGTCCGTCGGCCTTGCGCTTCTTGACGGCCAGGATGCCCTGGATGAGCTGCCCGACGGCGCCGGCGTAGTCGTGGCCGTCGACGCCGGGGTAGACGGCGGGCGCGACCGGGGCGCCGGCCGTCTCGACGATGAGCGCCAGGGCCTTCTCGTCGGACCACTGGAGGTAGTCGGCCTCCAGTTCGGCGAGGAAGGCGGCGATGACGTCTTCGCCGCCGGGGAGGTCGAAGAACTCGCGGCCGATGTCGGCGCCGCGGGCGTAGCGCTCGAAGCTCGACGTGCGCTTGCTGGTGTCGCCGGCGCCCGAGTTGATCTCGGTCTTGTTGCCGGTCCACGTGCCGTCGGACCACGTGCCGCGGCGAGTGAACTTGAAGTCAGCTTTGCCGGCGGCGGTGATGTCGGTGCCGAGCTTGCACAGCCCGATGTACTCCCGCACGTAGGCGTCGCCGAGATTGACGGCGCCGAGCCAGTTGGGGCGCAGCACGTCGGCGCCGGGCAGTGCGCCCGACCCTGTGAGCTTGATGTCGGAGAGCGCAGCGAGCACGCCCTTGGCGCCCTCGTCGAACGGGTTCGACCACTTGAGCGTGGCGATCGCGGCGAGGATGTCGCGCCGCTCGGGCGTGCGCGCCTTGGTCTGTCCCGGCTTGTTCGGGAGGTCCACGGTTGCCTGCACTTCGGTGTTGGTGTCAGCCACGTCGGTGGCCTCCTTGTCTTCCTCGGGGGTTTCGCCGTCAACCTTCGTGACGGTGGTCGTGCGAACGTTCTCTTCGACGCGGCGCCAGCGGGTGCCCTTCTCGTCGGTGAACTCGTTCACGTACGTGCTGGAGCTGGTCGACTCGGGCGCGTCGTACTCGGCGCCGGGCTCGGGGGTGTCGGCGGCGAGCACCATCGCCGACGGGAACGCGCCCATCTCGACGAGGCCAGCCGCGGCGAGGTTGCCGCCGGTCGCCTTGCCGGCCTTGATGCCGGTGCGGAACTCGCCCGACAGTCGGCGACGCTTGCCCTTCGGGTCGCGGGCATCGGCGAGGGCTGCGTCACCCTCCGGGGTCTCGGCGAGCTTGAAGGTCGCCATGATGCCGGCCGACTCTTCCCACACCTTCGTGGCGCGGCCGACCGGCGAGTAGCGGTCGTGGTCGACGTTCAGCGACACCACGGACGGATCGGTGGGAATCGTGATGACGCCGGCCTCCACCTCGAACTGGCCCACGTTCGTACGGCCGACCTCGCCGTACGGGATGAGCAGTCCGGTGATGGTGCGCTCGTCGACGTTGGCGAGGACTTCGCCGCCCTCGATTTCGATCAGCTCGTTCATGGGGTCAGTCCTCCGTCGGTGTTCCGGTCTGGGGTGTGGACGTGTTGGAGAAGTCGAAGCGCACGCGAGTCCCGCGCGGCACGACGGAATCGACCGACAGGGCGTGCTCCAGGGGCGCCGTCCAGAAAGCCATGCGGTCGTTCAGCTCGGTCGCCTCGGTCTCCTGCGTCTCGTATGTGAGCGTCGACTGCGGCTTCGCGCCGTCGAGCGCGGACGCGTTCAGGTTGAGGAAGTTCGCGATGTCGATGCGCACGGCGTTGCGCGCCTCGGTCAGAACGTTGATGCCGGACTCGGCGTGATCGAGGTTGATCTTCGCCTTGGCGGGGACGAACAGGACCGCGCCGTCTGGGTTGCGCAGCGCGGTCGCGACGTTCGTCACGTAGGTCTTGGCTTCCTTCTTGGTGAAGTCGCCGTCGTTCTGTTCCTCGATCAGCACGGTCGGCGTCGGGTTCCGCACCCGCGCGGCCCACGCCCGCTCCAGCGACTTCGCCGCGCGGATCGTCTCGGGCGCCGCCGACAGCAGACCGTCGAACGGACCTTCCAGCAGCAGGTACTCGGCGGGGCCCTTGACCTCATCGTCGACGGTGACCTGCCCGTCGTCGTTCACGCCCCATCGCTCGTACGGCACGTGGCGGGCGTCGCCGATCGCGCCCAGCCCGCCGTCGGCCGCTGCGCCTCGGGCGACGAGCCAGAGCGACCACGGGTAGAAGATCCAGTCGTCGAGGGTGTGCGCCATGCGCTCCCACGGCGTCTGCGGGGTGTCAGTGCGGAACAGCCACTTGTGCTTGGCCGTGACGTCGCTGTCGTCGCTGTCGAGCGCGCGCAGGGGACGGTCGGCGAGCTGGATGATGCGGTGGCGAGCAGCGGCGACGGCCGGCACGCTCATCGCCTCCTTGCGGGTGACCGGGGCGACGTCGAGTCCAAGGATGTCGGACCAGACGAACTTCTCCAGCTCGCCGTCGCTCCACGGGCTCACGATCCCGCTCACGTGGGACTTCGCCGACGTCCGCTGGATGCGGCGGATCAGGTCGAGGCGCTGTGCGAACTTCACGCCTAAAACGATCCGGAGAAGGTGTTACATGCTCCGGATCGTCGGCGTGTCGACGTTCACCAATCGTCGCCGAGTAGCACGAGCAGATCGCCGGATGCCTCGCGAGCTGCGCGCGCCGCCGCAGCGGCCTCGGAGTCTTTGAGGCCGACGCCGGCCGCGATGATCGGACCCCACGAGTAGACGCAGTGGATCGCGGACTCGCTGGCACACTCGTCGAACCATCGCCCGACCCATCGCCCGTCCGCGAGCTGCACATCGAGCCATGCACGGTTTCCCGAGCGCAGCGCGCCGATGATGCCGCAGTAGTCCTTCACCATCGCGTTGTGTGTCTTGATCCAGGCGTCGCATTCGGCGCGCGGAAGGTCCGCGAGGTAGCCGGTTGGCGGGAGTGGGTGCCGCTCGCGGATGCGTTCGCCGGCCCAGTTGACCTGCTCGATGTTCACTCGGTCCAGGTCGATCATGCGTGCGCTTCCCGGCTCTCGGCGACGCGGCGTGCGGTCGACGCGGTGCGAGGGTCGACGTCGTGCACGGCGATCAGGTGGCGCTCGCCTTGCAGGTAGGCGTCGGCCATCGTCCAGGCGAATCCGTGCCAGTACGAGCACGAGCTGCAGAACGAGTAGACGTACTGCACGACGACGCCGTTGCGGGTGACTTCGCGCGTGATCTTGGGTGCGGTGGTGGTGCTCATGCGGCGACGATCCCTGTTTCGGTCTGAGTCTTGGCGTGGTGCTGGTCCCAGTTGCGCAGCGCCCGCACTGCGGCATCCAGGCAGGTGATGTCTTCGCCCTTCTCCATCGGCGTGAACAGCCACACCTTCTCGTCGTTTCGCATGTACCGCTTCGCGGCCTGCTCCACGGCGACGTCAAGGCCGGGCTGTCCGAACTGGATGAGGGTCCCGCGCTCCAGCTCGCGGAGGAACTGCACGCAGCCGGCGGCGGTCTCGGTGTAGGTCTGCACGCGCAGTCGCGGCTTGGGGCGGAGACGAGCGGCCTCGGCGGCGGTCGCCTTGCCTTCTCCGATGTCGTCGTAGGCGATCGACGATCCGCGGTAGCGCAGCGACAGCTCTTGCATGCGCTTCGGAAGCCATGCGGTGCCGGGGCGGTGGTCGACGACCTCGACGACGGCGCGGCCCTTCGAGTCGCGCCACGCAGCGACGATCGCGGCGACGGAGCCGTTGGGCTTGATCGCGACGCCGAACGCGACGCGAGCGGGGCGATTCGGGCGCTTCGTCTTGGCGGCTCGTGTCCACCAGTCGCCGGGGATCGCACGCTCGCCGAACGTCTCGGGCCAGAGCGATCCGTACTCGCGTGCCCACTTGGGCTTGTCCATCTTGCGCCAGTTGGTGCGCATCTTCGCGAGGGTGGTGAGGGTGCCGACGCCGGGGTGGTGCCGCTCGATCAGCTCGACGGCCGTGTCTTCGTTCTCGATCGACTCCCACAGCGTGTCGGGTGGGAAGCAGTAGTCAGCGCCCGCGATCGGCGCGCCGCTGCGCAGCTTGTCGATGCGCTCCCAGAGCGGGCCGATGCGAACCTCGCCGGCTGTGCCGGACACGACGAGCGCCGAGTTCGGTCGGGTGTCTTGCAGGGGGATGATGCCGGCGAGCAGGTCGGCGCCGGTCTCGGGGTCCAGCTCTTGCGCCTCGTCCACCCACGAGACGTCGCCGGCTTCGCCTCGGTAGGCGTCGGCGTCGGGCTTGAGCACGAGGAACTGGGAATCGTTGGTGTAGTAGATGCCCTTGCCGACCTCGCCCATGAGGATGCGGAACCGGCGCCCGTCGGGCTCGGTCGGCGCTGCGGGCTCGGGCAGGAAGTCGTCGCCGAAGAGCGCGAGCTGCTGCGCGAGTCCCTTGGGCTGTGTGCGGATGCCTCGCTTCCACGGCGGGATGCCGGCGAGGGCGTCGGGGTCGGGGTCGGTGCGGTCGAGGCGAGACTTCCACTCGCGGAGGCGGGCGGACGACTTGACTCCGGACTGTGCGGAGAAGGTGACCTGATAGCCGGGCCGCGATAGGCAGCGCCCGTGGCACCACATGAAGATGGTTGTCGTCTTCGAGCTGCGGCGCATCGCCTCGATGACAGCCTCGTCGATGTCGTCGACGTTGCCGGCGGCGTTCAGCGCGTCGACCATCCAGAGCTGCTGAGGCTGGAGCGGATAGCGCTTCGGTGACATCGCGCCGAGCGCCTCGATCGCGTCGAGGTCGTCGAGGTCGACCAGCTCGTAGCCCATCGATCGGGCGCCGGCGAGGAACTCGCGGCGCAGCTCGTCGTCCTCCAGGAGCGGCCCGTAGAATTCCGGCTTGATCCCGCGGTTTCTGACCGAATCCCACAAGTAGAGAGAGAATTCGGTGCTGCCCACAGGCGGAGGTTCAAACGCAACCTCAAAAGAACGGGTCAACGGTCGCCTCCGAACACAGCGATGACGATCACGACGACGGCGAGGATCGCCGCGCCGATGATGTCGAGGACATGGATCACCACGGGCGGATTCCTTCGCGGTTGTCGTGCGACGTGCGACGTCGCTGGTTGGTCTTGGCTGCGCCGAGCTTGCCGCCGGCTCGGAGGTTGCATCCGGCGTGGGCGGCTCCCGTGTTGGCGCGCGTCGTGCGGCCACCCTTCGACGCCGGGGTCAGGTGGGCCACGTGCCAGCGCATGCCCTTCTCGACAGGCCGGCCGCACTCGACGCACGGGAGCGGCAGGCGTGCCTCGATCTCGGGGCGGAGCTTGTGCGTCGCGCTCGTGTGCTTGCTCGCTCGGTGGTGCTGGCTCATCGGCCGAGGTCCGCCCGTCGCTTGTGGGTCAGGTGGTACGCGCCGCACGCGCAGAGGTAGATGCGGAGGTATCCGCCACGTCGACGGATCGACGTCGCCGCCGCGCTCGTCGCCGACGCGTTCGACTCGTGCGGGTGCTTGCCCGGGGTCGGGCAGGTCACGCCGACCACCCGCGCAGCTCTGACGCGTCGTGGGCCTGGATGTGCTCGCTCGACGCCTGCTCGGGCGTCTGGCCCGCTGGCACGTGGACGATGGAGCCGCATGCGCCGCACTGGAGGTACATCATGCGAACACCTCCATCGCGTCCTGATAGTCGATCGCATCGACGTCGGCGTGGTCAGCCATTCGCATCGCCTCAGCCACGCGCGACAGCGCGTAGCGCAGCGCGCCTCGCTGAGTGCGGAACGTCTGCGCGTACTCCAGGTCGCTCGTCCGATAGGCGAGCCACACAGGCCGGCCGTAGTCGACACGCGCTCGCTCGACGGTGAACTTCAACGGGGCGAGCTGGACCTCACGCCACGTCGGACGCCGCGTCGTCGAGTACTCGACTGTGTGGCTCCCGTCGGAGTGGTGGAGTAGACGCGCGTTGCCGTAGACGCCGAGGGACGAGTCACACGATCGGCAGGTGATGATGCGGCTACCGGGGAAGGTGAGGTGCGGTCGAAGGGTGATCATCGGTTCTCCTTGCGGCGGTTGTGGTGGCGTACGAGGGCGTCGAGGGCGAGGTAGCCCCAGAGCGCGATGGCGAGTGGAATCCAGAGCCAGGGCGGGAGCGTGTCGATCACGCGCGGGCCTCCTCGGAGACATCGACGCGAGCGCCGCAGTCGAGGCAGTAGCCGGTCGACGTCGGGCGGTGCGGCTTGCCGCGTCGCTTGCCGACCGTGCACGCGTTCGCGCGCTCGCGATCACGTGAGTTGGTCTCAGGAAGATGAGTAGTTAGTTCTAGGTCTGGTTCGGGTGACACTGATGTCACCCGCCCCGGTGACATCCGCGTCACCCCAGGGGCGACGCCCGCGTCAGGGGGTGACACTGACGTCACCCGTACGCCGTAGTCCGCCAAGGACGCGATCGGGGCCGGCGATCGGTCGACCGCTCCGACGCGATGCTGCGCCGTACGGTCGCAATCGCTCGGGCATCGCAGCGTCACCCGGTACAGGTTCGGGCGGTGCGCGTCGGACGTCAGGTGAGTGCCACCGCCCTGGATGATCCGTCGGACCTCGCCGAGCTTCTCCAGCGAGTCGATCGCGCGCTGAACCGTGCGGGCGTCGACGTTCGCGTAGCGGGCGAGCGTGCCGATCGACGGCCATGCGCCGCCGTCTCCGTCGTGGTTCGCGATGCCGAGAAGCACGACCTTGGCCGTGCCCTTCGCTCGCGAGTGGTTGAGCGCGATCGCGAGCGCCTCGGCGCTCACTGTCGCGTCGCAATCTTGTGCATGACGCCCACATTGATGGGGCTGTGCACAAGTCTCGATATCTTGTGCGGCGTGTCGCGAAATTGTGCGTGAGGTCGCTACTCTTGGTGCATGACGATGATGCTCGACAATCCGGCCTGGACGCTCGTCGACAGGCTGAAGAAGTCACGCCTCTTGGCTGGCTTGGAACAGTCCGACCTGGCTGACGCGTGCGGTGTATCGCGCAACACGATCAGCAACTGGGAGACGGGGCGCAGCGAGCCGAGCGCCAGTGCGTTCGTCCGCTGGGCACGAACGACCGGTGTCACGCTCGAATGGCTCGCCGAGGGGATCGACTACGGATCAGAAGGTTAGGGGTTCGAGTCCCTTCGGGCGCGCACTGTGTTGAGACAGTAAGCATTGAAAACCCGCGGTTATCCGCGGGTTTTCGTGTTTTCTGGCGTTACTCTCGTCCCCTCTGCTTCGCGGGCGCAACGTTTGACTGTGGATCAGAAGAGTTTCAACCGGCTCCAGCAGTTCCCCACGAAATCTCGTGTGTTTCGCCTCGTTCGCCTCCCTTCGATCAGCAGGACATGTGTGCACCTATGTGTGCACCAACTCTGCAAATGCGCGAGTCGGTGACTGGGCGTCGTGTCCTCCAAACGCACCACGCACGTCGGGGCCGGGCTCGCCCGTGCGGACGGCGAGGATAACCCGCACGACGGAGTACCGACATTCTGGATCGAGTCGGTCAGAGGTCAGTCGATCCGTCCGTTCAACTCCGCGAATGCCGAAAGCCAAGCTTCCGGCACAAGATGCGATAGCTCGCCGTACCTCGTCAGTGTGCGGGCTCCGGCTACGGTGCAAGCCCGTCGGACGAGGGTCTCCATCACTTGTAACCTCGCCCTTCGCCAGTAGGCGAAACCGCTTACAGCCACCAGTCGCCGGGAACAACCACTGTTGGGTCGCGCTTGCCACGAGCGGCTCGGTGGGCCACACTCGCGACATGAAAATTCTTGCAGTCAAGGAACTGGATGTCGAGTACGTGGGGGTGGGCGATCTGGTTGGTGGCCTACGGTCCGCCGGCGTCGAGTCGGGTGATGCCGTGCTGGTGCACTGTGCACTGTCGTCGTTCGGAAACGTTGTGGGCGGTGAGCAGGCGGTAGTTGAAGCGCTGCGTCTCGCCGTCGGTCCGATGGGAACCATCGTGATGCCCACGCAGAGCTGGCACCTATGCGACCCGAACTTCCTCGACGACCCCGCCCTCGACGGTGCGGCGCGTGCGCGTGTACGGGAGCTCCTTCCCGCCTTCGATGCGGCGTTGACCCCCACCCGGACGATGGGGCGCGTCGCAGAACTGTTCCGGACGCAGCCAGGGGTTCTACGCAGCGCTCATCCCCACCGTTCCTTTGCGGCACAAGGGCTCGAGGCCGAGGGAATCGTTGCCGAGCACGAGCTGCGCGAGCCGTTCGGAGAGCGCTCGCCACTTGCTCGGCTCTATGCCATCGGGGCCAAGGTCGTACTCCTCGGCGTCGGCTACGAGTCCTGCACCGCGCTGCACCTGGCTGAGTGCCGAGCGGGCGGTCCGGGCAGGTCCCGGGTCCGCAACGGGGCGCCACTTCTGATCGATGGCCAGCGCACCTGGGTTGACTGGGACGAGCCGGTCGTTGACGACGAGCACTTCCCGAGCATCGGTGCCGAGTTCGATGCGTCCGGCGGCTCCCAGAGTGTGACGATCGGGGCTGCGCGGTGCCGGGTGATGGAACTGGCGAGCCTCGTCGATTTCGCTAGAACTCGGCTCTAGTCGTCAGAAGGCGACTCACCAGACTGCAAGAAGTTGCAGTGTAGGCAACCATCTGGCACCATGCTGTTCACCGCATCGGCGCGACACGATTCCACGGATACTGGAAGCGCTTGCAACGTTGCGGCCCGTTGATCACATGGAAAGGCAGCACCAATGAGGGTGAAGTACCGCGCCACCACGGCGCTGGTCGTCGGCGGTCTCGTCGCGACCGCGGCACTGACCGGATGCTCGGGCGGCGGCTCGTCCGCATCGGACACGAGCTCGCAGACGCTGACGGTCTGGGTCGATCCCAACCGCGCTGAGGAGCTGAAGGACATCGTCGCGCAGTTCGAGGCCGACAAGGGCATCAACGTGAAGCTCGTGCAGAAGGAGTACGGCGACACGATGAAGGAAGACTTCATCAAGCAGGCGCCCACGGGCAAGGGCCCCGACGTGATCGTCGGCGGCAGCGACTGGCTGGGACTGTTCGTGCAGAACGGCGTCGTCGCCCCTCTCGAACTCGGCGACACCGCTGACGACTACTCGGATGTGGCGATTCGGGCGATGAGCTACGAGGGAACCACGTACGGGCTGCCGGTCTCGGTCGAGAACATCACGCTCGTCCGCAACACCGCTCTGGCGGACTCGACGCCCGCAACGTGGGACGAGCTCATCGCGGCCGGGCAGGCCGTGGTCACCAGCGGTGCTGCGCAGTACCCGGTGCTTGTGCCGTCTGGACCGGAGTCGGACCCGTACCACCTGTACCCGCTGCAGACCTCGTACGGTGCGCCGTTGTTCGGCACCAACCCGGATGGCAGTTACAACCCGGACGATCTGCTGATCGGCAGCCCCGGCGGGGAAGAGTTCGCGCAGAAGCTGGTCGAGTGGGGCCAGGAGGGCGTGCTCAACACCAACATCACGAACGAGATCGCGCGTGACGAGTTCGCGGCCGGCAAGTCGCCGTACATGCTCTCGGGCCCGTGGAACCTCCCGGCCTTCAAGGACGGCGGCATCGACTACGCGATCGAGCCGATCCCCCAGGCCGGGCCGGAGGCGCCCACGCCGTTCGTCGGAGTACAAGGCTTCTTCGTCAGCGCCAAGAGCGAGAACGCGCTCGCGGCGAACGAGTTCGTCGTGAACTACCTCGGCACTGAGGACGTGCAGCTCGCGCTGTACAAGGCGGGTGGGCGGCCGCCGGCGATGACTTCGGCTTTCGAGATCGCTTCCGCCGAGAACCCCGACGTCGGCGCGTACGGCGAGGTGGCCCTCACCGGTGTGCCGATGCCCGCGATCCCCGAAATGGGTGCCGTGTGGAACTACTGGGGCGCGACGGAAGCAGCTCTCGTCAACAACACCGCCGGTGACCCGGCCACGGCCTGGCAGACGATGGCGGACCGCATCGCGACCGACATCGCGAAATAGCCGCTGCGGGTCGGGGCACCGCCTCAGCCCCGACCCGCAGCACTACCGAAACCCGACTTCATCACCGCCGCCGCTGGAGCACCATGACCGCCCCCACCACCGAGGCGCCGCCCGCGCCGATTCCCCCGTCCCCGAACGGCACGCCGCGCCGACCGATCCCTTCGTCCTCGGCTCTGCTCGTCAAGATCGCCTCCCTCGGTGTGCTGGACGCCCTCGTGCTCTACGCCGCCTTCGTGCTCGCACTCGACGAGCAGTGGCTGATCGTCGTGGGCATTCTGCTGGCCGCTGCCGCGATCAACTGGGTGTACCTGCGCCGAGGGATGCTGCCGGCGAAGTATCTGGTACCGGGCACGGTCTTCCTCGTCGTTTTCCAGCTCTACGTCGTCGTCTACAGCGGGTACATCGCGTTCACCAACTACGGCGACGGACACATGGGCGACAAGGACGACGCCATCTCCGTGCTCATCGAGAAGTCACTGTCCCGCGTTCCGGATTCGCCCGCCTATGACATGGTCGTCCTGGAACGGTTCGGCGAGCTGTCCTTCCTCGTCACCGAGCCAGACGGCACGGCAATGGTGGGCTCGGACGGCAGACCCCTCGAGCCCGCCGAAGGCGCAAGGTTCGAAGGCGGACGCGCTGTCGGTCTCGATGGCTACCAGACCCTCGACTTCTCACAGATGCTTGCTCAGCAGTCGCAGATCGCAGCAATGAGTGTTCCGCTGTCCGAAGACCTCGACGAAGGGGCGCTGCGCACCCCGGACGGCGCGAAAGCCTACGTGTACTCCGCGTCCATGAGGTACGACGAAGCCACAGACACGTTCGTCGACGTGGAGACCGGCGCGGTCTACCGCGACGAAGGTACCGGCGCGTTCGTCTCCGAGGGCGGCACCGAGCTGATGCCCGGTTGGAAGATCGACGTCGGCTTCGACAACTTCGTTGCCGCCTTCACCGAGGAGTCGATCCGCGGACCCCTCTTACAGGTCATCGTGTGGACGTTCGTCTTTGCCGGGTTCACCGTTGCCGCGACCTTCGCGGTCGGGGTGTTTCTGGCCACCGTGCTCAACGACCCGCGCCTGCGATTCCGCCGAACCTTCCGGGTCCTGGTGATCCTCCCATACGCCTTCCCCGCCTTCCTGTCCGCCCTCATCTGGAGCGGGATGCTGAACTCACAGTTCGGGTTCATCAACCAGGTTCTGCTGGGCGGCGCCGACGTCCCCTGGCTGACCAACCCGGTCTTGGCGAAGGTGAGCATCCTGCTCGTGAACGTCTGGCTCGGGTACGCCTACATGTTCCTGGTCGCGACCGGTGCGCTGCAGTCCATCCCGGAGGAGTACGTCGAGGCGGCGCGGATGGACGGCGCCGGCGCGTGGACGATCTTCCGGCGCGTGAAGCTTCCCCTGCTCATGGTGACCATGGCGCCGCTGCTGATCGCGGCATTCGCTTTCAACTTCAACAACTTCAACGTGATCTACCTGCTCACCGAAGGCGGCCCACAGGACATCTCCACAGACATGAACGTGGGCGCGACAGACATCCTGATCACCCTCGTCTACAAGGTCGCGTTCGGAGAGACGAGCGGACGCGACTACGGACTCGCAAGCGCCTTCTCGATCATCATCTTCCTGCTGGTAGCCGCGATCTCGATCGTCGGATTCCGCCGGACCAAGGCCCTTGAGGAGCTGAACTGATGGCGCCCATCACCGTGGACCCGTTCGAACCCGACACGGCACTCTCGCCAGTCGTCAACCCGCACCGCAGCCGTGCCCGCCACGTCGGACCCTCGCACCGCCGCCGTGAGCGGCTGGGACTCCTCGGCAAGTACGCGGTCGCGATCGTCACCAGCGTGATCGCCGTGTTCCCGATCCTCTACATCGTGTCGGCGTCGTTGAACCCCAACGGAAGCCTCGTCAGCTCCAACGACCTCTTCCGCTCAATCGACCTCAGCAACTACATCGATCTATTCAGCAACCCGACGCAGCCGTATGGGGCGTGGTTCGCGAACACCATCATGATCGGCTTAGTAGCCGCGTTCGGCACCGTCTTCCTCGGAGCTCTCGCCGCGTACGCCTTCTCCCGGATGAGATTCAGCGGCCGTCGGCTCGGGCTGACCACCATCCTGCTGGTGCAGCTGTTCCCGCAGCTACTCGGGGTGGTCGCGATCTTCCTGCTGATGACGTCCATCGGCGACATCTTCCCGGCTATCGGACTCGACTCGCAGCTCGGACTGATCCTCGTCTACCTGGGTGGGGCGCTCGGGGTGAACACGTACCTCATGTACGGGTTCTTCAACACTGTGCCGGCATCCATCGACGAAGCCGCGAAGCTCGACGGGGCCGGGCACGCCCGCATCTTCTTTACGATCATCCTTCGACTGTCGGCGCCGATCCTCGCCGTTGTCGGGCTGCTGTCCTTCATCGGAACCGCGAGCGAGTTCGTCGTGGCCAGCGTGCTCCTCACCGACCCGGCGAAGCAGACGCTGGCCGTCGGACTGTACCAATTCGTCTCTCAGGAGACCTCTGCAAACTGGCCCGTGTTCGCCGCCGGAGCCGTCCTCGCAGCGCTGCCGGTCGTGCTCCTGTTCTTCGTGCTGCAGAAGTACATCGTCGGCGGTCTGACGGCCGGAGCGGTGAAATAGTCGCGAGATCACCCGGTGCTAACCTTTCCGCCATGGGTGCCACTCTCGCTGACATCGCAGCGCATGCCGCCGTCAGCGAAGCGACCGTCAGCCGTGTCCTCAACGACAAGCCTGGCGTGGCGCCGACGAAACGCCGCGCTGTGCTCACAGCCCTCGATGTGCTCGGGTACGAACGGCCGTCGCGGCTGCGGAGCCGTACAGCGCGCCCCGTCGGCGTGCTGTTGCCCGAGCTGGTCAACCCCATCTTCCCTGCCTTCGCGCAGGCGCTCGCACCGAACTTCGCCCGCCGCGGTTTCACCCCTCTCATCGGCACGCAGAGCGAGGGCGGCCTGCACGAGGACGAGATCATCGACATGTTCGTCGAGGCAGGGGTGTCGGGAATCCTCTTCGTGGCAGGACAGCACGCCGACACGGCAGAATCGACCGACCGCTACCAGGCATTGCGTGAGCTCGGACTGCCATTGGGCTTCGTGAACGGGTATCGCGAGGACGTCGATGCTCCGTTCTTCTCCATCGACGATGTCGCATCGATGTCGATAGCGGTCCGCCACCTGGTCGCGATGGGCCACCGCCGAATCGGATTCGCCAGCGGACCGGAGTCCTGGGTGCCCACTCGCCGGGCGACCGAGGGATTCCGGTCGGCGATGCAGGAAGCCCTCGGCCCGATCGCCGTTGCGCCCGTGGTTCATGGGCTGCTGTCCGACGATGGCGGCGCGAGTGCGGCCCGCGAACTCATCGCAGAAGGATGCACCGCCGTGGTTTGCGCGAGCGACCTCATGGCAGTGGGGGTGCTTGCCGAAGCACGCCGACAGGGGCTCTCCGTCCCCGCTCAGTTATCGGTAGTCGGATTCGATGATTCGATACTGGCGCGCAGCTGCTGGCCGCCTCTCACGACCATCCGGCAGCCGGTTCCCACGATGGGCATTGCGATCGCGGACGCCTTCGTCGGCGAGATGAACGGAATCCTGGCCTACCGCACCGAGTACATCTTCCAGCCCGAACTCGTCGTACGCGAGTCGACCGGCCCGGCGCCGAGCGAGAGCTGATCTCCGGCAAACTCACCCTTCGGTGAGCACCGTCGCCACAACGTCCGCAGCACGGCTCGGGAACTCTGGCCATCCTGGCCCGAGGACGTCACGTGCGAGCGTGGCGACGCCGCGAGCCGCGTCCTCGACAGGCTGGCCCAGGACCGCGTCCAGGCGGGCAGCGATCCCGGGGTAGGCGGCGTCGAATCGACGGGCCGGCTCAAGCGCGTCTTCTCGCACACAATCGGCGGGCTCGACGCGCGCGCGAATCGCCCGGATCAGATGCCCTACCGCCCAAGTGCGAACGAACTGACCGCCGATGACCCGTTCGCCGCGGCGAGCACGCCCGAAGCCGACGAGCAGCTTGACGAACGTCAGACCTGCCTCGCCTGCGGCATCGACGGGTGGGATGGTGTTCAGCCGCTCGCGCCCTTCGGCGACGAATGCGTGTGCACGTTCGTCGCCGAAGGTGAGCTGCGCCTCGTCGATCACTACACCGGCGAGCTCGTCGACGGAGGCAATGGCGAACTCCAACAGGTGGGCATCGTCGTAGAGCACCGAGAATCCAACTGCGCCTTCGCGGGCGAGGAGCACAATACGCTCCGGGTCCGGCAGCCAGTCGAGGGATGCCCTGGCGGAAGTAGCCGCCTCGTCATCGACGAGCGCCAGGAAGTCGTGGTCAGACCAGCGGTCCCGTCGCTCGGCTACTGCGGCCGAACCGACCACGACAAGGCCGCGTGCGCCAGGGACGCGGGCGAACCCGGCCGTCAGGCGCCCGGTGAGCTCGTCGAAACGGTGCAGGTCAAGCATGCGCGGATTCGAGAGCCTCTCGGCGTGTGGCTCTCGCCGCAGTCGTCGCAGCGGCCGACGGTGCTGCCGCCGTGCGAAGCGACCAGACGCCGAACGCGGGCCCGCTCGTACGCCACCGCAGCCGATCTGCCGCTCGGTCCAGGGTCACGTCGCCGAGGGCCACCGCGGGCGGCGCGAACTCGTCGACTGTGCGCCCGGCGAGTGACGCGACCGGAAGCGAGATCTCCGCGGCAGATCGACACGCCACGACGAGCTCGGCCGAGTCGTCACGTTCCCGCACGAATGCGACGGCGTCGGCCCCCGCGTGGAGCCACCGCAGCGCTCCGGTCCGAAGCGCGGGCGACGCGGCGCGCGCAGCCGCAAGGCGTGCATACGCCGTCGCAAGAGCGGCGTCGGAGCCCCAAGGCAGCGGCGTTCGAGAGGCTTCGCCGTCGCTCCCACGAAGGCCGAACTCGTCACCCGCGAAGATGACCGGCGTGCCGGGCAGAGTGAACGACAAACCCGCAGCGACCAGTTGCGCTGCCGCGTCGGCGCGTTCCGCGAACCGCGGGGTGTCGTGCGTGTCGATCGCGTTCATCGCGAGCGATCGCACAGCCCACGGCATCGGGGTGCTGAAGCGCCGGAAAGCGCGGGCGAACGACTCCGCCGACGCTGCCGGCGTCTCGGCGTAGGGGATCCCGTAGTGGTGCACGGGCGCTGCCTCCGGCTGGCGAAGCCAGTGCCACAAGGGGCGGGTGAACGCCGAATAGCTCATGGGCGCGTGCCACCCCGAGCCGTCGAAGTCGCGGCTGGTGTCGTTCGTCGACTCCGCGAACAACACGCTGCCCGGCGCGACCTCGTCCATGGTGCGGCGCACCGTCCGCTGCACAAGCGTGTTCAGGTCGTCTTCGCCCTGCCGACCTGTCATGTTGGCGACATCGATGCGCCAGCCATCAAGACCGTAAGGGGGCAGCAGCCACTTCGCCACGACGCTGTCCGGGCCCTCGATGAAGCGCCGACGCAGTTCCCGCGAGTTCCAGTTCAGCTTCGGCAGGCTGGGCACGCCGTACCAGGCGACGTAGTCCATGTGAGCTTCGTCGTTCCAGTAGTAGAAGTCGGACTCGGCGGCCGACGGGTTGCCGCGCGCGGCGCGGAACCATTCGTGCGCATCCCCGGTGTGGTTCGTGGTCAGATCCCCGATCACGCGGATGCCCCGCGAGTGCGCCGCCTCCACCAGGCGGATGAGTGCCTCGTCGCCGCCGAGCGTCGCGTCGACCCGGTCGAAAGTGCTCGCGTCATAGCGGTGGTTCGACTGGGCAGGAAAGAACGGGGTCAGGTAGATGAGGGTCACTCCCAGTGTCTCGAGGTGATCGAGTCGCTCGGCGACACCGTCCAGATCGCCCCCGAAGAACTGGCGCGGGGTGTCGGGGCCACGATGGACCACCTCGTCGTCCCACGATGCGGCGATCGCCCACGCGGGGATGGGGCGGCTGGAGGCGGCCGCGGAGCGCGCAAAGCGATCAGGGAAGATCTGGTACATGGTCTGCTGGGTTGCCCACTCGGGAGGAGCCGGAAACGTGGTCGCTCGGTAGTCGAGCGCGTCGAGCGGTTCGACCTCGTCGATGCCTTCACCATTGAGCCAGAACGCCCGTCCCCTCTGGGCGTTCAGCAGGAAGCGGTAGGACGTCACGGGGTTCGCGACCGTGAAGGCGCCCTCCCACCACTGCGCGTCGTCACACGCGATCGGGGCCTCGATCCGATGCATGGGAAGGAACTGCGGCTCGCCGTCGACCACCACGCGCAGCCAGACGCTCGACACCGTCCCGAAGGTGTCGGGCACTCGGACGCGTGGCCGACGGACATCCGTCTCCTCAACGGCGGTGATGGGGGAGTAGAGCTCGGAGCCATCGTGGTGAGGGAGATCGTGCCAGCGCATACGCCTGCCTTCATTCGTGCGCCACTCGGCGCGCTCGGGTACGGCGGCAGGACGCCGCACGGAGGGTCGGGGGCAACGATAGCAACGTTTTGCGGAGTATGAAACATTTTGCAGATCGAGGTGAGAACCGCTGTAACATCCCTCCGTGAACAACTCGATCCTGCCCACCGGGCCACTCGCCGATGTCGTTTTCAGCGCACTCGAACCGCTCCCTGAGCCGCTGCGAAACCACTGCCTGCGGACCTTCGTTTTCGCTGAGCTGATCGCAGACGAGACGGAGCCGGGCGGGTGCGACCGGCGGCTGCTGTTCGCTGCGACGGCGATGCACGACCTCGGACTTGGCCCGGGCGCCGAGGGGCGGCAGCGATTCGAAGTGGAAGGTGCCGATCTCGCGGTGTCCCGACTGATCGCTCACGGGTTCGACGAGCAGCAGGCGGACGAGGTGTGGGAAGCGATCGCGCTTCACACGTCAGGCGGCATTGCGGAGCGCCGCGGGCCCCTCGCACGACTGACGCGCGCGGGCGTTCTCGCCGACCTCGGCCGCCACCCCCTGATCTCCGCGGAGCGCGCAGCCGCAGTGCACGACCAGTTCCCGAGACTCAACGCGGTCCGCTCCATCGTCGACGCGGCCGTCGCACACGCAGAACGATCGCCCTCGGCTGGAGCGGCTTACACCCTCGCCGGCGAACTCACGCGTGAGCGTCGAGACGGCGGCACCACCAGGCTAGAAGCGGGCGCGACGCACGCGCCTTGGTGCGACTGAGCGCTCGTTGAGCGCGTCGTGCCTTGATCGGTCAGTTCAATGCGGGCCCCGACGGCATGTGTGCACGGATGTGTGCACCTGGCCTCTCCAGCCGCAGAATCGCGGGCAAGTACGTCCGCCGCGCGCTTGTCTACGGATCAGAAGGTTAGGGGTTCGAGTCCCTTCGGGCGCGCACTGTGTTGAGACAGTATCTACGAAAGCCCGCGGATTCCGCGGGCTTTCGTGTTTCTGCACCGAATGACGAGAGAACGCGTAACGCGCTTGCCCATCAACGGGGTCCTCGACCCGGCCGCTGTGGACAGTGACGTCACGCGTTGAGCTCGTTGACCTCGGCGATCAGATCGAGGCGGCTCAGCAGGGTGTCGCCGGCCGCCGCGATGCTGCCGACCGCCAACCCGACGACCACCGCGGTGATGATCGCGAACGCCACGATCGCCGGCCAGGCGTATCCGCGCTTCACCGTGAGGACAAGAGCCGTCATCGCGCTGAGGACAGCGACCGTCTGGCCGGCAACAGCCGCGAACGCCATGCGAAGCGCCCCGTCGACGGTGAGCGCGCCGTAGCTGTTGAACAGCATGTTCAGAGCCAGTGGAACTACGATCACACCGAGCATGAGGATGAACCCGCGGCCGACGCGCCGGCTTCGCTTCACCGGAGGGTGCGTACCCACAACGGACTGCGCTGTCATGCTGTGACCCTATCGAGAAGAACCCTCCCGAGTCACTGCGACAGCGGCGGCGAGGTGCTCGCGAGCGGCCAGCCGCGCTCGGTCGAGCGCTACTTTCGTCCTGTGTCAGTGAGAATTGGTCGTCCGAACGACCGAGACTTCGACCACCTTTGCAGCAGCGACTACGGCGTGGCCCAGCAGATGTACGCGAGGTGTGGGTACGTCCCCGATGGCCGGGGCGTCATCCTCGAAGGAAACCCGTCGCGCCCGGCGGCCCTGACGCGGCAGCCTTCGCGCCGGAGAGGACCGCTGTCATCCCCTGTCGAGGAATACCCCGATGTCGTCGCCCCGCTTCACGAACTGGATCGCGCTGTTCGGCGCGCCGGCGGTCGCGATCGGCTCGTCAGGCTCGGAGGCTTGCGCGGGATCAGGGCCGTGCGAGGCGGCCGGCGAAATAATCCCACACCATCAGCGAAAAGCGTCTACCGGTGCGAAAGCGCGGCACGCACCTGCGCGACAACCGCTTCCCACTCCTGGCCGCTGTCCGAGTCGGCCCACAGCTCAGCGAGATCGCCGCGCGGCGATGCGGCGACGTCGAGCGCTTGCGCAGCGGTTGTGATGAGGTCTGCCGTGGGTGCGGGGACGCGCTTCACGAACGCCTGCACGCTCTCCGTGTACGTGTCCGACTGCGTCGGGCGACCGAGTCCGTGGGCGACAGCTTCGGCGGCCGCAATGACGAGGGTCGAGGTGTCGTCGTCGATGTCTTCGGGGTTCTTGTCGAGGACGCTCGTCAGCAACTCCTGCACCGACGTCCAGTCAGTCGCGTCATCCAGTTCCCATGCCCAGTCGGCTGCCGAGTCGTTGCCGAATGGGTCTGCGCTCCATGCTCCCATTCGCTGATCGTACGATCCGCGTCCGACATGCAATCGGGCCGGGCGAGCGCTATGGCGTGATGGTGTCCTGGGCGTCCCGGAGATACACCAGCCGCACCTCGAAGCCGTCGTTGGTCGGTCGGGCGTACACCCACACCGGTCGCCAGTCCAAAGGAGTCGGACCGATCTGCGTGGGCTCGTCTTCGGAGAGTCCCATCTCCGTGATGAGTGCTTCGTTTGTGCCGCCGTCTGCAGGGCGGACGGTCAAAGAGGTGGTTGCACGGTACGGCTGGTGGGTGGTTCTCGGCTCGCCTGCGATCACGGCGCCTGAGGGTGCGCTGATGAGCCATGAGGGTGGCGCCGCGTCCTTCACCGTCGCGACACCGACGAGCTGCCAGATGACGTAGCCGAAGACGAACATCATGGCGATCGTCCACGAGATGAAGCGTCGGTCCATCGCAGACAGCGGCCGCGGTGCTTCGGCGATGTCGGCGTGGTGCTGCCTCGTCACATGCATTCCCTCCGTCGGCCGGTCGTCCAGGCAGGCTATCCGGGCTACGACGCAGGTGCAGTCCAGCGCGCGGCTCCGCGGAAATCGTGGCCTGGTGGGCCGCGATCGGCGGTCATGTGGCGACTCAGGGGGGCCGCCGGACGTCAGTGGATCTGCCGTCGTCGATGGTGGACGCCGGTAGCCTGCGAGGGTGACAGACGCTGAGCTCGAGGTGACCATCGACGTCGTCAGGGCATGGACACGGCACGAGTTCGATGAGGGGCCGGAGGCCGACGGGCGAATCGAGGCGACTCCTTGGGGATTCACGATCACGCGGCAGTCGCGCGCCTACCTGGACACGGGCGACGTGCTGGCGATGCTCATCGGCAGCGGACCGTACGTCGTCGACGGCGAGAGCGGGGAGGTGTGGGCGACAGGCTCTGACCCGATCTCCCACTCGGGGGACGAGCGCACCATCGGCTACGCGAACCTCCACGACAAGGAGACCTTTCGGCGCTGGCGCCGGGGCCGGCTGCCCGGCGTCGGGAACGTGCTCGATGCGGTCGACCCCGAGGGTGCGGATGCCCGCTTGCTGCAGCGCTACGCACGGTGGGGCCACCTGGAGGCGCCGTTTCACCGCGACGGGCAGTTCGGCTGGTCCGACATGGAGACGGGCCGGTACATCGAGCCGGAGGGCGACCGGTGGGCGTTGCGTTCGTGGAGCCGCGGCACGTCTCAGGACGAGGCTGTGTTCAGCCATCGCGACGACGCGCTGCGGGCGCTGATGATCGACCTGGCGCGTCCTGGAGCGGGCGGTCGCTCGTTCGGGCCCAGGAACCCGCCGACCGGGGGTCACGGTCTTGGACATCGACGAGCGGCCGGCGCTGCGCTGGGACAACCGTGAGGCGGTGTTCATGCGGCGAGTGTGGGGCCGCGATGCGTTCCTGCCGTTCCTCCGCGCGTCGCTCACGGATATCGCGGCATCGTTCGCGTCGCCTGCGGGTCTACCGCTGGTGAGCTTCGAGAACCCACTCGACGTGCGATGAGTCCCGTGTGACGCTGTCAATCCCCGTCGACATCGCGTTGATGCGGTCTACCGTCGCGCCATGACTGAAGCGCGCGCCGCCGTCACGGGACGAGTGTCGCCGTTCCGCGACCTGCAAGAGAAGGGGGTCGACGCGCCGGCCCCGGCCGGACGCTGATCGCGCGCTCCCGAGTCAGCCGTCGAGGAACGCGGCGAGGCGCTTCGCGACCGTCTGCGGGGCGCTCTCGTCGGGCGCATTGTGGTCAGCGCCCTCGAGCATCTCCACGTGCGAATGCGGGATGGTGTGACTGAGTGTCTCGAGAACATCTGTGAGATAGGCCGGGGTCTTGGTGCCGCCGATCAGGAGAGTCTTCGCCGCCACCTCGGCGTAGCCCGCCCCATCGGAGTCGTAACGGAGGACTTCGGTCAGCTCCGGTGGGGTGGTGGGCATCAGGTCTCGCATCTCGGTCCCACTCTTGCCGCGCACCATGAGCGCGGCCAAGCCCTGGAACACGAATCGCGGTGTCGCATCGGGCAGGGGCGTCAGCCGGGTGCGCTGCAGGAACAACGCCATCGCGCGTGCGTGCCGGCCCGCAGCCAGGAGCCGTTCGAAGTCGGGCAGGAACGACAGATCGAATGATCCGTTCACCGAGACCGCCGGCTCGTACACCGCGACCCGGTCGAGCGATCTGTCCGTGCGGGCCGACTGGAGGGCGATCAGGCCGCCATAGCTGTGACCCAAGACGAGTCGCGCTTGCTCGGCGCGCTGGACCGCCTGCACGTCCTCGACCTCCCGATCGAGACAGTAGTCGCGGCCCTGAGCACCGCTGGCCCCGCGGCCGCGGCGTTCCATGACCGAGACGGCGAAGCGATCGGCGAGTTCACCGGCCAATCGGGCGTAGTTGTGTGCCACCCGGTTGTTGCCGGGAACGATCACGAGCCCAGGACCAGCACCCGTGTGCGCGTAGCTGATCGAGGTGCCGTCGAGCGATACCGCCGAGCGAGTTCCGGTCATGGCAGAAGTGTGGCGCTCGGGCGCTGTCATCTCGCTGCCGACGGAGCGAGTGCGCTGTCTTCGCACTGTCGCGCGACCATCGGATGTGTGGTGCGCGTCGAGCGCGCCGACGACGGCATTCGCACTGGTCTACTGCCGCTCGGTTGCCCGAAGCACGGTCAACGGGCCCTCGTCAGCGGTCGGGGGCTCGAAGTGGTCGAAGTACTCGGCCGCGAGATCCGCAGCGAGAGCGTAGTCGTCCGCGTGCTCGTGGCTGCGCTTCTGCAGCCGTTCAAGCGCGACCGCTCGTGGAGTCGCCAGGTAGATCGTCTCGGGCACCACCCCGAGCGGTCCGAGCAGGGCACGATACGCGAGACGGGATCGTCTTGACCAGAACGAGAAGTCGAGGACGACGTCGGCACCGGCCGTGACCAGTTCGACGAGTCGCGCGCGGAGTTCTCGCTCGATCGCTTCGTGAACCTCAGCAGGAAGAGGCATCACGTGGATACCTCGTCGCCAGGCCTCCCGATCGAACGAGAGTCGTGTCATGCCTGTCGCTTCGAGCTTTCTGGCGACGGTCGACTTTCCGGAACCCGCCGGCCCGCACATCATGACGACCCTGCTCATCATCCCGACTCTAGCCAGATGACTGGGCACGGATCAGGCGAGGTAAGGGTCGACGAGGAGCGGCCCCCGGATCACTCGCAGCGTGTCCAGGAGGCGATCAAGCACCTTCGGGCTCCATGCGCTCGCCTGCAGGTCATACGGGCCGAGCTGTTCGAGTCTGCCCGTGCGGATCCGGACCACCTCCCACTTCGCGGCGCGCAGCGTGCGGTCCTTGCGGCGGTCGGAGTCCTCCTTCTTGCCGACGTGCTCCAGCCCGTGACGGCCGGTGCTGTCGTACTCGATCGCCACGCGCAGCTCGGGGAGCAGGATGTCGGGCCACACTTCGAGGTGGTCGAAGAACGGCCGTGCCACACGGACCGCGTTGAGCCCGGGCGTCACCGAGAGACGCGCGAACACGTCGGCGCGCAGCTCGGCCTCGACCGCGGACGCCGGCTTCGGAGCGCATGCGGAGACAAACGCGTCCCCGATCGGCAGATCAGGCGTCTTCGGACACAGCTGCACTTTGCGCGGCGGTCGGCGAGGCCGGAGCACGGCGCGCCCGACGGGGTTGGCGACCGCGGCGGGCACGGGGGCGCCCGGCAGGGTCACGACGTCGCGCATCGGCAGCGCACGTGCGGGCCGCGCGAGGTCGGAGCACTCCGGGCACCACGCGGAGCGCCGACGTTCGCGGCCCGGCCGACGACGCTGCTCGTCCGGAGTGGCGGCGAACTTGTGCCCGGCCTCGCACTGCCACAGGAGCAGGACGTCGGCGGCCGGCGGGATCTGGCTCAGTGCGATGCCGGCATTGAGCTCGGGGTGATACTGGCGGATGAGCGCGGGGAAGGGTGCCCACGCCTCGCGGTAGCTCCCGACCGGGTAGGGCACCTCGGCGCCTTTGGAGAACTGGCGCCGCGCCCACCACAGCCCGACGCGCTCCGCCATGAGAGCACGCTAGCCATGGCCTCTGACATGGCGCCCATCGCTCCTCACTGCGCTACGGCAGCGAGGTCGACCGTTCGACGACGATGTCGCGCTGCGGGCCGTAGTGAAGCGGCGACACGACGAACGCCGTCGCCGCCACGAGCGCGAGCGCTGAGACAGCGATGCACACGCGCGACATCACGACCGACGTGCGCTCGCCCGCGGCGCGGCGCACGAGGGCGAAGACGCCCCAGCCGATAAGGGCGCCGTCGGTGTTGACGATGAGATCGGTGGTGTCGAAGCTGCCCGTCGAGATGAGGTGCTGCACGGTCTCGAGGACGAGGCTCGCCCCCAGGGCGGCGGCGCCGGCCTTCACCCACGTCCAGGACGGCGCCAGCGCGCCGAGGAACAGCCCGAACGGCAGGAACAGGACGAGGTTGATCAGCATCTCGATCGGCGTGCTCGCGCCGGCGTCCCCGCTGGGCACGAACGGCACGAGCTTGATCGGCCTGACCAGCCGGGCGGCGTCGCCGATCCACGGCACTTCGAGCTTCCACAGCACCACCCACGCGAGCAGCGCGAGATAGACCGCGAACGCGAGGATCAGGATGCTGCGCCGGAGGGCCGTCGGCTGCCGGGGGGAGGAGGTCACAAGGCATCTTCCCCCGACAACCTCCGAATCAGACGAGCTGGTCGCGGCGACGCGCGAGGTACGCCCGCTCGGCGGGGTTGCCGGCCAGCGCCACGGCCCTGTCGTACGCGGCGCGCGCGTCGGCGCTTCGGCCGCCGACGCGTCGGAGCAGGTCGGCACGCGCGGCGTGGTAGGCGTGATACCCGTCGAGTGCATCGCTGAGCCGGTCGACCTCTGCGAGCGCGACGTCGGGACCATCCACCTCGGCGACCGCGATCGCACGGTTCAACCGCACGATCGGTGAGGGATCGACGGTGACGAGCCGGTCGTACAGAGTGACCACCTGGGCCCAGTCGGTGTCGCGGGCGGAGGGGGCATCGGTGTGCACCGCATTGATGGCGGCCAAGAGCTGGTAGCGCCCCGGCCGCCCCTCGCAGGCGGCGACCGCGGCGATGCGTTCACGCACGAGGGCGTGCCCTTCGGCGATCAGCGCGCGGTTCCAGGCGCTGCGGTCCTGTTCCTCCAGCGTCACCAGCTCGCCGCTGCGCGAGACCCGCGCACCGCGTCGCGCATCCAGCAGGAGCATGAGCGCGAGCAGGCCGGTGACCTCGCCCTCGGCGGGCAGCAGCATCCGGAGCAGACGGCCGAGGCGGATCGCCTCGTCGCAGAGGTCGGCGCGCACCGGGTCGTCGCCGGCAGTGGCCAGGTAGCCCTCGTTGAAGATGAGGAAGACGACCGCGAGCACCCCGGCGAGCCTGTCGCCGACATCGGCGGACGACGGCAGCCGGTAGGGGATGCCGGCGGCCGCGATCTTCGCCTTCGCCCGCGTGATCCGCCGCGCCATCGTGGTCTCGGGCACCAGGAAGGCGTGAGCGATCTCGGCGACGGTGAGGCCGCCGAGGAGCCGCAGGGTGAGAGCCACGCGCGCGGGCATCGACAGCACCGGATGGCAGCAGATGAAGATGAGGCGAAGCCGGTCGTCCTCGACAGGTCCGGTCGGTTCGGGAGGGACATCGTCCGACAGCATCCTGGCCGCCCGGTGTTTGGCGTCGCGGTGCGATTCGCGACGCAGTCGGTCGATCGCCTTGCGGGTCGCGGTCGTGGTGAGCCATGCGCCGGGATGGGGCGGCACACCGTCGCGCGGCCACCGCTCCAGCGCGGCGACGAAGGCGTCGGCCGCAGCATCCTCCGCGAGGCCGAGGTCGCCGAAGCGGCGCGCCAGGCCTGCCACCACCCGCGCCCACTCTTCCCGGTGGGCGCGGGCGACGGCCTGCTCGACGGGGGCTTCGGTCACGACCCGGGCGTCTGCCGTTCGATGATCTCGGCGAGGTCCGTCGGGAACCGGTGCACCTCCTGCGGCCAGTCGAGGCAGACCGCCAGGCGCCCGGCCCAGTAGCGGGCGGACTCGTCGTCCGGGACCTCGATGGCGGTGAACCCGCCCAGGTGCTCCTTGGTCTCGACGTACGGCCCATCCGTGAAGACGGGCTCACCGTTCTGGGACACGACGCTGAACACAGCGGTCGACGCGTCGATGCCCCCTTCGGCGAAGAGGAAGACGCCGGCGGCCTTCATCTCGTCGAGCACGGCGTTCGAAGCCTCGCTCTTGCGGTGCAGGTCGTCCGTCGTCTGCTCGGGGACCCACTCGTCGTTGAACGCGATCAGATACTTGGGCACTGTCGTCTCCTCTCGTAGGACGGGAGCCGTGTGGCTCCGCTGTGGCGGTGAACCCGGAGGCTCCTCACACCTGATCTACGAACAGCGGTGCGCTGATACGACAGTATCGCCGCGGGTTCGTGTCATTCGTGTTCGGGGAGCAGCGGCGTGGACCAGCCTGGGTCGCGCCCGAGCTGGGCCGCACGCGCGAGGGACGCCGACCCGAAGCGGTCGCGGACGGCGTCGAGCACCGTGTCGAGCCGGACGCCGTCGTCCCAGTCGATGGGGAGCTCGGGCGGCACGGCGTCGATGCGTCCGAGCTGCGTCAGTGAGAGGCCGATCAAGGTGATGCCGCGCGTCTCGATCTCGGGCTGCGCGGCGGCGAGAAGCGCCTGCGCGACGGTCAGGATGAGCGCCGTCCGGTCGGTCGGCGAACGGAATGAGCGCGAACGGGTGACCTTCGCGTAGTCGCCGAAGCGCAGACGCAGCACCACGGTCCGGCACACCCGGTCGCCGTCGCGCAGGCGTCGGGCGAGCCGGTCGACGATCTGGGTGAGGATCACCTCCAGTTCCGCCGCGGACCGGGGCCGGGTGCCGAGCGCGCGCTGCGACCCGATCGATCCGCGGCGGCGCGTGGTGTCGACCGGCCGGGGGTCACGCAACCGGGCGAGCGCGTGCAGGTGTGCGCCGGCGGCCCTGCCGAGCAGACGCTCGGCAGTCGCCTCTTCGAGTTCGGCGAGCTGTCCGACGGTGCGGATGCCGAGCCGGTGGAGCTTCTCGGCGGTCACGGCGCCGACACCCCACAGCCGTTCGACCGGCAGCGGCAGCAGGAACTCCTGCTCGCGGTCGGGCTCGACCACCAAGAGGCCGTCCGGCTTGCTCACCGCGCTCGCGACTTTGGCGAGGAACTTGGTGCGCGCCACTCCGACCGAGATGGCGAGTCCCACCTCGGCGCGCACCCGCCGGCGCAGGCTCACCGCGATCTGCTCAGGCGTCCCCGCGATGCGCCGAAGGCCGCCCACTTCGAGGAAGGCCTCGTCGATCGACAGTCCTTCGACCAGCGGCGTCGTGTCTCGGAAGATCGCGAAGACCGCCTTGCTCGCCGCGGAGTATGCGTCCATGCGCGGCGGCACGACGATGGCATCGGGACACAGCTCGCGCGCCTGCCGGCCACCCATCGCGGTGCGGACGCCGCGCGCCTTCGCCTCGTAGCTGGCCGCGAGCACCACGCCGCCGCCGACGATCACGGGCCGGCCGCGCAGGGCGGGCGCGTCCCGCTGCTCGACAGAGGCGTAGAACGCGTCGAGGTCCGCGTGCAGCACGGTCGCCTGGTCCCGCATCCCGCCTCCCGCCGGTCATCCGTCCCTCGCGAAGCATCGCACGAAGATACGACAGTGGACTAGATCGCAGCGTAGTGACATCGCTGAAAGATGCGATCGCGCCGGTGGTGGCGGGGCGGCCCGGATAATGAGGAGGTGGAGCCCTGGGAGATGCATGCGTGGTACGCCGACTACCTCGATGCGTGCAACCGCCACGATCTTGCCGACATCCGGTCGTTCGTCGCTTCGACGGTGCGCCGCTCGCACCTCCCGGGGGGCGTCGACGCCTGGGTCGACGACCTCGCCGACCTCTTCCGCGGCTTCCCCGACTGGCGCTGGCGACGCATCCAGCTGGTGGTCGAGGATGACCGCATCGCCGCGCACGTCCGCGGCAGCGGCACGCATCTCGGCGAGTATCGCGGCGTCGCGCCGACGCGGCGGCACGTCAACATCGCCGAATTCTCGATGTACCGCGTCGCGAAGGGACGGTTCACCGAGTTCGCGGGCGCCGACACCGGCTTCGAGCTGATGAGTCAGCTGGGGGTCGCCGGCGTCTAGCTGTACCCGGCAGTCAGGTTGGTGACACCCTGCTGAGTGGGGTGCCGCCGATGGCTGAGTGGTATCGCTGAGTGTTGTACTGCTCGATCCAGGGCGCAAGGGCGGCCGCGCGTTGGTCGTTCGAGGTGAAGACCTGCCGGTAGGCCCATTCGGTCTGCAGGGTGCGGTTGAGTCGTTCGACCTTGCCGTTCTGCCACGGACAGTGCGGGCGGATGAGGACATGTTTGGCGCCCAGCGAGGTGAGCACATCGCGGACGTCGGTGGAGAGCCGGTAGCTGAAGTGGTTGTCGGTCATCACCCGCTCGATGCGAGCGATGCCGTGGTCGCGGAAGTAGGCGGCGGCCCGTGCGAGGAACGCGGCGCAGGTGGCGCCCTTCTCGTCCGGGTGGATCTCGGAGTACGCCAGTCGGGAGTGATCGTCGACGAGCGAGTGGACGTAGTCGAACCCGATCCGCGCTTTCTTGTGCGCGGCGGTGTCGCCGGCTGATCTGCCGTGCGCCCGCCAACCGCCGCCGTCGGGGATGCGGCCCAGCTTCTTCACGTCCATGTGGACCAGCTCGCCCGCTCGGGCGCGTTCGTAGCGGACGGCGGTGGTCTTCGACGCCCGGATGACGGCCCCGGTCAGCGGGTCGCACTCGACCAGACGTGGCACGTGATGTCGGCGCAAGATCGCGGTGACAGTGCGTGCGGGGACACCGGTCACCATGGCGAGGCGGTCGGGGCCTTGCCGCAGCTGACGGCGCACCGCGACCACCCGCAGTTCTACCTCCAGTGGTGTTCGTCGCGGCATGGAATGCGGACGCGAGGAGCGGTCGCTGAGACCGGCGACACCCTCAGCCCGGAACCGGTTGACCCAGCGGTGCGCGCATTGACGCGACACTCCGAGCTCTTTGGCGACGTGAGCGACTGGGCGATGCTGCATCAGCACCCGCTCGACGAGCAGAACTCTGCCCCGGACATTGAGCCGGGCATTAGCGTGAGACACGAGACCTCCTGGCAGTGAAGAACTAGACAGCTCCACTAAGCCAGGAGGTCTCCTCACCCCACAAGAACGTCACCAACGTCCCAGCCGGGTACATCTAGCGCCGCCGCTCAGGCGTGCGGGACTGCCGACACGACGGCGCCGGCGACCGTGGCGCCGGTCGGTGTGCGGTACTCGAAGCGGTCGCCCGGCAGCAGGCCGGCGATCGCCTGGCCGAGGGGTGACTCGGGCGAGAACACGGCGAGGTCGCCGTCGGCGCCGATGAGCGCGCGCGAGCCGAGCAGGAACGTCTCGTGAGAGCCGTCGGCCGCGAACTCCACGGTGACCTGCATGCCGGGCTCGACGACGCCGTCATCGGGCCGTGCGCCGACCTGAGCGCGACGGATGATGCCCCGAAGCTCGACCGCGCGCGCCTGGGACTGGTCGTCGTCAGCGCCCTCGCGCACGATCGTGTCGAGTTCTTGCTCCAGATGACGCAGGGCGTCCTGCGTGAGCCAGATCGGCTCTTCCACAACAGACACGGCGGACCTCCTCGGCCGGGACAGATGAAGTTCCCGAGCCTAGCCGGTTTGCCGCGCGGACGGTGTGATCCGCTATTTGCGCTGCTCGAACGCCCCGGCAGAGATGGGCAGGGCGACGGCCAGCACGATGCACAGCAGCCCGACGACGAACAGCAGCGCGGGCAGCGGTGAGGCGAAAGAGATCCCCAGCAGCACCATTCCGCCGATCAGCAGGATGAGGTAGAGCACGAACAGCATGTGGCAGCCCCCTGACTCGTTAGCCGTTGCCCTCTCTGCCTACCGCACCGGCAGCCCGCGAGCAAGGCGGCGGAAGTCGGGGGTTGGTGCGTGACCGGCGCTCGCGCACCAGAATGGCGCCATGAGACTCACGCAGGTCGCCCAGCACGCCGACGACCTCGACCGCGCGGCGGAGTTCTACCAGCGCCTGCTCGGCAGTCCGCCGGTGGCGAGGTTCGATCCTCCCGGACTGCTGTTCTTCGATCTCGACGGCGTGCGGCTGCTTCTGGACCGCAACGCACCGTCCGCCCTGCTGTACCTGCGCGTCGACGACGTCGCCGCGGCCATCGCCCGGCTGGGCACGGGCACCGTGGTCGTCTCGGAGCCGCACGTGATCTTCACCCACGAGGACGACGCACTCGGTCCGGCCGGCCACGACGAGTGGCAGGCGTTCGTGAAGGACCCCGAGGGCAACACCGTCGGGCTCATCGCCTTCGCGCCCCGCGCGTGATCCCGGCGGCGCAGGCACTGTGCGCGGCCGATCGCGCCGGATCGCGGCATCCTGCCCCTTTCGAATGCATAACAGCGGGCAGAGTGTGTGCCCGGGCGGCGTAGCCTTGTCGGGATGAGCGCCTACGTCTCGGCGTTCGAGCTGTTCTCCATCGGTGTAGGACCCTCGAGCTCCCATACGGTCGGCCCCATGCGGGCCGCCCACGATTTCGGCGTCCGCCTGCGCGAGTCCGGTGCGCTGCCACGGATCGGCCGCGTCACCTGCACGCTCTACGGCTCCCTGGGTGCCACGGGCATCGGCCATGGCACTCCCGATGCCGTCGTTGCCGGGCTCCAGGGTCTGGAACCCGAGACCGTGGATCCGGATGCCGTCCGCGCGGCGTGGACGGGGTGGCCCGACGGGCGGCACCTCGAGCTCGCGGCCACGCACCCGGTGCCGTTCGAGCGCGCGGACGTCGTGTTCGCGCCGCGCACACGCCTGCCGGCGCATCCGAACGCGATGACGCTGGAGGCCTGGGCAGCCCCCCAGGACGGTCCCGAACGCATGCCGGCAGCGATCGGCGGCATCCGTTCGACGGGCGCCGCGCGCGCCGCAGAGCCGCAGCCGGCCTCGGACGAGGGGCTGATCGCCCGCGAGACGTACTACTCCGTGGGCGGCGGGTTCATCCGCCGCGACGGCGAGGCGCCGCAGGTGCGCGCACACGCCTACCCGCTCGACTTCGCGTCGGCCGAGCAGCTGCTCGAGCTGTGCGACGAGCAGGGGCTGACGATCGCGGAGGCGGCGCGGATCAACGAGTCCGCCATGCGAGGCGAAGAGGAGGTCGCGGCCGGGCTGGACGCGATCTGGGACGCGATGGCCGCCTGCGTCGAAGCCGGCCTGCACGCCGACGGCGTGCTGCCGGGCATGCTCGGGGTGAAGCGGCGCGCGTCGTCCATCCGCGGCCAGCTCGAGACCGCCGAGGCGGACGGGCGGCGTGAGCTGCCGGGGGAGTGGCTGGGGGCGTTCGCGCTCGCCGTGAACGAGGAGAACGCCGCGGGCGGCCGTGTGGTCACCGCGCCGACGAACGGCGCCGCCGGCATCGTCCCGGCGGTCGCGATGTACTGGTGGCGGTTCCTCGCCGACTCCGGCCTCGGTGCCGGCAACGCCGTGACGCCCTACGGCGAGCTCGTCGGCAGTGCGCTGCTCGGCTATGACGGGCATGTCGCCGAACCTGGCGACGCCGCCGCGTGGGACGACGAGCACGTGGCCGACGCGAACCGGCGGCGCGGCATCCGCCGGTATCTACTGACTGCAGCGGCGCTCGGGTCGCTGTTCAAGGCGAATGCTTCGATCTCGGGGGCGGAAGGCGGCTGCCAGGCCGAGGTGGGATCCGCGTGCGCGATGGCCGCCGGCGGACTCACCGCCGTCATGGGCGGCACGAACCGGCAGATCGAGAACGCGGCCGAGATCGCGATGGAGCACCATCTGGGGCTCACGTGCGATCCCGTCGGCGGGCTCGTCCAGATCCCGTGCATCGAGCGCAACGCGATCGCCGCGTCGACCGCGGTCACCGCCGCGCGGCTGGCGCTCCGAGGCGACGGGTCGCACTACGTGTCGCTCGACGCGGTCGTCGAGACGATGCGTCAGACGGGCATCGACATGTCGACGAAGTACAAGGAGACCAGCGAGGGCGGACTCGCGGTGAACGTCATCGAGTGCTGAAGCCCGTGAAGTGGAGACGGCACCCCGCCTGATACGACTCGACGCCGCCCACCTGCTCGGGCGACGGCACGCGGGAGTCGGCGACGTCGCCTGCCGCGAGACGCTGGTGGAACGCGGCGTCGGCACCGCACACCGCGCACACGGCCGTCAGCTTCAGCACATCCTCGGCAGTCGCCATGAGGGCAGGCAGCGGCTCGAACGGCCGGCCGTCGAACGTCACGCACAGCCCCGCGACGATGACGGTGACCCCATCGGCGACGAGGTCCTCCGCCGCGGCGACCAACTCGGGCCCGAAGAACTGCGCCTCGTCGACCGCCACGATGTCGAGGTCGCGACCGAGCGTCGCCGCCGCGAGCGCGCGTGCGTCGGGAACCGTACGCGACGGCACGCTGAGTCGCGAGTGCGAGCTCACCTGACCGGTCCCCCGCCGATCGTCGAGCGCGTGGCTGACGATCTCGACCGAGAGCCCGGCCACGCGTGCGCGGCGGACGCGGCGCATCAGCTCCTCCGACTTGCCGGCGAACATGGGGCCGGTCACCACCTGCAGCCGAGCCCGATCCCGCGTGTGCATGGCGCCAGACTATGCGGCCTAGGATCGAAGCGCTCCGTACCCCGGACAGACCCGCCCCCGGACCGTCAGCAAGGATGCCGATGCCCGAACGATCACCTGCGCCCGCTCCGTCGCGCGCCCAGACCCTCTCAGCCCGCACGTGGGTGACCGTCGTGGTGCTGGGCCTGGTCGGCCAGCTCGCCTGGACCGTCGAGAACATGTACCTCAACGTGTTCGTCTACGACACGATCACGACCGACCCCACGGTGATCGCGACGATGGTCGCGGCATCCGCCGTCGCGGCCACCCTCGCGACGATGCTGGTCGGCGCCTGGTCGGACCGCGCCCGCACGCGCAAGCCGTTCATCGCGGTCGGGTACGTGCTGTGGGGCCTGACGACGGCGACGTTCGGCTTCGTGCACCCCGCGGCGGGAGCCGATGCCGCCCTCGCCGTCGGGACGGCGGTCGTGGCGATCGTCGCGCTGGACTGTGTCATGTCGTTCTTCGGGTCAGGGGCCAACGACGCCGCGTTCAACGCCTGGGTGACCGAGTCGACGGTGCCTGCCAACCGCGGACGCGTCGACGGCGTGCTCGCGATCATGCCGCTCATCGGCATGCTGGTGGTCTTCGGCGCACTGGACGGGCTCACGCAGGCCGGGCAGTGGACACTGTTCTTCGGCATCGTCGGCCTCGTCACGGCTGCCGTGGGCGTCGTCGCCTGGTTCACGGTGCGCGACCCCGACCGCATCGAGTCGGCGCAGGGCGCCTACATCGCCACCGTCGTGTACGGACTGCGCCCGAGCACGATCCGCGCGAACCCGCGCCTGTACCTGTTGCTGTTCGCGTACGCCGTCGTCGGCACGAGCACGCAGGTGTTCATCCCGTACCTGATCATCTACATCCAGCGGTACCTGCGCATCGACGGATATGCGATCGTCCTCGGCAGTGTGCTGATCCTCGCGTCGATCGCGAGCGTCCTGGGCGGCAGGGTCATCGACCGGGTCGGCCAGCGGCACGCGGAAGGAAAGGTGCGGGCGGTCCTCCCTGCGGTGGCGATCCTCGTCGCCGGTCTCGTGGCGATGTTCTTCGTGCGCGACATGATCGCGGTCATCGTCGCCGGGACGGTGATGATGGCGGGCTTCATGCTGTCGGTGGCGGCGATCTCGGCGAGCGTCCGCGACGCGACGCCCGCTGATCGCGTCGGGATGGTGCAGGGTCTGCGCATGATCGCGGCGGTGCTCATCCCGATGGTCGCCGGCCCCTTCATCGGCGCCGCCGTCATCGTCGGTGCGGCCGAGACCTACGTCGACCTCGGCGTGGTCAAGCAGGTGCCGACGCCCTGGATCTTCCCCGCCGCGGCCGTCGTCGCCGTGCTCGTCGTCATCCCGGTGGCGCTGCTGCGTCGCCACGACCGGCGGACGATGGATGCCGGCGGCCCGCCGGATGCGCCGGGTCAGGCCGTGACGGAGGCCCGGGCATGACGCTGCTGACGCCGTGGGCCGAGACCCTCGATCCCGACGCCCCACTGCCCGAGTACCCGCGTCCGCAGCTCGTCCGCCCGGACTGGCTGAACCTCAACGGCCGATGGGACTACGCGATCGCTCCGCTGCGACGCGGGGCCGATGACCCTCTCGCGGTGGACGACCCAGCTGCGCCGCCCGCTGCCTGGGACGGTCGCATCGTCGTGCCGTTCTCGCCCGAGACGACGCTGTCGGGCGTCGGCCGCACCCTCCGTGCCGACCAGACGCTGTGGTACCGGCGGTCGTTCGCGCTGCCGCGGGCCCCGCGCGACGGAGAGCGGGTCGTGCTGCACTTCGGCGCGGTCGACCAGTCCTGCCGCGTCGCGGTGGACGGGGTCGAGGTGGGCGGCCACACCGGGGGGTACCTGCCGTTCGCGCTCGACGTGACGGCGGCGCTCGCCGCGGGCGGTCAGGCTCGTGAGCACGAGGTGATCGTCGCCGTGCGCGACGTGACGGATGCCTCGTGGCTCTCGCGCGGCAAGCAGACGAGCCGCCCGGGCGGCATCTGGTACACGCCGCAGTCGGGGATCTGGCAGACCGTGTGGCTCGAGATCCTGCCGCGCGTCGCGGTGGACCGCCTGGTGCTCACGCCCGACCTCGACGGCGGAGCGGTCGTGGTCACCGTGCACAGCGACCATGCGGCCGCCGGCGAGACCGCGCGGGTCGACGTGCTCGAGGACGGGCGGGTGGCGGCATCCACTGATCTCGACGTCGGTGTGCCGACGGCGGTCGTGCTCGACGGGGCCGTGCGCACGTGGAGCCCCGACGATCCGTTCCTGTACGACGTGCGCGTGACGCTCGGCGACGATCGCGTCGAGTCGTACGTGGGGATGCGGTCCTTCGGGGTGGGCGTCGACGAGCGGGGCTTCCCGCGGCTGCTGCTCAACGGCGAGCCGCATCTTCCGGTGGGGCTGCTCGACCAGGGGTACTGGCCCGACGGCGGGTACACCGCGGCGTCGGACGCGGCGCTGGAGTACGACATCCGGCTCGCGAAGCGACTGGGGTTCACGATGCTGCGCAAGCACATCAAGGTCGAGCCGCTGCGCTGGTACCACCACTGCGACCGTCTGGGCATGCTGGTGTGGCAGGACGCCGTCAGCGGCGGCACGACGTACAACCCGCTCGTGGTGAGCGCTCCCGCGATCGCCTCACCCACGCTCGACGACCGCCGGCACGCCCGGTTCGGGCGGGCCGACGAGGCAGGCCGCGACGCGTTCGAACGCGAGCTGCACGACATGATCACGCACCTTCGCAATGTGCCGTCGCTGTCGCTGTGGGTGCCGTTCAACGAGGGCTGGGGTCAGTTCGACGCCGCCCGGATCGCCGGCATCGTCCGGGACCTCGACCCGACGCGCCCGGTGGACCACGCGAGCGGCTGGCATGACCAGGGTGCCGGGGATCTGCGCAGCCTGCACATCTATTTCCGTCCCGTGAAGGTGCCGCGCGGCGACGCCCGGGTCCTCGCACTCACCGAATACGGCGGCTACAGCCTTGCCGTGCCGCAGCACACGTGGAGTCCCACGACGTTCGGCTACAAGAAGTACCGCTCGCGCGACCAGCTGGTGGCCGCTCTGGAACGGCTGCACGATCGCGAGATCGCGCCTGCGATCGCCCGGGGGCTCGCGGCCACGGTGTACACGCAGCTCGCCGACGTCGAAGAGGAGGTCAACGGCCTCGTGACCTACGATCGCCGGTTCGTGAAGGTTCCTGAAGACGTCATGCGCGCGATCAACGACCGCTTGAGGGACGCTTCGTCTCGTGCCTCGCTCAGCGCAAGTGCGTCGTCGCAGCGATCGCTGAGCGAGCGCCGGCGAGATGATGCACGGAAGGACCCCGCATGACAGAGCGCGAGCTCACCACGCCCGTGTCGCTCACCCTCCCGAACGGGCGGGTCAACCCGGACGCGATCGGATGGGCGCGCCAGCCCCTCGTCGAAACGTCGGGCATCGGACGCGGTCGCGGACGCAACAAGCGGTGGGAGTACTGGAACGTCACGACCCCGACGCACATCCTCGCGCTCACGGTGTCGTCCATCGACTACGCCGCCGTGCACGAGGTGTGGGTCTTCGAGCGCGCCACCGAGCGCACCTGGGCCAAGGGTGCGACCGTGATCCCGACGCGGGGCGTCGAGCTGGCGGCCGGCGTCGAGAGCGGCCCGGCACATGCGCGCGCCAAGGACCTCGAGATCGACGTGATCCCTTCGACGGGGTCGGGCACGGGGCAGCGCGGCACACGGCTGCGGGCACGCATCCCCGGCGCATCGTTCGACGTGTTCGCCGCGCTGCCCGAAGGGCACGAGCGGCTCGCGGTGGTCGTGCCGTGGAGTCGCACGCGCTTCCAGTACACCGTCAAGGACGTCGCGCGTCCGGCCTCGGGCACCGTCACGGTCGACGGCGTCACGCACGACGTCCCGGCAGGCGCGTCGTGGGCGGTGCTCGACCACGGCCGCGGACGCTGGCCGTACGACATCTCGTGGAACTGGGGCGCCGGCTCGGGAGTCTCGCACGGCCGCACGATCGGCATCCAGGTCGGCGGGCGGTGGACGGAAGGCACCGGTTCCACCGAGAACGCCTTCTTCGTCGACGGGCGGCTCCACAAGATCCACGACGAGCTCACGTGGGAGTACGACATCGCCCAGTGGCGCACACCCTGGCGGATCACGGGCGGCGGGCTGGAGGCATCCTTCACGCCCTTCTACGACAAGACGACCCGCACCGAGCTCGCGGTGATCTCGTCACGCACCGACCAGTGCTTCGGCCACTGGGTGGGATCGTTCGCGATCCCCGGGGGCGAGACGATCGCGTTCGACGGCATCCTGGGCTGGGCCGAAGAGGTGCACAACCGCTGGTGACCCGCGCGGGTCACGCGCTCAGCAGCTGGGCTGCTTCTTGCGCAGCTTCGACGTGAGATCGCGCAGCTGGGTGAGCTCGTCGTCGGTCAGCAGCGACATGCGCTCGGCGATGGCGCGGCCGTGCGCGCTGGCGATCCGGCGGAACAGCGACGCCCCGGCCTCCGTCGCGTGCACGAGCGAGCCGCGTCCGTCCTCGGGGTCGGCGCACTTCGTCAGCAGCCCGCGCGCGACCATGCGGTCGACGAGGCGCGAGACGCTCGGCTGGCTGATCAGCATGTTCGCCGTGACATCGCGCAGCCGGGCCGTGAGGTCGTCGGCGCGCGTGACGGTCAGGAGCACGTCGTACTCGGCCTGACTGAGCGTGTCGTCGTCGAAGTCGTCGTTGATGTCGCCGAACACCTCGTGCTGGGCGCGGAACAGGCTCTCCCACGCGTCGATGGCGAGGCGGCGGTCGGTCATATCGACAAGAGTAGGGCAGGGTGCGACCGTAGGCTTGCGGCATGGTCCCTCTCGCATCGCGCGCGTCGCGCGGGCGCCGTTCCGGCGTCTTCGGCCTGCTGATCGCGATGCTCGCCGGACTACTGATGGCCGGTGCCTCGGTCGCTCCGGCCCACGCCGACGTCGACGACTTCTCGTTCGAGAGCCTCGACGTGGAGTACCAGCTGGGGCGGGCCGAGGACGGTTCGAGCACCCTCACCGTCGTCGAGACGTTCGTCGCGCTCTTCCCCGACATCGACCAGAACCACGGCATGCGGCGGTCGATCCCGGACACGTATCAGGGTGCGCCGCTGAACCCGCAGCTGGTGTCCATCACGGATGAGGACGGCGCGCCCCGGGAGTCCGAGACTGAGTCCGAGGACGGCGTGTTCTCGATGACCTCGCGGGCAGACGGATTCGTGCACGGCCGCCAGACGTACGTCTTCACGTACACGCTGCAGAACGTCACGCACTACTTCTCCGACACCGGTGTGGACGAGTTCTACTGGGACGTCAACGGCACGGCGTGGCCGCAGTCGTTCGGGCGCATCACGGCGCGCGTTACGATGACCCCCGACGTGGATGGCGCCCGCACGGGCGCCATGGCCTGCTATGTCGGCAGTCAGGGGTCGGCCGCGACGTGTCCCATCTCGGACTCCGACGGCGCCGTCGAGGCGTCTGCCACCGATGTCGGCCCCTACCAGACGCTGACGATCGCCATCGGATTCGCGCAGGGGACGTTCACGCCGTTCGACTCGTCGTACTTCGGCTCGCCGTGGGGATGGCTGCAGAGCATCGTGGCGGTGCTGGGCCTCGGCGGGTCGTTCGTCGCGGCACTGATCGCGCGTCGGCGGTTCCTGCGCGATGCGCCCGGGCGGTCGGTGATCATCGCGGAGTACACGCCGCCGCGGAGTCTCGACGCACTGCAGAGCGCGGTGCTGCTGGGGTACACCACGAAGGCGATCCCGGCAGAGGTGCTCGAGCAGGCGATCGTGGGCAGCATCCGCATCGAAGAGGGCTCGCGCAAGATGTGGGGCGGGACGCGGCTGAAGGCCGTGCTGCAGGACCCCTCGCTCGCCGACGCGGACGGTCAGATGCTGCTGCCCGGGCTGTTCCCGTCGGGTGTGCCGGGGGAGGAGTTCGAGTTCGGCGGCACCGACACGCGGTTCTCGAAGACGGCGCAGGCCGTGCTCAAGGCCGCCGCGGACGACTTGAAGGCGCGCGGGTTCCGGCGCGTGGTGCCGACGGGGGCGAAGGTCTGGCCGCTCGCCATCGCGTGGCTGTCGGCAGCGCTCGTGATCGTCCTGGGTGTGGCCGCCCTCGTCTCGTTCGTGGACCCGGCCGTGCCCCTGGTGCTGCTGTTCGGCGGCATCGCGCTGGCCATCACGATCACCATCCTCGTGGCGCGCGATCCGCTCACCTCGGCGGGCGCCGAGGCCCGCGACCATCTGCTGGGGCTGAAGCAGTTCATCGAGTGGGCGGAAGCCGACCGCATCCGCATGCTGCAGTCGCCCCAGGGTGCCGAGCGCGTACCTGTCGACCTGACCGACCCGACCGTGAAGCTCAAGCTGTACGAGACGCTGCTGCCGTATGCGGTGGTGTTCGGCCAGGAGAAGAAGTGGGCCGAGGAGCTCGCCGTGCTCTACGGCGACCGCGGCAACCCCGGTTGGTACGTCGGGACCTCGGGGTTCAATGCCGCCGCGTTCTCGTCCGGCATCTCGCATCTGTCGGCGTCGGCATCGTCGTCCTCGTCGTCGGGCGGCTCCTCCGGCGGCGGTTCGGCCGGCGGCGGCGGTGGCGGCGGTGGCGGCGGAGGGGTCTGACGCGTGGGGTTGCATCACGTGGAGCTGTGGATCGACGACCTCGACCTCGTTCGCGACGAGTGGGCGTGGCTGCTCGGCCGCGTAGGTCTCTCGCGCCTGAGCGCGTGGCCGGGCGGTGAGACCTGGGGCGACGGCGGCGCCTACCTGACGCTCACCGGGTCGCCGAACCTCGCCGACGGCGGGCACGACCGGCGGCGCCCGGGAGTGAATCACCTCGCGTTCTGGGCGGGCGGCCGCGGCGACGTGGATGCCGTCATGCACGACGCGCCCGCGCACGGCTGGCGTCCGCTCTACCACGAGCGCTATCCGCACGCCGGCGGCCCCGACCACTACGCCGGGTGGCTGCAGAACGCCGCGGGCTTCAAGGTCGAGGTCGTCGCGGAGCCGGTCGCCGACTGAACGCCGACGTCTGTGCGTCATGCCGACCTCGCCCGGGCGAGTTCGTGGTGGAGGACGCGGTTCGGCGGACGCCATCGACGCCGCGGATCGATCCACGCGGGCGGCTGGATCTCGGGCGTCCCGTCGCGCATGCGGATCTGCCACCCGCTGGTCTCGATCGTGCGGTGGTGATGCCAGCACAGGAGCACGCCGTTGCCGACGTCCGTCGGGCCGCCGCGCGCGTGCTCGACGACGTGGTGGACCTCGCACCACGCGGCGCGGACCCGGCATCCGGGGATGATGCACCGCGGATCTCGCACGTTCTCATCCCCGGGCAAGCCGTCGTCCGGCGACACCGCACCGGATGCGTCAGACGACCCGGTCGCGCCGAAGAACCGCGGCCCGCGTTCGCCGACGCGCGGATTGAGGTGCGAATCGAGCAGCCGGACGAGCCCGGCGGCGACCTCCGCCGTGACGTTGCCGTGGATCGGGAAGAGGCTGTCGCGCTCGCGACCGACGCGGAACGTCCGGAAGCGCTCGCTGTCGTCGTCGGGCAGCGTGCCGTCAGGGTCGAGGTACAGAGCCCACGTCTGCGCCATGATTCGGAGTTCGTGGATGCCGCACGGCGGCTCGCCCGCGGCTCCGACCGCCGCTCGCACGAGCTCGGCCTCGGCGGCGGCGACGGCGTCCACGCCGACACGGCGCTGGAGCGGGCGCAGGGCGTCGACGATCGTCGTGGCGGCGTCGACGCCCAGCCGGCCCGACGCGAGCTCGTGCCGCGCGCGGTCGAGCGGAGCCGGACGGTCCTGGCCGGTGATCGTGGTCCGCGCGGTGATCGCGCGAGCGGTCCGCAGTCGCGCGCGAGCCGTGGCGTGCGAGACGCCTGCGGCGCGCTCGACCAGCTCTGCCGCGTTGTCGCACCCGTACGGGTCACCAGAGGCACCTCGCGGGCGCCCGGCTCGCTTCGCGCACCGATCTCGCCCGCGATGCTCAGGCGTGCGGCATCCACCCATCGCCCGAGATCCTCCACCACCCGCAGCGCCTCGACGAGGTCGCCGTCGGACGACCCTCGCTGAGCGCCCCGCGTGAGGGCTTCACTCAGGGCGTCGCCGAGCGCCGCGGCCAGTCCGCGAAGGTCGTCGAGCGGGAAGCTCATACTTCCATCATGGCGAGGGGCTCCGACATTCTGAGCTGCTGAAATTCCCGGTCATGGGGCGTTTCTGTGGAGAACTCGCCGGAGGCTGACACGGGCGACGCCTGGGGAGGAGGGCCGCGATACCGTGGACGGGTGAGCGCCGACATCATCATCCTGACCGGCCCTCCCGGTGCCGGGAAGTCGACGGTCGCGAGGGCCGTCGCGCAGTCCCAGCCGCGTGCGGTGCACCTGCACACCGATGACTTCTGGGGCTTCATCGCCTCGGGCGCGATCGCGCCGTACCTTCCCGAGTCCGATGCGCAGAACCAGACGGTGCTGCGCGTGATCCGCGAGGCGGCTCGCGCGTACGCAGCCGGCGGATACCTGACGGTGGTCGACGGCATCATCGGCCCGTGGATGCTCCACCACTTCGGTGACCTCGTCGCGGCGGGCGAACACGGCGAGGGTCCGCGGGTGCACTACATCGTGCTGCGCCCCTCGCGGGATGAGACCCTGCGCCGGGCGCAGGCGCGCACCGCCGCCGACGCGCTCGTGGCCGAAGGGCCCATCCTGTCGCTGTGGGACCAGTTCGCCGAGCTCGCCGCGCTGGAAGCGCACGTGATCGACACGAGCGGGCAGAACCCGGACGAGACGGTGGATGCCGTCGCCGCGGCGATCTCGGGCGGCGGCTGCCTGCTCGATCTCCGGGCGGTTCCGGTCCCTGGGGACTGACGCCGCGCCGTCAGTCGCGCATGACCGGCTGCCGCAGGATCGTGCGCAGCCTCTCGGGCGCGGTCCTGCGCGGATCGCTGAGATAGATCTCGTGGTGCGTGCCCGACATGCGCAGACCCTGCGACGGGATGAACTCGTGGTGCATGCGGTCGAGCACGGGACCCTCGTCGTCGAAGGAGCCGACGTGGAGCGTCTGGACGCAGCATCCCTCGTCCAGGCTCTCCAGCCGCACGTCGGTCAGGCGCGCGGGCGGACTCTTCGCGGCGACCTGCGCGATGGCGCCGTCGACGAGGTCCGCCTCGATCCAGTCCGGCACCAGGAGCATCATCGTCCAGTCCCACTGGGACTTGTCGCGCGCGGTCGTGAACGCGTCGAGGTCTTCGGCGGTCCACAGCCCCTCCAGCGGCGGCACGACGTAGTCGCGGTCGAGCGTGCGCTTGCTGGCGAACTTGAGTTTGTAGGCGACGGGGTACAGCGCTGCGAGGGCCTCCGCGTAGGCGGGGGAGGTGTTGGGGTCGCCGTGCCCGTCGATCATCAGATAGCGCCGGGCGGGAATCTCGACGATCCGGAACTCCCCGCGCTTCGCGCGGTAGCTGTCGAGCGTCTTCGTGAGGTCGATCTTGTCGGTCATCGCGGTTCCGTCCTGAGGCAAGAGTAAGGGCCGGTCGGAGAGGCTACCGACCGGCCCTTGTCCCTTGCACCAAGAGTGTCCTGCAATCACATGCCGGTAGCTGCCACAGCAAAACAACTACCGTGCAAGCACTCTATAACGGCGAGATAACGACAGCAAGGGTTTGCCGTTATCTTTTTGTGATTCATTTGCCGTGAGCCCGATGAGCATCGCGGAGCGCTCCGTGCGGCGTCGCCGGGGCGGTCGTGATCAGCTGCAGGCGGCTCGTCATGCGGAAGGCGTCAGGGCGCTCCGAGGCCTCGGCGAGGAAGTCGGGCAGGTCGAGAGTCGACGAGAAGTGGGCCGTGACGTCGGCATCCGACAGCACATCGACGAGGGTGATGAAGCGCTGCTGCGTGTCGGCGTCGGTCGTCGCCAGCGAAGGGACGTCCGTGATGACCCACTGTCGAAACATCCGGGCCCAGAGGAGGTACTCGACCGACGACGTCGCCGCGCGGCAGAGCTGGTCGAACGTCGCCGTGAGGCGCGCGCCGTCTGCCGACGTCACGGCGAACGTCCGGCCCTGCACGGTGAGGGTCTCCACGGCGGACGCGGTAGACGCCGCGGGCACGGGGGACGCAGCGTGCATGGAGGAGCCGCCGGGCATCCGCGTCCAGCTCCCGGCGGCGAACCCTCGGCCGTGGTTCTCGTTGCGCGTGCGGTAGTCGACGGGCCCGTCCAGGTGCCACACATCCATGTGCGCCGTGATGAGTGCGATCCCGGGCTCGAAGGTGTGGTGCCAGATCGGGTTCGGCAGAAGGTCGTCCGGAGCGTAGTTCGACGTCGCCAGCACGGTCATCCCACGCTGGAACACGTGGTCGAGCAGGCGGGTGAGCAGGCGCGCGTCGCCGGCGTCGTGGACGTGGAGCTCGTCGAAGAAGAGCAGGCGGCTCTCGCGAGTGAGGTCGGCGACGGCGCGTTCGACGGCATCCCGTTCGCTCCGATGATCGTGGATGCTGCGGTGCAGCGCGTCGAAGAAGCCATGGAAGTGCACACGTGTCTTGCGCGGCGAGGGGAGTCGGGCGAAGAAGGCATCCGCCAGCCAGGACTTGCCGCGGCCGGCGTCTCCGTGGATGTACAGGCTCCGCGGCCGCGATCGCCGCAGCGGCCTGTGGTCGAGCTCGGCGCCGAGCAGGGCCAGCCGATCGAGCAGTGCGCGCTGCGCGGTGTCGAGCACGAAGCCGTCGCGAAGCGCCGCGTTGTGCACGTCCGCCACGAGCCCGTCTGTCGAACGCACCCTACGAGGGTGCCACACGCCTGCGAGCGGTGCCTGTCACAATCCGGAGCCCGACACGGTCACTGTGGTGAACGGCGTGCACCGGCACGCGCGCCGGGGAAGGTGAACATGTCGACCATCAGCGAGCAGCCCCGTCCCGACGCGGCCGCGTTGAACAGTGCGGTCGGAACCGAGCTCTTCGTCCTGCAGTCGGTTGCGAGCTCGACGATCGCCGAGGCGGGGACGCGCAGCACGATCTACCTGGCCACGCTGTCAAGCGGGTTGGTCGCGATCGTGTTCGCCGGCGGATCGCCGGCGCTCTTGGCCACCCTCACGTTCACCGTCCTGCCGACGATCTTCATGCTGGGCTGGTTCACCGTCGTGCGTCTGGTCGACACCAGCGTCGAGAACATCACGGTGCGCCGGCGGATGCTGCGGATCCGCGAGCACTGGGTCGGCCTGCATCCTCTCGGCCCGGAGCTGATCGCCCTGGACCACCCGCGCACCGGCGAGCTGGGCGTGCGCTATTCGCGTTCGTCGTTCCTGTTCACGATGGCGAGCATGATCGCCGCCGTGAACGCCGTCCTCGGGGGAGCGCTCGTCGCCCTCATCCTGATCTTCGGCGCGAGCGTCCATCCGCTCGCCGCGCAGATCTCGGGAGTCGTCGTCGGCGTGCTGCTGCTGACCGCGACCCTGATGTACGAGCGGCGCCGCATCCGTGTGGCGTACCCGGACTGACGGCCTGGCCCGGCATCCTGCTCGTCGAAGCCGCGCACACATCCTCGAAGGAAGGCAGATCCCATGAACGACGCACACCCTGAACCACCGGACCTCTCGGGGACCGTCGACGAGCGGCAGCGGCAGCTCGCATCCCTGCCCGCGGCGTCGCTGTCGGCCGAGTGGCTGCGCCGACAGCTCGACAACGCGCTCAGCGCCTGGGGCGCGACCGCGACGGCGCTCGACATCTCGGAGGAGGCGCACGTCGACTATTGACGCGGCATCCGATCCTGCGGGGCCGCGTCCGCTGCGAGGCGGAAACCGACCCCGATGGCGGCGAGATCGGCCTCGTAGGCGCCGTGGCGCCGAGCGCAGCGTGCGAGGTCGCGGTCGTGGCGGAACGCGCCGCCGCGGGTGATGTGCGGGTCGAAGGCCCAGTCCTCGACTGCCGGGACGTCCGCCGGTGCTCCGGCGTAGGGCGCGTACCGGGTCGAGGTCCACTCGTCGGCGTTGCCCGCGAGGTCGAGCACGCCGAACGGGCTCGCGCCGTCGGGGAACGAGCCGACCGGGGTCGTCGTGCCGAGGCCGAGGTCATGGAGGTTCGCCAGGCCGGTGCGGTACTCCGAGCCCCACGGGAACTCGCGGTCGTCGTCGCCGCGGGCGGCGCGCTCCCATTCGTCCTCGGTCGGCAGCCGCAGGTCCGTGCTCAGGCGCTCGCCGAGCCAGCCGCAGTACGCGACGGCGTCGGCCCACGCCACCCCGATGACGGGGTGGTCGGCAGGGCCGGACGGGACCGTACGACCGGTCTCGGCGGCGAAGGCCATCCACTCGGCGTTCGTGACGGGCGTGCGGGCGATCCGGAACGCCGGCACGTGCACCGCCGTGCGCGGTGCCTCCTTTCGGAACCAGGCCGCCCGGATCCCGGTGTCGGCGTACCGCGCGGCCACCGCGTCGAGCTCTGCGCCCGGGGTGCCCCGCTGCACGACGCCCGCAGGGATGTGGACCCAGTCGACCTCGGCCGGCGGCATCCACTCGGTCTCCGCGGGACGCATCAGCGGAACCGCCCCAGGTGGATCCCCGCGAATGCGAGGGCGGCGATCGTCTCGCCGTCGGCGATCTCGCCCGCCGCCACGAGCGCCAGCGCATCGGCGAACGGCACCCACCGCACGTCGTCGATGCCCTCTTCGTGCTGGGAGTGCGTCGCGTCGGCCACCGGCCGCAGGTCGCGGGCGAGGAACACGTGCTCGGGCGCGTCGGCCAGGCCGTTGAGGGCATCCATGCGGCCGATCTCGGTCCATTCGGCGGCCGCATACCCGGTCTCTTCGGCGAGCTCACGCCGCGCGGCGACCAGGGCGTCCTCGCCGTCCGAACCCCCGGCGGGCACCTCGAGCGACGATCGTCCGGTCGCGTACCGGTACAGCGAGACGAGGAGCACACGATCGTCGGGGTCCAGCGCGACGACGAAGACGGCAGGATGCCGCATCTCGACGACGCCGTAGATGCCCGCGCCGTCGGGACCGACGACATCGTCCTCGCGCACCCGGATCCAGCGGTTCTCGTACACGGTGCGGGAGGCGAGCGTCTGCCAGATCATGGAGGCCACACTATGTCCGGTCCGCCCGTCCGAGGACGCCATGAGGCAGGATGCGATCATGCGTCCCCTCCGTGCGGCCACGTCAGCAGGCATCGCCGTCCCTCTGCTCATCGCGCTGCTGCTCACCGGATGCGCCACGCCGGCGGCCGGCACCGGGGTGACCGATGCCGCAGAGCCCGACGCGATCGCCGCGCGTGCCGGCGCCCTCGGCATCGCTCCCGACCTCGTCTACACGACCGAGGTGGACGGCTACGTGCTGGCGCCGCAATCGGTCGGCGCGAACGGGGTGGAGGGCATGTCTGCCTCGTGGACCGCCGACGGCTCGGGCGGGATCCTCATGCTCCGCACGGACCGCGGTGAGCTCACCGCCGAGACCTGCGCGGCGATGCCGCTGTGGGATGCCGCCGACGCGCCCGTGACGTGCACCGAAGAGGACGGCGTCTGGCATCGATCGGGCGGCGGCATCGACGAATACGCCACGTCGTCGGAGGGCGCCGTCATCCGGGTGATCGGCATGGACGGCGTCCCGGCCGAGGACCTGGCGGCCGCGGCGCAGGCGGTGCACGTGCCGTCGGAGGCCGAGCTCGAACTGCTGTTCTCGGATGCCCCCACCGGTCCGGCGACCCCCGTCGAGCGCGGCGACATCCCCGAGAACGGCGACGGCGCACCTGTCGACCCGGTCGGCCCGGGCGGCTGATCGCGCGGCGACCGCGGCCGGGATTTGACGATCGTCCCGCGCCGCGGGTACGGTCGCGGGATGGACATCCGCTGGTATGCGTATCGGAGTGGCTCTGGAGGAGCCGACCGCCGATAAGCGCAGCGCCTCCAGAGCCACAGGCAGACACTCATCCGAGGGTCTGCCTTCGTCGTTAAGACGGCGGTGGCCTGGCATCCGGGTTCCGCCGGGAACAGGAACCCATGAACGCCACGCACGACCTCCGCGTCGCCTCCTTCACGCCGCTCCCGTCACCGGCGGAGCTGCGCCGCGAACTGCCCATGACCGCCGCGCACGAGACCGCCGTCACCGATGCCCGCGCGGAGGTGGAGGCGGTCCTCCGCGGCGACGACGACCGCCTGCTCGTCGTGGTGGGACCGTGCTCGGTGCACGACCCCGAGGCCGCGGTCGACTACGCGCGCCGCCTCGCCGCCGTGGCGGACCGGCACCGCGACGACCTGCTCGTCGTCATGCGCGTGTACTTCGAGAAGCCCCGCTCGACCGGCGGCTGGAAGGGGCTCATCAACGATCCCGGCCTCGACGGGACGCATGACGTCGTGCGCGGCCTGCGCGTCGCGCGGCGCCTGCTGCTCGACGTCCTCGACCTCGGGCTGCCTATCGGCTGCGAGTTCCTGGAGCCCATCAGCCCGCAGTTCATCGCCGACGCCGTCGCGTGGGGTGCGATCGGCGCCCGCACCACCGAGAGCCAGATCCACCGTCAGCTCGCATCGGGGCTGTCGATGCCGATCGGCTTCAAGAACGCGACCGACGGCGACGTGCAGATCGCGATCGACGGCTGCACGGTCGCGTCCCAGCGGCATGTGTTCTTCGGCACCGACGACGCGGGTGCGGCGGCCGTCGTCTCGACGACCGGGAACCGCGCCGCCCATGTCGTGCTGCGGGGAGGTCGCGGCGGACCCAACTACGGCCCCGCCGACCTGGAACGTGCGGCCGAGCTGCTCGAGCGCGCCGGCATGCCGCGCCGGCTGGTGGTCGACGCCAGCCACGCCAACAGCGGCAAGGACCACGTGCGCCAGGCCGAGGTGGTGCGCGAGCTCGCCGGTCAGCTCGCCGACACCGGCGACATCGCCGGCGTCATGATCGAGAGCTTCCTCGTAGGCGGCAGCCAGAAGCTCACGGCCGGCACCCGCGACAGCCTCGTGTACGGCCAGTCGGTCACCGACGCCTGCATCGACTGGGACACCACCGAGGTCCTGCTGGGCGAGCTGGCCGCCGCAGCGCGGCAGCGCCGCCACCAGCTCGCTATCGCCGCATGACGGAAGAGTGGATGCCGCCGCCCTGGCACTTCCGGAGCGCCGGGGAGACGGCATCCACTCCTCTCAGACCCGGGTGAACCGGACCGCGATCCACTGCGTGCCGGGAAGCGCGACCGTGGGACGAGCCGGATCCTGGGCGCCGCGCGGAACCTTGGCCATGTTGTAGACCCCGGCAGACGTGATGGTCATGTTCCACGTGTCGATGATGTCGACCTGATACGACAGGCCGGAGCCGCTCGGGAGGATCGCCTCCCACTGCGTCGGGGCGCTCTCACCGAAGTAGCGCAGGTAGTACTGGCTGTCGACACCCGCGATGTCGTAGTCCCAGTCCGGCTGCAGGGCGTTGATGCCGGGAGCCGGACCGTCCTCCATGATCTGCTTGAGGAACGCCAGGCGCGGTGCACTGGTGCCGTTGAGCGTGCCGCCCTGCCCCAGCCACGAGATGCTCGGCTTCTGCTCGGGGTTGAGGGTCTCGCCGTGGCCGCAGTATGTGCCGCCGACGAAGGTGTTCCAGAAGCGGTGCGTCATCTGCTCGCCCGAGAGCTGGCCCCAGCGTTCGCTGATGTTGCCCTCGTACGCGACCTCGTCGAAGATCACCGGCTTCAGTGCGAACTGGCGATGGAAGTGTGCCCGCAGCCCGTCCAGCGCGGCGCCGGCGCTCTGGATGCTCGCGTGCGTGATCCAGGGCTTGCGGGCGTCGTAGTAGATGTTCTTGTTGTGCACCGAACGCAGCCGGTTGTGGGGGTCGGCCGCCTGGAGAACCTGGAACAGGTGATCCCAGTCGTCGACGGTCTTGGTCTTGATGCCGTCGTACTCGTTGGCCATCGACCACCACACGTTCCGGTAGGCGCCGAACCGGGCGGCGACATACTTCACGTACCGCTCGTCGTCGGTGCGCGTCATGTCGGAGTAGCCCCGCGCCGTGTCGTACGGCTGGAACAGCACGACATCGGCCTGGATCCCGAGTGCGAGGAGGCGCTCGATGCGGCTCTCGTAGCGACGGAAGTACGCGGGGTCGATGCGCGTCGGGTCCCAGTCGCGAGGCCCGGTGCCGGTGCGCACGAAGGGATCGGTCGCCTCGGCGGGGACGTTGGGGAAGACGAGCATGCGGATCTTGTTGAACGGCGACGTGCTGAGCGTGTTCAGCGTCAGCTCGCACTTCTCGTCGGACTGGAGAGCCCAGGAGTACGACGTCGTGCCGATCTGCCGGTACGGCGATCCGTCGGCGTAGACGAAGTGGTACCCGCCGGGAACGACCTGGACCGGCCCGTGATTGCCCGACGCGGGCTCGATCACGTCGACCTTGCCGGCCTGGCGCAGCGCCGGCAGGTTGCTGTCGGTGCGCCACCGCCACTGCCCTGACTGCGGTGGCGAGAATCGGACGCGGAACGTGCCGTCGCCGTCGTAGAAGCCCGGTACCGTGATGGTCTGGCCTGCGCCCTCGTACACCGCAGCGACGGTGACGTCGACGTAGGGGTTCCCCTTGTCAGGGCCGTTGAGCACGATCTCGTGCATGCCCCAGCGCTCGACCGCCTTGGGGTTCGCGGCCTGCCCGGTCGCCGCGGCCGATCGTGTGCTCGCGTTCGCCGGGTTCGGTGCGCCGATCGCGGCGGCAGCTCCCAGGACGGCGGCTCCGGTCAGCACCGTACGTCGCGTGATCTCCATCGATCATCCTCCAGATGATTCCTCGGGGTGGGTGGGACTCCTCCTTCACGCTATCCAGCTTGTGAGTAATCTCGCTAGGTCGAATGGTTATGCAAGTCCGTCGCGCGGCTGCACCGGGCGTCGCGCGCCGCTAGCATCGTCCGGGCGACGACGCCGTCGCCCGCCGGTGAGGAGAGGGTGCGATGTCGAGATACGGGCGAGTGGTTCTCAAGCTGAGCGGTGAGGCGCTCGCGGGAGCATCGGGCTCCGGGGTCGATCCCGGGCGTCTGGCGCACCTGAGCGATGAGGTGCTGGCCGTGCACGACCTCGGCGTCCAGGTGGCGGTCGTGGTGGGTGGCGGCAACTACTTCCGTGGTCGGATGGCCGACGGCTGGGGGATCGGGCGCGCCGAGGCCGACAACATCGGGATGCTGGGCACGGTGATGAACGCGCTGATGCTGCGCGGTGCACTCACCGGCCGCACCGATGCCGACATCCGCGTGATGACCGCGATCCCCATGCAGTCCGTGGCCGAGCCGTTCATCCGGCTGCGCGCCATCTCGCACCTTGCGCAGGGCCGCATCGTGATCCTGGCCGGCGGGATCGGCCAGCCCTACGTGACCACGGACTACCCGTCGGTGCAGCGCGCGCTCGAACTGGAGGCCGATGCGCTCCTCGTGGCCAAGCGCGACATCGACGCCGTCTACGACAAGGATCCCAACGTGCACGCCGACGCCGTGCGCTTCGACCGCCTCACGTACGACGACGCCGTGCGCCGCGGCATCCGCGTCATGGACACGAGCGCGTTCGTGCTCGCCGGCGAGCAGGAGCTCACGATGCACGTTTTCGACGTCGCCCGGGAAGGCCTCATGCGCCGCATCTGCGAGGGAGAGGATCTCGGAACCCTGATCACGACCGGCGTCTCTCATGAGGTGACCCGATGAGCTCGTGGGAGGACCGCGTCGCGGAGTTCTGGAACACGGCCGACGACACCGACCCCGATGTCGTCGACCGCATGCGAGCCCTTGTCGACGAACGCCCGGCCGACGACGCGGCCGCGCTGTTCGAGTGGGCGTCGGTGCTGGACTTCGTCGGGCGCGAGCACGACGCCGTGCCGCAGTACCGGGCGGCGCTCGCCGCCGGACTGGACAGCGAGCGGATGCCGCAAGCCGTCGTGCAGCTCGCCAGCTCGCTGCGCAACATCGGGCGGGCGGACGAAGGCGCGGAGCTGCTGCGGGACCTCGGCGACGAGACGATCGCCGGCGCTGCGGCCGCGGCGTTCCTCGCGCTCTGCCTGCGCGATGCGGAGCGGCCGGACGAGGCGCTCGCCGTCGCGCTGCGGGCTCTGGCGCCGACGCTGCCGATGTACGGGCGAGCCGTCACCGCGTATGCCGACGAGCTCGCGGGTCCACAGCCGGCGTAACACGACGCCGCGCACGTTACGACGGGTCCCCGCGGAAGGCGCAGACACCCGGCCTTCGTAACCGGCCCCGGGTGACCCTGGAGGCAGGGGATGCCGCGGCCGCCGGCATCCCCTCACTCCGGCGCGTCGGGCTGGTCGTCGTGACGCGCGGTGCGCAGCGGCGAGGCCAGCACGACCACCGCTGCCATCGCGAAGATCACGGCGCCGATCGCCATGGTCGGCTGGAAGCCGAGGAACGTCATGAGCACCCCGCTCAGCAGCGCGCCGAAGAAGAACACGACGCGATTGACCGTGCGGATCGTGGAGTTCATCCGGCCTTGGATGCCGTCGGGCGCGACGGACTGGCGGTAGGCGATGTCATTCGCGTCCTCGATGCCCATCGACAGGCCGTAGAGGAACTGGGCGGCCGAGACGACGGTGAGCACGACGGCGACGCCGCTGTCGGCGGTGAGCGGCGCGAAGGCCAGGACGACCCACGGGACCACCACGAGCGCGCGGCCCACCAGGATCGCGCGGCCCGCGCCGAACCGGGACCCGATCGCCGGCGCGATGACCGCGCCGGCGAAGCCGCCGACCGCACCGCACGCGAGCGCGAGGCCGAACGCCCAGGCCGGCAGATCGAGTTCGCGCAGCACGAACACCGCGAACACGGTCGCCACGATGCTGTTGCCGAGGAACCACGTGTGCACCGACAGCGCAAGCGGGCGCAGGGTCCGGTGCCCGTACGTGTACCGCATGCCCTCGACGATCTCGTGCCCGACGTGCCGACCCGGAGCGCGGGGCGCGGGCCGGGGCTCGGCGACGGCGATCCGCCACTGCAGCAGCGCGGCGACGGCGTTGATGACGGCGTCGAAGGCGAACAGCAGCGGCGCTCCGACGAGGTTGAGCAGCGTGCCGCCGAGCGCGGGGCCGGCGGTCTCGGCCACGGTCTGGCTCTGCCCGAGGCGCGCGTTCGCCATGACGAGCGCATCGCGGGGCACGATGCGGGGGAGCAGCGGCTGCGCCGCCGAGTCCGCGAACAGGGTCAGCACTCCCAGCGTCAACACGACGGCGGCGAGCGACCAGAACCCGAGGGTCCCGGTCAGCAGCAGCACCGGGATGACTGCGAGCACGACGGCGCGGCCGATGCTCGTGAGCACGAGGGTGCGCTGGCGCCGCCATCGATCCATCAGCGCGCCGATGATCAGGCCGAGGAACAGGTACGGCACGACGCCGAGCGCGCTCAGTACGCTGATCTGCAGCGGGGTCGCCTCGATCACCGAGACGATGAGCACCTGGAATGCGACGCCCGCGACGCTGCCGCCGAACGCGCGCAGCGTCGCGGCGCTCCAGAACAGCGCGAAGGCCGGCAGGCGCAGCACCTCCTGCTTGCTCCGAACCTCCTCGTCAGGCACGCCTCCAGCGTATCGGCGGCCCCTCGCGCGGCCCGCGGTCGTGCCGGGATCATGTGCTCTCGCCGAGCGCACACGCCCAGCGCCGATAACGTGCGCACTCGGCGAGAGCACATGATGTCGGCGAGGGGAGTGGATGCCGGCGGCAGCTGCCGCCGGCATCCACTGTTCCCCGCCATTTCTGCGGACCCCTTGACGCGGAGAACCAGATGTGTACGGTGTGAACATACGAAACCGTCCTCCGGAGGTCCCGATGCAGAGCACGACCCAGAACGCCCTCCCGCCCGTCGTCGACGCCGACGCGTGGCGGCGCGAACTCGCCGAACTGCGCGTGCGCGAGAAGGCGGCCACCCGTGAGCTCGACGCGATCGCCGCGCAACGGCGGCGGCTGCCGATGGTCGAACTGCCCGGCTACACGCTCGTGGGCAAGGACGGGCCGGTGCGACTGGCCGACGTCTTCGAAGGCCGCACGCAGCTCATCGTGTACAACCACATGTGGTTCGAGGGCAAGGAGTGGCAGTGCCCGGGCTGCACCGGGTTCACGGCGCAGTTCGACCGGCTGGAGTTCCTGGACCCCTACGACGCCCGCTTCGTCATCGTCACGCAGGGGCCGATCGACGAGGCGCTCGCGTACAAGGAGAAGGTCGCCAACCGCATGGAGTGGTACTCGACCGCCGACAGCCCGTTCGGCGCAGACATGGATGCCCCGCCCGGCGGCGGCTTCGCGGTGAACGTGTTCCTGCGCGACGGCGACACCGTCTATCGCACGTGGCACACCAACGGCCGGGGCACCGAGCGGCTGTCGTACGAGTTCGGGCTCATCGACCTGCTGCCGTACGGACGGCGCGAGGAGTGGCAGGACTCGCCCGAGGGCTGGCCGAGGACCCCCACGTACGACGGCTGGTTCAGTTCGCAGAAGGTCGCCGAGCTGTACGGCCCGGGCGCCACCGGCTGAGTCCCGGCTGTGGATTGCGCTCCTCCCGGCCGGCCATCGGCCAGGATGAGACGCGATGCGCACTCCTCTCAGCCGCCGTCTGCTCGCGTCGAGCGGCCTCGCGGCGGCCCTCTGGCTTCTCGTCGTCCTGATCCGCTGGGGGTTCTCGCAGATCCCGGGCGGAGCGGCCCAACTCGCGAATCTGGTGCCGCAGGTCGCGCCGCGCGGGCTGCTGTGGGGCGACAGCGGTGGGTGGCTGGTCCTCGCGATCGCACTCGGTGCCGTCGCGGTGGCGCTCGTCCACGCGTTCGTCACGACTGTGGCCGGCCGCGGCGGCGCGCTGTTCCTGCCCGCGTGGTTCGCGGCCGTCGCCGCCGGGGCGGTCGTCGGGCTCGCGTTCGATGTCGCGGTGTCCTGGGACTCCCTCGCGATGTTCGGGCCTCGCGGACTGCTCGTCGGCGAGTTCGGCGCGGGCGCCGCGTCCGGTGCGCTGTGGGGCCTGGCCGCGGGATGGATGCCGGGCCTCGTCGTCCGCGCGCCGGCCGAGGCTCCCGCCTCCGCCCGTGACGACCGGCGGCCCGGGTGGCTGCTGCCGGCCGCCGCGGTCGCGGTGGTCGCCGTGATCGCGGGCGGGGTCGCTGCCGACAACGCGCGCACAACTGCGATCGCAGCCGAGACCGCGGCGCGACAGCAGGCCGAGGCCGCGGTGACCTTCGGCGCGATGCCCGACCCGAACGCCACGGGCGTGCCGGTGCCGTCCCGGGCCGAGGCATCCACCGAGCTCGACCCGAACTGGTGCACCCCTGACAAGGCGACCGTCCTGAAGGGCGAACCGGATGCCGCGACCGGCCACCGCGGCATGCCGATCCAGCTCATGAACTTCTCGGATCAGCCCTGTGTCATCGAGGGCTACCCCGACATCGCGTTCGAGGACCAGAACGGGCACCTCCTGGCGGTCACGATCGAGCAGGGCAGCTCGTTCATGGCGCAGGACCCCGGCCCGCAGCGCATCGAGGTGCCCGCAGGCGGGTACGCCGTGACCTACCTCGGGTGGGACGCCGCGTCGCCCCACGGGGCGCTGGTCACCAAGACCGTCTACGCCGCACAGACCGCGGGGATGGAGCGCGGCTCGTGGCCCATCGACCTCGACATCGTCGAAGGTTCGACGGTCGCCGTCACTGCGTGGCAGATCGACGAGAACCCGGTCGTCACGTACTGAGAATGCCGCGCCCCATACGGGACGCGGCATTCCGGGACCTGCGGCTCAGTACCAGTTGACGGCCTGCGAGTGCGACCACGCCGCGCACGGCGTGCCGTACGAACCGGCGATGTAGCCGAGGCCCCACGCGATCTGCGTCGCGGCGTTGGTCTGCCAGTCGGCGCCGGCGCTGGCCATCTTGTTGCCGGGCAGCGCCTGCGGGATGCCGGTCGCGCCACCGTTCTTGTTGTAGGCCTGGTAGTCCCAGTGCGACTCCTTGGTCCACAGCGACTCGAGGCACGAGAACTGGCCGTCGCCCCAGCCGTACTGCGAGGCGGCCATCGCGCGGGCGGTCGCCTTGGCGCCCTCCGGCGTGTTCGCGGCGGCGAGCGCGGCAGCGGCCGCCTCGGCCTGGCGCTGCGCCTCGGCGGCGGCTGCCGCGGCTGCGGCGGCTGCCTCTTCGGCGGCCTTCTGAGCCTTCGCGGCATCGAGGTGCTCGCGAAGGTCGGCCACGCGTGCGGCGACCTTCTCGGTCGACGACGACGCGTCGGCGGCCAGACCTGGCAGCAGCAGGGCCGGGACGATGTTCAGCTGTGCGAGGCGGTCGGCGGCGCGCGTGAGGTCGTCGGTGTCGACCGACGTGTCGGTGATGCCGATGTCCAGGCCGGCCGCGGCGATGTCGGAGGTGATGGTGTCGGCGTCGGTGAGTGCGACGCGGGCGGCGAGCAGCGTGCTCTTGGCCTCCACGCGGATGTCGCGCAGCGTGTGCACGGTGGCATCGGGGGCGGCGACCGAGGCGATGGCCGTGGCGGCCAGCGGCGCGGCGGCGGCGAGGTTCGGCGAGGCGAGGGTGAGGCCGGTCGTGACGACGATTCCGAGAGCGGTTCCGGCGGCCACGGCCACGGCGGTGAGCCGCCGACGGGGCCGGCGGGCAGGGCTGATCTGGTCTGAGTGCATGACGAACGTACGTTCCTTGCTCGGGGTTCGCGCCGTCGGGTACAGCGCGCGGCGCCCTCGGGTCGGACGCACAAGTCCCCGAGTCTGCCTCATCGCCTCTGGACGACTTCTGGCTTTTCGCTGGAAGAACCGTGGGAACGGTTTTGCGTGAAAGGCCTGATCCGGGGTCGACCAACGGGGTCCGCCGCAGTGTCACAAGGGGTGCAACAGGCGTGAATGCGGATTCACTTAACCCTTGTCGTCACCGCCGCCGATGGTGCATGCTTGCCGCAGCAACGGCGCACCAGGAGGCATCCATGACGTTGACCGCAGCGCAGCGGGCGACTTTCGAGTCCATCTTCGACACCTTCGCCCCGGGCGACGGCGACGGCATCCCGTCAGCGACCCGGCTCGGGGCCGTCCCCATCGCCGAGGGCATGCTCGAGGCGAACCCGCGCGCCGAGGAGGCGGAGCTGCTCGCGCGCGTGCTCTCGCTGTGGGACACCCCGATCGGCGGCATCCTGCTCGGCATCGGCCCCCGGCGATTCTCGTCGCTGCCGGCGGCGCGCCGCGAGGCGGCGCTCATCGCGATGTCGGACTCGCGGCTGCCCCTCAAGCGGGTGCTGTTCCAGAACCTCAAGTCCGCCGCGATGCTGTCGTATTACATCGCCCCGGGCGCCGACGGGCGCTCGCCGCTGTGGTCCGCGATGGGCTACCCCGGACCGCCGGGACCCCGTGCCGACGCGGCGGCACCGCCGCTGCACCCGCAGACGCCGGTGTCGGACCTGTCGCTCGACTGCGACGTGGTCGTGGTCGGCTCGGGCGCTGGCGGTGGCACCGCGGCGGCGGTGCTCGCGGCCGAGGGGTACGACGTCGTGGTGCTCGAGAAGGGCGCCTACTACGACGACCGCGACTTCGACGGCAGCGAGCTGGGCGGGCTCGCACGGCTGTACGCGCCGGGGCCGTCGGCCACGGCCGAGGGGCAGCTGAGCGTCCTGTCGGCGCAGTGCCTGGGCGGGGGCACCGTGGTGAACTTCTCGACGTCGTTCCGCACGCCCGATCGCGTTCGGGCGGAGTGGGCGGCGCACGGCGTCCCGCAGTTCACGACCGACGAGTACGACCAGGCGCTCGACGCGGTGTGGCGGCGCCTGGGCGTCAACGGCTCCCACAGCGCCCCGTCCCACCGCGACCGGATCATGCAGCGCGGGCTCGCGGAGCTCGGCTGGCACGTCGGCGAGCTGGAGCGCAACGTCGTCGGCTGCGACACCGGTGTGGAGTGCGGCCGCTGCGGCTACGGCTGCCGCATCGGCGCCAAGCAGTCCGCCGCGAAGACGTGGCTCGCCGACGCCGAGTCCGCCGGTGCTCGGCTGTACACCGGGGTCGACGTGCGCCGGGTCGAGACCGAGGGCGGCCGCGCCACGGGTGTGACGGGGCGCACCGCCGACGGTCGCACGGTCACCGTGCGCGCCCGTGCCGTCGTCGTCGCGGGCGGGAGCGTGCAGACCCCCGCGCTGCTGCGCCGCTCGGGGCTGCAGAATCCGAACATCGGCAAGCACCTGCGGCTGCACCCGGCGACGGCGGTGTGGGCCGAGTTCGACGAGGACGTGAGGCCGTGGGAAGGGGCCATGCAGTCGCGCTACTCCGCCGAGCACGCCGACCTCGACGGCTCGGGATACGGCGTCGTGTACGAGACGGCCGCGGCCAACCCCGGACTGTCGGTCGCATTCCAGTCGTGGCGCGGAGCCCAGGCGCATCTCGACGTCATGAAGCGCCTCGCCCGGTACTCCAGCGTGGGCGTGATCGCCCGTGACCAGGACGCGGGCGAGGTCCGGGTCGACAAGAACGGCGAGCCGACGCTGCACTACACGTTGTCCGACCGCGATGCCCGGCGCGTGCAGGCGGGCGTCGCGGGGGCCTCCCGCATCCTGGAGGCGGCCGGTGCGCTGCGCATGTTCTCGGGCCACCAGGCAGGCATCGAGTGGACGCGCTCCAGCGGTAAGCCTCTGGACGCCTTCATCGGCCGTTGCGCAGCGGCGGGGTACGGCCCAGGTCGGTGCTCGATGGCCGCACTGCACCTCATGGGAAGCGCGCGCATGGGCGGCTCGGCCGAGACGAGCGCCGTCGACCCGGACGGCGCGACCTGGGAGGTGCCGAACCTCGTGGTCGCCGACGCGTCGACGTTCCCGACCGCGTCGGGGGTCAACCCCATGATCTCGATCGAGGCCATCGCCTACATGAGCGCGACGCGGCTCGCCGGCCGCCTGCGCGCTTAACGTGGGATCCGGGATACCGGGGGCACCGGCATCCCGGGTCCCTCAGCGCGTGCGGTGAGCGGCGTAGTACGCCAGCAGCGACCGCGTCGACGCGTCCTGCGCGGCGATGGCGGCCTCGTCTCCCTCGATCGCGGGAGCGATCTGCAGTGCCAGCTGCTTGCCGAGCTCGACGCCCCACTGGTCGAACGAGTTGACGCCCCAGATGACGCCCTGCGTGAAGGTGATGTGCTCGTAGAGCGCCACGAGCTGGCCGAGCACCGCGGGAGTGAGCGCCGGCGCGAAGATCGACGTCGTCGGCTTGTTGCCGGCGAACGTGCGCGCGGCCACGAGCGGACCTGTCGTGCCCTCGGCCTCGACCTCTGCGGCGGTCTTGCCGAACGCGAGCGCCTTGGTCTGCGCGAGGAAGTTCGACAGGAACAGGCCGTGCACGTCGCGGCCGCCGTCTTCGAGCGGGTACGCCGGGTTGGCGAACGCGATGAAGTCGGCGGGGATGAGCCGCGTGCCCTGGTGGATCAGCTGGTAGAACGCGTGCTGGCCGTTCGTGCCCGGCTCGCCCCAGAACACCTCGCCGGTGTCGGTCGTCGCGGGGGAGCCGTCCCAGCGCACGGACTTGCCGTTGGACTCCATCGTCAACTGCTGCAGGTACGCGGCGAAGCGGCTCAGCTGCTGCGCGTAGGGGAGCACCGCGTGCGACTGGGCGCCGAGGAAGTTCGAGTACCAGACGTTCAGCAGGCCCATCAGCACCGGCACGTTGGCGTCGAGCGGCGTCGTCCGCACGTGCTCGTCGACCGCGTGGAACCCGGCCAGCAGCTCGCGGAACACGTCGGGTCCGAGCTCGATCATGAGCGAGAGCCCGATGGCCGAGTCGACCGAGTAGCGGCCGCCGACCCAATCCCAGAATCCGAAGGCGTTGACCGGGTCGATGCCGAACGCCGCGACCTTGTCGAGTGCGGTCGAGACGGCGACGAAGTGATGCGCGACGGCATCCGTCCGCGCCTCGTCGGACCCGTCGATCGCACCGGCGGCCTGCAGGCCCCCCCACAGCCAGTCGCGCGCGAGACGCGCGTTGGTCAGGGTCTCGAGGGTCGTGAAGGTCTTCGACGCGACGATGAAGAGCGTCGTCTCGGGGTCGAGGTCCTTCGTCTTGTTCGCGAGGTCGAACGGGTCGATGTTCGACACGAACCGGGCCTGGATGCCGGCGGTCGCGTACGGCTCGAGCGCCGCCGAGACCATGACCGGACCGAGATCGGACCCGCCGATGCCGATGTTGACGATGTGCGTGACCTTCTTGCCGGTCACCCCAGTCCACTCGCCCGAGCGCACCCGGTCGGCGAACGCGCTCATGGCGGTGAGCACCGACTGCACGTCGGCGTCGATGTCCTGTCCGTCGACGACGAGCGCGGGCTCGGTGCCCGCCGGGCGTCGCAGGGCCGTGTGCAGGACGGCCCGGTCCTCGGTGGTGTTGATGTGCTCACCGGCGAGCATCGCCGCGTACCGCTGGGCGACCCCGGTCTGCTCGGCCAGGCGCACGAGGGCGGCCAGGATCTCGTCGGTCACGAGGTTCTTCGACAGGTCGACGTGCAGATCGGCGAGCTCGAAGCTCAGCCGTTCGGCGCGGCGCGGATCGATCGCGAACCAGTCGCGCAGATCAGGGGCGAACGAATCCCGGAGCGAGCTGAGCTCGGACCAGGCGGGCGTGGCGGTGGCATCGACGGGAGCGGTCACGCACCCTAAGCTACCCGCGCCCGTGGCGGTGATGGTTTCGTGTTTCTCACCGCCAGGTGGGCGTCGAAGTGAGCCGCGTAGGCTCGAGGCGATGCCATTTCCGAGCCCAGACCTGCGCCTGATCGCCGTCGACATGGACGGCACCCTCCTCGACGGCGACGGCCGCATCCCCGATGCGCTGTGGCCGCTCCTCGACCGCCTGAGCGAGCGCGACATCCGTTTCGCGCCCGCCAGCGGACGACAGCTCGCGACGCTCCAGCGCGCCTTCGCCGAGCACCTCGACCACATGGTGTTCATCGCCGAGAACGGCGCGTACGTCGTCGAGGGCGGCGTCGAGATCAGCTCGGACGCGATGGATGCCGCGTTCGTGGCATCCCTGATCACCCGCCTCCGTGCGCTCACGCAGCGGGACCTGGGCGTGGTCGTGTGCGGGAAGACCTCGGCCTACATCGAGCGCGCCGACGACGCGTTCCGTGCGGAGGCTGACAAGTACTACGCGAGGCTGGAGGCGGTGCCCGACCTGCTGGAGGTCGACGACCAGATCCTCAAGGTCGCGATCTTCGACTTCGAGGACGCGGCCACCACGGCGCCGGCGCTTGAGGACCTGCGTGCGACGCACCAGGTGGTCGTGTCGGGCAAGCATTGGATCGACATCATGAACCTCGGCGTCGACAAGGGAGCCGCGCTGAAGCGTCTGCAGGCGGCGACCGGCATCACGCGCGACCAGACGGCCGCATTCGGCGACTACCTCAACGACCTCGAGATGATGGATGCCGCAGCCCTCTCGTTCGCGATGGCCAATGCCCACCCGCTCGTCGCCGAGCGCGCGCGGTACGCCGCGCCGTCCAACCTCGATCACGGCGTCCTCACCACGATCGAGAAGCTGCTGGACGGCCTCCCCGGCGAGGCGGCGTGACCCCCGACGGCCGTCGTGATCATGTGCTCTCGCCGAGATGACACGCTGTCCGCGTCGGTGACGTGTGCGCTCGGCGAGAGCACATGATGTGCACACTCATGCGGGCGTGCCGAACGGATCCGGCGGTCGCGGTCGGTAGCTTGTGGGCATGGCCGTCAGTCAGACCCGCCGCGCCCGCGCGTCGCGGCGCCGTGCGCGCCGCGTGGCCGCCGCCGACAACGATCTCACGCTCGACGAGTGGGAGGCGATCCTGGAGGCGTGGGGCGCCTGCGCCTACTGCGGGGTCGCGACGGGGCCGTTCCAGAAGGACTGCGTGCTGCCGATCTCGCGGGGCGGCCGCTACACGTTCGAGAACGTCGTTCCGGCGTGCCGCTCGTGCAACGCCAGCAAGAGCAACGACGAGGTGACGGGGTGGCTCCGCCGCAAGCGGCTCGACGAGCGCGCCTTCCTGCTGCGGCACGTCGAGGTGCTCGCCGCCTGGCGTGGGGGCTCCTCTCCCGCTTCGGCGCCCTGACCGAGTTCAGACCGAGGGGCGGTGCGGCCACCAGTCGGGCAGCAGGGCACCGTAGAGCTGAAGGAACTGGTCGACCTGTGGGCGTGGGCGTCGCAGCCAGCCGTCGATGAGGCCGACGGTCCCGTCCGCCAGGAACCGCGCCGCCGCGTCGGCGACGTCCGCGGGCGCCGTGCCGGCGACGGTCACACCGAGTTCGACGCGACCGCGCTCGATCAGCGCCTCGGTCGTGCCGCGGAAGTGACGGCTGAGCATCGCATGCAGCGCGCCGCCGCCGTCGGAGAGTTCGCGGCGGTAGACGTCGGCGTGCCGCAGCACGTGCTCGAGCACGCCACGCGTGACGGTGACCAGGGCGGTCGCGGCATCCGATCGGTCCGCCAGCAGCGCGTCGCGCAGCCGGTCCAACTCGGCGGTGAGCGCCGCCTCGACCAGGGCTTCGGGGGAGTCGGCATGCTCATAGAACGTCGAGCGGTGCACACCAGCCGCCTCGGCGAGCTGCGTGACCGACAGCTCCGACATCGGTCGTTCGCCCGCGAGCTCGAGGGCTGCGGCGTAGAGGCGCTCCTGGCTGCGCTGTTTTCGGGGGTCCATGCCGCCTCCGGGAATCTTTTCGACAGGTGTAGGTTAACTCATATGTAACCGACAACTGTCGGATACACGACGGGCGCCACACGATGACGCCACCAACGGAGGTACATCATGGCTACGTACGATGTCGCGGAGCTGCTCCGCCATCGTCACGGGCGCCGGATCCGGCATCGGCCGGGCGGTCGCCCTCACCCTCGCGGCGAACGGCGCCGCCGTCCTCGTCGCCGACGTGCGACAGGAGGCCGCCGACGCGGTCGTCGCCGAGATCACCGGCGCGGGCGGCACCGCCGTCGCGTTCGTGGGCGACGTGTCTGACCCCGCGGTCGGCCAGGCCGCCGTCGACGCCGCCGAGGCCCTCGCGCCGCTGCGGATCGCGGTCAACAACGCCG